>NZ_FOOU01000006.1:0-260618 GCF_900113275.1 Neptunomonas qingdaonensis
AAAGCTGCGAGTAAGTAAGTCATTTAATGTGGTATGCATTGCACTGGCGAACAAGTTGTCGCGGATAGCCTATGCTGTTTTAAGTAAGAATGAGCCTTATCAGGCACAACAGGTTTAATCGGGTTTGCAATAATAGAGCGTGATGATGAAAACGGTTGACCGTCCGGGTGGCAAACCTGTCATAAAAAACAGCTGTGAAAAGCTGCCGGCTTTTTAAGGGCTATCTGGCGCGGATGCTCATCGTGGAGCGGGAATAACACATTCCTAATTAAAGACTCCGAATACATTAGCGCAAAACCACCTCATGATCACAAATCTGTGTTGCAATCATGAGGGGAACCATACATTTTTATATAGCGTTTTATGCGTAAAAATCCGTAAAAGATCATCCTTACCTTGAATTACTTCGGTCTGCAGATCGTATTCACGAGCAGCTTCTATGCTTACGTTGTACTCACCTGATGTCAGACCATGTAAAGAGGCCTGAACCGGAAAATTAGCGACGATTGAAGTCTCTTCATCGGATATAAAAGCAATCGAACTTGGAGGAAGGTTGTAATTTGAAAGTTGGCGACTCCACCAATCCAGTGAAACGACCGCTACAGCGATCGCGGTAACTGTGCCATCAGCGGCGATGACTGGATATGAAAAGTTAACACTGCTGCTTTGCGACGCTCGGTCATGCTGATAAGTACCAATAGAAAACACCTTATTCGTCAATGATTGCTGAAAATAGGCTCTATCAAACACATTAACCTTTTTGCTTAATGGTAAAGCATTACAAAGCAGTTCACCGTCTGAGGTAGGTATTCCAATATTGATGTAGGTAGTGTTCAGTTGAATAATTTTACTCAGAAAGACCTGACAAGCGTCACTTCTTGGATTTTGGATCTCTTTAACGGATGACAGATGTTGCAGATAATTTTCGGTATCTTTAATAATTATTGCTTGTGCATGCGCAAGCCGCCTTGCCGTTTCGATAGCGTGAGCAGTATGTTTCTCAATGGCTGAAGCTCTCTGCTGAGTGGCTTGATAAAAAATTGTTATAACGCCAGGCAGAGCAACAATGAGAAGAAAAATGTAAAGTCTAGATTTAAGTGAGCTAAACATATCAACTGAAAGCCCGTACCAAATAGATGAATATATACAACCAAAATAACTGAGTTTTAGATAACTATCGAGGAATGAATAATTTTCAAGTCAGCTTTGTAGCTTTTCTTTGCTTAGCGGACTGCGAAGCATAGCTATTATATATGGCTGCTTAATATGTCTTCTTAATATGTTATGGGTCCACAGTAGCAGGTAATTACAGGCTTATTAGTTTAGGGATTTCTCGCGCACACTGCCCTGATTCGTTCTGCGGGCACTCGCAGTTGCGTGATTAAATACACTTTAAACGACTCTTCATACGGTTGCTTCGCGAGGGCTTTTTGCATGCAGGTTAGCCATGCTTCGCTCTCTGCCTTACCTACCGGTAAATGCTGATGTGCTGCCGGGATACTCAGACTACCAAAGGTGGTGGCGTAAATCCTTGGGCCGCCGAGCCAGCCTGATAAAAAATAGGCGAGCTTGGTGCGTGATTCAGTCAGGTCACCAGGATGCATATCGCGTATTATTTTCGCTTCTGACAATGTACACATGTTGTCGTAGAAGTCATCGACAAGGCGGGTAATGCCGGCCAACTCTCCTGCTGCTTTATAGGAATTGTCACCTACTCCGTATTCGCCACTGCTTGTATTCATAATCTACGGTGCTCTTTGTTTGCTGACTTCTTTTTTGTTGGGTTTAAGAGTATTAATGTGACACTTGGCTGCGTATATACGCCCAAAAACAGCAGTGTAATTTAAACATAAAAATAAGGAAGATGGCATTTTATGAAACTACTTATACAACAACTTATACAACGACCTAAGAAGCTTTCGATACAACTATCTAAAGCCTTACTCCTGTTAACGGTAACGCTTAGTTTTAGCTCCTTTGCCGATCTCCTCCAGGATGTCCAGGAAAAAGGGTATTTGACGGTAGGAACAACGGGGGATTACAAGCCCTTCACCTTCTTTGATGGCGAGACTTACTCAGGCTATGACGTCGATGTAGCCAATCATCTTGCGACAGAACTGGGGGTTGAAGTACGTTTTGTTCAGACGACATGGAAGGGTTTGGTTGGTGACCTTAAGGAAGGTAAATATGATATCGCCATGGGAGGTATTACTCGTCGTATGTCTCGTCAATTAGCGGCTGAACAATCTCAGGGCTATATGACATTTGGTAAGGTGTTCCTGGTTGCGAATGGCAAAGAAGCACAATATGACACACTGGAAGAAGTTAACCTGCCAAGCGTCAGGGTAGGTGTGAATATTGGCGGCACCAACGAGAAATTTGCTGATGAATTTTTGCCTAACGCAACCATAATTAAGTTTGAAAACAACCTTGATGTTCCCAAAGCGGTATCCGAAGGTAAAGTTGATGTGATGGTTACCGAAACGCCAGAGGCCCTTTATTACGAGACCACTGATAAGACATTACAAGCGGTGCGTGATGAGAGCCCATTTACCAAAAGCCAGTTTGGTTATCTGATCCCTGTGGGTGAGCAGCGATTCCTCAATACCGTGAATTTCGTGATGGATGAAATGAAGTTAAAAGGGATTGACAGAGCGCTAATGAAAAAAAATTCATTAATGAATTAATCTTTACTATTCAAAATATAAAGGGCCAACAGGCCCTTTTATAATTTTCAGTATTGGATGCTCATGTAATAGATAGCGTTTGTATAAGCATATTTTTACATATAAAAAACCACTAAGAACACTTACTATCACCGCAACTCAGGCAGGTGTAACAGCCATCCATCAGGATCGCCGCTTTGGTGTGGCATTTGTTGCATAGCTGAGCATTGGCAGGATAGCCACCGTTATCATCATTGACACTTTTATCAAGGTTGCTGATAGCTGCCTGACCCTGCGTAGCTGTACGACGATCATATTCTGCTCTTTTTTCATCGAGAATCTGTTGCTGATGCTGATCTATGCATGGATCTTTCATCAGGCCAATCATTTTAAGATGGTTTTCAATCGATTCTCCAATTTCTGCGACCAATGAAGGCATGAATTTTCCGCCTTTTTTAAAGTAACCGCCTTTAGGATCGAACACCGCTTTTAACTCTTCCACCATAAAGGTGACATCACCGCCTTTACGAAATACGGCAGAGATAACGCGGGTGAGTGCGACGACCCACATGAAGTGATCCATGTTTTTAGAGTTAATAAATATCTCATAGGGGTGGCGTTGTTCATGCTCTGTATCCTGATTCAGGACAATGTCGTTGATGGTGATATACAGCGCATGCTCAGACATCGGTGTTTTTATTTTATAAGTTGAGCCCATAAGAAAGTCCGGACGACTCAGGTTTTCGTGGACGGTTTCCAGGCTGAGTTCGTCTTTTTGCTCTGGCTTCTGCTCTGGCTTCTGTTCGGGCTGTTGTGGCACGGCTAGTTGAGCGTCAGCCGCTAATGCTGCCGTTTCTTCTGCTGCTTTTTCTTGTGCAGTGATCACTTTGTAACTGATGATAGCTTGATCAATACGGACTATTTTCTTCTGTGCTGTTGATGACATGCGGGTGTCTCCTTAAAATTTTCCGTAATAACCTTCTTTTAGTGCATCGAACAGATTAGCAGCAGTGTGGTACTCGCCATCGTACTCAACCTCTTCACTGCCTTTTAGCTCAACCACACTGCCATCGGCCAACGTAAACTGATAGAGGGTGTTTTCAAGATCCTGCTCTTTTACCAGCACGCCTTGAAAAGCTTCTGGATTGAAGCGAAAAGTGGTGCAACCTTTTAGCCCCTGCTCATAAGCATATTGATAAATATCCTTGAACTCATCATAGGGGTAGTCAGTAGGCACATTGGCCGTTTTCGAGATGGAGGAATCGATCCATTTTTGTGCCGCCGCTTGTATGTCAACATGCTGTTTTGGGTGGATGTCGTCCGCACAAATAAAGTAATCCGGCAACTGTTGGGCAGGCACATCGCTATAGGGCATCGCTTCTGCATTAATAAGGTGACGATAAGCCAGCAGCTCATACGAAAACACATCGACCTTTTCTTTGGATTTTTTACCCTGGCGAATAATATTGCGGGAGTAATGATGTGCAAAACTGGGTTCGATCCCATTGCTGGCATTGTTACCTATCGATAACGCAATGGTACCTGTTGGCGCGATCGAGCTATGGTGAGTAAAACGGCAGCCTTGCTCAGCTAGCTGCTTGACCAGCTCTGGTTCACTTTTAGCGATCTGTTGCATGTAGCGACTGTAACGTGCATGCAGCACTTTTCCCGCGACTGAGTCCCCGACTTTGTAACCATCATCAAGCATCTCGGGGCGTTTACGTAGCATCTCACCCGTCACCGTAAATTGCTCATTCATAATCGGCGCCGCGCCTTTTTCTTTGGCCAATTCAAGCCCCGCACGCCAGCCGGTAATGGCTAACGCTTTTGTGACTTGTTCTGTAAAAATGACGGATGCAGCATCGCCGTATTTCATTTTAAGCATGGTGATGGTGGAGCCCAACCCCAAGTATCCCATACCGTGACGGCGTTTATGATTGATCTCGTGGCGCTGCTCTTCTAACGGCAATCCGTTGATCTCAACAACGTTATCCAACATGCGGGTAAAGATGGTCACGGTTGTTTTAAAGCGATTCCAATCAAAACGAGCTTGTTGAGTAAAAGGATCTAAGACAAACTTAGTGAGGTTGATCGAGCCGAGCAAACAGCTACCGTAAGGGGGTAACGGTTGCTCACCACATTATCATGTGTGTATTCTTTATTGTAAAAATTACTTATCTGAGTACAAATAAATGTGTAAAATTGAAATTAAAATGATCTCGGGTTTTATATGAGCAGTGACTGGCTAGATGACTTTCGTGAACCTCCAAATTCATATCAAGTGAGAAAAGGATCTTGGCCAACTTCAATTACAGGGGTTGATGGTCAATCTATACCTGTACGCAAGGATTGGGTGAATGAGGGTTTTTATTACCTGATCGATTCCCGAAATGGCTTTATGCCGCCGATTGCCAACCTATGGGGTTGGGATCTACGCCTCAAGTATACAGCAAACACCGTGAAGACATATTTGCAGAGCCTGACGCAATTGTTCGAATATCTGGATCGCCACCACTTCGATCTGGATAGTCGCTTCGCAGCGCTAGAGCCGCTCAAACGCATGGAAGTCGATCAACTAGTTAGTGCCTTGGCATGGAAAAAAGAATCCGGCAATATAATTAAAGCGAAATTATCGACCTATGCGCATCGACTCGGAACAATATCCATCTATCTGAGATTCGGATTTGAGCGCTATCTGGATAAAGTGACGGATCAAAAAAAGCATCTCTATGCCGAGAAAAAAATGGAGCGGATGCTAAAATGGATAGAACAAGCGGTTCCAACACGAGGTAATATCCAAGAAGCCACACAAAGTCCGCCAGCACTTTCTAACGAACAGCTCGCAGTGCTGAGGTTTGCCATCACACCCGAAGCACCACACAATCCATTCAGTTCACAGCATGATCTTGCGATTCGTTACCGCAACGCTGCTTTAGTTAGCTTGTTAATTGAAGCCGGTATCCGCCCTGCTGAACTATGCATGCTAGAGAAAAGTGACTTGTTTCCAGAACGGCAGTCCATCTGGGTTTCCAAGTGGTCGGCAGATAGTATGGAAGCACATCACAATCAACTTGCGGAGTACCGCCGCCGCCGCAAGTTTCCCCGCAAAGCCACAGTTGGCCATAAGACACGCGGACGCGATATAAAGCTGTCACAAATGACGCTTGAAATGCTTCAGCTTTATATAGATGAGCACCGCGACAAGTTACTTGCAGGTAAGCGGCGTAGCACCTACCTATTTTTATCAGCCAAGGATGGCGGCCCCATCACGCCCAGTGGGGTGAGATCGGTTGTAAAAACCATTGCTACTGCCTTTCCAACGGTTGGTTACTTAACCTCATATACCTTCCGCCATACCGCAGTGACGGTGTCCGCCGCAACGCTCAGGAAAGCACTGAGCCATGTTGATGCGTTAAGTCGAGACCAATTACTTCAAGAAATCCTGACAACAAAATTCGGTTGGAGTCAGGGATCTGATATGCCCAACCACTATGGGCGTGAAGATCTGAACTCGCTGCTTTCAGATTTAGCAACCGCCAGTATGCAGGCTGAATCAACCTATTCAGCTGTACCAATTATTGATAATCAAAGGAAATCAGCCAATGACTCTTTTTAGCATCACAATATATGATACAGATCCCTTAATTGGCGATTATAACGCATTGGCAAAGCTAGAAATCGATTGGGCACCAATACCCGCCACTGTACGAGGCAAGCAGTTAGAAAGTGTGCAGATTCGCACGCAAGAAGGCGGAGCTTTTCTGAATGAAGTCATCGTCGGACAAGCCAATGCTAGTCGCC
This sequence comes from Neptunomonas qingdaonensis, assembly GCF_900113275.1. Lineage (GTDB taxonomy): Bacteria > Pseudomonadota > Gammaproteobacteria > Pseudomonadales > Balneatricaceae > Neptunomonas > Neptunomonas qingdaonensis. Next base: position 6,468 of record NZ_FOOU01000006.1, read on the forward strand.
GTCATGTCTGTCCCCCACAGCGCTGGCATGCGCATCCTGTGATAAATTACGTAGCGTGGCGCTGGTTTATCGAACGCTGCGAAATTGTCTCCGCATCAAAAGTACACCAGTACACGGTAGAATTATCGGATGCCCTTACACAGTTAAATGTTGCAAAAAATGCATCAGAAAGCGTGTTCGAAAAAGCGATTCGTGGCTGGGCGAGAGATGTCTTTCTCCACAGCCCGAACACAGATGCGGGTCATCATCGTCAAACGGCCTTGCGTCAGTTTCTGGCAACAGGACAGTTGGAATCCGAATGGGGGTTCAGTGACGAAGTGGCAAGCTGCCTGCTAGGCATGAAGATCAATAACCGCATCACGCGTGGCATCCACGTCCTGACGCTTGATGACGTAAATGGTCCGTTCACCCAAGCGCAGCGAGTAGCCATCGACCGTTTTCTCGAAAGTAGGGTGCTGAATACCTTTGATGAAGCTCTTTTACGCCTGCACCGCTATATTGGCCTACGACCGACGCAAACTGCATTACTGCGCGAATGTGATCTAACAGAAAAAGATGGCAGATGGCATTTGGTGATTCATCTCATCAAGGGCAAGCATTCAACGGGTCGACGAAACCCCAACAATATACGTCAATACAAGATTCCAGATGATGTGGCGATCGTGTTGCAGCGACTGATTAATGAGGAACAGGATAACCCGCTCACTTGTCCGCTGACAAATATCGATACCACATGCCCAACTAAGCGGCCAATGTTTAAAGCGGTACGGACAAATGATCGCACATTGCCTAAGGATGCCCGGGATGCTCAATATTACTATCACCTTTCTCCTCAGTTGGTATCTGAGCGGTTCTATATGATGTCCAAAAACCACGTGATTACCACGAAGGAAACCGACCTTCGCACTAATAAAAAAGTCATCAAGCCTGTCCGTATCACCGCGTATCGTTTTCGTTACTCTGTAGGTACGCATCTAGCCCAAAAAGGAGCAAGCCTTCGCCAAATCGCCGTGTGGTTGGGTCATAAAGGAGAAGAATCGGTTAGATTCTACATAAAAATGGCCCAAGAGTGGTGGGATCACGATTTCTCACTCAGCTCCAGCCCCATACAACAGAAAGCGATTGCAGCCCTCAGCGGCGCGCTCGTCGACAAACTGCCGAAGAGCGAAGATGGCCAAATCGCCGCCTGCATTGCCATGACCGGCACATGTGTGTTGCCACCTGGGGTACCCGAATGCCCATACGATCCGATGAAATCTTGTGCGACATGCTCCAACCGACGCGACACATCTGAAATGACCGATGACACTAGGTGGTTGGTCGCTCAAGCAATAAAGACCAACCAGGACGAATTTGAATTTTGGCAGGCGAACAGCACGGCCCAGTTTCCACTAGGAATGCTAACAGAGCGGGAACGTCTAGTGGATGCGGCTGAAATATTGGCAGAAGCCTGGGAGGTAGCGTCATGACAGTGCACTCGCTGGAACAAGCCAAGCTATTACAATTTCAAGACATGCTCGCAGATAAACTGAATGAGCTTGAAGATGAGGGGTGCATTCTGTACGAAAAAGCGATCGCAGACGGCCACTTAGAGGGTGGCTGTTATGACGATGAACGTTGGCCTGCACCTACAGTTGACCTGTTATTCGGCCAAGCAATGGGCTTAAATAACAAGTACTGGCCCCAACACTCTGTTAATCGACAGGCTTATACTGATGACCGCTGTGTGAGGTTTATTAAAGCCTATACCGCGACCAAACTTTGGCTCAGCGAAACCCAACGGCGACAACACAACCAGGCCGCGAAGCTTATTCTGCATATAGTCGACAACAACATTGATAATCTTGCGACGTTAAGCAAAAAGACAGTCGAGGACTTCATTCGCGCCTATCAGCAACAGGGCGGCGGCTCAGCAAATGGTATAGAAACCAGAATTGCGGGTGAAGGCGGGCTTATCAGCTGGATGCGAAGCAATGGCATGCTGTACCTGCCTTTCCGTTATAATTGCGTGTTGACCGATAAACACAAATTGGCAAGAAATGACACGACCAGTCCTGAAGCGGCCGAAAAAATCAATAATAAACGCCCTCCTGCTGAATTAGACACTGCGCTTGGCGAAGTATTGCTTAAAACCGAAAATGGCAACAACGAACCGAAAGAAGGTTATTTTCGTCTACGCGCCTTGATGTGTAGCTTCATGATGGCCGCAGGATTGCGAATTGGAGAGGCTGCCACGTTGAGCGTTGACTGTTTTGTCGACATCAATGATAAAACATGGCTAAAAGTGCTGTCAGAAAAAGCAGGCGAACCGCGCCTCGTTCCTCTCGGGGCGGGCTGGGAAACTCTGCTCAAGAAACAGCATAAGGAGGTATTATTACTGACTGAGTCGGCCAGAAAGTCGGCCATGGCTATGGAGGACGGTACACTTTACCAGCAGCAACGTACGCAACTTGAAGTTATTGCTAAGGACAGAGTGCTAGGTCGAGGTTATAAGCACCACCCTCACTTATGGGATCCCTCAAATGGTTACTTCAAATGGAATGAATACGTAGAAGCAGGCCTGCTCCCAAAATTTTCGGATAGCAGTGAAAAACACCAGAATCTCGTGACGACCGGTGAGCAGGTGCTAAAATCAACAGCCTCACTTTTTATCGCTTTCGATGCGTATGAAAGTTGGGCGAGCGAAAATCACCGCTCCATCCTTAGTGACCACTTCAAAAACGCCTTGAAGGAGTTAGAACTTGACACGCCAGAACTGGTACGAGCGGGTTATTCGATCCAGCACCCGTTGTCGCAGCACTTATTTATCAAGCTTGATGATCAATTCCATCGTGCCCGTCCCACCAAACCCCACCTACCATTCCCACTGAACCAAAAAGATATTCAGCGCTTCCTTCGCTCATCACAAAGCACGATGTCAGCGTTTGAGGAACTCAATATCCGCAAGAACAATGCTGAAGTGTTTGAGCTGCGAGCAGGAATAAGTACACATATTTTCCGCCACTGGAAAGACGATGCTCGCTTTCGCGCAGGCGGAAATGAATCTGCAATAGCACTCCTATCTGGGCGTGCCCCTTCACAGAACCGTGCTTACGATAAGCGCACCGCAGCCGAAACGGCGGAGCAGCATAAAACGCTTTACATGCAGTCGATGATAGAGCTTTTACCCCGCGATCCGTTGGGTAAATATGTCGCACGAATGATGGAGACCGGGTCAACGCAAGCAGAAATTGAGGCATTAGTTAATGAGACCCTACAGATCATGCACCTCACCCCCTGGGGAGGCTGTTCCCGCGACTTGGATCGTGAGCCATGCCCCAAACATTACAAATGCCTGCGGGGTTTTGGCGAACAGGGTGAATATAATGGGGCCTGTGCAAATTTTCATATTAACCCAGCGGATCCTGTTGCTAGGGCCAATATTGAACACACTCTGAGGGTCGCTAAATACCAGCTCTCAGCTCTTGAGCGCTTAACCAGCCCTGAGCTTGTCGCAGAAACGCTGGCGGATTTAGAAATGGATTGGAACCCCGAGCGGGGGCATTCTATGCTCGCCATGCACGTCAAACATCAAGTGGAAATAATTCATGGCTGTGAAGCAGCCCTACAGGCTTATCTAACCAAAAGTGCAGGTAATCACAAAGATCGCCACGGAACACAGTTACGCCAAGTGGCCAGTGTAAACCGAATTCATGCAGTTAATTTATTTGACCCTTCAGAGGCACGGTAATGAAACGTGATCCGAGATGGTTTAAAACAGCCATGGAACTACTCGACCGCTTTGAGCGTCGGCATGAAAGCGTGATCCACATTAAATTAACCCTAGCTAACTTAGCCAAGGAGGTAGGCGTAACCCGCCAGACCCTTAATAACAATGCTAAATTTCATGACCGGTATACCGAAGTACGAGGTAGCCTGAAGAAACTTGGCGATCAACCGCTCACAGCAAAAAGGAAAGAGCGGCTTACACTCGAGCAGCGGATTCGACGCCTGGAAAAGCAAAACGCCAATCTTGAAAGCCAGCTTACGATGGCCAACCTTCGATGGATGGCCGTCTGTCGTCTCGCTGAACGCGAAGGCTGGCATGGCTTCGAATTTAAACTGCGAGACTTGATCAACCCCCGAGATCCTAGAAGTGTAGACACCATTACAAAACCCGAGGAGTGATTAATCGCAGATGCTCCAGCATAATCAATGACAGCAAGGGTAACTGTCGTCCCTGCATAAAAAACCGGCGATCCATTGGCGCGCGCCTAAGGGATCGTCAGCATGCGCAACACACTAAATCCTATTAAATTGCAGCCAACAGAAGTAAGTTTAATTTATAAAAATTTGATCCATTACCATAAATAAAGCCTGATCTTTTGGGTCGCAAAAAAAGCTAGGCACTGCCGGTACATAAGAGGGACATTTCTAACCATTTGCTGGCAAATTTCAGGCGGTAATCTCAGTCGCTTTATCCGATACATTTAATTAAACAGATGAATGAGGATCAAAAGCATCGCTTATCTATTATTTTGCTGAAGGTATTCAGCTACACTCTATCGTTTTAGCATCTAGTATCAGGGCGTAGTATCTTCTTTCCTCAATACGCCTGACAAAAGGACTTCTCCCGTATCATGACACTGCCTAAAATTTTAACCCTGCAACAACTTGAATCACTATTGTGGGAAACCGCTGATATCCTGCGCGGCAACATGGATGCCGCTGAGTTTAAGGATTACATCTTCGGCATGATGTTCTTAAAGCGGTTGTCGGACTCATTCGATGACGAGATGGAAAAAGTCGTTACCTACTACATCGAGAAAGGCAAAAGTCGTGGACAGGCGCTGGAGCTGGCCGATGATGAAGATGAGTACGACAGCACCTTTTATATACCGGAGATAGCGCGTTGGGATCGACTGAAAGATCTGAAGCATGATATTGGCGCTGAACTGAATAAAGCGACCGAAGCGATTGAGGAACAAAACCCCAGCCTGGAAGGTGTACTGGTCTCTATTGATTTCAACATCAAGAACAAGCTCAGCGATAAAAAACTGCGCGATCTACTCTCACACTTTAGCCAGTACCGCTTGCGTAACAGCGATTTTGAACGTCCTGACTTGCTCGGTACGGCGTATGAATACCTGATCAAGATGTTTGCCGACTCTGCCGGTAAAAAAGGGGGCGAATTTTACACGCCCAGTGAAGTCGTACAGTTATTAGTATCGCTGTTAAAACCCCATGCAGGTCAGCGTATTTATGATCCCACCGCCGGTTCGGGCGGGATGCTGGTACAAACCCGTAACTATCTGGCGGCGCATGGTGAAAACCCGGCTAACCTATCGCTTTACGGGCAGGAGATGAACCTGAATACGTGGGCGATCTGCAAGATGAACATGTTCTTGCACGGCGTGATTAATGCCGATATCCGTAAAGGCGATACCTTACGCGATCCTCAGCACACCCAACAAGGTGAGTTGATGCACTTCGACCGAGTCATTGCCAACCCGCCCTTTTCTCTTAAAAAATGGGGTAAAGACAAAGCCGATAGCGATGGTTATGGCCGTTTCCCCTACGGTACTCCTCCCAAAGATGCGGGTGATCTGGCATTTGTGCAGCATATGATCGCTTCGCTTAATGCCGAAGGCATGATGGGCGTTGTCATGCCACACGGCGTACTGTTCAGAGGCTCCAGCGAAAAGCTAATCCGTAAAGGAATACTTGAAGATGATTTGCTCGAAGCGGTTGTTGGATTACCCGCAGGCCTGTTTTACGGCACCGGTATCCCCGCCTGCCTTCTGATCATCAACAAAGTCAAACCGGATGTACGTAAAGGCAAGGTGTTGTTTATCAACAGTGAGCTGGAGTACCAGGAGGGTAAAAACCAGAACACCCTACGCCCTCAAGATATCGAAAAGATCGTTTCCACTTTCGATAATTACGAAGAGATTAATCGCTACTCCAGAGTCGCCACACTGGCCGAGATCAGAGACAACGAATTTAACCTGAATATCCGCCGTTATGCGGATACCTCACTACCGCCTGAAATCTATGATGTGCGCGCCATTTTGCAGGGCGGCGTACCGGTACGTGAAGTCGAAAGCCCGTATATAAAAGACGAGATCCTTATCGACTTTGACTTAAACACGGTATTTAACCGACGCGATGCTGACTACTACGACTTTAAACCAGAGATCGACAGCAAAGAGAAGATCCGTGAAGTTGCAGGTGAGACAGAAGCCGCCATTATCATTCAGTTGGAACGTTGGTGGGATAAATACAAAGTATCGTTAAAGGAGCTGGATGAGCAAGTCGTGGTCGCGGAAGTCGTGATGAAAGGCTATCTGAAGGAGCTGGGATATGAGTGATACGGTTCCAGAAGGTTGGAAAAGTCATAAACTGAATACAATTACCAATGTAATTGATTCCGCCCACCAAACACCTTCCTTTTCCGAAAGCGGTTATCCAATGGTTCGGATTGGGGATATTAAAGGTGGAAAGCTTACTCTGGAGAACACTGCATTAGTGTCTAAAGAAGTATTTAAAGCTTTTACAAAGAAGTATGCACCAACGCATAATGATTTACTGATGACCAGAGTTGGTAGCTATGGTCGATGTTCAATCGTCAAAGCAAAGCAAGCTTTTTGTTTAGGTCAGAATACCGTTGTAATAAATCCTATATCGATCGATCCAGACTATCTTTATCATTTTTTGCAAACCAGGAATATCAATGAACAGATAGAAGACACAGTTGGCGGGTCAAGCCAAAAGTCTCTTAGTCTTTCTGCAATAATGAATTTGAAGGTACTCACTCCTGATAAGTGCGAACAAAAAAAAATCGCCGCCATCCTCACCTCAGCAGATGACGTGATCGATAAAACACAGGCCCAGATCAACAAGCTGAAAGACCTGAAAACCGGCATGATGCAGGAGCTGCTGACCAAGGGTATTGGGCATACGGAGTTTAAGGATTCGCCTGTTGGGATTATCCCAAAAGAGTGGGAAGTATTTACTTCGCAAGAATTACTCAAGAAAGGAATCCTAGAAAAGCTACAGGATGGAAATCACGGTTCACAATACCCTAGGGCACAAGAGTTTTTAAAAGAAGGCGTACCGTATATCGCCGCGTCCCATATTTCCGAGCTGGGAGAAATCAATTTCAAGGTCTGCCCCCATCTAAGTCAACAAAGCGCAGACCAAATGAGAATCAGGCCAGCAATTGGAGGGGATGTAATCCTAACGCACAATGCAACAATTGGGAGAACAGCAATCATACCTCAAGAAAAATCAGAAGTTATCGCAAGTACGTCAACGACTTATTACCGCACAGATCCGAACAAGCTGCTAAATAAATACCTTTTCTACTACTTCCAATCCACGGCATTTGTTTCGCAACTGCAATCGGTTATGGGTCAGACTACACGAAATCAAGTCCCTATCACTGCACAACGGGAGTTGGATATAATACTACCCACTTTCAAAGAGCAGATAGCGATCTCCAATGTAATTGAATCAATTACTGATCGAATAAAAGCGATTAGTGCTAAGCATAAGCAACTAATCAAGACCAAAAAAGCCCTTATGCAAGACCTCCTCACCGGTAAAGTACGCGTAAACGTGGATAGCTAAGACAATGAATCAGGATGAATATAACAAGGTTGAAGGACCAGCCATTAGTCAGTTGCAAGAGGGAGAAGCTAGTAATGCGGCAGGCTATAGCGCGTTCGGCCTCTGAAGTAAAATAACCCTAAAAAATCAAGTTTGTCGTAAAACGACGTAAGAAACTGATAACACGGAAAAGGAATTCATTTGTGAGTAAAGTTCACTATTTTCAACGGTATCAACAGAAAGAAAATGTGATTACCAATAATACATTGCTGTTGCTTTCAAGACTTTACAACGACAACCCCCATCGCTTCGAAGCTTTTATAAACACGTTACTCAGTGATGTTGAAATCAGCTGCGACATTGGCCCGTCATTTACACAACAGCAGGGAAATTCTTCTCGTAGCAGCATTCCAGATGGCGCTATTGTCCAGCGCAGCATGAAAGTGCTGATTGAAACAAAGCTTTACGATAATCAGTATACAGATCAGCTAATTCGCCATTTAGACGGCTTTGCTAACGAAGAAATACAAGTGTTATTACTGATCAATCCAAGTACACCGATTGATAGTTTTGATCAAACTATTCAGCACGCTGTTTCTGAGCACAATAAGGCTCATCAAACTGATGTTCGTTATTGCGCTGTCACTTTCAAAGAAATTATAACAGTTTTAGATGATATCTTAGCCGACCATGATTTCACCATGAAGGAAGTGCTGGATGACTATCGTGCTTTTTGCGTATCAGAATACCTTCTAGCCAAGCATGAGTCGGAAATGCGTGCTGTGCCAACGGGTGACTCCTTCAATGAAAACTTTGAACATGGTATCTATTTCGCCCCAGCAAGCAGAGGCTTTTCCCCCCATAGCTATATAGGGTTATATAAGCAAAAATCTATCCGTGGAATAGGGAAACTATTGAAAGTCGTCAGCGCTAATTATGAGCCCCAGTCACAACATTTTAGTTCCGCTGTTTGCATCTCGGGGAGTGATATTACAGATGAAGACAAATCTCGCATTGCAACCATGATAGATGATACTCAGAAGCAGCTGGGTTGGAATATATCTCAAAATCACAATTTTTTTATCGTAGATAAATTCTTCTCAACTGATTTCATCAAGAGCAGCAAAGGAGGTCTTATAGGCTCCAAGTTCTTCGATTTGAGTAATATCTTAGATAAGAATTCGATGCCAGATTGCGCAGAGATTGCGGATCTTCTCAGAGATAAGCACTGGGGGGAGTGATCAATGAATCAGGATGAACACGATAAGGTTGAAGGACCCGCGATTAGTCAGCTACAGCAGCTGGGCTGGACCTATTTACCCGGTGCCCTACTGGCACCCGCCGCAGGCGCTACCAACGGTGTAGGGCTGGCTCCGGAGGCGGTAGCAGCGGAACGCGTGTATAACAGTGATGTTGTATTGGTAAAGCGTTTAGAAGCAGCCATTAGGCGCATTAACCCATGGATCAGTGATGAAAATCTGCGCAAAGTAATGCGGGAGATCACCCACCCACAGGTTGCCACCCTAATGGAAGCCAACCATCTGATCTATAAAACACTGGTGAACTATCAGTCAGTGGAGCAGGATCTGGGTAAAGGGCGGAAAGGCCAAACAGTTAAGATGATCGATTTTGATCATCCTGAGAATAACGAATACCTCTGCACCAATCAGTTCAATGTACAGGGTGTAAATCAGAAGATCATCCCGGATATTATCTGCTTTGTGAACGGTCTACCGCTGGCGGTGATTGAGTGCAAGTCGCCTTATATCACCAACCCTGTATCGGAAGGCATCAACCAGTTGCGCCGTTATTCTAATCTACGTTATCCGCATGAAGATGAAGGGGCCGAGAAACTCTTTTGGTATAACCAGTTGATGGTATCCACGGCCCGTGACGGCGCAAAAGTCGGCACCATCAGTTCTTCTAGTACCCATTACGGTGAATGGAAAGACGCGTACCCGTGGACGGATAAGGATCTACTCGCCATGAGCGAGCCTGAACATAAGGTGTCCGACGCCCCCTCACCTGCCTACCTGGCACAAGCAGTGACATTAGCAGGACAAGCGACAACCCAGAACACACCCAATATCACCGCACAACAACGCTTACTGGCCGGTATGTTCAACCCAGAAGCGTTTCTTGATCTGATTCAGAACTTTATACTCTACGAGCCTATCGATGGCCGCCTGATCAAAAAGGTGGCGCGCTATCAGCAATTTCGCGCGGTCAATAAGGTGATTCAACGCCTTAAAAACGGCAAAGATCGTAAAGAGAGATCCGGGGTTATCTGGCATACCCAAGGGTCGGGTAAATCACTCACGATGGTGATGCTGGCGGTGAAGATGCGCCGTGATCCCGAGCTACAGCAATATAAACTGGTTTTTATTACCGACAGAACACAGTTGGATGCTCAACTGTCTACCACCTTTAGGGATGCTCAGGGGGAGACCGTCTATAACGCGGGTTCAGTGGCAGAGCTTAAAACCCTGCTGAAGAAAGACACCTCAGATATCGTCACGGCGATGGTTCAAAAATTTCAGGACGCCGAGAAAGAAGGCGGATTTTCGGATCTGAACCCAAGTGATAAGATCATCGTACTGGCCGATGAGGCGCACCGTACGCAGTTTGGCGGTCTGGCCATGACCATCAACACGGCATTACCCAATGCGCCCAAGATTGGCTTTACAGGCACGCCGCTGTTAAAAACCCAGAAGATGGGAGATGCCTTTGGCGGCTATATTGATCAATACAAAATCAATGAGGCCGTAGAAGATGGTGCAACCGTACGTATCATCTACGAAGGTCGGCAAGTTAAAACACAGGTGGCGGGCGATTCACTCGATGCGCTGTTTGATGAGTATTTTGCGGATAAATCAGCCGAAGAGAAGCGAGAGATTAAAAGAAAGTATGGTGTCGAGAAAGCCGTACGTGAAGCGCCTGCCCGCATTCGCTGGGTCTGCCTTGATCTGATCAAACATTACCGAGAGTATATCCAGCCCGACGGTTTTAAAGCCATGATTGTGGTCGGGAGTCGCCACGCGGCAACCGTCTTTAAGAAGACCCTGGACGAACTGGGCGCCCCACCATCGGAGGTGATTATCTCAGGCAATCATAACGACGTGCCTGAGATTGCCCAATACACCGATAAAACCAAACAGAAGCAGACGATTAAAGACTTCACTAAGCCACTGAGTGAAAACCCGACCGCGATCCTGATTGTTAAAGATATGCTGCTGACCGGCTTTGATGCACCTAATTGCCAGGTGATGTATATCGACCGCTCGCTCAAAGAGCACACATTGATGCAGGCCATCGCACGTGTCAATCGTACCTATAAGGGTAAAGATTGCGGTTACGTGGTGGATTATTACGGGCTATCTGATCACCTCACCGAAGCACTGGAACTGTTTAGTAGTGACGATGTAGCAGGCACTTACCACACGCTAAAAGATGAGATACCCAAACTTAAAGCCTGTCAAACACGGGCGACATCGTTTTTCAAAGATGTAGCATCAAACGATGTAGATGATTACGTAGCCGTGCTGAAAGACGAAGACATTCGCGCTCAATTCGAAGTGGCCTTTAAGCGTTTTGCTAAACAGATGAACATCGTCCTCCCCGATAAAGCGGCGGCTCCGTTCATCGCAGATTTAAAGCTATTGGGTAAGGTTAATAATGCTGCCCGATTGCGTTACCGTGATGAGCAACTGGATATCAGCGATGCGGGTGAAAAAGTCCGCCAACTGGTCGATGAACATATTTTAAGTACCGGTGTTGATCCCAAGATTCCGCCGATAGACTTGCTGGCAGCCAACTTTAAAGACCACCTCAATGGCATTCAATCGGACGAGTCCAAAGCATCGGAGATTGAGAGCGCGATTAAGCACCATATCACCATCAATCTGGATGAAGATCCTGAGTACTACAAGTCACTCAGTCTACGCCTACGCGATATCATCGAGAAAACAGCAGGCAAGTGGGATCAACAGCTAGATCTGTTATTTAGCATGATGGACACCATCAAGGTAGAACACCAGCAAGCCGCGCAAGAGTTAGGCTTATCTGAAACCGAGTACGCGTTCTATAATATCCTGATGGCAGAAGTGGCCCGCATACGGGGGGATGAACTGCTAGATGAAACGACGCATGATGAAATTAAAGCCATCACTCAAGCGCTGGTTGAGATGCTGGATGACGCAACCGGTATCGTTGATTTCTTCCAAAAAGAGGATGCCGTAAGAGGCGTACAGAAAAAGATAAAGCGCACCATCGTGGACAGCAACTTTGATGATAAAGATTTGCGTAAAGCGGTCATGGATCGCTTTATGGAACTGGCTAAAGTGAAGTTTGGATAAGGGTATTAATTATGGATTATGAGAACGTAGTTCGAGACTTCGCTAAACGAACACGAAAAAATCTTGAGTATATTGAACAAGGGAAGAAAGAAGGCAACGAGGTCTACGAGATCACTCATCTGATCAATAGTTGCCTCGGTCTACTAGTTCTCCCACACGAGAATTACATTAATAGCATACCAACGACTTCATTAGACAAGCTAAAAGATCAAGGGTGGGTTGTCCCACAAACGATAAATGGCACTCAACCTAATGATTTAAAAGATCTTATCCGGCTATTAAGAAACGGGGTCGCTCACTGTAATATTGCATTTACCGCAGATAGTGAAAGTAAGCTGGATACACTTAAGATTTGGAACACTCAACCTCGTAGTGGAGAAAAAACTTGGGAAACAGAGTTAGGATTTGAAGAGCTAAGATCGATTTTATTCAAATTTTCCGATCTTATCCTAGAGCATTCAGAACATGATCAGACAAGCGACAAACTTTGAATACATTCACTGCAAAGGATTCATTGCTGAAATCATACGCACCCACCGCATTAAATCAGCTGACCTGAGAGTGGAAGAAGGCACGGTATCGGTAGTGGTACCCAAAGATTTACCGCGAGAACGCATTGAAAAACTGCTCAAAGATAAACAACGCTGGATCAACGAGAAACTGGTTCTTTATCGCGAAGCGATGCCCGTGAGCCAAAAAGAATTCGTCTCCGGCGAATCGTTTTCTTATTTGGGTCGCAACTACAGACTAAAAGTAGAGCGCGCCCCATTCGCCCCTGTAAAGCTCATACAGGGGTATTTAATTGCCAGCCTACCCTCTGGCATAGATGAATCCCATATGGTGCGTAACGCGCTTGTACGGTGGTATAGGACGCACGCTGAAACCAAACTACAAGAAAAAGCGCATCGTTACGCCAAAATCGTAGGCGTTGAGCCACACTCTATCGGAATTCAAACCTTCAAATCACGCTGGGGAAGCTGTTCCGCTAAAGGAGCCGTGCTGTTTAATTGGAAGATCATCATGGCACCGAATCGAATCTGCGATTACATCGTCATTCATGAACTCTGCCATCTGATCCACCACGATCACTCGGCTAAATTCTGGAAAGAAGTGGAACGGGTACTGCCGGATTATGCAGCGCGAAAGGAATGGCTGAAAGTAAACGGTATTACGCTGGAATTGTAGATTCATGCTGGCATGAACAAGGAACAATGCCAGTACAAGGCTAACGGAAAGCCTTGTACTGGTGCCAACGAACATCCCCGAGCTAAGCGACCATTTCAGCTATTGTGATCCGCCTTAATTTGACTGAACTGTGGGCCCTTTAAATCTAATCAACCAGTTTACATAAACATTCTTAGGTCTAGTTTCAGCATCACCGCCGTTAATGCTATGACCATGAGATCCTCCTGTTATCGAAGGTGTACTTAATGGATGCTCAGTACCCGAGGGAAATGACCCTTCTTTCGATGCACCCGCAATCCATGGTTTTCCGTTTGTTGTATGGGTATGGCTCCCATCAGAAATATCCCAAGAATTAGTAGGCATACGTGTTGATTCGTTTTGATAACTGCCAACCATGTTTCCTGAATTCCCACCTTTATTTGATGACACTCTTTTAGTCGACTCTAGGTCTTGTCCGGAATTACCATCAACACCACGAATGAACCGGCCTCTAAGATCAGGAAGATTGTATGATAACGAACCGGGTGCCCCCCAAGCTGTACCAATTACAGAAAATAACTCCTTGAATTCATTTCTGCTTACTGGCTCTCCAGTACAAGGGAGCCACCCTAGTTCGTGCAATTTATTACGAACATCTGTAGTTATTTCGCCACCAAAAGGCATGATTGAACCGACAGGAACCCCCGTAGCTTTCATGGCAATAACATCAGAAAACTCGGGTATCTTTGATAACTCATCGGCTATACGAGAAGGGTTTTCTGCTATTGCTTCTGCTGCCTTCTCTGCCGCGTTCCAGCCCGCAGTAAGTATTGCCACAATAGTACCAAGTCCAATTAAACCAAATAGAGCGATTACTTTAACTCTAAGATATTTATGAAGATATTCTTGTATATCTTTCTTATCATCGTCTGAAAGAGCCATTGACATTTCTCCTTGTTTATCTCTGACACTTGTAGCATGGGACGCCAGAAAAAAGCCAAAATGGCGAGTTGGCGGCCCAGCATGGGCATAATCTAATCAGGCGAAAATCCTCTGTAGGAAGGCCTCCATACATAGAGATTCTATGTCGTTATTAGATGATACCTAGAAGCGAATGGCAAGGGATCAACCTTGTGATGCGGTCACTTGTTAACTACTGGATTCACGAATAATTAAAGGGATTGCAACCCAACCGTTGAATGAAGTTCTTGCAGGTAAAATTCGAATTAACGCTTCGACGTTAAAATTCACAGCCTGAATAACAGTCCCAGCAAGGTTAATAAGATCTAAAAGGCTTGATGTGAAATATTCAGAGCTGGATATTAATGGAAAGACATTTCCATTAATATCTTCAATGCAAAAATAACTTTCTATCCCTTTTATCTGAGGCTCTCCGACATTTTCTGTTGAGACGCCTGAACTATCAATTTTAACATTTTCCTTTCGACTAGAAACGGTTGTTGTTTCAACAGACATTGAGCCCGACACCCAAAAATATTTCGAGCTATACCCTATCTTCTCTTCAATTTTATAGCCCAGTTTTTCATATTCATTTAACTCTTCTTGTAACTCTTTAAGCATTTTAGATGTCGATATTTTATAACTTTTACTTTCTGTTGAACTAACCGCCGCCCTTAAAAATAAAGCTTTGATACCTGCATTTGCACTTTCAGCTTTCGTTATGTTTACACAAGGTGACTGACCTGTGCTTTCTTCGTATAGGTCAGAAATAAACTCTTTATCTAAATATATAGTTTGATGAAATGACACCTGAGTAACTCCGTAAGAATTTTTTCGAGTCCGCGTTCAGCAACTGGTTGGCAACAATTTAAAAGCAATATATTTAGCTTAGCTGATCAAAGTGTCATAATCAGTTTTCACACCACTGGGGATACTTGCTGGATCAATAAGCAGTAAAGCCTCCTTGAAATTTGTTCTACAGCTTCCATTTGTTAAAATTTTACGGCCAAGATAAGATGTTTTTCCGATAGCCGAACGAATAAGTGTAGCTATCTCTCTTGGTGAGAATCCTTGTATTAGCTGATTGTAATATGGAATTGCTGCATCAGCGACCCCATACCCATTACCTACTCGGCAAACAGCGATTGTTTGTACGAAATGATCTTGAATTGTTTCTGGAATAGCACTCTGTTGTGATAGCTCCAATAACCTCTCTGCAAATGGAGGTTCATTATAAAAATTATTCATTCCATTATGTGCATTCCATAGTCGATCTATCGCTCTCGATAGCACAACATGTAATTCAGATTCATTTAATAAGCTCAAATAGCCTAATTTTTCAAAAAATTGCAATGAAGCTGTGTGCTTATCTTCTAAGCCTTTAGCGATATAATCTGAATGGTTATTAATTAGTTCAGACTTAATCGATGCTGTCAGACTCCCTTTTAAGCCACAGCAAATATCAAGAGAATTAAGTCGCGCGGGTTCGGCGGTTGCAGGATCACAATATACTCCATGAATCATATTTAATAATAATTGTCGTTGCGCAGCATGTGTATCTGTTAATCGTTGTATCCAAATTTGACATTGGTGATCATTAAATCTAGTACCCTTAACCGCTGAAATAAATGATCCGATATTAACACCGGTTGGTGATGATGAATCAGCTAAGGCATAGCGAACACATCTATTTAGAAATATTGTAAATTCACGATCATTTACACTTCCCATAGTAGGGTGGGCGGCAGAAAAATTATTACGTACATCTCTGCATTGGTCTAAAAAGAAAAAACCGTCTTCATTGATGATATTCAATTTAAGACACAAATCCAATAATCGACTATCTTGTAACTCTAATAAATTCTTTTCTTCAAAGTCATTTTGAATTATTTGGGCAACTACAGCCAGACCAAAATTTCTTATTTTTTGCCGTAAATGTAGAACTGAGGCATTCCAAATATAATTCATTGCGCCATCGAAAAGCCCTGCACTAACAGCTACGCACATCCTTGCTACAAGTTCACCACGTAAATCATCTGGTATTTCCCTTAATTCTCTAGGTAAGTCACGCCAAGCATATTCAATTTCTTCTGCACTTGCCAAAACATCACGAGGAATCCCTAACGCGGTAGTTAATTGAGCAATAGCTGGTAGGACTGTATCTGGCAGTGCAGGTAAATCAATATTTTTTCGTACTACTAAACTGTTCATTTGCAACCTTCAGTAGAGATATGCACAAAGTAGCTAACAGCTAATTATAAAGACCGTGGCCTTATAATTATTTTCACCCATCACAAGGACAAAACACTAACAATTTCAGCATATAGTTTTAAAAATCAAAAATTTGAAAAGCGCATGAGAGTAGTATCAATCGACAAAAGAAGCCTCCATGCTCTTACTGTTATTCATTCCTTTAGCATGATCTTAAACTACTTTCTTTAAAGGTCAATGTGTATTGGTGTATTTAAAACGAAGACAACCTTGAAGTAAGGAATGACGAAGCATGAAACTACTTTAAATTCTACAACAAGTGGGCTTACACTGGACTGAAACTAACTGGTCAGGGCAGCCTAAGTTAACTGATGAATGTCTCGGCTCTGGCTTCCTGCGCCTCTCTATCTCCGGCATCCTTGCAGTCGATGTGCCCCTGGTATGTTTGCTGTAAGTGAAATTAACAGCCGACACGGCCTTGCTAATGGTTTTATAACTGGCCGCTGACGTGGCCGATAAGAGCTACTTTAGCTTATTTACTTGATATGGCTCGAATGTGTTAAATTTCAAGCCTATCAACAATATATTTTACCCAAGCCTCTTTACCCCCTCTAGGAAGAGGATGGTAAAACTGTCCATTTTCATGGGGTTTTGAAATTAAATTTGGGTACTTTAGTTTGCTAAGCATTTGCCTAGTTAAGTAGCGTAATTTGAAATTAACACCGGAAGCCAAGATAACAGTGTTGCCTTTAAAATGACTAAGAATCATTGATAGCTCTTCACTTCTAGCGTCAGAAAAAATGGAGTGATTTACTACCCCTGAATACTCTATACCGCTAACGCTTTTAGCAAATATTTTCGAATCCGTTTCGCATACATCAGATAAGTTTAATATAATAGCATTCTTGTAGCCTGTTTTATTCATTACTTTCATGATTTGAAACTGTGTATCATCAGGAACGGCTTCAGACAAATCTCCCATGTTATGAATTGGCTTATCATTCCAGTTAGCGGGACTTTTAGGTGTAGAGCATCCAGGATTCATCATAACGACAAGTAAATCATATGATAGGTTTGTGTCATCCTCTATTTTCTCCTTCGATATTGTAAGTACAGTTCTTGCCTTTACTGATGTTAATTCAGAGGTAAGTAAATAAAAGTACCCTTTTACGTAGCAATCCATTTCGCCTCCTAAAGCTAACGAGACAGCCGGATTAGCCATTATGCAGTCATACCGTGCTTTAGTTGATTTAATAGCTCTATAACCTTCTCATTACCATCAAGGTGACTTTTGCAGTATTCGGCTGGTGATTGAGCACCCAAAGAAAGTATCGGCGTCATAAGCCAATTCTTGGCCGCCTGCTCTGACCCATAGTAAGCCAATGCTTCCGCCCACACCGCATCATTAATAAACAGCTCTTTAGTCATAGTTATCAACTTATCACGTTGTTAATTTTTCATGCACCACTCAAAATATACGGTTTTTTACAACGTATATCTGCAACAAAAGTCCCCCCCCAACCACTTTTTGTTATTTTTTTAAAGTTACACAAAAGCGGAATTATTGATCATTCCAGCAAGTGAGGCATCAATTCTTTTATTTTTACAATTGCGGCGTCTTGATCTGCGTTTGAAAAATCAGGTTGCTGTGCAATATTCATTAATTCTGCTACTAGTGTCTTTCCTTGCGCATCGAGACGCGTCGAAACTGAAAGTAGCGTGAAAGCCTTACAGGGCAGGCCACAGGCGCTTAACACAGCACCGGCTAAAACTTCAGAGCTTCTGCTGTGCTTATGTTCTTTAACCTGTTTTAAAATCTCATCGATGATGCGCATGTATTTTCCTTAAGTATTCATAACGGTTGTTTAATTACACTACGACGGCCCTAGCTCTCGTCTGCTCACGCTAGGCCCCGGTTGATTTGAGGCATTGCCCCTACTCAAATCCTACCCTCGTCTTCTCTAACGCCACTCACCCAATACATGTTGATTTGTTTCAGGTTATAGTATCCTCATGCTATAAAAAATGAGGAACTGATGACGCATGCACCGACAACTGAATTAGGTAAAATAAAATGCTTTATTAGCTTATATATTCAACGTCATCGCCAGAAATTTTAATTAGTTTTTCATTAACCAGCTGATTGAAATAATTTTGTATTGCTACCAACCGTAGTCAACAATGGCTCAGAATTTGGTTCGGAATAATATAGTCATCCTAAAGAAACTAGTAGAGCTAAACCAGATAGCAATTTGATAGTTAGTTGCATAGTACTTCTGACGTATAATGCCGCAATAATTTGCTGCCTGGAACGCAGAGTAAAGCGATAAAATTAATGCCCTTGTGTGGTTTAAAATATTTGAAGGGCACGATACAAGCCTCTATGTACACAAATGCGCTCGCTCATATTCAGTCGAGACTGCTTGTTTTGATATCGGAATATATGATGGTTCTCTTGTTTTGCGACATTTCCTATAACACTAAACATGAACAACATCTCTAGAATGAATTGATAGTCTCTTTTTGGAATATTTCCTGAAGCAACCTCGCTTTCGTACAATTCTTTGAACTCCGCAATAGATAAAGTCTGCTTCCTCAATTTCGTAAACAAATTAAGTATTAACTTTATTTCTGGTATCGCACCGTGTATTTCATCCTCCATCTCTGATCTGAGGTAGTTTGAAAATGCATAACTCTCCCCTTTAACAATAGATGGATTAATTTTAACTTTGCCTTTTTCTAGTGCTTGATTGGCACAAAGCTGTAGATATTGGATGTAGTCCCTAGGTCTATTTTGAGTGCTTCGAGTAATATAGTCGAAAATGGGCATAGACTTGTTCCCTCGATCACCATACCTTACTTCGCCCCCCTCAAATACGCTCCCCCACATCAGTGCAAATGATTTTGTACTACTATCGGGGTTTTGCGCACGAGATAGCCTGAAGGCCAAAAGATTTTTCAAGCTATCCTTATTCCATTCCAGCTCCACCATATAATCCGACCACTTGTTCTTATCTGGATCCTCTAGAAGACTATAAATATCATCTCTAAGAAAAACTATTGGATAAACTTTTCTACTTTTAAAAAATGCTCTGACATCCTGAACAGCTTTGAATAGGCTTGTTAATAGTTGCGTGTATTTTTTATGATTTTCTGCCTCTATTATATTTTTATAGTCCTCATCTAATTCATCAAACATTACTAAGTAACTTTCTCCGCCAAGCTTGCCTTTTATGTAGTTTTCAAGAAATGAAACTCTATCTGAGATTGGCATATCCACACCTTCGAAAACATCTCGATCCGCACCAACGCCAACTCCATTCCCCAAAATTTGCATATCAAATTTAAGTGCTGTCCATTTTGTTACAGCCTTAGGGAAAGCTGTTGATAAATCCTCATTGAAAACTTTGTTCAGCTCAATTCGACTTTCAGTATCAACTTTTTTATTTCGCACGAGCATTTTACATATTGTGGTATAAATTAAATATTTCCATATAGTTATATACTGGTTCGGAGCCGTAAACCCTTTGTCCACTTGTTCATACAAAACATTGAATGGAAAATTTTTGAAGGATAGCTTTTGAGTAAACACTATATCGTTCTCAAGATTCGATATATGTTCGCAGACAGCAGTTTTTCCGGTTCCCTTTCGTCCTATTACATACGATCTCTTTCCGTTTGTGAGCCTATCTACAACCCTAGTATGATAGAAGTAGCGACGACTGCTTTCCAATTTCGCCTCTAATTTCCACTCTGAAATTTCTTCCAATAATACCTTCGTCATTATAATTTCCTATTTACGATTGGAGGTGATGCCACGCGACTATGCAAATAACACAATCTCGGGTAGGACGGCGGGATAGCAAGCCGGCGCTCCGTTGTCGTCATTTCGATATCGGGATTTAAACACACCAAGGCCTAATTCATTCTCGACGACATGGTTGAGGGTATATTCAAAGGTGCCGGGCTGGGCCTGGTCTGTAAAACGCAGCGGGATCATCTTGGTTTGCTGGTAATCGTAGTGTTTATAACGTGCCATCCGTTGCATCCTGCGCAGTAAAGTTCTTTACTCGATTTTAGCCTACCGCGTGCCCGAAGACCAAAGGCTGTGAGACTAATCTGACAGCCTCAACTCCAAGCAAAGGGCGTCCAGCTTTGCTGCATCCCGCGGAGGACACATTTTTTTGTGGAGAGGGGGGAGACTTCTCCTTATTCGTTATAATATCAATATAAGTTGCCCCATACTTCAATAAATGCAGTGCTCCCAATGGCTAATGTTATTAGCGACATAATAACAATTGAACTAATTGCATACGAAAACTTAGATGACCCTTTACTTTTTAGGCTTTTAAATAGCCAGATTAGGTTAAAAACATAAAGACCAAGTATGACTCCAATAGAAAAAGAAACAGCTGTAAACTTAAGAGCATTGCTGTTACAAAAAATAAGAGGCATCGTTTTTTCTATAAATGGTAGACCCAATGTTAATGCTGCACAAATACCAATATTCCTTATTGAATCGAAAAATACTTTCACATCATTAACGAAATTATCAGATACCACTATTTTCTCCAAAATGCATAACACCTATTTTTATAGACCAAGGCCTTATAATTCTTCGACTCTTTCAAGAAGAAGAAGAAAAATACTAAGACTTTCGGAGTATGGTTTTATAAATCAATAATTTGAAGAGCGCATGATAACAATGCCGACTGACAAAAGAAGCATCCATACTCTTACCGTTATTCATTCCTTTAGTGCAATCATAAAGCATTTTTCTTAAATATCAAAAAGTTATCAGTTTTTTCTTGTTCAATGTAAAGGGGCCCACTGAGCAAGGAACTTGATAGAAAATAGTCAGGCTCAGCACTTAACCCCCTAGTCATTAGCGCAGCATACGCGCCTCGGATGAGCATCACTACCCCAAGATAATCTTCGACTTCGCGGCGCAGCCTCACTTAATGCCTATGACAAGCCTAGGGACGGCCATCATAGTTGACGCCGAACACCCCATACAGGAATCGCAGGCAAGTCTACTACTCCAATTCCCTTGAATCGAAAATCAAAACAGTAAACACTAATTGATGATGGGGTATCCCGTACTATGCAGCTTTCATCTATCATGATTGGCATGACCTTGATACTGAAGAACGCACTTTTGGAGCCCTCCTATGATCCAACATCGCCACATCCCGATAAATAATTCAGGGACAGATTATTTCGTCGGTGATCTGCATGGCGAGCACAGTTTATTGCATCAAACGCTTAGCCGAATTGGTTTTGATTACAAAAAAGATAGACTGTTTGCAGTAGGCGATTTAATTGATAGAGGTCCGGATTCTGCCTCGTGTCTAGGTCTGTCGTTAAAGCCCTGGTTTTTCTCCGTCATAGGTAATCATGAAGATATATTTTTAAAGAGCATCAAAGATCCACAAGCCAAGCAGTTACATATTAAGCATGGTGGTCAATGGGTCAAACCACTCTCAGCGGATGAGATGGAATCATATGCAGATATAATCCGATGCAATATGCCTCTCGCAATAACCGTCGAAACCTGTAAGGGATCTGTTGGAATTATACATGCTGAAGCGCCTGCTGAATGGAGCAGCATATAGTGATCTGGGATGACTACCTATGGCCGGTCCATCAATACAAGCGAGCGCTCACAAAAACAGCGAAACCGATAAAAGGTATTGATGCAGTAGTTCACGGTCACGTTAATTGTGACTTTGTTGAGCGAGGAATCAATCAAGTATGGATAGATACTATTCTAGGCAGTGGAAAGTTAACAGTATTATCCACGGATCAACTGTTTAGCCCTTGAAAATATAACCGGAGTCTAAGAAAAGACTTAATGAAAAAGGCTGCCATACCAGGCAGCCTTTAAAGTTGAACGCGGGTGGGTACTATCCGCATGATCCCGTATGACCACAAGCGCTACAAAAATCACAGCCGTCACGACGTATTACTGCTGATACACCGCATTCTGGACAAACCTTACCCGCGATAGTGATGTTGCCCACTTTACCCTTCTTTGCAGGCTCCACTTCAGCCTGCAACATACCCATGGGATGCAGTGGAAACCCCTTCTCATCGAGGATTCCCAGCATATGGTAACGGTGGATTAGTAGTCTGGCGATGTAAGCTATCGTGCTCGGCTGTATTTCTTGCTTGTCCGAGCCTGGTGTCTTCGCAAAAAAATCACCTTGGGCTTCAGGTAGGTCTTTTAAGCTGCGAAGTTTTTTGCCAATCCAAGCTGTGTCAAGAACTCGCATATCCAAACTCAAGGACTTAGTGATGCCATTAAAGTCCAAGGGGTAGGTGCCCGACAGCCAAACGCTGTATGGGCGATGGGAGCCATCAGGCATCACGCACTCCTTCACAAACATTGCGAAGTCGTCTCCGGTAGTAGGGTTATGAATATCGACCGTCCAGGAAAGAGTTCCGTTAGTGCCACTCTTGGGCTCCTTTCGGCTAAACATGGCGTCAGTGAGCGGTGTTTTACGCTGAGTATCAGTGAATAAACCCAACTCATCACAGCGATAACGAATCAGATGCGCCATGGCGGCGACATTTCCGGGTACATGCATCTCGTCGCCGACCGGTGGCATTGCCATACTGAAGGGAGATCCAGCCGTTTTGCTCAAGCTATCCAGCTTAATTTTCAGCCAATCGTGGTCTTCGCTTCGCATGTCCATTGAGAGGTTCTTTGCCAGAGCAGTGAGGCCGCGCGGTTGCTCAGCACCGTTTACCCACACCTCGAATGGATGCTGTGTACCATTTTCAATATGACCTATGAACAATGCAAAACGACTTTCATAGCTTTCAACCATGAAGGTCACACCAGGGTTGCCTGCACTTAGTTTAGGTCGGTTTGTCCAGCGTAAAGAAGCCAGCGCAACCTCAGGCGTCTCATTAATCCGGATCTTGCGATCAGGCTCAGATTGATCCAGATCTTGAGGTACGGGTGTCTCCACACTCAACACACTACCTAGGATACTATTAGGGCGGTAAGTAGTTATGCCTTTCAGGCCAGCTTTCCACGCTTCCAAATACAAGTCTGCAAATTGTGCGAAGGGGTAATCCCCTGGAACATTGACCGTCTTACTTATTGACGCATCGATGAATGGCTGGATCGCGGCTTGCATCAGCATGTGGTCCCGCGCACTTATGTCCAAGGCGCTGACGAAACATTCAGGAAGATTAGACTGATCGTTACCTATTGCCCCCCATACCCTATAAGCATGGTCCTCGACTTTATAATCCCGAGTCGAGCCATCTGCCATCCGTTTAGTGCGGTTATAGAACCAGGAAAACGCTGGTTCTATACCATTTGAAGTATTATCAGCAAACGCCAGAGATATGGTTCCAGTAGGTGCAATGCTGAGTAGGTGCGAGTTGCGAATACCGTGCTCACGGATAGCTTCTTTAATTTCATCCGGTAGGCGCTTGGCAAACCCACTTTCAAGGTATTGGACGGCATCGAACTGAGGGAAAGGCCCCTTTTCTTTGGCTAGTTCAATAGATGCGCGGTAGGCAGTATCACGCATAAACCGCGTTATTTCACCACCAAATACACGCCCTGGTTCGCTATCATAACGGATTCCCATCTCAATCAAAGCGTCCCCGAGACCCGTATAGCCCAATCCAATACGGCGCTTGTTGATCGCTTCCTGCTGCTGTTGAGGCAAAGGCCACGCAGTAGCATTTAGCACATCATCTAGCATGCGGACTGCTTGGGTTACGACCCATGCGAATGTCTCATAATTGAAAGTAGCATTTTTACTGAAAGGGTTATTAATGAAAGCGGTCAGATTAATAGAGCCCAGGCAACAGCAACCAAAATCCGGGATTGGAATTTCGCCGCACGGATTCGTCGCTTCGATCACTTCGCAGTAGTGGAGGTTGTTCTCAATGTTAATTCGATCGATGAACAGCACCCCTGGTTCAGCAGCGTTATAAGTACTGTCCATGATGCCAGACCATATTTCAGCAGGATCCACGACACGATAAACCCATTTTCCGTCTTCTTCCCGCTGATAAGCTCCTTGCTCGATCAGCTCATCTGAGGGCTCTGCTTTATGAACAAGCTCGAATTTCGATCCTGCTTCAAGAGACTGCATAAAGGAATCAGTGATAGCCACAGAAATATTAAAGTTGTTGAGCCTGCCTGATTGTTGCTTCGCGGTTACAAACTTCATTATGTCAGGATGGTCAACCCGCAATACACCCATTTGCGCACCTCGGCGCGCACCTGCTGATTCAACCGTGCTGCATGACTGATCGAAAACATGCATATAACTAACAGGGCCTGAGGCGCTACTGGCAGTACCTTTCACCTGCGCACCACTAGGCCGGATTGAACTGAAGTCATAGCCAACACCTCCACCCCGGCGCATAGTTTCTGCTGCATCTCGCAGCGCTGGATAGATACCTTCCTTGCCATCTACAGTATCAGAAATAGAATCTCCAATTGGTTGTACAAAGCAGTTGATCAATGTGACGTTTTTAATACCGGTTCCGGCTGAAGAGTTGACACGCCCACCCGGTATAAAACCACTCTCCATCGCACGCATGAAAATGTCTTGATATTTCTTGGCATCTTTTTCTTCAGCAGCAAGTGCCTTTGCTACCCTAAGACGAATGGCTTTGGCCATCTCAGGCCCGGGTAACGTCTTTTCTTCGCCTTTAGCATACTTTTCTTGGAGCACGTCAAAACAAATTTCCTGTAGATCAGAAACAACGTGTACAGATTCTGTGGTGATTGTGGCTTTATGATTCATTTTCATTCTCAACATATGTAAATTTTTCTTAATGCGGTACTAGGTATAAGGCTGGAATATCAGTGTAAAACCTTTACATTTTCTATATTTACACTGCTAATAAACCACTCAGTATTAAACCATTGATAATAAATATGAAATATTCTTAAATTAACATTTGACACAGCGGATAAGCCACAGGGATTCGTCGCGCGGATATTTTCACAAAACCAGTTGTTGTTCTGTTCGTTTACCTTATCGATCAGGATAAAACCCGGTTCGGCAAAGTCATAGGTGGAACTCATAATAGCGTTCCATAGATGGGTTGCTTTCACTGTTTTACTGATTTTGCAGGCAACCAGTCCTTCGTCATTAGTGATATAGCCCTGTTGTATCGGCCATTCTCGCCAGAGTACCTGACTGGCGTCGTTCAGATTTATCACATCGCGTTGTTGTTCTTGCTCTGTCAGAGGAAATGCCAGCGGCCAATCCTTATTGTTTGTTACCGCATGCATAAACTGATCGGTAATCAGCAATGAAAGGTTGAACTGTCGCAGCCGGGCATCTTCTCGCTTTGCTTTGATAAATTCGAGCACATCAGGATGCCCCACATCAAAAGTCGCCATCTGTGCGCCGCGTCTGCCACCGGCTGAGGATACCGTAAAACACATGCGATCAAAGATATCCATAAAGGATAACGGCCCTGAAGTGTAGGCGCCGGCACCTGAGACAAATGCGTTTTTAGGTCGCAGGGTAGAAAATTCATAACCGATCCCACAGCCTGCTTTTAAGGTGAGCCCTGCTTCGTGGTTCTTGCCAAGGATATCATCCATGGAATCGTAAATAGTGCCTGACACTGTGCAGTTAATGGTTGAAGTAGCGGGCTTGTGTTGTTGGGCCCCCGCATTAGAGATAACACGCCCGGCAGGAACGGCCCCTTGACGTAACGCCCATATAAATTGCTTATACCAGTATGCCTGGCTTTTCTCATCAGCCTCGACTGCCGCCAGCGCTTTAGCGACACGCATGAAGGAGTCATCAATTGAATTATCCAGTGCCTCGCCTTGCTTAGACTTTAAGCGGTATTTGCTATCCCATATATCAAGAGACGTATCTTGCAGAATAATATCTGCTGCCGCTTTTTCTGTAACATGTTCGGTATCGGGTTCTGTGATTTTCTCTAACGTGGCGACCATAGGTTGTTCCTCAGATATATAACAGGCATATTCAAATAACTATATATTGAGATTATTATCATATCAAACACTACATGTAGTGTTTGACATGTATCAAGAAGTAAAAAATTAATCATCTTTTGCGTTGTACTTCTGCTCTTCAAAAAACCGGTGGCAACCTTACGAGAGAGCAAAAAGGTTAATCAAGAGGGTTTCGTCTTGCCCCTGTAGGGTTATGATAAGCAGTTAATGGCCCTGAAAGACTTATTACTATGCAATTGCTGCAACGCTTCCGTCAGCTTCGCTACCAGAAACCACTCGGCATACGCTTACTGGCAGCGATTTTGTTATACAGCTCTGCCATCACGTTGATCGCTACCGGCACACAATTATGGCTTGATTATCGCTACGAATTATCGGCGATTGATGAGCGCTTGTTGCAGATAGAATCCAGCTCCCTAAACAGCCTGGCAAACAGTTTGTGGGAGATCAGCCCGGCACAGATTCAGGTACAGCTTGATGGCTTGTTACAGTTGCCCGATGTACGTTATCTGGAGATTACGTCACCCTTTAATGATTTTTATGTTGCCGGCAATAAACCAACGACAGACTCTATCGAGCGTCATTATCCGTTAGAGCATTATGACGCAGGCAGAGGATCCATCCCTGTAGGCCAGCTTACCTTGATTCTTAGTCTTGATGAGGTGTATAGCAGGTTAGGTGATAAAGTGCTGGTGATCCTAGCCTCACAAGGCATAAAGACATTTTTAGTCTCCATTTTTATACTCACTCTATTCCATAGACTTATCACTCAACACCTGGGGAGCATGGCCACTTATGCCCGTCGCCTCAAGCTTGATCATCTGGATACGCCGCTGACATTGAAGCGTAATGCCAAACATAAGGATGACGAGCTCAGCCAGGTAGTCGATGCGATGAACAATATGCGGCGTTCGATGCTACATGATATGAGTAAACGCGAAGACGCCGAGCGCTCATTAGCTAAGCTGAATACCGAACTGGAACAACGTGTTATTGATCGCACCAAAGAGCTGAAAGAGCGTAATCAGGAGTTACACGAGACATTAGCCACATTACGATCAACACAACAACAACTGGTCGAGTCGGAAAAAATGGCGGCTTTGGGTGGATTAGTCGCAGGTGTTGCCCATGAAATAAATACGCCGATCGGCATTGGCTTTACCGCCGCCTCTTACCTCGCCGATCAGGCCAACTTATATCAGCAACATAACCCTGACGATCCATTAGCGAATACCGCTGTAGAGAGCAGCCAATTGATCTGCCAGAATCTTGAGCGCGCCGCGCAACTGATTAATGCATTTAAGCGAGTGTCTGTCGACCAATCGAGTGAACAGTGTCGCCGATTTGACCTGATTCAATATCTCGATGAGGTGCTTTTATCACTCAAGCCACGCCTCAAACAATGTAAACCCGAGATCGTTATTCATGCCCCCAGTCACTTTATTATTGATAGCTACCCGGGTTGTTATTATCAGATATTTACCAATATGATTCTTAACTCATTAATTCATGGGTTTGAAGATCGTCCCGGTGGCGTTATTACGATTGATGTTAAGCCGCACACAGATCGTCTGATTGTCGATTATCGTGATAACGGCGTGGGGATCCCTGATGACTGGCTGCGTAAGGTGTTTGAGCCCTTTATGACGACAAAACGTAACGAAGGCTGTAGTGGTTTAGGCATGCATATCGCCTTTAATCTGGTAAGCCAGTTACTGCAGGGCCATATTTACTGTTTAGCCAATGCCGAAGGCGCACACTTCAGGCTGGATCTGCCTGTGGTTCTGAATAAGGTTTTACCTAAGCCGTTAAAAACAGAGAAGAAGCCCGCGGCTACTCAGGCGGTGTCTGTGACAGATACTTCACTTCCCGGAAATACTTAGCCGCACCAGGATGGATTGGCAGTGGCAATGTCGTTGGCTGCATCATCTGCTCGGGAATAAGAAAGCGAAAGGCAGGATGGAGTTTTTTAAAGTTATCAAACTGCTCAAACAGTGATTTCACCACCGCATAAGCAACATCATCAGGTAAATCCGCCCGCGCAAAAAGAGTCGCGTTGACACCGATGGTCAGCACATCAGTAAGATCCGAAGAATAAAAACCGCCTGAAATTGTCATTTCCCGATAAAAGGGATTTTGCAGAATGAGTGTTTCTCTATCGTGCTTTGATAAGCCAATCAGTTGACTACTACAGTCTCTGAGCGCTTCTTTGATCGTACCGCTGGGATGCCCAACCACATAAAGCGTCGCATCAATACGGTTATCACATAATGCAGCGGCCTGCTCTGACGGTTCCAGTTCGCTTACGCCTGAAAAATCACTCAGTTGCCAGCCGCGGGTTTTCATTAATAGCTCTATGGTTAAACGCTGACTTGTTCCGGACTGGCCAATATTGACTCGCTTATGCTTCAGGTCATCAAAACTATTAATATGGGCATCTGATCTGACTAATATCGATACATATTCAGGATACAGGCTGGTTAACGTGCGCAAGGGTTGATCCAACTGATCGCCATGATTATCAGCGTTTTTGTCAGTATCTTTTGCAAAATCATACAGCTGCCCTGCTTCTGCAATGCCGATATCAAGTTCGTGATTGATGACTTGCTCAAGATTACTTATAGAGCCTAACGTGCTGCGCACCGCACAGCGGATACCGTATTCTTGACGAGCTTGATTAACTAACCTGCACAGAGCCCCGCCCGTGGGATAATAAAGGCCGGTAACGCCCCCCGTCCCCAATGTAATGACCTGGTTTCTGATAATCTGGTTTGCAGATGCTTTATCAGCAAGAACATGATTAGTAATGACCTGCTTTTCAGCATAGACGGGAGTCATGCCTGCAAGGAAAAGGAGCAACCAACAACGTTTTAAATACAGAAACCGACGTAGCATTTTTATTCTCAGGAAAGTGCACATTTTCAAGCTAAGAGTGTAGCAGAAACATCAACTTCATGGTTGCAGGATGAGCGGCGGCTTAAGAAATGCCTGGCAATTCCAGTCAATGAGTTCGGCTACGAAGCTGAGACTGCAGAGGCAGAGCTGATGGCGGAAAACAATCAGCCACTTGTCGAAACAAAAAATTGAGACCTTGTAGGCGTTTATTGAAGATCTAACCTGGAATTGAACAAATAGAGTTGCTCTGGTCATGCAAAAACTACGCTTCAATGGCGAGAGATCGTCTGGGCGAATAAGCCTGGCGATAAAACGATTTCAAGCAGTGCTTGGCTTGGAGTATAAACCTTAGCTCGTATCCACTTCCGGGCCGCGAGGTGTGGATCAGGGGAACTCGCCTCCAGCGAGCCCCTGATCAATAACGGACAAGCCGGGTAGTCAATCTACCTTGACGTGGGTGGGCTCCCCTTCTGGCCCAACTTGGAATATGACGAATCTGAGCCATTCTGAGGTGCTATCATTACTCATCACCATGGGCTTCCCGGCGGCTTCCTGAATCACTTCGCCCGCCTTGGCGGTACGAACGGCGCCATCAACTTCAAGCGCGCCCGTGCCTTCAAGGACGTAAAGGAGCACCTGGCCTGTGTGAAAGTGCTTCGGCGAACTGTAGCCAGGGGGATAATCCACGTGCATTACAGCGATTTCATTTTCTGCTGCAGTCGCAAGGGGTGTCTTGAAAACTTCGGTAAGCTTCGGTGCATCCTGTGCGGACGCAAAGCCAACAGTGAGACCGATGACCAAAGATCCGGCGGTCAGGGAGCGAACTAATTTACTAATGACGTTCATAGTAAAATCCTCCTATCGCATGCTGCACTCACAATCAGCGCTCACTTACGAATGCGATCAAGGTGGCGCAAAGGGCACAGCACAATTGTGAAATGAAAAGACTTCTCACTCACATTGAGTTGCCTCCTCGATAAGCAGGGAGTTTTTTCAATATAATAGCGCGGACGATTGTTGTCAATGTCACCTAAAGATCCACGCAGGCTCAATGCCGGGCGAGTTCACAAAGCAAGTTCCGATGCCAAGCTGGTCGAACCTGTGCGCACAATTCAGGCGCCGGAACTGACCAACCAATTGTCTGCAGTGAAAAAATAATCCGCTAGGCCAGGCGCATCTGCGATACAGGCTTCCTTGCGTCACGACAACTAATCTGAATTACTGCATGACGGTTACGGCGGAACTGTGTGAAGCGGCCGGGCTCTTACAAGTGTCAGCTGTAAAAGTTGCTGCTGACATTAATTTTGCTACTCTCAGGAACCGGTCGCGATTAACTACGAGTTCATATAGAAGATAGTATGATCACACGCTGACTAACTACTCATTTGTGACTACTGGGCGGCGATAATCCGTTACACTAGTCGTATCTATAAAGACAAGGATGGAGGCTTTCATCATGCGTAAGTTAACAATCACTACATTATTACTCAGTGCAGCCATCGCGACTAGCAGCCAGGCTGGATGGAGCGATTTAGTTGAAAGTGTTAAAAAAACCGGCGAGGAATTGATTAAACAACCGGTGACGACCAACTCAGCCGTCAGCAATACATCCCTTTCATCTGATACGCTTATCAATGGTTTACGTGAAGCACTGGTGGTGGGAAGCGAGCGTGCGATTAAATCGATATCCGCTGAAGGCGGCTACCTGAATGATCCACAAATTCGTGTTCCAATGCCTGCGGTGCTGGATAAACTGGCTGGCCCGCTGCGCCAATTCGGAATGGGGGATCAGGTGGATCAATTTGAGCAATCTATCAACAGTGCTGCAGAACGGGCCGCACCACAAGCAACAGCCATTCTGGTTGATAACATCAGAAACATGAGTTTTGACGACGCCCGCAAAATTTATGAGGGATCAGATGATGCGGCGACGCAATACTTCCGTGAAAAAGCAGGGCCACAGATAGCCGCTCTTTTTAAACCCGAAATTGATAGCGCTCTGGGCGAAGTCGGCGCTACAAAATATTACAACAGCCTGGCGACACAAGCGGCTCAGCTTCCTCTGGTTGGCCAGCAGGTTGAGGGAGATCTTACCAGTCATGTAACAACGGCAGCTCTGGACGGTCTGTTCTTGAAGTTAGCCGCTGAAGAAAAGCTGATTCGTCAAAATCCGGCTGCCCGCTCAACGGATTTATTGAAAAAGCTATGGAGTAACTGATCCCAAGCCATCTGAACAGAGCGCTATTTTTCTGTTTGGATGGCGCTTTTTCTGGCAAACTTAGCAAACGTTAAACCCCCTATCCTTATTATCCTTAACTTTTTTGAAACCTCTCACACATGAATACCGACAATCTGCAGTCTCGTTTTTATACGCTACGACATAATCGTTTCTTTGAAATATTTGTTATCGCCGTTATCGTCTTTTCAGCCCTGGTTATTGGTGCTAAAACCTACGAAATTCCTGAAAATATACTAACCCTCATCGGCTGGATGGATATCGGCATCACGTTGTTTTTTCTGGTTGAGGTATCGGTTCGCTTTATGGGCGAACCGATAAAGCGCAATTTCTTTAAAAATGCCTGGAACGTCTTCGATACCCTGATTGTGGTGGTAAGTCTGATTCCGATAGAAGATAGCGAGCTTGCCCTTGTAGGACGCTTGATACGTATATTTCGTGTACTGCGTATGGTCTCTATTGTTCCTGAACTGCGCTTGTTACTTAACTCACTTTTCAAAGCATTACCGCAACTGGGTTATGTCATCCTGCTGATGTTTATCATCTTCTATATATACGCAGCTGTCGGTACGTCATTTTTTGTGTCGATCAACCCAACACTGTGGGGAGATATTTCCATCGCAATGCTAACACTCTTCCGTGTCATGACATTTGAGGACTGGACAGATGTCATGTACGAAACCATGGCCGTCTATCCGTTTAGCTGGATCTATTATCTGACCTTTATTTTTCTGACTACTTTTGCCTTTCTGAATATGGTCATTGGCATTGTCGTCAATGTCATGGAGGAAGAACATGCCCAGGAAGCTAAAGAGCAGGCAATGGCTAACGGCGAACCTACCATTCAGGATTTGTCGAACCAGATAGCGGAATTAAAAGAGATGCTTAAAAGCAGAGCCAAGAGCTATAACCAAGAGCTATAACCCAGATTTCGGGGACAGCCCAGATTTCGGGGACAGTTTACTTAATTCCAATTACGGGTCAGTTTACTTAATTCCTCAGTTCTGATGCCTACTGCTATATATGTTGTACTAGCCTCTGTTAAGGCTCAATTGTGTCAGATCCTGAATTTTGGACTTAGCTATATACACAAGCTCACTTGATGAGCTTATTTTAGGTCAACCCGATGCTGGATAGATTATCGATATACAACAATTTATCCGCAATTATACCCGTGCGGGAAGGCCTGACAGTAAAGATAATTTTTTGAACAAGCTTGTGAGACAAGCAAAGCGTATTTTACGTAACGGAAGGCCTAGGCCGAAAAGTAGACTGAGTTAAGTAAACTGTCCCCGTAATTCCCGTAAAGGAAGGCCTAGGCCTAAAAGTAGACTGAGTTAAGTAAACTGTCCCCGTAATTCTGGAAAAGTAGACTGAATTAAGTAAACTGTCCCCGTAATTCCAGAGCCTAGAGCGATAACCTGGAGGAAATAATGCTAGCCGCAGTGTTATAACATTGATATGACATTGATATGATATGGTGGCTCAGTCAGTAGATTATGAGGAAGCGATCCATTGTGGGTGCTTTTTCATAACTTCTGCAAAGAGGTTTGAGTTGATCAGTTTTTCAAGCCACGCTTGCAAATGCACATAGGGCGTTTGCAAAAACCACTCACGGTCTACATGCGCGCACTGACGAACGAACGGAAACAGTGCCATATCCGCAAGGGTATAGCGATCTGCCAGCAAAAAACCATCATGCACCATCAAATTGCTCTCTAAAATAGCAAACCAGTGCTCACAACAGGATCGATAGAATTCAAGCGGATGCTGCGGATATCGGTCTGCATATTTATAGCGATCCAGCCAGTATTTGAATTCATTATCATTTTGTTGAATTAATTCCTGTGTCGGCTCAATCAGCGCTGCTGATAACCACTGGTCGGGGTCTCGCTGCTGCAATGCCCATTTCATAATATCCAGGCTTTCCTCAATGATAAGTCCATCGCTTAGCTGTAAAACAGGAACCGTGCCCTTTGGAGAAATTGCCAGTAATGAGGGAGGCTTATCTTTTAAAACAACTTCTCGTAACGCTATATCAATCTTGCAGTTGTAGATGGCTAAACGAGCCCGCATCGCATACGGGCAGCGACGAAAAGAATATAAAATAGGTGGTGTATCTGGGTTAAGTGATTTGGACATAAACTCGATTTCATTAATGTTCTACTAACATGTAGTAGAAAAGGACACGGGTTCGTAGCATTATACGCATCCGAAACTTGATATGCGCCTGTATCAAGCGTTAATCCAGCAGTCTTGATGAATCACATCGACAAAAATAAAGAAGGATTCCGTCATGTTGACCACCCAGTATCCACCCGTTCCAGAGAGCTATTGCGACTATAACGGGCATCTTAATGAAGGCTATTATCTTGTCATGCTCTCTTTGGCCACGGATACCGTTCTGGATGCAGCCGGGCTAAACGCCGAAGAAAGAGATAAGTATCAGTTCAGCGCTTTTACTGTACAGAATAACCTGCGTTACTTTAAAGAGGTGCGCCAGGGCCAAAAGGTAGTGGCGCATTCCCACCTACTGTCCAGTGATAAGAAGCGCTTACGTATCTGGCACGAACTACGTAACGTAGAAGGTACTGAAACGCTGGCCGCCATTGAATGCCTGCTGGTCGGTGTTGATATGAAAACCCGCCATAGCGCTGCATGGCCTGAAGAGATCCGCCTTGCTATACAAACTCTGCAAACGCGTCATGCACGATATGAATGGCCAAAGGGTGCCGGCAACTCAATAGCGATGCCGGAGAAAGGCTGTTCAGCGTAAGTGGATGATGCTTTATACCTGAGCCTCCTTGTAAGGCTCAGGTATAGTGTAACAAAGACATGCTTAATTCATCACTCAGGCGACCCCAACTTCCTCAGCTCAACATCACTTGTTAGTCATTCAGTCATTGCCACTAAGCCGGTCGTTAAAAAAAGAGACCCGCAATCTCAATCGCGGCTTAAATAAATTTCTATAGATACAAAATATGATACAAAGTATCTTCAGATACAATATACTGTAACCTATCTACAGACTCAGACAGCCAATAGAGGAACAGACTATGCTGAGCCCACATTCTTTTTCACCGGACAAAGCCGCGGCAGCAACAGGCCTTAAAGCGGCTGTCACTATTCTGGATAAATGGGGTGCCAGCGGCGAGCAAGGTGAAGCTATTCTGCGTGTCTCTCACAGCACCTATGCCCGCGCGAAAAAGAAAGATGCCTTAGTGGAGATCAACCTGGATCGGGACCAACTCACCCGTATCAGCTTCATTCTGAATATCCATGCAGCCTTACGTATCGTCTTCGATAACCCAGAGAACCTCTACGGCTTTATGAAGATGGCCAATCACAACCCGTTCTTTGAAGGCCGTACACCACTGGAGATTATGGGCAGTGGTGATTTTGTCGCCGTCTATGAAACTTTCAGGCGTATAGATGCGATGCGCGGTAGCCAATGGTAAATATCGATCAGCTACCGGTTTTACCCGGCAACGAGATAAAAAGCTACCGGCTGGTCAATTCTAAATTCCCTCCTATCAGCTTGTTTGATGATGTGGCTAATGCTGACGAATTTGAAAGCCTTTATGCTTTACAGGCTTTGACCAATCCGCGCCTGAAAAATGAGGTCGGTGATTTGCAATTGATTCCTCAATCAGAGATTCCGTTTGGTATTTGCGGTTGTTCCTATGCAACCGCACCGTTCACTCATGTAAACCCGGACGGTTCCCGATTCAGCGATGGGTCATTTGGCGTATTATATCTGGCTGATTATATGGAAACCGCCCTTGCAGAAGTAAAACATCACCAACAGCTATATTGGAGTAATGTACCTGAGCTTTGTTATGAGCGTTTTGTTTTTCGAGGCCTGGTCTGTGTGTTTGATGAAGCCAGGATAATAGATGGATTAACGATCAGATCTGACGATGCTATCTACGCACCTGAAGATTACACGGCAGCCCGCGCGCTTGGCCATGTTTTAAAAAAACGCAAAGATTCTGGTATTCGCTACCACTCGGTTCGAAAACAAGGCGCGATATGTTGGGGATTAATGACTCCGCAGCATGTAAAATCGATACAGCAAGCCGCACATTATGAGATGGTCTGGAACGGATCAATAACGGGGATTAATAAACTTTCATCAATCTTATGATTCACTTTTAAGACAAAGCTTCTATAGCGGGATTGAAAAAAGGCAGCCAAATGGCTGCCTGAAAACTACTAAGCGTCTTAAGCGAGGTCTATTGACCTGTCACGAGACCGTGGCTAGTTAAAATCTCCTCGATTTCCGGTAAGCTCGCTGGGTCATCAATTGTTGATGGAACTGAATAACCGGCACCATCAGCAATCTGGCGCAATAACTTACGCAGAATTTTGCCTGAACGGGTTTTTGGCAGACGCTGAACGACCATTGCTTTTCTGAAGCAGGCAACTGCACCTATCTCTTTACGAACCATGGCAACCAATTCGGCTTCCAGTTCTTTCTCGTCCAACTCAACACCATTCTTGAGAAGCACTAACCCGATCGGCTGCTGACCTTTGAGTGGATCATTTACACCGATAACACAGCACTCTGCTACTGCAGGGTGGCTGGCAACAATCTCCTCCATCTCACCTGTTGACAGGCGATGCCCGGCTACGTTGATAACATCATCGGTACGACCCATGATAAACACATAGCCTTCTTCGTCTTTATAACCGCCGTCCCCTGTTGAATAGTAACCCGGGAACTCTGTCAGATATCCGGTACGGAAGCGCTCATGATCACCCCATACCGTTGGCAGACAGCTTGGCGGAAGTGGCAACTTCATAGCAATGTTGCCTTGCTCACCTACCGGCAGCTCATTACCTTCGGCATCAACGATTTGTACGTTGAAACCTGGCATAGGCAGTGTTGAAGAACCTGCTTTGGGTTCTTTCATTTCGATGCCTGTCAGGTTTCCACAGATAGCCCAACCGGTTTCTGTTTGCCACCAGTGATCAATAACTGGTTTACCGAGAGTTTCTGTCGTCCAGGTATACGTAGGTGGATCAAGACGCTCACCGGCCATGAAAATAGCTTTCAGGTGTGACAGATCGTATGGCTTCAGCAGCTCTGAATCCGGATCTTCTTTACGGATAGCGCGGAACGCGGTAGGCGCAGCAAACAGTGATTTTACTTTGTATTCTTCGCATACACGCCAAAATGCACCGGCGTCTGGCGTTTTAATTGGCTTACCTTCGAAAACAACCGTAGTACAACCAGCCAATAGCGGTGCGTAAACAATATAGGAGTGACCAACAACCCAGCCGACATCTGACGCTGCCCAAAAAACATCACCGGCTTCCATATTATAAATAGCTTTCATGCTGTATTTGAGCGCAACAGCATGACCACCATTATCACGAACAACACCTTTTGGCTTACCGGTAGTACCTGATGTATAAAGGATATAAAGTGGGTCAGTTCCTTTAACAGGAACACAGTCAGCGGGTTCAGCCGTTTTCATCGCTGCAGCCCAGTCAATGTCACGGCCAGCAATGAGTTCAGCTGTCACTTGTGGACGTTGAAATACAATACAGCTGCCGGGTTTATGTGCTGATTTCTCGATGGCTTCATCAAGCATTGGCTTATATGGCAATACTTTTGCGATCTCGATACCACAAGAAGCAGTAACCACAACTTTAGGCTCTGCATCATCAATACGTACTGCTAATTCGTGTGGAGCAAAACCACCAAATACAACAGAGTGGATCGCACCCAAACGGGCAACACCCAACATCGCGATAACTGCTTCAGGAATCATCGGCATATAGATGACAACACGGTCACCTTTAGCAACGCCTTGTGCTTTCAGAATGCCTGCAAATTTTGCAACTTCATCACGCAGTTCTTTATAGGTATAACGAATCTTTGTATCCGTAACAGGAGAATCAAAGATCAGGGCATCTTGATCAGCACGTCCATTTTCAACGTGGAAATCCAAAGCCAGGTAAGCGGTATTTAATTCTCCATCAGCGAACCAACGACTGATACCGTTCTCATCTTCACTCAGAATCTTTTGTGGCTTTTTATACCAGTGAATGTCTTCTGCTTTTTCACCCCAGAATAGCTCTGGAGTTTCGATCGATTTATTATATTCTGCTTGGTAGGACATAGCGCGGGCCCTTGTTGCTTTTAGGTTAATATTCAGGACTACGTCAATGTGAGCCGTTTTAATTATTGTTGACAGTCGGCCTACAAGATCTAAGTACTTTAACGAAAATAAACCTTAATTTAACTAAGACATAAGGCGAATATGTCCAAAAAAGGCAATATATGGCTGTTTTTACTAGAATAATATAAAGTAATAAAAAGCAGATTGTCGACAATCCTGGGTTTTATTAGCTGATTTGTGTTTTTAGCGCATGAAAAACCATCTATAAAGCTATTTTCAATACACTGGATCAACATTTACACTTTCTTCGACTGTTTTCGAATGCATCTCTGATATTGATTTAACAGACAATTTAAAGGCTGGTAGCGCTTTAACCTGATGATTATGAATTGTCAGTAATTTTTATTTCAACCAGGAATACATATCTTATAAATAACCACCTCAGGAACAATCATTGGTGGTGAATGAGGTATCTCTTCAATTAATATAGCCTTTTCTCTATGTCCGGATAATTATTTCAGTTTGATTTCATTTTCAAAATATATGATTAGTTTACTTTTGCTGTTAAACGATTCAATTCACTGCAATCAAACGATCAAGACGAACGCATAGATATAGAGGGCAGACCAATGAATAATTTACTTCACTATAAAAAAGCATGCGGTTCGGTTATTGCAGCCATGTTGATGATTGTTTCTCTACATGCCAGCGCAAAGCCACCCATTTACACGACTTTTTTTAGTGACCTGGCCGTGGCCGGTTACGATACAGTGGCTTATTTTACCGAACACAAGCCAGTAAAAGGCAATAAACGTTTTGTCACAGAATACAAAGGGGCTGAATGGCGTTTTAAGAGTGCTGATAATTTAGCAATGTTTAAAGCTGACCCTGAAAAATACTCGCCGCAATACGGCGGCTATTGTGCATGGGCGGTCGCGATGAATGATACGGCGAAAGGCGACCCGCATCAGTGGACCGTTCACGATGGCAAACTTTACCTTAACTACGATACAGACATACAAGCTAAATGGTTAAAAGATAAAGAAGGCTTTATCAACTCTGCTGACAAAAACTGGCCGGGTGTTATCCAATAATTTAACTTTTAAGTAAACCCTTAATTTAATTCATAAAATTAATAATAATCTTAAGGATCGAGCATGAAGCCCCGAATTATCTCAATATTTAGCTGGGTCGTGGTTGCCTGGACATGTAAAGTTTTTTTGAGCTCACTTCCTTATAAGTTTTCCGGACACCCGGATACCCAGCATATATTTTCAACGATTGGCGCCTGGATGAGCAGTACCCTTTCCAATGGGTTAGGTATCTGGTTTGCTGAATACGCTGCCTATGCTGTCGGCAGTGCCGAACTGCTGGTTTCCATTTTTTTACTGCTGCCTATTGTCTTCTTCCTCCTTAAAAAACTAAATATTATCGGCCATGCACCAGAACGTGCGCTGATTCATAGCATTGGTGGCATACTAGCCGCTGGCATTATGACAGGCGCTGCTTTTTTTCACCTGGCAACACCCTTGGGTATCGTAGTGCTGCACAACGGCCAAAGTGATCATGGTTCATTATTTTATGCCGCTCTATCAATAGCAGTACTGGGTATAATCATGGCTTTGGTAAACTTCACACATTTGCGCTCAAAGCACGCCAATGTAAATACCACCTTGTAATTTTTGACGACCTGATATTTATGATGATTCGAATACTGCTGGTAAGCTCATATATAGTGTCGTGTATCAGACTGGGAGTCATGCCGTGGCGTTACTTTCAGTTGAACGCAGGCTATTTCAATAAAAGTAAAGGCATCTATTCGAAGCAGGATATCAATGATCTTATCCCTGATAAATGGCGCTTAAATCAACAAATTGATAGTCATGATTTTCAGCCTGATAGCTACCCTGTATTTGTAAAACCAGAATGGGGGCAGAACTCGAAAGGCATTCAGCGAGCCGATAATTTTGCAGAGCTTGAATGTATCCGTGCACAGCGCAGTCGCGCTCCTGTCCACTACCTTATTCAGGACGCGGCGAAAGGTAAGATTGAGTTTGAAATATTCGTCATCCCATCTGCCACATCACCCGATCAGTATGCGATGCTATCAGTGACACAGGTGATTAATCACAGTGGTGACCCCTTCCCTATCAACGGCATTTACAACCAGCAAACTGCATACCTGGATATTACCCCTCAGCTTACCAACGAAAACATGGATGCCTTATGGGGGTATATCAAAACCATAGGTGGGTTCAGGATTTCCCGTTTTGGCGTGCGTGCAGATTCGATAGAGTCTCTGCTGGCCGGTGAATTCAAGGTAATTGAAATCAACTTATTTGTCCCCATGCCTTTAGTGCTATTGAGCTATAACACAGCAACTACCCGCAAGTTGAATTTAGCCATCCAATGCACTTGGTTACTTGCCAGAATAACGAAAACTATACCCAACCAACAGAATGAGCCGCTTATATTCTTAAAAAAACTTGGCTTTATTCAACGCACCAAGCGCATAGACTAGGCACTATCAATGAAAGATATCAAAAAAATTATTTACAGCTGGATCAGCCAGCGTTATATGAATGGTTGCAGCAGCTACAATAATCTTGAAGTGAGAAAAAGCTGCCGTTCTAAAGAACAAGCCCGGGCGGTTTTTAACCAGGGTAATGTTCCGCATGCAAAAGGGCTTATTTTCTTAAATCCACTCAGTGCACATCGATTTGCAAAACAGCACGGTTTTCCTTTGGTCATAAAACCCAATGTCAGCGGATATTCCAGAGGAAGCTATTTTCCGATTAATAATTTTTTTGAATTATGGAAAGCCATATTGTTAGCCAAAATATGGTGGCCAACGACAGTAGTAGAACAATATCTAAAAGGCTCTAACTACCGCGTAGTCGCTATTAAAGGTGAGCTGATGTCGGTGATTGAAAGATACCCTCCCACAGTAACAGGCGATGGAACCCGGAGTATCAGCGAGCTGATTGATGAAGAAAACCAGATCCGCAAAAAGATGCACCTGCATCCATGCATCTACCCGATACAAAAAAACGAACAGACCATCAATTTCCTGAAAAAACGCAACTACACGCTGGACACAATTCCCGCTAAAGATGAAGACGTCATACTCTTTTATCGCATCTCCCTGGCACCTGGCGGAACGGTCAGGACAATAGATAAAGAGACGATTCCAGAGATCAACAAACAGTTATTTCTGGATGTCCTGGATATGTTCGATGCCAACATACTAGGCATTGACGTGATTTTCGAAAAAGGGATCGAGCACTCTTACAAAGACCAAAAATGTATCTTCCTTGAAGTGAACTCCCGCCCTTACCTGAAAATGCATGATTATCCTCGTTACGGTGAGAAAGAAGATCTTTCGCCCTATTTTGACAAGCTGAACCAACTCGATATAAGCAACGCAGATACCTTTTAATGAAAACTGTTTCAGCCTCTTTCTTTCAGTTTGCAGGTGTCCATTCTTTTCTGATTGGGATGCTACCCTTTTTCATACCGGTGCTTTTATTGCAGCGTGGTGAGTCCATACAAGGCATAGCCCTGTTTATTGGACTAACGGGATTAGGGTTTATTTTTTCGCTAAAAATATGGGAAAAACTTTACAAGCAGCAAAACTGGCGCCTAATCATCGGCACTTCTTTTATTGCTGAGTTGTTGCTGGTAATCGCTTTATTATTTTCAGACAATTACTGGCTGCTGATTCTATCTGCGCTTCTCAATGGTGCCTATAACTGTTTTTACTGGAGCACTCAGCGGGTGCTCTTCAGCACAATGACGGCGCCTGTATCTGCTTCGGCACTTACACCTGCAACGACAAC
The DNA here is from genome assembly GCF_900113275.1 of Neptunomonas qingdaonensis. Taxonomy (GTDB): domain Bacteria; phylum Pseudomonadota; class Gammaproteobacteria; order Pseudomonadales; family Balneatricaceae; genus Neptunomonas; species Neptunomonas qingdaonensis. The sequence continues at coordinate 47,828 of NZ_FOOU01000006.1, forward strand.
GAAAACGCCAGAAAAAACTCTTCATTTAACAGCCACTCAGACGGGAAGGCAATTTGGTAATTTCCAGATCTTAGTCGTGGTACTACTAAAACTCGGAATTATTATCGGCGCCTTCCTGCTTGAAAAAGAGGCACTTGGGCTCTTATTGATTGCCAGTACACTGATCACTTTTAGCGCTATTATGTGGTTTTGTCGGCCCGTAAAAACGCGTTCATTCGCCGTTTCTAATAGCATCATGCTGACGGGGGCTAACAGTAACCCGGCCTCCAACACCCCTCTATTTCGCTTCAAAGATAAGAAAAACTCTGCTGTGGTGTTTTACCTGGACGGTATATTCCTTTTCCTGGAAAGCTATTTTTGGGTAATTTCACTGTTTCTGATTGCCCGGCAAAGCATCAAAGAGTTAGGAATTATTATTGTATTATTGACCGTCTTTTTATCCCTCATTTTTTACCTGTTAAAAAACAGGATTGATAGTCTTGATAGCAATACGGTCTATATCAGTGCCGTGATATTGTATGCGTCGTCATGGGTATTGAGAAGTGTACTCAACCCGGAATTACCGGACGCCCTGATCTACCCGGCTATCTTATTGATCGCTTTTTTAACGACCTTCTTCCGCTTAAGTTTCAATAAGCGTTTTTTTGATCATGCTAAAGAGCATAATCCGCTGCAATACTTGCTGATTAAAAGCTATTTATCACAATTGGGGATCGTCATTTTTTATAGCGGTGTTGCACTACTGGCAGCTTATTTTTCAGATATGCAAGCGTCATTATCCATGCTTTATCTGCTACTCACCCCTGTAGCTTTGATCTACCTTGTCTATACGAACCCCACAGAACCTGCTCCTGTCACGGCACTGGTATCGAACACCGCAACGGCGAGTCGACTAAAAACATCCATAACATAAGTTTAAAAAATTTTTCAAACTAAGCTGACCGGTACAGAAAAATATGCAAAAAGTAATAGACAGTAGTCTTGAGGTATTCGATCAGCTCATCAGTTTCATTGACAGTATCGATGATGATATCTATCAAACACATTCACGCCCTTTATTTGACAGCAATATTGGTCAGCATTTGCGCCATATTCTGGATATTTACCAGGCTCTTATTAGAAACAAACAGGACACCATTATTGATTATGATATTCGTCTACGCGGTATTCCGCTTGAAAGCAATAGACGTGACGCTATCATCACGCTCAACACTATCCGCCAATGGCTAACGCAGTTAACACCAGACGATATGAACCGCTCCGTGAGTATTAGTACAGAGGTCGCCATCTCTGAAAAGCACAGTGCGATATTTCAAACCTCATTTGGACGCGAACTGTTCTTTGCCTCAAATCACACTATCCACCACTTAGCACTCATGGTGACATTAGCAAAAGTATTAGGTTGGCGGGCCATTAACGACTATGGTGTCGCTCCGGCAACGGCTACCTATCTAAGAGAGCAGCAATCAGCACAAAATCAGCACGACGGCGTAAACCAGTAATTTTCAGTTTTAATTCATTTACAAATATTATGCTTAAAATAGTAGTCTGTTAATCAGAGCTATACTTAACAAGCATCTCATTTGTAATCTAACAATACGGGGAATAATAATATGAAACCCAAAAGCATCATAAAATCAGGCATAATCTTATCAATTAGTGGTGTGATCGTAGCATGTGCGTCAGCGCCTAATTATTCAGGAAATACAGACAGCCGTTGGGCTAACTTCAAAAACTGGACAAAAATCACTGAGAACCGAACGAGTACCGGTGATCCTACCGGATTGGTTAGCGGCGTGCATAAAGGTCGTGACGGCTATCGGGATGTTTATGTTAACGATACTGGATTGGCGACCATTCAAGGAACCGCGCCCTATAACTACCCTGCCGGAACGGTTATCGTTAAAGAACAATTTGATGATCTGGCGGCCTTCAAAGCGCAAAAACCAACAGATTTGACGATCATGGTTAAGCTAAGAGATTCAACCTCTCCCGATGCAAAGAACTGGGGTTGGGTTGCTGGATATAATGAGAAACTCGAGGAAAGTAATGCTTTTTGTAGTGGTTGTCACTCAGTCGCAGCACAGAATGATTTTGTTTTCACGAATGAAGATTTTCTGAAAAAGCATCATTAATACACATTTAATCTTGAATAGATAAAGATCTACGAGGCATTCTTATCAGAGGAAAAATACCCCTTATATTTAAAACGCTTATTTAGCAGCGTTTAAACACAAGGGGTAATATATTGATTATATTAACAAGTTAAATAAAAAAATCTTATAGCCTGTTTAATAAATCAGTTTTCTTGGTATTATATTCGTCATCTGTTAACGCCCCAGCATCACGCAACTGAGACAGCTTTTCGATCAGCTGTATAATTTCATTACTTGATGATGAATTCAGATTCATGCTCCCTGAGGTTGATGGCGCCGATGGCGTATTCAAATTTTGTTTAACTGGCTCAGGCGTATTTACCGGAGGCAGAGGCTCAAGGAAGTTTGTCTGCGGTGCAGGCGCTGGTGAAAAACCCGGACCTGAAACAATAGGAAGACTAGATACTGAAATAGTACCGTACTGGCTACTAAACGTAAGCGATGTATTGCCGCCCTGCTGCTGACTTACACCACTGATATTATTATCGAGTGTGTCGTAAACGGTAACCTGACCATTAATGTCAACCGCAAGTCTGTTAGGAAAAATAGCGTATCGAAGATTATTCTGAGCGCCGCTGCTAAAGGGAACGCCTAAATCTGAAGGCCACCATTGGTTGCTGCCTCTTGTGCCAGCAGGAGCCTTAGGAAAGACTTCCATATTAGCCAATGCATTCGCAAGCTCATTACATAAATTGTCGACGGTGTTTTTCAAACCATTATTAAACATATCGCCAACCATGGTCATACCGCCTCTCATCCATTGACCTGAACCACCGAGTTCCGGACAATTAAACTGAGCCATAGAACCGCCACCATTATTAACTGCGATCAGCATATTAATAACAGAATCAGTGCTGAGGTTATATCGGGAAGCGATATCATTGACAAGATTTTGGCCTGCGGGGGTAAGTTGTTGCATGGTACTCTCTCTTTAAGCTTTGTAAGCTCTATAAAATGTGTTTCAGTTATGGAGTACTGTCCTATCGTGGCAGGTGAAATACGTTTAGCGTTGGTGAAGCTGAGCGTAAAGCGCGATATATTAATATCTACAATGTCCAATGAAGGTGAATTATAGCATACTAAAGAACAATAAAGCCGTCATATTATATAATCAATATTATGACGGCTTTATTAAGCACCCCGTTTACTTTTTTACTGCATTTTTTTCATAATTTATTTTTTTACAGCTTTAAATATACAATCCATCATATGGTAGGATTTTTTCAGCCAGACTTTAGTTCTTTGTCTTTCCATTAAACTTAAGTGCATAATACCATTGCCTTTTATATTACTGGCTCCCCAGAAACTAAAGCTTAACTTATCTATTTTTCTCATGGTTTCCTGGTGCAAACCAGGTAACACTGCTTGCTGAAGATTTATTTTTTTCGTGCTGCCCGTATGTTTTTCAAGTACCGAATCAATCGCAGAAAAATTACCGCCTCGACCTTGGTTTTTTACGACAACGAAATCAAGTGAATTATTATATTTATGTAAAAAATTATCCAGCAGATTAGCCGAATCTAATCCGTCATCAACAACATACCAGTAAACGATAGAAACCTTCATCTCTTCACACATGTCTAACACGTCATTTTCTCCAATCCATCGATCGAGAAAACGCTCACTCTGGGCAGGAAGATCAACGATTACGTGCCCATCCGTCTCCAGTGCCAGTTCCATAATTTTATCTGTACTTTCAAAGACATCTAAATCTACAGGCTGGGTAAAATCCGGATAGAAACGCGACAATGTTGCATGTGACTGGTCAGCATCGAAGCCGTTAAATGCCAACGCATTTTCCAGACTATACTGAGACATAAGCCTGGACAAAACTGATTTACCCACACCACCTTTTTCGCCACCAATAAAATGAATCGTACTCATTAATAAACGTCCTGCTTAAAATAAAATCGTTTTCAAAAATAACTGGAGATAGACATTCCTATCTATTGTCCTTCCACAGCAGCATCACAGCGAATCATCGCTGCGACATGCTGTATGCATTAACCACGAGTATTCGATACCGGATTCGAAAATTTACTCGTTTCTATTCGGTTTACATCAACCGATACTTTTAATTTCTGGCTTTTCCCTCCATCAAAAAACACCCCTTTAATAGGAGACACGTCACCATAGTCCCTCCCCCAGGCCGTTGTGATATGATGCTCCGCAGGCATATTATCATTGGTAGGATCAAATTCGAACCAGCCTTCACCGGGCGAAAAAACAGAGAACCATGCATGTGATGCATCACTACCCACTAGTTTAACTTCCCCAGGAGGCGGTAACGTTTCCAGATATCCACTGATGTAGCGAGCAGGAAACCCAAGTGAACGCAGACAGCCAATGGCAAGATGCGCGAAATCCTGACAAACGCCTCTTTTTTGCCGTAAGACTTCAGCCAATGGTGTAGCAATACTGGTAGACGCAGGGTCGTATGTAAATTCTTCGTAGATTCTGTGTGTCAATTCTCGCACGGCGGATAACAGAGGCCTGTCTCTGCTAAAGGAGGCTCGCGCATATTCACGCAGTGATGCTGAGGCACGTATCATCGGTGAGTCAAGAATAAATTCACGGGCTTCCAGCACAGCCATATCACGGCTTTGCTGCAGCGAAACCAACGCTTCACCACAGGTAGTACCAAGGTCCAGATTTAAGTCCATTTCATGAGCGTATTTTGATTCATGTATGCGGATCTCCGTTTGGACATCAACGATCAATTCACGATGCGGTTGCTCAAGTGAAAAGTAATAAGCCTGATTACCGAAGTAGTCAATACGCCGATGCCCCGTCGTCTGGAACGGAGTAACCTGCACCGTACTATTGAGACAACTTTGATAATCTGTATCTCTGAGTAACAGATGTGCGAGGTTATAACACAGCGATACCGGCTTTTGATATTCATAATGGGTGACATGCCGAACAGTGTAAATCATAACTCTTCATCCCAATTGGCACGCACAAACTGTTGGTGAACCTTAACCTGATCAAAGTATTTACTGCTTATCTGCGAGGACGTTTCCTGCAGCAGATGCTCAAGACGCCCCAGCAGTTGATCAAGCCCGCCCCGGATGGCCTGATTATCATCGTGCATAACAAGCTCCTCTAAGGTGCTAAGCTGGATAACGGAAGACGCTTCGAGCAGATAACGATCTTCCTTCTCAAGTCCGGGTCCGTGAGCGGTAGAGCGTAATTCAGACAAATGCTGACGAAGCAGTTCTACCTGATAAAATACGGAGCGAGGATTGCTACTGTCATTTAATAAGAGTTCAAGGCCACGTTCCATATCGCTATCGTAATTGTCACGACGACGGAAAGTAATGAGGGTTTCAGAGCTGAGTAAGACCGCTTCAAGAACCCTTAATTGCTCATCTTCCGGTAACACTTGTACCAGCGCCGAACGCAACAGACGGACCGCTTGTATCGCCTTTTCTACGCGACGCCCCATATCCATAAAACGCCAGCCCAAACCACGAACCATGCTTTCTTGCCACAAACCTGCCAGTGCTAACAGGGTCGTCACTAACGGGTCCAGAGCTTCTTCCGGCGCTGCATTCAGGCCAGCTTGCAACTCACCGGTCAAAGCAGCCATCTCATCACGCAGATCATTAATAACACGCTGAGTATCAGCTGATAATAAATCTCTCGCCTGGTCTGAACAGGTGATTAAGGCGTTAAGATTACTGCAGACACTACCGTTACGCTCTGTATCAAGAATGACTGCCAGGAGTTCTGATTCAGGCTCGGCGAATAGCTCTGGATCAACACCGGTAAAACCAGGATAGGTGGTTGTTACCTGAGTCACTGTTCGTAACAACAACTGCCTGGTTTGATCCGGCATATGATAGGTACTGTTAAACTGCACAAATACCGTTCTTAACAGGCGTAAAGCAGACTCAGCACGCTCAGCATAACGCCCCATCCAGAAAAGATTCTCAACTACACGACAAGGAAAAACTGCACGCGGCTGCTTGGTTGCCGGAGGCGTCCATGGTTGAGCTACACGCAAAGGTTTTGACTGTTTCTCTGTTTCGGAAGCGAGAATCCAGGTGTCTTTACTAAAAGCGCCTTGTTGATTGCTCAGGCTGACACTGGTGGCGCTATTACCGACTCGCGTCAATCCGCCGGGCATTATACGGTACGCGGATTCACTCGCGACAGAGAAACTCCGCAGTACAGTAGGCCGTGGCACCAACTCATTACCACTCCATGTAGGTGTAGTTGATGGTCGGACATATTCCTGAGCGACAAAGCTTAACGGCGATGTTTTTAATTGATGCTGAAGGGCCAATTGCTGTTTTTCATCCAAGCGTGAACCAAAAATACTTTGTGTTCCCGACTTATGAAAATGAGGCTTAATAACCAAGTTCTTTATGTTATCAAGCACGTAAGTCAAATCCTGGGGATCACCGCACCAGTATGTTTTAACGGATGCTAATTGTGGCTTTCGACCCAGAAAGTGCATACCAATGTCAGGCAAGTAGCGCAGTAGTACGGGGTTTTCCAGTATGCCGGAACCCAATGGGTTGGCAATAATCACCTTCCCGGAACGAACCACTTCCAGCAACCCCGGGACACCCAGACTTGAGTCACTTCTCAGTTCAACGGGATCTGCAAAGACATCATCAATGCGGCGCAACACCACATCAACCCGCTCCATCTCACCCAAAGATTTCATCCAAAGGTAACCATTGCTTACCCGCAGATCACTACCTTGTACCAATGGGTATCCCAGATAATTTGCAAGATAAGCATGTTCAAAATAGGTTTCGCTATACGAACCGGGTGTGAGGATCACTACCCGAGGCTGGTCTGTTGTTATATGTCGAGCCAGATTATTTAATTTAATACGCAACGTCTGAAAAAAAAGTGACAGTCTGTGCACATGGCTATCGCGAAACAGTGAGGGCAATACACGAGACATAACGGTGCGATTTTCTAATGCATAACCGGCGCCACTAGGTGCTTGCGTACGATCAGAGATGACTTGCATATTCCCGTCAGCATCGCGAACCATATCCGCAGCATGCAGAATAAGCTGGTGCTCACCAGGCAGGACAACCCCATGACACGCTCTTAAAAATCCGGGATGACTGAACACTAACTCAGGGGGAATGACACCATGGCGAATGAGTTCACGTTCACCATAGAGGTCTTTTAAAATCAGATTAAACAGCTCTGAACGTTCAAGCAGGCCGTCTTCAATAACACTCCACTCTTCACTTCCCAATAAAACAGGAACGGGGTCTAACTGCCAAGTAGTCGAAAGTTGAGTAGAACTACTGTTATACGTAGCACCATCATCTCTTAAAATACGTTCGGCTTTAAGGTGACGTTCTTGAATTCCCTGAACACCCAGCGTTTTCAAACCATTAAGCAAGTGCTGCCAATGATCGTTCATTATTGACTGGTTGCCATATACCTCATCATATCTATCGTCCGAGTGCGGATAATCAAAGGTTTCAAGCATTTTTACAGAGGGTGTTTCCATCAAAAAAGGGCCCCAAGGCTAAAACTAAGTGCTGCATTATACATGGGGCCCTACTTCCTTTTTACGCTATTCTAAGATTATTTTTGAATATGCCTGCGTAAATCCAAGGTATGCGGGAATTCGTCAGAAGGAATTTCCATCGGCGGCTCCATCGCACGAGGAGGTTCCTCATTGACAAAAAACTCCCAGATGTCATTGAATTCAGGCTGTGGTTCATGGCTGATTGGCGTATGCCCAAAGTCCCAGAATCGATTAATACGTCGCGATTCCGCTTCAAATGCATTCACAGGAAGTGTTTCATAACTACGCCCACCCGGATGAACAACATGATAGGTACACCCGCCGATCGATTTACCGTTCCAGGTATCAAACAGATCAAACACTAACGGCGAATGCACACCAATCATAGGATGCAATGCTGTTGGCGGATGCCAGGCACGATAACGAACCCCGGCAACATACTCACCATGCCGACCGGTAGAGCGCAATGGTATACGACGACCATTACACGCCAACACATAACGCCCTGGTGTTAACCCGCCCACTTTAACCTGCAAGCGTTCCATAGATGAATCTACATAACGGGACGTACCGAAGCTGCTCACCTCTTCTCCAAGCACATGCCAGGGTTCAATTGCCCAACGTAATTCAATACTCGTATCATCAATCTGCGCGCGCCCATAATGCGGGAAGCGAAACTCCTCGAAAGGCGCCAACCAATCAAGCTGGAAAGGAAATCCGTGTTCTTGCAAGTCAGTTACAACTTCACGCAGATCTTCCCATACGTAATGAGGCAGCATGAAACGGTCATGCAACTCAGTGCCCCAACGTACCAGTGGTTTGTGATACGGATCTTTCCAGAAGCGTACAATTAAGCAGCGGATTAACAACGCTTGCACCAAAGACATGCGAGCATGCGGCGGCATTTCAAAACCGCGGAACTCTAACAGACCCTGACGACCCGATGCAGAGCCCGGCGCAAACAGCTTATCGATACAGAATTCTGAACGATGCGTATTACCGGTAATATCCACCAACAAATTTCGCATTAGCCGGTCGACCAACCATGGCTCACACACTTCGCCCTCTGGCATCTGTGAAAAAGCCACTTCCAATTCATACAACATCTCATCACGGCCTTCATCTACGCGTGGCGACTGGCTTGTCGGGCCAATAAACATGCCTGAGAATAGGTAAGAAAGACCGGGGTGATGCTGCCAATAAGTAACGAAACTACGCAACAAATCTGGTCGACGCAGGAAGGGGCTATCCGTAGGAGTCACCGCACCCAACGTAATATGGTTACCACCGCCTGTTCCGGTATGGCGACCATCGATCATGAATTTCTCAGCGCATAAACGTGCCTGACGGGCTTCTTCGTAGATGATTTCAGTATTTTCGACCAAATCATTCCAGTTTGCCGCCGGATGGATATTAACTTCGATAACACCTGGATCGGGTGTAACCTTAAAGCAGTTCATACGACTGTCTTTAGGCGGCTCATATCCTTCAATCACCACCGGCAGATTCATCTCTGCTGCGGTATCTTCAATCAACTCGATCAACGCTACATAGTGTTCCAGATATTCTGTAGGCGGCATAAACAAGTAAAGCCGGCCATCCCGGGGTTCAATACATAACGTGGTACGAACAACCTCAACATCAATAGTAGACTTGGATTCACTTTTATCCGGACGTGCCTGTTTAACGCTTTCACCAGCATCGGCTAATGCATCGACAGGTTCGAACGGATCACGTGGCTGCGGGTCATCACGCTCGTCGGCCGCCACACGTGGCAAAGAATCCAATGGTAAGCGAAAGCCCATAGGCGAATCACCAGGAATCAGCGCTAACGTTTCACTGCGTAATGGCCACGGACTGGAAAGCCAGTGATTAGTCGAATAATTCCAACCAATAGGCAGGCAGTATCCTATCGGATCGCCCAAACCCTGAGTTAATACTTTAGCGAGTTTCTGCCGCTCAAGATCATCTTTAAGATCCACTTTACGCGGATCGACATTAGTCGGCAAAGACTGCTCTCGCCATAAATAGTAGAGAGTATCCTCGTAGGCGGGTACTAAATATTTAGAGCGCAATCCGGCACGTTTTGTCAGGCTACGGGCGAATGTTTCTGCTTCTTTAACAGTCACGCCATAGTCTTTATCGATTCGCGCTAACAGATCATTATTGCGCCATAAAGGTTGACCATCAGTCCGCCAGAAACAACCTAACGCCCAACGCGGTAATTCCTCACCGGGATACCATTTACCTTGTCCATAATGAAGAAAGCCATCGGGAGCAAACTTATCCCGCATACGCAGAAGCAGATCTTTGGAGAGACTCAGTTTATCGTCACCCAATGCACCCGTATTCCACTGATCTGAATCCATATCATCAATGGAAACAAAGGTAGGCTCGCCACCTTGTGTCAGACGTACATCTAAATCGTGCAGCTGTTTATCGACCGCTTTACCGACGGCATCAATGCATTTCCATTGCTCATCGCTATAAGGCTTGGTAACACGAGGGTCCTCGTGAATACGAATAACCTCATTACTGTAATCAAACGCTACTTCACATTTATCCATACCACCGCTAATGGGTGCAGCAGAACCCGGCGAAGGCGTACAGGCCAGTGGAATATGTCCTTCACTGGCAAATAAACCCGAGGTAGGATCCATACCAATCCAACCAGCACCGGGAATATAAACCTCACACCATGCATGCAGATCGGTGAAATCTTTCTCCGGACCAGACGGCCCATCAAGCGACTTAATGTCTGAAGTCAACTGCACCAGATAACCGGAAACAAAGCGCGCAGCCAGCCCTAAGTGACGGAAAATCTGCACCAACAGCCAGCCAGTATCGCGACACGAGCCTTTCATGATCGTCAGTGTTTCTTCACACGTCTGAACACCAGGCTCCATACGGATGTTATAACCGATATCGCCCTGCAGTCGCTGGTTGATAGCCACCAGAAAATCGTTAATCGGCATCGGCTCTTGTGGAACAGTCTTTAGCCATTCCTTGATGAGCGGACCATCATCGGTAATCTCAAGGTAAGGGTGCAGCTCCTCTTTTAACGTTTTGTCATAGGTAAATGGAAATTTTTCAGCTGACTCTTCGACAAAGAAATCAAACGGATTAATGACCGTCATGTCAGCAATAACTTCTACTTCAATACTCAGGTGTCTGGTTTTTTCCGGAAAAACGATACGTGCCAGAAAGTTACCAAACGGATCCTGCTGCCAGTTAATAAAGTGGTTTTCAGGGCTGATTTTTAATGTGTAGCCATGAATAGGCGTCCGGGAATGCGCAGCAGGGCGCAATCGAAGTACATGAGGCGATAACGAAACCAAGCGATCAAATTTGTATTCGGTTATATGATGTATAGCTGTGCGTATAGTCATTCTGTGCCTCTTTTAAGCATGGCGAACCAAGTTTGATTAAAAACCTGATGCAAATTACCAAGATTAACCTGCTGTTGATTGAGGTATTCACGAAACTCGAACCCTAACCGCTTATCTGAATCCAGCTCAAATTCAACTTCGAGCATTGTATGTAGCGCTTTTTTAGCAGCCGCGTTATTAGGAAGATTTTTAATGCCATTAATCATACTGTCTATGCAAAATCGAAAACTACGCGGAAAGTCAGGATCTTCTAATAAAAACTCAGCCACATCTTTTTCATGAACCGCACTACGCATCGTCCGTCGATAACTTAATTCTGCAGAACTCGAACGCAACACATTGCCCCACACTACCTGGCTGATGTGCATATCCGTTTCGACTTCACCTTCAAGCTGAGCAGCGGCACCCGCATCCAACAAACGGGTTGTCATATCCGCTCTTTCAAGATTGCGCCCTAAGCGCAGAAACTGCCAGGAAGCATCCCGACACATCGTTCCCGTCAAAAGGCCATTAATCTGCTGACAGCCTTTAATAATATTAGTCAGAAACTCATGACGGGCACTACGATTAATGCCCTGCTGTATATTTTTGGTGGCATAGATAGACAGCTCATTAACCATTTCCCAACTTTCCTGCGGCAATACATCTCGCGTAGTTCGCACATTTTCACGAACCATTTTAAGTGCAGAGAGCATTGACGAAGGATTGGTATCATCAGCTAATAAAAATTTAACAACATTGCGCTCATCATGATTTTTATAACGGCTCTCAAATAACTTTTCTGCGCTATTCAGAGTCACCAGGTTATACCAGCTGATATCGAACTCACCGGGAAGATCAAACAACAAACTGTCATACACACTGACCAGTCGTGCTGTGTTTTCTACACGCTCAAGATGACGAGCGATCCAATAAAGTCTCTCTGCAACTTTAGATAGCATCAGCAATACCTCCGTTAACAATCCAGGTATCTTTACTACCGCCGCCTTGCGATGAATTCACAACCAATGATCCTTTTTTCATGGCCACGCGAGTTAATCCACCCGTCGTGACATAGCTGTTTTTGCCTTGCAGTATAAATGGACGCAAATCAAGGTGCCGCGGTTCAACCACACCTTTACCGACCAGTGTAGGCGATGTCGATAAAGCAAGTGTCGGTTGCGCCACATAGTTACGCGGATCAGCCTTAATTAATTTAATAAAGTGGGCTTGTTCTTTTTTAGTAGAGTGAGGGCCTATCAGCATACCGTACCCGCCTGATTCATTGGCAGGTTTGACTACCAGTTCAGCGATATGATCAATCACATATTGACGATGTTCAGGATCATCACATAAATAGGTTTTAACGTTTTTAATTAAAGGCTCTTCTTTCAGATAATAACGAATAATATCCGGCACATAGGCATATACCACCTTATCATCAGCAACCCCTGCACCCGGCGCATTAGCCAAAGCTACGTTGCCAGCCCGCCATGCACGCATCAAACCAGGAACACCCAACACTGATTCTTTTTCAAAAACTTCCGGGTCAAGAAACATATCATCGATACGACGATAAATGACATCAACTCGCTCCAGCCCGGCGATGGTACGCATGTACACGCAATCATCATCACCAACGACCAGATCACTTCCTTCCACCAACTCAGTACCCATTTGCTGAGCAAGATATGCATGCTCAAAATATGCAGAGTTAAAGATACCAGGAGTCATAACGACAATTTCAGGGCGTTTGATACGGCGTGGAGAGATAGACACCAGCGTGTCAAATAATCTGGAGGGGTAATCACCAATGGGCATAATACCCTCTTTCTCGAATAGCTCGGGTAATACCCTTTTCGTGATCGACCTGTTTTCCAGCATGTAAGCAACGCCCGACGGCACGCGCAGGTTATCCTCAAGCACATAAAATTCGCCATCAGAATCACGTACCAGATCTGTTCCACAAATGTGCGCCCATACGCCATGTGCGGGTTTCATACCGATGCATTCGGGCCTGAAGTTTTTTGAATCACGAATAATATGCTCGGGAATAATGCCATCTTTTATAATCTGCTGTTTATCGTAAAGATCACCAATAAACATATTCAACGCTTTTAAGCGCTGCTTAAGGCCGGCGGCTGTTTTTTCCCACTGCTGCTTTGAAATAGTGCGAGGAATAATATCAAAAGGCCAAGCTCGGTCAATATTGCCCTCTTCGGTATACACGGTAAAACTGACACCCATTTCATGGATGGTCGCTTCAGCCATCTGCCGCCGCGCCTCAAGCTCACCTTCGTCCAAAGAAGCCAGGTGTTCTACTAACCTCTCGGCCGATACTCTTGCTTCGCCATTCTCTCCAATCAGCTCATCAAAAAAATTATTAGGATCGTACTGATTCCAATCAATGCTCATATTAGATGCGTCCTATATCAAATACCAGTGGCAACCTATGGACTGTAAAATGCACTAAAAAAGCGCAGCGAAGTTCATAAATTACAATTAAGAGGGCAAAAACCATATATATAACACCCTTTGCGTAACATATAGCAATAAGCACACCAAAGAAACCAGTGAACAAATAATTCTATTTAAGTATTCTAAAAGATAACAATCGCGACTGAGAGAGGCAGCATGATTAAGTATATACCCGCATTTTTATTGCTTTTAGCCAGCACGTTAAGCCTGGCAAATGAGCCCGTCAGCAAAAGTTATTGGGGGTCAAAAGCCATTGGCGGACACGACACGGTTGAGTACCACTCACCTGTGGTCAGAACTCAGCATAAGGAGGTCGCCGGAGATAAACGCTTTGCCGTTGAGTGGAATAATGCATCCTGGCACTTTGCATCGCAGGCTTCTGCCGATAAATTTGCTGCGGATCCCAAACGTTTTCGTCCTGAATATAATGGCTTTTGCTCAAATGCTTTAAGCCTTGGCGAAGGGCTGATCACAACCGATGGAACCGTTTGGGAATTTTTTGGCGATAAGCTGCATCTGTTTTATGCCGAACAAGGCCGTCAGCGCTGGTTAAACGGGGATTGGAAAACCTATAAACAGCAAGCGGACACAGCATGGGCAGCGAAACTCAATAATGCAGAATACTAGTCAATGATTCGTTAGACGCTCTTTTTTGGAAATATAGCGGGTTTTAAAATAGATTTTTGTGACGTTATTCGATATCCATTAATCAAATACCAGAAAATAGTGCCTTTATATGAGCAGCATTCACGTTTAATTGAAATGAACTCAGTAAATTCATTCGTGATTTGCTTTATCATATGCACCTTTATTTCTCGTATTGGATAGTATTCGATGGCTCAGACGATTTCACAACAACTCGAAGCAGCACTCCAGCAACGCATCATGATTCTTGATGGCGGCATGGGAACTATGATTCAGGGCTACCAACTGGAGGAAGCTGACTACCGGGGTGAACGTTTTGCCGACTGGGCTTCTGATGTCAAAGGTAACAATGACCTGCTGGTTCTGACTCAACCCAAGATCATCAAAGATATTCACCGCGACTATCTGGACGCCGGTGCAGATATCATCGAGACCAATACCTTTAACGCAACCCAGATTGCGATGGCTGATTACAATATGGAATCACTCAGCCATGAAATCAATCTGCAAGCCGCCCGGCTTGCTCGCGCCGCCTGTGATGAAGCCACCGCTGAAACGCCAGATCGTCCACGCTATGTAGCGGGTGTGCTTGGCCCGACTAACCGTACTTGCTCTATCTCGCCGGATGTTAATGATCCTGGTTACCGCAATGTCAGCTTTGATGAGTTGGTAGAAGCTTACACCGAATCGATTGACGGTTTGCTTGAAGGTGGTTCCGATATCATTCTGATTGAGACCGTGTTTGATACACTCAACGCCAAAGCCGCCATCTATGCCGTTGAACAATACTTTGATGATCACAACTTACGTGTACCGGTAATGATCTCGGGTACGATTACCGATGCATCCGGCCGTACACTTTCAGGACAGACAACAGAAGCTTTCTGGAATTCAGTTCGCCATGCTAACCCTATTGCGATCGGGCTCAATTGCGCACTCGGTCCAAAAGAACTTCGCCAGTATATTGAAGAGCTTTCGCGTATTGCTCAATGCCATGTTTCTGTGCATCCCAATGCCGGTTTACCCAACGCCTTTGGCGAATATGATGAATCCCCGGAAGAGATGGCCGATGAGATTGGCGAATGGGCAGCTTCTGGCTTTTTAAACATTGTGGGGGGGTGCTGTGGTACAACACCAGAACATATCCGTGTTATTCGTGAATCGGTAGAGAAGCACCCTCCTCGCCAGATTCCCGACCTGCCTGTCGAAATGCGCTTAGCAGGATTAGAGCCCATGCATGTGGGTGCCAACACCTTATTTGTCAACGTCGGAGAACGAACCAACGTTACCGGCTCAGCTGCCTTCAAGCGCCTGATTAAAGAAGGTGATTATGAGACGGCTCTGGCGGTCGCACGCCAACAAGTTGAAAACGGTGCTCAGATCATCGATATCAACATGGACGAAGGCATGCTGGATTCAGAAGCGGCAATGGAGCGTTTCCTGAAACTGATTGCCTCCGAACCTGATATCTCTCGCGTCCCAATCATGATCGACTCTTCCAAATGGGAGGTGATCGAAACCGGCCTGAAGTGCATTCAGGGTAAAGGGATCGTTAACTCCATTTCGATGAAAGAGGGTGTCGAAAAATTTAAAGAACAGGCGAAATTAGTTCGCCGTTACGGTGCTGCTGTTATCGTCATGGCGTTTGATGAAGTAGGACAGGCAGACACCCGCGAACGTAAAATTGAGATCTGTGCTGAGTCTTATCGGATTCTCGTGGATGAAGTGGACTTCCCGCCAGAAGATATAATTTTTGACCCTAACATCTTTGCTGTTGCCACCGGTATTGACGAGCACAACAACTATGCACTTGATTTTATTCAAGCAACGGGCTGGATCAAACAGAACCTGCCTTACGCCAAAATTTCAGGGGGGGTTTCTAACGTATCCTTCTCATTCCGCGGCAACAATCCGGTACGTGAAGCGATTCATTGCGTATTTCTTTATCATGCCATTCAACAAGGCATGGACATGGGGATTGTTAACGCCGGACAGCTGGCCATCTATGACGACCTTCCCGAAGAACTGAAAGAGCTGGTCGAAGATGTTATTCAGAACCGCCGCTCAGACTCTACGGAGCGCCTGCTCGCCGTTGCTGATAAATATCGTGGTGATGGATCAGAAGAAAAAGCGCCCGAAACTCAGGAATGGCGGTCCTGGGAAGTTAACCAACGCTTATCACATGCCCTGGTTAAAGGAATTACCGACTTTATCGAGGACGATGTAGAAGAATGCCGTCAAAACTACGAACGCCCTATTCAGGTTATCGAAGGCCCGTTAATGGACGGCATGGGTATTGTTGGTGACCTTTTTGGTTCCGGCAAAATGTTTCTGCCGCAGGTGGTCAAATCTGCTCGCGTGATGAAAAAAGCTGTGGCGTATTTGATGCCCTTTATTGAAGCCGGTAAAGCTGACAATGAATCCAGCTCAGCGGGTAAAGTCGTGATGGCGACGGTAAAAGGCGATGTACACGATATCGGCAAAAACATTGTCGGTGTCGTACTGCAGTGTAACAATTTTGAAATTATCGATCTGGGCGTCATGGTGTCCGCTGAAAAAATCCTGACGACCGCCCGCGAATCTAACGCCGACCTGATCGGCCTCTCGGGTCTGATCACGCCATCGCTGGACGAAATGGTACATGTTGCTAAAGAGATGCAGCGCCAGGGTTTTAGTATTCCGTTAATGATTGGTGGTGCCACAACGTCAAAAGCACATACCGCTGTGAAAATCGAACCTTCGTTTAAACGTGATCAAGTGGTGCATGTCACTAATGCTTCACGTGCTGTCGGTGTCGCATCCGCGCTGTTATCGAAAGACAGAAAATCATCTTATATCAAAGAGATACAAGAAGATTATCAAGCAACACGTGAACGTCATGCCGCCCGCCAAACGGATAAACGCCGCGTACCTATCAATGTAGCGCGGAGTAACAAGTTCAACATAGACTGGAATAACTACACACCGCCGGTACCAAACCAGCTTGGCATCCAGATTATCGACAATCTGGATCTGAATATCCTGCGTGACTACATCGACTGGAGCCCGTTCTTCCATTCATGGGAACTGGCCGGACGTTATCCGCGCATTCTCAGCGACGAAGTGGTGGGCGAAGAAGCGACTAAACTGTTCGCCGATGCACAGCGCGTATTAGATGACCTGATCAATAACAAAAAACTACAGGCACGCGCAGTATACGGACTGTTTCCTGCTAACAGCGTCAATGATGACGATATAGAACTGTATACTGATGAGACACGCTCAGAAGTATTGATGACGTTACATCACTTGCGCCAGCAAACGGAGAAAATTGCCGGCAAACCCCATTTGTGCCTGTCCGACTTTATTGCACCTAAAGCAAGCGGCAAACCTGACTATCACGGAGCCTTTGCCGTAACAACAGGCTTTGGCGTAGACGAATTGGCAGCGATGTATGAAGCTGACCATGATGACTATCATAGTATTATGGTTAAAGCTCTGGCTGACCGCTTAGCAGAGGCCTTTGCAGAATACCTGCATGCGGTTGTGCGTAAAGAAGCCTGGGGGTATGTGGCAGATGAAAATTTGCAGAATTCAGATCTGATCAAGGAAAAATATCAGGGTATACGTCCTGCCCCTGGCTATCCAGCCTGCCCGGATCATACTGAAAAAGGTTTGCTGTGGGAGCTATTGGATGTAGAGGCCCGCACAGGTATTACCATTACTGAGTCTTACGCTATGCTACCCACAGCTGCAGTGAGCGGCTGGTATTTCAGTCATCCTCAATCCCAGTATTTTGGTGTTGCCAAGATTGGTGAAGATCAGGTTAATAATTATGCAACACGCACCGGCATGGAAATGCATGTTGCTGAGCGCTGGTTATCGCCAAATCTGGGGTATGAGCCGGAAGAGTGATCATCAGAATTCTTCAGCTTTCATTATAAAAATATGCACCGTGGCTATTCGCCTCGGTGCATATATCGCTTACGGCTTTTATAACTCTTATTACTTTTATAACTCTTATAAGGTATGAATGACTGTAAGCACTAAGTGCCAGGTGACGAGTATTGCTCAGACAATAGCATAACCGCTTGAGTTGCCAATACATTAAGCTTATCCCCACCTTCTTTAGCATAGGCTATAAGCTCTTCTTTCATGGAGCGGGCCCAGAATTTTTTTATATGAGTTGCGATAAACTCAACGGACTCAGCATCGGTATCCAGATGGTTATTATCAGCAATTTGGTTTGCCATGATAATTAGCTGATCTAACTGCGAGTGACTCATATTCTGTTTGCTCCAATACTGCCAATCTTAAGTAATAAATAAAGTGATGTTGCTGTGTCGTTAATTATTAGATGCCACTTATTCAGAATCATTTGTTAGCTCAGGGCTGTAACTCACATGCCGATGCGGGCGTGCAAAGCCAATCAGTTGTAACCCTGCTTCCCTGGCTAAGCGCAAAGCCAAACCGGTGGGTGCAGAAACAGCCACAAGCGCATTAATACCTACGGCTGTCACCTTCTGTACCATTTCATAACTTGCACGGCTGGATATCAACACAAACCCCTGCTGCATATCGATGCCTTCGCGCACTAATGCTCCAATAAGCTTATCGAGCGCATTATGACGCCCCACATCTTCCCGAATCATTAATATATCACCCTGTTTATTGCACCAGGCAGCGCCGTGACAAGCGCCTGTAAGCGCTTGCTGTGGCTGATTCTGATCTAGTTTCAGAACTGCATTTTGAATTGCCTGATCACTGACATGGCCAGGCCTTGTCAGTACTTTAATCGGCCTTACGGCTTGCTCAAGTGATTCAGCCCCACACAGGCCGCATCCGGTGCGACCTGTTAGATTGCGTCGTTGTTGTTTCAGCTGCATCATACGCTGAGAAGCAATATTCATCTGTACCTCAACACCGGCATCGTGTTGTTGCAGTTCAATGCCATAAAGCTCATCTGCACTGGTGAGAATGCCTTCTGTAATACTGAAGCCTAATGCAAAATCCTTTAAGTCATTTGGGCTGGTCATCATCACGACATGTGAAATGCCGTTATAAACTAAGGCGACCGCCACCTCTTCCGCGACGTTGTCATGCGCAAGACTCAGATCACCCCGCTCCCAGCGATTAACAGAAACGCTCGCATGCAGCTCAAGTTGCAAGTCTTGTTGCAAGTCTGATTCTGCGCCAGGTTCAACGTCCTTATGAATGACCATTGTCGGGCACGCAGCCATTACCGGCTGACCTCTTCAGATCGATGGCGACGACCCTTTTTAAGGTAATCTTGTTGCTTTTTATTGAAGTCTTCAAAATTCTTCTGCCATTCAGACGGTTGCGTTACCTTCTCAACCTGAACTGCCGTGACCTTATACTCCGGGCAGTTTGTCGCCCAATCTGAGCTATCCGTCGTAATTACATTGGCGCCACTGCCAGGATGGTGGAATGTTGTATACACAACACCTGGCTGCATACGTTGACTAATAACTGCACGCAGTACCGTTTGCCCTGCACGACTACTGATCCCTAACCAATCGCCTTGATTCACACCGCGCTCTTCTGCATCATGCGGATGAATTTCCAGCACATCTTCATCGTGCCATGTTTGGTTTTCTGTACGACGCGTTTGTGCGCCAACATTGTATTGCGAAAGAATACGCCCCGTTGTTAACAATAGCGGGAAGCGTCGGGTCGCACGCTCATCTGTTGCGACATACTCAGTAATTGCCAAGTTACCTTTGCCAATAGGAAAGTCTTCCACGTGCATAATCGGCATCCCTTCAGGATGCTGTTCGTTGCATGGCCACTGAATACTTCCCAGTTCTTCTAAGCGGTCGTAACTTACGCCGCTAAAGCTAGGTGTAAGACTGGCAATTTCATCCATAATTTCCGACGGGTGGCTATAATTCATCTCATAACCTAGCGCGTTAGAAAGCGCTACCGTCACTTCCCAATCTTCTTTTCCTGCCAAAGGCGGCATGACCTTACGAACACGGTTAATACGTCGCTCTGCATTAGTAAACGTGCCATTTTTCTCCAGGAATGTAGAGCCAGGCAACAAAACATGAGCAAATTTTGCCGTTTCATTAAGGAAGATATCCTGCACAATCACACAGTCCAGCGCTTTAAGTGCAGCTTCTACATGCTGAGTATTCGGGTCAGATTGCGCAATGTCTTCACCTTGCACGTACAAGGCTTTAAAGCTTCCAGCCAGTGCCGCATCAAACATGTTAGGAATACGCAAACCGGGTTCATCATCAAGTTTAACGCCCCATGCTGCTTCAAACCGGCCGCGCGCTTCATCGTCTGCTACATGCTGGTAACCAGGCAGTTCATGAGGAAAAGACCCCATATCACAAGAACCCTGTACGTTATTCTGGCCGCGTAGTGGATTAACTCCGACACCTTCGCGACCAATATTGCCGGTAGCCAATGCTAAGTTGGCAATACCCATAACCATGGTTGAACCTTGACTATGCTCAGTCACGCCCAGTCCATAGAAGATCGCGCCGTTACCGGCATTGGCATAGACCCGGGCCGCCCTTCGTACATCCCCGGCATCCACACCGGTAATGCTTTGCATGGCTTCGGGTGAGTTACGCTCTTCTCTGATAAATGCCTGCCATTTGAGAAATGCTTTATCGTCACAGCGCGAGGCTATAAACGCTTTATCTTCAAGACCTTCGCTCATAATGGTGTGTGCCAGTGAGTTCACTAAGGCGACATTAGTACCCGGACGCAACGGTAGATGGATAGCATCTTTGAGATGAGGGGTTTTGAGTAGATCAATTTTGCGTGGATCAGCCACAATGAGCTGCGCACCTTCTCGCAAACGACGACGCATCATAGAAGCAAACACCGGATGTGCATCGGTCGGATTAGCGCCGATCACCAGCATCGTATCGGTGTGTCTGATTGAGTCAAATGTCTGCGTTCCGGCAGACTCACCCAGCGTAGTTTTCAAACCATACCCCGTTGGGCTGTGACAAACGCGGGCGCAGGTGTCGGTGTTGTTATTACCAAAAGCCGCACGAATCAATTTCTGCACGAGATAGGTTTCTTCATTCGTACAACGGGAAGAAGTGATACCACCAACACTTTCCCGCCCATACTTCGCCTGTACTTCTTTCAAACGTTTTGCAGCAAAACCAATCGCATCTTCCCAGCTTACTTCACGCCATTGCTCATCGATATTGTCGCGGATCATCGGGGTTTTTATACGATCTTTATGGGTTGCATAGCCAAAAGCAAAACGCCCTTTAACACATGAGTGCCCCTGATTTGCTTCACCGCCTTTATAAGGCACCATGCGCACGACCTGGTCACCTTTCATCTCCGCTTTAAACGAACAGCCAACACCGCAGTATGCACATGTTGTTACGATACTGTGTTCTGGCTGCCCCATCTCAATGACGTTATTCTCCATTAACGTCGATGTTGGGCATGCCTGCACACAAGCACCACAGGATACGCAGTCCGAATCGAGAAAGGAGTCATCCTGTCCTGCTACAATTTTCGAGGCAAAGCCTCGTCCATCAACGGTCAGCGCAAATGTACCCTGTACCTCTTCACAGGCACGCACACAACGCGAACAGACAATGCATTTACTCGGATCAAAGGTAAAATAAGGGTTGGATTTGTCCTTTTCAGCATCCAGATGGTTATGGCCATCAAAGCCATAGCGCACTTCACGCAAGCCGACAGCACCCGCCACATCCTGTAATTCGCAATCGCCATTTGAAGGGCAAGTTAAGCAGTCCAGCGGATGATCAGAGATGTACAATTCCATAATATTGCGACGCAGTTTGCCAATTTTCTCATTCTGCGTTGTTACTTTCATACCGGCCTCAACCGGTGTTGTGCAGGAGGCCGGAAAGCCGCGACGACCTTCAATTTGTACAGCACAAAGCCTGCAGGAGCCAAACGCTTCGAGGTTATCGCTGGCGCATAGCTTTGGAATATTAATATCGGCCAGTGCTGCCGCTCGCAGTACCGATGTCCCTTCCGTCACGGTGATCTCAACACCATCTACCTGTAACGTAATCAGGTTTTCTGACAGGCTCTGCGGCGTACCATAATCTTTATTGAAATCCATGTGCTCAGGATTCTGCTGCGTAGCGCCTTTTTGTTTTGGATCGTAATGCTGCAACATGTTATTTAGCCTCCGTCTGGATAGACATTCTGGAATGGGCCAGCGCAATATCTTCAGGGAAATACTTGAACGCACTCTTTACCGGAATCGGCGTCATGCTGCCCATGGCACATAAAGACCCATCGATCATGGTTTCGCAAAGATCATCCAGCAGCGCAAGGTTAGCTTCAACTTTGTCACCCGCTCTGATCTTATCGATCACTTCAACACCCCGGGTGGAACCAATGCGACATGGCGTACATTTTCCGCATGACTCCTCGACACAGAACTCCATAGAAAAGCGTGCCTGCTCTGTCATATCAACCGATTCGTCAAACACAACCACGCCGCCATGCCCCAAAACCGCACCGATCGCTGCAAAGGCTTCATAGTCCAGTGGTGTATCCCATTGGCTTTGGGGTAAATACGCGCCTAATGGCCCACCGACCTGAATAGCTCGCATGGGCAAACCTGTTTCGGTACCACCGGCAAAATCGTCGAGTAATTCGCGCAGAGTCGGACCAAATGCCAGTTCGACTAAGCCACCCTGTTTGATGTTACCGGCTAACTGAAATGGCAGAGTTCCGCGTGAGCGCCCCATACCGCAATCAGCATACGCTTTACTACCGTGCGCCATGATGAAAGGCACGGCTGCCAGTGATAGTACATTGTTAACGACAGTAGGCTGACCAAACAATCCTTTTATAGCAGGCAATGGCGGTTTAAAACGCACCACGCCTCGCTTACCTTCCAGACTTTCAAGTAATGATGTTTCTTCACCACAGATATACGCCGCCGCACCTAAGCGCACCTCAAGGTCGAATTTCTTACCGCTGCCCTGGATGTTTTCACCGAGATAACCCGCTTGGTAAGCGTTAGCAATTGCCTCTTTCATAATCTGATGAGCGACCGGATACTCTGAACGCAGGTAGATATAACCCTGAGTTGACCCGACCGCTAAACCGGCAATGATCATTCCTTCGACCAGCATCAAAGGATCTGCCTCCATAACTAACCTGTCGGCAAATGTACCCGAATCACCCTCATCCGCATTACACACAATATATTTTTGATCAGCAGCACAGTCATGCACGGTTTGCCATTTGATACCTGTTGGAAATGCTGCGCCACCGCGGCCACGTAAACCCGACGCTTTCACTTCATCAACAATCATCTGACCGCTAAGCGCCAGACTGTTTTCCAGGCCTTTAAAGCCATCATGTAGTTTATAGTCAGCTATTGAAACAGGGTCTGTAATACCCGCACGGGCAAACGTCAGACGCTGCTGTTTTTTCAGATAGGGGATCTCTTCAGGATCACCCAGTGCCAGGCGGTGTGTACTCTTGCCTTCAGGCAAACCCGCATCAAACAGAGCGGCAACATCCCTTGCTTCGACTGGGCCATAAGCCACACGGCCATTGCCAGTTTGTACTTCTATCATGGGCTCAAGCCAGAACAAACCACGTGAACCATTTCGCACTAACTCAATATCAATCCCACGAGACTCAGCTTGGGCCAAAATCATACTAACGACTTTCTCGCCGCCCAAGGCCAGCGTGGTGGTATCACGCGGAACATAAATCTTGATGCTCATGATCTGATCTCCAGCGCTACCGTTGTTAACTCATCAACCAGCTGATCGAATTTTTCGGGGGTTACACGACCAATAATATCGTCACCTATACGTATGGATGGACCACAGGCGCAGTTACCTAAACAATAAACATCTTCCAGACTAAACTCCCTGTCCGTCGTTGTTTGGTGATAATCGATACCCAGTTTTGCTTTAACATGTGCTTCTAATGCACGAGAGCCACGCGCCTGGCATGCTTCAGCCCGACACACCTCCAATGAATGCCGGCCCGGTGGCGTCATTCGAAAAAGATGGTAGAAGGTAACAACGCCATGAATTTCTGCGCGGGTCTGATGCAACGCATCGGCAATCAGCGGTAACGATTCTGCGGGAATATAACCGGCTAAATTCTGAATACCATGCAAAATCGGAAACAAAGCTCCGGGCTTGTGCTTTAGTGATGTAATCACCTCTTGCACTTCTTGAAGGTCCCATTGCACTAAATCATTCATTGTTGTTGCACCTGTTTTACTGGCTCTGTGTAGAGGCTGCTTACTGAAAAGTCTTCCTGCTAAAAATCATCAACTACTAACGAGACATTCTCTACTACTCGGCAGTCGCTCTGCATAAATTCGCATCAGCAAGGATAGTTTTATTATCTTCTAATCTAAAGTTACCATTATCAGGCGATTGTACAAATATGCATTTTTATGCCTATTATATTAAACAGAGTAAAAACAGATAAAATAGGTTATATTTTTTCAATAATAAGCATATATATGTAATTGTATGCCTATTTAAATTAAGATTTTTGAATAGCTTCCGGGCACAGAGAAATCAATATCATGACCACTAAACGAATCCAGATTGACCCTGCCTGGGTCTTCCGCGATGAAGCGGGAAATACACTTGATCCGCAGTTATTCCGGCTATTAGCAGAAATACATCAGTTCAAAAAATTAACATCCGCAGCCAAGGCAGCAGGAATCTCTTATCGTCATGGCTGGAACCTGCTCAATAAATGGGCCGATTTTTTTGGTACTGAATTAGTCAGACTGGAGAAAGGACGTGGTGCCACATTGACGCCCTTAGGTGAAAAACTGCTCTGGGCAGAACAACGTGTGATGGCCCGTTGTCAACCACAGATGGCTAACCTTGCATCTGAATTGAATGTGGAAATCCAAAAAGCACTGGTTAATTTAACGCCACTGTTACGTATCCAGGCAAGTCATGGTTATGCCGTCGCGCTACTGCCGCAAGTGTGCATTAACCTGCAGCTTGATCTGCAATACAGCAGTCCCTTGGAAGCACTCGCTGCGCTTAATCGTGATGCATGTGACATCGCAGGATTCCATATGCCAACCGGCATTGTTATTCCTCAGCTTCTTGAGCGGTATCAACAACTGCTAAAACCCCGCTCCCACAAAGTCATTCGTTTTATCTCTCGCCAGCAAGGACTGATGGTTGCTAAAAACAACCCTCTGCAGATTGAAACATTAAGCGACTTAACCCGCAGCGGTGTGCGCTTTATCAATCGACAGGAAGACTCAGGCACCCGCGCCCTCTTCGATCAACTCATTTGCAACGAGGGGATTGCTGCTGCAAACATCGACGGATACAGTAACCGGGAATTCACACACTCGGCTGTCGCCGCTTATGTCGCTTCTGACATGGCGGACGCTGGCTTTGGCGTAGAGCAAGCCGCTCATCAGTTTGGTCTGGGTTTTATACCCATCTGCAGCGAAGACTATGTTTTTGTATGTCATCAGAAAAATCTTAAGAAAGCAGCCGTCAACCAATTTATCGATATAATAAAAAGCGAAGCATTCAAGCAGAAAGTACAAACCCTGGCAGGCTATAAAAGCGAACTGAGCGGAACAATTGAGACAATAGAAGAATTAAGCGGCTTTATGACCCTGTAAGCCGCTTTACTTAATGAGAAGATAAAAGTAAAACTCGCCAACCCCGGTACCAGATCAAAGTGATGTCAAATTGATGTTAAAGGGATGACCAAAGGTGCCAGCGCCAACGGGATGCCTGAGCGTGCCTTTTCTGTGTCAGGCAAGACATCTGAACTTGGCCAGATACCAGTTAATAACGCCGTCTTATAGGCTGTATTCAAGCCTGATTGACTCATCGTATCTGCCGTGTTTTGAGCATCATATGTTAAGCGATGCCAGCTTATTTCTATAGCATCGGCCAGAGTTGATATCAGCATATACCAACCATCCTGTGTCCCATCGTTAGCGGGCATGCCGATAACACCCGCATTAAGCCACGCTTTGTTTACGGCTGTTTTAGCAAAAACGCTCTTGCCAAAGACTTCCTTACCAAAGGGAATGCCACCATGCCCACCAATGATAATTCGGGCTTGTGTATCAGCCAATTGTGCGCTGATCTGTTCAACATCTGACGCATAGATAAACTGGTTTATCTGTTCTGTGCCGCCGTGAACCGCTTCAAACTCAACACCCCCATAATGAAAACTGATACTGCGTGGCAATTGTTTCATCCACTGCTTGCTCTCTTGACTGATGCGTGGTTTAGAAAAATTAAACCAACCGGCTGATAACAGATCGCAAGAGGTACCTTCTTCAAACCCACAGCCACAATCATCTGCGTCATTACCGAAAGACTCTTCACAGTTCCCCATCACCACGGCAATATCCCATTGACGAATGAGATTAATCGTTTCTTGCGGCGAAGCGCAGTAGGCAACCAAGTCTCCGCTACACAGAACATTAGTGGCAGGAATGGCTAATCGAGTCGCTTCAGCAAGCATAGCTTTGGTGGCTTCAGCGTTACTATAGGGACCACCAAAAACAAGCAGTGGTTTGTTCTGAACTGGATTAAACAATGTCATGACCAGGTCGCCTCCATCAAATTTTTTTCAGGCTCTTTTGACCTATCCTTCATCAGACCTATCCAAAAAAACAAACAACCCAGCATGAGGATAACTACTGATATCGCCAACAGTTTTGTATATTTGTGGTATTCGCCCAATAGCTGTGTATGCCCGGCTGATTCGACAAAATAGAGTAGCGCACCGGCTAAAGCCAGCATAAAAGTAGCCAGATAACTCCACACAGGAATATTAGTTTTTCCACCCCATAGCGAGAAAAAGATAACTGGTGCAAGATACAGTGACGCGGTACCACTCAGGGCAACCGCGCTAAACAGATCTTTGTTACCTAAGAAGACACCCAGCAAGCCCATGAGCATAAACAGCGCCATGCTGATACGACCATTGTTAACGCTGGGATTAGCCCACTTCATATCCACGACAACTAATTTAGCAGAGCTGGACAAGGTACTATCCAGTGTCGACATTGCTGAAACCACCAGAGTAATGTTAAACAGCAACATGGGAACGTCACCCAGAATACGCAGTAAGACCGCGTTCATCGCCTCGCCAGAGAGCGCTTGTGATCCGGCAATCACACCAGAGGAACCAAACAGAATGATGCATAAAACGCTGATCCAGGCAGCATGTAAAAAGCTTTTACGTGTTGTTTCTCTATCGGCAAGAAAACCGCGGTCCATCATCACAGGATCATGCATCGGATAACTCCATACCTGCAGCAAAGCGACTACAAGCAGAATGGGACCAGGATCGGAAATATTAAAGGGTTTAAACAACAGATGCCCGACAGTGGCGTTGCCGCTACTGATCACCCATACCGTCAGAATCACCAGCACTACTAAAAACAAGACCATCTGCATCAAGTCAGTGCGTAAAGAAGCATGCAAACCGCCCAGCATGGAATAAACCAAAGTAACCACAGCAAAAGCTATAACAGCGAACATATAGGCGCTACTGCCCGCTACACCAAACAGAATGCCAATAACCAGAATATTGGCAAAAATTTCACTCACTAATCTGATACCAATGACGAAGTTATAGCAGCGCGTACCCCAGGCGCCAAAGCGGTGATCAAGGAAAGCCTGAATGCTGTTAAAACCATGTCTGAACCGCACAGAATCAATAATTTTAGCGCCCGTCAGGAACGACAGATAATAGGCGGCATAGGCCAGTGTGCCCCACAGTCCATAGTAGAAGCCGAGTATTGCCGCATTCAGTAATGAACGGGCAAATATCCAGGTAGTCACTTGCGAGAAAACGAGTATCAGTAAACCAGGCTGCTCGCCTGTAGGAGAAAGCCCTTTGAAAAAGGCTGCATCACTTTGAGCTTTAGGGGATAACAGCAGTGATAATACTGCAACAAAACCAACAACAATCGCCAGCGATTGCTCCATAAAACATCCTCATGGAATCAAAATAGGTATCAGATAGTCTGCGTCATGAGTCTGATTACATGAGCATCCATTAGTTCCGCCAAGCAATAAAGAGTAATTTTTTTATAATCGAAACAGATAAAACACGTCCTACCTCTATGAAAATTATCTTTAAGACAGAATGTCAATAATTCCAGCTTCACATAACTTTACATTTCTTAGCACTTTCTCATCTATTTATTCAAAGCTAAGCAGAATAGCATAAAACTTAACTGACTCGTTGAGGAGTACACATCATGCGTGCATTAATAAGAATACAATACGGACTGGCTTCAGCATTACTGGTACTGCTGACCCTTTCGGCAACGGCCAGGGCTGATACTGATATCCGAGCTCATGGGACACTGAACTTTTTCCTTCCTCATGGCTCTGTGTCGCTGGCCATTGGAGAGCCGCGGCATCGACACTATGTCAACACCGACTACCTCTATGAAAAGCGTCGCTACGCTCCTGAGTACAGAAAAGGTCATCACAATTACCAGCATAACCATTACCAGCAAAATAAAAGCTATTACAAAAAAGCGCCTAAACACTATGTCGTTATACAGCAGCCTCATAAACACCATCCGGTATTTATAGATCATCCAAGAAAAGATAATCATGCCAGGCATCAACAGAAGAATGAACGCCAATACTCAAAACAGACCAGACATGACCACAGCGATAGATCAAAGAGAGACCGTGATCACAAAAGAGACAGGGACCACAAAAGAGACATGAAAGGGTCTGGTAATAACCGCAATGACTACATTAACTACAGACACTAGATTAACACTAAAATAGTGGTTGCATTAGTTCACATAGATGACGACTTTTCTGAGTAGTCTCTATGTGAACCCTTTTGAAAAACTTGATATAGATACTTACTTAGCTACTTACTTAGCCAGCGGCTTAGATACTCAGCCCCTTGGCTATCTTTATTCTTGAATATTCCCTATATAAAAGACCAGCTCAAGTATACGCCCCTGTACAGCGTTACCCCTCGCGGTATCAAGAGGACCATATGAGTTCATTACCTCTTCACTAAACAGGTCCCCCCAAATTGGCATTTCTTCCGACCCATGCGCCCGGGTTCTTTGCGGATCTCTAATCTGTTCATATACCAGAGCCTGAGGGAAAACCCCGCCATTTTTTTTACTGATTAATGTAAGGTCTGCGGGTTTCTTACTCAAGAAGTCCAATATAACCCCCTCACCTTTACCATCAGCGCCATGACAGACAGCGCAGTTTTTTACAAATGCAGCCTTTCCTATAAGCTCGGTAGACTTGTTATCCTGAGCAGAAATAGTAGTAGAGAGAGTGAGCAATATCACACTATAAAAAACATCAGTTGCGTTAGGAATAATAAATTTCATGTTATCACCTCTATTTATTTTTATATGCACAGTCATGCTAAATTGAAAGTACATGAATATTTCATCTATGACTCTTAAAAATAAGCCCGAAAGAACTCAATCTTAAATCATAAAAGTTAATTGGTATTTTGAGGTGTTTTAATGATAGCCATCAAAGATCTGAATAAATTATTACTTAAATATCACGATCAACGATGAGGTTAAGACAAGATTTTTTAGCCCGCCGGGTTAAATCAGCAGGCTTTCATGTAATGAATTTAATTATGGCCAGACTTCACTGATTACCTTTCTGAATCATCTGAATAAAATATATTAATTCAAGAACACTGGCGTTTTTAACTTTTTCAGATTTCTTTTCAGATTCGGCAAGGTCGATTTTTTCTTTTGCCGCCGCCTTATTATAGCCCTTTTTCCAAACGGGCATATCTCCACTATCATCAAGGGAAGCATCACTGAACGCATCACTGGACGCTAACGATTGTCGGTCAATTATCTGAAAAGCGCTATCAAACGCAAGCGCTCTAACATGAGTAGTAGGCGTTATATCATGCTTATAAGTTAACATGACGGGTACATCGGTAGCGATTATCTCTACCGCTGCAACTAAATGACTGATAAAAAAAGACATACTAAAAATAAGAGGCACACTGGATTTTTTAACAGACTTTCTAAATGAAAAGGTGTTAAACATAATATCCCCCTGAATGCGCTAATTTCGATTAAAAATCAACCTATTACCTATTATTAATCGAATATTAATCGATCATTTGTACATTTAATATTTCTACAAAACAAATATTACTTATATATATTAGTACTCTCATATATAACTTTTGTCAATTGAAATGAGTTCCCCTTGGTTTTTTAAGGTGACACTAACGTGGAATAGGCGATTCAATCTTAATTTTAAGGCAATAGTAAAAAATGACCCTATAAAATAGACATGAAAGCGTATGTAGTATTATCGTGTATCTAAAAACAGAAATCCCGTTTAAATATGAGCTTTTTTATACTAGGGCTATGCCTGATGCATCATTAACAGGCAACCTTAACGTAAAGCAACTTCCTTTATTTAGCTCACTTTCAACGCTTATCTCACCGCCATGTTCCCTAATTATTCCATAAGCCATCGTCAACCCCAAACCAATCCCTTCACCTACAGGCCTGGTGGTAAAGAAAGGATCAAAGATCTTACCCAACTGTTCAATCGGCATGCCTTTACCATTATCAGACACACTTATTTCCAGCCATTCTCCTTTTTGTCGTGACTGAATAGCGATAACACCTTCTCCTTCGATCGCCTGCCGGGCATTCATTATCAGGTTGAGTAATGACTCACTTATTTTCTCCTTACAGCAAAATAGTGGCGGCAGCATGGCAAGATCAGTCTGAATTTTGATCTGCTCTGGAAGTTCAGAGCTGACAGTAGCGAGCGTCGTTTGAATACAGTCATTCACGTCGTCCATCGCGTAGTCAGTATGAGGGGATGTATAAGCATAATCTTTTAGCCCTTGCACTATATCCCGAATTCTCTCCGTCCCCTCAATAGACTCCTGTAAAAGTATCTCCATATCTTCATTCATAAACTGCAGATCATACTGACTAGACAGATGATGAATTTTATCTTGTTGTATTTTTTTGGCCTCACAATCAGTGAGGGTCAATAAGAGCGAATATTCCGAAATCAAACGCCGATAATTTTGTCCGTATTCCCCTAGCGAGTGTAAATTGCTCATAACGAAACCGATAGGATTATTGATTTCATGCGCAACACCCGCGGCAAGCACACCAAGGGATGCCATTTTTTCAGCTTGTAATAATTTAGTTTGTGTTTTTTTAATGTCTGAATTTGCTTTTTCTAATTCTATATTTTTGATTTCAAGCTGCTTGGTGCGCCTCTTAACGCGATCTTCCAATGAACGGTTTAGCTCCCTAAGCTCTACTTCAAATTGATCTCGATGAGCACTGGCGTCCTTAAGATTAAAAGCCATAACATTAAACGCGCTGGCCACATCGGCTATCTCATCCCGCCCTTTTATGGGAATTTTAATATCCAGATTACCGATTGATATTGACTTAGCCGCTGTACTCAAAACTTTAAGCTGGCCGGTGAGATACCCGCCCAGTAAAAAGGAGAATAATGCAACAAGCCCCATTTCTATAATGACGATTATGATACTTCGATTTTCAGCTTCCTTGATGGCTGTATTGATGCTTCTAATATCTAAGCCAATTTCGACTCGGCCATAAACTACACCGCCTTCTGAAATATTAGCAAACGTATCAAACACACCATCAGTAACATCCTCTACCCGTATATCGGGAGTAAAGGAGACATTTAAGTAGTCTTTAACATCGGCTTCTGCGAACAATTGATTGTCTGGCCCAATGACTCTTGCATACACCAAATCAGGGTTAACCAGAACATCTTTTACAAACGCATCCAGAGACGCCAGGTCATAGGAAAGAACTGCGTTCTTAGTTGTTGTTGCAAACAGAGTGGCTGTCGTAGAGGCGCGCTTAGTGAGAGTCTCATAGTTTGTGCTGCGTAAATAGTTCAGGGTCATAGTGACCAGCAATACCAGTAGTAAAGCCTCAATCGCAGCGATACCCAGGATAGTTTTTAATCTAAGCGACACAGGACTTCCTTTTTATTGAGCTACTTAATAAGCGCATCCAACAGTTTTATATTGAGTGCTCTGACATCATCCCAGTCGGCATTCTCAGCCAGAGAAAAGCCGGTAAAGTTAATGGTTTTAAGCAAAGCGATACCTTCTGGATCATCACTCATGCCCAGTAGAGCTTGCTTTAGTTTCGCTATTTTTTCTGAGCTTACTCGCGGGTGTGCTGCAATAGCATGTGGGGTATAATCTGGAGTTGTCCATAATACTCGCAACTGCTCTTTCACTTCAGGTGCCATATTATTAAACGTACGCATAACACCGCCACCTGCCACAAAGAAACCACGGGCCACACCCAGATAAACTGACTCATGGGATGAGACATACTGAGGCGTTATATATATCCCCTGCTGCTCCATGATAGAACGTGGAACCACACTGGCAGCAAAAGCAGCCGGTGCCGGAAATGCCAGCTGTTTATTATTCAAGTCAGCTAGTTTTTCATATGGGCTATCTTTGCGTACAACTACGATGCCTTTTATCAGCTTGTCAGTTTGTTTTGCCATGGCCTGATAACCCGGGACTTTATTGAATACGGTATAGTGGTAAGGGTTCATATAAGCAATATCATACTCACCGGCCACTAACCGTTTTTCAAATGTTGGTATGTCTTTAGCGGTACTAAAACGAATATCTTCGCCGGTTTTTTCACTTAAATACTGGAAGACAGGTGTCCATCGTTTTGCCAGTGTATGTGCAGATTGTTGCGGTACAATACCAAAAGTAAGATGCTCAGCCTTGACAGTAGTTACAGCAAACAGCAACGAGATAGATATCAAACAACGTAAAACAGTCTTCATCATTTATCCTTTTTTATTAATTATTCTTATCAATTATCCTTCGACATGAGTTATCCATAAAATCCTTTAATACAGCAGACCTTGACCCTGAAGTAATCAGTCGCTAAGTCCCCGCTTCCATTAAATCGACATGCCACTGTATGAATAATTTTTACCGGGTAATGGCTGATTAACGAGTAGAGTCCGAAATTGTTCCGCAGAAACGGGCGGGCTGTAAAAATATCCCTGAATTTCATCACAGTGAAGATGTTTTAAGGTATCCAGTTGTTCCCGTGTTTCTACACCCTCTGCTACCACCGACATGTCTAAATCATGCGACATCTGGATCATATTTTTTACCAAGCCTACTTTTTCTTTAGATTCAGGTAGGTCTTTAATAAATGATCGGTCAATCTTAAGAGTATTCACCGGTAATCGATTTAAATAACTCAGCGATGAGTACCCTGTTCCAAAGTCATCAATTGCTAAACGAACACCGAGCGCTTTAATTTCGTTAAATAACTGCAAACTGCTATCAATATCCTGCATCAAAAAAGTTTCGGTTATTTCCAGTTCAAGTTGATCGGGACAGATTCCCGCAATCTCTATAATATTTTTAACTTTTGTAGCTAATGTATTACGTTGTAACTGACGGCCAGAGAGGTTAACTGACATCAAAAACGGTGGTAATCCTTCTTTTCTCCAAAACTGGCTTTGATGACAAGCCATAGAAAGCACCCACTCCCCTATAGGTTCTATTAATCCGCTAGATTCAGCCAAAGGTATAAATATAGCGGGTGAAATCATTCCAAGAGAGTCGTGCTTCCAGCGCAACAGACATTCAGCGCCAACGATATATCCTGTCGACATACATACCTTTGGTTGATACACGACTGAGAACTGATTTCGTTCAAGAGCACGGTACAAGTCACTCTGTAATGTCATTTGCTTTTCGGTTATTTGATTCATAGCGGGCTGATATCGATGGAAGTTGACGCCCCCCAGACGTTTAGAATAACTAACCGCTACTTGTGTATTTCTAAGTAACATTTCGGAGGTGTTCCCATCTACATCACTAGTGCCATAGCCCACATTAAAAGCAATATGTAATTCCCGCCCATCAAGCGTAATTAAATCATCAAACGGCTGTAATAAAGCCTTTATTAATCCTTGATTTTCTTCTTCTGAGGCTGAAAACGGTATAATAAGTGCGAATTCATCACCACTCATTTGCCCCAGAAAACTGTCCTTGGGCTTACTCAGCATCAACTTTTCAGAAATGAGAGCTAATAACTTATCCGCTACTTCGTATCCAAGACTATCGTTATAGCTATTGAAGTTTTTAACATCCAAATATAAAGCCGTTGTCTCAATCCCATTTTCCATCCACTGGTTCAGCTGCCTGATCAGTACGCTGCGGGATAAAAGTTGATCAACTGCGGAGGGTGTTACTGCCGGTTGTAGCTTGAGAGCAGAGTGTGAAAAGGCCGAACTCAATGCACCTAGCACCTCTTTTTCATCCCAGGGCTTCGTCAGAAACTTATATACCGCACCACTGTTTAACGCCTTAATGACAGCATCCAGATCCGCATACCCGCTTAATATCAGACCAATAACATGTGGGAATCGTTGCTGTACTTCAGCTAACATCTCCCCTCCAGTCATTCCTGGCATTCTATAATCTGTCAATACGACCTGTATTTCAGGGTTGTCCTCAAGTACCTGAAGGGCTTCCACACCGCTTTCTGCTGTTAATATCTGATAACCCGAGCGACGTAAAACGCGTTTCAAAGCATTCAAGATAGCCGTCTCATCATCAACCAGTAACAGTGTGTGTTGCATATTGTCCTCACCCTTAACGAAAAGCTTCCTGGAATTTAGCTGTATATCCTGGATAGCATCTCTTCAATCATTCTTAATTCAAATTAGTAATCATATTTTGATATAGCTAAATATAGAGCAAGATGGCCAATATGCCATTAAAGACATGCAAAAACATCATATTTAATATGTTTTTTTGACATATGTGACTTTTGTGCCATGTTTAAGACACGAATTTGAAACACAGGTACCCGCTATGGAAAACGAAACAACTGAAAATATCGGCTACCCGATCCCAGAAACCGCTGATAAAAAGTTGAAAATACTCTGTGTCGATGATGAGCCGAGCGTATTGAGTTCCCTAAAGAGGCTGCTACGTAAAGCGGCTTATGAAGTATTCACTGCAAATGGAGGGGAGACAGCTTTGGACCTGATGCGAATTCATCGCATTGATATGATAATTTCAGATATGCGCATGCCCGAAATGAGTGGTGCTGACCTACTCACTCAAGTCGCACAACATTATCCTGAAACGGTGCGCCTTCTTTTAACGGGTTACTCTGACATAGAATCAACTATCGCTGCTGTGAACCACGGCAAGATCGATCAGTTCATTCAAAAACCCTGGAACAATGATGAAATTTTGCTAACTATTGAACAAGAACTTGAACGCAAACAGTTAGCTGAGGAGAACAAAGCACTTAGCGCACAGGTAAAAGCACAAAATGACGAACTTATTAATCTCAATATAGAGCTCGAAAGCCGTATACAAAAAAGAACTTTTCAAATTCGTCAAACACTCCTAAAGCTGGAAGAAAAAAACAGACTCACCAAAGAAAATAACAAATCAACATTGAAAGTATTTTATAACCTGATCAGTATGAATGATCACTTGGACGGCAAGCAAGCGCTCATGGTCAGTCAACTATGTGTATTGATTGGCAAACACTTAGGCTACGATACAGCTCAATTATACCCACTAAAATTGGCAGGGCTGTTAAACGAGCTAGGGTTACTTTGCATGGATCAGGCTTTACTAAAATGCCCCTACTCAGATCTGTCAGATACACAACAAATTTTATACCAAAGCCATCCTCAGCAAGCTTATACAGCCATGGCACCCGTAGCACATTTGTCATTAACCGCTTCCATCATTCTCCATCAATACGAACGCATTGATGGAGATGGGCTCCCTCAACATTTAGAAGGCGAACTTATCCCTGAAGAATCTCGCATTTTAGCCGTGGCCCGCGACTTTATAGCCGCAACACAAGGAAAACTCTTTCAATCCCGACTAAGCAAACAAGGAGCTCTTGAATATTTGACTCAAAGAGCGGGCAGCACCTATGACGCTGAAATATTAGAACACCTCCCAGAACTGCTTTATGAGCTTGAGTGCGACATTCTCGAACAGGATGAAATAATAATCTCTAGCTCACAGTTAAAGCCCAACATGGTCCTCTCAAGAGATGTATTGAGCTGTAAAGATATCCTGTTATTAGCGGATGGACACATTTTAACGACCGACAGCATCAAACGCTTAGTCGGTTTTGAAAAAACAGACAAACAGCCGCTAACGGTATACATCTTTCAGCCCGCGGTGTCAGAAGCCTGAAGAATGAGACTAGGTGGAGTATAAACTGGCAAAAATGTGATTTTATCCAATACTAAAACATAATAGATAAGGATTTATATATGAAAGGCGTTGTGTTTAATATTCTTGAAGAGATGGTAGCTGAACACTTTGGCATGCAAGTATGGAATGACATACTAGATACTGCGGAAACTGAGGGTGTGTACACCGCTGGACAAAGTTATCCTGATGAACATTTATTCGAATTAGTAGGCATTACCTGCAAAAAATTAAATATGTCATCTGAAATGGTTATAGGATCGTTTGGTGAATACATGTTCCATGGTTTGCATCAACGCTACCCCAACTTCATTGAGAAGGAGCCTACTCTCAGATCTTTTCTAAAAAGTGTAGAGTCAGTCATTCATGTAGAGGTAAGAAAGCTTTATCAAGATCCAAATCTTCCTGATTTTGAATATTTCGATACTGCGGATGGCAACATGATTATGCGTTACCATTCGCCTCGAAAACTCTGCATCCTTGCTGAAGGGCTCATTCGTGGTGCGTCTAGCCATTATGCTCAAAAGATATCACTTTCACACACGACCTGCATGCACAAAAATGATCCATATTGCGACTTAGAGATTACTTTTCATCATGACTGTTAACCCTTACAAGATTGCATATCAACGAGAAAAAAAAGCCAGACTGGAAGCAGAGCAACTACTGGAAGACAAGGCTCGTTCACTATACATCACTAATCAGGAGCTTATTGATAGCAATAAGGAGCTTAAAAAGCATCAAGCCATTATGCTACGCAATGAGAAACTCGCCACTATTGGTACGCTGTCAGCAGGAATAGCCCATGAAATTAACAATCCTCTGGCTTTCATCTCCAGTAATCTTGAAATGCTCAATACCTATTGGGCGTCCTGTACAGACCTTTTTTCTGAACTACAGAGGTTAATACAATCAGGGGCTTTTTCAGATGATATCATCTTACACTTGAACACCTTAATCGAGCGTTATGACATGGTCTTCATTCATGAAGACACACCTGAACTCCTCGCTGACACCGTAGATGGCCTCGTTCGGGTCAAGGAAATTGTACAAAATCTACGTAGCTTTGCACGCTCACAGCCCACTGATTACATAGAAGCAGATATTAACCAGGGCATCCAGAACACACTTAAAATACTGAATAGCCAAATTATTGATGCTCGAGTAAGTATCAGGTTAGATTTACAGCCAATATCGAGTGTAATGTGTAACTCTGGTGAGATTAATCAGGTTTTATTGAGCTTAATAGTCAATGCAACACAGGCAATGGAAGAATCCCCAACAAAAAAACTCACTATATCAAGCCGAGGTAACGCTGAGCAGGTAGAAATTATTCTCTCTGATACGGGATGTGGAATTCCTCAAGATAAGATCGATGATATTTTTTCGCCTTTCTTTACGACAAAAGATGTCGACAAAGGAACAGGGATGGGGCTATCGATTGCCCATAGTATTATCGGAGGTCATGGTGGTGAGATTGATGTCACAAGCAAGCAAGGGCAAGGCACAACATTTACAATAAAACTACCAACAATGGTTAACAGTCAGCCAAGAGAAGTAAAAAATACATAACCTATTCGGCTTCTATAGACGGTTTAAAGTGTTACTGAGATAATAAAGTTTGTCACATTAGTCATGAATGTCTTTTTCAATGAGATATTGTCAGCCTATTTATGCATACACATTAGGATTGTTAAAAAATGAAAACTCTCACGACAGGAGAGATTGCTAAAATGTGCGATGTCCACCTCAGAACAGTTATTCGTTGGATTGAACGCGGGGATCTAAAAGGCTTCAAGTTACCTGGTCGGGGTAATAACCGTGTCCGCCCTGAAGACTTTGTTGATTTTCTTAATGAGCATGGGATGCCAATACCAGAAGAATTCAGAACTGATCATCCCAATCGTATTTTGATTGTCGATGATGAGTCACACATTGCGAAATCTATTCAACGAGTTCTCAAAGGTGCAGGTTACGAAACAATCATTGCCACAGATGGTTTTTCAGCAGGCGCCAAGCTTAATAGTGAAAAGCCCGCACTGATGACACTTGACCTGAGTATGCCAGGGATGGACGGTTATGGCGTTTTAGAATTTGTCCGAGCGTCTGACGAATTCAACAAGATTAAAATCTTAATCATTTCAGCATTAGACGAAGACCATTTACAGGCCGCCATTCAAAAAGGTGCGGATGCTTTTTTACAGAAACCTTTTGCCAACAGCGACCTGCTCAAAGCAGTCGAACAACTTATTGATTAGACTGAGCTATTACAACTGAAGAACCGCTTCATCTTCAGTATCCAGCCCCAGAAAACCGCCGGTCTGATGCGCCCATAATTGCGCATAGATGCCACCTAATGCAACCAACTCCTGATGCGTCCCCTGCTCGACTATCTGGCCCTGATCCATGACAATTAAGCGATCCATCGCCGCAATCGTAGACAGCCGGTGAGCAATGGCGATAACCGTTTTTCCTTCCATCAGTTTATTTAAACTGTGCTGAATCGCGGCTTCTACTTCTGAATCCAATGCAGAGGTTGCTTCATCCAGAATCAGGATGGGTGCATTTTTTAATAATACGCGTGCGATGGCTATGCGCTGCCGCTGGCCACCCGATAGTTTCACGCCGCGCTCACCGACCTGGGCATCTAAGCCTACTCGCCCACCCGGATCAGTGAGTTTTTTGATAAAGTCGCTGGCTTCTGCTTTTTCTGTTGCCGCCTGCAACTCTGCTTCAGTGGCATCTGGACGACCATATAGAATATTATCACGCACAGAGCGGTGTAGCAGCGAGGTATCCTGGGTCACCATGCCGATATGCTGGCGAAGAGATTCCTGCGAAACCTGGCTGATATCCTGACCATCTATCAGAATACGGCCTGTTCCGACATCATAAAAACGCATCAGCAAATTGACCAGCGTGGATTTTCCTGCACCGGAGCGTCCGACGATACCAATCTTTTCACCGGGTTTAATATCCAGATTCAAGTGATCAATCACACCCGAGGTTTTTCCATAATGGAATCCAACACGCTCAAATATCACTGAACCTTGTGTCACCACGAGTGCTTTCGCATTGGGTATATCCGGTACTTCCTGAGGACTGGATAAAGTTTTCATACCATCGGTTACTGTACCGATATTTTCAAACAGTGCGCTGATCTCCCACATAATCCATTGGGCCATACCATTAATACGCAGCGCGAGACTGACAGCTACCGCAATGGCACCGACAGTAATCGCGTTATCTTTCCATAGCCAGATTGAAAATGCCGCCACACAAAATGCCAGAAAATAATTGATAAACTGCACACAAAAATTAAGACCGGTGACTAAGCGCATCTGCCGGTAAACAGTGTCCAGAAAACCACTCATCCCCTCCTCGGCATACGCCGATTCCCGGTCAGTATGAGAGAAGAGTTTAACGGTTTGGATATTGGTATAGCTGTCGACGATACGCCCGGTCATCATGCTGCGCGCATCGGCTTGCTCGGTAGAGACACGCTTTAGTTTAGGTACAAAGTAAGCTTGAATTCCAATATAACAACCCATCCACAACAGCATCGGAATAATCAGGCGAATATCAGCTTGCGCTACCAATACAACAATCGAGATGAAGTACACCAATACAAACATCATGACATCGAGCAGCTTCATGACGGTTTCACGGATCGCCAACG
This sequence comes from Neptunomonas qingdaonensis, assembly GCF_900113275.1. Lineage (GTDB taxonomy): Bacteria > Pseudomonadota > Gammaproteobacteria > Pseudomonadales > Balneatricaceae > Neptunomonas > Neptunomonas qingdaonensis. The sequence continues at coordinate 87,917 of NZ_FOOU01000006.1, forward strand.
AGGTTTGCATCACCTTGGTGGCAATACGCCCGGCAAAGTCGTTACTGTAAAAAGAGATACTTTGTTTAAGCAGATAACGATGCGCCATCCAGCGTATCGCCATTGGATAGTTGCCTAATAATGTCTGGTGAACAATCAGTCCATGCAGCAAGACTAATAAGGGCAGAACAACCAACACCATCAGGCTCATGGTCAGCAGGCGCCCACCCTCATCCTGAAAGAGCGTTTCGGGGGTTTTGGTCACGAGCCAGTCAACCAATTCACCCATAAAACCAAACAGAGTAACTTCAGCGATAGCAATTAAGGCAGTCAGCACAGCCATCATTAACAGATAGATCTCACTGCCTTTGGTGTAGTGGCGGCAAAATTCATACACGCCTTTGGGCGGTTGCTGCGGTTCCTCCGGTGGGAACGGTGCGACCAATCGCTCAAAAAATGCAAACATGGGGTGTCCTTATTATGTTGTCGACTATGAAGTTTTCAAGGCGACAAATAATACCACTAATGCAGTTTCATTTTCGGTTTTACGCTACTGCCAATTTTCTGCGCCAGCATGACACCGGAGGCTCTTAGCCAGCCGTGAATGGCTATCTGGTGCATGCGATACAGCGAAATATAAACAAAGCGTGCGATACGTCCTTCGACAAACATTGTGCCTTTATTCAAATTCCCCATCAGGCTGCCAACAGTGCTGTATTTACTCAGGTTCACAAGTGAGCCGTGATCTTTGTAAAGGTAAGGCTGAAGCGCTTTACCTTGCATCTGTAAACTGATGTTTTTACGCACTATATCAGCCATTTGATGAGCCGACTGCGCTCTGGGGGGAACCCAGCTCCCGTCCGGCTGTTGACATGCACAGCAGTCACCAATCACATAGACGCTATCATCTACACTACTCTGCAAGGTCGGTTTAACAAGTATCTGACCTATTCGGTTAGTCTCAAACAGCGGCAACGATTTAACAAAATCGGGCGCTTTAACGCCGGCTGCCCATACCGTTATATCTGCATTAATGCGCACATCACCAGCCGTTTCAAACCCTTTCGAATCAGCGCCAACAACCCGGGTATTTTTCAGAATTTGCACACCGAGTTTTTGCAACTCATGGCGTACCGAACTCGCTATACGCTCAGGCAAAGCAGGCAGCAAACGCGGGCCCGCTTCAATCAACGAGATTTTCAAGCGCTTGGCCGACATCTGCGGCATGCCGTAAACTTTGAGCAAATCTGCCACATGATAAAGCTCCGCCGCCAGTTCTACGCCAGTAGCCCCGCCACCGACAATTGCTAACTGAAGAACGCTTTTATCAGACTGCTGATTAATCCTGAGGAAGTGATTCAGCATTGACCGGTGAAAACGTTCAGCCTGCATATGAGAGTCCAGATAATAGCAATTCTCCGCTACCCCCGGTGTGCCAAAATCATTACTCACGCTACCCACTGCCATGACTAATATGTCATATGCAATTTCTCGTTCAGGTAGTACCTCTTTGCCTTCTTCATCATTCAGCGCCTCTAGATTGATCACCTTTTTAACCTGATCAATACCCATCATCGTCCCTTGCTGGAACTGATAATGATGCAGGCTGGAATGGGCGCGATAATTCACACCATCTGTATTAATATCTAAAGACCCCGTCGCAATCTCATGTAATAAAGGCTTCCAGATATGTGAGCGGTTTTTATCAACCAGAATAATTTCAGCTTGTTTACGTTTAACTTTACCTAGCTGGTGGCCTAATCGAGTCGCCAGTTCAAGACCGCCCGCTCCGCCTCCCACAATCACGATAGTTTGCATGTTATGTCCTTAAAATAGTGTCAGGCAAATACTCTTAGTAAAATATTTGTCTGATCTATCTCATGAAAATGTTATTGCCCTTATCAGACTAGCGCTTAATAACGATGCTTCACCACTGACCATTGCTGCCAAAATTACCATACTTTAGTAGCAATACCAAACATAAGATCAATGCTCAATAAAGTACTGGTTAGTACCGACACGAATGAATAATTTACGTTATATTACCAACATATTATGGTTTTATTATTTATATTACTGCGCTTTATTGCTAATAAAAACAATAAATTACTGTTCTATCTCTTCTATAATTGTAGGCAGGTCCGCCACTGAATCGATCACAAAATGCGCACCTACATGATAAAAACGCTGATAAGCTTGCTGGCGTAGATTCTGTTGCTGATCGAGTGTTAACGCCTGCCAGTCATGAAGATCTAATCCGATCTCATTGCCAGTCACAGCGATGCCAACGGTCCAGCCTCCTGCATTAAGCCCTTCTTCAATGCCATTCAGTGTGTCATCGACTTTCACCACCGCCTTAACGTCACTGACGCCAAGCTTGAGCATATTCTTTATCAACCGTGCGATTAATCGACTATCCATCTACGGCAGTAAATCTCATAGCACCAGAAACCATAATATGTATGACCAACCCGTATCATCATGTTTTTTGATGCCGATTTCTAACCAGAAGCGTTTGAAAAAGCTTCGACTATACTTCATTTATACTAAAAGCTAAGGATGAACCTTTGTTGTCATCTAGCTAAGAGTAACGTGCGTTTAACATTCTTCTTGCAAAAGCAGGATTTAAAAGATGGATATCACAGCCGAATCAGAAACAACTTTTACAATTCCTAATGAAATGACACCAGCATTCATTGTGCCAGTGTTAGCGGGCGGCGGGAGCAGGCTTTCTGCGCATATTGGTGTATTAACGGCGCTTCAGGAGATGGGTCTGCGGTTTCCATCACTGGTCGGGGTTTCAGGAGGGAGTATTGTTGGCGCCTTATTTGCAGCAGGCTATTCTCTAAATCAGATCAGAGTTATCGCTGAAGAAACCGATTTTAGCCAATTTCTAGGCCAGTCACTTTTTCGATTGTTGCGTACCGGAGGGCTGTCGACAGGAAACCGTTTCGAAGAATGGATGGACAATAAACTCAACGGCGCTACTTTCGCCGATCTTGAATATCCTTTTCATGTGGTAGCCACCGATGTTCGTTCCGGACTACCCGTCGTTTTCGATAAACAAAGAACACCCCATCTTAAAGTTTCGTTGGCAGTGCGTTTTTCAATGTCAATTCCGATTATTTTCAGTTTCAAAGAGTTTGAAGGACACCTGATGGTGGATGGTAGCATTCTATCAGAGGAGTCTTTACAACAAGACTGGGCCGGAGACGGATCACCGGTGGTAGTGTTTCGATTAAGTAGTATTCAAGAAAGAGCGGAGACAAAGAAAATCAGGTATTTTCCGCTGATCGGCTATTTGTCATTATTAATCCGGACATTTATGACAACGATGTCCAGGGAGTACATTAGTGAACACTTCTGGCATTCCACTGTTGTTATTCATGCCGGTAGCATCTCGCCGACCGAGTTTCGCCTCAATGCCGAACAAAAGAACGCACTTTTTCAGGTCGGTTACGCAACGACACGGCGCATTGTCCCTATGAAGATAGCAAAAATCCTGCCGGTATTTGCTCGTTAATCAGGCAGCGCCGCCGATTTTTACGACTAGCCTCCTGTCATATTCATAAAGCGAACTATTTGAACATCACCATCAGCGGTAAAACGATGCTCTTCCGGTTTATGCTGCATGGCTTTACGTATCACCTCTTTTAAACGCTCAAGTTCACCCGGATAGCGGCGCAGTACCGCTTTAAGATCGACTGAGTGTTCGTTACCCAAACATAAGAGCAGCATCCCTTCAGCCGTGACCCGAACCCGATTACAGTCACCACAAAAATTATGGCTATGCGGGGAGATAAAACCGATACGGCTATGACTGTCTTGCATGCGCCAGTACTTTGCCGGGCCGCCACTCGACTCTGTTGTCGGCATCAGAGGAAACTGCTCGGTGATCAAGGCTTTTACCTGGTCACTACTAAAATAAGTTTCTGCGCGATCATGCTCAGCTATCACGCCTAACGGCATCTCCTCAATAAAGCTAAGATCGATCTTTTTTTCGCGCGCGAATCTTACCAGATCAACAACTTCATCATCATTGCGGCCATGCAATACGACGGTGTTCAGCTTGATGCCTTTAAAGCCGACATCACAGGCCGCATCAATTCCTGCGATGACCTGCTCTAAATTACCGGTGCGTGTTAACGTTTTAAAACGATCTTCCTGCAGGCTATCTAAACTGATATTAATTCGTGTTAACCCCGCATCTTTAAGCTGTTGAGCATAACGAGGCAATTGCGATCCATTCGTGGTTAAGCAGAAGTCCTTTAAGCCTGGTAATGCACCGACCCCTTTAAACAGCTTAACAACATCTCTGCGTACCAGCGGCTCACCCCCGGTAAAACGAATTTTATTAACGCCCAGCTCAGTAAATGCCCGCGCTATCGCATGAATCTCCTCCAGCGATAGCACTTGGGCGCGTGGAAGGAAGGTCATGTCCTCACTCATACAGTACACACAACGAAAATCGCAACGATCAGTTACTGAAATCCGTAAATAAGTAATCTGTCTTCCAAACTGGTCTACCAGTTGCTCGCTAGCCATTTTCCACCTTCATTTTATAGCCGGTCGGTTCACAGTAAATCGCTGAAAGGCTGAATCAAGACTCGATCACCCGCTTCAACCTGGCTATATTGCTCCCCGATCTCGATCAGACAATTGGCCTGCACCATCGAGGTTAAAATTCCAGACCCTTGTGCACCGGTGGTTTGCACCACCAACTCACCCTGATCATTAATACGATAGACGCCCCGACTATAATCGATACGCCCTGCACGTGATTTAATCTTTTCTTCTGCTACAGCCATCATTTTGATGGGCTGCCATCCTCGCTGCCCCATCATTTTTCTAAGGGCTGGCTGCACAAATTGCAGAAAAGTCACCATCACGGCAACAGGATTCCCAGGCAAACCAAAAAACGGGGCCTGCCCCACCCTACCAAAAGCCAGTGGCCGGCCAGGTCGCATTGCAACCCGCCAAAAACCTATATCACCGACAGCTTCCAGTGCTTGTTTTATATAATCTGCTTGCCCCATCGACACACCACCCGATGAGATTATCATATCAGCTTGTTGGGATGCTTCACTTAATACGCGCTGCATAGTGACTTGCGAGTCTTCAATAATGCCCAAATCCACAACAGAGCATCCCATGCGCTGCAATAACCCTGTAAGCGTAAAACGATTAGTATCATAAATGCAATTTTCCGGTAAGGCTTGCCCTTGGGCGACCACTTCGTCACCTGTCGAGAAAATGGCAACACGTAAAGGCTTAAATACGACGACGTGCTGCATGCCTAATGAAGCCAGTAAACCTTGTTCTTGGGGTCGAATTAAGCTCCCGGCAGACAACGCGACCGAACCCGATTTAATATCTTCACCTTTCTGGCGTACATGCTGGCCTATTTTCACGCTATCGGAGAACAAAATTTTCTCGCTCTCTCGTGTCACCGCTTCACGAATAACGATCGAGTCTGCACCTGCAGGCAAAGCAGCACCGGTCATGATCTCAACGGCTTCACCTGCAGCCAAAGTGCCAGCGTATGCTCCGCCTGCTAAAACCTGACCAACAAGTGTGAGCGTGTGCTGCTTTTGAGAGGCGTTTTTTTCAGAGGAAAGCTCTTTTGCGCAAATAGCATAGCCATCCATCGCTGAATTAGTCTGTTGCGGAACATCAAAAGCAGACACCTGATCTTCAGCCAGAACCCGATTGATGGCCTGCGAAAGGGGTATCATTTCAACGTGGGCTGGCGTGGCTATTTGAGCCAGAATACGTGCAACACTCTCTGCAACCGTTAACATCCCCCCAGGATTCGCTAGCGGATCAAAGCAATTAATGGCGTCGCTCATGATCTCTCTCCTTTTAAATAGTGCTGAATAAACGCGGCAATTTGCTGAATATTATTCAGATCTAATAACGGAATATCACCGTCCAGTGGGATCACCTCATCGCAGGCAACCGCGATAATATTTTCATCGTTCTGATAAAGTTGCGGTTTATTAACCTCTTGACGATAAAGCTCAATCTTCGGAAAACTGACTTTTTTAAAACCTTCGACTAATACCAGATCCAATTTGGAATGATCTAACTGGTGCAGCATTTTTGACAGCGATGGCATACCCTCCTGATGTTCTTCAACCATTAGCGCCCAGCGTTTAGAAGAACAGATCAGCACCTGATCAGCCCCGGCATGACGTAACTCGTAACTGTCTTTACCTGGTTGGTCTACATCAAACTGATGATGGGCATGCTTTATCACGCCAACCCGGACACCCTGTGCTTTGAGTACTGGTAATAATTGTTTGAGCAAGGTCGTTTTACCGGTACCACTCCAGGCAGCCAGTCCTAGTAACTTGGGCATCTGTTGTAATTCGTCAATATCACTTTTACGGTTTACATTAACAAAAGCATCCGGGTAATCTGAAAAATCAACATCAACCATACGTTGCTGCGCATACCAACGATCTATCTTTCGCTCACCGTCTGCCAATATAGCCTGTACGCTTTCCAGCAAGTTTCTTTTTATTAAAGCCACCACCGGCTGCAGACGCTTGCCATCATGAGCCACGGCTATGTCTGCACCCTGCTGCATGGCTCTATCCAGCATTCGTCTGGCCAACGTTTCTGGTAAGAAAGGCCCGTCACAAGGAACAAATAATACCCAATCAGTGGTCGCATGATGCAAACCGGTAGCAATCCCCATCAGAGGACCTTCAAAACCAGCTTCAAGGTCGGTTATTACCGGCAAACTCAATGTGCCATATGCATCTAAGCTACGATTAGCATTGATCAGGCAACGAGAAACCTGTGGCAATATTCTATCCAGTACATGATGAATCAACGGTTTTCCGTTTAGATCCATCCACCCTTTATCGACACCTCCCATTCGGCTGGCCTTACCTCCGGCCAGCACCACCGCGGTTATCTGCTCAGTGCTGGACATAGTGTTGCGGCTCCATCTTGGTATCAACTTCGTAAAGCACACTTTCGAGAGAAGAACTTTCGAGAGAAGAGCTTTCGTGAAGAGCACCACTTTCCAATAGGAGGTGACGCGTACAGAGTTCTGTCACCCGATTACTCTGATGACTTGAAACCATAACGGTGGTTCCCTGCTCCAACAGCTGCCTGACCAGTTCTGCTACCGTGCTGACTGAATGACGATCCAGATTAGCGGTAGGCTCGTCGAGTAACAGTATACGCGGCGCTAAGATCCAGGCACGCGCTAGCGCCAGCCGTTGTCTTTCACCACCGGAAAGCGAACAAGCGGGATGCTCTGCAAGATGCCCTAACCGAGCCCATACCAAAGCCTGCTGCACTTTGGTTTTAACCTCTTGCCTGCTCCCCCCGCGAAGCTTCAGACCATAAGCAACGTTATCAATAACTGTGCTCATAAAAACATACGGGGTCTGGTGTAAATAAATCACATCTGGATGAATCCGGTTTGACCACCAACGACGCTGTTTTGGCGTTACCATTACCTTACCGCTGCAGGGCTTTTCCAGCCCCGCCATAATTTTCATCAAGGTGGTTTTACCCGCACCATTTTCACCCTTTAAGTGCAAGCTTTCACCTTCCGTGATCCGCAGCTTCTCAATAGTGAACAACTCACGGGTTCCGAAGCGCTTCACAAGATTATCTATGTTTAATTCAAGGCCCACGCGCGTTCCCTCATAAAGTAATTGATGACTTCTATCTTCAGACCGACACCTTCAAACCTAGTTGTTCAGACAAGCTGCCCTTTACCACGCACTGAGGCCAACGCAAAGTTCAATACCAGCGCTAAAAGCAGCAACACCAAGCCTAATGCAATGCCCTGAGCGAACTCCCCTTTACTGGTTTCCAGTGCGATGGCTGTCGGAATATTACGGCTATAGCCGAGAATATTTCCGCCCACCATCATTGAACAACCCACTTCAGATATAATCCGGCTAAAGCCAGCCAGCATCGCGGCCAATAAAGCGAATCGCGCTTCACACGCCAACGTAATCGCTGCCCTGCCGCAATGCGCGCCAAGTGTGCGTGCCGTTTCCCATGCGCGCCGGTCAATACCCTGAAAGGCGGCATGGCTCATACAAACCAAGATCGGAAAGCACAGAAGGATTTGCCCGATCACCATCGCCGGCTGACTGAATAACAGGTGCAACTCACCAAAAGGCCCGTTACGCGATAACAGCAAATACAGCGTTAGCCCTATAACAACGGTCGGCACTGACATTAGCGCATTAAACACCGCGATCAGCACCCAGCGCCCCGGAAAATCGATTATCGCTAACAAAAAACCAACAAGTATGGCCGGTATCGCCGATAATAAAATGGCCATAATAGATACCCTGAAAGAGACACCAATAATGCTCCATAACTCAGCATCCAGGTTGAATAACAACGCCAGAGCTTCTTTACAGGTACTCAACAGACTCATGTCCATCAATAGTCCATACGACTAGTTACAACTGATATACTCTGCATGGTTATTGATTCGTTACCACTTGTTGAGCCGATCCATGAAACAGCACTTCGCCATTGATACGAAAATTATTGATCAATGTTTGCCCTTCTGCTGAAACCAGCCACTGCGCCAATGCTCGGGCACCTTCGGTATTAAGACCTTCATAGCTCGCAGGATTCACCAGAATCACCTGATAAGGATTAAATAAGCGTTCGTCACCTGCAACCATCATTTTGAGTTGCAGACGATGCTGATAAGCCAACCAGGTTCCACGGTCAGTCAAGGTATACCCCTGAAGTTCATCAGAGACCTGCAGCACTTTACCCATTCCCTGGCCAATCTCTTTATAACCATCAAACCCCGCCGCAACACCCGCAGACTTCCATAGAGCCAATTCTTTTTTGTGAGTACCCGAATCATCACCGCGGGAAATAAACACTGATTGGCTTTCAGCAATGGCGCGCAATGCACTGACAGCATCAGAACCGCCTTCTATGCCAGCAGGGTCATTGCTTGGGCCGACCACAACAAAGTCGTTATACATAACGCTTTTTGCCTCGATACCGTGCCCCTGCTCAATAAACGTTCTTTCTGCTGCAGGAGCGTGCGTCATCAGTAAATCCACATCACCATCGCGCCCCATACGCAACGCTTTGCCTGTGCCGACAGAGAGGACATGAATTTTAGCGCCATATTTTTGCTCGAATACCGGTAATAATTCATCGAGTAAACCGGAGTTATAAGTGCTGGTAGTGGTTGCCAGTCGAATAATATTTTCTGCAGCACTAACCGTTAGTGACAGACAAAATAGCAAAGTAATTGAAGACAAACATGAGATCCATTTTTTCATCGTTTTGTGCTCGTAAATAATATTAGTGTCGCTATAGCCTCAAAAGCAATTAAAGTGCCAACCTCATGGTAGTGAAAATTCGACGCAGACAATCACTTCAACTAACTGATTTTATTGATATTAAATATAAACAGATCTTAATTTATTCTCTTAACAAACACTGACCAAGACAATAGTTCTAGCTACAAAACAAATGCACATGGGTCATAATGACCAACCTGAAGGCCTATCGGGTCAATTTGACCCTTGTGCATAGGCATTTGATCAACCGCTTACCCGTAAGGGTCACGCAGAGAGACTTAAATGAATCCGGATTCAGATAAATTCAGCGCAAAGCCTAAAGCCGTTTCAGTCTTAGTCGTCGATGACGAACCCGGGATGTGCAGTTTTCTGAACAAAGCACTCAAGAAAAAATTTGCGTTAGTAGAGACGGCAGGAAGTGTTGAAGAAGCGGAAGAGTTACGCAAACGCTGCCATTTTGACCTCCTTATTGTCGATATCAATTTACCCGGCCGCTCCGGTATGGAGTGGCACGAAGCGCTGGAGCAAACACAACACAATAGTGACATTATTTTCATGACGGCCTTTGCTGACCTTGAAATTGTCATCAAAGCGTTACGGGCGGGTGCCAGCGACTTTATCCTCAAGCCCTTTCGGTTGGAACAGATGATGAATGCGGTTGAACGCTGTCTTGAACGCCGCGCCATGGCCAGAGCCAACTTCGTATTACAACGCGAGGTGGAAAAAGCATTTCCGATTACCGATATGATGGGAAACAGCCTGTCAATCCGCCAGGTACAGGAAGTCATTCATCGTGTCGCTCCGACACCTTCTGCCGTCATGATCGAAGGTGAATCGGGTACCGGTAAAGAACTCGCTGCGCGTATGCTGCACCAATTCAGTAATCGCAGTGGCGCTTTTGTACCTATTAACTGCGGGGCAATATCACCCGATTTATTAGAAGCAGAACTGTTCGGACACACCAAGGGCTCGTTCACAGGCGCGGTAAAAGCACGTGATGGCCTATTCAGTTTTGCCAACGGCGGCACTCTGTTTCTCGATGAAGTGGGTGAGATGCCGGTTCTGATGCAGGCTAAACTACTACGTGCCTTGGAACAAAAAGCCGTGCGTCCCGTTGGCAGTGAGCAGGAGATCAGCATTGATGTGCGAATTATTGCGGCAACGAATCGTCATTTAAAGGAAGAGGTCGCGGCGGGCCGCTTCCGTGAAGATCTTTATTATCGCCTCAACGTACTAAGTATTACCCTACCTCCCCTGAGAGATCGTCGCGAAGATATTCCTGAGCTGATTCATCATTTTTCTAATACGCTGTCACGTGAACTCGGATTGGCAGCCATTCCTTTCAGTCATGACGACCTCAACGAGATGCAACATTATCATTGGCCTGGCAATATTCGAGAGCTGAAAAACCTGATTGAGCGCTGTATTTTATTAGGAAAACTACCCGCCGAATATTTCCGCGAGCAAAACGCAGACGACTCTAAATCTGTAGGTAACTTTGCTGGCTGGTCGATGGAAGCCGTCGAAAAGCATCATATCCTGCAAACACTCGCGCAACATGACGGTAATAAGTCTTCTGCTGCTCGCAATCTTGGCGTTTCAAGAAAAACACTGGACCGAAAGCTGACCAGTTGGGCAGCAGCAGAACACTCGCTTGCTCATGCTGAGGTTGAAACTGAAGTCGAAGTTGAAATCGAAGCTGAAGCTGAGCCAGTTACATGATCACTGCCTTGTGGCATAAAATTAATAGTTCACTGCGCAACAAGCTTTTATTGTTGACCTTGGCCCCACTGATCCTTACCGCCATAGGTTTTGCGATGCTCTCGGCCTATTGGACCAGTAGCTACACGGACCGGCAGTTGTATATGAAGGTTCGTGCTGATCTTTCAGTAGCTCAGGGTACGCTGGACATCATGCAACAAGTGCAGCTCAACACACTCACTCAGTTGGCAACTAGCTTCGAGTTCCGTACCAACCTGCAGCTTGGTAACCAACGCGATATTCAAGTACAGCTCATGCAAACACGCAAAGGACGGCAACTGGATTTTTTGCGTTTTCTACCGACAAAGCTGATTACTGACATTAAAGACCCTGCACTAGCCCCGTTGCTGCCTCGCCTGTATCAGGGAGAGCCTTTAAAAGGCCTGACCGTACTCGATAAGAAAATGCTCGACCTCATCAATGTAGACCTCGAACAACAGGCGCAAATATCACTCACTAAAACGCCCAGAGCCCTCCCGAGCAATCGCCTGATTGAAGACAACGCGATGCTGATCAGAACCTTATTACCGGTTAACGATGAGTCAGGTTTACTGATCGGGATTTTAGATGCTGGCAGAATCCTTAACAACACCACTCAGGCAGTCGATACCATCCGGGATTTGGTCTACGGACCGGGCACGCTTCCCGAAGGCGGAATCGGTACGGTAACCTTATTTCTGGATGATGTGCGCATCAGTACCAATGTCCCTCAGAACCCCGACATCAGCGATAACAAGCAGATGTCTTTACAGGAACGCGCTATTGGTACACGTGTATCTGCTGAAGTCCATCAGCATGTCATGACGCAAGGACTCACATGGATCGATCGGGCATTTGTGGTCAATGATTGGTATATCTCGGCTTACAAACCACTGGTTGACTTGAATAATCAACGTATTGGTATGATCTATACCGGTTTTAACGAAGCGCCGTTCAACACAATTTATTATAAAACACTGTTCGAGTCAGGCAGCCTGATTGGCCTTATTATGCTGATCTCTGGATTTGTCATACTACGCCATACGCGTTTGCTACTCCGGCCTTTAGCACGCATCCACTCCGTCGTCACCGCGGTACGCGACGATGGCTCTATTCATCTGCGCATCGGTAAGTTAAATACCTCTGATGAACTGGTTGATCTTGCGCGGCAATTTGATGCCATGCTGGACCTGCTGGAAAACCGTGAACAACTAATTCTACAAGCCCACGACCAGTTGGAAGTCACAGTAGAAAAACGCACCCGCTCACTACGCAACAGAACAGAAGCACTTAAACAACATATACGCTTACTGAAAACCACCCGTAAAAAGCTTTTAGCCAATGAAAAGCTGGCGGTCTTAGGCGAACTAACAGCAGGTATTGCACATGAAATAAATAACCCCGCTGCTGTCATACTCGGCAATATCGATTTGCTGGTGGCCGAACTGGGTGATGCCGTTGAACCCGCTCAGGAAGAAATCGACATGGTGATCCGGCAGGTATACCGCATCCGTTCACTGATCAATAACTTATTACAATACAGCCGCCCCAACCATTACGTCGACAACTATCAGAGCTACCAGATTAATCAGGTTATAGATGACACTCTGCTTTTAGTTTCCCACGCACTCGACAAACAGCAGGTAGGTATTGAAAAATATTACACTGCCAGTTGCCCGGTACAAGTCAATTATCAGCAGGTACAACAAGTGTTAGTTAATCTGATCATTAACGCTTCTCATGCACTGACTGAGCCAGGGAAAATCCAATTACACACCGCGGACTGGGTTGATAAAGAGAAAGAACACGATGAATCAAAAGGTGAAGTAAGAGGTGATGTAAAAGGTGAGGTAAAAGGTGAGGTAAAAGGTGTTGTCATTCAGATAAAAGACAAAGGACAGGGTATAAAAGAGGAAGACTTACAGCATATTTTTGATCCGTTCTTTACAACCAAAAAGGGGGGCACCGGCCTCGGACTCTCGGTCAGTTACGGCATTATTCGCCGTCATGGTGGTGACATCAAAGTATCCTCCATACCAGGCGAAGGTACTGTGTTTTCAGTGTACCTGCTCCGACAAGCGAACCTGTCTGAAGACAGTGAGGTCGAAGCAATACTCGACGGCTTAACCTCAGCCCAGCGTATCAATCGCCGCATACCCCGCTCACAAGCTCATGCCGCTCAGCCCAGCTAAACACACAGATGCTATCACCTGTAGGCATTTTTTATTCGCCATCCGCATTCCACAATAGTCGCCCGCTACGGTTGAGGTTATACCCTTGCAGTCGATTTGCCAGCATCATTCCTTCCGGGCCCTGCAGAAACTCAAACAACTGCTGCAACAAACGCCGAAAATAAACTCCTCTGGGCACCACCAGATCAAAGCTTTCCTCGCAGACAGGAATAAACCCTAAACCAAACTCTTTTGCCGCACTGAGCGTACCCGGACCGATATCAGCCTCACCTGTCGCGATCATGGAGACCATCTCTCGTTCAGAGTAAGCCGTTTGACTAACCGTCAAACGCTCAATGGGACAGGAATATGACATCAGCCATTCTTTAAGGAAGCGCTGCGAACCGGCGCCCTGCTGACGAATAACCCAGCGAGTACTCTGATGCATCGCTACGTCGGGATCTTCAAAACGTGACTGATCCTGTGCCCGCACAATCAAGCCCTGACTACGGCAAAACAGATGCACAAGAATCCAGTTTTTGGACGGATTGTATTGTTGTATTAGTGCGGGATGACGCACTTCACTTTCTTCAGCTCTGCCCCAATGGATGACGCACGCATCCGCATGACCTTGCGCTAACAGCTCCAGCCCCACGGTTGTTCCCGTTACAGTATAACTAAAGAGTGCCTGCGCCCTGAGTTGCTGAGTAAGACGAATAGCAACCGCTTGCAGTAACGGGTCATCGCTGCCGGCTAATATAAGACGGTCTGTGAGTAAACCACCGTGGCAACTGTCCAACAACCAACGATCGACCAGTACTTTTGGAAACAACCATTTACCGGTCAGTTTAGTCGCAGGGATTTTACCTTCTGCCGCCATGACATAGATTTTTTTCTCATTCAGGTGCAGATATTCCGTCAACTGGCGCACATTTAAAAAGGCAGGAGGTAATTCACTCACGAGACAACATCCGCAACGTCAATTTTACGCGACGGCGGCGCATCCAGTATCAGCGAATCTTTACCACTAAATAATAAAAAGTGCTTTCCTTTAGCACGCGCCAACATGGTGATACCCAGCTCTATGGCCAGTGCTAACCCCATCTGTGTTACACCCGAACGGGATAACAACACCGGAATTCCCATCTGAGCTACTTTAATCACCATCTCAGACGTTAAGCGCCCCGTGGTGTAAAAAATTTTATTCTCTTCGCTGATGCCATCCAGCCACATCCTTCCAGCCAAGGTATCTACCGCATTGTGCCGGCCAACATCCTCGACAAAGGCAACCACCTTGTCACCTTCACAAATAGCACAACCATGCACAGCACCCGCATTTTTGTAGGTTTCATTGTACAAATTAAGGTTATTTAGCAACGCATAAACAGTGCTTTGTTTGATGTTAGCTTTAGGCAAAGACACTTCCGCTAATTTATCCATCAAACTGCCAAACATGGTGCCCTGCCCACAACCGCTGGTTACCGTACGCTGCTGTAACTTCTCCTCCAGCCCTGGCGGCTCCCCCTCTGTGACGACCACCGCTGCTTCAACATCCCAGTCTACCTGGACAGCGAGCACTTCTTGCAGCGCAAGAATAAACCCCTGATTACGTAAATAGCCGAGCACTAATGCTTCAGGGTCTCCGCCCAATGTCATCAGGGTGACAATTTCACGCTTATTAAGATAAATTGTCAGCGGGCGCTCACACGCCACCTCGATATCACGACGCTCTCCCTTTTCATCAAATGCTTGCACTGACTCCGTTAAATGAGTCGCCGCTTTACTCAGTACCAACGCCGTATTTTTCTCTTGATGGAGGCTCTTAATATTCAATACAGAGGGACTTGTCATGAGAATGCTCGCTAATTTTTTATTCATTGATAGTAACAAAGCAATTTCTGTTCCTTCCCAACAAAAGCCGGTAGATTGGCCGCAAGTGGCAGAATATCCAGATCAATTCAGACGTCAATGGATAACTCTGCGCCAATACAATAGGTCAAAATGTCCCACATACTGATCTGACTGTCCCTTTTTTGCCAATATTACCCAGACTAAATACGACTCGGCTTCAAAACCCCTTTCCCTGACGCCCCCCAATATCTCCCCGATGCCTTTTAAAACAACACCCATTCAGCTCTGCGGCTTTCTAAAGACAGTGCTGGCCCGCCCCTTGCTAGGGCTTTAGATAAACGTTTACTTACACTCTTATTTACACTGATAACGGGAGTCGAATGATGTCAGCTGGCAAAAGCACTGATCGTTGGCCCATGCAAGTTGCTCTTAAGCATGAATCCATACAGACGCGCGGATGGGAAACCGAGCGCTGGAGCATTAAGGAATTAATGCCTGACGAAGCCAAACGCGAAGGGTATGACAGTGTTGAACTGGAGCTGCATAAAGATGAACGTAGCGCCTATCGCTTCAATTTAAACTCGGCCTTCCCACACCTTTTCGTACTGTGTAACGAAGACGAAACCAACAACGCATTAACTGCAATACATATTACCGCCAGCCAGGACAAAGCCGCTTCGTTTATGGATGGTGAACACACAATACTGGAAACACCGATGCCTGCCGCTGTGCAGTGCTGGATAGATAGCTACCTTGGAATTAACGGAGAATTGATAGACGAAGGTAAGAAAAAGAAGAAAAAAGGTAAGGGGCGCAGCAGTGAGCGATAAATCATTTATTTCTCGCTGGTCTCGTCTGAAATCTGAGCGGGCCGCTGAAGCACAAACACTTGAAGATGCACCCGGCAAAACGGACAGCCGCGTATCATCAGCGGACAACATCACTTCTGATCCGTCTGCCTCTGGCCTGTCTGCTTCTAACCTATCTGTCTCTGACCCATCTGCATCTGGGGCATTTTCTTCGGATCTCGCTGAGCCCTCGACAGCTTTCCCGGAAGCACAGTCTGACGAGCAACCTTTTAAGTCACACAGCCTCAACGACGACAACGACAACGACAACGACAACGACCAGAGCCTCCAACACAACCAGGCACACGAACAAGAGCCAGCGGACAAACCCCTACTCACCGATGCAGATATGCCTCCCATCGAGAGTCTGGGCGAAAAATCAGACTTCAGTCAGTTTTTATCTTCCGGCGTCAGCGATGAACTTCGCAACTTAGCCTTGCGCAAACTGTTTAATATGCCGCAATTCAATGTCAGGGATGGACTCAATGACTATGACGATGATTTGAGCAAAATCCCTGTGCTGGCCCAAGAAGTAGCCGCCAAAATGCGTGGCTGGCTGCATGAGAAGCAAGAACAACTGACATCAGAACTAAACGAAGAGCTAAACGAAGCGCTAACACAAAAACCCTCCATAGATTCAACTGACGCATCCGATGCAACTGAACAGCTACAGAGTGATACACAAACAGATACCAGCCAGGAAAACGCCGGCAAACCGCACAATAATCACAAAGCAAACCGGCTCGCTGAGATCAAAAACCAAGACTTTACTGAGATCGATGACGACCTGGGTGACGCTGACTTACAAGGCTAGCGCGCCGAATTGATACACAGGCCATGGGGCAGGCAGACAATATGTCCCGCTCTTAAGCAATTCGAAACAAAGCGCCCTGATCTATACCCACTTCAAGTCGCTTTTTTCAGATTTTTCTGGTTTCGCTTTTGCTTTATATATAACAGTGACAACAACCTGTCCGGGTGAGAACAGGTTGTACCGCTAACAACATGAATAATAAACAGCTGTCGATACCAAAGACAGAATGTCCGTAACCACTAAAGGTTGCACATGTTGTGAGTGGTCAGGTGAGGTATTAAATGACAAACGAGCAATCCCTGAACAATCTGGCACGACAAGCGGCACAAGCTAAGGTCACGCCGCCGCACAATTTAGCACCTGCCACGGTGACTTTTAGTACCCAGGGGCATCTGCTGATTACCGGCTCTGAAGATATGATTCGTCTGGCTGCCGGGCAGCTCAACGAGATGGCCAGCATCACCCTACTCAGCACCGAAGCCATTCGTAATACCGACAGCGCTCATATTGAACAAGCACTGCAAGCGGCAGCTGAGCTTCCTGTGTATCAAACAAAAATAGAGGCTATCAAGGGCTTTTTAGGGCAGTTTCAAGTCACCGTTCAACACGAAGAGCAATCGATCGAGTTGGCAAAACTCACTCAGAAGCGCGCCTCATTTGATTTAATTCTCAACCTGGGTGAAAACTCACTGTTCAGCACAGAACTGGCACCTGCCGGATATTTCCACCTGGCACCTGACGCCGACAATTTTAGTGATGTCATCAGCCAGCTTCCCGACTACATCGGTGAATTTGAAAAACCGCGATACTTTCAGGTAAATAACGATATCTGCGCGCATTCCAACCGTGGCCAGACCGGCTGCACCCGATGCCTGGATGTATGCCCTGCCGATGCCATTAGCTCCATTAAAGATCTGATCAATATCGACCCCTATCTTTGCCATGGTGCAGGAGGCTGCTCTACGGCCTGCCCAACCGGTGCCATCAGCTACACGCTACCTAAGCCAGTTCGTCTTCTGGATTACATGCAGAAACTACTGCATGCCTATAAAGAAGCCGATGGTACTCAACCTGCCCTGTTATTTCATGACCACGAACAAGGGCAACAGCTGCTTACTCAACTGTTACCCCAACTGCCAGACAACCTGATTCCCATTGAGCTGGAAGAGATTTCCGCCGCTGGACAGGAACTATGGCTGGCAGCGCTGGCAGCAGGTGCTACTCAAATACTGCTATTGGATACACCGGCTGTCCCTGAATCGATGCGCACATTGCTGAAACGCGAAGTTAAACTCACGCAAACAATGCTAAGTGGGTTGGGCTATAACGAATCCCAACTGCAATTCATTGGGGCTGAGGAATTAACGACAGATATAGCGGCGCCGCTAACCAGCCTCTTTACCGTCATCCCTGATCCTTTAACGTCAGTAGCTGAAAATAAACGTGACGTGCTGTTTGTTGCATTAGACCATCTTATTAAACATGCACCACAACCCTTACCTGAACACCTCACCCTGCCGGCGGGCTCTCCTTTTGGTCAAGTGAGCATCAATGCCTCAAGCTGCACATTATGCTTGTCCTGTGTGGCGGTTTGCCCGACGCAAGCCCTGACCAGTGGAGGAGAAAAGCCGGCGCTTAATTTTACCGAGCAGAACTGCGTGCAGTGCAACCTGTGCGAACGAGCCTGTCCGGAAAACGCCATTCAACTCGAATCGCGCCTACTGCTATCAGACACGCGTAAACAACCCATCGAAATTCATGCAGACGTGGCCTTCGAATGCATCACCTGCAGCAAGCCTTTTGCACCGCGCCGCACTGTCGAGAAAATGCTCGACAAGCTCAGCGAACACCGCATGTTTCAGGGAGAGGCGCTTAATCGTTTAAAAATGTGCGAAGACTGCCGGGTGAAAGATATTTTTGTCGACCTGACTCAGAATCCTGAAAAACAACTTGAACTGTAAGAACGAGGAGTCATACACAATGAACATGATCAACACGACTCCTGCTCTGCAGGAAACCGACCAGTTAAGAGCCGATATCTACGCATTACTGGCGACATTACTACGCCGCACACCGGAAAAAGATCTATTAGAGTGGCTGGCCAGCCTCGAACCCGATCAGGACGAGGACACGCCCATGGCAAGAGCCTGGAGCACGCTGGCACTGGCCGCCAAACACAGCAAGCCACGACAATTAGATGATGAATACCACCACCTCTTCATTGGAGTCGGCCGGGGTGAGTTGATGCCTTTCGCCTGTTGGTATCTGACAGGCTCCCTGATGGAAAAACCGTTGGTTCTGTTACGCGAGGATTTAAACCGACTCGGCTTTGAGCGCCAAACCAATGTTAAAGAACCCGAAGATCACATCGCCGCACTCTGCGAAGTGATGAGCCTGTTAATTACCAAGGGCCACGGCTATGCCACACAACATCAATTTTGGCAGCAGCACTTACAGAGCTGGGCAAATCGATTTTATATCGACTTACAAGGTGCAGATAATGCCGTTTTTTACACCGCGGCAGGCCTATTGGGACACGCTTTTATGCAACAGGAAGATAACTGGTTTATGCAGCTGACACCAACGGCACGCGAAGGCGCACAAGAATAAAAACAGATTGCTTAACAGCTAAGCGACTTACAGAACGATTATAAGAACGATTAAAAGAGCGGAGATAAATTATGAGCCAACAAGAAAAGCCTGATACAGGGCGCCGCGGGTTTCTGAAAACACTGGGGCTGGCAGGAACAGCAGTTGGCGCTGCTAGCGTTGTCGGCAGCGTTAAAGCGCAAGTTACAGCAGAAGAACCAGAAGCAAAAAAACAAAGTGCTGGTTACCAGGAAACCGAACATGTTCGTAGTTACTACGAAACATTACGTAATTAACACCCGTACAGGTGAGGATCTGAGAACATGAGACTAACAAAAAAATCTGATCAGTCCGCCGCTACGTCTTCGACGTCGGGACTGGGCCTTAGCCGCCGGCGCTTCTTGCAAAATTCCGGTATTGCTGCCGGTGGTGTAGCAACGGCAGGCATGATGGCACCTGGCATGATGCAACCAGCAGAGGCCGCCACCGCACCCACAGGTGCAGCGATTGAGATCAAACGTACGATCTGTTCACACTGCTCGGTTGGCTGCGGCGTTTACGCCGAAGTCCAGAACGGTATCTGGACTGGCCAGGAGCCTGCTTTTGATCATCCTTTCAATTTAGGTGCTCACTGCGCTAAAGGGGCTGCACTGCGTGAACACGGCCATGGTGATCGTCGTTTAAAGTACCCAATGAAGCTGGTTGATGGCCAATGGAAAAAGATCTCCTGGGAACAGGCTATTGACGAAGTCGGCGATAAAATGCTGCAAGTTCGTGAAGAATCCGGCCCGGATTCTGTTTACTGGTTAGGTTCCGCTAAGTTCAGCAATGAACAAGCCTACCTTTTCCGTAAATATGCTTCGCTTTGGGGAACCAATAACGTCGACCACCAGGCCCGAATTTGTCACTCTACGACAGTAGCAGGTGTAGCAAACACCTGGGGCTATGGAGCAATGACTAACTCGTTCAATGATATCCATTTCTCCAAGTCTATTATCCTGATCGGCGCCAACCCTGCTGAAGCGCACCCGGTTTCCATGCAGCATATTCTGCGTGCAAAAGAGCGTAACAAAGCACATATCATCTGCGTTGATCCTCGCTTCACCCGTACGGCTGCTCACGCCAATGAGTATATCCGCATTCGACCGGGCTCTGATGTCGCATTTGTCTGGGGAATGTTATGGCATATCTTTGAAAACGGCTGGGAAGACAAACAGTTCATCCAGCAACGCGTTTACGGCATGAATGAAGTACGCGAAGAAGTCAGCAAGTGGACACCTGACGAAGTTGAGAATGTAACCGGCGTAACCGGCGAACAGATGCGACGCGCTGCTAAAGAACTGGCTGAAAACCGTCCTGGTACGGTTATCTGGTGTATGGGGGGAACCCAGCACACCACCGGTAACAACAACACGCGTGCATACTGCATCCTGATGCTGGCGCTGGGTAATATGGGTAAATCTGGCGGCGGAACGAACATCTTTCGAGGTCACGACAATGTACAAGGCGCGACTGACCTGGGGGTACTGTCACACACCTTGCCTGGCTACTACGGTTTATCCGACGGCGCCTGGGCACATTGGGCTAAGGTCTGGAATGTAGATCTGGAGTGGATTCAAAACCGTTTTGATCAAAACGTCTACCGCAAACTAAAACCCATCAACGACCAGGGTATTCCGGTTTCCCGCTGGATTGATGGTGTACTTGAAAATAAAGAGAATATCGACCAGAAAGACAATCTGCGTGTCATGGTCTGTTGGGGTCACGCTGTTAACTCCCAGACGCGTGGTGTTGAGATGAAAAAAGCGATCGAAAAACTCGATACGCTGGTCATAGTTGACCCCTATCCAACCCATGCGGCCGTTATGTCCGACCGCAAAGATGGTGTTTATCTGCTGCCTGCCTGTACCCAGTTTGAGACTTACGGGTCTGTCACGGCTTCAAACCGCTCGCTACAATGGCGTGACCAAGTCATTGAGCCGCTTTTTGAATCAAAGCCTGATCACGAGATCATGAACCTGTTTGCGAAAAAACTCGGTTTTGCTGAACAGCTTTTCAAAAATATCGAAATCAAAAACGACCAGCCGGTCATTGAAGATATTACCCGCGAGTTCAATAAAGGAATGTGGACGATTGGTTACACGGGCCAAAGTCCTGAGCGTATGAAGTTGCACCAGAAAAACTGGCACACCTTCAACTACGATACGCTGATAGGTGAAGGCGGTCCGATATCAGGCGAATACTACGGCATGCCGTGGCCATGTTGGGGAACAGCGGAACAAGGCCACCCTGGCACGCCAATCTTATACGATACCAGCAAGTCCGTTGCTGACGGTGGTTTAACCTTCCGCGCCCGCTTTGGTGTAGAACGTGAAGGCGTCAACCTACTGGCTGAGAATTCTTTCTCGAAAAATTCAGATATCAAAGATGGCTACCCTGAATTCAGCGGTAAGTTACTGAAAAAACTCGGCTGGTGGGACGATCTAACCGCTGATGAAAAAGCTCAAGCCGAAGGTAAAAACTGGAAAACTGACCTGTCAGGCGGTATCCAGCGTGTCGCCATCAAACATGGCTGCTCACCTTTTGGTAATGCCAAAGCCCGTGCTGTCGTCTGGACCTTCCCTGATAAAGTACCGCTGCATCGTGAGCCCTTGTACACCGCTCGCCGAGACTTGGTCAGCAAGTATCCTACATGGGATGACGCTGAATCCATCTATCGTTTACCAACCCTGTACAAGTCAATTCAGGATAAAGATGTCTCTAAAGAGTACCCGATTGTCCTGACTTCTGGCCGCTTAGTTGAGTATGAAGGAGGCGGAGAAGAGACCCGCTCAAATCCTTGGCTGGCAGAGCTTCAACAAGAAATGTTTGTAGAAGTAAACCCAGTTGATGCCAACAACATCGGCTTCAAGGATGGCGACGATGTGTGGGTGGAAGGTGCCGAAGGCGGTAAGGTGCGCGTTAAAGCATTGGTTACCCGGCGTGTTGATACAGGCGTTGTATTTATGCCGTTCCATTTCGGAGGCCGCTTCCAGGGTAAAGATCTCACCGATAAATACCCTCAAGGCGCCGCACCTTATGTCACTGGCGAAGCAGCAAATACAGCCACCACATATGGTTATGACCCAGTCACTCAGATGCAGGAAACGAAAGTTACCTTGTGTCGTATCAACAAAGCTACCGCATAAGGGGTAACAGATTATGGCTAGAATGAAATTCCTCTGTGACTCCAAGCGCTGTATCGAGTGCAATGGCTGTGTCACCGCATGTAAAAACGAAAACGAAGTCGAATGGGGTATTCAGCGTCGCCGCGTTGTTACCATCAATGATGGCGAGCCAGGTGAAACTTCCATCTCGGTAGCCTGTATGCATTGCTCAGATGCGCCTTGTATGGCCGTCTGCCCTACTGATGTTTTCTATCAAACCGAAGATGGCATCGTGCTACACAACAAAGACGGCTGTATCGGCTGTGGTTATTGCTTGTATGCCTGCCCATTTGGCGCACCGCAGTTCCCCAGCGATGCTGCTTTTGGTGAGCGTGGAAAAATGGACAAGTGTACCTTCTGTGCAGGTGGTCCTGAAGAAGACAACAGCCCGGAAGAGAAAGCAAAATACGGATCCAACCGTATTGCCGAAGGTAAGCTGCCCATGTGTGCTGAAATGTGCTCCACCAAAGCGCTGTTAGCGGGTGATGCAGCGGAAGTGTCTGACATCTTCCGTGAGCGCGTCATCTACCGTGGTCACAATGATGGTGCCTGGGCACAAGCACCGACGATGCAAAAGACAGGAGCCGACCTGGCTTACGATGCAACCCAGTCTAAAGCCTAAGCCTTAACGCTTAAGGCTTAATCCTTAACGCGCCGGAAACTTCCGGCGCCTTATTCTTAGGGGGATCTATGATTCCACTTAAATGGCTCAGTTTTAAACTGCCATTTCATACCTTACTGCTGCCCTTGCTGGCACTAACGTTAGCATTCTCCTTGTCGTTCTCTGGGCTTACACAGGCGGCGGACTCTGCTGAAGAAAAAACATCACAAGCCAGACCCGCTGAAAGAAAAGTTGCTAGCTTTGCTGGTCCAGAATACTGGAAGGCCATACAACAGGGCGAAACCGGACGTACACAATCACAGGCCAGAGAAGCCAACCAACTCATCAACGTACAAGGTGAAGAGTGGCGCATATGGCGTAACCAATGGGTAACGCCCGCAGGGGCTTATGCCATGGGTGGCACACTTGCTGTACTGCTTATTTTTTACATCTTAGTGGGCCAAAATAAGCTCGACTCCCCACGCACAGGCAATACAGTAGAGCGCTGGAAGCGTTTTGATCGCGCCCTGCACTGGACCGTCGCTACCCTGTTTATCATCTTAGCGATTTCAGGCTTAACCCTGCTCTACGGAAAGTTTTTCCTGCGCGCAGCACTCGGTGATTCACTCTGGGGTAACTACGCAATAGCCTGCAAATTAGCGCATAACTATTTAGGACCTCTGTTTGTACTGGGTCTGCTAGTCATGATCATCAAATGGATGAAAAATAACTTCTTCAACAGCACAGACGTTAAATGGTTTATGCAAGGCGGCGGCATGGTGGGTAAAGCTCACCCTAGCGCTGGCTATATGAACGGCGGCGAAAAAGCCTGGTTTTGGGTTCTGACTACCGTCGGATTGGTTGTTTGTATAAGCGGCTTAGTGATGGACTTTCCAAACTTTGACCAATACCGTGAAACCATGCAGCAGGCTAACCTGATTCACGGCGCAGCTTCACTACTGCTGATAGCCGCATCGTTTGGTCATATCTATATCGGCACCGCCGGTACAGAAGGCGCACTCGAAGGCATGACAAACGGCCACGTCGATGAAGCATGGGCGAAACAACATCATGACCTCTGGTATAACGAGGTGAAGAACAAAAAGTAAACGAAACAGCCAAGCAGCAGTTATAAGGCTCTCTTGGCTATATGTTCCACTGAAAAAACCAGACCTGTATCGACTTTACATAAGCAGTTACAGGTCTGGTTTCGCTAATTAACGTAAGACCGGGCGCATAAACTGGCGCTCTACTGTCCGTACATTTCTATTCTCTTTTGCGTAATCAAATACTTTTATACATCTGCATATACCTCGCAAGACAGTGCCGACCCGCGGCGGACGTTTTCTTAGGACTCATAAGCTAACGAGTAAGTGCGTAACGGGCCCCTCTCCTTGCTTAAAACGAACACTATGATATAAATAATAAGAAATATCGTTCTAAGCGTTTCAAAGTTTCCAAGCATTTTCTCCTTTAGTACGCACATATCATCGAGCCTAATAATAAATGACTTTGAAAAATAACTGGATCAAAAAAGCAATTCCCTTCTTAACAGTTATTTTCTTATTGTTTTCTATGATGATGTTGTGGAGTTTTTACCTGCTCAATAACGGTAATTATTTTCACCAACTAAATATACGTCACTACAAATACACTAATGAATTAAATGAACTGATTTCTGTACCCAGAAAAGTAGTTTCAGCAGAAGATCCGCTCAACATCAATCAAATCCGTGAAGCTATTATCAAGATTCGAGAGCAACCTATTGAGTGTCTATCCATTATCAGTCACTCTAATCAACTACTGATGAACTTAATGGGTACCGAGGCAGTAATTACACTGTGCGAAAATGACATCAAAAGCGCTGACGAAACCCTGGATGCACTAACCCGCTATGAAAATGACACAATCAGTATACAAGTACTTCAAAATCAGCTAGTTAAAGCGCTGTCTGAGTTTAGTAACAACTCAGCTGAATTTGAAGAGCCGGTGGAAAAAATTACCAATTTTATAGAAACCACGACTATCTGGTTGATCATTTTGTCTTCGGCCCTCGTTTTATTCATCACAATGTTTATATCCCGCGCTGTATCAGCAGTACTAACAAACAGGGAAGCAGCAATGGAAGCCCTCGCACAAAGCGAGGAGCTTAATAAACAACTGGCCTACAAAGACACCTTAACGGGCTTACCCAACAGAAATGTACTAGAGAACACCATTAATACAGCGATAGCCAAATCAGTTCGCAACAATTCACAGTTTGCAGTAATGTTTATAGACCTTGATCAATTTAAAGATGTCAACGATACCCTGGGCCATACTGTCGGTGATGAACTGCTTGTTGAGATGGCCAATCGTATTGCGCATACCGTGCGAGAGCCCGATTTAGTTGTGCGTTTTGGTGGCGATGAGTTTGTTGCTGTCACTGATTGTTTTGAATACATTGAAACTATCGACTCAATTGCTCACAGAATTATCGATGCCATCAGCAAACCGATCAGACTAGATGATTCCGAAACATATATTACGGCGAGTATTGGCATTGCCTGTTACCCAAAAAATGGAGGGAATAGTACCTCACTACTAAAGCACGCCGATACGGCCATGTATCAAGCCAAAAATGCTGGAAGAAATCAGTTTCAAGCCTACGATAAACTATCTGCTAGTAAACAAAATCGTAAGCTAGACTTAGTTAAACAACTTCATCACGCCATTAATAATAATGAGATCAGCCTGGTTTACCAACCTGTCGTCAAACTTTCAGACGGAAGAATCGTAGGCAGCGAAGCACTTTTACGCTGGACCAACGAAAATAATGAAATCATTGGTCCCGATGAGTTTATTCCCATTGCGGAGCATTCTGGGCAGATTATTAATATTGGAAATTGGGTCATACAACAGGCTTGCCAGCAGTGTAAAATATGGCGGGAAGCTGGTGCAGTTAATCATGCAATGGCCATTAACGTTTCCTCCTATCAATTGAAAGACCCAAAATTTTCTAAACGGCTATCAGATATTTTAACCGCCTTGTCACTACCAGCTGAATGCATTCATATCGAAATCACAGAAAACATTGCCATTACCGAAGATCAGGTCTGCGTTGCTACCTTGCACGAACTGGCTGAACTTGGCACCCGACTGCTACTGGATGATTTTGGTACGGGCTACTCCTGTTTGAGCTACCTGAAAGACTTACCCTTTAATGTATTAAAAATCGATAGAAGCTTTATGCCCGCAAACAACACCATTGCCTCAACAATTATTGCAATGGGTCACGAACTGAATATGGAAATCATTGCAGAAGGTATCGAAACACAGTCGTGTTATGAATTTTTAAAGAACCTGAATTGCCAATATGGCCAAGGCTCCTTATTCCAAAAGCCAGTCCCACCCAGTGAATTCGATATTTTCAAACAATTTAGGTTTCATTCGGAAAAAACGAACCTGAAATAGAGGAATAAAGTTATCGATAGAATGCTTAGCTTATGGACTTCAAAGACATTTACCCTAAATTTATACCTATACGCGTAGTATTGATGATGGACTCCTGCTTTTCTGTGAAACGCTTGGCGGTCATCACTTCCAAAGTATGGTGAGATACCTATGATGACCGTAACCGTTCATTCTGCGGCCTGGTTGATATCCCGATACAGGTCTGAAGGTAATGGTTGATTTGCAAATTTCTCTATCCATACCCGGGGCGTCAGCTCTTCCACTCGACTGGCCGGATGCTCACTGATTTTCAATAATACATCCGTCAGACAGGTATATCGATTAATGTCATGCAGAACCTCCTGCGTATAGATTACAAGAAAATTCTACTTTTGCGCATTATTAATTTCCGGGGGATTACCCTGGATACCCCGGCTGGGATACTGGAGAAACCATTAAATGCGCTTTTTTCTGTGTGTCAGAGGCGATCAGTAGACATTCTGAAATTCGTTTTAATACCTGCTCGTCAATAGATGCTGAGTAGATCATATTCATCTTGAGTACTAAATTACTGTTAATAATATTTGCAGGTAACATTCTGGTTTTATGAGGGATCAGTAATGATTCAGGCAATAGCGATATAGCAAAACCAGCATGAACGGCTGTCGCTACATTTTCAAGGACGGGGCTAGCAAATACTTGCCTATAAGAAATATTGGCCTTTTTCAGCCCTTCAAGACATAGATCACGAACGATACAATTGTCCTGATGTATAGCGACCGGTATTTCCGCATGTTCTTCCAGCCGAACAAATGCCGGAGCTGACCATATCAAGCGTTCGCTCCAAAGCAACATCTCATCTGTACTTTCTGCTTCTCCGGCAACAATGGCTATATCAAGCTCACCGGCATCCAATTTTTTTCTCAGGTTTCGACTACGATCACAGACTATTCGTGCCTCAAGGTTAGGTAGTTCTTGGGTTAATACCGGCATAAAGAAATTAAGGAAATCTTGTGCATAATCCGTAGGAATACCAAAACTGAGTTGGCCGGAAAGATCCCTTGCGGCTAAGGCAGACAGCGCAGCATTGTTAAGTTGTAAAAATTGTTCACTGTAACTGAGTAATGTCTTTCCTGCTTCAGTTAATGTGATCCCTCGGTTACTACGTTCCATTAAACGGCTGCCCAACTGCTCCTCCAGGCGCTTCATCTGCATGCTGACTGCCGCATGTGAACGATAAATAGCTTCCGCTGCTTTCTTAAGTTCTCCTGTTCTCACAACCATGACAAATGTACGTAATAATTCAAGATCAAGTAACGGGTCCATTGGCTGCCCTTTCCGGATATTTAACGAGTATTTCAATTTTAATAAACATATTAATGCTTCAATAAATCTGAATAACTCATTAATTATTTATTGTTTGCTTGAAGTATGCATTTTTCTTAGTCTAGTAGGCAACTACCTGATAAATGCTTTTCGATCAGTGAAAGCCAGGGACTCATGATTCAAACGAACTGTCTTAATTTAATCCAGTTCGATGCGAATTCAATTCAAGCGTGGAAAATAATATGACAATCAATAAAATCCCGCATCAAATGACAGGCGTTATTTTAACGGGGCACGGTGGCCTTGAAAAACTGCAGTTGCGCACTGACCTGCCAGTACCAACGCCAGGTAAAGGAGAGGTACTCATCAAGGTGGGTGCCAGTGGAGTAAACAATACCGATATCAATACCCGTATCGGTTGGTATTCGAAAGGCGTAACCGGGCAAACCAACGCCGGGGCTGCAGATGGATTTGAGACAGCCAATGATGATGATGCAAGCTGGTCAGGTATCCCGCTTGGGTTACCGAGGATACAAGGGGCGGATTGCTGTGGCGAGATTGTCGCTGTCGGTGAGCAGGTCAACCCTGATCGGATAGGTCAAAGGGTGCTGGTGCGTAGCATGCAATCAGTACCCACAGAAGATGAATTCAGCTGTATTACATTTGGCTCTGAATGTGACGGTAGCTTCGCACAATATACCAAGACCCGAGCAATTGAAGCATTTACAATACAAAGTTCATTGAGTGATGCAGAGCTGGCATCGTTCCCATGTGCCTATTCTACTGCCGAAAATATGATCGACAGAGCCGCTGTTAAAGCCAATGAAACGGTACTGATCACCGGGGCATCGGGCGGTGTAGGATCGGCGGCAATACAATTGGCTAAACGTCGCCAGGCTAACGTCATTGCAATCTGTGGCGCTGAAAAGATGGAGCAAGTTAAGGCGCTGGGAGCTGACAAGGTAATCCAACGGGGACAAAGTCTGACGGATATTCTCGCCAATGACTCAGTGGATGTCGTGATTGATTTGGTCGCCGGAGATCAATGGGCAGAGCTACTCGACCTGTTACGCAGAGGCGGCCGCTACGCAGTAGCAGGCGCAATCGCAGGCCCCATCGTTGAACTGGATGTGAGAACGTTATATCTAAAGGATTTAAGTTTCTTTGGCTGTACTTACCAGCCTAGATCAGTGTTCGAAAATTTGATCCAATATATAGAGCGTGGAGAGATAAAGCCCTTGATTGCTAAAACGTATCCACTACAACAGATCAGCGAAGCTCAACAAGACTTTATGGCTAAAAAATTCATTGGCAAACTGGTACTACTGCCACCCCGGTAAGAGTGGCATATCATGGCCTAGTCAGCGCCCAAAGCAAGAATTGAGCAGCATCACTTCTGATGCTGCTCAATTTAAAACAAGGTATGACGCTGTGGCATATTCCCTATCCCAATATAATTGGCTGCTCTGTTAGCACTGAATTACCACTTCTTTGCCGCATCAATATCTGAAGACTTTTGCTCCACCCATGTTTCCGATTCTGCGTTTATCTCTTTTTTCCAGAAGGGTGCGTCTTTCTTCAGATAATCCATGATGAACTGCGCTGCTTCAAAAGCATTGACGCGATGGCCGCTGGCGACCCCGACAAACACAATATTATCGTTGAGCGATAAACGCCCTACCCGATGGATCACGACTATATTGCCTAACTGCCAGCGCTCGCGGGCTTGTTCAACAATTTTCTCTAATGCGCGCTCTGTCATGCCGGGGTAATGCTCGAGAAACATCTGTTGCATCCGGGTTTCTACATGCTCGCGCACGATGCCGGTAAAAGTCACTACCGCACCGCTGCTGGCATCTTCTGATTTTAACCAGTCGTAGAGCTCGCCTATGGAAAAATCTTCTGTTTGTACTTTTATTAAACTTTCCACTTTTAAACTTTTAACTACAGATTCAGACATCACAACACCTCGTTATCATGAGAAAAATCATACCATTAATGCTATGGTGTGCGCCTCAATAAAGCCGCTTTGGGAGAGCAAAATGAGCTGGACACCTCATGCAACGGTTGCCACGATTATTCATAAAGAGGGTCGTTTTCTGATGGTCGAGGAGCATTCAGAGGGGTTGCGTGTGTTTAATCAACCCGCAGGCCATGTTGAACAAGGCGAGTGCTTTGAAGCAGCGGCTATTCGCGAAACGCTCGAAGAAACCGGCCGGCATGTGCGTTTAACCTCTTTATTGGGCCTGTATACGATTGAAGGCAAAAGCAATGGCGTGACCTATCACCGCCTCTGTTATATCGCCGAAGTGATCTCGCATGATGTCAACTATGAGCTGGACAGTGATATCATTGCGACACATTGGCTAACCCGGGATGAGCTGGTCGCGCAAAAAGAATCACTGCGCAGCCCGATGGTGCTGGCCTGTATCGATGATTATCTGGATAATCGACGTTTTCCTTTAAATTTCGTCCGTCAGTTGTAATCTGTATTTCGATTTGTGTTTTATATGTAGAGTAAGTAATGAGTAAAACAACCTCACAGTCATCACCACAAAAAGTAATCGTCGGCATGTCCGGCGGCGTAGACTCTTCCGTTTCTGCCGTGCTGTTGATCCAACAGGGTTACCAGGTAGAAGGCCTTTTCATGAAAAACTGGGAAGAGGATGACGGCTCTGAATACTGCACAGCGATGGACGATCTCGCTGATGCGCAAGCGGTGTGCGATAAGCTCAACATTCCTTTGCATAAGGCCAATTTTGCAGCCGAGTACTGGGATAATGTGTTTGAATACTTTCTCGCTGAGTACAAGGCTGGTCGCACACCGAATCCGGATATTTTATGTAACCGCGAGATCAAATTTAAAGCCTTTCTGGAATACGCCATCGAACTGGGTGCGGACTATATCGCCACCGGCCATTACGTGCGCCGTGGTGACCGTGACGGCCATACCAGCCTGTTAAAAGGTTTAGATAACAATAAAGATCAGAGTTATTTTTTACATCAAGTCGGTGAAGAGGAGATTAAGAAAACCCTCTTTCCTGTCGGTGAGCTGGAAAAACCCGCCGTACGTAAAATAGCAGAAGAGCATGATCTGATTACGCACAATAAGAAAGATAGCACTGGCATCTGCTTTATCGGTGAGCGTCGCTTTAAAGATTTTTTGCAGCAATACCTGCCGGCGCAACCCGGCAAGATCGAAACCGATAGCGGTGATGTCATCGGTGAGCATGCAGGTTTAATGTACTATACCATTGGCCAGCGCCAAGGGCTGCATATAGGTGGCTTGAAAGACTACCCG
The DNA here is from genome assembly GCF_900113275.1 of Neptunomonas qingdaonensis. GTDB lineage: Bacteria > Pseudomonadota > Gammaproteobacteria > Pseudomonadales > Balneatricaceae > Neptunomonas > Neptunomonas qingdaonensis. The sequence goes on from NZ_FOOU01000006.1 coordinate 119,092, forward strand.
GAAGAGCCTTGGTTTGTTGCGGGTAAAGATCTGCATCGCAATGTACTAATAGCAGTTCAGGGGCAACAAAATGATTTGCTGTTTAGTGATTGGTTAACCAGCAATGATCTCTTCTGGATCAATGGCTCAGCACCCGAAACACCGTATCGATGCAAAGCCAAAGTACGTTATCGTCAGGCTGATCAGGACTGCACACTTGATAAAACCGCTGACGGCACCTATATCGTGTATTTCGACGCAGCACAACGTGCTGTCACACCCGGGCAATCTGTCGTATTTTATCAAAACGACCTTTGTTTGGGTGGTGGCCCTATAGAATCAACAGGAAAGAAAGAGGCGTAACGAATAATGTCCAGAGCACATGACGAACAAACCATCGCGTTAGCAGCGATGTTTCAGGCGGCTTCTCTTGTTGATCAGATAGCTAACCGCGGCATGGTGGCGCAAAACAGTTTGGAAACCAGTATTTACAGCCTGTTTGTTACCGACCCTAAAATCACTGAAGATATTTTTGGGGGTGTACACGATTTGCCGTTTAACCTCAGCATGGGCTTAAAAGCCCTCAATGATGTGGTTGAGAAGAAAAAAGATGCCAAGGCCAATAACGTCACCAACTATGTGCTCAGTATGATCATGCTGGAACAAAAGCTCTCTAAAAATAAAGATATGCTCAATATCATGGGTAAACGCATTGACGAAACCAAAGAAAAGGCTCGTTACTTTAATCCCGAAGATGAAAACGCGTTGGATAATCCATCATCCTATACGCACTCCAACGTTATCGCCAACGTTGCCAGCCTCTATCAGGATACGATCAGCTCTTTCAGTTTTCGGATTCAGGTAGGTGGCGACCCACGTCATTTACAAAATGCGGAGAACGCTGCACGCATCCGTGCTTTGTTGCTCGCCGGTATTCGTGCCGCGATGTTGTGGCGACAAGTGGGTGGAAAGCGCTGGCATTTGTTGTTTTTCCGCTCACGCCTGCGCCCTTCGTTGCGAAAAATCATGGCTTAAAAAAGCACACATGGCGTGACTGCAGATTTTTTTAGTTTTATCCGCTATAATCGCGCCTCATTTTTAACCCTTTAGCTACAGCGAGACGATACATGGAGCTTTCTGCCCTCACTGCCGTATCTCCGGTAGATGGCCGTTATGGCAGCAAAACAGCTGACCTGCGCCCTATCTTCAGTGAATTTGGACTTATCCGTAACCGTGTTCTGGTTGAGATCCGTTGGTTACAACAACTGGCTGCTCATCCTCAGATTCCTGAAGTCCCGGCACTGAGTGAGTCAGCAAATGCGCTGCTTAACAGCATTGTTGATGACTTTAGCGAAGCTGACGCCGAGCGTGTTAAAGAGATCGAGCGCACTACCAACCACGACGTTAAAGCGGTTGAATACCTGATCAAAGAAAAATTCAAAGACAATGCCGAACTGGCAGCCGTCAACGAATTCGTACATTTTGCCTGCACCTCAGAAGACATCAACAACCTGTCTCACGCATTAATGCTGAAAGATGGCCTGAACGTTGTTCTTCCATTGATGCAGCAAACCGCTGACCAGATTGCTCAGATGGGCCGTGACTTTGCCGAGCAGCCTATGCTATCGCGCACACACGGTCAGACGGCCTCTCCTACTACCGTAGGTAAAGAGATGGCTAACGTTGCACATCGTTTGCAACGTCAGCTTAAGCAGCTGGGCCAGATCGAGTTCCTGGGCAAAATTAATGGCGCTGTCGGTAACTATAACGCTCATTTGTCGGCATACCCGGATATAGACTGGGAAGCTAACGCACAGACCATGATCAATACCCTTGGCCTGAGCTGGAACCCGTACACCACTCAAATTGAGCCGCATGATTACATTGCCGAGCTATTTGATGCGGTTTGTCGTTTCAATACTATCCTGATCGATTTTGATCGCGATATCTGGGGTTATGTATCTCAGGGCTATTTCAAACAGCGCACTATTGCGGGCGAAGTCGGTTCTTCCACTATGCCACACAAGGTTAACCCTATCGATTTCGAGAACTCGGAAGGTAACCTGGGTATTGCTAACGCTATCATGCAGCATCTCGCCGCTAAACTGCCGATCTCGCGCTGGCAGCGCGACCTGACGGACTCTACTGTTCTGCGTAACATGGGCGTTGGTTTTGGTTACAGCATGATTGCTTATCAGTCTACGCTGAAAGGTATCAGCAAGTTAGAGCTAAACGCAGCCCGTTTGGATCTCGATCTTGAAAATGCCTGGGAAGTATTGGCTGAGCCAATTCAGACGGTTATGCGTCGCTACGCGATTGAAGAACCGTACGAAAAACTCAAAGCGCTGACACGCGGCCAGACGATGAACAAAGATACTATTCAGGCATTTATCGATACGCTTGAATTGCCGGAAGAGGTCAAAGTTGCACTCAAGCAGCTAACACCGCACAACTATATCGGTAATGCGGTAGAGCAAGCTAAAAAAATCTAAAGCTTCTGCCTCGCGCAGCAAAGTGACAGATCAGAAAACGGGGTCATGTTAATTCATGACCCCGTTTTTATTTCCCTATGGCTTCTGAGCGCTACCTACCAGCTCAATCACCACATCAGTGATTACTACTTATTCACCACAGGCACCATAATGTGGGCATAAGGAGTATCTTTCCACATAACATAAGGGCCACCGTTATACGGGTCATCTGAAAGACCTTTAAGCGAAGCTTTAGGGACAACAATCATAATATGTGGCCCCTCCTGCACCCAGACATCTCCATTATTCGGATCTGTAGCGGCCGGATTTGAATTACTCACCATGGCATCGCCCTGAAGCATATAGGAGATACCGATGCGATCTGCCTCGAAGGGTGCACCCGTCGCTGCGGCTTTCAATAAGTCACGCCAGACGGAGTCGTTACACATCGGGTGCATATCACCGGCAACAACCGGTATACCGGGCATACAATTCCAATCAGACTCTCCCTGCCTGAGAACCGAGCCATCCACATCAACAATGGTTGCTTTACTACTTAAATCTGATGGCGCTGCTGAGGAAGCACGTTCTATTTTATCAGTTTTGGATTCATCACTTATCGCTGGCAAAGCAAGTAACCCTGCTGTGATAGCGATTATCACAGTTAGAATACGCATAAATATTCCTTTTTTTATTATCCATCGTTCAGTATAACAGCGCTCATTTGCTGATAAGAAGCCGATGGATACTCATAGGAAACTCAATAAGTTTTCAGCGCCAGCGCACGCGGCTCTAGCCCACTAACACAAGCACAGTGAAGTTTTCATAGAATAAAGGCATTATGCTTATCAAGGTTAACGCTGATTTGAGTAGATATTTTCAAAGGATATTTTCATGAGCGATCTGAAAGAAATAGTTAATAATGAGGACTACAACCTCAACGATAGTAGCTTTCGGGCACGCTGCAAAAACACGCTTGATCAGCAAGGTGTATTAGTCCTGGAAAACTTTATACAAGCCAGTGTCATTCAACAGATCAAACAAGAAGGTGAAGCAAACCAGCACCTCGCTTATTTTTGCCAACAGTCGCATAGCGCTTACCTAACTCCCCCTTATAATAACTTCCCGGCACAACACCCGCAGAATTATCAAGTGATGTCGAGCAAAGGCTGTATTACTGACGACCAAATAGCGCAAGACTCGCCATTGCGCTCTGTTTACGATTCCCAAGACTTTCGTCAGTTTCTTTGCCATGTACTGGGCGAACAGTCTTTGTACGAATATGCAGACCCACTCTCTTCCATAAATTTACATTACGCACGCGCCGGTGAAGAGCTTGGCTGGCATTTTGATAACTCTTCATTTGCCATCACCTTACTGGTGCAAAAACCTGAAGCTGACGGTGTTTTTGAATATGTAAAAGATGCCAGGAACTCAAGCCAGGGAGACATGAATTACCCGCTGGTTGAATCAATATTACAAGGGAGTGTTAAAGGAACCCCACTAAGCATGGAGCCCGGTGCATTGGTGCTATTTCGCGGCAGGGACTCACTACATCGTGTGACACCCGTGAAAGGCGATACAACACGCATGCTGGTTGTATTGGCTTACAACTCTCAACCAGGCATCGCGTTATCAGAGTTTGCCCAGGAAACTTTTTATGGGCGATCAGCAAAAGCCTGTTGAATTCAGCTATTGAGCTTAAGCATGACGTGGAGCAAACATAATAATAGCCATGCCGACTAAAGCCACCATAGAACCCACAACATCCCATGTTGTGGGTTTAATCCCATCAACCAGCCACAACCATACAATAGCGACAAAGATATAAACGCCACCATAAGCAGCGTACACGCGCCCCGCCGCCGCCGGATGTAACGACAATAGCCATGCAAAGAGTGCAAGACTAGTCGCTGCAGGTACCAGCAACCAAACGCTTTTTCCTTCTTTTAACCACAGATAGGGCAAATAACAGCCTAGAATTTCTGCAACGGCCGTTATCAGAAAGAGAAATAAGGTTTTTAATTCGAACACTTTACTTCGCTACCATTAACTCTGCGGAAAAGTCCGACAGCCGGCTAAAGATAAATTAAAACTCGTCTTCATCTTCTCTTGGCACAAACTCACGCTTAGCCGGCTTAGCCAGTATTTCCAGGTAAAAAGATTCTAATTGTAGTTGTTCAACTTCATCGATACATTTATTGATATCTGACAGATGAATAACCTTAGCTTCGTTCTCTGTATGGCCAAATTTGCAATCAAAATCCCAATAATCAGCATCCTTCGGCAAGTGCTTGTTCCGCTCTCTTTTAACATATTTTTTAGCATCACTTTTAGCGGCATCAATTAAACGGGCATATTTGATTTTTGGGTGAGACAGTACAAATGTTTTTTTCATGTTTATCCTAAATACGGGCTGAACTCGGGTTGAAATATACAGCCGAAACAAGCGAGTATTTTACTTTATTCCAATAGCAAATAACATCATTCCCCAGTAGCCTTACTTTTCGTTTTTTACGGGACATCGTGTAATGGAAACACTGAGAACGTCTGATAATGTTGATATTCATTACATTTCTCTGGGTTCAGGCGCTACAACGCTGGTTTTCCTGCATGGCTGGACTGCCAGCGTGCGTGAGTGGCTACCTTTTGCATCTGAACTAGCTGAAAACCATCAGGTTATCTGTTGGGATGCGCGCGGGCATGGAGATCACCAGCATGCAGACACTACCAAAATGACATTGCCACGCATGGCAGATGATTTGGAAGAACTGCTCAGTAAACTAGATGTGAAGAAGGCCGTACTTATTGGACACTCAATGGGCGCTCTTACCGCGTGGGAATATATTCGTCGCCACGGACAAACGCGCTTATCCGGTTTATGTATTGTTGATCAATCACCCAAGCTAATAACCGACGACCAATGGAAAAATGGTGTCTACGGCAACCTGGATACATTTAAGAATAAGCATCTAATACAAAGATTTACAACAGACTTCGCAGAAGGTGTCTTAGAGCTGATAGCCTTCGGCAATAACCGCCGCTCACGAGAAAATTACGATAACAACTCGCGCGGCTTCCAGCAGATGCGCGAGCATTTACGTAAACTGCCAGGCCATCTGTTAACACAATGCTGGATTAGCATTACACAAAAAGATTATCGGGAGGTGTTAGCGCACATCAGCTGTCCGGTGTTGCTTATTTATGGCGATGAAAGTCAGTTTTACAGCAAGGACCTGCAAAGGTGGGTAGCAGATACCATTCTGGATTCTGAACTGCATGTCTACCCGGATTCTGATCACTCACCGCATCTTTGGCATAAAGAACGATTTATTTATGATCTGAATCGCTTCATTGAGGCTTTGTGACAGCGCCCCTCTCCTCTATAATAACGACCAAATTTTCATGGTCTGCTTCTTATGCTTAGCAATGTTCGAATTGTACTGATCAACACGTTCCATCCGGGTAACATTGGCGCGGCTGCTCGTGCTATGAAAAACATGGGGCTCTCGCAGCTGTGGCTGGTTGATCCTCGTGAATATCCCAGTGAAGAAGCTGAATCCCGTGCTGCCGGTGCAAAAGATGTTTTAGATAACGCCACGGTCGTAGGCACATTAAAAGAAGCCATCGCCGACTGCCAATTAGTGATTGGTACCAGTGCTCGCAACCGCACCTTTGATCTGCCGATTCTTGATGCCAGACGTTGCGCTGAGAAAATCATTTGCGAAGCGCCACAAGGCGAAATCGCCTTGGTGTTTGGTCGTGAAACTATGGGCTTATTGAACGAAGAACTGCAGTTGTGTAACTTCCATGTGTACATTCCGGCAAACCCTGAATACCCGGTATTAAATGTCGCTCAGGCTATCCAGCTGATGTGTTACGAAATCTGGATGGCCGCACAGAGCCCTGTTAAACAGAGAGCAGAATCTGAGTACCCTCGCCAAAAGGAGATGGAACTCTTTTATACTCATCTTGAAACAGTGATCAGAGCAACCAGCTTTATTATTCCTCAGCATGAAGGACGCGCCATGACAAAATTAAAGCGCTACTTTAACCGGACTCGCCCCGAAAAAGCTGAGCTTGGTATGTTACGCGGAATCCTGACATCTGTTCAGGAAACTATTGAAAATTTATCAACAACCCATAAAAAGGATTAGATTGATGCACACAGACCTGACAAGCCTTCAAGAAGATGCACGCCGCCTGCAAGCAGGTATAGAAGCCGTCGCCGCAGAAATGAGCGCTTATGAAAACAATCTGGGCGGTATCCAGGCTTGCGCGCTGAAAATTCAGAAATGCGCCAAAGTGCTCGGCAATAACCGTATTGCTGCAGTGGCCGCCAAAGATAAGCGTAAAATCATGGCTGAACTTGAAGATGCCGCTATTGAACTGGTTGAGTTACTAAAAAGATGATTCCAACCTTCCCTTTAGGCGAGATGTCCGCAGAAACTTTTCTGCGGGATTATTGGCAGAAAAAACCTCTGCTGATCCGTAACGCTTTTCCTGATTTTGAGCCACCAGTCAGTGCCGACGAACTTGCAGGCCTGGCTTGTGAAGAAGACGTTGAATCACGTCTGGTTATTCAGGATGCCGAAGGGGAGCAATGGGCTCTGGAAAATGGCCCATTTGAAGATATGCGCTTCAGCAGCCTTCCTGAGTCTCATTGGACACTACTGGTTCAAGCGGTTGACCACTGGGTACCTGAAGCTAACGCCCTACTGGAGCAGTTTCGTTTCATTCCCAGCTGGCGAATTGATGACCTTATGGTCAGCTACGCTACTAAAGGCGGTGGCGTAGGGCCTCATTATGATAATTACGACGTATTTCTGATTCAGGCCAGTGGCCAACGTCGCTGGGAGATTGGCGGCATATTCGGCGAGGACTCACCACGGCGTGATGATACGCCGGTGATGATTTTGCCAGAATGGCAGGCGGAAGAGACTTTCCTTCTAAACCCGGGCGATATGCTTTACATCCCGCCACGTGTCGGTCACAACGGTACAGCCGAATCTGATGACTGCATGACGTATTCCGTCGGGTTTCGCGCGCCATCCCATGCTGACATTTTAAGACAATTTACAGACTTTGTTGGCGAACAATTAAAAAGCGAAACCCGCTACAGCGACCCAGACCTGACACTCCAACAGAGTCCCGGCCTGATTCGCCAGACAGATATTGAGAAAGTCCGGTCGATCATGACTGATTATCTTAATGAGCCTGATCTGCTGGAAAACTGGTTTGGCCAGTTTATGACCGAGCATAAATATCCTGATCAAGCTGCATCGACGGATGAAGACGAGCAATACTCTGTCGAAGAGCTAACAGACTATCTTCAGGACGGCGGACAACTCTATCGATCTGAAGGCAGCCGTTTCGCCTACCGCGAAAAGACAGACGGCTCAGTGGTACTTTTCGTCAATGGTGAAGCCTGTGAGATATCTGCTGAATCGACTGATTTTGTTCGGGCCTTATGCGACTTACCCGCCATTAGTGCCGACTGTATATCAACGAGAGAAGCGCAGGAAGTACTGACAGAACTCTACAACATGGAAGCACTTTACGGAGAAGAGTGATCGCTTCTCCATCGCCATTTAATCCCTTATTATAAACCTTCTTTTATATTCCGATTTCATCAACAAGGACTCACTTCACGTGAACGTAACCGCGAACCCAACAATCCAGCTAACGCCAACCGCATCTATCCCTTCTGATCTGAAAATATCCGGTGGATGTGGTTATGAAATATTGCACGATCAGGTAGTGATTAATATCAGCCATATTTATAATTTTCGTGATACTAATAGTATAAGTGGTACGTTAGCGCTCGAATTATGGGCACTTGAGCAACCCTATAACGGCAACGGCTTCCAGGGTCATGCGCTGTCAGCTACTAGCATAGGCGAGCTAACAGACCTGCATTTTATTCAGAATCAGCGCTATAACCTGCCCTTCAATGCACCCAACAGCGGTACTTGGTACTTTACACTGATGCTCCGTGAATGGGACGGTCATCAATATGTGACGCGCGACTATGTTAATTTCAACCTGCCTTATATCGTCAATGAAAAGCCTCAGGTAAGTCGCAATGAAACAGACAACGTCATTACGGTTGATTTCAGCAGCAACAAAACTGCCTCAGATATACATAGCCTGGATAAAAAAGACACAACAGCTCAGCCTATTAGCGAACCTCAGCAGGCCGTTAAGAAAGAAGCGAGTGATAAAGTAGTTACTGACAAAGCAGCTGCTAAGAAAACAGCTACTAAGAAAGGAGCAACTCAGAAAGCTCCGGGCAAGAAATCACCGATTAAGAAGTCAGACAACAAAAACACTGTTTCCGATGCTAAAGTTTCTATCAATAATGCGACGGCCAGCCAACTTGAAGTGATTAAAGGAATGTCCAAAAAACTGGCGCAGAATATCGTGGCAGACAGGCCTTTCAAAACCCTCGATGAGACTCTTCAGGTGAAAGGAATGGGCCCTAAACTATTACAAAAAATGCGTAGTTTTCTGTCGCTTTAGTGGTAGAAGTTCAGCTAGTTCAACAAACGGTGGGGTTATTCGAGAAATTCAATCGCCCTACCTATCACCTCTCACCTATCATCTATCATCTATCATCTATTTATGAAACTGGCGCTGATTGAGCAATGTCAATGATAAGGCGCCGCATCCATTGATGCGCTCTATTGTGCTGAAGCAATGGACTCCATGCCATTTTGAATTCGAAACCAGGAATATCAAAAGGCGGCGGTTGAATTACCACTCGCGGATTATTTTTCTGAGCTAAAGCAGCACGCGTCGGAATAGTGACGACAAGGCCTTTCTGCTCGGCCAGCAAAGCAGCTGATTGATAATGACGAGTAAACACAGAGATACGGCGCTTATGACCAATACGCAGGAGTGCTTCATCTACCCACCCCAGCCGATTCGTATCTTTAGGTGTGATCCCCATCCCTGCTCCCATACCTGTTTTACTTACCCAGACATGGTTCGCATCAAGATAGCTCTCAAGTGTAAAGTCTTGTGCTACCGGGTTTTGAACACTAAATAAACAAGAAAAAGAGTCACGCCATAGCGTTACCTGATGAAACGATTGCGGCATACTATCGAAACGGTTAATGACCAGGTCTACCTGCCCCTGCTCCACTTCCAGAAAACTCATATCACTGGGGTTGAGTATATCCAAGACAACACCGGGTGCTTCTTGCGCCAATCTTTCAAGCACATAAGGCATCAGAGTAGATTCACCATAATCACTTGTCATGATACGAAAGACACGGTCGGTAGATGCTGTATCAAACTCTGTTGTAGGTTCTATTACCTGCTCAATACTGGCAAGAATCTGCCTGACCGACGATTGCATCTGCATCGCCCGCTCTGTGGGCATCATTCCATCACTGGTTCTGACCAGTATCGGATCATTAAATGCTTCTCGTAAACGCTTAAGGCTATTACTCATCGCTGGCTGAGTAATGCCCAGCAAGCTAGCTGAGCGAGTAACGTTACGCTCACGCAGCAATACATCAAGATAAATCAATAAATTAAGGTCTATGTGATCCAGGTTCATAGCGACTACCCAATAATTTTTTTATAATATCAGAGCTTAAATTCGTAACATTCATAACATGAATGGCAGACATAACTGACATTGATTTCAATTATACCAAAACTTTCCATAGAATGATCTCAAAGTTAACCAAGGCAGTTTTGACTCCCTTCAATAATCAGGCAGGACTAACCATGTCAAATTACACAAAAGATATCGATGCAGTTGCTACGCTTTGTGAAGCGAACGGCTCTTCTTGGAACACTATCAACCCTGAATATGTTGCTCGCATGCGTGCTCAGAATAAATTCAAAACGGGTTTAGACATCGCTAAATACACTGCTGACTTAATGCGCGCTGACATGGCGGCATTCGACGCTGACAAAACCAAGTACACTCAGTCTCTGGGTTGCTGGCACGGTTTCATTGGCCAGCAGAAGATGATTTCTATTAAGAAGCACTTCAACGGCCAAACTGATCGCCGTTACTTGTACCTGTCTGGCTGGATGGTTGCTGCTCTGCGTTCTGACTTCGGCCCTCTGCCTGACCAGTCTATGCACGAGAAAACGACTGTTGCCAGCCTGGTAGAAGAGTTGTACACCTTCTTGCGTCAGGCGGATGCACGTGAACTGGGCGGCCTGTTCCGTGAACTAGATGCTGCTCGTGAAGCTGGCGATACTGCTGCTGAAGCTGCTGTACAAGATAAAATTGACAACCACGTGACTCACGTTGTGCCAATTATTGCTGATATCGATGCTGGTTTCGGTAACGCTGAAGCAACTTACATCATGGCTAAGCAAATGATCGAAGCCGGTGCATGTTGCCTGCAGATCGAAAACCAGGTTGCAGATGAAAAGCAATGTGGTCACCAGGACGGCAAGGTAACCGTACCTCATGCAGACTTCCACTCTAAACTACGCGCTCTGCGTTATGCTTTCCTGGAACTGGGTGTCGACAACGGCGTTATCGTTGCACGTACTGACTCTGAAGGTGCTGGCCTGACTAAAGAAATCGCAGTGGTTAAAGAGCCAGGTGATCAAGGCGACCAATACAACTCATTCCTGGACGTTGAAGAAATTGACGTAGCTGATATGGCTGAAGGCGATGTATGCTTCAACCGTAATGGCAAGCTGGTTCGTCCTAAACGTCTTCCTTCTGGTTTATATCAGTTCCGTCAAGGTACAGGTGAACAACGTTGCGTATTTGATAGCATCGAAGCCATTAAAGCGGGTGCTGACCTGCTGTGGATCGAAACAGCAACGCCAAACGTTCAAGACATCGCTAACATGATGAATGAAGTACGTAAAGAGATTCCTGATGCGAAGCTGGTTTACAACAACAGCCCATCGTTCAACTGGACTCTGAACTTCCGTCAGCAGGCATATGACATCATGGTCGAAGAAGGCAAAGATGTTTCTGCTTACGACCGTGCTAACCTAATGTCTGTTGAATATGATGAGTCTGAATTGTCTGCTCTGGCTGACGATAAGATCCGCACTTTCCAGGCCGATTCTGCTCGTGAAGCGAACATTTTCCACCACTTGATCACACTGCCGACTTACCACACTGCTGCCCTGTCTACTGACAACCTGGCTAAAGAGTACTTCGGTGAAGCTGGTATGCTTGGCTACGTAAAAGGCGTACAGCGTCAGGAAATCCGTCAGGGTATCGCATGTGTTAAGCACCAGAACATGTCTGGTTCAGATATGGGCGACGACCACAAAGAATACTTTGCTGGTGAGAATGCTCTGAAAGCTGGTGGCGCAAAAAATACATCTAACCAGTTCAACTAAGCTGAATTAGGTTAATAAAGCACCCTGATTAACCAGGGTGCTATCCATCTTTGGACATAAAGGCGACCCCTGTTTGATAAGGTGTCGCCTTTTTAATGAGTAAGATCCTTTCGTAAAGATAATCAGAAACTCCCCCTACGAAAGAATCGAATGGCTTTTTACGTTAGAATTCTAACCTGCTTTCTACTGCAAACTGATTAAGTGATTTCTAATATGACTAATACACCTGCTTTTCTTAAAGATGCTAAAGATTTGTTAACCGAACAAGGGTTTACTACGAGTGATACCTGGTATCATGGTACTTCATCGGCGCTGGTCGAATCGATCAAAAAGCAAGGCTTGAAACGCTCCGGTGATAAAATGCTGAAGGAAGCCGCCAAAAAAACCATGGCAACTATCGGGAATAACTATACTGAATCGATTGAGCCGGTTTTTTTGACGCAAAGTAAAGAATTAGCTTATTACTGGGCGGAGCAAACGGTGAGAGACCGCAGTGTCCGGGTTGAGGGTGATGAGCAGCCCGTCGTATTGACAGTAAAACTCCCAAAAGAATTGAATACCCAGGTAAAACCGGATGTAGGTGCTGCTAGCTTACTGCTAGTAAAAGAAGGTGAAAATTTTATGGCTTATCTGGCGGGTGTTTATCAGGCAAATGGTTTCAACGCCCCTGACATAGATTTGATGAAAGCCGACCGTATGGAGTACTTAACTAAACTGGGCATGGCTTATTTAAATGCGGACGTAGGTGTTTCTTGCCTGGATATAATTTCTGACTAATTGTATTTATAGAATGATGATTTCATAGTTAAATCCAGCTAGATCATTCAACTACAATATTTTTTAAGGTTACAGAGGACGTTGCGGCGTCCTTTTTTATTTGAGCTCACTGATAATTAAATCTTCACGAGTGCAGCGGCCTTCTAATTTCTGCATATCAGCCAGCTCTACTGCAATATCAACCGGCACACTCATCACTCTGCGAGCTATGGTTTTATCGTTAACCGGTATTTGCAGAATTATCTTCTGCCCAGCCACACGCAAAAACATGCTTGTTTGATTCGCCACGCTAATATATGACTGCTTCTCAAGTGCCATCTGCTCATCATATACGGATACGCGACCACGATAACAGTTAAGATCAGATACCCCGGCAGCCGCCGGCTCTTGATTCTGTGTAGGGTCGGCACCCGCCAATATAGACTGCTGTATCTGCAAGGCAGCAGAACGTTCTGCACTATCATTTGTCAGAAATGCCAAATCAAACCCCTCATTATCCTGATTTAACACCCAAGAAATAGCGACAGCGGTTAATGACAATATAGAAATACCCTTCATGGTATCGTTCATAACTAACGTCCAAGCTTTTTATAATCTTAAGTATGTTTTAAATAGCCACAGTAAACAATCAAACAACTGTTTTAGGGCATATGCAAATTATAAAGGAAATCCCTTAATAAATAGTTAAACATCAAGTATTCTTTAAGAAAAAACAGTGGCGATTCACAGAGGACTTAAAATGCCCATTCAAACACCCCAACTGCAGGATGCAAACTTACAACTCGATAATCGTATTGCTCTTCTGACATTGAATCGTGACGATGTACGTAACGCCTTAACCGGTACACATTTGATTGATGACATACTTAAAGCTATTCAATGGGTTAATCAAAACGATGGCGTTTCTGTGCTCGTCATTACCGGGGCTGGCAGCGCATTTTCAGCGGGCGGTAATATAAAAGAGATGCTTAAGCGTGATGGCGAATATAGCAACGGCGCTTTTAGCGGCGATGTCTACGAAGTACAAAATAAATACCGCAACGGAATCCAAAAAATCCCGTTAGCTGTTTATAACTGTGAAGTTCCCGTTATCGCTGCAGTGAATGGCCCGGCCATTGGGGCGGGCTTTGACCTGACCTGCATGTGCGACATGCGCATTGGGTCGAGCAACGCATTATTAGGCGAAACTTTTGTCAATCTAGGCATTATTCCGGGTGATGGTGGTGCCTGGTTCCTGCAACGACTCATCGGCTATCAAAAAGCGGCTGATATGACTTTTACAGGACGCCTGGTTAAAGCAGACGAGGCTAAATCAATGGGCTTATTGTTAGACGTCGTCAGTCCTGATGAGCTCATGCCTGCCGCCATGAAGCTGGCTAAGCAAATTGCTGCGAAGCCGCCACAAGCCACTCGCCTGACTAAGCGCCTGATGAAAGCGGCGCAACGCCAGGAACTGGCAGATTTTCTGGATCTATGTGCTGTTTTTCAAGGCATGTGCCACAACACCGATGATCATCTGGAAGCCGTTAGCGCTTTTGTCGAGAAACGACCGGGAAAATACCAAGGCAAATAACATCACATAAAAAACCGGCGCAAGATGCTCCGGTTTTTTTAACTCTATTTCTAACGTCTGGCTTTTAGTTTCTAACTTTTAACGACGAATTTCTTACGTGCTATAAAAACCAAACCTAACGCGGTTAACAGCAAAGTACCAGGCTCAGGTACATCACCAGTGGGGGGTGTTGACCGCGTACTACCCGTAATACCGCCTATTTTTATAGCATCCCAGCTATTATCACCTATAGATTGCCCTCCTGACCCAACAGCTGACATATAAGCCCCAATGATCCAATAACTGGAGTACACTGAATTCAGATTACTGTTAACTGATTCATTACCTGTTCCTGGATTTGAATGATGGCTTATAACACTCCAGCCGTTTGCAGGTAAGCCCGCCAAACTCACTCCACCAATACTCTCAGCTGACGGAGAGGTTGGAGTTGCCTGATACGCCATGACAGTCACATCAGAATCATTGCTATACCATCCAATATCAAACGCCTCTAACGAAAACTCATTAGCGCCAAAATCAAACATAACCATTTCATAATTGCCACCATTGTCTATTGCATGACTATCGCTACCTGAATTTCCGTAACCGCTTCCATCAGCACCATAACCATCCTGATCAATAACTAACCCAAACTGATTGTGCGCCAACAGGCCAGTAACATTATTAATTGGACTTGATCCTGATACCGGTGCAGACCAGGCAGACAATCTAGTGACTGTTGCTGAATCACTGGCTGTAAATTGATAGGTACCCGCTGTAGACGATGATACGCGGTAATCACCATTAGATGATGTTTTAAAATTCCAACTAACAGACGCATTGGCAGCCAGGCTGGTTACCGCCAGTAAAGCGCATAATCCAATCTTTGAGTTAATATTTTTCATAAGGCCACCCATGCATTTAATCTTCATATTCTTGATAAAATGAATACTAGTAGTAACAATCAATTAAAACAATGATGATTTTACATAAAAAAATTAATTACTTTAAAATCAGGTATTTATTAATTTCAAACACACGTTTATACGAAAGATTAAAACAAAATATTTAATTTTTATCTTTCAATAAGCTAGCTTTTAAAGCAACAGCCTTATCTCTTTCTTCAAAGATCTCAGCCGCTCTTAACGCTCGCTCAAGATAGATTATTGCTTCTTTCTTCCTACCAATCGCTTTAAGCGCAACGGCCAAATGATAAAGAATTTCAGGGGAATTTGAGTCACGGGAATTCGCTTCTCTGAGATATTTCAAACCGCCTTCTGCATTACCCGATTCTACTAATAACCACCCCAAAGTATCTGCAATCTGGGGAATATGAGCGGCCTTAGCGTACGCACCTTTTGCATAATTTAAAGCCTCAGGACGCTTCAGTTTATACAAGACATGAGCCATATTATTAAGTAACAACGGATCTTCAGGAAAGCGGTTTAACAGCTGCACTAATAGAATAGCCGCTTGCTTATAGTCCTGAGTGATAATCAAATACTCAGAATAGGCCAACTTAATTTTTAAATCATCAGGATGAACCGCCAACCAATCTTCTAAAACACGGCCGGATTCAGCTGGTTTGTTCTGTGCTTGTAGCGCCTTATAACGACTGCTAATCAAGCCACTAGCAGGCCTGATCGAAAGCCCAAGCAGGTATTGCTCATCTGCCTGTTTATAAAGTTGGCGTGCCATATAAACATCACCTAGCAATTGAAAACCTACGGGGTTACCGGGATAGTCTTTTTGTAACTTCCTCGATGATTTTTCTGCACCTTCAAGCATCCCGAGCTTGATACTCAACTCAACCTCTAAGACTTCGGCGGGAAAATAATCAGGCTCAGCCTGTAACACCTTTGATAAGGAATAGCGAGCATCCGCAATTTCATTAATACGCAGCTGTAAGTTAGCGATTTTGTAGAGTGATTCGGCATCAAAGCCTGCCATTTTCACCATTTGTTTGAAGGTAACCTGGGCCGCTTTAGGCTGATTTTTTAATGTCTGTATTTGCCCCAATACAGAAAGAACTGCTAAATTATCTGCGTGATTCTGCACGCCGGTTCTAGCCACACTTTCTGCAAGATCAAGCTTCTCCAGTTTCACATAAAGGTCGGTCAGGTAAAGCACCACTTCCAGTGAGCGGCTATCTAATGCGAACGCTTTTTCAGCCCATCTCAATGCTTCATCCTGTTTTTCAGATGCCAACTCGAGCCGAGACATCTCCAACATCACACTGGTGTTTTCGGGATACTGAACAAGCAACAACTCCATTTGAGTGCGCGCCTGCGATAGCTTTTGTTCCGCTATATCGATTTTTACAATATTTATCTGTGCTGCCGAGAAGCTCGGGGCTTGTTTCAAAATAAGATTAAATTGCTCGCGAGCGACTTCCATTTTTCCTTGTGAGAAAAGTGCAATGCCGAATAGATTGCGATAAGTAACATTGTCTGGATCAAGGCCGACTAACTGATGTGCTGTACCCTCAGCCTTTTCAAAGGCCTTTTGCTTTAAATATGAAACGGTTAAAAGGAAGCCAGTTTGCTGTGTTGGCTCCTGAGCATGAATTTTTTCTAAAGCCTGCATTCCTCGCTCAACATCCCCGGACCTAAGCAAACTTTTGGCAAGTTGCGTTTTTGTAAAAAGACTCCCCCCGGAACTCACCGCTTCCTCAAGTAAACGAGTGGCTCTAGCGTGTCTTCCTGTCTGGCTATACGCCGCCGCCAGCATGGTCAGAAGATCTGCATCAGACTGAAGGAGCGAGCGAGCGGTATTCAATATCTTTATAGCATTCTCTGGATCGCCCTGCTTAAGCAGAACATCCGCCAGCAACTTATGGGCACCAACATCGGACGGTACTTTGTTCAGATACAATTGAAGATAATTACGTGCAGATTCCAGCTGATTTAAAGCATAATGAGCCAATGCCGCTGACATCAGCAATTGAGGATCGGAAGCGACTTTGTCTTTAGATAGCACAGCAATCACCTCTGTGCATCTAACATACTCTAAACGTGCGCCCTCTTCATCACCCGCCTTTGATAACAGCAACCCCCGAAAATAAGCGGCACGCGGCTCATACGGATATTCTTTTTTTAAAAAAGCCAGATCATCAGCGGCTTCATCCAAACGTGCAAGATCAATTAAAGCCCCTACTTTTGCAACCCTGGCGTCCACATGGCTGGGCTGGATCGTTAAGGCTTTTTGATAACTCTGTATCGCAGACGCCAAATCACCCTGCGCATGCATGACTGAAGCATGACTATTCCAGGAACGCGCATCCTCAGGCCAATCGGTGATCACCACTTGAGCGTTGTCTAGTGCCTCATCCAACGCACCCTCTCTAATTAGCAAGATAACATTCGCCAGACGCGGCAATAAAGCACGCGCATCCTTGTTCAAGGCCAAATCTATAGAAAAGCGCGCATCTGGTAGCTGATCTAAAAGTGTGTAGGCTTCAGCCCGATAACCTAAAAGATCTACTTGAACAGGCTGTGACAAGCCGTCTACCTGTAAATCTGAAATGATTCTTTGATAATTACCCAACTGCAGATAGGACTTGGCAAGGTTCAATACAACCAAGGAGGAGTCTGCGCCATAAATCAACGCCTGCCTCAATGCATATTCAGCAGCTTTAGGATCGCCTTGCTGCAGATATATTTCGCCGGAAAGGAGTAACGACGGTAAATGTTGCGGGTTTGCTTGCAAGGCATTTTTTAGTTGGATGATGGCCTCCGGTAGCTCATCCTGATAATACAATTTATTAGCATCTTCAAAATACATACCCACATCCTGGCGATTATCGGCCACTGCTAACGGCGTCAGGCAACTGAATGTGAGTATTAAAACACCCGCTCTAGAAAAAATACTCATTCACCACATCCTTATCAATACACCAACAAATCACAGTGACGCAAAAATGCGCCACCTATCCATACAATGTAGACACGGAATGCAAAGTACACAAATTCAAGCCCTGACTTAACCGGAAATACCTGCTTTTATCTCAATTTTTCAGAATGAGTCGTGTCTGGTTTTTTATATAAAAAAATACAGCGCTATAGCCATGCTTTCCAAAGACCGATAATGCTGATAATGATGAGTGCAGCACCGAGTACCCGAAAGAAAAGAGGTGTCTCCGTTTCCACTATTTTTTTATGAAAACGCAATCCAATGAAGTGTCCCAGTGTTGAGCATGGAAGCAGCCAAAGATGATGAATTAATTGAAAATCAACGCCCGCCCATAAAAAAGCAACGCATTTAATCAACACCAAAATAAACCAAAGAACAAACAAGGTATCTCTGAGCTGGTGCTTGGCTACATGTGATGCATACACGGCAACAATAAGTGGTGCGCCTATCAGCGAAGTACCACTGATATAACCACCCAGCATCAGAAAACTGGTATCCAGCACTTTGCTATTGCTTCTAAAGGGCTTATTCAGCACATAGCCAATCGCGTACACCATGACGATACTGAAGATAATACTGCTCATCAGCTCGGTAGGGAGCGTCAGCAAGCCGAAAACACCGATTAGTTTCGGTATGATCATCACGCCTAAGGAGTGCTTTAAATATTTCCAATCGATACTTGATTGACGACCCGCTTCTACTTTATCTCTTCGTGATTGCCGATGGTTTGTTAAAGCGATCAAGCCTGAAAAAAACAATAAATGAACCGCAATAATCGGTAAAAAGACCAGCGGTTGATTATGAACCAGCAGAAGGAACGGGAGTGTCAGTACTGCACCGCCAAAGCCCAGTCCGGAGCGCACGAAACCGCTCCAGATAAACAACAAACCAATTAGAAGATACTGCCATAATTCAAGTTCGTTCATATAAATTCTGAAAATAGAAAAAGGGGCCGAAGCCCCTTTCATTATAAAATAACAAAGTCATCCAAGATCGTTAGCTAAAAAGAACCAGGTATCCAAAACCGAATCAGGATTCAGCGAAACACTACTGATCCCCTGATCCATCAACCATTTAGCCAGATCCGGATGATCCGAAGGCCCTTGCCCACAAATCCCTATGTATTTATCTTTGGCTTTACATGCGTCGATCGCCATACTCAGCAGCTTTTTAACTGCATCATTACGTTCATCAAAGAGATGAGCGATAACGCCAGAGTCCCTGTCCAGGCCGAGCGTCAACTGCGTCAGATCGTTTGATCCAATCGAGAAACCATCGAAATACTCTAAGAACTCATCAGCCAATAATGCATTTGAAGGAATTTCACACATCATAATCAGACGTAGACCATTTTCACCACGTCTTAAGCCATTATCAGACAACAATTCAACAACATGCTTAGCTTCCCCAACGGTCCGAACAAACGGAATCATGATTTCTACGTTGGTAAGGCGCATTTCATCACGCACTTTTTTAAGTGCCCGGCATTCAAGTTCAAAACAATCACGGAATGATTCAGAGATATATCGTGACGCCCCTCTGAATCCAAGCATCGGATTTTCTTCACCAGGCTCGTATTGATCACCACCAATAAGATGGCCATATTCATTCGATTTGAAATCAGACATCCTGACAATAACTTTTTTGGGGTAAAAAGCAGCAGCCAGCGTCGCGATTCCTTCTACTAATTTTTCTATATAGAAGTTAATGGGCCCATCATATCCTGCAATACGACGCTCAATCACCTGACGTACTTCAGGAGATTGATCGTCCAGATTGAGTAACGCTTTTGGGTGTACGCCTATCATTCGGTTAATGATAAATTCCAAACGAGCCAACCCCACACCGGCATTAGGCAGCGACTGGAAATCAAAAGCACGATCCGGATTACCTACGTTCATCATAATATCAAACGGTAAACTAGGCATTGAGTCGACACTATTTGTCTGATGCTCAAAGTTCAGACGCCCTTCATAGGCTCGCCCGGTATCACCTTCAGCACAGGAAACAGTCACAACCTGAGCATCTCGCAATATTTCAGTCGCATCACCACAACCTACAATCGCAGGAATCCCTAACTCACGCGCAATAATAGCTGCATGGCAAGTTCGGCCACCGCGATTAGTGACAATGGCAGCAGCGCGCTTCATGACGGGCTCCCAATCCGGATCGGTCATATCGGTTACTAACACTTCACCCGGTTGGACTTTCGACATTTCAGAAACATGGGAGATCAAACGCACGGGGCCGGAACCTATCCGGTGACCGATTGAACGCCCTTCAACAAGAATTTTGCCTTTTTCTTTCAACAGATAACGTTCAATCACATTACCGTTATCACGGCTTCGTACTGTTTCAGGCCTTGCCTGAACAACATAGAGTTGTCCGTCATCACCATCTTTTGCCCACTCGATATCCATCGGGCGACCATAATGATTCTCAATGGTAACGGCAATCTCTGCGAGTGTTTGTACATCATCGTCATTAATAGAAAAACGATGACGATCTTTAACGTCTACTGCAACCGTCTCAACAGCCTTAGTCGTACTACCGTCCCCGGCATATATCATCTTGATCGCCTTTGAACCTAATGTACGACGAAGAATAGAGGGGATTTTCTGTTTCAATGTGGGCTTGTAGACATAGAACTCATCGGGGTTAACCGCCCCCTGAACAATCGTTTCACCCAAACCATATGCGGCGGTAATAAACACCACATGGCTAAAGCCGGACTCAGTATCCATTGAAAACATAACACCTGAGGCGCCCGTATCACTGCGCACCATACGCTGCACACCGGCAGACAAAGCGACTTCGCTATGTGCAAAATGATGATGATCACGATAAGAGATAGCGCGATCATTATAAAGTGATGCAAATACCTCTTTAATCGCTTGCTTAACCTGATCTAACCCGCGGATATTAAGAAAAGTTTCCTGCTGGCCGGCAAAAGACGCTTCCGGAAGGTCTTCAGCGGTTGCAGAGGAGCGAACAGCGACTGCCATACTCGCGTTATCAGCAGTCATCTCGGCAAAAGCAGATTCAATAGCGGTATTCAGCTCCGGTTGAAATTCTGCATCGAGAATCCATTGCCGAATTTCAGCACCGGTTGCTGCCAGCGCCACCACATCATCAATATTTAATTGGGTCAGCGCTGTATTTATTTTTTCATTTAAACCACTGAAGCTTAAAAAGTCGCGAAACGCCTCTGCTGTCGTCGCAAAACCACCAGGAACCTTGACTCCAGCATCACTTAACTGACTTATCATCTCTCCCAAAGATGCATTTTTGCCACCGACTTTATCAACATCTCCCATACCCGCCTGCTCAAGACGCAATACGTAATTATGCAAAGCTGTTCTCTCCTGCTGTCTAACGGTCACGCTGCTAGTTTTTATTATTTCAGCGTCAGATGACGACAGCGTACGTTAATTTCAAAAAAATAAAAAAAAACAGTAAACGAATTTAATCGTTTTTCCCTTTTTCGGGAACATGACCAACAAACGTATAAAAATCTGTTTCAAGTTTATTTGCAAGATGATTCTGATGGTTCATCTTTAATAAGGCTATCACACTTTCGGCTGTACACAGCCCTCTTGCTATCTGGTTACGACGCAGCTTGAATAATGAGCCTTCAGATGGCGCTAATGTAATCCTGGGAAGGTCTGTAAGATATGGGCTCCTATTGAAAATTTTTCGTGCTTCCTGCCACGTACTATCGATAATGATGAAACTGGCTTCATCAGCAGAATCTTGCCAACCTAGCTCCAAGCTAACGGCCGATTCCGCCAGCCGTTCAGAGCTTACCGGATCAGAGAAACTTTGCCGAGCGCTCTCTTGCCCAGAGCTGTTTTGCTCTGGATAGAGTAAAAACACACCACCCTTTGCTATTCGCTTCAACAGCGCTGCGTCAGGATTGACTCTATCCCAAATGATCCGCGTCACATTTAAACCTGGCTGTAACAAGACCAACAGGCCTGTATTCGTCTTTTTAAAACGCTCTTTCTGGTGGGTCAACAAAATAATATGCATTGATTTTTCAACTCGGACGTAGCAGCTGGATCTAACCAAACCAGATGGTTAAAATCATAACATATTTCAACAACGTTCAACCTAATCCAGTCATACATCTTAACGACTTGGCTGCTACTTAGCTGCTACCTACCTCCGACTTCTTGCTGTTGTGGCTGATCATACTTGCTATAATCGTCGCCTGACTACACAACGAGAACTTCATGAAGCGAACTGTATTTTTTATTTCTGATGGGACAGGCATAACAGCTGAAGCATTAGGTGACAGCCTTCTGGCGCAATTTGAAGAGATAGAGTTTGAAAAAATAACTCTTCCTTATATCAACACACCAGAAAAGGCGGCTGAAGCGCTAAAGGCCATCACCGCTGCAGGTATTAAAGACGGACTCAGACCCGTATTGATAGATACCATTGTTAATGATGAGATTCGGCAAATTTTAGATAGTTGTGATACGTTAAAAATAGATGTGTTTTCAACCTTTATAAAACCACTTGAGCACGAATTCTGTACCCACTCTTCTTATTCTGTCGGTAAGTCACATGCTATTGTTGAAGCCAGTAGCTATAGAGAGCGGATTAACTCAGTCAATTTCGCACTTGAAAATGACGACGGCGCACGCACCAAACAATACAGCAAGGCTGATATCATTCTGGTGGGTGTTTCACGTTGTGGCAAAACACCGACCTGCTTATACATGGCCTTACAATTTGGAATCCGCGCTGCCAACTACCCACTCACGGAAGATGACCTGACTCATAACGGCCTGCCTGAATGTTTGCTGCCGTATAAAGAAAAACTTTATGGCTTGACCATTGACCCATTCCAGCTCACGGCTATACGACATGAACGCCGCCCCAACAGCCGCTACTCTTCACTTGACCAGTGTGACAAGGAGATCAGGTTTGTTGAACGCCTGTTTGCTTCGCAACAAATCCCGTTCATTAACACCACTACTTTTTCAATTGAAGAGATTTCAACCCGCATCATGGCTGACCGTGGTTTACATCGTCGTCTGAATAATTAATTTTATAACTCTGCCTTTACTAACGTGTATGACATGTCATCAAGAAATAAGCGAATTGAAGGATAGAGGTTATATTCTTGTAATCTGACCATTAGAGGCAAAGTGCTGTGCTATTATTTTTATTGATGGCTATTCGGCATAATTGGAGTGAAGTATGAAAGAGCGTGTCTTTGATGTTGCCCTTAAGCACCCTATCTGGGTCTTGCTGGCCAGTATCATTTTGGTTGTCGCTGCCGCTGCAGGTGCAAAGAACCTGGTTTTCAAAAGTGATTACCGTGTATTTTTCAGTGAAGAAAACCCACAGTTAACCGCTTTCGAAAGCATGCAGAAAATTTACAGCAAAAGTGATAATGTTGCTTTTATAATCGCGCCCAAAGAAGGCAGTGTGTTTACACCAAAGCGATTAGCGGCCATCCACGAACTCACTCTGCAATCCTGGCAAGTCCCTTACTCGACACGTGTCGACTCCATTACCAACTTTCAAAACACCGTAGCAGAAGATGATGACCTCATTGTTGAAGATTTGGTGCTGGATCCTGCAACATTAGCTCAAGCAGATATGCCCAGACTGAAAGAACTTGCCACCAATGACCCCCTTATGCGAAGCAAGTTGATATCACCTGAAGGCCATGTCTCCGTAGTCAACATTACCATCCAACTACCCGGTATTAATCCCGTAGCCGAGGTGCCTGAAGTCGTCAACAAGATAAGAGAATTAAAAACTCAGTTTATAACAGCCAACCCAGACATCGACCTATACCTATCCGGTTTAATAATGATGAATAACAGTTTTGCTGAGGCATCGCAAAACGATTTCACAACACTCGTGCCACTCATGTTCCTTATTGTTGTAGTCGCTATTATATTCCTCCTCCGCACTTTTAGCGGAGCTCTGGCAACCATCGTTATTATTATTTTTACAATCATAAGCACGATGGGCTTGGCTGGCTGGACAGGATTCTATTTAACGGGCCCCTCCATCAGTACACCAACCGTAATTATGACGCTAGCTGTCGCCGACTGTGTTCATATATTAGCTACCTTTTTTTACGAACTACGACAAGGAGAAGAAAAAAGCAAAGCATTAAGAACAAGCTTACGTATCAATTTCAGCCCAATCTTTCTGACTAGCGTTACGACTGCGATAGGATTTTTGAGCATGAATTTTTCTGACTCTCCTCCTTTTCGCGATCTTGGAAATATGGTTGCTGCTGGAGTCATGATTGCTTTCATTTTATCCATTACACTTTTCCCCGCTTTATTGATGCTACTACCAATTAAAATTAAACCTCAAAAAGAAAACAAAAGTGTGCTAATGGACAAATTGTCTGCTTTTATTATCTCGAACAGGACCACCTTACTTCCAAGCATGACAGTTATCATTCTTGCTACGGTAGTATTCGTACCTTTTAATAAGCTTAACGATGACTTTGTTAAATACTTCGATAAGACCGTCCCATTCCGCCAAGCGACTGACTTCATGCAAGACAATCTTTCTGGCCTTACCTCGATTGAGATCTCTATCAATACAGGACAATCCAGTGGTATCAATGCCCCAGCGTACCTCAAGACTTTAGATAATTTTAGTGGGTGGTTAAGAGCTCAGCCAGAAACTGATCATGTAAGCACATTGACTGATATTGTTAAGCGCCTGAACAAAAATATGCATGGCGATGATCCTGCCTTCTATACACTACCAGCCAATCGTGAATTAGCAGCCCAATACCTTTTGCTTTATGAATTGTCGCTTCCCTATGGTCTAGATCTCAACAACCAATTAAATGTCGACAAATCTTCATCACGTATTATTGGCACCTTTAAAAACCTGACGAGCAACGAACAAATCAAACTCGAAGAGCGACTTTATAAATGGTTTGAAGACAATGCGCCGCAATACACCGTTCAAATTGCCAGCCCAACTCTGATGTTTGCTCATATTGGTCAACGTAATATTCAGAGCATGCTGATAGGCATCACCTTTGCACTGATATTGATTTCTGCTTTATTAGGTATCGCGTTAAAGTCTGTACGTTATGGGATGATTAGCTTATTACCCAATTTGGCACCCGCTGCAATGGGCTTTGGAATCTGGTATTTTATTGATGGGCAAGTAGGATTAGCATTATCGGTCGTTGCTGGTATGACAATGGGTATCGTTGTCGATGACACTGTGCACTTTCTCAGCAAATACCGCCATGCTCGTATTGATAAAGGAAAGAGTACCGAGGACGCCGTTCGTTATGCTTTTGCCAGTGTTGGACGTGCTTTATGGATAACCACCCTGGTTTTGGTCGCCGGCTTTATGGTGCTGGCTCAATCGAGCTTTAAGATTAATGCAGATATGGGGCTTCTTACCGCAATCACTATATTGATCGCGCTGATTGTCGACTTCCTCTTCCTGCCCCCACTATTAATGAAGCTCGACAACACCGCTGTAATCGAAACAACTAAGGAGAAATAGATGAAACTCTGCCCAAAACCACTTACTTGTATTCTCTCCGCCTTACTACTCGGGTCAGCTTCCTTTACTTTTGCCGAAACGGCAGAAGAAAAAGGTTTAGCCATTGCTCAACAAACGAAAGAAAGTGATAAAGGCTGGGGGGATATGGAAGCCCAAATGACTATGGTATTACGTAACGGCCAAGGACAGGAAAGTATCCGGGAGATCCGTTTAAAATCACTTGAACAAGAAGCAGATGGCGATAAAAGTTTGAGTATTTTTGATAAGCCCCTGGACGTAAAAGGCACCGCTTTTTTAAGCTTTTCACACCCTGTAGGAGCCGATGACCAGTGGCTGTACTTACCTGCATTAAAGCGAGTAAAGCGTATTGCCTCGCGCAACAAGTCTGGCCCCTTCATGGGATCGGAGTTTGCTTATGAAGACCTAACATCTTTTGAAATAGAGAAATACACCTACAAGTATTTGCGTGACGAGCCTTGCGGTACTGAGCAGTGCTATGTTGTTGAACAATACCCTGTCGATGAGTTTTCGGGGTACACTCGACGTGTCACCTGGATTGATCAAAGTGAAAACAGGCTACATAAAATTGACTTTTTCGACCGTAAAGATGCGCCACTGAAAACACTGACCTATGCTGACTATCAGCAATACGAAGGTAAGCACTGGCGCCCAGACCTGATGAAAATGGTTAATCATCAAACCAATAAAAATACCGACCTTATATGGACGAATTATCAGTTCAAAAGCGGTTTAAGTGATGCCGACTTTAACAAAAACTCATTAAAACGGGCACAATAATATGTCTTTACTACGAAGCTCTCATGTCCAACATGGCATTAAATTAACCAGCATGGGGCTGATACTGGCATGTAGCTCTCAGGTTCATGCCAGTGCAGAATTTGAAGCTTCGGGTAAAGTCACTGCCGAATTAAGACTGTTTTCTGAAAACCCACAGTACGCAGATCAGTATCAGGATGCGAATCTGTCTATAGCAGTGGAACCTGATTTTTTCTGGCAATGGAACGACGCGTTAGACTCTTTGAGCTTTAAGCCATTTTTTCGGCTAGATCAACATGACAATGAAAGAACCCACGCTGATATACGAGAGCTCAGCTGGGTACATCAAGGGGATGATTGGGAGCTACGAAGCGGAATACGAAAAGTATTCTGGGGAGTCACTGAGTTTCAGCACCTTGTCGATGTGATCAACCAAAGCGATGGCATCGAAGATATTGATGGTGAAGATAAACTAGGACAGCCCATGATCAACCTCTCTCTGGTAAAATCCTGGGGTATTGTGGATCTTTACTTACTACCGGGTTTTCGGGAGCAAACCTTTCCGGGAAAGAAAGGACGTCTGCGCTCCAGCCTCGTAGTTGATACTGATCAAGCACAGTTTGAAGCCGGCAATGAAGCAATGCACACGGATTTAGCCATACGCTGGAGCCAGTCAGTTGGTGATTTCGATCTGGGAGCGCATTGGTTCCGAGGAACCAATAGAGATCCTATTTTAGAGATGGGAATGAAAGGCTCTGAAATGGTTCTAGTTCCCTACTATGAGCAAATGAACCAAGTCGGATTTGATCTGCAGGCGACGATTGAAAGCTGGCTGTGGAAAGCTGAAACTATTTGGCGCAATAGTGAATCGGATACCTACTGGGCAGCACAAGCGGGTTTTGAATATACTTTCTATGGCATACAAGAAAGCTATGCAGACTTAGGTGTATTATTAGAATATGGCTGGGATCAGCGCGGCAAAAAAACAAAAGCCATTTTTCAAAATGACATTTCTGTCGGCGCACGATTGGCACTGAATGATACAGCAAGCACAGAATTGCTGGCCGGCGTGATTTATGATGTGGATTACGGCAGCACCAGCTTACAATTAGAGGCTAGCCGCCGGCTTGGCGACAAGTGGAAAATTACACTGGATGGTAGGTTCTTCTCCGCAGATGATAGTGCGGATATGATGTCTTCGATGGATAAAGATGACCATATTCAGATAGGTGTAGAGCGTTATTTCTAGTAGATTGACGTATCATTACATGGCCAGCATATTAGTTATTCATATCACGCATAAGCTATTAGCTGGCTGGGTTAGCACTGATAATCTGGCACTCATCATCTGACATATTTCTGAAACGGTGTGGCTGCGAACTTTTAAAATAATAGCCATCTCCGGCTTTTAATGTGTAAATATCCTGACCTACCGTGAGCTCTATTTCGCCTTTGATAATTACCCCCCCCTCTTCTCCCTCATGCTGCAACATGTCGGTACCGGTATCAGCACCAGGCGGGTAGTATTCACGCATTATATTAGTCGTACGCTCTTTTACCGTTGCTCCAATTAAAAGCAATTTAACGTTATCCGTGCCAACGTCTGGCTGTTCGTCTCGCCGAAAGACCACTTTATCTGGCGCGGCCTCATCCGTGAAAAAATCACCAATCGAAATGGGCACACACGCTAAGATTTTTTTAAGAGAGCTTACTGAAGGGCTTACGCCATTTTTTTCTATCATCGATATCGTACTATTAGTGACACCAGCACGCTTCGCCAGCTCACGCTGGGAAATCCCTTTAAGTTTACGTATCTGTTTTAATCTCTCACCTACATCCACACCAATATCCTGTTTTAATTACGTTTATTGAATTATAACAAATATTTAACCGCACAATAAAAAACTGGCTACTGACTGATAAAAATCAGTAACCAGTTGCACAGTCAATACATTACAACTCGCGCAAACAGCGCTCCATAATATCCAACCCCTCTTCGATTAATGTATTGGAAGCGGTTAATGGAACCAGAACACGAATTGTATTCGCGAAAGTACCACAAGAAAGTAATAACAAACCATTGGCTGTTGCTTTAGCGACTAACTGTTTTGCCAAGTCAGGATTTGGATGACCACTCTCATCAAACAGCTCACATGCCACCATACCACCTGCCGCACGGATGTGATCGATAGATGTTAAACCCGTTTCTTTCATCGCCAAAAAGCGAGAGGTAATTAATTGACCGATCTCATTACTACGCTCAATCAGACCTTCTTCTTCAATCACCTCTATCGTCGCTAATGCTGCGGCACAAGCCATTGGGCTACCACCATAAGTACTACCGATACTGCCAGGACCCGGGACATCCATCAGCTCAGCTTTACCAACCAACGCAGAAAGCGTCATCCCGCCTGCCAGGCTCTTTGCCATGCAAATAAGATCAGGAATCACACCGGTATGCTCAACCGCAAACATTTTACCCGTTCGCGCGAAACCAGACTGCACTTCATCAACAATCATCAGAATACCGTGCTCATCACACAGAGCCCCTAATGCTTGCATAAACTCAGCCGGTGCCTGATAGAACCCACCTTCGCCTTGAACAGGTTCAATAATGATTGCCGCTACACGACCAGGATCAACATCAGTTTTCAGTAAGTTTTTTACGGCATTTAATGAGTCATCCGCTGAAACACCATAGTACGCATTAGGATAAGGCGCATGGTAAACCTCTGCAGGGAAAGGACCGAATCCCTGTTTGTAAGGTACGACTTTGCCCGTTAATGCCATACCCATCATCGTACGGCCATGAAATGCACCATTAAATGCGATAACCGCAGAGCGCCCTGTTGCCGCACGAGCCACTTTTACTGCGTTCTCAACCGCTTCTGCCCCAGTATTGAGCAACAGTGTTTTTTTCGCATGGTCGCCCGGCGTAATCGTATTCAGCTTTTCAGCTAACGCAATGTAGGGTTCATATGGCATAACATGAAAACAAGTATGCATGAGCTTGTGTAACTGCGCTTCAACAGCTGCTACAACTTTTGGGTGCAGATGCCCGATATTTAAGACACCAATACCGCCAGCAAAGTCGATATATCGCTTACCTTCAACATCCCACACTTCTGCATTTACGGCTTTTTCTGCATAAAACTGAGTGATATTCGCCGCTCCGCGAGCCACCGAATTTTCACGGCGAGCTTGCATCTCTTTATTCGTTGTCATTCCAGGCTTTCCTATTAATTAATGCCACCCAGCAAGGTGTATTTCATTTCAAGATATTCATCGATGCCGTAACGCGAGCCCTCGCGGCCGATACCGGACTCTTTCACACCACCAAAAGGAGCTACTTCGGTAGACAATACGCCTTCATTGACAGCAACCATGCCGTACTCAAGCCCTTCTGATACACGCCATACACGACCCAGATCATTGGCATAGAAGTAAGCAGCTAAGCCATATTCCGTATCATTAGCCATCGCTATCGCTTCTTCTTCGGTATCAAAACGAAAAACCGGTGCGATAGGGCCAAATATCTCTTCACGAGCAACGCGCATTTTATTCGTCACATCAGCAATGATGGTCGGCTGATAAAAAGTGCCGCCGAGATCATGCTCCTGGCCGCCACACATCAGACGTGCCCCTTTTTGAACCGCATCGTCCAGCAACTCGGATACTTTATTAATAGCCGCCTGATTAATCA
The DNA here is from genome assembly GCF_900113275.1 of Neptunomonas qingdaonensis. Lineage (GTDB taxonomy): Bacteria > Pseudomonadota > Gammaproteobacteria > Pseudomonadales > Balneatricaceae > Neptunomonas > Neptunomonas qingdaonensis. The sequence continues at coordinate 149,120 of NZ_FOOU01000006.1, forward strand.
TGGGTCCCTGATCAAACGTCCCATGAAGTCCATGACCGACTGTCAACTTGCGAACAGCTTCACTGAATTTTTCAATAAAAGTATCGTAAACACTGGACTGCACCAGAATACGATTAGCACACACACAGGTTTGCCCGGCATTTCTGAATTTCGAAATAATCGCACCCTGTACCGCTTTGTCCAGATTGGCATCGTCAAAAACGATCAGTGGTGCGTTACCACCCAACTCCAAAGACATTTTCTTAACCGTATCCGCACACTGCCGCATCAACTGCTTACCGACCGCAGTAGAACCCGTAAATGACAACTTTCGTATAACCGGGCTATCTGTTAGTACACGCCCGACAACCGCAGGCTGGGCGGTAGTCACGACATTAATAACACCTTTAGGAATACCGGCACGCTCTGCCAGCACCATTAGCGCCAGAGCAGACAATGGCGTATCTTCAGCAGGCTTAAGTACCATAGTGCAACCTGCCGCCAATGCGGGTGCGCATTTTCGTGTAATCATGGCATTCGGAAAATTCCACGGAGTCACTGCAGCAACAACACCAATCGGCTCACGGCTAACCATAATTCGCTTATCCGCTGCTTGTGCAGGAATCAGATCACCATAAACACGCTTACCTTCTTCGGCATACCACTCTACAAATGACGCACCATATAAAACCTCACCTGCCGCTTCCGATAACGGCTTCCCTTGCTCTGCTGTCATCAGCTGAGCAAGGTCATCTTTTGCATCCACAATAAGATCAAACCAGCGGCGTAATATCAAAGCACGCTCTTTTGCTGTTTTCGCTTTCCATAATGGAAATGCTTTTTCAGCAGCAGCAATTGCCTGCTGCGTTTCCTGTACACGCATATCAGGCACTTCAGCTATTTGCTGACCCGTTGCAGGATCAAGAACCGGCATTGTCTGACCACTTAACGCACTCAGCCACTCACCGTTTATATAGGCCTGCATTTTAAGCAAGCTGGGATCTTTAAGTGATAACATCTATTAACCTCTTTGAATAACACCTTGATTACAAAGAATTTCTATTTCTGTTGAATCCATACCTAAAATAGATTCGAGAACATGCGCGCTGTGTTCTCCAAGAACAGGGGGAGCCTGATGATAAGTAATTGGCGTCTTAGAAAATTTCACAGGATTAGCAACAGAGGGGACTACTCCTGCATCACGGTGTGACAATGAAACTTTCATCTCACGATGTTTAACCTGCGGCTCTTCAAAGACCTGCCCAATGGTATTGATTGGCCCACATGGAACACCCACATCTGATAACTTTTCCATCCATTGCTGCGTGGTATGCTGCTGCATCAATGGCAACAAAAGCGGGATGAGAACCGCGCGATTCTCGACGCGCTTTTGATTAGTGATAAATAAAGCATCAGAAGAAAGTTCAGGTTGACCGGCCACTTCACAAAAACGCTTAAACTGCTGATCATTGCCCACCGCCACAATAATGTGACCATCAATGGTTGGGAACGCCTGATACGGGACAATATTGGGATGTGCATTTCCCAACCGTCCGGGAGATTGGCCAGAAGCAAGGAAATTCATCGCCTGATTAGCTAAGGTGGCGACTTGCACATCAAGCAATGCCAGATCAATATATTGGCCTACACCGCTTTCTTCCCGATGCAGTAATGCCGCCTGAACCGCGTTAGCGGCATAAAGACCCGTCATCACATCAACTAAAGCCACACCCACCTTCATTGGCATGCCATCTGGCTCGCCCGTAACACTCATCAAGCCGCCCATGCCCTGAATCATGAAATCATAACCGGCACGGTGTGCGTCAGGTCCATTCTGTCCAAAGCCCGTTATAGAGCAATAAACCAGACGAGGATTCAGGACTTTAAGTGAATCATAATCAAGTCCATAGCGCTTGAGCCCACCTACTTTGTAGTTCTCAAGCACAACATCAGACACTTTTACCAGTTCGCGAATAATCGCCTGGCCTTCGGCTTTAGCCATATCGACGGCAACCGACTGCTTTCCACGATTTGCTGCATGGAAATAAGCGGCCTCCGAGGTTTCAGCCTCGCTCCCTTGTATAAAAGGCGGCCCCCAACCACGCGTGTCATCGCCGTTTCCGGGACGTTCGATTTTAATCACTTCGGCACCGAAGTCGGCCAGCATCTGACCGGCCCAGGGACCTGCCAGAATACGACTCAAATCCAGTACCCGGATGTGAGATAAAGCGCCACTCATCAGAAAAAGGCCTGTAAGCCAGTCTGCGCACGACCCAGAATCAAAGCATGTATGTCATGCGTGCCTTCATAGGTATTGACTGCTTCCAGATTCATCACGTGACGGATCACATGGAACTCATCAGCAATACCATTACCGCCGTGCATATCACGTGCAACACGGGCGATTTCCAGTGCCTTGCCACAGTTATTACGTTTCATCAGTGAGATCAATTCAACCGGACAGTTACCGGCATCCATCATCTGCCCCATACGCAAACAGCCCTGTAGCCCGATAGAGATTTCAGTCTGCATATCTGCCAATTTTTTCTGTACCAATTGCGTTTGTGCTAAAGGACGACCAAATTGCTTACGATCCAAGGTGTATTGGCGAGCGGCCTGCCAACAGAACTCAGCAGCGCCTAACGCCCCCCATGAAATACCGAAACGCGCTTTATTCAAACAGCCGAACGGACCCGCCAATCCAGAAACATTTGGCAGTAGATTTTCATCAGGTACAAACACGTCTTCCATAACGATCTCACCGGTGATCGATGCCCGTAGTGAAAACTTACCTTCAATTTTTGGTGCTGACAGACCTTTCATACCTTTCTCGAGCACAAAACCACGGATAACATCATCCAGCTTGGCCCAAACAACAAAAACGTGCGCAACCGGAGAGTTGGTAATCCACATTTTGCTGCCTTTCAGAAGGTAGCCACCATCAACCTTAGTTGCTCGGGTACGCATACCAGCAGGATCAGAACCCGCATCCGGTTCAGTTAAACCAAAGCAACCAATCCATTCACCACTGGCTAATTTTGGCAGATACTTTTGACGCTGCTCTTCGTTTCCATAAGCATAGATCGGATGCATAACCAAAGAAGACTGGACACTCATCGCTGAACGATAGCCGCTGTCAACTCGCTCGACTTCACGCGCTACCAAACCATAGCTAACATGGCTTGCACCCGCACCGCCGTATTCCTCCGGCAAAGTACTGCCCAACAGACCCAGCGCGCCCAGCTCTTTCATTATTTCTACATCAAACGTTTCATTTCGGTTCGCCATCAATACACGAGGCATTAACTGACCTTGCATATAATCACGCGCAGCATCGCGAATCATTCTTTCTTCATCGGTAATCTGCTGGTCTAACAGGAAAGGGTCTTCCCAAACAAAAGCTGCTTTACTCATGGTGATGGCCTCATCGTATTTATAATATTGACGTTGTGATCTTGTTTATCACTGCAGTTGTCAAAACTAACGGGATATTAATAGTAGATATTGTGCATTATTTTTTACAAATGCAATATATTGAAATCTTTTTTTTTACATGAAAAAAATACACATCTATCAATTAACTTAAAATATATTTTAAGACAGCACTTCAAAATATTGATTTTTAACAAATTTTAAACAGGAAGATCATAATAAAATGATAGGCAAACATTTACCCGATATATCGGCATATTCAGAGAGAGTTTAAAAAAAAAGGAAAAACAGGCAACAACAGATGTTGTTTATAGTTTACAGATAGTAATCCGTTAAGAAAAAATAGGCATAATAGCATGAGGTTCGCAACGACGCGTCCTTAGACGATATCCGGCAGCGAAGCCACATGTCACAACAAATATTTCCCTCATTAATAATGAATATTCAATTACTTATGAGTCAAATTTAATGCTAATCAAGAAGCATAGATCACTGTCAAAAAGTCATTCCAGCTCATCCATAAGTGAGCATGAAATTGCTTTTTCCGCATGTATAACTGTGGTATCAAACAATTTTATAGGTGTATCACTTTGCTGTAACAGCAGTCCTATCTCAGTGCACCCTAGAATAATAGCCTCGGCTCCCTGATCCACCAATTGATTCACGATACGCAAATATTCATTTTTTGATGCGACCTTCACATCACCCAAACACAACTCCTTATAAATAATGTCGTGCACTCGCTGTCGATCATCTCTGGCTGGTATCAAGACCTGCAAGCCAAACCGATCAGTCAAACGTCCTTTATAAAAATCCTGCTCCATCGTAAATTGCGTACCTAGCAGCCCTACACGTTTTACCCCTTGCTCAAGCAAAACCTCAGCGGTAGCGTCTGCAATATGAAGTATTGGGATTTCAAGAACCGCTTCAATTTCACCTGCAACCTTGTGCATCGTGTTTGTACAAATCAGCAAAAAATCCGCACCGCCAGCCTGCACACTCAGGGCTGCTTGCTTAAGAATATCAGCGGTTTGCGCCCAATCCCCTTTATGCTGGCACGCCTCTATTGGCTGAAAATCAACGCTATGCATTATAATTTTGGCAGAATGCAGTCCGCCCATATGCTGCTTCACTCCTTCATTGATTAGCCGGTAATACGTCACGGTACTTTCCCAGCTCATACCGCCTAACAGCCCGATGGTGCGCATAAATAACTCCTGAAAATGCTTATAAAACCCAATGACTAGACACAGCTATCACACATCTCTTCGATAACCCATTCTTTAAAAACGCGCATTCCATGCGTTAACATTCTGTGTTTCTGATGCACCAGATAAAACGACTTCTGAGTATCCAGCATAATATCAAAGGGCATAATCAGCTTCCCCTCTGTTATCTCTCGTGAAGAGAGAGTACTGTCCGCCAACGCGACACCTAGTCCTTCCTGAGCCGCAGCAGTTGCCAACTGACTGCTGGATAGCCGCAGTCCCCGACTAAAACCTACCGACTCAACCCCTGCCAAATGCAACCATTGCGGCCACTCATCAAGACGCTTACTGACGTGAATTAATGTATGCTGGCGAAGATCCTCCGGTTTAACTAAAGGTTTATCTTGAGTAATCAGCCCAGGAGAACACACCGGCACAAGAAACACATCACTTAAGAAATGTACATCGATATCATGCCAATCACCCTTACCAAAATAGACAGCCATATCTGTATTTGACCTATTAAAATCGATCAAACCCGTCGACGCAGTAATCTGCAACTCAACTTCCGGAAATTTTTTCTGAAACCGCTGCATTCTAGGCATCAGCCAGCGTGTCAGGAAATTTGGCGCAACGCTAATGGTTACAACATCTGTTTCCGGATTGGATTTCAGCCTTTGAGTGGCAATCTCAATTTCATCTAACGCATATCTAATCGATAGCAGATACTGCTCTCCCTGAGCCGTTAACTGTACCTTTCTCTTATTTCTTCTAAAAAGAATCACTCCTAAAAATTGCTCAAGTGTTTTAATTTGATGACTAACGGCTGATGCTGTAACCGAAAGCTCATCAGCAGCCAAAACAAAGCTCTCATTTCGGGCTGCTGACTCAAATACTCGTATTGCATTCAGAGGAGGCAAACGTCTCATAATGAAAAACCTATTGGTGAATTATTTTCATCATTCTGATGAAATTTGATCGTTTGTGCAACGCACTGCCAGACCTTAGTATAATCTCATCAACCAAAGCAACTCTCAAAGAGAAAACAGCATGAAAAACGATATTGAATTACACCTGGATACAGACGGAAACATTAATACGGCCTATTACATTCGCCAGGCTCGTCAATTACGCAGTGACTACATGGCTACTTTATTTACAGGAATGAAGAATAAATTCAAAGCCTTGTTTCAAATTCAGCTACCCGGCATTAATGCTGACCGACCCGCTCAGCATTAATAACAGACTATCGGGGCCATAACGGCCCCTGGCCTTTAAGTTACGACCTAGCCTTAAGATACATTAATCAACCGGTTTTTTTGTCTATACTATAAGTTAATGATCAAAGTTAATAATCAGCAACCAATAATTAACTTAACGGTAGGCATTTATGAAACAGGCTATCATTAGTGGAATCGGCCTATGGACACCCGAAAACAGCATCAGCAATGAAGAGCTAGTCACTGCTTATAATGCTTGGGCAACACAATTCAACAAGGATCACTTTACTGAAATTGAAGCTGGAGATATTTCAGCAAAAACACTTTCTACAGCAGAGTTCATTGAAAAAGCCTCAGGCATAAAAAGCCGTTATGCATATTGCAAAGAAGGCATTCTCGATGCCACACGCATGCGCCCGCTTATTCCATCCAGGCCTGATGATGAATTATCTGTACAAGCAGAAATAGCATTGTATGCCGCCAAACAGGCTTTACTTTCTGCGAATAAAACACCCGATCAAATAGATGCGGTTATTGTCGCCTGTTCCTATACACAACGCGCCTACCCGGCCATTGCAATAGAAGTACAAAATGCATTAGGCATCAACGGCTTTGGCTTCGATATGCAGGTAGCTTGCTCATCAGGAACCTTTGGCTTACATCGTGCTTACGAGATGATAATAGCCGGAACAGCACAGGGTGTATTGGTGATCAATCCCGAATTAACCTCTCCACAAGTGAATTATTGCGATAGAGATAGCCATTTCATTTTTGGCGATGTTGCTGTTGCCACTGTCATTGAATCCGCAGAAACGTGCCAATCTGAACACAGCTATGAAATTATCAGCACCAAAGCAGCAACTGTTTTTTCAAATAATATTCGATCTAACTTCGGCTATACCGCCAGAGTAAGCGATACAGACCCTTTCTCAATGGATGGGCTGTTCCATCAGAATGGCCGCAAAGTCTTCAAAGAAGTATGCCCTATGGCCGCCGAGCATATTACAGCGCATATAAGACAGCATGATCTACATATTGAAAACATCAGACGCTGGTGGCTGCACCAGGCCAATATCAATATGAACTTATTGATTACCCGCAAACTGCTGGGGCGAGATGCAACCGCTGATGAAGCACCTATTGTACTTGATAACTATGCAAACACGGCCTCGGCGGGATCACTCATTGCGTTTCAACAGAACCACGAAGATCTAGAATGTGGCGATTATGGCATCATCTGCTCTTTTGGGGCGGGATATTCGATTGGCAGCCTGCTAATCAGAAAGAGATAGCATTACCAGCAGACAGTCGGATGTAACACTGATCTACTGCGGAAAAGTCCGACAGCCCGCTAAACAAAAAAAACGCACTTCATCATGATGAAGTGCGTTTTTTTATAAAGCCAGTTAACTATTTTTTCTCTATTTCAGCCGCATTCTTCAACTGAGTAAGCAGCGACTGATACTCCTGCTGGCCAAAACGTGTGCCCAGGAATATAGCCATCGACTTTTTCTCATCATCAGTCAAGGCCACTTCCGGCAGATTGACTTTATTCAGCAGCACTACAGCAACGCTACCATCATCTAACTCTGTTGTGGAGGCAACAATGCGCCCCGCCTCAGGTTTAGCTAACGAGAACGCCAATGAGCGCACGGATTCAGGAAGATCATCTGAAGCCCGGGAGACCGCAGATAGCTGCACAACCTCAGCGCCAGCAGCGACCTCTGTCATCGCCTTTCCAGTGATTAGCTCACTCACCGCTTGCTGAGCTTTTGCCTCAAGCTCATCACCAGCAAGCTGTTCGATCAGCTCTTGCTTTAACATAGCAGCAACTTCATCAAAAGCTTGCACACGAGGCTCAAAATGAGTTTTTACGCGAACAACAACCGTTCGCTCTTTATCTAACTCGATAGGTGTACTGTTAATCCTTTCCTTAATCAGATCGTCACTGAACGCTGCCGCAACTACCTTCGCGTTCCGCGTAATATCCATCTCACCTCCGGCACGATCAAAGGGCCCACTCTCTTGAATAGCCAGCCCCATCACCTCAGCAGGCTCTATGAGATCGCCTGCGGAGAAAGTGATATCCGCCATTAGCTCAAGGCGTTCAACATAAATAGCTTCAACTTTCTGATCCAGAATGTCATCTGTCAGCTTGTATTTCATCTCAGCAAAATCAGGTAACTCTTTTTCTGATATGCCAGTCACTTTAATCAGGTGATAACCAAATTCAGTTCGTACCGGCTCAGATACTTCGTTCACCGCCAAGGCAAACATCGACTCTTCAAACGGGGCGGAGAAGACACCTTTTCCGTTAAGCCCTAAATCCCCTCCTGCCGCTGCTGAACCTAGATCGTCAGACTCACTCTTAGCCAATGCTTCAAACGCCTCACCAGCCTGGATACGCGCTTGCAGAGCCTGAATTTTCTTAAGCGCTGCCTCGTCATCCTGCTCAGCGGTTACTTCTACCAATATATGAGCAACTGCGCGCTGCTCTTCCGCCTGGTAAGATGCCAGGAACTGATCATATTGTGCTTTTAATTCTGCATCAGAAACTTCGACATTCTCACGCAAATCGTTCTTATCTAGCAGAATGTATTCAATCGCAACCTGTTCGAGCGTCGTTAATGTAGATTTCTCAGCTTCGTATTTTGCTCTTACATCTTCTTCTGAAACCTTAATATTTTTTTCAGCCGACGCTAAAGGCAATATGAAGTAACTGATATCACGGGTTTGTCGATCCAGTGCAACAATTCGATCCAACTCAGATGGAACGGCAAACGCTGATAACTGGTAAGCATTACGTTGCTGCTCTACCAGTCGCTCTTTTCTCAATAAATCTCTGTACATCAGAGGTGTAAAACCAGCGTTACGTAAAGCAGCTTCAAACTGATTGCGATTAAACTGGCCCTCCACCTGAAAATCCGGGGTATTAATAATCATCTGATCGATCATGCGATCAGAGATAATCATATTTTTATCTTCTGCCGCTAATAGCAGTGATTTTTGCTCAATCAGACTATCGAGTACCATCGCACTGATCAAACCATCATCCAGCAGCGCCGGATCGGCATCTTCACCCATCTGAGAAAGCAGTTGACGCCTCTGCAACTCTGTTGCCTGATAAAGCTCTTGCTGGGTTATCTCTTCACCATTGACTGTCGCCGGGGCATTTGACTCTGCGGTCAGACTAACTAAAGACTCAACTCCGAATAACGCAAAGGTAACAATAATTAAACCAACGATAACTTTAGCAACAATACTTTGCGAACTATCTCTGATGGATTGCAGCATGATTCACCTAAAACAAACCCTAAAATTAAAAAAAAAGCGCATTCGCCTGAATGCGCTTTTTATCGTGGCGGAACGGACGGGACTCGAACCCGCGACCCCCTGCGTGACAGGCAGGTATTCTAACCAGCTGAACTACCGCTCCTTAATCTGGACTATGATCTGACTCGATCAAATCCCTACTTATTTACTGCGTCTTTTAGCGCTTTACCAGGCTTGAAGTTTGGTAAAGTTGCAGCAGCAATCTCAATTGGGTTCCCTGTCTGAGGGTTACGACCAGTACGTGCCGCGCGCTCTTTTACAGAAAATGTACCAAAACCAACGAGTGCAACAGACTCACCTTTTTGCAATGAAGAAGTGACTGCTTCCAGCGCACCGTCTAATGCACGACCTGCAGCCGCCTTTGGAATATCAGCAGAAGCTGCAATAGCGTCGATTAATTCAGACTTGTTCACGATGTTCCCCTTTATCGAGTCGTTTATTATTTATGTTCTGTAGTCCCTGCTCAACACAAATATCCCGCACTTTATACCAATTGGCAGAATTAGGTGTCAAGTTCTCAACCCCTGATTCTGCCTATGTTTGGCATTAATGTGTGTTTATTTGTTCTGAAGCAGATTTAGCCGATTTTTTTTCAGTCGATGCAGGCTCATCTGGCTCATCTTCCAGCGGTTTAGGCTGGTATTTCAGCGCAATGTCAAGCACTTCATCGATCCATTTTACCGGTCTGATATCAAGATCAGCCTTTATATTATCAGGTATTTCTTTCAGGTCACGCTGATTTTCGTCAGGAATGATAACTGTTTTAATACCACCACGATGTGCTGCCAGTAATTTCTCTTTCAAACCACCAATAGGCATCACCTGACCACGCAGGTTTATTTCACCTGTCATAGCAACATCTGACTTAACCGGAATCTCAGTTAATGCCGACACCAGCGCCGTACACATACCAATACCCGCACTTGGACCATCTTTGGGTGTTGCGCCTTCAGGAACGTGAATATGCACATCCTGTTTCTCATGAAATGACGATGATATACCCAAGGCTTTAGCTCGACTTCTTACCACGGTAAGCGCCGCCTGGATAGATTCTTTCATGACATCACCCAAGCTACCCGTTGTAATCTGTCGCCCTTTACCAGGGACAACCGTCGCTTCTATGCTCAGCATATCGCCACCAACCTGAGTCCAGGCCAATCCGGTCACATGACCCACCAAGTCTTCCTCTTCCGCCAAACCAAAGCTGTGCTTTTTGACGCCGCTGTACTGCTCTAGATTTTCATCCGTGACAATAATTTGCTTATCAAGGTCACCCAACGCAACCGCCTTAATCACTTTACGACAGATCTTAGCAATTTCGCGCTCCAGCCCACGCACACCCGCTTCACGAGTATAGTAACGCACCAGACTAATAATAGCAGAATCTTCGATTTTCGCTTCTTTTTCCTTTAAGCCATTCTGCTTAATCTGCTTAGGAACCAGATATTTACGCGCTATATTTAACTTTTCATCTTCAGTGTAGCCAGGTATACGAATCAGCTCCATACGATCAAGCAATGGACCTGGTATATTCATTGAGTTTGACGTACAGACGAACATCACATCGGACAGGTCATAATCGACTTCCAGATAGTGATCGTTAAATGTCGAATTCTGCTCAGGATCAAGCACTTCGAGTAAAGCAGAAGCCGGATCACCACGCTGATCCATGCCCATTTTATCGATCTCATCCAATAAAAACAGTGGATTTTTCACACCGATTTTAGCCATTTTTTGAATAAGCTTGCCTGGCATAGACCCAATATAGGTACGGCGATGACCTCGTATTTCTGCTTCATCACGCACGCCACCCAAAGCCATGCGCACATATTTACGATTCGTCGCACGCGCAATTGAGCGACCCAGAGAAGTTTTACCTACACCGGGTGGGCCCACTAAACATAAAATAGGACCTTTCAGCTTTTTAACACGCTGCTGAACCGCAAGATACTCAAGAATACGCTCTTTTACTTCTGTCAAACCAAAATGATCTTCATCGAGAATCACTTCGGCACGCTTCATATCATGACGCACTTTAGAGCGCTTAGACCATGGAATCTGCAACATCCAATCGATATATCCGCGTACAACGGTTGCTTCAGCCGACATTGACGACATCATTTTAAGCTTGTTGAACTCGGCAATGGTTTTGTCATACGCCTCTTTCGGCATACCCGCTGCATCGATACGGTTTTTCAGCTCATCAATATCGCTCACACCGTTTTCGTCAAGATCTCCCAGCTCTTTCTGAATAGCTTTCATCTGCTCATTCAAATAGTACTCACGCTGGCTTTTTTCCATCTGCTTTTTAACACGGCCACGAATACGCTTTTCGACCTCAACAAGATCGATTTCTGCTTCCATCAGCGACATTAGATGTTCCAGACGCAAACGGCTATCGAGCATTTCAAGAATACTCTGCTTCTCATCAAGCTTGAGCGACATGTGCGCTGCAATCGTGTCGGACAAACGACCTATATCATCAATATTCTGCAACGACGACAGGACTTCTGAAGGAATTTTTTTGTTGATCTGAATAAAACGATCAAACTGCTCTAACGCAGTACGTTTATAGACTTCACTCTCTGCGGCGGTCAGGGTTTCTACTGGCAAGTTACTGATTTTCGCAGTGAAATAATTGCCCGAATCATCCAGCTCATCAATTTTAGCGCGATAATCCCCCTCAACCAGAACCTTGACGGTACCATCTGGCAATTTTAACATTTGCAAGACACTGGCTACTGTACCAATATCATGCAAATCACCGGCAACGGGCTCGTCATCAGAAGCATTTTTCTGGGCGATCAGTAAAATTTCTTTATTACCATCCATAGCGGCTTCGAGCGCTTCAATTGACTTTTCTCGACCGACAAACAGTGGAATGACCATGTGCGGGTACACAACCACATCACGTAACGGCAGGACGGGAAGCTCTACATTAATATTATCGGTAGCTTCAAACTGATCCATAATGGATATTGCCTCTCTGCAAGGCACCTATAACATCTAGGTGCGATATAAAAAACAGACACAATACTGTCTGAATAAGACTTTACGATGCCTGAATTAAACTATGGGGACTACTCACAAGAAAACAACCTTAATTGGCCGCAACTCGTGTTATTTGATGAAGGATAGCTTGCTTTAGGATTTTTTATAGCACAAAGGAAAATTCAGACATGCTTCAGACGCATTTGTTGGACTAAATACGTCTGAAACCTCTATGTTTAACGTGCTTCTTACTTGTAGTATGAGTTGTCAGTCACTGTATGATCAGTCACATCACGAACACCGAGCAGGCCCGGAAGTCGTTCGATTAAGGTTTTCTCTACACCGTCTTTTAATGTCAGATCTACGGCACTACACCCCTGACAACCTCCGCCGAATTTCAGTACAGCGATATAGCCATCCGTTTCTTCAATCAATTCGATCAACTTAACTTCACCACCATGTGACGCTAGTCCAGGGTTGATATCGCTATAAAGAATATAATTAATCTGCTCGCTCATCGGGCTATCCGATGACACTTTTGGCACTTTAGCATTCGGCGCCTTAATAGTCAGCTGCCCACCCATACGATCCTGAGAATAATCAACCAGCGCCTCTTCAAGATAAGGAAGGCTGTTGCGCTCAAAGTAAAAGCGTATCTTACTAAGCTCTAATACTTCGTCGTCTTCAACCAATTCATCCGGTCTGCAATAGGCAAGGCAGGTTTCAGCATAAGGCGTACCCGGCTGCGTAACAAACATCCTTACAGCAATACCTTCAACATTTTGCTTAGAGAGTAAATCGGCCAGATATATTTCTGCGCCTTCGGTAACCGTCATGTTCATTTTTACACCTGAATACATACATCAATACAAATAAAGTATCAGGATACACCGAATCTAATTCCGAGTAAATTGATCAGATATTATACGATTGCAAAAATCGAAGAGTCGATACCTGAAAAATATTTTATTTAACTCTCTTCTCCCTTTTCAGCCATACCCTATATTATTTTATGGCATGTAAACGCCAGCAAGCAATATCAAAATCAGGCCACGCAAAACCGTCGAGTAAAGTTTACAGGTCGCGCTAAACAGCTCTCTTGCGCTTCTGTTACAATGTATCTGCGTATACATGGAGTTTATTAAATGGCTGAACATTCAGTAGTTTTTTCTTTTTTTCTTATCTTTACCGGCGCCGCCATTCTGGCGTCTCTGGCACTCTATACCCGACAACCATTACTGATAGCTTACATCGTACTGGGGGCATTATTTGGCCCTTATGGTTTTAAATTTATTTCTGATACAGCGCTTCTTGCAGACATGTCGCATATCGGTATTATTTTCCTTTTGTTTTTACTCGGGCTGGATATGCAGCCTTCGCATTTAATTCAGATGATAAAAAAAGCAACCTGGGTTGCCGTTGGCAGCTCTGTTATTTTTTTAGTTGCCGGTTATTTGGCAGCACTGCTTTTCGGATACACGCAGACAGAGTCTGTAATTATTGGCGCAGCGATGATGTTTTCCAGCACCATCATCGGCATTAAACTACTACCCACAACCGTCCTGCATCATCGCCATACGGGCGAACTGGTGGTAGGTTTATTGCTACTGCAGGATGTCATCGCCATCATAGTGTTGCTGGTTTTGTACAGCGGCCAAAATGAAACCAATGGCGCAATGAGCCTGATCATGCCGCTACTCGCTTTACCGTTATTGATCCTGGTAGGCATCGTGCTCGTTAAATACATCATATTAAAATTAATTCATCGCTTTGACCGTTTCCACGAGTATATCTTTCTGCTTGCCATTGGCTGGTGTCTGGGCATGGCTGAAGGAGCCCAATATATCGGGCTATCCGCAGAGATGGGCGCGTTTGTTGCGGGCGTAGCCTTAGCGACCAGTCCAATCTCTCAATACATCGCGACCAACCTCAGACCTTTACGTGACTTTTTCCTGATCTTATTTTTCTTTTCGGTAGGCGCAAGTTTCAACCTGGGGTTAATCGGCCAGATAATTTTACCTGCCGCCCTGCTGGCTGTACTTGTGGTTGGATTAAAACCGGTGATATTCCGTCTGCTGTTAAAAACCATCAAAGAAGACAACGCGATGTCATGGGAAGTAGGCTTTCGATTGGGGCAAATCAGCGAATTTTCATTGCTCATTGCCTATATTGCAGCCAGCGCAGCGATGATAGGCCAAGAGGCTTCACACGTCATACAAGCGACAGCCATTCTTACCTTCCTGCTGTCGACCTATGTTGTTATTTTTAACTTCCCTTCGCCGATCGCAGTTTCTGACAAATTAAGACGAGATTAATAACACTCGTCTTAATCTTCTCAGCCATTTTTAGGCTAAAAGCGGCTGCGATCACGCTGCTCCCACAAAGTACGCGCTAACAACAAAGCAGGTGCTTGTTGATCCGCTTTTCCCAGCAACACCAATAACGCAGCCAACGTACTGACCACTGCACCTTCTCCATACTCATGCACGACCTCGCCACGCCAACATGCCAGCAGCAAGGAAGGTTCCAACACTTCATCTTTAACAACCCGTTTTGCAAAAATTCTAGGCCACTGCTCATCAGATAATTCACCCTGGCGAATCCAGCGTACTTCACAATCCGAGTCAGGTTTAATTTCAGCCTCACCACCATCGCCACGTATAGTCAGCCCATGCTGTACACCCAACAATTGGCTGGTCTGCTGATGCATTGGCGCATAAGCCGGATGAAAAACTCCATCGACGGTACACTCTGAATTTAAAGGATTGATCAATCGACACAAGGTGTGCACAGGTGAACGCAGTCCTAAAATAGGACGCAATTGGATAATTTCACCCAACCGAGGCACCATCTCATCAATAGAGAGAAAAGCATACTGCTGCTGCGCTAAATGATCTGCGACCTGCTGCCAATTTTGCGACGCGGCTAAACCGAAAACGGACAGTATATCCTCTATATAAACCCGCCCCTGGGTGTGCCCTTTTGAGCCATGCATGAAAACACGCACATTGTTTTCAGAGAGGACAAAGGCAGCCAATAAAAACCAGGGCAACTGCCGTTTTTTGCCCGCGTAAGTTGACCAATCAAGGTCAGCTTTCAATGATTCAGGCGCTGATGAATGTAAACGTGCGGCTTTAACAAACCCCGTCAACTCCTCGGGTGACTCCTCTTTTACCCGCAACAACATAAGAAAAGCACCCAACTGTTCTGGCCGGACAGCGCCCGACAAAATCATGCTCATTGCCTCAAAAGCTTCCTCTTGCGTTAGCGATCTCGACCCTTTTTTTCCTTTACCCAAAATGCGCACATACGGCGCGAACGGATGCTCAGCCACTACAACACCTCCATAATCAGATCAGGCGCACACTATACAATAGAAACTAGCATGATTGAGCCTGATACCTTGATACGCAGTATGATAAAATGCGGCCAGCTTATTCTGGAAAGTAATATGAAACGAAAACCGATACGTTTTGGTCGTCCAACCACCAAAAAAAAACCGCTTCCTGATGAAGCACTGACGCTGCATATTGAGTCACTCAGCCAAGAGGGGCGTGGTGTTGCCCGACATGAAGGCAAAACCATTTTTGTAGAAGACGCCTTGAGTGGCGAGGACGTTGAAGCGCAAATCAGCGTACAACACAAACGCTATGATGAAGCAAAACTCGTCAAGGTCATTACTCCATCGTCAGATCGCAGCAAACCACTTTGTCAGCATTATGAGGAATGTGGTGGCTGCCAATTACAACATTTAGAGCACAGCGCGCAGATTCAGGCAAAGCAGGCTAATGTACTCAATCAATTGAAGCGATTTGGCGAGCAGGAGCCCCTCATTATTGAGTCACCGATTCAGTCTGAGCCGTGGCACTACCGTCGCTCTGCACGCATAGGCTTAAATGTATTACAAAAAAGTGATGAAGCCATCGTTGGCTTTCGTCGCAGAAAAAGTAATAAGTTACTGCAAATAACCAACTGCCCGGTACTCGATCTTCGGGCCGAAACAATCTTCATCGATCTTAAAGACACACTGAATCAACTGACTAACAGTAAAACATATACGCATGCCGAGCTACTGTTCGGCGATGAGTCTCAGTCCTTGCAATTACGCTGTAAAGGAAAGCCTAAACAAGATGACCTCTCAGTGCTGACGGCCTTTGCACATAACAAACAATTCAATCTGTACCTGAAAACAGATGTGGCACAAGTAACGCTTGTTGAGCTCAGTACCAACAGTTATAGCCTGCCAGCTGAAAACATCAGCCTGCACTTTCAACCGGGTGACTTTCTACAAGTGAATGCAGACGTTAACAAACTGATGATTCGTCAAGCAATTGAGTGGCTACAGCTATGCAAAGAAGATATCGTACTGGACCTTTTCTGCGGCTTAGGTAATTTCACACTCCCTATAGCAAGACAGGTTAAACAGGTCACCGGGATCGAAGGCTCTGACGAGATGGTTAAGCGCGCCTCCCAGAATGCGATTACTAACAAGATTGATAATGCCAGCTTCTTCCGGGCAGACCTGTCGGCCGATAATCAGCATCAACCCTGGCTTAACTCGGCCTGCAACAAGATTATTCTTGATCCGCCACGCACCGGGGCTTATGAACTACTCTCCCAACTTCTCTCAAAGCAGTCATCCCTCGCCCAGGAGATTCTTTATATCTCATGCGAACCGTCTGCATTAGCCAGGGATAGCAAGCTGCTGTTAGATAAAGGTTATCAACTCAGTCGTTTCAACGTCATGGATATGTTCCCGCATACCAGTCATGTTGAGTCGATGGCGCTTTTTACAAAAAGCAGTAAAAAGAAACAAAGCGGGACAAAAAAATGATCCCTGTACTGTTTGCTGATGAGCACTTTATTATCATTAATAAGCCGCATGACTTGCTTTCAGTACCCGGCAAGGGGCCGGAGAAACAAGATTGTGTAGGGCGCAGGATTCAAGCTGAAAGCCATCCTACTGCCCGCATTGTGCACCGACTGGACTACGCCACTTCAGGTCTGATGGTCCTGGCCCTGACGGCTGATTCGCTGGTACAACTCAGTCGATTGTTCCAGGAACATAAGATGTGCAAAAGATACCACGCCATTATTAGCGGCACCCCCACCGAAGATAACGGTATAATCGAGCAGCCTTTACGCTGCGATTGGGAGCGGCGCCCACTACAAATGATCGACCATGATAAAGGAAAATACGCCCTTACCCGCTGGGAAAGAATAGAAACGCTCACCGACTCCACACGCGTCTTTCTTTATCCGCAAACAGGGCGTTCCCACCAACTGCGCGTACATATGCTATGGATGGGCCATCCGATTACCGGCGATCGCTTCTATGCTGATGAAAAAGCCCTCAGCCTATCTGACAGGCTAATGCTGCATGCAGAAGAACTTTCGTTTACCCACCCCTACACTCAAGAACCCCTCTCGTTTTTGGCTGAAGCACCTTTTTAAAGGCATAAGTTAAAGGTATACGCTAAAAGCAAAGATTAAAGGCGCTCAAGTCAAAGATACTCAAACGACTCGGCGCACAACATTCTGGCTGTCATGGTTTTTGATATTATCGACCGTCTGGTCGATAATACGCTGGCGAGCCTCCTTACTTCCCCACGCGCTATGCGGTGTAACAATAAGGTTAGGGATGTCTGACGATAACAACGGATTGCCCTGACGCGGCGGCTCTTGAGTCAGGACATCGGTGGCCGCACCAGCCAGCGCGCCGCAACGTAACGCATCGGCAAGTGCCTGCTCATCAACCACACCGCCACGGGCAACATTGACCAATACGGCCTCTTTTTTCATCAACGCGAGTGCACTGGCATCAATAAGATTATTTGTTTCAGCGGTTAAAGGACAATGTATCGAGAGCACATCTACCTCAGGCAATAGTTTCTCCAGAGATATACGTCCTTGGCGCTGATCTGTCACAGAACGACTGGCAACCAGTACTTCCATACCAAACGCTTGTGCTATTTTTGCAACGCCTTGCCCCAGGTGACCATAGCCAATGATACCTATTTTGCGGCCACTTAATTCTCTGATGGGAAAATCAAGCAAACAAAACTGCGAAGCCTTTTGCCATTCACCTGCGCGGACCGCCCGGTCATAATTAAGCAGGTTAGTATGTAGTGCCAGAATCAACGAAAACGTATGCTGAACAACCGAAGGGATGCCATATGCCTGGCAGTTATACACAGCCACACCCTCTGCCGCGGCGGCTTTAAGGTCAACATTATTAGTACCCGTTGCCACCACGCAAATCATTTTCAAGTGTTTAGCGCTGCTAATGGCGGCCTGTGTTAACTGCACCTTATTGACGATAATGACATCGGCATCTTTAACTCTCTCGGTTACCTGCTCCGCTGATGTTCCCTGAAAAGTGGTCAAGGTATCAAAGCAGTTTTCAAGAACACTCAAATCGAGGTCATCCAGCCCCTGAAGATCAAGAAACACAGCATTCATTTTGTTCTCCATACACTCTTAAAAAATAAGGAATATAAATAAGAAATAAAAAAAGGAGCACGCGGCTCCTTAAGTATCAAATCAACACCTTGGCTATTGAAGGACCTTTACAGTGGATCTCTTCTCTGAACACTTCCCTCAGCAAAGGCTCAATTCAGCGCATTACCCTGCTGTCATATTATCCTTAATAGACCACAGAATTTCTTCTGCAATAATCGCCGGTGCAGCTAAACCTTCTTCATTTCTGACCGTAATATAAACACCAGAACGCGTCCGGTTCATCTTCAACTGATATTTGCCAACGTGTTCAAAAGCGTTGGTATCAGCGTTGAAGCTACCTTTCGCTTTTTCGCCACCAAAGACATAAATAACCCGCCCTGCAAGCCATATTTTATAACCCTTCTGGTTGGCCGGGTTGTTGGGATCAGCTAACGCCTGCACTTCACCCTCCTCCAGCACAGGAGTCTCCACCGCATCCTTAGAGCTATAGCTAATGCCATCAGCAGTGTTTATGCCCAGTGCAGAAGAGATAGTACTCGTGCTCAGTTTGATTTCTTCGCGGTCAGAGAACAGCCATTCAAAGAATCCCATATCCTTCTTGCTTTCCAGCGGTGTGGATGTCGTATAAGTAATGTACAACATCCCTATATTTTGATCACGAGTACCCACATCAACGCCTGCACGATCAACAGCAGCATTCAGCATATTCCATGATTCATCGATCGGGGCATCAATTTTCATCACCGGATTACCACGCGAATCACGCCCTAATAATGGATGAGTACTCTGTTGCTGCTGAATAGCCAGCAATGAACGCTCGCTAGGCTTTACAGATGCCTTACTCATATAGCGCAGCATTTCAAACATCATATCAGACTGGTAGCCAACATCCTTTGAAGTCGCATCCCAGTTAATATCTGTGACGGTTTGACTTTCAGGAAACTGAGCATGCTTCATCTCAATAGAGGTGCGCTGATAGTTTTCCGGATCCGGGCGTAAGCGGACTTGCAACTTGTTACGAGAACCACCAGGAATATCCTGCAAAGTCAGATGCTTAATCCAGCGATCCGTGAAGCTGAGTTCGGGGCCATTCAATATAATCCAGTCACTTTCAATTACACCCTGACGAGCATCGGCACTGGCTATCTCGACGCCGTTAAATTTCATAAAATCCAGGGTTTTTTCCCATACTGCAGCAATCGGCTCATCGACTACAATGATCTTCTGATCACCCAGTTTTTTCAGGTTGACTGATTTACTGCCCGTGTCGGCATAAAAGAACTCAGGGCGAGGCACTTCAAACTCTTTTGTTCTGACAGAGGCTGTCTCGCCGATTGTCGGTATAACAAACTGATCCTGCGTCGGCTTCGCCTGAATATGTGCCGGAATCTCCAACTCCTTACCGACGGTTGCCTTTTCGTACTCCTGGTTCCGGTCTTTTAAAACCCCATCTTCGCCATAGATCGGATTTTTACCGATCATACTACAACCGCTGGTTGTGACCAGCCCAACCAGAATTACTGAGGTAAGCAACCGTGTGTTCATCAAATATTTCCTACTTTAGTACGTTGCAATCAACAAGTGCCTGACGCACTACAGGCCGACATTCTTCTGATAACACTGTTAGTGGCAAACGAATACCCAGATCCATCAAACCCATTTCATGCATGGCCCATTTTACCGGGATAGGATTGGCTTCAATAAAAAGCTGCGTATGCAACGGCATCATACGTTTTTGGATTGCACGTGCTTGTTCAGATTTACCTTCAAGCCCCAGGTGACACATCCGGGCCATCTCAGCAGGCGCCACATTGGCTGTTACCGAGATATTACCCTGACCACCGGCAATAATCATCTCGATGGCGGTTGCATCGTCTCCAGAGTAGATGGCAAAACCTTCAGGCGCTTTCTCAATCAGAAGACGAGCACGCTCCAGATCACCTGTTGCTTCTTTAATGCCCACAATATTTGGGATCTGAGCCAAACGCAGTACCGTTGGAGGCAACATATCACATGCTGTACGCCCGGGTACGTTATACAGAATCTGTGGAATATCCACCGCTTCGGCAATCGCTTTAAAATGCTGAAACAAGCCTTCCTGTGTTGGCTTATTGTAATAAGGCGTCACCAACAAGCATGCATCAACGCCAGCCCCTTTCGCTTCACGCGTCAGTTGAATCGCTTCCGTTGTAGAATTCGCACCGGTACCTGCAATAACAGGAATGCGGCCTTTCACACGTTCAACAACACGTTTAATTACCGCGCAATGCTCTTCACAATTAAGTGTTGCTGACTCACCTGTCGTGCCTACTGCAACGATAGAATCTGTGCCGTTTTCCAGATGAAAGTCGACAACTTTATCAAGACCAACCCAGTCGATCTCTCCGTTTTCTTTCATTGGAGTTACAAGCGCTACGATGCTGCCGGTAATCATTTTATTCTCCGTTAACTAAGGCCTGGCGTTATTGCATTTAACTGCACACATCCAAAACCTGATCTGATATCGTATAAGGCTCGATATTCTATACGAAATAAAGTCCATAAGCGTAGTAACCACGCCGCTTTTTTGTAAATAGAGGTGAAAGAATAATGCCAAACATAGTTGTAGGACAATCTGTAACAGACTTCACAGCATCAGCCACCAGCGAAAATACGCTTTCCTTATCAGATTTCAAGGGTAAAAATCTCGTCATATTTTTCTACCCTAAAGACAATACGCCGGGATGTACTACCGAGGGACAGAATTTCAGAGACCTTTTTGACGAGTTTGATGCAGCCAATACTGTGATTCTTGGTGTCAGTCGTGACAGCCTGCGTGTACATGAAAACTACAAAGCCAAACACAGTTTCCCTTTCGAACTGATCAGTGACCCTGAAGAGGCTCTGTGTAAACATTTTGATGTGATTAAATTGAAGAAACTCTATGGAAAAGAATATATGGGTATTGAGCGCAGTACTTTTCTTATCGATACCCAGGGTGTACTGCGCCAAGAATGGCGAAAAGTGAAAGTTAAAGGTCACGCAGACGAAGTGCTGGCAGCGGTTAAAGCACTGAACAGCTAAAGCCCCATCAATAAATGCTCAGCTCCCTGCTGAGCATTACTTATTCATCTGGCTATGCCGCTATCTCTTCCTTTGCATCAGCATCCATCGGCCCCGGCCAGGCATTCAGTATTGCTTTGACCAGCGTCGCTAATGGAATAGCGAAAAACACCCCCCAGAAGCCCCACAGTGTACCAAAAATCAACACCGCTACGATAATAGAAATAGGATGAAGGTTAACCGCTTCAGAAAACAGCAGCGGCACTAACACATTACCGTCCAATGCCTGAATAATCCCATAAGCGATCATCAGGTACATAAACTCTCCGCCCCAGCCCCATTGAAAGAATGCAATAAGCGCCACGGGTAATGTCACTAAGGCCGCTCCAATATAGGGAATCAAAACAGACAAGCCGACTATTATCCCTAACAAGGCGGCATAATTAATACCAAGCCACAGGAAAGTTACATAGGTTACCGTGCCGACGATAAGAATCTCAATCACTTTTCCACGAATGTAGTTAGCAATCTGATCGTCCATCTCTTGCCAAACGCTGGTCATCATTTTACGTTTGTTGGGCAGAAAAGTAATCCACCAACGCACCAGTGAGCGTCCATCTTTGAGGAAGAAAAACACTAATATAGGCACCAACACCAGATACACAAGCAGCGTCATTATTCCCGTCAGCGAGTTCAACGAGAAGGTAAATACCCACTGCCCGGCATTGGACAACTCACTGGAAGCGAGCTGCATGATGTCCCGAATCTGAGATTCTGAAACCCATTGCGGGTACTCCTGCGGCAAAACCAGCAGTAGCGCCTGAACCTGCTGCACCATGCGTGGAAGCTCCTGGAGTAAAGTCGTCAACTGTTTCCATGCCAATGGGAAAACCACCAGCGAGAGTGCCAGCAAGAAACTTAAAAATGCTGAAAAGACAATGCCCACAGACAGAATATGCGGGACTTTCCTTTTCACCAGGATATCAACCCCGCCCTGCATCAGAAAGGCTAAAATAAGCCCGGCAAAAACTGGTGCCAAAGGCTTACCTAACGTAAGAATAATGAGTAAAAACGCACCGATTAACAGAAACAGAAACAGTGCTTCTTCATCAGAAAAATACCGTTCTATCCATTTTGAGATAATTGCTCTCATGGTTGATCTATCCAGTCAATAATAAGTTAGCCGCGCCGAATCAGGTAAGTATATTCGGATTCACCAATGAACGAGTTCAATAACTCGTGGTCAGACTGATCAGTAAAGGCTTTAAAATCCCTGACCGATCCAACATCTGTTGCAATAACTTTAAGCACTTGCCCTTTGGCAAGCTTGTTTAAAGCCTGCTTTGCCTTGAGTAACGGCAAGGGACAATTTAAACCGCTAGCATCTAATATTTCGTCAATTTTACATTCTTGCATTTAAGGCCCATATTTCAAGACATTACAAAAATAATCGCCTTTTGGAGGCACCGGTAATAGCAACGCGGTAAGATAATGACATGCTTCACACGACCATGAAAGAGAACAGGAAGGACTGAATGCGCTTAATTCACTTTATTTTATGTGCGGCAATGCTATCCGGGTCGCCATTGAGCGGTGCGGACAATAATTTACCGGTTATTGCAGACACTACCTCCAGCATCATATCTCTTGAAAAAGAGCATAGAGTCGGCCAAGCATGGGCACGCACCTTACGAGGCAGTGCCCCTTTATTAAATGATCCTATTACTTACTCCTACCTTAATGATTTACTGTGGCAGCTAACCGCACATAGCCAGCTACAGGATAAGCGTCTCGACCTCATCGTACTGGACAACCCAACACTGAATGCGTTTGCCGTGCCTGGCGGTATCGTAGGAATACATGGAGGGCTGTTACTGTCTGCGGAGAAAGAGGATGAACTCGCTTCGGTTATTGCCCATGAGCTGGCACATCTAAGCCAACGGCATTTTGCGGCACAATTGGAAGAATCACGCCGCAACCGCCCTTTCACCATGGCTGCTATGCTAGCCAGTATTCTGATTGCTGCCGCTGACTCACAGGCGGGTATGGCGGCGATCACTACATCCATAGCTGCTCAACAGTCATCGAGCCTGGCGTTTAGCCGCCTCAACGAACAGGAAGCTGATCGCATTGGCATGCAAAATCTGGCGGAGGCTGATATTGACCCTAATGCCATGCCGCGCATGTTCTCCAGAATGCAGCAGTCACAGCGTTTTCAGGGAAGCCGCCCTCCTGAGTTTCTCTTAACCCATCCGGTAACAGAGTCGCGTATCGCTGATTCATTGAACCGGGCCTCACAACTTCCAACACCTTCAACCAGCCGAACATCTTTAGACTTCGACCTTACCCGCACTCGAATGGTCGTACATTTTTCAAGCAATCCGCAAAAAGCGCTAAACCATTACCGATCAGCCACAAAATCAACGCAGCAACCTCTGGACTATTACGGGCTGGCTGTCGCTGCTATCCGCATGAACCAATTTAAACTTGCTGAAAACGCCTTAAAAAAATTGCCTGCATCGTGGAGGCAACACCTGTTTGTCAAACTCACCGAAGCTGAGCTGCAGCTCGCGGCTGAAGCATGGTTAACCGCCAGCAAGCAACTAGAGGAGTTAAACAGCCTTTTTCCCGACCATTATGCGGTCGAACAACTACTGGCAAAAGCCTATATGGGAGCAGAGCAGCCCGATAAAGCCATTAGCATATTAAACCGTCTTAAAAAGGACTACCCCACTGACACTAATGCCTGGTACCTCCTGTCAGAAGCGCTGGGCCAGGCGGGTAAAGCCGTTGCTGTTCATCAAGCAAGAGTAGAATATTTTTTACTCACCGGGCAAATTGACAAAGCACTACAACAAATTATTTATGCCCACCGTGAATCAGGCCTGACCTCATCCGATAAAGCACGACTGATACAATTGGAAATAGACACAAAGAGAGTAAGAGACGAGATGAAAATGGATTTTTAGACGGATACTTTCTGCAAAGCCCGATACATACCTTCACGGCCCTGGTTATCATTCGCCAAAAAGATAAATCACGACCGGGGCTAGTGTTAACGTTAAAACCTTTACGTCAGCACCCGGGATAAAGCGGCTTGAATAACGCTCTCAGCAGTAACTTGCCCTCCCGACAAAGCCGGGATTAATAGCGTTTCCCTGCAGATAGCAATTGCCACCAGCGCTACACAGTCCTGGTGCTCGCCGCAGTGCTTTTGAAGTAATGATCTACAGTCATCCATCAATACCTGATCAAAGGCTGTACACAGCTGATAGGTCACTTCATCCAGCTTGTGACGTTCGCCATAACACATTCGATAAACAGCCAAATACTCAGGAACACCAGCCAACTGACGAAAAATCGCCACCATCGCTGCTTCCAACGACAAAGAATCATCACCTAAAATTGCTTGTCTTTGCCCTTGTGCCTCCTGCAACAGCTCCTCCAAGAGGGCTGTTAACAATGCCTGTTTGGTCGGGAAATTATTATACACCGTCGGCTTTGAGACCCCTGCCGTTTGTACGACCAAATCAATCGATGTGCCCTGATAACCCGATGTCGCAAACAACTGTCTCGCTGCATCCAGAATCACTTGTTTTTTAGAAGGACGACCACGCGCCATAAAAACTCCATTGACGCCAGTAAGAATTTTTATTATCTTTACCGAACCGTTTAGTTAATAAATTAGTTTATATAGGCACGATCATGAATGATGAAGGACGTTTTGGTCAATACGGCGGGAGCTTTATCCCGGAAATACTCTACAGCAGTCAGCAACAACTGCTAAAAGCCTATCGCGAAGCCATGGCTGATACCTCTTTCGTGCAGCTCGTCAAATCTGAAATGCAGGATTTTTCAGGTCGCCCTACCCCGCTGACTTATTGCGCCAACCTGACGAAAACGATCGGTGGTGCACAGATCTATCTGAAACGTGAAGATCTGAACCACAGCGGTGCCCACAAGATGAACAACGTCATAGGTCAGGGCTTACTCGCAAAACGCATGGGTAAAACGCGCATCATCGCCGAAACGGGCGCAGGCCAGCACGGTGTCGCCAGCGCGTTGGTTGCAGCCCGCCTGGGGTTGGAGTGCACCGTATATATGGGTGCTCATGATATCGAACGCCAGTACCCCAATGTGTTCTGGATGAAACAGCTAGGTGCAACGGTCGTACCGGTAACAACCGGTGCCGCCACTCTCAAGGATGCCTTGGATGAAGCACTACGAGACTGGTCGTCCAGCTATGAAGACACCCATTATCTGATCGGCACTAGCTGCGGTTGTGCGCCTTATCCAGAAATGGTCGCAGGTTTTCAGTCCGTGATCGGCGAAGAGGTAAAAGAGCAATCTATCCAGCAGTTTGTCAGGTATCCCGACCGCATCTATGCCTGCGTTGGCGGCGGCAGTAACGCCTGCGGCATATTCTTACCCTTCGTCGATACTCAAACTGAACTTGTCGGCGTGGAAGCTGGCGGACGCAGCAATGCCCCGGGCGACCACGCGATGCGCTTTAATACCGACCAGGCACGCTTTGGCATCGCACAAGGCTTTGCGACACGTTTTCTGCAAGATAGCGAAGGTCAGTTACAACCCACACATTCGATATCAGCCGGATTAGATTACGTTGGCGTCTCTCCGATATTGGCTGATCTGGAGGAAAAGGGAAAAGTCCGCATGACCAGCGCCAACGATAATGAAGTTATCGAAGCTTTTAAAATGCTCACCCGCCACGAAGGCATTATCCCTGCGCTGGAGTCGTCCCATGCGGTAGCAGGAGCATTAAGAGAAGCCGCTGGTATGTCTGCTGAGGAATATATTGTTATCAATATCTCAGGGCGCGGCGACAAGGATATATTCAATATAGCCAAAGCATTGAATGACGAACCCTTCACTGATTTCTTGCATGCATATTTAAAGGAGGAGACAGCACAATGAACAAGCTAACCTCATACATACAGCAACAGCGACAAAACAAACCTCTTTTGATGATGACCCATGTCGTTTATGGCTATCCGAACATAGAAAAAAGCCTTGAGATAATGCAACTGATGTTAGAGAAGGGTGTAGAAATTCTCGAAGTGCAATTTCCTTTTTCAGACCCGGTAGCGGACGGCCCAACCATTACCACTGCATGCCACCATGCCCTGGAGCACAAGCCCACACTCAGCCAATGCCTTAAAGATATAAAAAAGCTTGCCCAACAATACCCAGACAGTCGCATGCTGTTGATGAGTTATCTTAACCCCCTGCTACAACCAGGGTTTGAGTCCTTAGCAGAGCAGATGGGCGACGATATCGTCGGTGTGATTATTCCTGACCTGCCAATAGACCATCATGACATGCTGACTCCGCTTACCGATAAAGGCATTTCACCGATTTGGCTTATCACTCCTGATATGCACGAAGATCGTATTCGGCTGGTAACCGAACAAGCCCAGGGGATGCTTTATTGTGTCAGCCGCTCCGGTGTGACAGGGCAACTGGCTGCCGGCGAGGATAGCGCCAGGATGCAACATATGCAGCGCTATCTAAAGACGATCCGACAATCTACCCCGCTGCCATTAGCGGTGGGATTTGGCATCAACAGCAGCGAAGATATCGCCGCGCTCAAAGGGCATGCAGATGTCGCCATTGTTGGCTCTGCGTTTTTAAATGCATTTAATAATAATGGCTTAGAAGCGGTTTCTCATAAGTTAAAGGAACTACAAGCGTAGCCTTAACAGATAACACTATGGCGAATAACAGGGGTTGTATGGGCTGCGTTTCAGGCAGCCCTTGGATGCTTTACCCTGCTCCTCAGCAGCATAACTTCCAGAAGAAACGAGTAACAAAACACAGCTACTTATAACGATAATCACATGTCTTAAACGGCTACCCATAAAACATGTGAAATAGCCATTTAAGAGCACCCGCAACCTGGTGCTCTTTTTCCATTTAGATCTGTTTTTTAGCGGTAGCTGCTTTTGCATCCAAACCTAGCAATCTGTCGATCGATAAGATTCCCGGGCCACATGCAACAATAACCAGCAAGGAAGCCGCCCACCATGAAGCAGGATTTATCCAATGATCCCATGTTGGAAATACAGCCAGCTGAATAAACAGTGTCATACCAATAAGTCCTAATGCAGCGAAGCGAGAAAACAAACCGAGTATCAGCAATATAGGAAGTAAGACCTCGACAACACCGGCTGACACCGCGAGCAATTCGATTATTTTTACAACAAAAGAGCCTTCGACATACTCAAGTGTTTCCGGGTTGCAAAGCTGCAACGCGCCGGGCCTTACGGGATCAGGACAGAAAAACTCATACATAAACAGGTCGTATTTTTCGACATTAAACTTTAAAAAACCATCCCACTTAGTTAATCCCGAATCAAGAAAAACTTTGGCCACCATAAAACGAAGAAAAAATAGTGCCAAGGGTTCTAAAAACCGCGACAACTGCTGGCCAATTTGCAGATAAAACTGACGTAACTTTTCTAGCATATTCATATTTATATTTATTCCTTATTTTTTATAACCGGCACTAAAGCATTTCAATGTCTAATAATTCATTTTGTAAGCATGCGGAGAAAACATCGCTGACTTCAAAATTTTCGTCCACCTCTAATGCTGCATCAAAAGCTTCACCCAGCAGCCTACCCTTACCCTCGCCCTGCAGAGCCTGCATAAGTGCAACTTCTGCTAAAGACAATGCGCGCGCTTGCACTGCGCCCTGCACACGCCAAAACATAACGAAACCAGCAGCAGAGGATTCGCTATTCTGAGCCCCTTCATCATTGTTAGGTATTTTTAGTGAAATCCATTCAGACAAGGAGCCACTGCCCACGCTAAGCAGTAACACACTGGCATTTAACCTCACCCTCGCCCTGGCAAGATCGTGGCCCTGCTCCATCAATATTGTGGCATTCTCTGCCGTTAATGTTTTATCTGAATCAGCACTCATCAGACTTGTTAACCATGCATAATCCAGGCGTGCTATATCAGCCAGATTGAGCGAGGCCGAGGCCTTGGCATTAAGCGACAGCAACGAGCGTAACGACGGTTCAGCTGCACCCTGCTGGCTCATGAAGTCAGCAAGAAAGCCTGGAAAGCTCTGCCCATATCCCACCAAGGTACCTTGTTGAGGTGGAAAGAGATCAACATAGAGCCGCGCGACATTTCTGAAGCTCTCACTTCCCAGCAATTTTTGGCACACGGGGAAATTAGCCGCTAGTGCATCTACGCAGCCTTTGTAAAAACCGTTTCGATAAACAGCCAGGCGCTTTATATGATCTGAGTTTTCACAAAAGTGCCCCATAGCACTGGCATCACCGCTACGTAAATAGCGGGTAAATGCATCGATATAATGATGCACACTCATTAGCGAACCTCCTTTTATAAAGTCAGTCTTGCAGGCTCAGTCATGTAGGCTCCGTCTTAGAGGCTCAGACTTAATTTTTTACCTGCCCACTGGTCTAAATAACGTTGCGCTGTTTGACGCTCGCTTAGCAGTTCTGCAAACGGTGGTATATTAGCATCACGCTCAACTAACACAGGCCGATGACCAAACAGATCCAATGCCTGCTCGAGTAACGCCCATACCGAAAGATCGACTGCGGCCGCATGGCTGTCAATTAACAGAGATTGCCCTAATTCAGGATCAGGATCATGTCCTGCGATATGTAGCTCACCAACCAGTTCGGCAGGAATCTTCGATAGATAGGCAAATGCATCAATACCGGTATTTTTACTACTGATGTACAAGTTATTAATGTCGATAAGTAAGCCACAACCGCTGCGCCTTGCCGCTTCGACCAAAAACTCAGGTTCATCCATCTCACTGGTAAAATCCAGATAATTACTGGGATTCTCAATTAAAATAGATCGACCAATGCCTGACTGATAACAGTCGATGCCATCAATCAAAGACTGAAGCGCATCGTGCGTACGAGGTAATGGCATCAGGTCTGCAAAGTATTGACCACCTGATCTGGACCAAACAGCATGTTCCGACACCAGTGCAGGCTGAAACTCATCGATCAACGCCTTCACCTGCTTAATATGCGCAGGCATGCTTTGATGATCAGAACCCAGAGACCCTCCGACACCATGAAAACTGAGGTCGTAGTTTTGACGAATAGCTCTGAGATAATGTAATCGAGGCCCACCCGCAACAAAATAGTTTTCTGTATGCACCTCAAACCAAAGATCATCACCTATTGAAGTAGCGCCTCCCTTCGGTGACCTAGCTAACGCCAAAATATCGTCAAGGTGCTCGGCCTTTAAACCAAGGCCGGCACCCAGATGATCTCCAGCAACGACAGTTTGCTGAGGCAATTGATTAGCCCTCAAGTGAACCTGCACCATTAGGCGTCACAATGAACTCACACGTACCTTTTGGCGCAAATGTCCAGGCGTTAGCTTGAAAGTCGGTTGTGGATGTACCTTCACAACTCGTACCCGCACCCGCCTTGCAATCGTTCTCACCGGCTAACGCGATACCAAAACATTTGTCTTTACGACCACGGATTGTATCACCTGCTAACCAGCCCTGAACCTGAGCCTGAACTTCAGCAGATGCTGTTTCAGAAACTGTCAGTTGACTGTTAGGGCCGGCGACGGCACCTGTGCTTAGCATTGCTGCGGATGCGCCGATTAGTAGTGCTGTGGTTAGGCTTGCTTTTTTCATTGTTATTACTCCTGGTTAAAAGGTCTTTCTTGTTTTTGTTTACATGTTTACATGTTTACATGTTTAACACATTTGATGTTGCTTACTGTAAAGACTGAAACTGAAACGAAACTGAAAACAGCAAATATAAAAACGCCTAACGGATCAATGTTCACCCTGCTGCTTTTTTGCTATGCTCCGCTCTCCTGTTTAACGGGTTGCCAAATTGGCTTCCCAGCATTAAAAATGAGTGATTGCCATGAGCAAATACTGGAGTGAAGCGATCCGGAGTCTGACCCCTTATGTACCGGGTGAACAGCCAAAGGGTAGCAATATTATTAAACTGAATACCAATGAAAATCCGTTTCCACCCTCTCCAATGGTGCTTGAAGCGATCCATCAGTTTGATACTGACCGACTACGTCTTTATCCTGACCCTGACTCGTCAGCGCTTAAGCAATCACTGGCTGATCATTTCCATGTTAAAACCGATCAAGTATTTGTAGGCAATGGTTCTGATGAGGTATTAGCGCATACTTTTATGGCTTTCTTTCGCCATCCTGAACCGCTATTGATGCCCGACATCTCTTACAGTTTTTATGATGTGTACGCCAACCTGTACGGCATCGACGTCAGGCACATCCCTTTACAAGACGACTTCTGTATTGCGCTGGATGACTACTCAGAAGCGAATGGCGGTATCATATTCGCCAACCCTAATGCCCCGACAGGCAGAGCATTAACGCTGGATCAAATAAACGCCCTGCTGCAACGTAACACTGAATCCGTTGTCGTTGTGGATGAAGCATATGTGGATTTTGGTGCAGAAACAGCCATCAAGCTGGTAGAGCAATACTCTAACCTATTAGTCGTCCAAACACTCTCTAAGTCTCGCTCTTTAGCCGGAATGCGGGTGGGTTTTGCTATCGGTAGCGCTGAACTCATCGATGGATTAGAGCGCGTCAAAAATAGCTTCAACTCATATCCACTGGATATGCTCGCCCAGGTGACTGCGACTGCCGCCATTAAAGACGTTGCGTATTTTACGCAAACCACACAGCAGATCATTAAAACACGGGAATGGACAAACGAGCAGCTATTAGCGCTGGGCTTTAAGATTATCCCATCGAAAACCAACTTTGTGTTTGCCTCACATCGCTATATTGAAGCGGCTGAGTTAATGGGATTTTTACGAACTCATCAGATTCTGGTAAGACATTTCAGCCGCCCAGGCATTGATAACCACTTGCGCATCACTATCGGAACAGAAGAAGAGATGCATGCAATGATAAATTGCCTGAAGCGTCATCCTGATATCATTTCTATGTGATAAATGCGCCTCGCTTGCAAAAAGCGGGGCTCGCATCCACACCTAATGAATCAGATCCATTTTCAGCAACAAGCTTATCTCAAATCAGCTTTACCGCTGCCTTTCTTGTACACTCTTTTAATACAACAATGTGTTTCCTTGCTGTATTAGATACTACTGTTAAAATTCCTCTTTAATTTCGGGAATGCCTATTGTGACTGAGTCTAATCGCGGCTTACTACTTGCCCTGTTCGCCTACTCCATATGGGGCAGCTTTGCCGTGTTTTTCAGTCTGTTAAAACACATCCCGGCTACTGAAGTCCTCCTTCACCGCATTATCTGGTCATTTATTTTTGTCGCTATCATCCTGACACTCACCCGCCACTGGGCCCGCGCCAAATCCGCACTGCTAAACCGGCGTCTGGTATTAGCCCTGTTTTGCTCTTCTCTACTTATCGGAGCCAATTGGTGCCTGTATATCTGGGCGGTTAGTGTTAATCGTGCGGTAGAAGCCAGCCTCGGCTACTTTATCAGCCCGCTGATTGCGATCTGTTTAGGCGTTATTTTCTTTAAAGAATCATTGGCCGTTTATCAAAAGGTAGCGATTTTTCTGGCGGCATGCGGTGTTGGCTTCAAGATTATAGGGATTGGCGAGTTCCCATGGATTTCACTATCTTTGGCGATCAGCTTCGGGCTTTACGGGCTGATACGTAAAAAAACACAAGTAGATACTGTCACCGGCCTGATGCTGGAAACCATACTTCTACTCCCCTTTGCTGCGGTTTATTGGGTCTGGTTATTAATACAGGGTGAGCAGCACTTCAGCATGAGTCTGGACGGCCTGCTCCTCATACTTGCAGGTGTGCTCACCGCATTACCCTTACTGGCTTTTTCGGCAGCGGCTCACAGATTAAGCCTGACATTACTTGGCGTTATGACTTATCTTGCGCCGACACTTCAACTGTTAAGCGCAGTGCTCATTTTAGGCGAACCGTTTGATAAGGGTGATTTTGTGACATTTTCACTGATATGGCTGTCGTTACTGATCTTTTCAGGAGGGGCAATCTGGCGGCGTAGACGAACGCCAGAAAGTATCGTTTGATAACTAAGCCAATAAGCACTTGATGAGCTAATAGGTTTTTAGCTGCTTATTAACGCCAGGGCTCGCCTTCCACTCGGTTGGCACCACTTTGTTTAGCGACAAACAGGTTCTCTTCTGCTCGCTTCAAGATACTTTCAGGGGTATCTTTCGCATCACGCAATGTAGCTGCACCAATACAGACAGTAAAATTCAGGCTGTCTTCAGCGTCATCGGAAGCAGATGAAACCTGCAGCTCGGCCGCCAATTTACGCACACGCTCTGCCGCCAGCAACGCCTGTTCCCGGTTAGTTTCCGGTAAAAACATCACAAAGCGGTCATCAGAAAAACGGGCAAAAAAATCTGCGGTTCGCTGGAAGCCATGCATCGCTTTTACAAACTGCTGTAATACTTTATCCCCGGTGTCCCAGTTGTATTGATCATTGATCTGCTTGAAGTTATCAATATCGATCAACAAAAATGAACATACCCAATCGTATCGCTGTGCCTGAGCAATCGAGTGGTCAAGAATAGTCAGTAAAGAGCGGCGGTTATATGCACCGGTTAATGGGTCACGTTGCGCCTGATTAAATAACTTTTGTTGATTACGCCTGGAAACTGACACATCACGCGCAACCCAGATCAACTCAGTTTCATCGACAGCAACCAAGGTTGTATCCCAGGTTTGGGCGGTGGTTAACCCAAGTTCACGCCAGTGAAAAGAATGCTCAGGTTGCATCGACAGCGTTAACTTTTGCGGCTCTCCGCTTTCCAATGCTTTTTTCGTCATTGCAGCAATATGGCCGGCAACTTCATCAGGGAATAATGCAGTAAACGTTCTTGAAATCATCGCATCGGGCTTCAGCCAACTGGCACTGCCGGCACTCACTTTTTTGATTTCTCCGGTACTGCTTAACCTCACGACGATTTGATCAATAGCCGCTAATAGACACTCAAAACGACGCAAATGCCGTCCTTCAGAGTCCGTCATGTCACTCTCCCTAACAGAAATTACTTGTTAAAAGTTATAGCACAGCTGAAGCGACTTATTATCTGAATTGTGAAATAACCTAAAAATATGTTCGCTAAGAAGCACTTGTGCTGCACTAATAGCAGCTATGCAGCACGCAGATTACTTAATAAAGCGCCTGACAAGGCGAGCAGAATCACCGAACAGGTCTAAGGAATAATGGATAGGATGCCTATCCAGGCAGTCCAAAAGAGATGAAATATCTTCAGGCCTCCCTTCAAAACCGGCATTCAGCAACATGCAGCCCTCACCTTCAATATTGAGCTTAATATTCTTATGCCTGAGAGCATCGTCATCTTCATTAGAAAACGTTAGCTCCCAGCCACAGGACAGAAGCGCGTCCACCAATAACTTTCGTTGTAATTGAGTATTTAACGTACCTAATAAACGATATACCTGCATCACAACTCCTGTGTTACTTTTACTTTTGCTGCTGCTTTTGTTGCTGCTTTTGTTCCTGTTCGGCCAACTGGCGCTGACGCTCCAGGCGCTTCGCTTCACGGCGCTCTTGCATGGTCAAGACAGCCGCCTCTCCTATATGACCCTCACCCCGCAACATGGCTAGCTGCATCTGTTTTTCTCGCTGAGCAAAACGCTGCATTTGCTCATCGGTGTGTTTACCAAAGCAATGCGGACAACTAACCCCTGGTACATACTGCTCGCTATTTTTGTCTGCTTCGGTGATCGGCATACGACAGGCATTACACTGATCATACTGACCTTTTTCAAGCTGATGATTCACCGTAACCCGATCATCAAAAACAAAACACTCACCTTCCCACAAAGATGTTTCCTGCGGGACTTCTTCCAGATATTTCAGAATTCCGCCTTTAAGGTGGTATACCTCATCAAAGCCTTGCTCTTTCATATACGCCGTTGATTTCTCGCAACGAATTCCGCCCGTGCAGAACATCGCTACTTTTTTCTGTTTAGCGGGATTCATATGCTGCTTAACATACTCTGGAAACTCGCGAAAACTTTCTGTCTGTGGGTTGACTGCATGCCGAAAAGTACCGACTTGCACCTCATAATCATTACGCGTATCCACCAGCACTACATCAGGATCACTAATTAATGCATTCCAGTCTTTGGGCTCAACATAAGTGCCCACCACTCTTTTAGGGTCAATGCCTTCCACGCCAAGCGTTACAATCTCTTTCTTAAGCTTCACTTTGGTGCGCTTAAACGGCTGGCGCTCATGCAAGGATTCCTTATGATCAATATCTGCCAAACGCGCATCAGACTTCAACCAGGCTAGTAATGCATCAATCGCTTCTCGCGTACCTGAAACCGTGCCATTGATACCTTCCTGGGCCAATAACAGTGTGCCACGCACAGCATTGCTCTTCATCACATCATACAAGGGCGCACGCAGCTCCTGATAATCATCCAGAGCAACAAACTTATACAGGGCACACACCACAGTGTGAGACATAATGATTCTCCCAATTAAACTAAAACGACGAGGGATTATACGTAAATCCTGATTAACTGTCGCTGATTGACGCGCATAAGGCCCATGAATAAATTTCTATCAGACCCTTATCGCCATACCGTTAGCTCTAGACCCTGATCTCTGCAACTGAGATGATACGACAGTTACAGTACTTTATTACTTGCGAAGAGATTTCACATGAAAACACCGATGCTTTGCGCCGTTTTGATCAGCGCATCAATCGCTACAATATCCGTTAACGCCTTTGCGA
The DNA here is from genome assembly GCF_900113275.1 of Neptunomonas qingdaonensis. Taxonomy (GTDB): domain Bacteria; phylum Pseudomonadota; class Gammaproteobacteria; order Pseudomonadales; family Balneatricaceae; genus Neptunomonas; species Neptunomonas qingdaonensis. The sequence continues at coordinate 184,560 of NZ_FOOU01000006.1, forward strand.
CAGACAGTATTCCCTTTAATGCCGGCAAATGGGAGATCACCAGTCAAGCAACAATGCCGATGCTCCCCCAACCCATCATCAATACCAACATCGAGTGCATCAACGAAGACACCATCAGCGCAGATCGCTTTGCCAAACAAACCCGTGGCAATTGCACAGCAACCGATGTAAGTGCTTCCGGGCAACATATAAAATGGAAAATGAGCTGCGACGTTCAAGGTAACCAAATGACAGGCTACGGAGATATGCAGGCGAACGACACCAACCTAAAAGGAAAAGCAACGATAGCGATGTCTATGCAAGGATTAATGATGGAGATGAAGACGACATGGAAGGGAAAGCGCCTGGGCGACTGCAACTAAATAGCCGACTTCAATTAATAGCTCAGACGCCCTCACTCAGAGAAGCACATAGCGGCTTTTCTGAGTGCTCAAACCTGATATATTTACATCTGGCATAGCTGATCTGACAGAATTAATCTAATCAAAAGGCTGATTATTCAGTGCTACAAATATCCAAGCACATCATTATCCAAGATGAAGAAATTGAAATGATACCCATTCGCGCCCAAGGCGCGGGAGGGCAAAACGTCAATAAAGTATCCAGCGCTATCCATCTACGCTTTGATGTGACTGCCTCCTCTTTACCCGACTATTACAAACAACAGTTACTCAATCTAAACGATCAGAGGATCAACAAAGAAGGCATTATTGTCATTAAGGCCCAGCAGTTCCGCACTCAGGAAAAAAACAAGGAAGCGGCTTTAGCGAGACTGCTCGAACTTATCAAAAGCGTGACAACACCACAAAAAGTACGCAGGCCGACTAAACCAACAAAAGGGTCTAAAACCAGAAGGCTCGATAGTAAGAATAAGCGCGGAAAAACCAAAGCAATGCGCGGCAAAGTGACCGACTAGAGAGCTATTAACTCGAGAACTATTAACCAGAGAAGTATTAACCAGAGCGCTAAGCCCCCAGCATATACCCCTGAGCATCTGAATTCTCAGAATCGGTAATAGAGTCCAATGCTTTTTCGAGCCACTGGCCTGTCTCACCGCGTAACCAGGAAGCAGACAACTCATTTTGTAATAACGCAGCCCAGTCTGTGACCGCCATTCTCGCAGGAATACTCAGGCGTTGAGGCAGGTGCTTTAAGATCGAGTACACTTCAAAAGGAATTTTAAAATCCCTGAACTGCCTGCGCGCAAACAGCTCCAATTGACGACCTGTGCAACGGGCAGGAACAATATCTCTAGCGGCTGCCACCTGCATCCAAGGATCGATCCCCCGAATACCCAGCTCTTCATGAGCCAATGGAAAAATCCCATACAGGTTAAATGCACGCAGATAAATTTGACGCAGATAAGCATCATAGCACTGGTTTTCAATAGCTTCCAAGCGATCCATACCACTCATATGCTGCACATCAAGTGATGCAGCGGCTAAAGCATAAGAGCGCCCTAATATTGCCACCTCCATCAGATCATCACTCTCTTTTCTAATCCAGTGACTGATCGGACGCTCATGACGCCACAAGTTTGTCAGAAAAGCTTCATTGAGCTCAAAAGGCACATTTAAGTCAGTAACAACGCCACCAACACCGAAGCGCACCGCTATAAGATCGGTTTTAATACACCCCAGCAAGGCCTCGATAACGCGCCCGGCACGCTCATGAAAAATGACGTAGTCATCAGCATAAAGATCAATACTTTCTTCAGGGAAATTAAGTACCTGCACCAGATCCGGGACAGACCATTCAGCCAGCAAGCGCAATTCGGCTTCTGTAACAACGTCATTGATTTTGCTATGAGGATTTAACAAGCAAACAGTCTTTGAGTTGCTGGATAAACCTTTCTCTATACCATCATCTGTCAAACTCGGCATTTGATAACAGTGGTTCAACATTAACATACAAAGTATCCCCACTTAGTTCGTTGATTAGAATCAACATGAGCCGAGCCATTTCCTTGTAACTCCAACATTTGACGATACCTCCATCCATGAGTGAATCGCTGAATTCAATTTACTGGCTGGTAGTGTAGCATTATAGCTACAGATTCAGCCTTTGTTAAGCTTTTTAACCCTGGCCAACATCCACTCTGGCCATTATTTTATTCAACACGCGTGACGCTGCAACCATGCCGAATGTTGCCGTCACAACACTAGCGGCACCAAAGCCACCATCACAATCCAGCTTGGTCTGGCCATCAGCGATTATTTTCTGAGCACAAACCGATCCATCAGCTTGTGGATAGCGCAGTTGCTCCGTGGAATAAACACACTCAATACCAAACTTTTTACCGTTTTTATTAAATCCATAATGGCGTCTTAATACAGAACGGACCTTAGCTGCCAAAGGGTCATTATAGGTTTTAGATAGATCGATCACGCTGACACATGTCGGATCCAACTGCCCACCAGCGCCGCCCACCGTCACAATAGGTATTTTAAAACGCTTACAAAATCCGATAAGCGCCGCTTTATCCTTAACACTATCAATAGCGTCAACCACATAATCAAAACAGTCGCGGATCAATTCAGGAATATTCTCACGATTAACGAACGCATGCTCTTCATGCACAAGACACTCAGGATTGATCAAACGAATGCGTTCGGCCATCACTGCAATTTTAGATTGCCCGATCGTGCCATCCAGTGCATGAATCTGCCGGTTAATATTAGTTTCACAGATATCGTCCTGATCAATCAGCGTAATTTCACCTATGCCTGACCGCGCCAATGCCTCTGCCACCCATGAGCCAACACCGCCAATGCCGATAACACATACATGAGACTCTCGAAAACGATCTACGCCCTCGACACCATAAAGGCGCCGCGCTCCACCAAAGCGATTATCAAATGAAGACACTATTCAACCTTATATCAATACGACTCTGTTACAGCTCGTCTTCCGTTAATTCGGTAAAGACCTGCTGACCACACTTATTACAAGTGCCTTCTACAAAAATAGTTCCATCCAGCAGATACTCAAGCGGCGTATGCATCCCTAAATCCGCTGCCTGACAATTATCACACCATGTTTGATCCAGAAATGCTTGCTGCTCTTCTTCATCACGTGCAAAAAAATCACGGACGGTTCTTTGATCATCTGTAGACATATTATTTATTCCTGGCGCTTCACAAGCACATTACTTAACGAGGCTTATCATTAAAAGTGTAACCAGAGGATCAGGAGCGCTATTTACGCTCCTGTTTATGCATAGGCTACTAATACATAAGCTACCAGCCCATTTCCTGCTTAATAAAAGGAATGGTAACTTTTCTTTTAGCCATCAGGGACGCCTTATCCAAACGATCAAGCATAAGGCACAAATCATTCATACTACGACTGGCATGATGTACCAGGTATTTAGCAACATCCTCAGCCAGATCTATGCCGCGAATTTTTGCACGTAGTTGTATCGCCTGCACTTTGTCATCATCATTCAGCGCTGCCACGTTAAAAACAGCACCCCAGCTTAAGCGAGAGACAAGATCAGGCAGTTGAATTTCAAGCTGCCTCGGCGCTGAGTTTGCTGCCACAATCAGCGTATTCTGTTCCTGGCGAATCCGATTATACAAATGAAACAAGGCTTCTTCCCATTCAGGCTTTCCGGAAACCGCCTCGACGTTGTCGACGCATATCAGATCGAGATGCTCCATACCTTCAAGAATTACCGGGCTTAAATTAAGCAGCTCATTCAACGGCAAATAGACCGCCGTCAGCTTACGTGGCTCTGCTGCATGACACGCCGCCTGTAACAGATGAGAGCACCCGGAACCTTGCGCCCCCCAGATATACAGGAAAGACTCTCCCTCCCTTACCGCTGCCTGACGAAGCATGGCACAAACAAGACCATTACTGCCTATTTGGTAATTCTCAAATCTTGCATCATCCCTGAGGGAAACACCAAGCGGAAGTTGTTGTGGCGCATTAGCGCTTTTCATTAACGTCTATATCCTGTGCTTGCGGTAATTCATCTTCAGTTTGCTCTGCCAACGCTTGAGGACCATATAAATGACTGCTTTTATAACCATCATGAACGTGGCGCAAAAATACCATAATTACAGCGGCCACCGGAAGCGCAATCAACACACCAACAAAACCAAATAGCTGCCCGCCTGCCATAATAGCAAAAATCACTGCCACTGGATGCAAACCAATTTTATCGCCAACCATTAAGGGTGTTAACACCATACCTTCCAAAGCCTGACCCACAGCAAATACGGCCGCCACCCACATCAGGATTATCGGATCATGAAACTGAAGATATGCAGCGATCCCTGCAGCAAAGATCCCAACAATAAAGCCCATATAAGGAACAATACTAGCCAATCCGGCTAACATTCCTAACAACAAAGCTAAATCTAAACCCACCAACCACAATCCAACGGCATACACACAACCAAGCGCCAACATAACCAGCAACTGCCCTTTGATAAAAGCGCCCAAAACTTCATCACTTTCTTTTGCCCAGCGCGACACGATAGGCTCAATATTACGCGGTAACAGATGAGCAATTTTTTCCATCATGACATCCCAGTCCCGTAAAAGATAAAATGTCACAACAGGTATCAATAACAGATTAGCAATCCAGCCGACTACCGCTAAACCGGAGCGTGTCAGCCCAGACGCAATCTGCGCCATAATATCCCCGGTTTTTTCCCAGTGACTGGCGATAAGATTTTTAAACGACTGCAAATCACCGAAGGAAACGCCATCGCCCAGGTACGCCTGGATAGCAGGGACAGCCTTTTCCTCAAACAAAGCAATAACCGCTGGCACCTGCTTAATCATTACCTGAATCTGATGACTCAGCTTAGGTATGAACAACAACACCAGCAAGGTAACAATAGTTGTCAGAATAACGAACACAATCACGACCGCAGAGGTACGTGACACCCCCGCCACTTCAAGCCGGTCGGCGAGTGGATCTGTTAAATAAGCCAGCAGAGCCCCCACCAGAAAAGGTGATAATATAGGCCCTAATAAATACAGCAACATACCGACAACAATAATAATAAGCAGCATAAACAAACGCTGCGAAGTAATAACATTTTCCATTAAACCTACTTTCCTCGTGTTCCAATCCAGCGCCAACGTAGAGATATAGCATCCCCGCCCTGTAAAAGCCGCATCAACATCATTCTGCTATCCAGGCTCAAGACTTGCGTGAGCGCAGCAACCTTTAATGGGCTTTGTACGGATAGAGTTAATACTTCATGACTCAAAGAAACGACTTCCACACGATAAATGGATGACAATGACAGGACATATTCCATAATTGCGGCATAGTCTGCCACATTTTTAACACTTGTCACGGTTATCTGCTGAGTATTTAGGTAGATGGCGTCCTGACTGACCACCTTAATTCCCGAAGACTCAATCCACAATTGAAAAACCGAGGGCACCTCTTCAACGAACCTTCCTTTAACGGAGTGCCATGGTGAGTCATCAAGGTCGGGCAAACGCCATACAAAGCGGTTATCTGAATCGATCGATACAACAACAACCCATACTTTTCCAAAGGCTTTTGTGCGATAACGGATACGATCCGACAGCCTTTCATTGTTTTGTTTCAATTTCCGGCCTTGGTCAAGTACCACATCGGCAGGAAACGCCAGAGCAGCGGCATGCTCCAATATTACCTTTTTATAACCGACAAAGGTTGCGTTATCGACGTCGCCCAGCAGCCAAATAAGCAATCTGGGCCGGTACTTACCTAACGGCTTGATGCCATGCCCTGATAACAGCGAATTAATAGCCTCCGGCTCGAACTGCAATACTAAACGCTGGGCAAGATAGTCATTTCTTTGAGCATCCGTGACAACCTCACGCGTAGACTCAAGACGAAACTCACGCAGGTAGTGCGCTGAGACTGAGGGTAATTCATCAACGATATCGGCAGCCCCCGGCGACCCGCTAACCTTCATCAATACCTGCTTCATTCCTGATTTAATGAGAACAGCGCCAGGCAGCGCCAGGCTTTTGGCTACTAACTGCTCACTTTGGTAAAGATTTTTTACAGGCTCAGCCCTTGAGTACGTTGCGCTCAGCGCTATGCACATAACAAAAAACAAGCTCATCAGATATTTAACGTTAAGCACTCTCAATAAAACACCCAATAACACAAGCAAAAACACAGCCGATGAGTAATTCAAACTGAAAACTTTAACATACAATAGCCGCCACTCGCGCAACCTGTTAGAATGCTGCGCATATTTTTTCACCTGTCATTTCACCCTGTCTGGAAGGTTGCATTGCATGTCTACTGGTTCTGACCAAACATCCCTGAGTTACAAAGACGCTGGCGTTGATATTGATGCAGGAAATGCATTAGTTGATCGAATTAAAAGTATTGCCAAACGCACAGCACGCCCTGAGGTTATGGGCGGGCTCGGCGGTTTTGGAGCGCTGTGCGAAATCCCAGCAGGATATAAACAACCTGTTCTGGTTTCTGGTACAGACGGCGTCGGCACAAAACTTCGTCTTGCAATGGAGTTGCACAAACACGACACCATTGGTATCGATTTGGTCGCCATGTGCGTCAACGATCTGGTAGTTGCGGGTGCTGAGCCCCTCTTCTTCCTTGACTATTACGCAACCGGCAAGCTTAACATTGATATGGCTGCTGATGTTGTTGAAGGTATCGGTAAGGGCTGTGAGCTATCAGGCGCAGCACTGGTGGGCGGCGAAACGGCTGAAATGCCGGGTATGTATGAGGGTGACGATTACGATCTCGCCGGTTTCTGCGTCGGCATTGTGGAGAAATCTGAAATCATTGATGGCAGCAAGGTCAGCGTTGGCGACACACTGATCGGTCTGGCCTCTTCCGGCCCACACTCAAACGGCTACTCGCTGATTCGAAAAATCATCGAAGTGTCCGCGGCGGACCTGGAGCAGGACATTGAAGGACGCAAGCTCAGAGACGCACTGCTTGAACCGACACGCATCTATGTAAAATCGGTTCTCAACCTGATCAAAAACGGCCAGGTTAATGCACTTTCTCACATCACTGGCGGCGGCTTACTGGAAAACATTCCTCGCGTCCTGCCAGCTAATGCAAAAGCGGTCATCAATACTAACTCATGGACGCTTCCCGGTGTATTTCAGTGGCTGCAATCTGCGGGTAACGTTGAATCCCGTGAAATGTACCGCACTTTCAACTGCGGTGTAGGCATGGTTATCTGCGTCCCCGCCGAACATGCCGATAAAGCACTCTCACTGCTGCAAGCCAGCGGCGAAAATGCCTGGGTTATTGGCCATATCGACACAGCACAAGATGGCGAAGAGCAAGTAGAGCTGATCGCCGCGGAGTAAAGCAATGTCCCTGAAACGGATTGTAGTACTGATTTCGGGAAGTGGCTCTAACCTGCAAGCGATTATCGATGCAATCGAATCTGGCCGCATACACGGCCAGATTGTTCAGGTTATAAGCAACAAAGCGGATGCATACGGACTGGTACGCGCAGCCAATGCCGGCATTCCAACCTGCCATATTGATCATAAAGCCTACGCTTCACGCGAAGAATTTGATGAAGAGATGCGTCGTAGAATCGACTCTCAGCAAGCAGACCTGGTAGTACTTGCCGGTTTTATGCGCATCCTTTCGTCTGCATTTGTAGAGCATTATTCTGGTCGTATGTTAAATATTCACCCTTCGTTACTCCCTAAATACAAAGGCCTGCACACACATCAACGCGCTCTAGCTGCAGGTGACTGTGAACATGGATGCACGGTACATTTTGTTACCGAAGAGCTGGATGGCGGACCTCTCCTTGTACAAGCTATCGTCCCGATTATCGACAAAGATGATGAACTTAGCTTACAAAAAAGAGTGCACGCTCGCGAACATATCGCCTATCCACTTGCCATAGAATGGATCTGTGCTGATCGGGTTCGGTTTGAAGCAAATGACATCTACCTGAATGATGAACTTTTGCCCGCCTCTGGCTTCAGATTAAGATACGAGGCTTAAACCTGCTTTAAAGGAATTCAACTATGCCATCATTTTTTCAGGGACTAATGCGCCAGGGAGCTGCAACATCAGCCTTGCTTTTATCCTTAACAGCGCACGCCGGCGCAACGCCGCCAATCACCTCTTTTAAAGCGATTTATACATCTGAATGGGATGCCGGTATCGCACTAAAAGGAGAGGTGGAGCGCTCACTTACCCAGACCGCTGATGGACAATGGCTGTTTCGCACTTACGCCAGCGCGATGATTGCCTCTCTGGAGGAAAAAAGCACCGTCACATTCAACCAGTCTCAGGTAGTTCCGCAAAACTACCATTACAAAAAGCTGGTATTGGGAAAAAAGAAAGAGGTCAAGCTTGCTTTTGACTGGTCCGCGATGAGCGTCAACAACGATGTTGATGACAAACCATGGAAGATGGACATCTCTGAATCCACCCAAGACAAACTTAGCTATCAGCTGCAGATGCGCATGGACCTGAAAGCAGATAAAAAAGGGCCTCTGAGCTACAAGGTAGCTGATGGTGGCCGGATGAAAGTTTACGACTTCAACATTATAGGCCATGAAAAAATACAATCACCCATGGGCGAGTATGACACCATCAAAGTAGAGATGGACCGGGGACCTGACGCGTCTCGCGAAACCTATATCTGGTATGCCCCAGCGCTCGACTATATGATTGTCAAACTTAAACAGGTCGAAGACGATGGCAAAGTCTATGCCTTACAATTGAAATCAATGGAAACATTCTGACATGTCCCAAACTAATGCTGACACGTTATATAACTGGCTTCTGCAACAAGAACTGACAGGTGACGATGACCGCCGCTTTTACTCAAGCTACCTACTCGGCCACGTCAGCCTTGCTATCGCTGATACGGAAGAAAATCCGCAGCAATTCTACGAGCGCCTGACCCAAGGTCTGGAATCCACGCTACCTGAAGATAAACTTTCAGAAAAAGATATTGCAGGCATTCACGCCTTATTAGCCGAGGCCCCCAAGTAACCCTCATTATTTTATTGTGCATCGCACAATGTAAGCGTAAACTTTAGTCTAGGTTTTTCGACTATTGGAGCTAACTAATGAGCAAGACATTTACAGGCATCACTAATGACGATCGCCGCATTCAAGCTGAACTTCAGGCGATGGGCGCATTTGACAACCCTGAAGAAAAGCAGGCTACATCAATCGCACAGATGTTTGATGCTATCGGCCAATTTTCAGAGTGGATGCGCTGGAAAGGTGAAGTAGGTGTTTATGGTTGTCGGGTTGGCGCATCACACGCACGCCGCCTGGAAGCAAAGCACTTAGCCTAGCACAGTGCATAACTGCAGCTAATATTAACCGCTAGCTGCAGTTTTTTACTCCATCATTTTAAGATCCACACCTAAAGCCACGGATCTTTTCTGCATAGCATTGTTAATCATATCATCCCTCAAAGTACCGTTACGCTTGGTAATCTGAAGTATATGCTCACACTGCTCGCGCTGTTGCTTCTGGATATCGTTCATAACCGACTGATTCGTCCACGCCATTGCCGCTTTTCGACTATTCACATAATCCTCTGCGAAGCTCTGTAGTGAAAACAACTGCTTGGGCTCAAACGTTTGGTTCATCTGTCGAATAAAAATATCTGTCAGTAACATCGCAGACGTAGACTGACGAAATACATACCGCTTATTCACACCAGGCCAATTACTGTTGATGACCGTTAAGGATTCCTTATCCGCCTCCTTCTCCATATTATGCAGTAATGCGTACACACCATCATAAAAACCAGAGCATCGCGCCCCAACAGCAGACGCCAGACGCATCTGCTCCAACCCAACGCTGTTCTTTTCAGCTGATTGCGATACTGTTGGTATTAAGACAAGTATCAACATAGGCATCAAAAAAGCCCGGAGCGAGCAGACAAGCACACATACTCGCCGGTATAAGACAGACATAAGAACTCCTTAAGATACCCGAGCATTTAAGAAACCCGAGAATTCAACTTACACACCCCGATTTTACCTAATTACCTGACATCCGGGTATTAAGAATTTAAATAAGTAATTTTCACAGATGTCTACCTTCACACTGCCATGTCGACCTGCTGAACAGACCCCACATCGCCCGCCTCCGTAAGATATATTCCACTTTTAGTAACGCGCCCAATATCTTGATTATCATCGGCTTTTAAGTCAAAAGGAGAATTTTCAGATCCCGTATAAATCGCCCCCACACCACTTTCCCCCAGGGATAATAACTGATCAGCCTGCAAGGTTTTATTCCAGATTAACAGATCATCAAAGACACTATCGGCCGCATCAATAAATCCATTTCTATCATCATCATAGCGACTTAACTCTTCAAACCCCTGGCCTGTCTTACCTCCAAATAACTCAGAACCATCATCAATTTTACCATTATTATTTTTATCCAATCCTAACCAACCGCTTGCACCGGTCAAATAAGCAAGCCACTCAGACTCACCATCTGCATCGATATCAAATACAAAAGAGGCATCTGACAGCTGCGCGGAGCTACCATCAAAATTAAGCAACAAAGGGTCTTTATAACGCACCTCTTTTGAGAAACTAAATGTTTCTGTCGAAGAGTAATGGCGCTCCATTGTCATCGCCATGTCGAAGCCAATTTCAACACCGTCCGATGTTTTGACAATACCACCTGCATTAAAACGGGTTATCTCGTGTTCTTCAACGGAACGCGACAGATTGACGGTCATTTTGACTGTTTTAACCTCTGACAGAAAATCTGTTGCCGAAGATCGCTGCACCCGCCCGCCTGAAAAATCCTCAATGGAATTATCATTCAGCATAAAACCCGTTTTTTCAACGGGCAGCTCAGTTCCGGTTATTGCTTCAAACAGTGCCTTAAACAGGTTAGCCTGAGTTAAACTTTGCTGCACTTGCGTAGCACGCTGCTCTTCGATAGAACTAAACTGCAAGCCATTTTCTGTCATCACTAAAAAAGCAGCGCCTCGCTCAGCACTTAATGCATCATCACCGGAGAGACCCTGCACTGCCTGCGCCTCTCCTAATAGCGAACTAGCCTGAACGAACTGCTGCCCAAAACCGGATAGATTACCCTCCTGGAAATAACTGATCGATTCTGACTTCTGATGCTCCGAGCTCATAGAAATCATACTTTTCTCAATAATCATAAAATATCTCCTAAATATTTATTACTACCTATTTTTTACTACCTATTTTCCTGACTGTATTTGAGCCCTGTTTGCGGTCAAACTTTGCCTCACATCTCTTTCCTGCGGCATATAAATACCGCCCAAAGCAGCCAACCGACCCATTTCGAACACAACTCTGATCAAATTCAGCATAGCTATTGCAACGCCATTAAGAAGCAAGCAAGATGCAGGCCTACGGTACATTGGCAGGAATATTAAATAGGAATATTAAAAATGTTTACCCGCGTGACACGTCGCTTTTTCTCCCCCCGCCTCTTTCTCAGCAGCAGCCTCCTTATCCTTCTAAATGGATGTAGCACTGTAAGCCCTCCACCGCCCGGTATTAACAAGGCGATATGCTGGGATACCCTCGCGGGCTGGCAACAAGACACTCTTAGCGAAGCGCTGCCTGCACTCAGGCAACAGTGCCCCAGGCTCAGCAAATCTCAGCCTGAGTGGAAAACCATCTGCAGCGCCATCGATACCCTCCCATTGACAACAGATGATGAAATGCGTGATTTCTTCGAAGCGCATTTCATTCCACACAACATCATTGGAACCGCAGGCAAAAACCAAGGCCTCATCACCGGGTATTACGAACCCACCCTCAATGGCAGCATGCAACCCAACCCACGTTACAACTACCCTCTCTATCAACCCCCAAAAGACATGCTTACGGTAAAGCTAGGCTCACGCTTTCCTGAATTAAAGGATCAACGAGTGCGCGGACGGATAGAGGGCAACACTGTCATCCCGTATTACAGCCGCCAAGAGATAGATAACAGCGACTCCCCACTCAAAGGGCAGGAGATTCTCTGGGTTGATGATGCAGATGCAGCTTTTTTCCTGCATATTCAGGGATCAGGGCGTATTCAGCTAGCCGATGGCAGCATGATCGGCGTTGGTTATGCTGACCAAAATGGCCATCCCTATGTTGCCATTGGCAAGAAACTGATTGAACAAGGCGAGCTCACACGTGAGGAGGTATCGCTTGATACCATCAGACAGTGGCTGTCTTCTCACCCGGCAGAAGCAGACATACTTAAGAACCAAAATCCCAGCTATGTTTTCTTTAACGTAAGAAAAGACCTTGAGTTCGGTCCCAGAGGATCCCTAAACGTACCATTGACGCCGGAACGCAGCGCCGCTGTAGATAGAAAAATAATACCGCTAGGAACGCCTTTATGGATCACTACAACATTGCCAGGCAGTAATGAGACTTACCAACGCCTCGTATTTGCTCAAGACACTGGCGGTGCAATCAATGGCCCGGTACGTGCGGATATGTTTTTTGGACGCGGAGAGCGTGCTGAAAAGCTGGCAGGGGAAATGAAGCAGACCGGTAGCATTTATGCTCTGCTGCCTAAAACCAACCAGGCAATTACAGCGATCTGCAAATAAACGCCATCGCCGAAAAGCTTGCATAAAAAAAGGGTAAGACATTTAAGTCTTACCCTTTTTTTGCCTGTTTATTCAAAGACATCTGTTAAATAACGTGTATTAAAAAGATGCATTAAACAAACAGGTAGACGGAAGCTCTGAAAGCTCCCGTTTCATAGCGGCTAAAATTATAGCGCTACGATGTTTTCTGCTTGCAGGCCTTTCTGACCCTGAGTAACAGTAAACTCAACTTTCTGACCTTCAGCCAGAGTCTTGAAGCCGTCACCCGCGATAGCGCGGAAATGAGCGAATACATCAGGACCATTTTCCTGTTCGATGAAACCAAAACCTTTTTCTTCGTTAAACCATTTTACTGTGCCAGTTGTTGTAGACATAATAATATCCTGTCAAATCATGAGTATTGGAAGCTATCTCTATATGAGAAAGCGATAAAGCTGGAAATATTGCTACTACTTATGAAAACAGAACGAGCACTCAACAAAGAAGATCGAAATGGAACACATAAATATAAGTCGTACTTTCAAGCTAAGCTAATTATATACAGCTTCGCGACGTAGTCAAAGCAGATTCACCTTTACTTTATTATTAGTATCACGGCTTTGACGAATTAACTCATCATTTGCAAGTGTTGATGCCGACTTCGCCAGCCGATCGTACAAAATAACATTTACCGTCGCTGCCAAATTCATACAACCAATCGTGGGTACATAAACCACAGCATCAGCCCGATCAATAACACGCTGTTCCAAGGTCCCGTCTTCAGGCCCGAAAATATAAAAAGCGTTTTCCGGATGCTGGTATTCAGGTAAAGGGGTTGCCCCCTCCACCAAGTCTACACAGACAATTTTGCAATTCTGTGGAATATGCCGTAACAAACAGTCGACACCCGTCAATGAAATATTGCTGCGGGCATCTTTGGTATCCGTATTAAACTTTACAGCCCGCGCATATCGCTCGCCTGTATAAAATACAGAGCTGACCTGATAGCAACCCGCGGCCCGCATAACCGCGCCCACGTTAGCCGGACTCTTGGGGTTACTTAACCCGATACAGACATTATGTTCTTTCATATGCGTTAAAGTCATTTCATAAAAGTCATTTCATATTTAATTCAAAAACCAATCCACGCAGCAGGAACTTCTTTCATCCCCAAACATTAGGAACAACCGCGTTGCTATAACCTGATATAAACGTTTGAGCTGTACCCGAGCCAATCTCATAGGTATGCCGACTGACCGCACCAATATTGGCTCCATACACATGAATACTAATCGACACCTGGTCCGCTAATGCATTTGAAACCCGGTGAATATCACCCACAGACGGCGAGACAAGATCAACGTCTCCCACCTGCATCACATGCCTCCCTGTCGCAAGCATCTGGCCGGTTTCGTCTTCTTTATTAAATTCCTCACAAACCTCACCACCGCGCATAACACCGACCATACCCCATACGGTGTGGTCATGTATTGGCGTGCTCTGTCCGGGGCCCCAAACAAAACTGGCTACCGAAAAGCGCTCGAGCGGATCACAGTGCAATAAAAATTGCTGGTATCGCTCAGGATCTGATTGAGCAAACTCCGCTGGCAGCCAGTCATCATGAGCAACAAGCGACTGCAGCAGCTCTTTGCCAGCAATGAAGATTTGTTGCTCATCACCGCCTACCTTATCAACAAGGCGAGTAAAGTCCTGAATAAATACTTTAAGTCTTGCCTGGTTCTGCATGATGAATTCCTATAGCAAGGTTAAACGACTGCAAATGAAACGAATCACAATATTGCCCGTAGTACTACGCGAACAATAAGCGCAGTCTTTCAAGATCTTCCGGCGTATCCACACCGGCAGGAGGTAACTCATCAGCGACTTCTACGTGAATCCGCGCCCCGTTCCACATTGCACGCAGTTGCTCTAAACACTCAGTTTCTTCTATCGGTGCAGGTGCCCAGCGGACAAATTCATTAAGCATCTTCACACGGTAGGCATAGATGCCGATATGTCGTTGCCAGCTATAACATGCAGGCATCAGCTGTTGATTGGCAGAAAACTCATCCCGCGGCCAGGGAACGGGGGCGCGGCTAAAATACATCGCCATGCCTCGTGCATCCGTGACAACTTTCACCACATTAGGATTTAACAGCGAAGCTAAGTCCTCAATCGGCTCAGACAATGTGGCAATGCCAGCCTCTGGCTCAGCTTTGAGATTATGTGCAACCTGATTAATAACACGCGGCGGTATTAACGGCTCATCGCCCTGAACATTAACAACAATATCATCCGCATAAAAACCCAGCGAGTGCACTACTTCCTGCAACCTGTCTGTACCTGATGGATGATCCGCTTTAGTCATGCAAACTTCGGCACCAAAACTACGCGCCGCATCTGCAATGCGATCATCATCTGTTGCGACAATGACTCGCTCTGCTTCACTTTGACAAGCCCGCTCATACACATGCTGCACCATCGGCTTGCCTGCGATATCTGCCAACGGTTTTCCTGGAAAACGTGTAGACGCATATCGTGCCGGTATAATAACGCTGAACCCCATGACCAGCTCCTATTTTTCCTTAAGACGCTCTGCTGTCGTTAATGTGCGTGCTTCGCTTTCCAGCATTACCGGAATTTCATCTCGGACAGGGTATGCCAGACCACTGGTACGGCAGATCAATTCGTTTGTCTTGGCATTGTATTCAACCGGTGCTTTTGATACCGGGCAAACCAGAATATCCAGTAATTTCTTATCCATCTGTCTCACTCTCTTTTACATTTTGGAGCAATTGCATTAACTGCTCACTAAATTTAGCGGGTAACTGCGCATCTACCTGCAAATAGTAGGCAGGGGCGCTGAGTGGTAACAACGCACACTTGACGGCATCTTTTTCGGTCATGATAACAGGAAGCGCATCATCGAATGTAATATCAGACAACTGAAATAAATGATGATCAGGAAAACTATGTTCAATAGGCCGCAGACCTGCTTGTCGCAACGTATTATAAAAGCGACCCGGGTTACCGATACCGGCGACTGCATGCACTCTTGTATTAACTTCTGTATTAACTTCTGTATTAACTAACATTGAAACATCATGGCGTTGACCATCCTTTAGACTGACCAGCCCCGTCACTGCCAATTGCATAGTGATAGCCTTGCTATGCTCATAACCACCGGCACCGTTGACGATGAGCATATCAACATGCCCCAGACGCTCAGGCAACTCGCGCAACGGCCCGACAGGTAAGCAATGACCATTACCTAAACCACGCTTGCCATCAATCACGACTATTTCAATATCGCGACCCATTGCATAATGCTGCAACCCATCATCACTGATAATGATATTGCAGTTGTGTATTTTCAACAGATGCTGGCAAGCACGCACTCTGTCAGGATCAATGACCATAGGCACCTGAGTGCGTTGCACTATCATTAAAGGCTCATCACCCGATTCCTCAACGCTTGACTGCTCAGTCACACTAAAAGGATAGGCCCCGGGATTGGCTGTATATCCACGACTGACAACTCCGGGCCTGTAGCCCTGATCACGCAACCATTGAATTAACGCGATCACCAGCGGGCTTTTGCCGGTGCCACCGACATTAATGTTACCCACCACAATCAGAGGTACTGGTGAGATCCATTGCTGCAGACTTTGCTGCTTCCTGCGACGCTGAGATAGGCAGATGAAAAGCTTTTCTAATGGCCACAATAGCAATGGCCAGCGAGATCCATCATACCAGGCGTTTTCAAGCATACGCATCGTCTACTCAACAGCTTGTTTGGTAGTGATGCTGAGCTTTTCAAAGCCTAAACGCCCGGAAACATCCATTGCGGTGACAACGGATTGGTGCGGTGTTTTAGCATCAGCGGTAATAACCAACGGCGGTTTTTTATCATCAACAATTAATTTCAGCATTGCCTGGCGCAATGTTTTTTCCTGAGTATTAATCAGCGGCAAACCATTAACGCTGTACTGTCCTTCTTCATCAATAATAATTTCAATCGCCTTCGGCAGATCCTGAGAAACAGGCTCAGCGGAGGTTTCTGGCAGATCAATCTCCAGATGAGTCTCTTTAGTAAAGGTGGTCGACACCATAAAAAATATTAACAACAGAAACACTACATCGATAAGTGGCGTCAGATTAACACTCACCTCTTCTCTATTGCGACGCTGAAATCTCACAACAAGTCTCCGCTAATTATCATGATCAACGTCACGTTCACCATGAACAGCTTCAACCAGTTTGACTGCCTGCTGCTCCATCTCAACGACAAGCGAATCTATTTTACGCTGAAAATGACGATGGAAAATCAATGTTGGTATGGCAACGGCTAAACCTGATGCCGTCGTAATTAAGGCTTCTGAAATTCCCCCCGCTAAAACCGCAGCATTGCCCGTTCCCTGTATCATGATTTCGGTAAATACCTTAATCATACCGATAACGGTACCGAGCAAACCTAACAAGGGCGCAATCGCCGCAATCGTTCCTAATGCGGTTAAAAAACGCTCCAGCTCATGAATCACCTGGGAAGCAGCTTCCTGGATGCTCTCTTTCATAATTTCCCGTCCATGACGCGCATTATTCAGGCCCGCCACAACGATCTGCCCCAAAGGACTGCCCTTTTTAACCTCTTTCATCCGCTCGGCTGTCATTGCACCACTTTTCAGCCAACCCCAGACATTCTTCATCAACTCTGGCGGGGCGATTTTTCTGGCACGCAACTCCCACAAACGCTCCAGACAGATAGCAAGAGACAAAACCGAACAGCCAATGATAGGAATCATTAGCCAGCCACCAGATGCGATCAATTCAAACACGTTTAACTCTCCTTTAATGTCGGGCTACTTTAACATACTGAAATGCATTGGAGTACGTTCTCAACTCGCTGACCAGTAACGTTTTTCTTTTTGCCGCCAGGTCTGTAGCCGACAACCTGATTCGCCTGCATCTTCAAGCAAGACAGCGCCTTTTTTATCGGTGCGAATAATCCTGCTGCCGTGCGCCTTAATTCGCGACACCACATCGGCATGCGGATGGCCGTAACGATTAAGAAACCCAGCAGATATCAGCACACTATCAGGTTTTGCTACGTCAAGTAGCGTCCCGCCGGTTGAGGTACGGCTACCATGATGACCCGCCACTAACCAGCTCACAGGCGACAAACTATCGGCCAATTGCGCTTCAACTTTAAGACCCGCATCACCCGTTATCAATAAGCCACACTGCGAGCTACGCACTACTAATACACAGGAACGGTCATTATCAGTGGCATTTGTTGCAGGCTCAGGATGGATATAAGCAAACTCAATACCATCCCACGACCAGGTCACGCCCGGCTTACAAAACTTTGCAGGAATCGGTAAGGCGGCAGGCATACCGCTTTCAGTGACACCGATGCCCAGGATTTGAGAAACTTTGCTGACACCTCCGGCGTGGTCATTATCGTCGTGGCTGACGATAAGCTTATCCAGGTAATTAATCCCCTGCTGTTTCAAATAAGGCATGACAGCTCGCTCAAAGGCATTACTACCATTGGCATACGCCGCCCCTGTGTCATATAACATCACATGCTGATGGGTACGTATTAAAACAGATGTACCCTGACCCACATCAAACACGATCGCCTTAAATTTTCCTGATTCGACGTTGTCTTGTGGTGGCATAAATACCGGCAACCAACACAACACACCCACGAGTTTTAATTTACTACTGACCGGTTGCAAAATCATCACCGCACCCAGTCCTGCAAATACAACAGCAATTATGCCCGTCGATTGTAAGTCCAGCACCCACTGATCACTCAAGCCATCAATCCAGGCCAGGCTTGCCCATAATCCCTGAATAAGCATACCGACACCATCCAGCCCCCACTGTATCCCGATGCTTTCCATTAACAGAGCCGGCATAATCAACATGAGTAACAAAGAAAGGAAAGGAATCGCCAGCATATTAACCAACGGCGAGCTCATCGACACCTGCCCAAAAAACAACAATAACAAGGGACTTAACACCCACAAAATCCACCACTGACTTTTTAGCAAAATCATCAAGGGCGCTTTTGCCTGCCTTATCGTCACCAGAAACAATAAAGCAGCCACCGCACTGAAAGACAACCAGAATCCAATTTCATGCACGGCTAACGGTTGCAATGTCAGCACAACCGCCATGGCCAACCACCAACGCGCCCAGACATCAGGACGCCGCATTAATAATTGCGCCCCCAATAATACGGCAGCCATCACCCACGCACGCTGCGTCGGGATACTAAAGCCGGCCAAGCCAACATACAAACCACTTAACCCCAAAGCCGCAATCACCGGCAACCACTGGTGAGCAACTGAATGCTCCCTACCGCGAAACAGAGCAACGAAAAGCAAACGTCCCAGCCACCACCCCAGCCCCACACAAACGCCGATATGTAAACCACTGACTACCATCAGATGCGTTGTTCCGGTATTACGCATCAAGCTCCACTGCCACTCCTGGAGTGCATTTTTATCGCCGATCAACAACGCCTGCAAGGTTGAAGAAACGACAGGCTGTGCGCTAAAACGCTCGGCTAGCCAAGCGATCAACCGAAAGCGAATCAAGTCTATGGAGGAAGAGGACGCCTGTTGTTGCTCAAGCAACACCTTCACATAACCAACGGCATCAATATTGCGGCTTAGCGCCCACCTTTCGTAATCAAACCCTGCTGGATTCCAGAAACTATGCGCTGGTCGTAGTTTTACATCCAACAGCAGACGATCCCCGGGTTGTATATGGCGGTCAGCCCGATACCAGCTCAAACGAATAATCCGCGGTTTATGCTTAGGCTGACGGGATAGCTGACTGGATGACTCGCTAACTAACTCGCTAGATAACTTTTTAGAAGATCCAGATTGAATGTTATTAACACGCAAACTAAAACGCACATGCTTATCTTCAGACTGAGGAAGCCCCTCAACAACACCGCCAACTCGCCAAAGCACTTTTGCATCATCCACACTCCATCGCTGCATCAGTTGAAAGTGACCGTATAGCAGTGCAATAACCAGCCCGATAAAAAAGCTGAGCAGCCTGACGCGACCCGCTGGAAAATAACGAAATATGATCAGCCCCAAAACGGGCAAGGCAGAGAGCCAGATAAGTGGTGGTAGCACCGGAAGCCAGGCTACGATAGCAAAAGCTGTGATATATGTGATCATCCTTGATCTCTGTGTTGGCTTACACAGCTACGCTGTGCATAATAGTGTTATCTTTTTCTGATGAAGTATACTTCCTATGCCCCGGAAGATTATCAAGAAGCTCTTGCCCGACGAGTCAATACTGCGAAACCATAAACACCTGAGTTGGCTTGGCAGTCATCTACACGATCCATCATTGTGGCACTTAACACGTAAATCTGTTGCACGCGCTTTTCTTGTTGGAGTATTTTGTGCTTTTTTACCCGTGCCGATGCAAATGATAATTGCCGCGGTACTGGCACTCTTTGCTAGGAGTAATATTCCAATCTCCGTCGGCTTAGTCTGGATAACAAACCCGCTGACGATAACGCCGATATTTTATTTTACCTACGTGGTCGGTACTTATTTGTTAAATACACCGACGCTGGACATTGAGCTGAAGTTCACTTATGAAGCACTATACCACGACCTTTCCGCTATCTGGTGGCCCTTGTTAGCGGGCTCCTTATTCTGCGGCGTTATTTTCAGCGTAATCGCATATTTCACAGCTTCATCATTCTGGATATGGCATGTGCGTAGATCATGGTCGAAAAGAAGTAAAGATTAAGCAGTGTCCTTGGTTAACGGGTGTAACCCTCCCTCCCTGAGCTCTAACACCCGATCCATACGATGCGCCAATTCAGCGTCATGCGTGACAATAATGAAAGACGTTCGAAACTCCTGATTCAAACGCGCCATCAAGTCCTGAACATCATTAGCGGTATGATTATCCAGGTTTCCTGTGGGTTCATCCATCAAGACACAGGCAGGCTGAGTAACCAGCGCACGTGCAATAGCCACACGCTGCCTTTCCCCCCCGCTGAGCTGGGCTGGTTTGTGTGTTAAGCGGGCAGACAAACCAACCGCTTTTAACATCTCTTGTGCCCGGGTTCGCGCTTCATTAATAGCCACTTTGCCTAACAACAATGGCATTGCTACGTTTTCAACAGCATCGAACTCTGGCAACAAATGATGGAACTGATAAACAAATCCCAACTGGCGGTTGCGAATCTGTGCTCTTTTTTCTTCAGATACAGAGTACAGCGACTCACCACCGACACAAACCTCTCCCTGAGTAGGTGCTTCCAGTCCACCGAGAATATTAAGCAAGGTGCTTTTGCCAGAGCCGGACGTCCCCATAATGGAGATTCGTTCACCTTCTGTAATCGTCAAACACACATCTTTCAAGACTTCCAAAGCGCTACCCGCTTCAGTGTAAACTTTACCGACAGCGTCACACACCAATACAGCCTTACTATTCATAACGCAACGCCTCTGCTGGCTGAGTTTTAGAAGCGCGCCATGCCGGATAGAGCGTCGCCAGGAAGCTAATCGCCATGGCAGATGAAGCAATCAGGCCTACATCTTCCCAGTTTAACTGCGAAGGTAAGTAGCTGATGAAATACACATCCGAAGATAAAAACTGAACACCCAATGCCTGCTCGACCCACGCAACCAGATCCGTCACACTTAACGCCAGAATAACGCCAAGCGCAGACCCTATAAATGTCCCCAAAAAACCAATAACAATACCCTGCACCATAAAAATACGCATGATCATGCCGGGTGTAGCACCCAGTGTGCGCAATATAGCAATATCTGATTTCTTATCTGTAACGACCATCACCAGTGTTGACACGATATTAAATGCAGCAACAAAGACGATCAAAAAGAGCAACAAACCAATCATTTTCTTTTCCATTTGAATCGCCTGAAAAAGATTACCATGCGTGCGCGTCCAGTCAGAAACAAGGAAGTAGCCCTCCAGAGTTGCAGCTATCTCACGCGCCGCAACAGGCGCTTCAAACAGATCCTGGAAAGTGACGCGCACACCTTCCACACCTGCAGAAATACGCTTCAAACGAGCGGCATCATCTATGTGTATATAGGCAAGGGAACTGTCCAGTTCAGCACCCACAGAAAAAATACCGACAACAGTAAAACGCTTTAACCGCGGCGTAACGCCTGCCACACTGATAGAGGCTTCAGGTAATACCAGTGTCACTTTATCACCCACACGCGCCCCTAAATAGCGGGCTAACAGATCACCTAATACCACACCGAACTCACCACTTTTAAGGCTATCCCATTCACCATTGAGCATATGCTGTGAAACAATCGATACCTTACGCTCAGCGATAGGGTCAACCCCTTGCACCATAACGCCACGCACTTGACCAGAAGAGGTCAGCATGCCTTGTGCATTAATAAAAGGAGCAGTGGCTATCACTCTTGGGTCTTGACCAACAATAGTTGCTACCTGCTTCCAATCAGCTATCGGTTTTTCATAGCCAGTGATGGTCGCGTGAGGAACCATACCAAGGATTCTGTCTTTCAATTCACGATCAAAACCGTTCATAACAGACAAAACAAGAATTAACGCCGCAACCCCCAACGTCAACCCCAGCATGGAAACCAGAGAGATAAAGGAGATGAAATGATTACTGCGTTTGGCTGCGGTATAGCGCAAGCCTACATATATAGAAAAGGGTCTGAACATGGTCGCGGATTAAATCACAGTTGGGTTAGTAACTCTAACAATATTAAGAAAATCTCCGCTATACTCTAGTCAACAACACGTGAACAGGAGGTGACTGTGAGCCAGGAACGAAGGCAGTTTTATCGGGTCGAGAAAAATGTAGCATTAGAAGTGCAGCGTGTCACCGCTGACGAAGTTAAGGTCTCACTTCAACCGGCGCAGTTTGAAGTATCTCCCTACTTCGAATTAATCTCTGAAGTTCAGGAGATCGACAAGCTACAAGACGACCTACTTCATCAACTTAACGATACAAACCCTCTTTTAGCACAACTTTTCAAACTGCAAGCTGAAAAGTTACACCTGATCACACGGACACTGGCAAACAGCGGCCTGAAAATCGAAAAGCTGACTAAACAATCGATCAACCTAAGTGAGGGTGGTATGCAGTTTCTCGCTGCAGATGAACACTATCAGGTTGGTGAATTTCTTGCCATCAAACTTGTTTTTTCGAATCCCTTATTGGGAGTTTTATTATACGCAAAGGTTCAACGCATCATTCAACAAGGGCAAGAGACGCATATTGCCGTTTCTTTTTACCGGATGCCTGAAAACTGCCGTATGCTGATCGCACAACGTGTGATTCAAACGCCACCTGAACGCATAGAAAACGCTGATTGATAAAACAATATGGGCATCTCCGGCTTTATAGTAAAAGACATTATCGATGCATTCGAACAATTAAAAGGGTCCTTAGCCAATTTTGACAAGCAGCTTGCTCTATCTCAGTTGCCCATCTCATTGCCGGGCGAAACGGGCTTAATACGAACAGCAGATAAACAACGACATGTACGACAAATATATACTGATATCTGGCATAGCGGCCATCAGGATGGTCGCAGAACACATTCTTGCTTCGGCCTAGTGGGAGCAAATCCTGATTTGCTGGCTGCAGCACAGCAGCTCAACGAATATAAAGATCAATTTCGCATCTGCATTGGCCAACTGAAAAAATCCGAATTGCCCGAAATTTCTCAGACACTTCATCAGCGCTCTCACGCTATTGCCGCCAGCATGAATCAGGCAGGCCTTGGGCGATTGCACCTCAAGCAGTGTTATCGGCATATTCCACTAGTAGAAACTAAACCCGAAAACATCCGCTTTAGCTGGTACAGCAGTGGCCGTAGCATTCGTAAACTGACTGCCCATGATGCAATGGACATGCTGTTAAAGCTTGATATTTCACAAACACATATCAACAGACAGATAGAGAAACTCTCACCGTTAGATAAAAATACGCCTTTAGCTCAAATACAAAAGCAGGTACCTGTTATTCGTGCCAATATCGCATGGAAAATTGACGCTACACATTGGCAGCGTATTGCAAAAAACTGCCCTCTCCCTATACTGATCCCTCTTGGAGAAGATGATCTACTGCCAGTGCATAATGATTTAGCGCCCACACCACCTGCACAACGCAGCAGAGCTTTGCGCTCAGATAGCATTATCGATCCCGAGCCTTTTCTACCAACCTTACGTATCCATCTTTACCGGAAATAAGAACCCATGAACAACAACACACTTCACCATATCGCAACAGGTATAGGATTTCTGTTCCTGATTGGTTGGTATCTATTGTTCAGGAAACTAGGCTTTCTTGACTGGAGCACGATGCAAATGCCGTCAGGTTATGAAGGCAGCGGATTAATGCTAGCCATCGTCATAATGATGACACCGGCATTTTTTATCTGGAGCCGCTTTAACCGCTTTGTTGAGAAAAAACTGAAGATCAAGGGTGTTTATTACGAAGACAGCTATTATAAAGATAGCGCCAAGCCTGACAAAAAAGACCGGGACTAGCCCGGCCTTTCCACTCACTTTTTTCGCTCAGCGCATCTATAGATTAGCAATACGATTCAACCCGGCAATCGCAGCAACACGATAAGCTTCTGCCATTGTAGGGTAGTTAAAGGTTGTATTAACAAAATACTCGATCGTATTTGCATCACCTTCCTGACGCATAATTGCTTGTCCGATATGCACGATCTCGGATGCCTGATCACCAAAACAATGAATACCTAAGATGGCAAGCGTTTCGCGATGAAACAAGATTTTTAACATGCCGACAGGCTGGCTCGAAATCTGCGCACGCGCGGTATCTTTGAAGAAAGCCTGACCGACTTCATAAGGAATTCTCTCGGCGGTGAGCTCTTCTTCAGTTTTACCTAACGAGCTGATTTCCGGAATGGTGTAAATTCCGGTTGGCACTTCATTGATATACCTGAAACTACCCGCACCCACCAGATCGGCAGCAGCCGAACGGCCCTGATCCAGTGCTGCTGATGCCAGACTTGGCCAACCGATAACATCACCGACAGCATAAATATTATCTACTTCAGTTTTGTAATGCTGATCAACCGTTAACTGTCCACGGCTATTTGCCTTGAGCCCGCTCGCCGCAAGATTCATATTATCGGTATTACCCGTCCTGCCATTACACCACAAGAAAGCATCAGCACGAATACGTTTACCTGATTTCAGGTTCAGGATAACACCGTGCTCATCGCCCACCACACTTTCATATTCTTCATTATGGCGAATTTTAACCGCGGTATTACGCAGATGATAACTCAGCGCATCTGAAATCTCGCCGTCAAGAAAAGACAACAAGCGATCTTGTGTATCGATAAGATCAACTTTCACACCAAGCCCGCTGAAGATCGAGCAATATTCACTACCAATAACGCCAGCACCATAAATAATAAGGGTTCTGGGAGTATGGCTTAATTTAAGTATAGTATCTGAGTTGTAAATCCGCGGATGGGTAAAATCAATATCCGGCGGGCAATACGGACGTGATCCAGAAGCGATAACAACACTTTTAGTACGCAGTGTTTCATCACCCTTGGGGGTCTCTTTTACGATGATCGTGGTGTTATTCTCGAATTCTGCTCTACCAAAGAACACATCAACACGGTTTCGCGCGTAAAAATTGGTACGCAGCATCACCTGATTTGACATGACTTTTTCAGCACGTTTCAAAACCTTCGAAAAAGAAAACCAACGCGGTTCACCAATATCCCGAAACATCGGGTTAGTATTAAATTCGATAATCTGTTTAACCGAGTGACGTAGCGCTTTTGAAGGAATAGTCCCTTTATGAGTACAATTACCACCAACAGAATCTTGCTCTTCTACGATCGCAACACGACGCCCATGCTTTGCAGCATTCATTGCTGCTCCCTCTCCCGCCGGACCTGAACCAATCACGACGACGTCATAGTCATAAACAGCCATCTATTTCCCCTTAGTTATTCGTTACACTTTATTATGCGTTAGATCGGTTCACACATTACCAAATAGGCGATAGCCATCACTCGACAATCAACTTTTAGACTTAACTTCATAAGCAAGGCTGTCTATTTTCGCCAATTCAGAGATACGACGATTCTTTTCGTCTTCATCTTCACATATGCTTTTATCGCCAGCACATATATCACAGGCTGTATCCATGCCCAGTGACGCCATACCGCCACACGAACCCGCAATCGGCTTGCCACCCATAATAACGCCAACCGACATCGCCAGAATGATCAACATCAACCCAGCAAAAACAAAGATAAAAATATCCACATCAACCTCACTTCACCAAGCGTTTTTCAAAACCTGGTGTCATTTTTTCAATAAAATAGTCATCTGATTTTACAATAAAAAAAGCATCTATATTATGCTTAACGGCAAAATCATAAGCTCGATCCTCTCCCATTACCATAAATGCGGTAGCCATCGCGTCGGCTTCTGCACAGGTAGCCATAAGCACCGTAACTGACGCTAATTTATGCGTAATCGGTTTGCCCGTTTCAGGATTGATCGTATGCGAGTATCGAACACCATTCTCTTCAAAATAGTTACGATATTCACCCGATGTTGCTATGCCAGTATTACTAATGCTTAATACTTTTTGTACTTTTCGCTCACCACTGACGGGGCTTTCGACTGCGATTTTCCAGTCCTCGTTTCCTGGCTTGGTTCCTTGCGCACGGAGCTCGCCGCCAATTTCAACCAGAAAATTATCAATATGGTTCTTATTCATTATGTCAGCCAGAATATCGACGCCATAACCTTTAGCAATTGCCGATAAGTCCACATACAGATCTGCTGTTTTTTTCGCCCGTGCCGGATCTGCTTTCAGCAGCAATTTCTCAAAGCCAACCCGCTGTTTCAAAAGGGTCACCTCAGCCTCAGCCGGTGCTTTGATCACTCGCCCATCAGGTCCGAAACCCCACAAGTTAACCAGCGGCCCAACGGTTACATCAAATGCACCCGCTGTTTTATAACTAATATTCTGCGCGAGATTTAAGACGAAAAATAATGCCTCGCTAATGCTAAATTCACTCTTCGCAGGTAGTTGATTAAATTGCGACAGCTCAGAGTCCGCAATATACGTAGACATAGCCTGGTTTACATCCAGCAATGCTTTCGTTACCTCTTCACGAATACCCGGCATTTTAGCATCGCTTGAGTCCACCCACTTCACAGTGAATGTCGTACCCATTGTTACTCCGGAAAAAGAAACAATGTCAGAATTTTGTTTTTGTTCAGCACATCCCAGCAAAAACAAAAAGGCCAGCAGCAATGCTGCCGGCCATTTAGGGACACGAATGCGTGTATCCATCAATGCTTAACCACCGAAGTCATCAAGCAAGATATTTTCAGGCTCGACACCCAAATCCAGCAGCATCTGTACAACCGCTGCGTTCATCATAGGTGGTCCACACATGTAGTACTCACAATCTTCAGGTGCTTCATGATCCTTCAGATAGTTTTCATACAGCACATTATGGATAAACCCGGACATTCCCTCCCAGTTATCTTCTGGTTGAGGGTCTGACAATGCCAAGTGCCACTTGAAGTTTTCATTGTCAGCCTGAAGCTGATCATATTCTTCGTTGTAGAAGCACTCACGCAACGAACGGGCACCGTACCAGAACGACATCTTACGTTTAGACTTCAATCGTTTTAGCTGGTCGAAAATGTGCGAGCGCATTGGCGCCATACCCGCACCACCACCGATGAAGACCATTTCATTGTCAGTATCTTTTGCAAAGAACTCACCAAACGGCCCGTATACAGTGATTTTATCACCTGGTTTCAGACTGAACACGTAAGAAGACATCTGCCCCGGAGGGAGATCATCTTTGCCCGGAGGTGGAGAAGCGATACGAATATTGAACTTAACAATACCCACTTCTTCAGGATAATTCGCCATTGAGTATGCTCGGATAACAGGCTCCGTTACCTTAGAAACATACTTCCACTGGTTAAACTTATCCCAGTCACCGCGATACTCTTCTTCAATGTCGAAGTCTTTATAATGAACTTCGTGAGCAGGCGCTTCTAATTGAACATAACCACCCGCGCGAAAATCAACATTTTCCCCTTCAGGCAACTTCAAAGTCAGTTCTTTGATGAAAGTAGCAACGTTCGGGTTTGACTCAACCGTACATTCCCACTTCTTAACACCAAAGATTTCCTCTTCCAGTTCAATATGCATGTCCTGCTTAACAGCAACCTGACATGACAAGCGCCAGCCATCTTTCGCTTCACGCATAGTAAAGTGAGATTCTTCAGTAGGCAGCATAGAACCACCCCCCTCAAGGACCTGGCACTTACACTGCGCACATGTACCACCGCCACCACAAGCCGACGGAACAAAAATCCCGACGTTTGAAAGTGTTTGCAGAAGCTTACCGCCTGCTGCAACGGTGATAGATTTTGCCGGATCATCGTTGATATGAATAACGACATCACCGGAACTTACTAATTTAGAACGCGCTGCCAGAATTACCGCCACGAGTGCAAGCACTACGACGGTAAACATGACAACACCGAGAACGATTTCAGCATTCATGGGCTTAATCCATCCTTTTGTTGAACATGCCTAGCAGCATTAAAGCTGTACGCCAGAGAACGACATGAAACCCAGAGACATCAAACCAACAGTAACGAAGGTAATGCCCAGGCCACGTAATCCTTCTGGAACGTCGCTATATTTCAATTTTTCACGGATACCTGCCAGCGCAGCAATTGCCAACGCCCAGCCAACACCCGCACCTACTCCATACACTACGCTTTCACCAAAGTTATAGTCACGCTCTACCATAAAGAGAGCCGCCCCCATAATTGCGCAGTTAACGGTAATTAACGGAAGAAACACACCCAATGCGTTATAAAGCGCCGGAAAAAACTTATCCAGTACCATTTCGAGGATCTGCACAATCGCCGCGATAACGCCAATATAGGAGATGTACCCCAAAAAGCTCAGATCGACTTCCGGATAACCCGCCCAAGCCAACGCACCTTCTCGCAACAGTCCGTTATAAAGGAGGTTATTTACAGGAGTAGTAATAGCAAGTACTACGATGACCGCAATACCAAGACCAATCGCGGTTTGCACTTTCTTCGAAATAGCAAGGAAAGTACACATCCCGAGAAAGAACGCCAACGCCATGTTTTCAACGAAGATAGCCCGAATAGCCAGACTGATATATTGCTCCATTATACAGCCCCCTTCTTAGAGTTTGGCGCCATGATGAACTCAGGAGCCTCTACCTGCTTTTTATCATAAGCACGTATAATCCAGATGAATCCACCGATGATAAAGAAAGCACTTGGCGGCAACAACATCATGCCATTGGCCTGATACCAACCACCATTAGTGACTAATGGAAGAATTTCGATTCCAAACAGGCTGCCTGATCCGAACAATTCACGGAAAAAAGCAACAAACATCAGTACGGCACCGTAACCTAGCCCGTTACCGATACCGTCCAAGAAGGAAACCCCAGGAGGGTTCTTCATAGCAAAGGCTTCAGCACGACCCATGACAATACAGTTCGTGATAATCAAACCGACGAAAACTGATAACTGTTTAGAAATATCGTAAGCAACGGCTTTCAGAATCTGGTCTACAACAATTACCAAAGAGGCAATAATTGTCATCTGACAGATAATACGAATACTGCTGGGCATATGATTACGAATCATAGACACAAACATATTTGAAAAAGCGGTTACTGAAATTACTGCCAGCGTCATAACAAGCGCAGTATTCATGTTCGTTGTTACCGCCAGGGCGGAACATACACCAAGGATCTGCAATGCTATCGGGTTATTTTTGACGATAGGGCCCGTCAAAATATCTCTAGTTTCAGACATGATTTACACCCCCCCCGCTTTCAGATTAGAAAGAAACGGCGCATAACCGTTTTTACCCATCCAGAACTTAACCATGTTAGACACTCCATTACTGGTAAGTGTCGCACCGGAAAGACCATCGATTTGATAAACTGCATTTACAGAGGCTGGATCCACTTTACCTTTAACCACACCTAGCAATGGTTCCATAGCACCATCAGCATAGACTTTCTTACCCGGCCACTGCGACTTCCAAAGCGGATTATCTACTTCACCACCCAACCCCGGCGTTTCAGCGTGAGAATAAAAGCCTAAACCAACCACTGTATTAAGATCACCTTCTAAAGCAAGGAACCCGTAAAGTGTTGACCAAAGACCATAACCGTGAACAGGCAAAATGACTTTTTGAAGCTTACCGTCAGTCTCAACCAAGTAAACAGTCTGGTACTTCGCCTGACGTTTGATTGATGCAATATCAACCTTACGATCTAATGCATTTGATAAAGCAGGATCTTTAGAAGCTTTACGCGCATCAAATGTTGCAACGTTAACCTCATCTGTAAACTTGCCTGTTTCCAAATCAATCACTTTTGTAGTGATCTGAGAGAACAACTCTTCAACTGTTTTTGAAGAATCCATCAAACCAGCCGCCGCCAGAATATTTGTCTTCCTGTCTAACTCTTTGTTTGCAATCTGCTGCGGCTTAAGAAGCACTGCAGCAGCAGATACAATCACAGAACAGACAACACAGAGTAATACGGTGACGGTAATCGTTTTACCGATTGTATCGTTATTAGCCGACATTGCGCGCCATCCTCCGTTTAATGTTTGCCTGAATGACAAAGTTGTCAATCAATGGTGCAAACAAGTTACCGAACAGAATCGCTAGCATCATACCTTCAGGGAATGCTGGGTTAACGACACGAATTAACACCACCATAATTCCGATCAGTGCACCAAAGTACAATTTACCGGTATTTGTCATTGAAGCCGAAACCGGATCGGTAGCCATGAAGAACATACCAAATGCGAATCCACCTAACACAAAGTGCCAGTAGAAAGGCAGAGCAAACATCGGATTCGTATCGGAACCAATAATGTTCAGTAAGACCGACATCCCGACCATACCTGCAAACACACCAGCAACGATACGCCATGCAGCTACTTTAGCTACTAGCAGCACAGCCCCACCAATGATAATTGCGATGGTCGATGTTTCACCTACAGAGCCCTGAATCTGCCCAAGGAAGGCATCCATCCACGTCAGGTTTTGAGCAAGAATGGCATCAACACCACCCGCTGCAGCCAAACCTAGCGGCGTTGCACCTGAAAAACCATCAACGGCAGTCCAGATAGCATCACCCGACATTTGTGCAGGATATGCGAAGAACAGAAAGGCACGGCCAGTCAGCGCCGGGTTCAGGAAGTTTTTCCCTGTACCACCAAACACTTCTTTACCGATAACCACACCAAAACTAATCCCCAGAGCAACCTGCCACAAAGGAACCGTTGGTGGAAGAATCAATGCAAACAGGATCGATGTTACGAAGAAACCTTCGTTAACTTCATGCCCACGCTTCATTGCAAACAGAACTTCCCAGAAGCCGCCGACAATAAAGACCGTTGCATAAATAGGCACCCAGTAAACAGCACCATGGATAATATTATCCCAGATACTGCTTGCATCAAATCCGGTCAAAGCACCGGCAAGAGCACCACGCCAGCCTTCTGCTTCGGTCAGACCCATACCAGCCATCGCTGTATTTGCCTGGTATCCGACGTTGTACAGACCTGCAAAAATTGCAGGGAAGGTACACATCCAAACCAAAATCATCATGCGTTTAAGATCAATACCATCCCGCACGTGTGACGCTGTTTTGGTAACATAACCAGGTGTATAAAAAATGGTATCTGCTGCTTCATACAGCGCATACCAATTCTCGTACTTACCGCCTTTATGGAAATGCGGCTCCATTTTATCAAGTATATTTCTGATACTCATACGCTGCCTCTCTTAGGCTTCTTTCTCGATGCGAGTCAGATTATCGCGAAGGATTGGACCGTATTCATACTTACCAGTACAGGCAAAAGTACAAAGGGCCAGATCTTCTTCGTCGAGTTCCAGGCAACCTAACTGCATAGCAGCTACGATATCCCCGGTGACTAACGCACGTAGCAGTTGAGTTGGCAAAATATCCAGTGGCATCAGTTCTTCAAACTGTCCCACAGGAACCATTGCTCGCTCAGAACCATTTGTGGTGGTTGTGAAGTCGAACTTTTTGCCAGACGAGAGGAACGATGTAAAGACGTTCAGGACAGAAAACTTATTGGCACCAGGCAATACCCAGCCAAGAAATTCACGTTTATTCCCTTCGGTCAATACGGTTACCTGATTTGCATATCGTCCCAGATACCCAAGAGGACCTTTAGCCGTCCGACCATTCCAGACAGAACCGTTAATCAAACGATTCTCACCGGTAGGCAGCAGGCCAACAGTCAACTCACTCAACTTAGCACCCACGCGGGTTTTAAGAATGGCAGACTTATTAACATGCGGACCAGCAACAGATACAAAGCGCTCAACAAACAGACGGCCTTCAGTAAATAGTTTACCGATAGCAACCACGTCCTGATAACCAATAGTCCATACAGTTTTTGTACGAGACACCGGATCAAGGTGGTGTATGTGAGTTCCGGCGTTACCTGCAGGATGAGGCCCCTCGAACTCTTCGACAGTGACGCCATCAACGTCAGAGACTTTTGTGCCCGGCGCTTTACACAGATAAACCGCTTTCTCACTCAGCTTTGTCAGCAACGTTAAGCCGTTGGCGAAATCATCAGCGTATTCTTTAATGAATAACGCAGGATCTGCCGCCAACGGATTCGTATCAATTGCAGTTACAAAAATAGAAACCGGCACAGTAGTTACCGCAGGCACCCGACTAAACGGACGCGTGCGAAATGCTGTCCACAGGCCTGAGGCCTGAAGATTTTCAACTACTTGCTCACGCGTAACAGCCGAGAGCTGAGCAACATCATAACGTGCGAATTCTATTGCTTCTTCTTCAGCATCCAGCTCAATAACAACCGATTGAAGAGCCCGACGCTCTCCTCGATTGATCTCGCTTACTACCCCAGCACCTGGTGCAGTTACCTGAACGCCTTCAGTTTTCTTATCGGAAAAGATCACTTGACCGAGTTTTACTCGATCACCCACCTTGACGGCCATTGTTGGCTTACAACCAATATAGTCTGGCCCAATCACGGCGACCGACCGAATTTCCGCCACAGAACTTTTAACAGCCTGATGCGGAGAACCCGTTATCGGTAGATCTAGACCTTTATTGATCTTGATCATACACCTCACCCAATCACGATTAAATTTTTCGAGATCTTGCTTCCTTTTCGCCGGATATCACAAACTGTCATATTAATTATACGGTCTATAATTTCCGATCTTCTTATTAGGAAAACGAACAACCCCACCTAAAAACTCACTAAGTATACCTGAGCGCCACACTCCATATCTACAAAGAGCCACGGCAAAACCGCTGCTACCTTGGGCGTACTTAGGCAAAACAGCTAGATCCATTTAATCTAAATATAGATTTAAAAGGAATAACGACTATAAGATCAAAAAAAACCGCGCAATGCGGTTTTTTTCTGACAAATATCAACTATTTATTTGCTTTGGGAAACGCAGGCAAAGTGACATCAGCCATCTTCTGAGCCATACGAATAACCTGGCAGCTATAGCCAAATTCATTGTCATACCAAACATACAACACACAACGATTACCGGTTGCGATTGTCGCTAATGCATCAACAATACCTGCTGCACGCGAACCCACAAAGTCACTCGACACGGCTTCAGGCGAGTTACTGTAAGCGATCTGCTTCTGCAAGGGCGAATGCAAGGCCGCATCGCGCAAATAATCATTCAGCCCTTCACGATCAACAGCTTTTGTAAGATTGAGATTCAAAATAGCCATTGATACATTCGGTGTAGGCACACGAATCGCATTACCGGTCAGCTTACCTTCCATCACAGGAAGCGCTTTAGAGACCGCTTTAGCAGCACCTGTCTCAGTAATGACCATATTCAGACCCGCTGCACGACCACGACGATCACCTTTATGGTAGTTGTCGATCAGGTTCTGGTCATTCGTGTAAGAATGAACAGTCTCAACATGACCATTCTCAATACCGTATGCATCATTGACAGCCTTCAGCACGGGTGTGATGGCATTCGTTGTGCACGATGCTGCAGATAAAATCAGATCTTCATCTTCAATATCATGATGATTAACACCCATTACGATGTTCTTAACGCCCTTACCCGGTGCTGTCAGTAATACACGCGCCACACCTTTTGACTTAAGATGCAAAGACAAACCTTCTTTATCACGCCACATACCGGTGTTATCGATAACGATTGCGTTATTAATTCCGTACTGTGTGTAATCGATCTGATCAGGCGAACTCGCAAAAATAACCTTGATCTCATTACCATTGGCAATCAGGGTATTGTTCTCTTCATCGATCTGAATAGTCCCTTTAAAAGAACCATGTACCGAATCACGACGCAACAAGCTGGCGCGCTTCTCCAGGTCATTACTTGCATTGCCCTTACGTACAACAATGGCACGCAGACGTAAAGATTGCCCACCGCCGGTACGCTCAATCAGCAAACGCGCCAACAAGCGACCTATGCGGCCGAAACCGTAAAGCACGACATCAGTACCCTGGCGAGCTTCAACACCGATAACCGATGCCAATTCCTCTTCCAGAAACTCTTTCATGCTACGGCCGTTACCATTCTGGCGGAACAGCACTGCCATCTTACCGACATCAACATGAGCACCACTAACGTCCAGAGACTCGATGGCCTCCAATACAGGGTAAGTGTCCTGCACAGTCAGCTCTTGTGCTTCCATCTGGCGCGCGAAACGGTGCGCTTTAAGCACATCAATCACAGATCGCTTAACAATCAGACGACCGTATACAGAAGTTTCAATATTACGATCACGGTACAAACGACCGATCAAAGGAATCATTGACTCTGCAGTCGCTTCGCGTTCTTTCCATTCAGCGAATACTTGATCTTGGCTCACAGGCTTCTCCAACTTTACATCAACGTACGTTAAAAAATTGCGAAGCATTATCCCCTTTTATAGCGCTTCGGGCAAACAATCTCATACTAGTACTTTAGCCGGATGATTTTTCAAGGGCTTATATCGCTTTTTTCATCCAGCCTGTAATATAGGCCGCTTCTCATTATTTAATAACAAGCCTGATAACAGGCTCAGTAACAAGCTTAGTAAAGGGAGAGGTTTCGTGACAAATCTGGTATTTCCGATACCGACAAAACCGGGTGATATCAAATGGATTGGCCAGGCACACCAGAGTGCTGCCGGATTACTCATCGCTCAGGCTGCTCTCAAGCACCAACAACTCACCCTTGTCATATCACGAAACAGTGACACCGCAAGCTTGCTGGAAAATGAAATTCATTTCTACTCAGCAGCACAGAACCTGCAAATATTACCCTTTCCT
Source organism: Neptunomonas qingdaonensis (assembly GCF_900113275.1). Lineage (GTDB taxonomy): Bacteria > Pseudomonadota > Gammaproteobacteria > Pseudomonadales > Balneatricaceae > Neptunomonas > Neptunomonas qingdaonensis. The sequence goes on from NZ_FOOU01000006.1 coordinate 219,554, forward strand.
GATTGGGAAACACTACCCTATGATACTTTTTCCCCCCATCAGGACATTACCTCTACCCGCGTAAGCACGCTTAAGCAACTGTCACAGCTTACGCATGGCGTCGTTATCGTTCCGATCAGCACGCTGATGCATCGGATAGCGCCCTCAAGCTTTCTTCAGGCACACTCACTCGTGCTGCATACCGGCCAACAGCTGAATATTGATAAACTGCGACAACAACTGAGTGATGCCGGCTACCGTGCCGTCGACACGGTCAACGAGCACGGCGAGTATACAGTCAGAGGATCCATAATTGACCTGTATCCCATGGGCTCAGAAACGCCGTTTCGAATTGATCTGTTTGATGATGAGATAGACTCTCTGAGAACATTTGATGCTGAATCACAACGATCTATCGATAAGATTGAGCAGATTCGCCTGCTACCCGCCCGCGAAGTGCCACTCACAGCAGAGGCCATCAAAAAATTCAAACACAACTGGCGCAACGCTTTTGATACAGACCAGCGACGCTGCCCCACTTACCAGGATGTCAGCAACGGCTTTGCACCACCGGGAATAGAGTATTATCTGCCATTTTTCTTTGATGACACGGCAACACTTTTTGATTATCTCCCCAAAGACACACTGATCATTACCGATGGCTCGCTTGAGCATTCCTGCCAGCAATTTTGGAATGATGTTAATAATCGCTACGAAGAGCGCCGTCACGATATTGAACGCCCGATCCTGCCACCCAGAGCGATCTTCACACCTAAAGAAGAGTTTTTTGCAGCACTCAAGTCGTTTCGTCGCCTGCAATTCAGCAGCGAGCCGGCCAAGGAAAACTCTGCCGGCAGGATCAACCTTCCTTGCGAGGAAACCAGTGATTTAACGGTTAATGCCCAATCGACATCGCCGTTAGCGCTACTCACAGATTTTATTGCCACACACCCTCATGATCGGATTTTATTTTGCGCCGAATCAGCAGGACGCCGCGCAGCTTTGCAGGAATTGCTCGCCAAAGCCAATATCAAACCGACATCCGTTGACAACTGGCAAGCTTTTCTGGATAACGAGCATGACTGCGCACTGACCGTCTACCCTATTAACCGCGGTTTAAGCATCAGTGGATCGATGCACGTCATCTCCGAATCACAGCTATTTGGCCGCCAGGTTTTTCAGCGTCGACGCCGCGCCAGAGATAAAGATCAAACAGACCTCATCGTTCGCAACCTGGCAGAGCTGGCACCTAATGCTCCGGTAGTTCATCTTGATCACGGTATCGGACGTTATTTAGGCCTGCAAACCATCGACCTGGACGGCCAGACCAATGAGTTTGTTGCACTATCTTATGCAAACGATGCAAAACTCTACGTCCCTGTCTCCTCGTTACATCTGATCAGTCGCTATAGCGGCAGCAGCGATGAGCTAGCGCCTCTGCACAGGCTTGGCACCGAACAATGGAGCAAAGCACGCCAGAAAGCTGCTGAAAAAGTACGCGATACCGCCGCAGAGCTTCTTGATATTTATGCCAGACGAGCAGCGCGAAAAGGTTTTGCGTTTAGCGACCCCGCCGAAGAATATCAACAATTTGTTTCGGGCTTTCCCTTTGAAGAAACGCCCGACCAGGAAATGGCCATCACCTCGGTGCTGCGCGACATGATTTCACCTCAACCGATGGATCGGCTCATCTGTGGCGATGTGGGCTTTGGTAAAACGGAAGTCGCCATGCGCGCCGCTTTTATTGCCGCCCACTCGGGTAAACAAGTCGCCATTCTGGTGCCGACCACCCTGCTAGCCCAACAGCATTATGATAATTTCAAGGATCGCTTTGCCGACTGGCCGGTCATGATTGAGCTTATCTCTCGTTTTCGCAGCGGCAAACAACAAGCCGATGCTATCGAGAAACTCAACAACGGCCAAATTGATATCATCATTGGCACACATAAATTACTTCAGGGCGACATCGTCTTCAAAAATCTGGGGCTGGTGATCATCGACGAAGAACACCGTTTTGGTGTACAGCAAAAAGAACGCTTAAAATCACTGCGCTCAGAAGTCGACATTCTGACCATGACCGCCACGCCTATCCCCCGTACGCTCAACATGGCGATGTCGGGCATGCGCGACCTGTCCATCATCGCAACACCACCGGCACGAAGACTGGCCGTTAAAACGTTTGTCCGCGAATCGAACTCACCTTTGATAAAAGAAGCCATCTTGCGTGAGTTATTGCGTGGCGGTCAGGTGTACTATCTGCATAATGAAGTCAAAACGATTGAAAAAACGGCAGAAGAATTAGCCGCACTGGTACCCGAAGCCCGCATTGGCATTGGGCATGGACAGATGCGCGAGCGTGAGCTGGAGCAAGTCATGGCTGACTTCTACCATAAGCGCCACAACCTGCTGCTGTGTACCACCATTATCGAAACAGGGATTGATATCCCCAACGCTAACACCATTATCATTGATCGGGCCGATAAGTTCGGCCTGGCCCAACTACATCAACTGCGTGGCCGTGTGGGCCGATCACACCATCAGGCTTATGCTTATATGCTGACGCCACCCAGCAAAAGCATCAGCAAAGATGCCAACAAACGCCTGGAAGCGATTGCACAAGCTGAAGACCTGGGTGCCGGCTTCACCCTCGCCACTCACGACCTTGAAATTCGCGGTGCAGGTGAGCTCCTGGGTGATGACCAGAGCGGTCAGATTCAGGGAATCGGCTTCACGCTTTACATGGAAATGCTGGAAGAGGCGATTCAGTCCATTAAAGAAGGCAAAACACCGAACATGGACAGACCGCTTCATCATGGTGCCGAGGTCAATCTGCACATTCCAGCGCTGATAAAAGACGACTATCTTCCAGATGTGCATAGCCGCTTAATCATGTATAAACGTATTTCCAGCGCAAAAAATGAAACGGAACTAACAGAATTACAGATTGAAATGATAGATAGATTTGGTCTTCTGCCTGAAACCACAAAAAATCTATTCAGACTAACCTCATTAAAACTGCTGGCAGAGCAACTGGGTATATTGAAACTGGATGCAGGAAGTCAAAGCGGACGCATTGAGTTTGAACAATCGCCCAAAGTAGATCCATTTACAATAGTGATGATGATTCAAAAACAACCTAAAAAATATAAACTTGAAGGCGCCAGCCATCTCCGTTTTTCTCTGGAAATGGACGATACTGAACAGCGCTTCAGTGCTGTTGAAAATTTGCTTAAAGAGCTAGGTAAGGTAAATTCATGAAAAAAATCCTCTCGTGCTGTGCCGTATTAGTTTTACTCGGTTTGCACAACGCCGCACAAGCAGCCACCGCCTACGGCATCGAAGTACTCATCTTCAGTCGTGACGACGCCTCCGTTAACAGTGAGTACTGGCCAATACCTGACAAAGCCCCCGCTTCGGGTATCAGCTTATCCGGTGGCGGTTACAATGAACGCTCCGCCGCCAGCTTCATGCTAAAAAGTACTGATCAGAGAATCCGGAATACCAGCGGCTTACGCGTGCTATATCATAAATCATGGAGCCAACCGGTCAGAAAAAGCCGCGACTCACAACCGGTCGCTATTCAAGCCGGCAATATGATGGCAGATGGCTATTACGAACTTGAAGGCGCGATCACGGTTGATCGGGGACATTACCTGCATTTTAAACCGGATCTTCAGCTACGCCGAAATATTACGCTAGAAGATGGGTCAATCAGAACGATCACCGCTGTATTAGACGAGCCCCGCCGCATGAAGTCAAAAGAGGCTCACTATATAGATCATCCGTTGTTTGGCATTCTGGTTTACGCCACACCACTCAACTGAAGAATAGTTTTGCGTTGTAGTTACATTAGTTACATTTGTTACATGAGTTACAGGGCTGCTAGCAGCTCTGTAGTTTACTTATGTAGCGCACCACCCCTGCAGACAGCAACAGTTTTAAAGCTTATTAACCTTCTTCACGAGCCTCTTCACAAGCCCTTCACAAGCCCTTCACAAGCCCTTCACGAGTGTCTCTTCAGGAGCTCTTATCTCATTAGCCATAGTCGTTAACCATATTTGTTAACCATATCTATCAACCATAGCTACGATTAACAAGCTCCGCCTGATGAAGCTCCCTTTCGGGCAATAAATGTACTGTACTCGTAGGGAAAGCCACCTCAGCGCCATGCTTCTCAACGATTTCCATAATCGACAGCAACACATCCTCTTTAATCTGATGAAAGCGCACCCAATTGGTTGTCTTGGTAAAAGTATATACAAAGAAATCTAACGACGATGGCGCAAATTTATTCAGATTGACAATCAGGGTCTGATCCTGATCAATCTCAGGATGATGACGAAGCAACTCCCTCACTTCATCAACAATATCTTTGACTGTTTTAAGGTCACAATAACGTACCCCAACCGTTTCATAGATACGCCGATGCGTCATCCGCGACGGGTTTTCAACCGAAATGCTGGCAAACGTCGCATTAGGAACATACAAGGGCCGCTTATCAAAGGTCAGTATACGCGTCAGGCGCCAGCCAATATCTTCAACTGTCCCCTCAATATTTTTATCAGGGCTTCGAACCCAATCGCCCACCTTAAAAGGACGATCCATGTAAATCATCAGACCACCGAAGAAATTAGCCAATAAATCTTTCGCCGCAAAACCAACCGCCAAACCACCAATACCACCAAACGCCAACACCCCGGAAATACTGTAACCAAAGCTTTGCAGCACAACCAGTGACACAGTGATGATCAAAGATAATCGCAACAGCTTTCCTATAGCGCTGATCGTTGTTGCATCAAGTGTTGTATCTATACCTGCCGGATCTATTAACGCCGCTTCAGCGGCTTGAATAAAGCGAATTAAAAACCATCCGAGCAAAACAATCACAGCAACCTTACGTAACGGTCCGACCACATCAAGCAAGACAGTACCCGTTTGCACATCAATCACATCCAATGCCCAGCTCACGCCCAACACCCAAACCATCATTACAGCCGGACGTCTGGCCGACTCAAGCAGAATGTCATCCCATATATTCCTGGTTCGCTTCAGTTGGTTCGCCATACGGTCGAACATTATACGAATAACAAATACGCCGACCAACATCATCAACACAACAACAAAGACACTGAGTATCCAGCTATTTTCTTGGCCGACCGACAAATATTCAGTCAACCAAACATTCAGACTATCAATAATCGCTTTTACATCCATGTGAAACTCAAGCCTCCAGAGATTGAATTAAATCAGCTACGCGCTCAAAACGCTGAGCATCGACATCATGCTTTTTATGCTTCATGGTTTGAATAGAGACAGTGGCAGCAAACTGATGGTTATCCAGATACGTCAGCACCTGCTGCGCCCCTTCAGGGTGATTACACACCAGCGCCATATCACATCCGGCATACAGCGCCGCCTGAGTTCTTTCTATAAACCCTCCCGCGGCAGACGCACCCGCCATACCGAGATCATCACTAAAAATAACACCGCGAAATCCCAGCGTTTCGCGTAAAATACGTTTTAACCAGAATTCAGAAAAACCTGCCGTTTTTTCATCCAACTGCTGATAAACAATATGCGCAGGCATGATCGCGTCTAAACCTTGATCAATTAAGGCTTTAAACGGTTTGATATCCGCCGCACACAACAGATCATAGGAACGCTCATCACAGGGAATATCCAAATGAGAATCTGCAGCAACCCAGCCATGGCCAGGAAAATGCTTACCTGTTGCGGCCATACCCGCCGCATGCATACCGCGCATAAAGGCGCCCGCTAGCGCAATAACCTGCCCGGTAGTTGTACCAAAAGCGCGATCACCAATAATTTCACTACGAGACCAGTCGATATCCAACACCGGCGCGAAGCTTATATCTATATCGATTTCAATCAATTCAGCCGCCATCAACCATCCGACATCTTCAGCAATACTGATCGCCTGCACAGGATCGCGCTCCCATAAGCGCGCCAACGCTCTCATGGGAGGAATTCTGACAAACTCATGACGAAAGCGTTGCACACGCCCACCTTCATGATCAACCGCAATCAGAATGTCGGAATTTTGCTGGCGAATATCTGCCACCAAATCACGCAATTGTGATTTAGATTGATAGTTACGCCCGAAAAGTATCAAACCACCCGCCTCAGGATGGCCAATCATATCCCGCTCTGCGGGCGTCAAAGACACCCCTTGTACATCCAGCATCAAACGACCGGAAGCCATTTTTATTCCTCAATAAACAGTTCAGTTCCAACCGGAACCAGATCATAGAGTGCCATCACATCCGCATTGCGCATACGTATACAACCATGCGACACAGGGATGCCCATAGGCTCGCTATCAGGCGTGCCATGAATATAGATATAACGGCGCATGCTATCCACGGCCCCTAACCGATTACAGCCAGGTTGTTTGCCGCTTAACCATAAAATACGCGTCAGAATCCAATCTCTCTCAGGAAATTGTCTGGCCAGCTCTGCAGAATAGACTTCACCCGTGAAGCGGCGCCCGACGAATACAGCGTTTAGTGGCAGATGTTCTCCCACTTTAGCGCGGATAACATGCAGTCCTCTGGGCGTACAGCCAGAGCCTTGCTGCTCTCCTGCACCATTAAGCGCAGTAGAAACCGGATACTCGGTAATGCCAGTGGAGTGATACAAGGTGAGTACTTGTTTTTTAATACTTAACAGCAGATGCATGAAGGATATAAATCAGAGTCGACAGAAATATGTTTTATCGGAACGCGCCATAAAACCAGCGGAGATAACGGGAACCATTCGATGCAGAATTTTTTCAATTTCATCTTCTTTATCAAACTCCTTTTTTTCTATTTCCATCAATGTATGGACGTTCGATAAAGTAAAAACCATTGATCCCAGCAGAAAATGCAAACGCCAAAAAAATTCATCATCTTCCATGGGTGATGCATCAATTCGCAGCTGCGCTAAAAACACCTCTAACTTAGTGTAATGCTCGAGCAGAATATAATCTCGCAACTCTTTTTGATTCTTCATATAGGCCAGGTCAAGCAAACGCATAAACATCGGTAAGGCATGTGAGTTGTTCTGGCGAACATGCAGCAGCGCTCGCATCACCATCTCGATCAAATCATCTACAGATACGGTTACTTGTGGATTATTAACGAGGTATTCAGAGATGGCGTTATCTATATATTCACAAAATGGATAAAGATATTGCTCAGAAACAGCCTGGATAAGCCCCTGTTTTGATCCGAAATGATAATTAACCGCTGCCAGATTTACATCTGCAGCAGCGGTAATCTGGCGCATGGTCGTTTCTGAGAATCCCTGCTCAGCAAACAAGGCTTCTGCAGCCTTCAGTATTTGAGTCGCCGTTTTTGACCGCCCCAAGCTCTACTCCCGTTATCAGCACTTTTTTAAATGAGTCCACTAAAAATATAGCGCAAACACCGGCAATAGAACAATATTATTTAACGCGTTAAAAAACGGCTGTTTGAAACACGTGACCAAATTTTCGAAACAACACCATCAGTTGTTTGAATGGCCATTTCACTCAAACGCTCCTGAAGCGACTTCTTCATCTCATAGCGTACCCGAAACACATCAGCATCATCACAGGCTGTCATCAGGTAATCATCACTGGTCGATAATTCATCCACCAGCTTCTCTGCTAAAGCACGCTTGCCAAACCAGACTTCACCGGTGGCTACTTTTTCAATGTCTAACTGCGGCCGATAATCAGAAACAAACTCTTTAAACAAAGCATGAGTATCTTCCAGCTCTTCAATAAACTTCTGTTTACCTTTTTCAGTATTTTCACCAAACATAGTGACTGTGCGTTTATATTCTCCGGCGGTAAACATTTCATAATCAACATCATGCTTTTTCAAGACGCGGTTGAAGTTAGGAATCTGCGCAATCACGCCGATTGAACCCACCAGTGCAAACGGCGCAGCAATCAATCTGTCAGCCAAACACGCCATCAGATACCCACCACTGGCGGCTACCTGATCGACACATACGGTTAATGGAATACCGCTGGCTTTTATACGTGCCAACTGAGAAGCAGCCAGCCCATAGGTATGCACCATGCCACCGGCACTTTCAAGTCGAATAACGACTTCATCAATAGGACGCGCAAAGGTAAGTACCGCCGAAATCTCTTCGCGTAACGGCTCAACCTCACTGGCTTTAATATCACCATCAAAATCAAGAACATAAATACGTTTTTTTTCTTCTTGCTCCTTCTCAACGCCTTTTTTCGCATCCTTTTTGCGCTGCTTGCTTTCGAGCTTATCCTGCTTTTTCTGCTCTTTAAGCAGTTGCTTGTAGGCATCTTTATCTAATACTGCCGCCTCGACAGTATCTTTCATATCATCGTAAAACTCATTAAGCGATGTTAGATCAACGGCACCATCCCGATCATCGCGATGATGACGTGAGCTCACCATGAGAATCCCGGCGATTAATAAAAGCACAACGATTAATCCGGTAAATGCTTTCGCCGCAAACAGACCGTATTCAAAGAAAAATTCAGACAACAGGTTTCTCCAGAAAAAGAGTTATCAGTATTAAGTCGGCTAATGTACCATAAAAGCCAATTAACGAATCCACTGTAAACTACTTTTCGTGACAGGAATGTATATAAATGAGTTCAGATATTACTGTAGCCCGCGTAATCGCAAAACTCCCTTCGCGCTTTCAGGCCGATGCCGCTGAAAACCTCAATGCTATCTTTCAGTTCTTACTTGAAGACGACGATAACTTTTATATTACTATCAACGAGCAAAGCTGCACGACTACTCAGGGCGAGCATCATGATCCATCGATCACGTTACTGATGGACGCTGAAACTTTCATTAACGTGGTCACAGGGCAGCAGGATGGTATGAGTGCCTTCATGAAGGGGCAGCTCCGCGCTGAAGGCAACGTCATACTGGCAACAAAACTCGGTAAGTTATTTAAAGACAAAAGCCAAGATCACACCTCTGCCTGACACGTCTGCTTACACATCGCCGTTCAAAAACTGTTGAATCAATGCAGATGAGATAGCAAATGAAGGAGGAAGATCGGGCATTGCGTCGCGGTAATACCAGTTAGCCTCCTCAATTTCAACGCCGTCTGCGAGTAACTCCCCTCCCGCATAATCAGCAAAGAAACCCAACATTAAAGAATGCGGAAAAGGCCAGGACTGGCTTTTAAAATAACGCACATTTGTAACATCGATGCCAACCTCTTCGTGAATTTCCCGATGCACAGCCGCTTCGGCACTCTCCCCTGCTTCGATAAAACCCGCCAATGTACTGAATCGCCCCGGCGGAAAACGCGGCGAGCGGGCCAGAACACAGCGATCGCCATCAACCACTAGAACAATGATACAAGGCGAAATACGCGGATACTGAGCTAATGAGCACTGCTCACAATGCTTGGCTAAATCAACAGCATGGTGCAACATTTTATGTCCGCAACGACCGCAGTACCGATGCTCGTTATGCCAGATAATCAGTTGCGCAGCCCGGGATAATGTTACGTACTCCTGCTCATTCTTAGACACTGACAACAGGCTTCTGAGATTAGCCTTTTCAAAAGGAATCGAAGACCCTCTTCTGAGAATGATTGCATGAATAGCAGCCTCCCCGATCATACCGACGGGATAAACAGCCTCAATATTCTGTGCTGACAAACTTTCTTTACTGGCATGCAAATAACCGCCTTCAGCATTCAAATACATAGACCCTGATGAACCCACTATATAGAGATCGTCCACTATCCTCTCCAACTTCTTCTCATGATTCATTTGATTACCAGCACTTTACGTATCCCTTTGATAAACAAGTACTATAAACAGACATGACAAATGTCAATGTTTTCTCTGAAAGCCGACTTATTTAGCCTATCGTCACGCTTTTCTATTCAGGTTTTATCAATCTACTGCTAGTCTACACCAACATTCGAGTCTCCGTTTGTCACAAACGAGCTGTTTTACAATTAGGACGATGATAAATGACCATCTCTTTTCTTCAGGCTTTAATGCGAAATTTCTTAGGCAATTCGCCGGTCTGGTACAAGCAGGCTATTATTGGCTTTCTGATTTTAAACCCTATTCTTTTAATAGTAGCAGGGCCTGTTGTCACTGGCTGGACACTGATATTCGAGTTCATATTTACATTAGCGCTGGCACTCAAATGCTATCCACTACAACCCGGCGGGCTGCTGGCGCTTGAAGCGATCGTCATAGGACTGGCATCACCTGAATCCGTTTATCATGAAGTTAGCAGTAATTTGGAAGTTATCTTGCTATTGATGTTCATGGTTGCAGGCATCTATTTTATGAAATCCATGCTGCTATGGATTTTTACCATTATTCTGTTAAAGGTAAAATCTAAAGCAAGCCTTTCATTACTCTTCTCATTATCGGCTGCGTTCCTGTCTGCATTCCTCGACGCCCTCACTGTTACGGCCGTACTCATTAGTGTAGGGGTCGGATTCTTTTCTGTTTATCACAAAGTCGCCTCCGGTAAACATTATGACCACGAACATGATCATGCTGACGACAACTCTGTTGAAGAAACAAACAGGAATGACCTTGAAGATTTCCGTGCATTTTTGCGAAGCCTGCTCATGCATGGTGCCGTCGGCACGGCATTAGGCGGCGTTTGCACATTAGTTGGCGAACCGCAAAACCTGCTGATTGCTCAAAAAGCAGGATGGGATTTTGCTGAATTCTTTGTGCTGATGGCACCGATAACAATGCCCGTTCTTATTGCAGGCCTGCTTACCTGTTTTACTCTGGAAAAAACGCGTACCTTTGGTTATGGCATTGAGCTGCCGGTTAGAGTACGACACATTCTTGAAGACTTTGCCGCTCAGGAAGACAAAAAACGCACCCTTCGTGATAAAGCAGAGCTTACTATTCAGGTTTTAGTCTCTATTTTCCTTGTATTAGCCTTAGCATTTCATCTTGCGGCAGTTGGCTTGATCGGATTAACCGTTATCGTTGTATTAACAGCCATGAACGGCATCACCGAAGAACATCAGATTGGTAAAGCTTTTGAGGAAGCACTTCCGTTTACCGCTCTGTTAGTCGTTTTCTTTGCGGTAGTTTCTGTCATACATGATCAGCACCTGTTCCAACCTATTATTCATGCGGTGCTTGCGATGGACCCAGCAGACCAGCCGGGTTTCTTCTTTATCGCCAACGGTATGCTTTCCGCCATCAGTGATAACGTCTTTGTTGCCACTGTTTATATCAACGAAGTCACTGCAGCTTTAGCCGCAGGTGAAATTACCCGGGATCATTTTGATTCGCTAGCCATCGCGATCAACACAGGAACCAATATTCCCAGTGTTGCTACCCCTAATGGCCAGGCTGCTTTCCTGTTCTTACTGACATCTGCTCTGGCACCACTTATCCGTCTTTCATACGGACGCATGGTGTTAATGGCCCTCCCATACACTGTCGTCATGAGTCTGGTGGGATACACGGCTGTCACTATCGCACTTCACTAATCATAAAAAATCTATGAAAAAAAGCGGGCTATCATGCCCGCTTTGTTATTTGTCTAAAGCTATTCCAACTTCAACCATCAGATACGGCCTTTCGCCATAAGCACTCACCACCTGCACTCTTATCTAATCTATCCAGAAATAACTCGTGTGCTTCAATTTCTGCATCCGTCGCTAGCACCACCGGCAGACCTAATGATTCAGCGCCCACTCTTTTAACGATCGCTACATCGCCCTCCTGAGTCTCCGCATGATCACTCAGTAATAACGACGTCTGGCCACCTGTCAGAGCAAGATAAACATCTGCGAGGATTTCCGAATCCAATAACGCCCCGTGTAACTCACGATGAGAGTTATCGATACCGTAACGTTTGCATAACGCATTTAAGTTATTTTTTTGTCCGGGATGTTTACTCCGCGCCAAACGCAATGAGTCGGTAATAGTACAAATATCGGCGATCCGAACCGCGTAACCATTACGCTCTAACTCGGCATCAATAAAGCCAATATCAAACGTCGCATTATGGATAATTAGCTCAGCGCCACGAATAAACTCGAGAAACTCATCCGCAATACCCTTGAAGCGTGGTTTATCTTCAAGAAATTCATGAGTGATTCCATGCACCGCCATCGCTTCCTGATCAATCTCGCGATCCGGCTTGATATACTGATGATAATGGTTACCGGTTAAACGTCGTCGCTGCATTTCAACGCAGCCGATTTCTATAATATTGTGACCTTCCGACCACTCAAGGCCGGTTGTTTCTGTATCGAGAATAATCTGACGCATACTGCTTTAAACCCTTTTTAAAATCTCATCGACACCACGATTAGCTAACTGATCTGCCAATTCGTTTTCCGGATGCCCGCTATGCCCTTTAACCCAACGCCAATCGATTTTGTATTGCGCAGACAGATCATCGAGTCGCTGCCATAAATCAGCATTTTTAACCGGCTTCTTTGCCGCTGTTTTCCAGCCATTTTTGCGCCACCCGGCAATCCACTCAGTAATACCTTTTCGTACATATTGTGAGTCAGTCGTCAGCACAACACTGCAGGATTTATTCAAGGCCGACAGGGCTTCAATAGCAGCCAATAACTCCATACGATTATTAGTGGTATCTTTATCGCCACCCCATAACAGCTTTTCTTTATCACCATATCTGAGAACCGCTCCCCAGCCACCCGGGCCTGGGTTTCCTTTACAGGCTCCATCAGTAAATATCTCAACGACTTTCACGTGCCTGTCCTCTTGTTGTGGCCGGCTCACTCACCGGTAGCCTTATAAAACGTTTTGCCAAATTCCGCGGATTAATCGCGGTCATACCGCCGATATCTTTTCGAGCCAGAATCACATTAAATGCGCCAAACCTGGGCATCGACTTTCTTGCAAATGCCTGCAGCCACCCAAAGCGCCGTCTCACAGCGGGAGACTCGCAAGGCGGGAAAAAATAATCGCTGAGTGAACGTAGCTCGGTGAGTTCCAGTAAATTAATCCAGTCGATTAATCGATGATGACTTAAAAAATGCGCATTTTGCCAGACGTTTTTTTTACTGTTACGGGTTAACAAACGAGAGATACCCCACCAGGAGACGGGATTAAAATTCACAATCAACAAATGTCCACCCGGTCGAAGCACTCGTGCAGCTTCGCGTAAAACCTGATGCGGGCTGGCGGTAAAATCTAAGGTGTGATGTAACAACACAACATCCACGCTATTATGTTCCAGCGGCAGTTCTGTAGCCTGAGCCACAATACTGTTAGTTTTCATTCCGAGTTCGAGTTTATGATAAACAATAAAAGTATGTGTTATGGAGCTTGACTCTGCCAGATCTCTTACAGGATCAATACCAATCTGCGCCAGATGTACGCCATACAGGCCAGGCAACAAACGATCCAGTATTCGCTGTTCTGCTTCCAGCAAATCCTGACCCATATTTTCTGAAAGCCATTTCCTTAAAGGTTCTGACAGTTGCTCAACAGGCTCTTGATTTCGATAATTCATCAGTGAACGCTATAAACCTTAATTTTTACTAAGACAACATATTAACAGTGATAACCCTTTAGGGTAATCTCAGGCTATTAAATATATGAGGATTCTGCATGTTTATCGCAACAGCGCTGCCCGCTTTTACTGACAATTACATCTGGATGCTGACAACAGAAAACTCGACCGGCATGGTGGTAGTCGACCCCGGCGATGCCGATGTTGTCATTCAGGCAATTAAAACCAACCAAAAACCTTTAGCAGCTATTTTGTTAACACACCATCACCCTGATCATACAGGCGGTGTAAAACAGCTGACTGAGATGTACTCGATACCTGTATACGGACCTGCAAATTCGCCCTTTAAGGATATATCCCACCCGTTAACAGATCAGATGGAGATTAATATTTTAGGCGAAACATTAATTGTAAAAGAGGTGCCCGGACACACGCTGGATCATATCTGTTATTTTCAACCAACAGCTACACCGCAACTATTCTGTGGGGATACTCTGTTTTTAGCCGGTTGTGGCCGCCTGTTCGAAGGCAGCGCCGCACAAATGTTAGACAATATGCACTACTTTACATCATTACCCGCAAATACAAATATTTACTGCACCCATGAGTACTCGTTAGCCAACCTTGCCTTTGCGGCAGCAGTAGAACCCAACAACAATGATATTCAACAGGCAACAGAGAAATGCCGAATGTTAAGAGCGGCTAACCAGCCGACATTGCCTTCTAACATCGCTCAAGAGCTGAAAATAAACCCCTTCATGCGCTCCAATAATCAGCAAGTACAAATAGCAGCACAAGGTTATAAAAAGACAAGCATAAACTCTGAACTTGATACTTTTACGGCTATTCGTGAATGGAAAAATAATTTCTGATCGATCTGCACAATATGATGCATTGACCCTTTTGTTAAGCCTGCTAAAATTACGCATCTAAAATTCACGGAACAGCCGCATGCATAGTCGTTTATTTCTCCCAACCCTGTTGGTATCGAGTCTGCTCGTCGGGTGTCAAACAATACCAAAAAGTGAAAATATACCAGCCGATAAAGCGGCAACCACGATTAATAGCCGGGTAACTTCGACTATCCCTGCGGCGCAACAAGTAAAAAAACCACATCAGCCCATTTCAAAACAGGCCGAATTTACCGGCTCTCATGAGGATCTGTGGGAGCTCACGCGTGCAAATTTTCTACTCACAGATGACGCTGAGCACCAAGCTGTCACCACACAAATAGAGTGGTATAGCCAGTATCCAAGTCATATGCGGCGCGTAACAGAAAATGCCGCCCGTTATTATCATTATGTTTTGAATGAAGTTCTTAAACGCGGCTTGCCCGCAGAAATCGCTTTATTACCTGCCGTTGAAAGCACCTATGATCCGCAAGCCTACTCTTCGGGACACGCTGCCGGCATCTGGCAATTTATACCCAGCACGGCAGAATACCGCGGATTAGAAAAAAACCGTTGGTATGATGGGCGTAAAGATATTATCGATTCTACCCATGGTGCTCTGGACTATCTTGAAGATTTAAACAAACGCTTTGACGGTGATTGGTTGTTAACAATGGCCGCCTACAACGCCGGTGGCGGCACCGTATCCAGAGCGATCAGAAAAAACAAAGAGGCCGGAAAACCCACTGATTACTGGTCGCTTCCTTTACCAAAAGAAACGCGACTTTATGTTCCAAGGATCCTGGCTCTTGCCTCGTTTGTCAGATCTCCAGACCTATATACAATGGACCTTCCGACGATCAATAATGAACCCTATTTTGATATCGTCGAAACAAGCGGACAGATCAATCTGGCTCAGGCCGCCGATATTTCCGGAACTCGTCTCGCAGAAATAAAACAATTAAATCCTGGCATCCTGGGCAAACTATCAGCCCCATCAGGCCCGTATCGCTTGCTTATCCCAGAAAACAAAGCACAACAGTTTCGTAGTGCTTTAAATGAACTGACCCAACCCAACGCCAGTTGGACAGAATATACCATCAAGTCAGGTGATTCACTGAGTGTGATAGCAGAGAAATTTGAAACATCCGTGAGCGTTATCAAGAACGCTAACCAGCTATCTTCCAACCGACTACTTGCCGGAAAAACCCTCTTCATACCGCCAGAATCAACCTTGGAAAATCCATTCGAAAATACTAAATCCAGGCGTAAAACGGATATAATTTCCCAATACAAAGTTCAGGCAGGTGATACTTTGTGGGACATAGCCAAAACCCATCAAGTGAGTGTCGCATCGCTTAAACAATGGAATAATATCAAGTCCGGTGACACGCTCAAGATCGGCAAAACATTAAGAATTGGTAATTTACCTAACAACTTCAGCAAAGACGAAGCAGAGGCACTTCAGAAAATTGGTTACAGAGTACAAAATGGCGACTCCCTTTCTGTGATTGCTGAGCGTTATAATGTGAATGTAGCTGATATTCGCGAGTGGAATAATTTAAGCAGCGATAATGCTGTTATCAAAACAGGACAACAGCTCACTATCTTTATCAGCGAAAGTTAAGTTAACGGTACAAATCTTTATGAGTATGCTTGATATTTTTATTATCGTCGTTGCCACCGCCAGCGCCATTATCTTT
This sequence comes from Neptunomonas qingdaonensis, assembly GCF_900113275.1. Classification (GTDB taxonomy): domain Bacteria; phylum Pseudomonadota; class Gammaproteobacteria; order Pseudomonadales; family Balneatricaceae; genus Neptunomonas; species Neptunomonas qingdaonensis. Next base: position 235,619 of record NZ_FOOU01000006.1, read on the forward strand.
AAAGTATTTCTTTACAGACGCATTCAACGCTGGATGGATCAGGATTTAATCAAAGGTCTGGCAAACGGCGACAATGAAAAACAGTCATACCTGAGCCGTGAGCACCAGCGTCTCATCTCGGAAAAAACACCGCGCAAACTACTCCATCAACTCTTAACCGAGCACGCTAAACACTATTCTTCTGAATAAACAGACGATTGAAGAGTGGTATTCAATGATCGTCACTGATATAACAGCATTATCAGTACGCAGCCAAACACTCTGGGTTTTAGTTTATGTCTATGTTTTCTTTAAAAAAAACACTTTTAAATACACTCCTTATCAGCATTATTTCTTTTTCATGTAACGCCGCACAACATGGCTTGTCTATGCATGGCGACCTCAAATATCCAGCTGATTTCACTCACTTTGAATACGCCAACCCTGCGGCTCCCAAGGGGGGCGATATCAAAGAATGGGCATTGGGCACATTCGACAGCTTCAATGGGTTTATCATCAAAGGGACATCGGCAGATGGCTTAGGACTGATCTACGACAGCTTAATGAATAAAGCGCTGGATGAGCCTTTTTCTCAATATGGTTTATTAGCCGCCAGCGTTGATATGCCAGCGTCACGAGAGCATATTACTTTCTTTCTCCGGCCGGAAGCACGCTTCTCTGACGGGCAACCGGTTACGGCTCAGGATGTCGTGTTCACCTTCAATACATTACTTGAGAAAGGTGCGCCTTTTTACAGAGCTTATCTTGGCGATATTGAACAAGTAGAAGCGATCAATCCGCTGACCGTAAAGTTTCATTTTAAAAACAATGGCAACAGAGAACTTCCGTTGATTGTTGGCGAGATCCCTATTCTTCCTCAGCATTTTTGGAAAAACCAGGACTTCTCAGCTCCGTTAACCCAAATCCCAGTCGGTTCAGGCCCTTACATACTGAGCAAGTTTGAATCAGGGCGTTCTGTTACCTATCAACGCAATGCGGATTATTGGGGCAAAGACCTTCCCGTCAACAAAGGCCGATTTAATTTTGATTCCATCACTTATGATTACTACCGGGACAGTACTGTCTCCTTAGAAGCCTTTAAAGCAGGTGCCTATGATTTCAGACAGGAGACCTCCTCAAAACAGTGGGCTACCGGCTATACAGGCCCGCAATTTGATAGCGGCAAACTGATTAAAAAGGAAATCTTGCATCAAAAACCCACCGGTATGCAGGCATTTTTATTTAATACACGTAAACCCTACTTTCAAGACCCACAAGTCCGCAAAGCGCTCACCTATGCTTTTGACTTTGAATGGACCAACAGCAATCTTTTTTACAGTGCTTATACGCGTACCCATAGCTACTTTTCAAACTCGGATATGGCAGCAAACGAACTGCCTACAGCCGAGGAGATTGCCATTCTGGAGCCGTTCAGAGATCAGCTCCCAGCCGAGGTTTTCACTCAGGTTTATCGGGCGCCGACCTATGACGGCACAGGCCAGATACGCCCTCAAATAAGACAGGCGCTTCGCATATTAAAAACTTCCGGATGGGAGCTGACCAACGGAAAGCTCATCAATAAAGACACAAAAGAAGCGATGGTTTTTGAAATCTTGCTGGTTCAGAAAGAGTTCGAACGCATTGTTGCCCCTATGATCAAAAACCTGCAGCGCATGGGTATTCAGGCCAACATCCGCATTGTTGATGTCTCTCAATATATCAACCGACTGCGCGCATTTGATTTTGACATGGTTGTCGGTTCGTTTGGCCAGTCCTCATCACCGGGCAATGAGCAGTTTGAGTACTGGGGCTCAATGAATGCGCAACAACCCGGCAGCCGTAATCTGATTGGCATTGAGAACCCGGTGATTGATAAGTTGATCGAACGGATTATTCAGGCGCCTGACCGAAAACAACTGGTATTCAGTACGCGTGCACTGGATCGTGTTCTTCAGTGGAATTACTACGTTATTCCGCAATATCACAGCAGCAGCTATCGTATCGCCTACAAGAACATTTTCGGCTATCCGGCGATCACACCGGTGTATGACCTTGGTTTTGATACCTGGTGGATAGAACCTTCATTGGCTGAGCCGGTTAACTGATGGCGGCTTATATATTACGCAGATTACTGCTGATTATACCCACCCTCATCGGCATACTGACGATTAACTTTCTTATTATTCAGGCCGCACCGGGCGGTCCTGTTGAGCAGACTATCGCGCAGCTCGAAGGCCTGACAAACAATGCCCTGCCTGGCGGCGCGGGTGGTGGCGATCTCACTTCCGGTTCGGCTAATAACGGCAGCAGCACGGCAAGCAGCTACCGTGGTGGACGCGGTCTTGATCCAAGTCTGGTCGCTGAAATAGAAGCACTGTACGGCTTCGACAAGCCGGCCCATGAGCGTTATTTTCAAATGCTCGGCAACTATCTGACCTTTGACTTTGGCAAAAGCTTTTACAGCGACAAAAGCGTCATAGACCTGATTATCGAAAAGCTACCGGTGTCTATCTCATTAGGGCTGTGGACCACGCTGCTCACTTATCTGATATCCGTACCACTGGGCATTCGAAAAGCGGTCAAAGATGGCTCCCGATTCGATATATGGAGCAGTACCGTTATTATTATTGGCTATGCCATTCCTAACTTTCTGTTTGCGATTCTCCTCATCGTTCTGTTTGCCGGTGGCAGCTACTTCGACTGGTTTCCGCTACGCGGACTGACCTCTTCTAATTTTGATGAACTCTCTCTGTTAGGCAAAATTGGTGATTATTTCTGGCACATCACCCTGCCGGTGTTCGCCTCCGTTATCAGCAGCTTCGCGACGCTGACTATGCTCACCAAAAACTCATTTCTTGATGAGATTAACAAGCAATATGTACTGACGGCACGCGCCAAAGGCTTAACTGAAAAAGGTGTTTTGTATGGTCATGTTTTCCGTAATGCGATGCTCTTGATTATCGCCGGAATGCCAGCCGCCTTAATCGGAATATTTTTTACCGGTTCCATGCTCATCGAAGTCATCTTCTCTCTGGATGGACTCGGCCTGCTCGGATATGAAGCCGTTATCAACCGCGACTATCCGGTCATTTTTGGGACGCTTTATATTTTCACGCTAATCGGCTTATTGATGAAGCTGATAAGCGACCTGACCTATGTCATGGTGGACCCACGTATCGACTTTGAAAGCAGGGAGCAGTAAGCATGACTCCTATCAATCAACGTCGAATTGCCAATTTCAAAATGAACCGGCGTGGCTACTGGTCATTGTGGATTTTCTTATTGCTGTTCGTTCTGAGCCTATTTGCAGAACTGATTGCCAACGACCAGCCGCTGGTCATTAAATTTCAGGAAGAATTGTATTTCCCTGTCGTTAAAGAATATTACGAAACCGAATTTGGTGGTGAGTTTCAATCTCAGGCCGATTATAAAGATCCGTATATCCAGGAACTGATCAGCGAAGGAGGCAACGGCTGGATCCTCTGGCCACTGATACGCTATGACCACCGCACCATAAACTATGACCTACCCGTACCGGCGCCGTCACCACCGAGCAGTGAAAACCTGTTAGGCACCGATGATCAGGGGCGCGATGTATTCGCCAGAGTCATTTATGGGTTTCGTATCTCCATTCTATTCGCGCTGGTACTGACCATCACCAGCTCAGTCATCGGTGTTATTGCCGGCGCGTTACAGGGCTTTTACGGCGGCAAGGTCGATCTGTACTTTCAGCGCTTTATCGAAATCTGGTCTGGCCTTCCGGTCCTGTTTCTGCTGATTATTCTTGCCAGCATTGTTGAGCCTAATTTCTGGTGGCTGCTGGGTATCATGCTGCTGTTTTCGTGGATGAATCTGGTGGACGTGGTACGCGCAGAGTTTCTGCGTGGCAGGAATCTTGAATATGTCAGAGCAGCCAGAGCCCTGGGCGTATCGAACCAGCAGATCATGTTCAAACATATCTTACCTAACGCCATGGTCGCCACACTGACCTTTATGCCTTTTATCTTCAACGGTGGCATCGTGACGCTCACCGCACTGGACTTCCTTGGCTTTGGACTACCGCCAGGCTCCGCATCGCTGGGAGAACTGATTGCACAAGGCAAAGATAATCTGCACGCGCCCTGGCTGGGTCTGTCTGCTTTTATGACCCTGTCTATTATGCTCACCCTGCTGATTTTTATCGGTGAAGCCATACGTGATGCTTTTGATCCACGGAAAACTTTATTATGACGGAGCAACGCAACTTAAACCTTGAGACCAACCCTGAGACCAACCCTGACAGCAATGCTGACATCGATGAGTGCTTGCTCAAGATAGATAACCTCAGCGTGAAATTTGGTGAAGGATCAACGGCGGTTAATGCGGTAAAATCGGTTAGCTTTACCTTAAACAAGGGCGAAACACTGGCGCTGGTAGGCGAATCAGGCTCGGGAAAATCAGTCACCGCCTTGTCTGTTTTACGCTTACTCCCCTACCCCAAAGCCAGTCACCCAACCGGCCGTATTCTGTATCAGGGAGAAGATATTTTACAAGCGGATGAACCCAACCTGAGAAAAATCCGCGGGGACCGCATCAGCATTATTTTCCAGGAACCGATGACCTCGCTGAATCCACTGCATACGATCGAGAAACAGATTGGCGAGAGCCTCTGGCTACACAAAATGCTCAAAGGCGATGCGGCCCGCGAGCGAATACTCGAATTGCTCAATCTGGTGGGCATAAGGGATCCGCAAAGCCGGTTAGACAGCTACCCGCACCAACTATCCGGTGGGCAGCGACAGCGCGTCATGATCGCTATGGCACTGGCTAATGAACCCCAGCTGTTAATTGCTGACGAACCCACAACAGCGTTGGATGTGACCGTACAGAAACAAATATTAGAGCTATTACAACAACTACAAAAAAAGCTCGGCATGGCGATTCTACTCATCACTCATGACCTGAATATTGTTAAACACTATGCAAAAAATGTCTGTGTAATGTATGAGGGAGAAATAGTCGAGCATGGCACAACTGCTCAAATCTTTAATCAACCACAGGCTCGTTACACACAACAGCTGATTTCAGCAGAGCCCACCGGCAACCCACTCCCCATCAAAGAAAACAGTGAACTCATTTTAGAAACTCAGCAGCTAAAAATCTGGTTTCCGATCAAACGCGGCTTTCTCGGCAGAACCGTTGACCATATTAAAGCGGTTAATGACGTTAGCCTGACGCTCAGGCGTGGTGAAACACTCGGTGTAGTCGGCGAGTCAGGTTCGGGGAAAACCACACTCGGGCTGGCGATTCTTCGCCTGATCCGTAGCGAAGGCGTCATCAATTTTCATGGCGCCAGAATCGACAACCTCAATCAGAAAGCCGTCAAGCCATTACGCAGACAGCTGCAAGTGGTATTTCAGGATCCTTTTGGCAGTCTCAGCCCGCGTATGTCTGTAGAAGAATGTATCGCTGAAGGCTTAAGCGTCCACAAGATTGGCAGCCTGTCGGAACGTACAGCGATGATCCGCCAAGCGCTCATTGAAGTAGACCTTGATCCTGAAGTGCGCCACCGTTATCCACATGAGTTCTCGGGAGGACAGCGGCAACGCATCTCGATTGCCCGCGCTCTCATCCTTAAACCAGACATTATTATTCTCGATGAGCCGACATCAGCGCTGGACAGAACCGTGCAAGTGCAAATTGTTGAACTGCTCAAAGATCTGCAGAAAAAATATGGCCTCAGTTATATATTTATCAGTCATGACTTATCGGTTATCAAAGCACTTAGCCACAAGGTGCTGGTCATGAAACAGGGCGAAGTCGTCGAGCAGGGAGCCGCGAAAACGCTCTTTAAATCACCTTCGCACCCTTATACGCAGGAACTACTCAAAGCGGCGTTTGAATAGATCAAGACCTGGAAATGGGAAATGAGGCATTATCCGTAACCTTACCGATAATGCCTTGATTGACAGTGCCTCTCAGGCTTGGGAGCCACTGTCAGAACCACCTTAAGTTTTTGCTTTCAACTTTTACCCTCAACTATTCCCCCCAACTATTGCCTCAAATATTCAGAGTAGCGGGAGAGATCCGCTCCAGGCTATTCAATCTCTATCAGAATATCACCGGGCGTTACCCGATCACCTTTCACCACGTTAACGGCGATTACCGTGCCGGCTAACGGCGCTTGTATCTCTGTTTCCATCTTCATTGCCTCCGTCACCAGAACCGCTTGCCCTGCCGTTACCTGCTGCCCGACCGTCACCAGTACATCGACGATATTACCCGGCATCGAGGTCGTCACATGCCCTGGAGCACTGGCAACACGCCCGGCTCGCTCGCCACTGCCTTCAGCAACAAAACTGTTCAAGGGTTTAAAGGCGACCTCTTCCGGCACACCATCCAGCGTCAGATAAACGGTACGTTTAGCGGCGCCTCCCGCACCTTTCGCACCTGTCGCACTAATGCCCGTGATACTCACCTGATAAGACTCACCATGCACATCAATGCTGAACTCAGTAGGTACGCCTTCATCACTGGGACGCACACTGTCAGATTTCGCCAATAAGGCCTCTGGCACCAGCGTACCGCTGTTTCGCTCTTCAAGAAACTTACGCCCGATATCCTGAAACATGGCATACGTCAGCACATCTTCTTCACTCAATGCCGCCTCACCGATCTCCGCACGTAAATGCGCTAATTCAGGCTTGAGCAGATCCGCCGGGCGCACATCAATAACCTCTCCGTTGCCAATCGCCTGTTTCTGTACTTGTGGGTCAACAGGTGCCGGAGGATGCCCGTAGCCGCCTGCAAGATAACGTTTTACTTCATTGGTAATCGACTTATAACGCTCACCCGCCAGCACGTTTAATACGGCCTGCGTACCGAAAATTTGTGAAGTCGGCGTGACCAGCGGCGGATAGCCCAAATCTTTACGAACACGAGGGATCTCGTCAAACACTTCACGAATGCGTCCCAAAGCATGTTGCTCTTTTAGCTGATTCGCCAAATTAGACATCATACCGCCCGGCACTTGGTTGATCTGCACAGAAACATCTTCACGGGTGAATTCACTTTCATACTGGTGATATTTCTTACGTACTTCACGAAAATAATCCCCAATCTCCTGCAACAAGGCCAAATCAAGCCCGGTATCCCATGGCGTGCCTTTTAACGAAGCGACCTGCGATTCTGTGGCAGGATGGCTGGTTCCCCCGGCAAAAGAGGAGATCGCCGTATCAATATGCTCTGCACCGGCTTCAATCGCTTTCAATTGGCACTGGGCCGCTAAACCCGCCGTACTGTGCGAGTGAATGAAAATAGGCAGATCCACCGCTGCTTTTAAGGCTTTAACCAGATCATAGGTAGCATAAGGCGTCAGCAAACACGCCATATCTTTTAAGGCGATAGAGTCAGCTCCCATATCCCGCAGATCTTTAGCTTGCTGCACCCATAACGCCGTTGTATGCACCGGACTCGTGGTATAACAAATCGTTGCCTGAGCATGCTTACCCGCTTTCTTCACAGCCTTAATCGACGTTTCAAGGTTGCGTAAATCATTTAACGCATCAAAAACGCGGAACACATCAATGCCGTTTGCCGCCGCACGTTCAACAAACGCTTCGACCACATCATCGGCATAATGGCGATAGCCGAGTAAATTCTGTCCGCGCAATAGCATCTGCAAACGCGTATTAGGTAAAGCAGCGCGCAGCTGTCTCAGACGTGCCCAGGGATCCTCTTTTAAAAAACGTACACAGGCATCAAAAGTAGCACCGCCCCACACTTCGAGTGACCAGTAGCCCACCTGATCCAATTTATCGCAGATCGGCAACATATCTTCAGTACGCATACGTGTAGCGATCAAGGATTGATGCGCATCACGTAAAATAACATCAGTAACATAAATAGGTTTAGCGTTAAGAGCTTTCATCTTTCTCTCCTGAGCGGTCACTTATAGGCCAGCATGGGCTGCAATTGCTGTCGCAATCGCCAGTGCAATATCATTGGGATGGCGCTTTTCCGAGTAATTCAACAACTCCGGATGATTAACGACGAAGCTGGTGTTGAACACGCCACTACGAAACTCCGCATCATGCAAAATACCCTGATAATAACTTGCGGTAGTTTTCACACCTTGCAAGCGCATATCTTCCAGTGCACGCGAACCACGATCCAGTACATCTTCCCAATCCATCGCCCAGACAATCAACTTTAAACACATTGAGTCAAAATACGGGGGTATGGTATAGCCGGTATAAATGGCTGTATCGGTTCGAACACCCGGGCCACCCGGCGCATAGTAGCGTGATATTTTCCCAAAACTGGGTAAAAAGTTATTTTTAGGGTCCTCAGCATTAATTCGAAACTGCAAGGCGAATCCACGATAATGGATTTCCGATTGCTGATAACGCAACGGCAAACCCGCGGCGATTCGTATCTGTTCGCGGACAATATCCACGCCGGTGATCGCTTCCGTGATGGTATGCTCGACCTGCACACGGGTATTCATCTCCATGAAAAAGAAATCTTCACCGGTCAGCAGAAATTCAACGGTACCGGCATTTTCATAATTAACGGCCTTCGCCGCACGTACCGCCAAATCTCCAATGTAATCGCGTTGAGCATCGGATAATTGTGGACTCGGCGCAATTTCAATGAGTTTTTGGTTACGACGCTGAATTGAACAATCACGTTCAAAAAGATGAATCACGTTACCGTGCTTATCTGCCAAAATCTGTACTTCGATATGCTTCGGGTCAACGATACATTTTTCAAGAAACACTTCTGCAGAACCAAATGCCTTAGTGGCTTCTGAAATAACCCGCGGGTATTGCTGCTTCAGCTCTTGCGGCGTATCACAGCGCCTGATACCGCGCCCACCGCCACCGGAGGTTGCTTTTAGCATCACTGGATAACCCAGTTTTTCAGCCACAAGCAGGGCTTCATCAAGATCCTGTAAATTCCCATCCGAGCCCGGCGTCACAGGAATACCTGCCCCAATCATGGCGGCCCGGGCTTCTGTTTTGTCGCCCATGCGAGAAATGACTTCAGCTGAGGGACCAATAAAGGCGATGCCGCGCTCATTGCATATCCGCGAAAACTCGGCATTTTCCGATAAAAAACCATAGCCCGGATGAATCGCATCACATCCGGTTTCAGCCGCCAGGTTCACGATTCGCCGCGCATCAAGGTATCCGCCTAACGGATCTTCACCGATAAAGTACGCTTCATCAGCACGCTTTACATGCAACGCGTAACGATCCGGCTCGGTATAAATCGCAGCCGAACGCACCCCCATCTCAGCGCAGGCACGCACTATTCTGAGAGCAATTTCACCACGGTTTGCTATCAATACTTTTTTAATCACAATAACCTCCGTTTAAACAGAGAGCGCCCTGGTCGCTAATGACCAGAAACACAAAGAGTTATTTGAAGTTACTACTAACGCCCTGATATTTAAAATTGATATTTGTTAGATTAGCTATAAGCTAAAACTTATAGCTAGCGAGTGACTCTTAACAAGAGCTATTAAAAAGTGCTTATTACAAGCGCCTCTAAACATGGCTAAAACCTATGTGAATTTTTTACGCCTTTTTTAACTCCTTTTTTAACTCCTTTATAAAAATAACCGGGATAAAGCAGACATGTCATATACACTTAACCAGTTATTGAACCGACTCTCCTTTCGCCAATTACAAGTATTTATGACGGTTTACGAAGTCCGCGGTTATAGTAAAGCGGCTGAAACACTGGGGCTGACACAACCTGCCGTAAGCTCACAAATCCGCCAGATAGAGCAAGCCTTTGAACAACCGTTATTTGAATATGTAGGGAAAAAGCTCTACACCACTCCGGCAGGAGAGATGCTGGCACAATGCGTCCAGCAAATTTTCGATCAGCTTAGCCAGCTACAGACTCAACTTTCCGAGATGGTAGGGTCAGTAGCGGGCTCGTTAGATATTGCCGCTGTCAGCACCGCGCAGTATGTTGTGCCTCACCTGCTGGCAGGTTTTCTCAGGCTATACCCACGCGTGGATGTGAAGTTAAAAGTCGTTAACCGCGCACAGGCGATTCGATTACTCGATGAAAACCAAAATGATCTGGTAATTATGGGGATGGTACCTCAGGATCGCTCACTCTCCTTTATGCCATTTTTAGATAACGAACTGATTCCGGTAGTCCCCGCAGGGCACCCATTGGCGACGCAATCAGAAGTATCCATTGAGGCTTTTTTCTCGCTGCCGATGCTGTTAAGAGAGATGGGATCAGGGACACGCCATGCGCTGGAGGCTTATTGCTCAGCACAAGGCGTCACTCTCACTCAAGCGATGGAGCTGGGTTCAAATGCAGCCATCAAACATGCTGTTTTGGCAGGCCTCGGCGTGGCGGTCATGCCACGCCTAAGCGTACAACTGGAACTTAACAACGGCCTATTACATGAGTTAGCTATGGAAGGATTTCCATTACGCCAATCCTGGTATACCGTTTACCCTCGCAATAAACACTTAACGCCGGCAGCCGAAGCCTTTATGTCATACATTGAATTAAATATGGATGCCATAAAAGAGCACTTTGACCATTTATATCAGGCCTGAAAGCACTAGTATTTCAGCGATCCCTTGCCTCATCCGGTGATTCCAGCTTATGTCCTGCAACGATAAATTCGGGCAAGCAAAGGTCACCAAAAACAGCCGCCAATCGCAGTACGAATATAATCAGCATCGAGGCAATCGCTAACACGGTTTCTTCAATCAGCCCATAAAACACAACATAAAAGACAGCGCCTAAAATGGCACATGTCGCATAAAGCTCGCCTTCTCTGTGCAAAATCAGCGGAATTTCCCGCGTCAATATATCCCTTATCATCCCGCCCGCACAGCCTGTAATACAGGCCATCATCACCACGATGACAGGACCAACGCCAAGCGACATCGCTTTTTCAGCACCTAATATAGCAAATAAAGCTAAACCTGCCGCATCCAATACCAGCATAGTTCTGCGCGGATACAAGAAATACCGACAGACAAGAAAAGCACTTACAGCAGAAATAATGGCGGTCCATAGATAGGTATTATTCACCACCCAACCGATAGGATAAGCATTGAGCGTGATATCACGAACCGTACCTCCGCCAAGCGCGGTGACAATTCCCAATACCACGACGCCGAGAATATCCATGCGTTTTCCTTGCGCCGCTAACGCGCCGGTAATAGAAAAGACTGATACACCGATCAATTCAGCAATAAAAATAAGTGATGCGTAGTCCATGTTATCTCCAGCGCCCTTGTCGACGCCCTGTTGTACCTGCCATTTTAATCATGCCTAAGCGTGTATTCGCATGGCATAACGCTATTGCTAATGCATCGGCCGCATCGGCTTGCGGCAACCCGGGAAGTTTCAATATCTGAGTCACCATATGCTGTACCTGCACTTTATCAGCAGAACCCTTGCCCACCACAGCCTGTTTTATTGAACGTGCCGCATATTCAAATACCGGTATTCCCTGCTGAGTGCCGGCAACAATGGCTACGCCTCGTGCCTGTCCAAGCTTAAGAGCAGAATCCGCATTACGTGACATAAAGACCTGTTCAATCGCCATCTCCTGCGGCATAAACTGACGGATCACTTCACTAACACCGCTAAACACCTGATTAAGACGATCCGGTAGCTCATCACCCTTAATACGAATACAGCCACTGGCGACATATTCATTTCGTGCACCCACGACATTAATCAAACCGTAGCCAGTAATACGTGACCCCGGATCTATTCCCAGAATTATCATCCAATCGTCCTGTTATTACTGACCGAACCAAGTTGATTAACGATGACTGAGCACTCAGTGGCTCAGCACAGACTTAGCAACAGCTTAGCCAGCGACCAGCAAAGATTCGTCTGTCGACTGATAGCATCAGCGCTCAATCAGAAAAGCCGATGCACTGTGGTTAGCAGAGCCTCGGCTTTAATATAGATGGATTAAGTCCATCACTACTCTTGCATAGACTCTTCAGGAATCTCGGCATTGTGATATACATTTTGTACATCATCGAGATCTTCCAGCGTATCGAGCAAACGTAGTATTTTACGTCCTCCCTCTACATCCAGTTCAGCGGTGGTCGATGCAATCATAGCGACTTCGGCATGAGCAGGCTCAAGACTCGCTTTTATCAATCCGTCTTTTACATCAAGGAAGTCAGCCGGTGCTGTGAACACATCGATTGAGCCGTCGTCATTACTCACTACATCATCCGCGCCCAATTCAAGCGCGGCGTCCATAATGGTTTCTTCATCAGCACCCGCTTCAAATGAAAGCTGTCCTTTTTTCTCAAACAGATAAGAAACCGAGCCACTGGTGCCCAAATTTCCACCCGCTTTGGAAAAAGCAGAACGCACCTGAGAAACGGTACGGTTGACATTATCGGTCATGGTTTCAACAAGAATAGCGACACCACCAGAACCATAACCTTCATAGGTAAGCTCATCATAGTTCTCGCCCTCAGCACCACCAGCGCCTCGTTGAATCGCTTTATCAATCGTATCGCGCTTCATATTAGCGCCAAGGCCTTTATCTATCGCAGCCCGCAGACGAGGGTTGTCATCAGGATTACCGCCGCCCTCTTTCGCTGCCACTACCAGCTCGCGAATCAATTTCGTGAAGACCTTGCCTCGCTTTGCATCCTGCGCCGCTTTTCGGTGTTTGATGTTAGCAAATTTAGAATGACCAGCCATAGAATACCTCAATAACAAACCGATAACGGATAGCGTATTTATTGTAATTCATATCAGGTAAGAGATTACCTGTGGCTACTTTCATAGCCACAGTTGTCACGAGCAGAAGTTACGCTGTAGGAGTTTACGGTGTTCTGCGTAGCTTGATGTTCAACTCACGTAACTGAGCAGCACTGACTACTCCGGGCGCATCCGTCAACAGACAAGCAGCGCTCTGTGTTTTCGGGAAGGCAATCACTTCACGAATAGAGTCCGTACCTGTCATCAGCATAATCAGACGATCCAGACCAAATGCCAAACCACCATGCGGAGGCGCACCATATTTCAGTGCATTCAGCAGGAAGCCAAACTTTTCTTCCGCTTCTTCATCACTGATACCCAAGGTACGGAAAACCGTACGCTGCATATCCTGTGCATGAATACGGATAGAACCACCACCCAACTCAGTACCGTTCAATACCATATCATAAGCACGCGACAGTGCCGTTGTAGGGTTTGCTTCCAACTCTTGTGCTGAACAGCTTGGTGCTGTAAACGGATGATGCAATGCAGACAGGCTACCATCGCTATTAGCTTCAAACATTGGGAAGTCAACCACCCACAGTGGCGCCCATTCAGATACCAGCATATCCAGATCAACACCGACCTTAATACGTAGAGCACCAATTGCTTCATTAACAATTTTTTCTGAATCCGCACCGAAGAAGATCAGATCGCCATTCTGCGCTTGCAGACGTTCAACGATCTGCATCGCCACCTCTTCACCGAGGAATTTAACGATAGGAGACTGCAGCCCTTCAGCGCCCTTCTCTACTTCATTAACCTTGATGTACGCCAGACCTTTCGCACCGTAAATACCGACAAACTTGGTGTACTCATCAATCTGCTTACGGGTTAATGACGCGCCACCCGGTACTTTTAGCGCAGCAACACGACCGTTAGGATCGTTTGCCGGGCCGGCAAATACTTTAAACTCGATATTCGCCATCAGATCAGCGACATCAACCAACTCCATTGGAATACGCAAATCCGGTTTATCTGAACCATAACGTCGCATTGCTTCAGCATATGGCATCTGTGGGAAATCACCCAGATCCACAGCCATCAATTCATTGAAGAGCTTGCGAATCATCGTTTCGGCAATACCCATAATCTCAACTTCATTCATGAACGAAGTTTCAATATCGATCTGAGTAAATTCTGGCTGACGATCGGCACGCAAATCTTCATCACGGAAGCATTTTGCAACCTGGTAATAACGATCAAAACCCGACACCATCAGTAGCTGCTTAAACAGCTGTGGCGACTGCGGCAACGCAAAAAATGAACCTTCATGTGTGCGACTAGGCACCAGATAATCACGCGCACCTTCAGGTGTAGCACGTGTCAGAATCGGTGTTTCAATATCAAGAAAACCGTTCTCGTCCAGATAACGACGAATCTCAGAGGTTACTTTGGAACGAAAACGCAGTTTTTCCTGCATTTCCGGACGACGCAGATCGATAAAGCGGTTACGCAAGCGTACATCTTCACCGACTTTTTGATGATCATCCAATGGGAAAGGAGGCGTTTCAGCTTTATTCAGAATAATAAGTTCAAGACCCATCACCTCGATTTCGCCGGTAGGCATGTCACTGTTGACTGTTCCATCCGGACGATGACGCACCAGGCCTTTAATTTCAATAACATATTCGCTTCGTACACTGTCAGCGATAGCGAAACTTTCTTCACGCTCTGGATCAAAAACGACCTGAGCGATGCCTTGGCGATCGCGTACGTCAAGAAAGATGACCCCACCATGGTCGCGGCGACGGTGCACCCACCCCATCAATGTAATTTCTTCGCCGATGTGTTCTTTTCTCAAATCGCCGCAATAATGGCTGCGCATAGTTTACTGTTCCTATCTATATACTGGCTATATACTGAATGCTAAATACCGGCTGCTGCCTGACAGCATCACCAAAAATCAGGTCTAAACAAAGCGCAAAATTATACCTGATTTAATGCAGCGTTACAGCGACTATACGCGCCTATTTTTTCCCGGCAACGAAACTCACTTCACCGACTAACATCGACTCAACACGTTTACGGATCTGTGCAATCTGCTCTTCGCTGTAGCGCACTGCCGGCTGTTTACCCCAGACAGGACCCGGCCATGCAGGATCACCTTCATGACGAGCGACATGATGCAGGTGCAACTGAGGAACCATGTTACCCAGATTTGCAATATTCATTTTCCTCGCAGAAAAGCTATCCGCCATGATTTCGGCCAGTTCAGAAGACTCGTCTATTAACTGATGCTGATCCTGGGGTGAGAGATGATAAATTTCTGTGGCACCCGCGCGACGCGGAACCAGGATAAACCATGGATAATTTGCATCGTTCATCAGTAACAATCGACTCAGCGGAAAGTCACCTAATACGATACAATCATTCGCTAAACGAGAATCAAGCTCAAATTCCAATTCTAATTCGTCCATTGTAATCCCCTAAAATAAGTCGCTTAATTACATTGAAAATAGCAGCCATGAATAACAGTATAAAACATGACATATAGTTTTGATCTATCACAGAGCATATCCCATATCGGCTTAGAGGGGTGGAATCGGCTGGCAGGCACATCCAACCCCTTTCTTCGTTATGAGTTTCTTGAAGCGCTAGAGTCCAGCGGTGCTGTTACTTCACAGACCGGCTGGCAACCTTTGCATCTGCGCCTTTATGAAGATGATAGCTGTATCGCCATTTTACCTTTGTATTTAAAAAGCCACTCTTATGGCGAGTACGTTTTTGATTGGGCCTGGGCAGATGCCTACCAACGACATGGTTTAGACTATTACCCTAAACTACTAACATCAATACCTTTTTCTCCTGTATCTGGCCCGCGTATTGCCACCAATAAGCCTGTCTCAGAGATAGTGCCGATACTAACGCAGGTCATCAGACAAATATCCATAGAAAAGAAAACCTCGTCCTGGCACGGCCTTTTTCTTCCACAAAACCAACAGATACTTTTCGAAAATGAGGGGTTCCAAAGCCGCTTAGGGACTCAGTTTCACTGGTTTAACAGAGATTACACCAGCTTTGAGCATTTCCTGCAGAGCTTCAGCTCACGCAAAAGAAAAAATGTGAAACGTGAGCGCCGTAAAGTCGCTGATCAAGGGGTTAGCATTCGCTGTTTTGAAGGCGCCGAGATCACAGAAACACTCTTAAAAACGTTTTATCGCTGTTACCACCTGACCTATTTAAAGCGCGGCAGGCAGGGCTATCTGAATCAGGATTTTTTTATGCGCCTGATTCACTCGATGCCGGAACAACTGGTACTGTTTGCAGCAGAATATAATGCTGAGTATGTCGCAACAGCGCTGTGCCTGAAGGATGACGAAACACTCTATGGACGATACTGGGGCTGCCTTGAAGAGTTTGATAGCCTGCACTTTGAAACCTGTTTCTATACAGGCATTGAATATTGCATCAAGCATGGACTGAAGCGCTTTGATCCTGGCGCTCAAGGCGAGCACAAGATACAACGAGGCTTTGAACCCATTAAAACCTGGTCAAGCCACTATATTAGCAACCCTTCATTTAGTAACGCCATCGCTCATTTTCTGCAGGAAGAAACACCACTGATGGACAGTCACATTGCCGAGCTGGCAAAAGGCTTACCTTTTAAACATGAGGAGTAAACAAGAGGAGTAAACAGGGCGAATAAATCGCCCTGCTTTTAACCAACAACTTTTTAACGAAAAACCTGATAACTGACTACCTTCTAGCTAGATCAACCCTCAGCTAAATACACTTCGGCTACCTGACTGTGCAGCTTGTGATAGGCATTAAAATCATCAACTTTTAAAGGACGGGAAAAATGGAACCCCTGAAACAGATCGCATCCCGCCGCCCCTAAGTAATCCGCTTGTCGTTGGTTTTCTATACCTTCGGCGACCACCAAAAAATTGAGTTTCTTAGCCATGG
This sequence comes from Neptunomonas qingdaonensis, assembly GCF_900113275.1. Classification (GTDB taxonomy): domain Bacteria; phylum Pseudomonadota; class Gammaproteobacteria; order Pseudomonadales; family Balneatricaceae; genus Neptunomonas; species Neptunomonas qingdaonensis. The sequence continues at coordinate 252,275 of NZ_FOOU01000006.1, forward strand.
TAATAATAGCTGACGTAATCGCCTGATCACCTTTATTATCAGGAAGGCCGTCAACAAAAGCCTTATCCACCTTCAATTCATCCAAAGGGAAGCTTTTTAAATAACTTAATGATGAATAGCCGGTACCAAAATCATCAACGGATATCTTCACCTTCAGCGCCTTTAACTGTCGCAAAACATGATCTGTTTTACTAAGATCAGTCATCGCCAGACTCTCAGTCAGCTCGACAACGATCGTTTCCGGGATCACCTGAGTCTCCTCAAGACAAGCCGTGACAAATTCAACAAACCCGGGCGCCTGGAACTGCTGACTGGACACATTCACAGAAACGGAAAAGTCATCCATGCCTTGTTTCTGCCAGGAAGCGGCCTGACGGCAAGCATGCTTAAAAACCCACGAGCCGATTTCTTCCATCAAACCGCATTGCTCAGCCACCGGGACAAATATACCGGGAGAGATATCGCGTTGACTCGGATGCGTCCACCTTAATAAAGTCTCAGCGCCCCTGACCCTGCCAGTCACAACATCTACTTGTGGCTGATAGACTAAATAAAAATCATCATTTTCGATCGCTTTCTTTAAATCCTGCTGCATCTGCATTCTGTCTTGCAAATGCTGATTCGCTTCCTGAGAGTAAAATTGTAGCCCCCCCGGTACATCATCTGCAGAGCTATTCGCAGCGTAACTGGCATTTTTTATAATAACTTCAGCTGAATCGCCATCCCCGGGATACACAGCAATACCCAGACTAATGCTGATATACAAACTATGTTGCTCAAGCTCAAATGGGGCAACGAAGGCTTTAATAAGTTGCTCAGCAACAAAGGAAACGTCATCATCTGATTGCGTATCACTGAGTAGGACTGAAAATTCATCTCCTGATGTTTTAAAGATGATTTTCATCGATTCTGACGTATCCTGATGATCTCTGAGATCCGAAACACGAATACCATTAAGCAACCTTGCGGCCGCCTCCTTTAAAATAGCATCGCCTACACTGGGCCCATAACTATCATTTAATGTTTTAAAACTGGTCAGCTTAATACCAATAACCGCTAGCTCAGTCTGTTTTTCCTGAGCCGATAACATAGCCTCAGATAAACGTTCGATACAAAATTTACGATTGGGCAATTCTGTTAACGTATCGGTATATGTCAAGCGATCCTGATACGCTTTAACCGTCAGAATATTTCTAACCCTGAGCACCAGTTCACTCGGATCCACCGGTTTGGCCAGGAAATCAGTTGCGCCAAGCTCTAATGCTTTCAGCTTGGTTTCAGCATCACTGGAAGAGGTTAAAACAACAATAGGAAGATGCTGGGTGGACTCAATACTTCTGAGAGATTCCAGCACCTCAAAGCCGTTAACATCAGGCATGACTAAATCGAGTAAAAGAATATCGGGTTTGCGCGTCTGCACTAACTCTACAGCACAAACAGAATCACTTTGCCCTAAAAAGTTCTGATACCCCGCATCCTCAAGAAAAAACTGAATCAAATCAATCATGATCGGTTCATCATCAACCATCATAATCAGCGAATCATTCAAGCTCACAGTGCCACCCACCTATTACACATCCGCTTTTCAGGATATAGCGTTATAAAAAATCTATATTTCAATCTGTTTAACCATTGTATTAATTAAGTGTAAGACACATTCGCAGTCCTTCAAGTTTTTCACCTTAGAAAATTGCTCCAAATCATCCGCTGACTTAGTAAACTCATCAAGTCCAACACTGCCCGCCGCACCTTTCAGCCAATGCGCCAGCTCAGCTAACACCTCAAATTCCATGTTTTCATGTGCACTATTCATTGCATCCACTTGCTCATGCAACCGGGTGACAAATCGTTCAACAATGGGACGGAATTTTTCGTTTTTAGCGAGTAATTTGGAACGTATTTTCGGCTGCTCACCCAGAGCTTTTGATGTACCACCCAATCCTTTAAGCTTGGATAGCAGCAGGTCAGCATCAATATTTTTGATACGAAATACCAATGCCATCACTTTTTCAAAAGATGCAGTGACAGCTGCTTTATCAGCACGTTTGGCCGCTGTTTCAAGCTCTAACGCAGGCTCTGTCAAATCGGCAAAGCCCAAACTCCCTGCTGACCCTTTCAACCAATGCCCAAGATCAGCAAGTGCTGGATAATCAGCCACCAGAATAGCGCGCTGCATCTCGACAATCTGTTCCTGCAAACGCTCAACGAAACGCTGTACGATTTCTTCATACTTAGCATTACTGCTACTGAGTGTAGATTGCAGAACTATCTTAGCCGGCGTTGTCAGAATCGGTGGAATACCGCGGCTATTTTCTGTATTGGTTTCGGCACTCTTCTCGCTATTCGTTTCGGGGCTCGAGGCTATGATCTTCTCGGCACTTTTTTCAACATCTGCCTTATTACCAGGGTCATTGAGCGTTTCAAGCCCCAGACAAGCGCGCTGATGATACTGCTTAACGACTGCCAGGTTTTCACTCACCGCCGAGGCATCAGCTGCTTTTGCCGCCTCTTCAAGCTCTTGTGCAACCTCAGTAAACATAGCGTAGCCGACACTCCCCGCCGAACCTTTAAGCCAATGAGCCAAATCGGCGAGATCTGAAAAACGCTGTGTTTCAAGCGCCGCGTCCATCGCTTCAATCTGCAAACCTAACTTACTGACAAAACGTTTGATGATTTCGAAAAACTTAACATTGACGGCAAGGCTGGAGACTAACGGTTCAAGCGAAGCACGTTTGTCTGGGTGAGGCATGACGGGTTTACTGACTCTGTCAACTTCCGCATGCTTTTCAGTGTGAGCGCCGATAATTTTTTCACCGCCGAGCAATTCCGCCAACAAGCTGATTAACGCCTCTATATCAATCGGCTTAGTCATATAGTGACTATAGCCCGCCTCCATACAGCGCATTTCTATGCCTTTCATCGCATGTGCCGTTAACGCAACAACAGGCTGTTTTATACCCATCTCTCTCATTGCTTTAACAGCCGCATAGCCGTCCATCACGGGCATCTGGACATCCATCAGGATAATATCGAAGTGACTGGCAGCCACTTTTTCTAAACCATCCTGACCATGCACGCCAGTCACAACATCTAACCCGAGGTCTTCAAGAACCAGCCTCACCAGTTCTCTGTTTTCATTACCATCATCAACCACCAGAATGCTCGCTTTGGGTAGACGCCAGGTAAACTTCTCGGGTGATTCATCCTGTTCAAATTTAAAGAATAACTCCTCCGCCGTCAGCCAGGATGTCTCTGCCGAATCATCAACATCTAATACAAGAGAAAAAGTACTCCCCTGACCCGCGGTGCTTTTAACCAAAATATCGCCACCCAGCGCATGGGCGAACTTCTGGCTGATAGAAAGCCCCAGACCCGTTCCACCAAAGCGCCGGGTAATTGAACTATCGGCCTGAACAAACGGATCAAAAACAGAATTAACCTGCTGCTCCGTCATACCGATACCGGTATCTACCACATCTATGTGCAATTGAGGGTCAGATCGATCAGGCACAAAAACACGCACCGTCACAGCCCCTTTATCCGTAAACTTAATAGAGTTACCTATTAAGTTTGTTAAAATCTGACGTACCCGACCCGGGTCGGTACTGATCACATCCGGCAAGTCTGAATCAGCAACAAAATTCAGCTCAAGTCCTTTTTCATCAGCTTTAACCTTCATGGTCTGCATCACCTGCTGGATAAGCTGCACAGGTTTACAGTCAATGGTCTCTACATCCAGATGCCCGGCTTCTACCTTCGATAAATCCAGAATATCATTGATAAGATCCAGCAAATGCTGGCCACTTGAAGAGATAGTATTCAGGTGTTTACGTTGCTCTGGCTGCAGCCCGCCGCGGTCCCGGCGTAATAACTCGGTAAAGCCTAAAATGGCATTCATCGGCGTGCGAATTTCATGGCTCATATTGGCCAGAAACTCACTTTTAGCCCGGTTGGCCATTTCAGCCTCATCTTTTGAACGACGCAGCTCAATATCTTTCTCTTCAAGCTCTGTCACATCATCTAAACTGACGAGGACACCGCCCACTTTCCCTCCGGGAAGTAACACCGGTGAACAGTTCACCATAAAGGATTTTTTAATATCATCTGATAACTGCAAGCGAACAATGTGGTTAGTAATGGGCTTACCGCTGTCCATTGCTATTTTCCACGGGTACTTTTCAACGGAGTCATCATCCTCATGATCTTTCCATGGAAAACTGGACGCTTTAAGCCCAACCAATTTTTCTGCTGGCCGATCCACTAATGTGGCAAATGCCTGATTTGCCAGCACAATATTCTGCTTCACATCCATGACGATTAAACTCTCAGCCATGGTATCAAGTGCCGACCTCACCCGGTCAGGAATCGCTTGAGAAGGATCAAGCTGTTTTAACATTTTCCCCAGATACCAGAAGAAAATAACAAAGCTACTGATGCTGAGAAACAGTACAAAGATGGATACCGGGTTAGTTATAAAGCCCCAGATGCCTGTTGCTTGAATAGGCGTGAATCTCAGCTCAACCTGCCCCCACTGCTGCTCACCTTCCCATACAGGCACCACAATATTTGTGTCCGTTGATTCCCCGCCTTCTACCGGGATCCAGGTCATGGAGTGATCGGCGATATCAGCGAGTAGTGCTTCATCTCTGCGACGAACACCTGCCGATAGCAGTTCCGGATTACGTTTAACCGTCACTTCCAGCGTGGCATGCATACGCTTAATATCGGCACGCGTGATGAACAACGAGGCATTCGTTGCAATCGTTTCGGCTAATGTCAAACGCGCCTGGCGTGAAATATTGCTTTCATTCGGTAACAAGCCAAGTATGGCCGCGATAAGCACCAAACTTATAATGATACTGGCTTGCCCGATAGCAATTCTGGCTTTGGAGCTGTGTTTACCAAATAATCGTTCTATCACTTATAGATCCTTGGTATCTGGAGTTTCGTCTGTATTATCTTTTTGTACTAACTCTTCAAGTGACTCTTCGCCGCTAGCATATACATCAACCCCACCCTCTTCTGAACCCAACGTTGACAAGATAGGCAAAGGATCGATAAACCGCCAGGCAGGCAATGACGTCAATACACTTGAGAGTAAAACACCACTTCGCAGCAACCAGGCGACATAACCAACGGACAAGCTCGTTGACATAGCAATACTACTGCCAACTACCATCTGATCTAAACCTATACGTTGCTGGAACTGTTTCTCCATTTGATCTAATCCATTCATCAAACCACTTGAGTTAACCATCATCAACGGATCAGAAAGTTGCAGCCAACTGGCCTTCAAATCTGTCATGACCGATGTCTGATTGCCGATAGCTAACGCTAACGGCTTAATGTTATTGGTATTAATCTCATTGGGTTCAAATGATGGCAGTTCAGGAGGTGCTACAAATTTCACCGCTGTTGACGCAACCACTTCTGGTGGATTGTCCGCTTCCACTTTGATGGTGACGGGCGCTTTCTCTTCCGCTACCTTGTCTTCAATCTCTTTAACTTCTGCTGGTACTAAAACCTTCTCAGCGAGCGGAGCGCTGGAACCGGACTCGATATCATCGACAGTTACAGTGGCGATTAACGGTGAACTAGAAACCCGCTCGGCCACGCCCGTAAGATCCGTATAACGCGCTTGGACTGTAATCTTCTTACCCATATCCTCATCGGTTAACAGGTAACTGCTGCCGGTGCTGCCAATATCACTACCGTTACGCTGCCAGTGATAGGTAATAGTGCCTAAGCCATCTTCATCGGCAAGGGTGTTGCTTGCTGTCAGTATTTCATTCTCAGCAAATGTGCCACTAATCAGCACCGCACCACTGGGTGCATCATTGACATTGGTTATGCCACTGATGCTGTTACTTAAAACGGCTTCATTAGTGCCGCGAGCATCGGTGTAACGCGCTTCTACCGTGATGGTCTGTCCGACATCGGCATCCACCAGGGTGTAGTTACTGCCGGTGCTGCCGATATCACTGCCGTTACGTTGCCAGTGATAGGTAATCGCACCTAAGCCATCGTCATCGGCGAGCGCGTTGGTCACGGAAAGCGTTTCATTTTCAGCAGGGGTGCCGTCCGTGTTTATAGTCACGCTGCCGGTAGGCGCATCGTTGCTGTTAGTGATGACAATATCAAAGCGGTCGATCACGCTACCGCCATTGCCATCATTGGCGGTGACGACCACTGTGGTGGTGCCGACATCGGCGTTAAGCGGTGTACCGCTGAAGGTACGGGTAGTATCGTCAAAGGTTAACCAGGCGGGCAGTGCCACGCCGCCAGACAAAGTGGCGCTGTAATTCAGACTATCGCCATCCATATCCGTGAAGGTGTTTGCGGCAAATTGAAAACTGAAGACACTATCTTCTGTCACATTTTGGTTAGGAATGAGATTGGCGACGGTCGGCGCATCATTACTGTTCGCCACTACAATATCGAAGGTATCAGTAGCAGGAGTGCCGCCGTTGCCATCATCGGCGCTGACGGTCACGCTGATAGTACCGACGTTAGCATTCAGCGGTGTGCCGCTAAAGGTACGGGTCGCATCGTCAAAAGTAAGCCAGGCGGGCAGTGCTACGCCACCAGGCAAAGCGGCGCTGTAGCTTAACGTGTCACCGGCATCGACATCACCAAAGGTGCCTGCTGCGAAAGTAAAACTGAAGAAGCTGTCTTCGGTGGCATTCTGATCGTTTATGGCGTTATTCAGGGTCGGATCATCATTGGCAGCCCCAACAGTAACCGTGGAGGCAACATCCAAGCTGGCCGTATCGGTGCTACCGCCGCCATTGTCCTGCAATTCAGTGATAGTGATCACACGATTGCCAGTGCTTGGACTTTCACTGTCGTTTTCGTAACGCATGCCATTAATAAGGCTCTCAAGCTGCGTGGCCGTGACTGATCCACCGCTGAAGCTCAAAGTGGCAGTATTGCCGGTGACGCTGACTGTGTAGTTGAAATTGTCGGTGTCGTCACTCTCACCGTGGGTTAGTTCAATATCTTCACCGTCGAGGCTAAGCGTTTCCTCGGAACCATCCAGCACATTACTGACAGTAACAGTAAAGCTTATAAACCGCTGACCTGCTTCAATCGGATCGGCACTGCTGCCGCTGAATAGCGGCACCGGCGAGCCACCTTCGGTAAAGGTCGGGTTGCTGGCGGTAGCTGACAGTGTTGGCGCATCATTGACGTTGGAGAAATTAATAGTCGCCGGCACGGCTGCTGTTGTATTAACACCATCTGATACCGATAGTGAAAACGCCGGAGTCGTTTCATCTCCATTGTCTACAAAGACAACCACACCTGATGTTATCTGGCTTTGAGTAAAAGAGGTAATGGCAACAGCTGGATTACCGCTTAATGCAAACTGCCCGCCAGAAATGCCACTGATTGTGAAGGTAAGCCCTGCATTAGCATCATCAGCATCGGTCGCTGCCAGCATAGCCGGAGTGATCGTGGTGGTTACCCCTTCAGAAAGCACAAAATTATTACTGCTTAATGATGGCGCTGTATTAGCAGCCATGACAGCCACTTCGGAGCTAACCGACAGTGCAGCATTAAAGTCATCTCCGCCGTTGGCAGTGCCACCATCATCGGTCAACCCTCTGATTGTTATTGTGCGTGTCCCTTCGGTCGGATTACTGTTGTCGTTTTGATAAGTCATGTTATCAATCAAACCTTCCAGCACCGCTGGCGTTACGCTGCCGACTCCTGTTGTCAGGTAGATGAATTTATCACCGGCACTCGTGTAAACAAGAAACCCACTGAAATTATCGGTACTTCCGGTATTGCTATTCTGCAGCGCAATACTGCGTCCATCAAAATTGATAATTTCATCTGCGTTATCTTCCTCACCCTCTACAGATATCCACATTTCAATTAAATTCTGTCCACTTTCTATAGAATCAACACTCGTCCCGCTAAACAGTGATACGGCCGCGCCACCTTCGGTAAAGGTCGGATTACTGCCGGTCGCGGTTAAAGTCGGTTCATCATTGACACTTAGCAGCCTCACCGTGGAGGCGATGCTCAGCGCCGCCGTATCGTCACCGCTGTTGGCGGTGCCGCCACTGTCCTGCAGGCTGGTGATCGTCACCACCCGGTCACTGCTGTTCGGATCATTACTGTTGTTCTGATAGCTGATAGCGTCGATCAGCGTCTGCGTGGCCGCGGTGCTCAGCGTACCGCCGCTGAGAGTCAGCGTCGCGGTGCTGCCAGTGACGCTGACGCTGTAGCTCAGAATGTTGGTTGCCGTGGTGCCCGAGGTACCGTTGGTCAATACGATGGCGCTGCCGTCGGCGTTAAGAATTTCACTGCTGCCATCGTTAACGTTAGTGACCGTCAG
>NZ_FOOU01000006.1:261358-276576 GCF_900113275.1 Neptunomonas qingdaonensis
CCGCCGCTCAAGGTCAGCGTCGCGGTACTGCCGGTGACGCTGACGCTATAGCTCAGACTGTTGGTCGCCGTGGTGCCCGAGGTACCGTTGGTCAACACGATCGCGCTGCCGTCGGCGTTGAGAATTTCACTGCTGCCATCGTTAACGTTGGTGATGGTCAGGGTCAGGGCACTGAGGGTCTGGCCAAACTCAATGGTATCGACGCTGGCGCTGCTGAACAGACTGGCGGCCGCGCCACCTTCAGTAAAGGTCGGATTGCTGCCGGTCGCGGTTAAGGTCGGTTCGTCATTCACCCCGACCTCAACGGATGTATTGACAGTGGAACTGCCTACATCATTCCAGGCTAGCGCATAGTTGGACAGATCCAGCAGAGCGAGCGTTGGCATACTCTGATCGCCGGCATCTGTAACGAGGGCGCTGGCAGCCCCTGGTTCCGAGCCATCTGCATTGATGCTCTGCAGGTGAATGTCACCGCCAGCAGCGGTTGTCTGATAGGCAACGAGCACATTGCCGGAATCGTCGATGGCGACGGTGGGATTCAACGTGCTACTGCCGGAAACCTTTGCCCAGTTGCTTAATGAATCACCATTGGTGAAAGCATTGGAACCATCTTCATTAAACGCCCGTGCAAAAATGCCGGGCGAAAAAGCCCCCTCATCTATATATGCGAAAGCGAAGGCGCCGGAAGCATTTGAGTCAATAGACAACCCAGATGTAGTAGCAAAGGCGGAGCCGCCATCTATAGCCACATTTGCGGGGCCCAAAGCGGAACCATCTGTATCGAAACGGGTAAAATAGGCGTGCTGCCCTGAGTCCCAGGCGACGACGAATTTTCCTCCGCTCAGCCAGGCTACAACCGGATCGTGTTCAGAGGTTGTTCCGTCGGTTGCTGTATGGGCGATGACTTCAGTGGCATCATCAGCGGATCCGGCAGCATCAAAACGGCGATAGAAAACACCATTTGAATCCCCGGGCCCGTTACCCTGCCAGACAACGATAAAATTCCCACTGGCGTCAACATCGATGGAGGCGTTGGATTGAGCGCCGGTGTTCTCTGTGTTTACACGAAACTCATCTCCCGCCGCACTGCCGTCAGCATTGAACTGGCGTGCATAGATGCTGCTTGGTGTGCCGTCCTGATTGCTGCTGGTCCAGGTGACAACGAACTTACCAGTGTCGCTCATGCCGACCGAGGCCCAGCGCTGGTCGTCTGCGGTGGTCTGGTTTATCTGTATTTCAGAGCCTTGGGCGCTACCTGTGCTATCAAATCGTTGAGCGTAAATGCCCCACCCACTGGAGTCTGAATACTGTTCGGACCAGACTACAACATGGTTGCCGCTGGCATCGATCGCAGTGGCTTTGGCGCTGCCGGCACCGTTGCTTGAAATCTCTTCGCTACCCTGGCCGGTGACGGTGACGGTGGAGGCCGCACTCAGCGTTGCTGTATCGTCACCGCCGTTAGCGGTGCCACCGGAATCAACCAGCTCAGTTATAGTAACTACGCGGTCTCCCAGCGTCGGGCTGCCACTGTTGTGTTGGTAGCTGATAGCGTCGATAAGTGTATCAGCCTGCGCAGCCGAGAGTGCCCCACTCAAGCTGACCGTCGCCGTACTTCCGACAACACTGACACTGAAGCTGAGGCTGTTGCCTGTAGTTGTGCCGGATGTTCCGTTGGACAGCGCAATTTGATTGCCGTCAATATTGAGAATTTCGTTACCGCCGTCACTGACATTACTGACAGTCAGGGTCAGACTGCTGAGCGTCTGTCCACTTTCTATCGTGTCCACACTGGTGCCGCTGTACAAACTGGTGGCGGACCCGCCTGTGGCGAAAGTTGGGTCGGTACCGCTAGTGGCCAGTGTCGGTTCGCTGTTTATCGTCTCGAGATCATTACCCACCAGCGTCAGGCCATTGATTTCTTGCGATGATGCAATGCTTAAACTAACATCCGAACCATCAAACACTATCTGCGCGTCAACATCGGTACCAGGCGTACCATCCTGCTGTGTCGCGTTTACAGTTAATGCGATAATATCGGTGTTTTCAGCACTGACAGTGGTGCCTCCAGAGGTTCCGACCGTCATGGGTTTGTTAATGCTAATCAGTAAAGTGCCCTGTACCAGAGCTGTGTTGCCGACGGTAAGATCAGCCTCCAGTAACTCAAGTCCCTGGATGTGCTCTGTTGCGTCGAGAAAACCACTTCCCAGCAATAAATCCTGCCGGACGTAGTTGCCATCCTTACCATAGGTCGAGATGTCTGAGTGATTCGGCGAATCAGAGCGTGCAATCAAGTATGTCCCTGCGGATAGGGTGGTATCCACACCAAGGGTGGTTTCTTGTTCAACAATGGTAATGGCGTGCACGTTTGCGGGTGTCGTGCCATCCACTTTAAAAAATACATCTTCGAGCAGCATTTCATAACCGCTGCCAGGGGTGTACACCAGCACATCAGTGTTATTAACCGTCAGGTTACCGCCGCCAACTTTAGGCACTGAGAAATCCGGGCTACCACCAGACTCATCCCGCATGGAAACCACAATCTGTCCGGGCTGTAATTCATAGACCCCCTCCCCCCCAGCAACAGTTTTAGTAACGACAGTCACTACTGAGTTAACATAATGCATGGCGCGTACATTTTGCTCCAGCGTATGCTCAACGCTAAAGGTACCATCGGTGACACCCGAAGAGCCATCACCGAGTTCTAAATTCAGGTTCGGGTTTTCAAAAGCAACAATTTCATTGCCATTACTAACCCCAACGGAGCTGATGCCATCGTCAGTATGGTCATAGGTAGCACTGTTGTGGGTGCTCAGCCACAGAGTCGACTCATAACGAGTCATCGCGATTTGCACGTTGTCGACAAAAAACTCGTCATCAGACTCAAAACCCGAGACTGTCTCAAATTTTATACGCGTGTCGTTGTCGATATAGGCACTGATATCATAGCTGGCCGCCTGGGTGCTGCCATGATTGAGCGGACCGTCGAAAGTATCGAGGGTGGTCCAGCCAACGCCACCGTCGGTGGAAATTTGCAGCGATACTGAATCACCCGCCTCAGTATTCAGCATGGCCCAGTCAAAACTCAGGGTAGCGCTGCTGGCGAAGGTCAGGTCCGCCTCACGCCAGGCGCCGAGGTTGTTGGCGGCCCACAGGTCCAAGCCATCATCACCGAAGTTGGACCAGACAGATACGGCCGAAGTCGTTATGGTATCCCAGACCGGGCCATCCGCCTCGCCGATCTCTTGCCAGTCATTGACCCAGGGAAGATGACCGTCGTTTCCGCTATAGGCGGGGTTATTAAATTCGTCCCGGATCAGTACCGGCAAGCCCGGGGCCTGGCTGAATTCCGAGGTATTGCCAAAACTTCCGCCGCCAAGATCTTCGGTGACCGTGGCGGCGACGGTGTTGATGTCGCCGACCACCACGCCGGTCAGACTGGTGCTGAATGCCTGCACCCCAGTGCCGGTGCTGACCAGCGTTACCGCACCCAGAAATACTTGCCCTTCACCATGACCGCTGGCGTTGATGCCAGCGGGGTTCTCAAACAACTCCAGTCGGTAGTTTCCGGCCGGGACGTCAAGGAGCAGATCAACATCGAGATTCGAGCCGCTCTGCGTCACCTTGCTGAATACCGGAAAGTTAAGCTGATTATTGGCGCCAGCGTCGGCGTCACCGGCGTCGTTGTAGGAGATACCATCATTCTCCAGATCGATACCGAGCTGGGTACTACCCCAGATCTGGTTGCCGAGAATCGAGGTATTGGTGGCCGCCTGGGGATTGCTGTCGATCACCACAGCCTTGTTAAAGCCGGCGATGCGGTTACCCTCACCGTCCGCGGTGCCACCAACCTGGTTGCCATCGGGCCGGTTCCAGATAACGATACCGAAAGTGCCGGTATTGACCACTGTGGCGCTGGCATCGAGACCAATATCGTTGCCGATGATGCGGTTGTTATTGGTATTGTTACCGTGAATATTGATACCGGCGTAGCTGCTGCCAGCGATCAGGTTCTTGTCAGCCGCGCCGGTGCCACCAATCTGGTTGTCACTGGCGCCCTGGCGTATTCGAATACCGGTATCGTTACCGTCAACGGTGGTGCCGTCGGTGGTCAGACCTATGTAATTGCCAACGATAGTATTGCCGCTCGACGTCACCTCGATAGCGTCATTGCCAGTGAAGCCTGTCATTGACAAACCGCGTATGATACTGCCGTCACTGCCTGAATTGAGCCATAATCCATTGACACCCGGGAAAGTACCGGCGTCAATCCGGATCACCGGTGTATTGACATAATCCGGTTCGCTCCAGCCGTCGATCAATACGCTATCACTGATAGAAGGCAGGCCGTCGCCATCAACCGAAATAACGTGCGGGCCGCTGCCAGCAATATTGAAGCTGATAGTATCAAATCCAGCACTCAGGTTGGCCTGATCGATGGCCCACTCCAGTGACCCCACGCCACTGGCGTTGGTATTAATGACGACATAATTGGCGCCCGGCGCCGTAGCGCCGGCCTCAAAGGCACCGCTATCAGCCAGCCCGTCGGTGCGCAGGTAGCCGCGCTGATCCAGCGGCGGCGCATTGAGATTGGTGCCGGCGTCAATGGCAATACTGCCGCCCAGCAAAGCATGAGTCTGGGTAAAACCGCCATTATTGGCCAGCGCGCCGAGGTTAGGGTCACCGCTGGTATCGCTGCCGAAACCGCTGGCCGGGCCGATATTCTCAATAATGTTAGTGCCATCACTGGAGAAGGTACCAAAGGCGTCAGGTCCGCTACCGCCGGCGGTGTTATTGGCGAGTATAGAATTGCTGATAGTGACGGTACCGGTGGTGTAGATGCCACCGCCCTGAGTAGCGGACGAGTTGTTGGATACCGTGACATTGGTCAGGGTAGCGGTGTTCTCGTTGTGAATTCCGCCACCTTCCGCCCCAGTAGCGGTGTTGCCGCTGATGGTGACGTTGGTCAGATCAATACTGGCGCTGCCGCTACTGTCATTATGGATACCGCCACCGAGACCGGCGCTGTTGCCGCTGAGGGTGACATTGGTCAGCGTGGCGTCGCCACGATTGTACAATCCGCCACCCTCGCTGGCGCCACCACCGGTAGTGGTATTTCCGGAAATGACCACATCGGTCAGATTGACCACGGCGTTGTTGTAGATGCCGGCGCCGTCCACCGCCTGGTTGCCGCTGAGTATGACCCGGTTGAGGGTCAGCGCGCCATCGCTATAGACGAAAATCGCCCCCCCTTTGCCCGGATCGCCACCGCCACTTGCAACTCCGCCCTGCAGCGTCAGTTCCGACGCATTCAGGCTACTGAACTCGTCGATGTGAAAAATGCGATCGCTGCCACCGCCGTCTATAATCGTCGTCGCAGCATCCGCACCGACCAGCGTGATGGCAGAGGTGACCTGCAGATCACCCAAGCTCAGGTTATAGGTATTGGCCGCCAGATTGATCTGGTCGGCTCCGCCCAAAAAATTGGCTTCCATGATCGCGGCTCGCAGGCTGGTATTGCCGCTGCCATCCAAGGCAAAGCCATCGCCCAGGTTGGCGTCAACGGTATCGTTGGTCGTGTCAACGACAAAGGTGGCGAGGGTTCCCTGCCAAACTTGCTGAGCCTCGACGCTAAAAGCCAACTGCGCTTCAATCACGCCCGACTGATATTCCAGATCCCAGTCTCCACCCAGTGCAGTTGCTCCGGTTTTATCATCACTGGCGGCCACATCGGCACCACTTAAGCGCTGCAAGGTCTGAACAAAATCAATGCCTGCTTCGCTGGATGTAACATCACAGCCATAAATCAAAATATCAGCGTCTTCCGTCAATGCAGATGACCATTGTGTAATCTGTTCTGCCTGTTGATTAAGCGTGCCAGCATCAATCCAAGAACTGCCTAATTGCACCCCGTCGCTGTTACCATGCGACAGAATATGAACGGCTTCGATCTGTGAATATTGCTTGAGCAGTTCAGATATTTGGTTAATGCCGCCACTGTTGTGATCTACATAATGTATCTGATAATTGATTTGTGAATCGGCAGGAATAATCTGTTGCAATAGTTGCTGCTGATTATCCACCGCTGCATCGATAATGATAAGCTCTGTACGCGAGTGTTCATTGTCCGGCGTGCTAATAAAATCGCTATCGCCAGGCTGAAGGCTGAATTGCGAATTGGAGGATTGCGGGTTATCGGATTGTTGACTGTCGAATTGCTGAATGCTGGAAAGAGGATCTTGCGAGGCAAACAACGAGGTAACAGAGGCAATATCTAACGAATCCAGCGTCTCGCTAAACGCGCTAGCATCGCTATTGTCGGGTGTATCATCGGACGTATCGCCGGGTGAATAGTCTTCATACTCAACACCCTCCTTTTGCAGCCCTGTCATCAACAGATCGACAGCGACTTCTGCAGCACCGAATGGATCCGCAGATAACATAATTCTGGGCTCTAACAGCTCCAGAAGGTAGGACTCATGCATAGATTTTTTATTTCGGCTGTTATCCGCGCTGGCCATTTACCGTCCCTACATACACTACGAAGATGATCGTTACTAATTGGCGTTTTCGGCTGTTGTTTCTGACACGCTTTACCCGCTAGTTATAAACAGCTTTTGACTGGTCAATAATAGAGGCGACTTTTGATTCGGCTATTTGCTCGACATCCAGCCAGAGATCGACCTTGCCTGTGCGACGCGGTACGACGTCACTACGGATACCCAGTTGAGTCAGGCTAGCTTGTCTTGCATTCGCCATTTCAGGGCCGTCATATGCACCAAAAGATATGCGGCCGTTATAACTTCTGCGCGGGAGCAGCATCATACCGCTGACGCCGCGCTGACGAAATTCCGCCATTAACTGTCGTTTTGATTGCGCATAATCCTCAGCCAGCAGTACTAAATACCCCTTGATAACAGACGATCCTTCATCACGGCGTGAATAAGTATAGCCTTGGCTGGTGAGTATTTTGCCGACACTGAGTAGCGTCGATTCTTTATTAAACGGCCCGAAAGAATGCTTTTGCAGGGACACGGCAGGAACAGGCAACGCCTCTGGAAGCGATCGCTGCTGCTCAACCGCTGGTTCAATCTGCACAGCGGCCATTACCGGGCGGCTTTCAGTCGTGAGTATTTCAACTAGCGGAGATTCTGCTAATGTTAGCGGCTTTTCTGCTGCTGGTAAGGGGGTAGACGTGCCCTTAGGCGCGGCATCTGCCGCTCGCATGTCTGTTGTATTCTTCTCTATTTCAACGCTTTGATCTGCTGTTGATGGCTCGAGTTTTAAAACACACTTCATACCGGCAGGAATCTTATTATCTGGATTCTGCATACTTAAGCGAACGCCGAATGTTCCGCTAGCGGTATCCCCTACCGGATCAATGATCATCACTTTCGCACTCAGTTTAGTGTTGGGCGCGATTTCTGCATAAACGCTTCCCTGCATGTTTTTTTGCACTTGGCCATAATGTTCCATGGGTAAAACCGCTTCAACGTGCAACGGATTCAACTGCACCAGGCGCATAATGGGTTGATCTTCTACATACTCACCTTCGGCTTTATAGACCTGTGCGACAACACCATCGAGTGTTGAGTACACCTTTTTTTCCTGGAGCTGGGCAACAGCCCGATCAAGCTCCAATTGACGCGTCCGGAAGGCATCTTGCGCCTGCTTAAGACGCCAATAGGTGACTTTTTCTAAGCGTGCTGCTTCATCTTTATTTTGAGCAGATATCAGGTTTTTCTGTTTTAAGTCTCTGACTCTGCGGCTTTGCAGCTGATCGTATTTGAGGTTGACCTGCTCAGCAGAGATCTCGGCACTCATTTCAGAACGCACGCGGGACAATTCGACATTGGCCTGCTCCACACGTGAATTCAGTTCGCCCAATAACATTCCTTTTTTAACGCTATCACTACGCTCGGCATGCAGCTTACCGATGAGGCCCGGCACCGCTGCACTGATATCAACCGTTTTACTGGGAATAATGACGCAATCAACAGCGGGCAAAATGATTTCAGCCTGTGCAAGGCTTGAAAAGCTGGTGATAGCAGCAACCTGGACTAAAAAACGTACACTCATTCGATGCCCTTTTAAATTGGGAGCCTAACTTTTAATCTGGATACCACAAGCGTAGCCTGTTTTTAGTGAGACGGCGTAAAATTACGCAACCAGCTCACCTCTATCCATGCCATAAACCTGCTCAACACAGTCGTTTCATTAAATACAAACTTTACCTGAGCATTAGCAGACCGATATGCCTTGTTATCGGCACCTTGCACGGAAACCTGAATTAAAAAATTATTTCTCATCGCCTTAGTACCACTGCTATCCCGACTATCAACAAGCACGTCGCCACCTTTCAAACTACCCAGGAAGCGCGTCGGTAGCTGATCGCTGGCTGCGGGGATGACTTGCATCAGCGTGCCACTGTAGACAGTGCCGGGTTCAATTTTAAACATGACAGAAATATGCGATAAATTATCGCGTATTTTTTCAATGTCCATCTGATCAACAATAGCCGTCACGATCACCGGCGAGTGATCATATATCAAGCCAATAACATCGCCCCTGTTGTAATAACTACCTTGCAGATCATCTCGTCTTGGCTGAACGAAAACGCCCTCGCCAGGAGCCGTTAACATCAGCTGTTCGGCCTGCTTCATTACCTCTGCCAACTCATTTTCAACAGCTACACGCTGATCAAAAATGTCAGCCGCCTGAAGTGCATCCTTTGCGCGTATCTGATCATAGCGAGCGGTTAATTCTTCAATATCAACGCGCAGCGAAGCCAGCGTGTTAACCAACTCAGGATTATCTATTTCAAGCAATACCTGGCCAGACTGCACCTGCTCCCCATTACTGACAAAGACGTGCCGGATAAAACCGCTCTGATTTGTCTTTAGTTGCTGCGACTCATTCAGTACCACCACGCCTGATAGGGTCGTACTGTATTGAAACTGCATAACGACACCGAGCAAGATAACAAGCAACAGCGCGCCAACATATACACCCCAAAATCGCAGCCGTTGACCTTGTTTAACTGCCTGACCATGGGTATTAATAAAGCCTTTAATAAGCGGGGTTACGATTTGCTGTGCTATCACCAATAGCGCGAGCAGCACACCGAGGAAGAAAAACTTTGAACTCAAATAGAGAGCAATAAACAAACTAATGAAGATTCTGTAAGGAATAGCTAACACGCCATATAATGTCAGCCATTTATATTCATTTGCTGCAATATAATCTGTCGGTGCACTAATATTGAACAGATGCCTTTTAAAAAGACTAGCTATATATTGTCTTGAGCGGCTATTAAGGTTATTGATTGATAAAAGATCTGACAATATATAATAACCATCAAATTTCATTAACGGATTTAAATTAAATACCAGTGTAGAGAAACTACCAATAAAGAATATATCAAATAAAATATCTGACAAAAATCCAACACTATCGATATAACACCATGCAATCCAGGCGCATGTGGCGATAAAAAACTCAATAAGCATGCCCGCCATACCCACCAATACCCGCTGATGTTTATACGGAAAATGATAACTGGAAGAAGCATTAATATAAGGCAACGGCATTAACACCAAAAAAATAACACCACACTCTTTCGCCTCGCCACCAAACCGCTTAAGCGCTAATCCATGGCCGATTTCATGTAACACTTTTAAAGCGGGATAAAGAACCAACATATAGACAATATTGAGGGGATCGAAGAACCGACTCGCCCAATGAATTTGGATATCACTCCAATGAGTAGCAACCTGGCTTAATCCGTATCCCAGCAGTATTAAAAAGACCAGCAAAAAATGCCAGCTCAATAAAAAGCTACCCAATAAACTCAAACGGTCTAACAGGCGGTCCGGATTAAATAACGGAATTTTAACCGCCATCGGCTGACGTAAACTGGCAAGCCAATGTTTATTTTTTACTTTTTTATCAGGATTTTTAAGCACACCCATATTCAGCAATTTTTGTATGATGCTACTCAATTCAGAAACTTCCGTCTGAGCAGACATATCGTCGGTTTTTAAAGCCTGTTCTTCAAATACTTGTGTAACGGTTTTCTTACCATCAAAGCTGCAAATAAAGTCGTATACTTTTTTACTACAACGCAAATATTGCGGCTGCTCACCTGCTGACAACAAATACCAGATTCCCTCAGGCGTTTTTTGCTCTGTGCACATCATCAATGCATCTAACTGCAAAACAGAATCTTTTACTGTGTCGATAAAGCTGTTCTCATCCACGCAGGTCGTCACAGCCATAACTTCCAAATAGCCACTTGCAACCAATCAATAAAGTGGTGAGTCAATACCCAGCCCAGCGAGTAATGGCCGACATCCACGCGCGCAATACCCTCCATACCCGGACGCAATAACTCTAACGCGACTGCCGGTAAATCAGCTTCAGCCAAATAAACAATTTGATTATCTTCTTCAAAAAACAGAGGTGACGCTTTTGATAACGATATATCAAACACAGAATCTGGCAGCGCCGCTAATTTTAGCGCCCCTTGCTGCCCCTCTTTAATAAAACGGATATCCGTCTCCTGGACACGCAGCATCGCTCTATATTGATTAAGCGGTGCTATTTTAAATAACAGATCGCCGCTTGAGACTGGCGAACCTAAGCGGCGGCTTAAATCCCCTTCTATGATCATGCCCGCAATCGGCGCTTTTAATGCCGTTTGTTCCAATTGAAGCTTAACCTGATCAAGCTTGGCTTTCGCTTGCTTCAGCTTGGCCTGATATACATTGGCCTGCGCATACTCCCGACCCGCTAATGCTTTTCTGTAACCTTTTTCGTGTTCCTGATACTGGCTGGTAAGCCTAATAACTTCAATTTTCAACTGCTGATCATCCAACTCAGCAATAACATGGCCTTTTTCAACAATATCACCGGCTTTTAAAACAGCTGTCTTAATAAAGCCATCGAAAGGGGAAACAATGGATTTTTGGACTTTGCCTTCAATAACGGTATCAACCGGTATCTGATAACTAACCGGTAGAAACAGGAGTGCGATTAAAAGTAATACCGCCACTCCCCATCGAAAAAGCCCAATAGAGATCAATCCCGCTAATTTATGCTTAATTGAGGACTTTGGCTCCTCAACGGAATGAGTCGATGGCTGTTCTGATAGCTTTACTGGTGGCTTTTCTACTTGATGTTCAGAGCCTCTTTCTGCCAACTCTGCTGAGACTGCCAAAAAATTCGCTTGCTGCTGTTCTTGCTGCATCCTCAACAGCTCGGACAACCAGCGCACCGACCAACTCACCAAGCGTTTAACGGGCTCAACGGCATCGGGCTCAGCTTTAATCGACAATGCTAATAATACCGAGCGACTGTCGTCTGTGACGGGTAAAACCACCGTTAATAATGGCGCGGTATAGGTTGTCAGCAGAGAATGACGCTGTGCCGAAAAAGTTAAGCTTTCCAACAGCTGTGCATCAGGAGCATTGGCTTTGGGCCAACTGACATACTTGTCGTCTGTACCCTCTGTATATTTGAAAATTGCACTCTGTGTGTCGGGCACCATTTGACACACCAAGTTTAGCCATTGCACGTATATGGACAAATTAACTACCCGTTCTGCTCTTGAAACGTTTTGATTCAAATCCTCCTGCTAACTATAGTTGAAACTTGCGGACTTGCATGATCAACCAGGCCAAACTACAGACAAACTAAAGGCAAACCATAGACAAACCAGGGCATAAGCCGAAAAACATCTGCGAGAGCCTTAAACGGCGTTCATTTGGGCCGTGGAATATCCAGAATTTTGCCGAAAGTGGTATATTCATTGCCGCCCAGACGCCCGATCGGATCAACCCGGGAAGCATCGATCTTTATTCGCCCCTCTGGTGTTTTCAAAACAATGTCATCATCCAGCCAAATCTTTTCAATTAATCCAAACACCAGATGCTGATCATTATTACCCATCTTTTTTTCTTCATAAAACCGGCAATACATAGCGATTTTCGGGCCAATTACTCGCGGTAAAGAAAAACCTTCTACACTTTCAGTGTTCAACCCACACAGATCGATCTCAGATTCTCCCTCGCCCAATACACTGGCACTTTTTGTAACCTGTCCAGCCAGCTCTGAATTAGCAATATGAATAACAAACTTTTCGCGTTCTTTTATATTCCGATAGGTATCTTTTTCACAGCCATCAGGCTTTCTGCCAACCGAGATCATCATGATAGGCGGATCACTGCAAACCGCTGAAAAGTATGAAAATGGCGCTAAATTATATTCACCATTCCGGTGCTCAGTTAAGACCCAGGCAACGGGTCTGGGGATAATGATCTGAGTCAATGTATGGTATGCAGAATTGCTACTCATTAAGTCTAAGTCTAAAAACATAGGTCGCCCCAAAAAATATAAAAAAAAGAGTTTTATATCAATAGATTGGAAAAGAAATAAAACTTTTATAACGCAACTGCAACATGAATACTATATCAAACAAATGTATGTTTACATGAAAATTAATACTCTTGACATTCTGGCCAGCTTGGACGCAAACGGCCTATACTTATGTTGTATTAAAGAGGTAGAGAAGAGTATAAAGAATTCCTACCGCCTACATAATTATAATAGGAGGCACGCCATGTTAACGTATGAAGAATGCTTAGATATGTGCGATATCAACCAAGATGAAGTATCTGCAATCGCTGAGCATGAGCATGTTGATCCGATAATTGCATTGGCAATGGGGCAGTATTTATGTTGCCACAATGGTGAGAGCAAAATTCAAGCTATCATTCTTGATGATATAAAACATGCAGAAAAGACAGGCAATACAGAACATGCGGGTGTATTGAAAAAAGTACTGGCACATTTTATTGCAACCCACCCTACTACGTCTGAAGCTTGCGCAGCAAAATAGTGCAACGTGAATGTTAGATAAGATCTGCAAGTAGGATGCGTGATTAATAAGAAGCTGGCCGCCGCAATGACGGCCAGCTGCACGGTTAGTTCTTCAGATATAAAAAATCCTGACGATCCAGCATAAAAAAACCCGGACAAGCCGGGTACAAGCAAGAAAACGGTGCGCAAATCACGCACCAAAGGGCAACGACCAAGCTTTAACCAGAGTGAACTAAATACGTAATTTAAAGCTGTTGTTCTAATTGTGGCACCGCTTCGAAAAGGTCTGCAACCAGTCCGTAATCAGCCACCTGAAAGATAGGGGCTTCTTCGTCTTTATTAATAGCCACTATAACTTTAGAGTCTTTCATTCCGGCAAGGTGCTGAATCGCGCCAGAGATACCTACAGCAATATAAAGGTCAGGGGCAACAATTTTACCTGTCTGCCCAACCTGCATATCATTAGGCACAAAGCCGGCATCCACCGCTGCACGAGAAGCACCGACGGCTGCACCCAGCTTATCGGCCACTTTTTCGATCAACGCAAAGTTTTCACCGTTACCCATACCCCGACCACCCGAGATAATGACTTGAGCTGAGGTAAGTTCCGGGCGATCCGACTTGGCAATTTCCGCACCGACAAATGCCGATGTAGCGGCATTATGCAGCATAGACACAGCCCGCACTGTTGCACTTCCACCTTCAGCGGCCGCGGCATCAAAGCCAGTTGTACGCACAGTAATCACTTTAATGCTGTCTAGCGACTGCACCGTCGCGATCGCATTACCGGCATAAATCGGACGATCAAAGGTATCTGCGCTTTCAACACGAATAATTTCAGAGATCTGCGCTACATCCAACAAGGCAGCAACGCGCGGCATGAAATTCTTAGCCGATGTTGTCGCCGCAGCAACTATGTGAGTGTAATCTTTTCCTAACTCATTAATCAGCAGTGAGATATTTTCTGCAAGTTGATGTTCATAACAGGCATCTTCAGCCAACAACACCTGACTAACACCCTGGATCTTAGCCGCCGCATCCGCTACAGACTGGCAACCTGCACCAGCAACCAACACATGCAGATCACCACCCATCTGTGCAGCAGCAGCCACTGTGTTCAACGTAGCGGGCTTCAACTCGCTGTTATCATGTTCCGCAATAACCAGAATAGCCATCAGATCACCTTCGCTTCATTCTTCAGTTTGTCTACCAATGCCTCAACAGAAGCCACCTTGATACCTGCTTTACGCTCTGCCGGGGGCGATACTTTAACCAACCGTGTATGGCTTTTAACCTCAACGCCAAGGTCCGCTGGAGTTTTAATGTCCAATGGCTTTTTCTTAGCTTTCATGATGTTAGGTAAAGAAGCATAACGCGGCTCATTTAAACGCAAGTCTGATGTCACAATGGCCGGCAGTGTCAATGAGACGGTTTGCAAACCACCGTCGACTTCGCGGATAACCTGTACTTTATCGCCATCAACTTTGACGTCAGAAGCAAATGCTCCCTGAGGAAAGCCCGTCAATGCGCCAAGCATCTGTCCTGTCTGATTATTATCAGTATCGATAGCCTGTTTACCCATGATAACCAAACCTGGTTTCTCATCATCGACCACTTTTTGTAACAATTTAGCAACCGTCAGTGATTCCAGTATCTCATCCGATTCAACAAGAATTGCACGGTCTGCGCCAAGAGCCAATGCAGTACGTAACTGCTCCTGACACACCTTACTCCCTAAAGAAACAGCAACCACCTCGGTAGCTATACCCGCTTCTTTCAAGCGAACCGCTTCTTCGACAGCAATTTCACAAAACGGATTCATGGCCATTTTGACATTGTTTAAATCAACATCACTGTTATCAGACTTCACACGCACTTTCACGTTGTAGTCGATTACGCGCTTGACTGTTACCAGAACTTTCATGGCGGTTACCTTTTAATTCAACGGATAATTATTCAACTGATATTTATTCAACTGATATTTATTCAACTGATAGTTATTCGACTTGAGACAAATGCCTGTAAATTATTACAGACATGTAAGTATATTCCCGTATATTAATGATATTCAGTAATTTTTCAAGCCGTTCAGCTAAGCCTAAGGTCTAATTTAGCTAGAAATCAGTTTATATAGATACGGGTTTTTACTTATAATGTATCCAATAAAAAATATCGGTTTCATTTTTTGAAACCGGATACATACATTCGAACAAGGGGAGACGAACCGTGGAACGCGAATCAATGGAATTTGATGTCGTCATCGTAGGTGCCGGGCCAGCGGGATTATCCGCTGCGTGCCGCTTTATGCAGATGGCCAATGAACAAGAACAGGAATTAACCGT
>NZ_FOOU01000015.1 GCF_900113275.1 Neptunomonas qingdaonensis
CTTTAACGAAAGGTTTAACATATTGAGGTGGGATTAATCGAACGTCATGACCGTGCTCCATACAGAGGCGGCCTAACCAATGCGCACCACCACAGGCTTCAAATGCAATCAGACACGGCGGTAGTTGAGCGATAAAAGTTATGAGTTTTTGACGAGAAAGTTTCTTTTTACAGACTTGTTGATCGTGGGAGTCACAACCGATTAAATGAAAAGAAGACTTGCCTAAATCGATTCCAAGGACTTTGATATACATGAGATGGTTCTCCTTGTTGGTTTCGTCACCTTTCCAGCATAGCTGGTTAAAAGCGAGGGGAACCATCTCATTAAGCCGCTGAACTATTAAGTTAGCGGCAAAGGTCTATATCTACTTCATGATGAGAGCTTAAATAAATGCGAATACCTGTAATAGGAGGCAAAGCCTCCCATACAACGATTAAAGGTGTGCTTCTGTTGATTGAGCGGGTACTTCTAACCCTGTCAACGCAACCGTATGGTTATAAGTACTAACAAGATTGTGGTTAGCATCACCCAAATGCGCTTGAGCCGATACACCCAAGTCAGACAGGGGACTGTTAACGGATGCAAACCCCTGAGCGGTGGCTACTTGGCCAACTGCCAGGTTAGCCTCAACAGACGGTGCAGAGAAATCAGTTAAACCACCGGCAAATGCCTGTGAAGCCAAAAGAGCTGAAGAAAGAAGAGCTGTAGTCAGTAAAGTTTTCATGGTCGTTTCCTTAAATTCGTTAGCGTGTTTCGCTACTTGATGGTGCTACTTTAAAACCCCTAGCTGAAACGAAACTGAAATAAGAAAACTTTTTTTAAAAGTTTTTAGTTATATCTGATTTTTATGCTTCTGAGCCTCACCATGTATTTTTTAAAAGTATCGAAACTCGTCGAGTTGGTTTAGGCCATCATGTGTCAAAAGCGGATCGCCAGAAGACCAAATTGGCGATTTTTCAATATTTGCGAACCGCTGAAACAGATACACTAAGCAAGTCAGATGGCGCTGCGTGAGTCAGAAAAAAATTTCTTGGCATTATCAGTAGCACCGGTGTTTGCCACCCGCTGGTTGCTGCCTCGATTAAAAAATTTTTATGCACAAAATCCCGAAATTAACCTGTCGGTGATTGCCACTCCCGACTTGGTCAATTTCCGGAGCGACCCGTTCGATGTAGCCATTAGGATGGGACATGGGCACTGGCCAAATACCATATCAAAACGGCTATTTACTAAACGTATTGTGGCTGCTTGCCACCCTGACTTATTTGAAAAGAACAGTGGGACATTTGCTATAGAAGAATTAACGAAGCAACCGTTAATCCACAATTCTTCGATGAAAGGCTTATGGTTAGAATGGATGAGCTCTGCTGGTGTGGTGCCACCTAATGAACTATCGGGCATTGAAGTACAGGGAACGGCTCAGGTACTGGAAGCAATAAGCTCTGGCGATGCGATTGGTCTGGTAGACCTGAGCTTTGTGGGTAACGACCTTGATGCAGGTCGTCTGGTGTTAGCAAGCGAGCATGTGCTGTCCGGAGACGACGGCTACTTCCTCACCTACCCGGAAGCGACGAGTGAGCAAATCTCTTTACAGCGTTTCGAACAATGGATTTTTTCTGAGGTTGATCCCGAGTAATATGCCCAATGAAAGTCGTTTATCTAGCAAGCCCACAGAGGTCTATGTCTGCTCAGTAAGACCACCCACTCGTTCAAACGTCTCGATCAGATAGTCAGCAAAAGCACGCACACGCCTTGGCTGCGCCCGCGCAGGTGGAAACATAATCTGCAGAGGCACTGCGGGCGATGCGAAATCAGGTAGCAACTCTATTAGTCGGCCAGCACGAATATCAGCCCCAATGTCTAATTCTGATTTCAGCATTATTCCGAAACCTGCAAGGCACCATTGGTGGACTAATGCACCGTCATTGGCAACCCGGTCCCCACTGACAGTGACTACTTGTTTGCTGACGCCTGATCCAAAACGCCAAGAGTTGTCTAGTTTATGACCAAACCGCATCAGCAAACAGTTATGGTTTTTCAGATCGGCAGGCACTTTAGGAGTACCTAGAGCGTCGACATAACTTGGCGCAGCGCAAACTACCCTGCGTTTTACGCCTAGACTTTTCACTCGCAGGGTACTGTCTTCGATGGCGCCAAACCGCATCGCAATGTCGATCCCCTCACCAACGATATCGACATACCCGTCAGATAATAAGAGTTCAATTCTGATCTTTGGATGATCCTCGAGAAATATCTGTATTGCATCACAAACAAGTGTTCTACCCAGATCACTAGGCGCGCTGATTCTGATAGGACCAGTTAATGTCTGTGCACCAAATCGGATACGGGTTTCGAGATCAACGACACCATCGAGAACCTCTTTAGCCCCTTCGAGTAAAGTTCGACCTTCTTCAGTCAGACTAATGGCCCGGGTTGTACGGTTCAAGAGCACCACACCGTAATGTGCTTCTAGCGCCGCTAGCCGTTCTGACACGGTTGTAGAGGATAACCCAACCTCACGACCCGCGGCTGTGAGGCTACCGGATTCTACAATTTTAATAAAAAGATCAATATTAGCGAGCAGCATTGTACGGATTTCCCGGATTTATATTTTGTATTATGGCTGTTTATCCGACAAGAACAAATCAATAAGATGAATTCATCATCAACACCAGAGACTTTAATGATGGGCATAATTAGCATCGTCGCAAATATCTATGCAAACGCGATCCAAATTAATGTCAGCGCGCCACTGCTTGAAATGCCAAACGATTCCAACTGTGTCGTTACTGCAGACAGGCACTTCAACTAACAAAACGTTTACAAGGAAAATATCATGCCTTTTTCAAAACTTAAAATTGCGGCAACTTTAGCTGCACTAGTACTGAATACCATTTCAGTCTCGGTGGCTGCCCAAGAGCTGTCGACCTATGCCAAAATTTCCGATACCCGACCTGGCAATATTACGATTACGTCAGATAACCGTGTGATTATCACTCAACAACCACTTGATGGCCCTTCCTTACGAGTAGTTGAAGTAAAACCGGATGGCAGCAAGGTGCCTTTTCCGACGTTGGATTGGGCTGATGGTCCAGAAAAAGGCAAGGTCGGCATCACCGCTACCATTGGTATTACCACCGCCAGCAATGACGTGGTCTGGATCCTGGATATGGGGGGAACGAACACCCCTGCACAATTGGTAGCGTGGGATAGCAAGGCTGACAGACTGCACAAAGTTATTGAGATCCCTGCGAGCGTAAAACAGCCTATCTCTTTCCTGCAAGACTTCGTGCTTGATGAGAAACATGGCAAGATCTACATTGCTGATATGACCTTTACCGCACCAGCTTCTGCCATGAAGCCCGCTTTTGTCGTCGTGGATATTGAAACGGGGCAGGCTCGTCGTGTGCTTGAAGCTGATAGTCACTTGATGCCGGTCGAACATGACGTGATGATCAATGGTGCATTGATGGGCTTTAAAGCAGAGGATGGTACGACCCAGCCTTGGCATCTAGCGATGAATGCAATCGCTATCGACCCTGCTTTCGAGTATGTGTACTTTGGCTCAATGAACAGTACCGATGTTTTTCGAATCGCTACGGCGGCGTTGGCTGACGAGGCGCTGGACGATGCAGCTTTAACTACGCAAATCGAACGCTATGCGGATAAGCGCCCTAATGATGGTTTCATCGTGGATGCTGAAAGCCGCGTGGTCTCTGGTGATATTGAAACATCGGCTATCACCAGATCAGGCCCTAAAGGACTTGAGATCCTCGCTCAGGACGATAAACGTCTACGTTGGCCTGATGGCTTTGCTTTCGGCCCTGATGGCACCCTGTATATCACCGCAAACCAGCTCAACACTCACCCAGCATTAAACGGCGGAGTAGATTCCAGTGATAAAGAATACTTTATCCTGACGTTGAAGCCTTGATACAAGAATAGTACGTATTCCAGACTTCTAAATATCATCCCTCCTTATGTGCGTCCGGTACTTCGGGCGCACTCACCCATGACTCTGGCAACAGGAATACCGGACAGTGCATATCACCAAACTCGATCACGTAAACATCCGCACCACTCAAATTGATGCGATGACGCAATGGTACACCGAGGTTCTGGGTCTGAGCATCGGCCCACGCCCAGATTTTTCATTTCCAGGTGTCTGGCTCTATACGGGTGAAGCAGCAGTCATCCACTTAGTTGGCGTCGATCGCTTACCGTCCATTGGGGCTGACCTAAAACTTGAACACTTCGCGTTTAAGGCGACTGGCGCCGAGATGTTTCAAGATAGACTACGGACGATGGGCATACGCTTTTATCAGGAAAATATCGACTCCATTAATCAGACCCAGATACACCTCCGTGATCCGGACAATAATCACGTCCATATCGATTTTATTTCTGGTGAATAAACTCGACTATAAATGAAAATTAATAGAGACATGTTTACACAGCCATTATCGCATCAGATGCTTTCTCAGCAATCATAATGCAAGGCGCATTCGTATTACCGCTAACCAAAGTCGGCATAATGGACGCATCAACAACTCGGATACCTTGCAAACCATGCACTTTGAGCTCAGTATCAACAACCGCCATAGAGTCAGTGCCCATTTTACAGGTACCGACTGGATGAAATACTGTTGCGCCATACTCCCGAATATACTCAAGAAGCTCTTCGTCCGTTTGCACATGCTCACCTGGCAGCATCTCTTTTCCTCGTACATCATTAAATGGTGATGCTGCAAGGATTTTCCTAGCGAGTCGTATACCTTCTATTAAGACTTTTGCGTCCTTATCGTCAGCTAAAAAGTTAAAATCAATATCAAGTTCTTTACTTGTATTAATTTTTACCTCACCGATACTTTTTGGCCTCAATACGCATGTATGAATGGCATAGCCATGCCCCCACTCAAATAAACGCCCTCGGTGACTGCGATATCCCGGTACAAAATGGAATTGAACATCGGGTATAGTTTCAGTGTCTGACGTGAAAGCAAAGCCACCGGCTTCAACATAATTTGTAGAAAGCCAACCTTTTCTATTGAAAATATATTTAAAAGGCGATGCTAATATAGAAGGTAAAGCCCCCAGAGAGAAGCCCAAGGTTTTCGTATTTTTCGAGCGTACCGTTACTAATCCATCTAGATGGTCTTGTAAATTTTTACCCACACCCGGTAGGTTATGTATTGGTTTTATACCTGCTTTACGTAGTTCTTCTTCTGGACCAATACCCGACCTCAGTAAAATATGCGGGCTTCCTAACGAGCCTGCACTCAAAATGACTTCCTTACTCGCCATAATAGTTCGCGAGCTGCTTTCACTCACCAACTTAATCCCAGTGACTCGATTTCCTTCCATTATTAAATGATCGACTGAGCACTTTGTTATTACGTCAAGATTATCTCGTTGAGATAAGACTGGTGCAACAAAAGCCCGGTAGCTGGATAATCGCTGACCATTTTTTTGTGTCAAATTATAGATGCCACATCCCTGTAACGATGCACCATTAAAATCTTCGTTACGTGGTAAGTTTATGGCTTTTTGAGCGGCATCGATAAACTTATATGAGAATGGATTTGGATCGTTAGCTTTATTTACCGCCAGCTCACCATCAAAGCCATGATAATCGCCACTCTGATTCAGTTCGTTTCTTTCTGAACGTTTAAAATAAGGTAATACATCTTTCCAACCCCAGCCATCGCAACCAAGAGTTGCCCAACGATCATAATCACTCTTGTCGCCACGAATATAAATCATACTATTCATAGATGATGAACCGCCCAGCGCCTTGCCTCTAGGAATATGTAATGGACGGTTGTTCATATTTTCTTGAGGTACAGAAAAATAATTCCAACTGTATGTTTGGCTTTTATACAAAGTAATTGTGCCAGCAGGAACCTGCACCCTAAGGCTAGCATCCGAGCCACCAGATTCAATTAAGCACACTTTTTCTTTTGGATTTTCACTTAATCTATTAGCAAGAACGCTTCCTGATGAGCCCGCGCCAACGATAATGTAATCATAGGTTTCTTGGTGCATAGTGGTCATCAGAACCCCCCTAAGAAGATGATTTTTAAATATAGAGAAATAGAGAAATAGAAAAGTAAAAAGTCAGTCAAACTGACTGACTTTTTATATGATTATTCTATAGACATTACTGCAATAACTGAGTCCATACTTTATCTACTAGCTTTTGAGCAGCTGGTGAGCAAGCACGTGTCATCTCAACAGGTACGGTTGGGAATAACTCAGGCGAACTTTTAGGTGCATGAATAGCATCTTCGGCATTTATTGCAACGGTAGGTGAATGGCCATAATAGTTTGCCTGAGCTGTTGCGTTAGACGGTTTACTAATCCAGTCCATGAAAATTTTGGCATTCTCAACATTATTAGAGCCTTTAGGTATAACCATAGAATCCATCCAGCCTACTAAACCCTCTTTTGGTTGAGCATACTCAATGGCAGCGCCATCATTCTTGCGGGCTTTCATTGAGTTGCCATCCCACCAGTTATGCAATGTCACTTCACCACCAGCAATTCGGGAGCCAATGTTGTCTGAGCTATAAACAGCAACATACTCTTTCTGAGCTTTCAATAACTCAAAAACCTTTTTCATTTGCTGGCTATCTTCAGTACAGAAAGGAATGCCTAAATATAATTGAGCAGCGGGAATAACTTCATCAGGCGTACTGAAAACTGCAATTTTTCCTCTTAATTCTTCAGCTGGCTCGAAAAACTCTTTCCATGAGTTGGCTGGACCTTTGTACAAATCACGATTCACAGTGAAGCCTGCACTGCCATAAGCAAAGGGGATTGAGTACTCAGAAGTTTCATCCCACCACTGATTTTTCCATTGAGGATCCACCTGCTGGAAAGCATACATACTCTTGGCGCCAAAATTCTCAAGAAGATCTTCCTGGATCATAATCTTAACGAAATGCTGACTTGGAAAAACAAGGTCATAATTACTGGCACCAGACTTTAACTTAGCTAACAGATCTTCATTCGATGTATAACTATCTGAAATAACATCAATATCCATTTCTTTTTCGAAAGTCTCAATCAACACCGGGTCTATAGACTCAGCCCATGCATAAATATTAAGCGTTCCTTCTGCAGCTACAGACAAGGAAAACGTAGTTGCACAGACCGCTGAAGCAGCAAGCTTGATCACTTTTTTCATTAGTATTTATCCTATGTTGTTTTAATTTATTTTTTAGTTGCGAAATACAAAGCAGGTGTAGCTATCAATAACGAAGCCACCATAATCAGAGTAGAGATTGCGTTAAGCTCAGGCGATACCCCTTGCTTAACCAAGGAAAAAATATAAACAGGTAATGTCGTTGCCCCACCACCAGAGACAATATTACTGGTGATAAAGTCATCCATTGAGATAACAAAGCTAAGCATCCCGCCAGCAAAAACACCTGGCATAATCAGAGGTAACGTTATACGGCGAAATGTAACCCAAGGCGTGGCATATAGATCCTGCGAAGCATGCTCCAAGTTATTATTCATTCCTTGTAACCTTGCTCTGATGGGCAAAAAAGCGAATGGAATACAGAAACACGTATGAGCAAGAATCAACTTCAACATTCCATTTTGAACACCCAAAAGGGAGAATAGAATAAGAATTGCTACCGCAAAAACAATCTCAGGCAGCATCAATGGCAAGTTTACAACCATGATAGAAAAGTTTTTATTCTTAATATCATCCCCTCTGGTCAGTGCTAGCGCTGCTGAAACTGCAATAACGGTGGCAATAAAGGTTGAAATAAAAGCCACTGTCAGGGACACCTGTAGAGAATCTACCAATGTTTGGTTATTTATGGCACTGGTATACCACTTTGTTGAAAAGCCATTCCATACTGAGACAATTTTGTTTTCATTGAATGAAAAAGCGATGATTACCATTATTGGCAGATAAAGGAATAAAAAGAACAATAAGGTAATAATGCCAAAACCTGGGTACCGGCTAACATCATTTTTATTAATGAAAAAACTCAACAAACGACCCATTAGTTAGCCCCTTGGTTCAACTTTGCAGCGCGACGCGCCTGCAAGAATAAGAATATCAAGACAATACAAAGCAATAAGATGGTCAAACTTGCCCCAAACGACCAGTTGCGTGACACTCCAAACTGATTTTGAATCAGGTTCCCCATCATCATCGTTTTGCCGCCGCCCAGCAGTATTGGCTCCAAAACTGTTCCAAGGCATGGCACAAAGACCAATATAAAGCCTGAAACAATACCAGCTTTGCATAACGGGATAATGACTCTGTACAGCGTCTGAATACGCGTGGAATAGAGGTCACCTGCAGCCTCTAAAAGACGAGGATCAAGCTTCTCAATACTGGCATAAATAGGCAGTATCATCAGGGGAATATAGCTATAAATCATCCCTGTCAACATCGCCCCATTGTTGTATAGCAGGCTATCAATATCATCGACGAATCCGAATAGCCGCAAGCCCGATTCAAGTACACCGTCGTTACTCAAAATCAGCACCCAAGCGTATACCCTAACTACCATACTGACCCAAAAAGGTAATGTTACTAAGTAGAGTAAAACCGGTTTAACTTCTTTTCTCTGACGTGAAATATAATAAGCGACGGGAAAGCCAATCAATAAACATAAAATAGCAGTCGACAATGAGAGAAGTATTGTCCGGCCAATAATCAACAAATACTGAAAATTCAATTCTAGATTATTATCCCAATCGTAGTTATAAAGAATCTGTGTATACGATTCGAGTGAAAAGAGAGGTTTATAACCTCCATAAGGATCGGAAGTCATCAGTGAGACATAAAAGATTATTCCCAGTGGAATAATCATAAGAAGGATCATCACTGTATATGCAGGTAGCACCCCCCAAAAGCGCATAGTTAATTTACTCATTCGCCCAGCACCCTTACAGACGCAGGTGAGAAGCCCAGGGTCACTGCCTCATTAAGATCATAGTTAATGTTATTACTAATATTATTTCGCATTGACACTCGAAGATCGGCGCCACTGGACAACTGGATAGTATAATGTGTATACCCCCCCATATAAGTCCGATGCATCACCCTTCCTGGCAAAGAAACACCATCCACTGATTTATTAATCGAAATCTTCTCCGGGCGTAACGACATGACTGCGTCCTGCCCTACTTTTACACCGGAAGCAGGAACATCAATATTAATTCCTAACGGTGTTTCAATAGATGTTGCATGCACATTACTACCGGTGACATTCACATCTAAGAAGTTCGTATCGCCAATAAAATCGGCTACAAAGCGATTAGTAGGGTTTTCATAAATATTGATTGGAGAGTCCAGATGCTGTATCTCACCGTGAGCTAATACACAGATACGATCAGACATTGCTAATGCTTCTTCCTGATCATGGGTGACAAAAATAAAGGTAATACCGGTCTGTCTTTGCAGATCTTGTAACTCTTCACGCATCGCCTGGCGCAACTTAAGATCCAGTGCTGACAATGGCTCATCTAATAGAAGTACTTCGGGTTCCGGCGCTAGAGCTCGGGCTAAAGCAATACGTTGTTGTTGGCCGCCCGACAATTCAGAAGGAAAACGTTTAGCAAACTGTTCCATATGTACTAACTTAAGCATCTCATTGACACGACACTCTCGTTTATCTTTTTTCCAGCCGAGCATTTCAAGACCAAATCCGATATTTTCCTCTAGATTCATATGCGGAAACAGCGCGTAGTTTTGAAATACCGTATTAACACGACGCTTATTAGCGGGAAGGTTTTCTATATTCTGACCATGCAGTATTATATTTCCTGTTGTCGGCGTTTCAAATCCGGCTATCATTCTCAATAAGGTTGTTTTTCCACAGCCACTAGGCCCAAGAAGAGTAAAAAACTCATTATCATGTATATCAAATGAGACTTTTTTAATTGCCTGATAAGAGCCGTACTTTTTTGACACACCCTTAATTTGAACTGCTTTAGTCATCTTTGATTTCCAATTAGTGTTATTACTGCAATGCTACGAATAAATAAAACTCAAGATATCTGCATCCCCACAGACTAAACTCAACGAAAGACGTAACAAATAACATTTTTTTAATACACTATATAAAAAAATAATATGCTCTATAGAAGGGCAAAAAACTAAGCAAGCCAAATAATAATTATTATGAATAACTTCAAAAAGACTAAATATTTTAAAATAAACCCAAAAACAAAAAAAATTCGCCCCAAATCTGTGCGGAATTATTATTACCGCACTAACTTAGGGATTTGTTTCTTTAACAAATTTTATTTAGAAAAAAGGGAATAATGACTATTGAAGGAAACGTACTTATGCAGGAGGCCATTTTCATTGAACACCAACCGGGCCGAAGCAATTTTACAGGCTGAACATCTCAGATAAGAGCGGCAAGGTCATGGAAGAACCCTTACGCAGACCGGTCTGAATGATACGAACCTTGATAGTGTCGTCACTGTCGACAAGGATGTACCCAATACAAGGAGCAACACGATAACTACCCAGCTTATCGTTACCAATCTTCCGTGGCCTATCTTGATCAGATGTAAAATAACATCATTCACATCTCCGCACAGATCTACTCACCAAAGGTAGTGCTGCTTTTTATTAAACTGCCTCGGATTCTAAAAAAGAATGAAATCATTCTGCATTATTTTTTTTAATACAGAAGTAAAGTTAATAATATTTTAACAATACAAGAAGTTCTCATAACCTGAATGGGCAATCTGAGGTGGCCGAGATGCTTGCTATCTATCAATTATTTCTGAAACAGCCTGGGTATCCAGCTAAGTGCTGCACAACGGAACAGAAACAACAGAAGATCACCGCAGTAATCAACGTAAACAAACCAACTGAATACGTTGTTAATCAGATTCAATAAGGCGCGCATACCGCTTTCACCGGCTGACCTGGCGCTTGGAAAACTGACCTTATCCGGCCTGTTGTAATAATCACAACAGGCCTTGCTGAAATTGTACTAACGCTGACCTAACCAGCTGATGCTAATTACGGGAGATAATAAGAATGGCAATACGCAAAGGTGACAAAATAGAAATAGATACGCTTGTTATAGGTGCCGGCCAGGCCGGTGTTGCCATGAGTGAGCACCTGAGTAACCTCGGAATACCCCACCTTGTTTTGGAGCGTAATCGTATCGCCGAAAAATGGCGAACAGGGCGCTGGGATTCATTGGTTGCGAACGGCCCAGCATGGCACGATCGTTTTCCGGGTCTGGAATTTGAAGGCCATGACCCCGACGCATTTGTGCCAAAAGAGCAGGTTGCGGATTATTTCGTAGCATATGCAGAAAAGTTTAACGCCCCCATCCACACGGGCGTAGAGGTGAAAAAAGTTGAGCGCAATGCTAATCGACCAGGCTTCACTATTGAAACCTCTGAGGGCCTGATCGAGGCACACCGAATAGTGTCTGCTACCGGGCCTTTTCAAACGCCAGTCATTCCGCCGATTGCACCAAAAAATGACAATCTCACCCAGATACATTCTGCAGACTACCGCAATCCCGGACAACTGCCAGAGGGTGGTGTTTTGGTAGTAGGAGCAGGTTCTTCAGGTGTCCAGATCGCAGATGAATTACAACGTTCAGGCAAAAAAGTATATCTCTCTGTTGGCGCCCATGATCGTCCGCCCCGCTCTTATCGCAACCGTGACTTCTGCTGGTGGTTAGGCGTTCTTGGTGAGTGGGATGCCGAGGCAATGAAGCCCGGGAAAGAACATGTGACTATTGCCGTTACAGGCGCACACGGCAATAACGGCACTGTTGATTTTCGAGCACTTGCCCACCAGGGTGTCACACTGGCCGGTTTGACTAAGTCGTTTAATGGTAACGTTGTAAGCTTCCAATCGAACCTTGCAGAGAACATTGCTAACGGTGATAAGAACTACCTGGATCTATTAGATGCAGCTGACGCGTACATTGAACGCAATGATCTAGACCTTCCAGAAGAACCGAAGGCCCGCAATATACTCCCGGATCCAGAATGCATGACCAACCCTATTTCTGAACTAAATTTGGCCGAGGAAGGCATCACTACCATTATATGGGCTACAGGCTTTTCCACTGATTACAGCTGGCTGAATGTCAACGCCTTCGACGAAAACGGCAAACCAGCGCATCAACGCGGCGTCTCTACTGAGCCTGGTGTCTATTTCGTAGGCCTGCCTTGGCTGTCACGTCGAGGCTCCAGCTTCATCTGGGGCGTCTGGCACGATGCGAAACATATTGCTGGCCATATCGCGACACAACGCAAATATCTTGAATATCGTGATTCCTCGCAACGCTAACGACAATCTAAAGTAAGAGTGAGGTCAGGTAAATATGCTGTCCCCACTCAAGAATGAATTAACGTCAACATACATAACTGGAGTAAGTCGATGCCTACACATACTCGAATCCGCATGTTTAACACAAAAGAAACTTATCCGAATCAAGCTTTGGATAATGACCTTTGTCAGGCAGTACGGGCCGGTAACACTGTCTATGTCCGTGGTCAGGTCGGGACCGATTTTGATGGTAATCTGGTTGGTCTTGGCGATCCTGCAGCCCAAACCGAGCAGGCCATGAAAAACGTAAAACAGCTACTCGAAGAAGCGGGCTCTGACATGAGTCATGTTGTCAAAACCACAACCTATATCACCGACCCCCGCTATCGCGAAGCTGTGTATAAAGAAACAGGTAAGTGGTTCAAAGGCGTCTTCCCGATCTCTACCGGCTTAGTAGTACAAGGGCTAGCTCAACCTGAATGGCTGATGGAGATCGATATCATCGCAGTGATTCCTGATAAGGACGAGACCTAATTTATGACATTTTCTATTGCGGGCGTTTGCCCTGACACCGGCATGGTCGGATGTGCTATCACCTCATCCAGTATTTGCGTCGCCAGCCGCTGTGCCTTCACACGTAGCGGTACCGGCGTTGCTCTGACGCAAAACATTACCAATCCGGATTTGGGACCGTTAGCGCTGGATCTAATGGCGGAAGGCCTCAACCCCACGGCGATCATGGCCGCATTAGCCGAAGCTGATAGCAATATCCAGTGGCGGCAACTCGGTGTACTTAACCTGGCTGGAGAAGGGATAACCTTCAGTGGCACTGAAGCGCTGGGGTTGTTCGCAAATGCCGAGGGTAAAAACTGTATTGCAATGGGCAACCTGCTGGAGAATACCGGTGTTCCCCAGGCGATGATAGAGAGCTTTGAAAATAGCACCGGACATCTGGCTGAGCGCCTTCTCAGTGCTCTGGAAGCCGGATTGGCGGCCGGAGGTGAACTAGGCCCGGTACAGTCAGCAGGTTTGCAGGTTTGTAGCGAACCAGAGTGGCCAACGGTTGATCTTCGGGTCGACTGGCACATTGAGCCAATCAATGAACTGCGCATGGTATGGCGTAATTACCAACCACAGATGGATGCTTATATCACTCGCGCCAAAGACCCTGCTAATGCAGAATCTTATGGCGTGCCCGGTGATGAATAACTGAGCCCTCAGCCCTCGTGAAAATATAGATCCCGCGCTAATGACGCGGGATTTTTCTTCGTTATATTCAGATAGTATTCTCAGCGCTCTTTCAGGAACCGGCTCTCAGGCCTGTAACATCGTGAGACCGCTTAATCACTACTAAACTTATATATCCCATTGTGCCGATCTACTTCAGCATCACTTCCCTACCAACCACTACATTAGCCGCCACCATCAAAACGCTGCTTCCTGCGTAAAGGTTACAAAGCTACCCTGAAGCCAGAACGCTAAGTTGATAGCCTGTTCTATATACTGCCAGGTAGCTGAGTCCTAAGCATTAGGCTCTTCAGCACCTACTACTCCTATCTTCACCCCCTGCATAATATTTTTTAATACACTTAAAAGATTAATAATATTTTAATGATGAAGAGATAAGCCCTATTCTCAAATGACAGATGAGGTATTGATAAATATCAATACTTACTCCTCAACTTACCCAGTGTGATCACGACTCATTTGGGTTAGTTCTCAAGTAATTATCTGTTTACTAGTACAGGCCATGGATGACTAGTTTCACAACTCATACACCGAATTAATTCGGCACTCTTAGCAACAGGAGCAGATATGGCAAAGGCACTTACTCTCGAAATTCTTGATCAACTAATCAGTTTTGATACCACTAGCTGTAACTCCAATCTGGAGCTGATGAGTTACGTGCAACGCTTTTTGGAAGATCATGGTGTGACCAGCAATCTTGTTTATGATGGTCTGGAGAGCAAGGCTAACCTTTACGCCACTATCGGACCTCAGGATAAAGCCGGTGTGATGCTGTCAGGGCACACTGACACAGTTCCGGTTACCGGCCAGAACTGGACTACCGATCCTTACCAATTAAGCGAACAGGACGGCCGTTACTTCGGTCGCGGCACCAGCGACATGAAAGGCTTTATTTCGGTGGTTCTGGCGGCTGTACCTGAGATGGTGAAGCAGAAATTGCATACACCTATCCATTTAGCTTTCTCCTACGATGAAGAAATCGGCTGTGTCGGCGTACGGCGTCTGATCGACACCATGCAAAGCTTTCCTCTGCAGCCTGCGGTTTGCATTATAGGCGAGCCCACCTCCATGCAGGTGGTGACAGCACATAAAGGAAAACTAGCTGCAAGAGTGACCGTAACCGGGAAAGAGTGCCACTCAGGAATGGCACCTCTCGGAGTAAATGCCATCAACTACGCGGCCCGCATGATTACCTGGCTGGAACAGCTAGCGCAGGAAAAAAAGCTCAACGGCCCATTTGAGAATAGCTACGATATACCTCACAGCACCGTACACACTGGCACCGTCCAGGGTGGTACAGCACTCAATATCGTGCCAAAAAAATGTAATTTTCTATTTGAAATCCGAAATATCGCCACAGAGGATCCCCGAGATCTATTAGCGCTATTGCAATCTTATGCTGATGAGCTGATAGCCGAGATGCAACAGGTCGATTCCTCTTGCGATATTAACATCGAGATTATTACTGAGTACCCCGGTCTCAGCACCCCATCCGACGCTGAAGTCGCTGCTTTTGTCCGTAAGTTGGCACAATCTGTTGCCAGCGCCAACATCAACTTCGGCACCGAGGGAGGCTTATTTAGCAGTGTGCTGGGTATTCCTACCGTTGTTTGTGGTCCCGGCAGCATGGACCAGGGACATAAGCCGGACGAATTCATTCACATTTCTCAGCTGCAACAGTGCGAAGCCTTTATGGCGCGCTTGATCAATGAGCTTAGCGCTTAATAATCCGAAGGAGGATAAATACCGGCAACTTACCTGTGCCCTTTAAATGGCTTAAACTCACACTAACCTGATATCAAAAAGATAAGAATTCTATTTCAGGAGTAAAAAATGTCTGACAATTCCACATATGCCACCAGTGCTGACGTCAGCGCTGACAACAGCGCGAACCACAGTCAAAAATCGGGCTTTCGCAGAGTACTGGGCCTCGGCTCACTGTTAGCTGTCGCCGTTGGTTTGGTTGTTTCCCAGGGTGTTATGGTTATCATGCTACAAGGTGCTGGTATCGCTGGCCTAGGGTTTATTATCCCGCTGGCAATCGGTTACATCTTAGCCTTGACCTATATCTTTTCTTTTTCTGAGCTGTCTCTGATGATTCCACGTGCCGGTAGCCTGAGTAGCTACACCGAGGTTGCTCTGGGCCACTTCCCGGCTATTTTAGCCGTATTTTCCGGCTACGTTGTAGTTGCCATGTTTGCTCTATCTGCTGAGCTGCTGCTGGTCGATTTTATTATTGAGAAAATCTATCCGGGAGCGTTTCCGCAATATGCAGTTGGCTTTGGCTTGCTGGGCATATTCACCGCGCTTAACCTGATGGGTATCGACCTATTCGCTAAGCTGCAATCGGCACTAGCTTTCATCATGGTTGTAGTACTGCTAGTCCTAGGCCTGAGTGCGGTGAGTGGCGTTGCTAACCCGTATCCTGAAGGTATCGATCTAACAGGCACTTGGAACCCGATGGGTCCAGAAGTAATCACACTGGTTGCCCTGGCAATTTGGGGTTATGTCGGTGCTGAGTTCGTCTGCCCGCTGGTTGAAGAAGTAAAGGATCCTAACCGCAACATTCCACGCTCTATGCTGCTCGGCGTCACTATCATCTTTGTTACCATCGCGATTTACTGCTTCGGCGCACTATTATATATCCCGGCTGATGATCTGGCTGGTTCTGCACTGCCCCACTACGATTTCGCTAAGGCTGTATTCGGTGATATAGGTCTAAGCTTTCTGGCTGTTGCAGCAGTAACAGCAACTTGCAGTACGGTTAACACTTCTCTAGCAGCTATTCCCCGTATGCTCTACGGTATGGCACAAAACGGCCAGGCTTTTCCGCAGCTAAAAAAGCTGACTAAAAACAAGACCCCTTGGGTTGCAGTATTGTTTGTGTCAGCAATCACCGGGCTGCCGATGCTCATTATGCGCGACAATCCAGATGCAGTCGGCCTACTGCTGATTTCTGCCGCTATCGCTTGGTTGCTGGCCTATATCATTACACACATTAATGTTATCGCCCTGCGCAGACGTTACCCAAACATTCACCGCCCATATAAGACACCCTTCTATCCTCTGCCGCAGGTCGTAGGTATCGCAGGTATGATCTATGCGGTGATCTACGCCTCTCCAGCTCCGGAGTTAAGCAATCAGATCTTCACGGCTACCGGTATAGTCCTGGCTGTCGTTTCTGTGATCGGCGTATTCTGGGTCAAAGTTGTTATGAAGAAAGACTTGTTTAAACCAGAGCCAATCGAAAAAGCACTGGACGCTGAATAACTATCAGTCGCTAAGTAGTCCCTTATCAGAATTTTACTTCTGGACTAAGCACCACTAAATAAAATGGGCGGTAAGCATGAGCTACCGCCCTTTTTATTTTTCAAGCTTCGCCCCCCCTCTAAGATACTCCAACCATAGGTATGACCTGTGGCCAGAAACAAATGCAGAGCCATCTGAATGATGCCATCGCCATTCTCGATATCTTCGCTGCTTCAATGGTAATTGCTCACTTCAAACAACCTCAGATTCTGCTAGTCGCAGGTTTATAGCTATATATACTAAAGGCTATACTAGGCACGGGAGTAGGTTTTCTAGGTGAAGCCTTCTTGCATTTGTTTTTTTAATACTGAAAAACAATAAATAATATTTTATCTATGCCAATGATAATAATACTCTAGAGGTAAGTATTCGGCAGACTAAATTACAATGTGGAGCAATCTCGAAAATGACCGATAATAAAAACATCAACATGCAAGACGTGTGGCAACAGGATAAAGACCACTACATTCATCCCTGGACTGACTTCTCGACCTTCAAAGAAACAGGATCGATGATCCTGACAGATAGCGATAACGTTCATGTAACAGACGGTGAGGGTCGGAAATATCTTGATGGCATCGGCGGACTCTGGTGTGTAAATATCGGCTATGCCCGTAAAGAAATGGCTGAAGCAATTGCCGAGCAGATCATGAAGATTCCGTATTACTCCTCTTTCGGCCATCATACAACAATACCAGCAGCCCAACTGGCCGCTAAACTGGCAGAGCTAGCTCCCGGCAACCTGAATCATGTCTTCTATGGTTGTGGCGGTTCCGTAGCTAACGATACCGCAGTCCGGATGATTCATTTTTACTTTAACCAACTGGGTAAGAAGAGCAAAAAGAAAATCATCTCGCGTATCGATGGTTATCACGGCAGCACCTATATGGCGATGTCGATTACCGGCGTTAAGTTTGACCATATCGGCTTCGATATTGAAGAGGAACTGGTACACCATATTTCTTGCCCTAACCCATACCGCCGTCCGGCAGAGCAAAGCCTTGAAGAGTTCTGTGACGAAAAAGTTCAGGAACTTGAAGATAAAATCCTGGAACTTGGCCCGGATAACGTAGCCGTTTTCTTTGCCGAACCTATTATGGGTGCCGGCGGTGTGATCGTGCCACCAAAGGGTTACCATAAGCGTACTCTTGATGTATGCCATAAGTATGACGTGCTCTATGTATCCGACGAAGTAGTTACCGCTTTCGGTCGTCTCGGTCACATGTTCGCCTCAGAAGATGAATTCGGC
The DNA here is from genome assembly GCF_900113275.1 of Neptunomonas qingdaonensis. Lineage (GTDB taxonomy): Bacteria > Pseudomonadota > Gammaproteobacteria > Pseudomonadales > Balneatricaceae > Neptunomonas > Neptunomonas qingdaonensis. Next base: position 18,096 of record NZ_FOOU01000015.1, read on the forward strand.
ATCGTACCGGACATGATTACCTGCGCTAAAGGCCTAACGTCAGGCTATCTGCCTCTGGGCGCAACTATCATCTCCGAAAAGATCTACGACGTCATCAGCAAGCCACAGGCTGACGGAGCCCTGTTCACACACGGCTACACTTATTCTGGCCATCCGGTAAGTTGTGCTGCAGGTATTAAAAACATCGAGATCATGGAGCGTGAAAATATATGCGGCCATGTGAAAGATATGGGTGCATATTTCGAAGAGCAGGTTAAGTCACTCATCGATCTTCCGATCGTTGGCGACGTCCGTGGTCGTAAATTCATGATGTGCATTGAGAACGTTGCCAACAAAGAAACCAAAGAGTTAATCAACCCCGACGCCAAAGTTGGTAACCGTATTGCCGACCATTGCCAGGCCAGAGGCCTGATCGTGCGTCCGTTGGCACATATGAATGTACTATCGCCGCCACTAACCTTGACTAAGGAACACATCGACTTCCTTGTAGCAACGTTGCGTGAAAGCATTGAAGCGACTATGGCCGACTTGAAACAGGAAGATTTTATCTAATTTGATAATTACCCCTACACCTTTCTATGACTTACCACCGGCAACTGCCGGTGGATATTTCCGTTGTTAGTCTCCAACACTGAGATTTTTTGCACAATAAATCTAGTTACAGTGTTTTAGGAGAGCTTTCGCTCTCCTTTTTTTCCTAGTGCATCCTTTCTAGTAAAATATTAAAAAACACAGTAGAGTTAAATTTATTATACAGACATATAATTAATATTATTTTGTGTTCACACCATATGCACAGAGAATATTTTGCATTAATGATTTTAAAGAAAAGAACTTTAAACTTTTCATTCATGGAAATTAATAATATAACGGGAATCAGATAAAGCCCCCAGCATAACAATAAATAAATCCAAGTTAATCATTACAGAAAATTCAATCAGCTTATTTTTTTTAAAATTAATAATGACTTTATAAAAAAATAAAAAACAAAAATAACATTGCACAGAATTGTATCAGGAAAACCAATACTCCTCATAAATATTAAATATTTTACCTCCATATACATTAATCTTTATATTAATGATTCCATAGTATGCTGACGGAAAATATTATATGACCGGCGGTATATTATTTCTGGAACTTAATACATCAAGAAGACAATAAGGGATCCCTATGAAACTAACCTGGTTAGCACCAGCTGTTCTGCTTGCTGCATCTGCTGTACAAGCCGCAGAAGTATCAAGCACTATCACTTTCACTAACGACTACCGTTTCCATGGCGTATCACAGACCTCCGGCGACCCTGCTATTCAAGGCAGCATCGATGTAGGTTACGATAACGGTATCTACGCTGGAATCTGGGGTAGTAACGTAAACTTCGGTGATTCCGATAATGCCAACCTTGAGGTTGACTACTACGTTGGCTACGCCGGTGATCTGACCAAAGAAATCAGCTATGCCGCAACCTTGTATTACTTCCAGTATCATGGATATACCGACGGCACCGATATCGACTTTGCCGAAATCGATCTGCAGGCCTTCTATAAAGACTTAACCGTACTATATGCCTATGCCGACGACTACGTAAACAGCGGCGATAACTACCATTATCTAGCTGCTGATTACAGCACTGCGATCACTGCACAAGTTAATATCGACCTGCATGCAGGCTACACCTTCGGTGATGCATACGAAGATGCTGAATATACTGACTACTCCATTGGCCTGTCAGGCAGCGCTGCTGGTCTTGATCTTTCAGTGGCCTATCTGACCAATAATGTCAAAGGCCCGAAAACTGATAACCTGGATGACGATACTATCCTATTCACGGTATCACGTTCGTTTTAATCCCTCCCCCTTCAGGGCTAGACGAACAAAGCCAGTCAATTGACTGGCTTTTTTAATACACGAAATTAACAGGTAGCTTAGTAGTCTCCTGATATAGCTGCTACCTGATATACCGCTGGCGAACGTCAGATACCGCATTAGCGTGGCCATCAAAGCCTTCATAGGTTGCCATCACCTTGGCTTGTTTTGCCATTTCTGGATAACCACTTTCAGTGACATAGGCGACGGACATAAACTTCATGAAATCCATTACGCCAAGCGGTGAAACAGTAGCCGCCGCTCCCGATGTCGGCAGTACTGCATTACAGCCCAACACATAATTACCTAAGGTGCTTGGGGAGTGCTGCCCTAACAGAACCTCACCTGCGTTCTGTATCCTACCCAAATATTGCCAAGGATCCTGACTAAGAATCTGCAGGTGTTCCGGCGCATAAGCATTAATAAACTCAAAGGCACTTTCGTTATCCGGGGCTAAAATAACGCCTCCCATCGACCCACAAAGTACTGTGCTTGAGTAGTCTACTCGCAACTCACTCATATGAGCCCAGTGATCAGGCAGCGCTCTGATCGCCGCCTCCGCCACTTCCGGGGATGTCGTCACAAGATAGGCCGAAGAGTCTGGGCCATGTTCGGCTTCGATCAACAGATCCAGTGCCGCAAGACTACCATCGACGCTAGCATCAGCGAATACAATCGATTCTGATGGGCCAGCGGGGATACCCGGATCAATACGGTTTGCTAAAACTTGCTTAGCAGCCACCATCCAAGGACTACCCGGGCCGACTATTTTGCTGCAACGGGGTAAGGTTGCTGTTCCAAAGGCGACCGCCGCTACGGCTTGTGCACCACCACATTTATAGACCTCAGTAATTCCTATTTCTCGTGCCGCCAGCAACGTTGCTGCGTCGACAGTGCCGTCTGAGGCTGGCGGAGTAATCACAATAGTACGTTCAACTCCTGCCACTATTGCCGGTATCGCATTCATCAGCAACACTGATGGAAATGAGCCTTTACCCCTTGGTACATAGCAGGCCACTGAAGGGATCGGCAGGTAACGCTCACCAACAAAGCTTCCGCTTCGCACTTCCTGCATGGTCATCTCACCGGGTTTCTGGGCCTGGTGATACTTGCGAATGTTATCAGCAGCGAAGCGAATCGCATTGGCCGTTTCCAGATCTACCTGCTGGGCAGCAGCGTGAAACTCATCACCCGTCACCCGAAGTTGATCAATAGTAATGCTGGCCCCATCAAAGCGGGCAGCACAATCAACTAATGCCTGATCACCCTGTTCCCGCACCTGAGCAATAATCGGCCCCACCTGAGTGATATATTCACTCAAGTCCGACTCTGTCCTTTGTAGCAGACTTTGCTGCTGTTGCGGAGTCAGCTTATCTAACTCCCAATAACTGATTTTTTTATCCATTTTCATCCCGCATTCAATGCACTTATTCAAAGAAACTGTTCACGGTAAGCATGTTGCAAAGATACAGAGGTAAAAAACCTACCATCGCCAAATAGTTGATAAAAGCTGCTAGCGAATAGTCATCTCAGGCTGGAAACAGCAGTCACCAGCCCGAAACTATCAACCCAATTTAATCCAGGTGGTTTTCAGCTGAGTAAACTTATCAAAGGCGTGCAAAGAAAGATCACGACCGAATCCCGATTGTTTGTAGCCGCCGAATGGCGTACTGAAATCCAACGCATCCATCGTATTAACAGAGACCGTACCTGCTTTAAGCTTCTTCGCCACCCGGTGAGCACGATTGAGATTAGTGGTCCATAAAGACGCCGCAAGCCCGTAAACAGAATCATTAGCAATAGCTATCGCTTCAGCTTCTGAGTCGAAGGTAATCAGCGCCGCTACCGGACCAAATACTTCATCTTTTGCAATCGACATTTGCGGTGACACGCCATCAAAGATAGTCGGTTCAACTACTGCAGTCGCTATATCACCCGCACCGCCGGTAAGCATTATTGCCCCTTCATCATTTGCTTTACTGATGCAGTTTCGAACGTTGCTAGCATGGTTGATATCAATCAGCGCGCCAACCTGAGTATCGCTATCCAGCGGGTCACCCACCTTCATTGATTTAGCCTTCGCCAGAAACTTTTCAACAAATTGGTCTTTGATACTACGCTCAATCAGAATCCGCGAGTTAGCCGAACAAACCTCACCTTGATTAAAGAATATACCCATCGCAGCGTGTTCAACCGCCGCATCAAGATCACAATCTGCAAAGATAAGGTTAGGACTCTTACCACCGGTTTCAGGCCATACTTGTTTCATATTTGATTCGGCAGAGTAGGCCATAAACATCTTACCGACCCGGGTTGATCCGGTAAACGCCAGACAGTCAACATCCTGATGCAACCCCAGTGCCTTGCCGACAATATGACCGTGGCCGGTAACAACATTTAACACGCCATTGGGAATACCTGCCTGCTGCGCCAATTCAGCCAATTTCAAAGCCGTTAGCGGCGATTGTTCAGCAGGTTTCAGAATCACCGAGTTACCGGCAATCAAAGCGGGTGCCAATTTCCAAGCAGCAATATCCAATGGAAAGTTCCATGGCACTACAGCCGCAACCACACCCACAGGCTCTCGGGTAATTGTGGCTATATTGTTCCCATCGGTCGGCGCTACTTCGCCATACATTTTATCGACCGCTTCGGCATACCATTCAAAACACCCGGCGGAACCTGGTATATCGATATTCATCGCATCCTGAACCGGCTTGCCGACATTGAGGCTTTCCAGCAAAGCCAGTTCTTCATGATTATCCATGATCAGTGCCGCCAGTTTTTTCATCACGGCCTTACGCTCAGCCGGTGCTTTATCAGCCCAAACACCGCTGTCAAAGGTTCGGCGTGCAGCGGCTACGGCTGCATCTACATCAGATTCTGAGCATGCAGCAGTGGCGGTCAGTAACTCTCCGGTCGCTGGATTGATCGTGTCATAAGTAGCACCATTTTCAGCCTCAACAAACTCACCGTTGATAAAGGCTTTATTTTGTAGACTCAAACTCTGCTGTTTCGCCAGCCAGTATTCTTTATTCTGTGTAGTCATCTGTTTACTCCGTCACTGTCACTGATTCAGACAGCATTATTGTTCACTGCGCTCTTGCGCACTCGACGAGGTGCCGTCATATTTTCAACACTTAAAATGTCATCCAGGTCAGCTAGTGACAGCAAGCCTTCTGCAAGTACCAGATCGCGAACACTGCTGTTCTGCTGAATAGCCTGTTTCGCAATTCTAGTCGCGTTCTCATAGCCAATATAAGGGTTAAGTGCGGTAATTATGCCAATACTATTATTCACCGTATTGAGACAATGCTCTTCATTGGCAGTGATACCTTTAATGCATTTGGATGCCAGAGTTTTTACTGCCCTAATCTGCAAACGAAGAGACTGCAAAACATTGAAGGCGATTACCGGCTCCATCACATTAAGCTGCAACTGACCCGCTTCGGCTGCCATTGTTACGGTAATATCATTGCCAATAATCTGAAACGCAACCTGATTTACCATCTCAGGAATCACTGGGTTTACCTTTCCAGGCATAATCGAACTGCCCGGCTGCATTGGCGGTAGATTAATTTCCTGAAAACCTGCCCGTGGGCCGCTGGAAAGTAAACGCAGGTCATTACATATCTTAGATAGCTTTACCGCGTTTCGCTTTAGTACGCTGGAGAAGGTTACGAAAGCCCCCATATCAGACGTTGCTTCGATCAGGTTTCTAGCCCTCACCATCTCCTTTCCAGAAATCCTGCAAAGCTCTTCAATCGCCAAACTGGAATATTCCGGATCGGTATTAATACCTGTACCTATCGCAGTTGCACCCAGGTTTATTTCCCGGAAATACTCCACTACGTCCTTGGCTTCCTCGATGTCTTCCTTAATGGTGAAATACCAGGCATCAAACTCTTGCCCCAAAGTGATGGGCACTGCGTCCTGCAGTTGAGTTCTACCCATTTTAATCACTCCAGAAAACTCTACCGCTTTCTGCTTCAGCTCATAGCACAGCTCTGACAGAGCTGTTACATACTCTTCATGGCTCAGCAAAATTCCCAACCGGATTGCTGTAGGGTAGGCATCATTGGTAGACTGCGAGAGGTTAACGTGATTGTTCGGATGCAAGTGTTGATAATCACCTCGACTATGGCCCAGAATTTCAAGACCTCGATTGGCAATCACCTCATTGGCATTCATATTGGTTGACGTACCGGCTCCGCCCTGAATAACATCGACCACAAAATGCTCGTGCCATTGACCATCAATGATTTCATCACAAGCCTGACCTATTGCCCGAGTTTTAATGTCGTCCAGCAGACCTAGCTTATTATTCGCTTTAGCCGCGGCTTTCTTTACCATCGCCAAAGCGTTAACCAGCTTAGGAAAATGCATTAGTTTAATGCCAGTGATTTCAAAGTTCTCTTGTGCACGCAAAGTTTGTACGCCAAACAATGCCGACTGAGGAACATCCCGTTCACCCAACAGATCTTTTTCACGGCGTACCAGCTTAGTGCAAACCCTCTGGTCAGCAAATTCCTGACGTTGTTTTTCCAGCTGCAACAGCACTGCTCCAATCTCGACAGTTACCGGAGAACCTTCGCACCAACTCAATAACCGATTTCGATCGACAAATACTACTGTGGCATCGGTTATTGCCATAAAATCACCAAGCCAGGCACTGTTATCTGGCAGAATCAAAGGATTACAGAGCACCGGGCCGGTTAACTGAACCTGAGAACCAGATTCGGTATGCTGGCAGATTCCCGCCAATAAAATCAACAGTCGTTCAGCACAGTTTTCCGTAACGATCGACTCACCTTTTTTAATTTCCCTAACGGAGCATAGTTTCAGCAATCCACTAAACTGCGGAGCTTCCAGGCTATCGCACTGCAAAACTGTTTTGATTAGCTTTTTATTATTTGCGTTCATTATTTACTCTGGTGCCCCGCCCACAATGCCGAGGTAATTTTTTTTGAATCGTTCGAACAAGATGTACGAACTTTTATTCATCCAGAATAAAAAGAGCCGCTGCATATGTAAAATATTATAATCTTCTCTATTGGATTAGTTTTTCACATGCAGGATAAAAACCATAATATATAATCAGAACCCACCTGAACGGCGGGTGCTGTTGAAATATTTAACAGAAGCTACTCGACTACTTTAGGTGACGATAAAAGCGTTTGTCGGGGAATACGGTATCGGCCAATTCTGCTGCGCGCGCTTTCAACAATTTAATAAACGCATCAGCAATAGGTGTAAGCCGAAATTGAGAGATCTTAGCCACGCCTAGGCGCAGTGGGCGCAGGTTATCCGTCAATGGAATCGCTTTCAGCTCAGAGCCATCCAACGCTTTATTATTGGCCAATGGCACATTAAACAAGGTATATCCTAAGCCGTTACTCACCAAGCCGCGCACCATGCCGAGGGATTGCGCCCGATAAGCGAAATTTGGCTCAAGGCCCTGACTCAGGAACAGAGAGAAAAAATACTCCCGGGTCATCGGCCAGTCCAGTAACACCATGGGATAATCTGCCAACTCTTTTAATTCAAGCTCATCACGCTGTGCCAGCGGATGATTTTGAGCCAACACCGCATATGCAGGAAACTCCATTATCGGCTCAAAATCGATGCCCGAAGGTATCTGCAGATCATAAGTCAGCGCTAGCTCATAACGCCCATCCACCAGGCTCTGAATGATACCCTTCTGATGACTCTCATCACACTGAATGCTGGCATCAGGGTAGGTTTCTGTGAACTTTTTCATCAAGGATGGAAGCAGCATAGGCGTAAAGGTAGGGAATCCGACAATACGCAAAGTTCCGGCGATATCTTCTCCGAGCGTATTGGCATAATGCCCCAACCCTTCAGCATCAGTCAGCAGCTGCTTTGCTTTAAGGATAAACTGGCGGCCCGCAGGAGTCAGTGATAACCCTTGGGCATGATGACGCACAAATAACTGTAGTCCAGTCACATCTTCAAGGTGTAATACTGCGGAAGATATCGAAGGCTGCGACACATGCAATGCTTCAGCAGCTCTTGTAACACTACCAAATTCACCAGCTCTGACAAAATAACGAAGCTGTTTTAAGGTGAAATTCATTTCGACTACCTATGATAAAATATAAACATCGATTTACTATGACAGAACCACAATGATGCAGACATAGCCAAATCAGAATTAAATCTTAATAAACAAATGCAACCCTGATAGGGTAGTGCTGAACGGTACGGAATCATATCGGACCCGTTTGGCCATCATTGAAGCATAGCATCCAAGATTGAAAATGTGTCTAAAGATGAGCTGGCCGCCCGCGCAAAGGAAGACTTTGCCGGCTGATAGAGATGTTTCATTCTGCATAAAAGCACAGCTCCAGGATGAGCTGTGCCATCGAACACTTAAAAATCTCTGCGTCTGATCCATTGATTTAAAGCAGCGGGCAGTCCGCCAACGAGTGTCGCTGCTGCCTATCAGTTGCGAAAATTCACGACGAGCAGCTGTAATACGACAAGCCACCAACCTCGCTGAACTCAGGCGGCTGCAGCCTATAGTATTTCTCCTCCACCTCTTTCGATTGCTCAGCGTATGGCTGCGTCATGACGTCCTGCAGCTCCCGAACCAGAGAGTAGTCCCCCGCCGCCGCTTGCTGATACGCAGGCACAACGCACCACTCTCGCCAACTGTATTTTGGATTGACGAGTTTCATCTGCCGAGAGAGCTCTTCTCGGGAACGCGGCTCAGCAGCATTGGCGCTGATGAGTGATTTCCATTGTGTCAGCCACGCTGACCAGCGTTTGTCCATCTCTTCGGAGTCTGCTGCATACGACGATTGCTTGTAGAAGCTTTTTTGGAGTGGGCCAATGTCATCCGGTATTCCCGAAAGCTCGCGGAAGAAGATGGTGTAATCAACGGGCGCTTGCAGCATGAGTGTTCCGAGTTCACTGAACAACGCCGCGTCAAAAGTGTCCAGTCCGAGTTTGGCAGCCCACATCTCTTCCATTTTCGTTTGCATCACTTCTGCAAAGCCGCTTCGAATCTCGTCGAGCTGTTCCAGAGAGTCCTGATGCGACGCCAGCAACGGCCGTAACGCCGCCCAAAACATGTGAAAGTTACGTTCCGCTGCCACAGGTTGGTTGAGGAACGAGAAGTGCTGTCCGCCCCCCGTCCATGGTTGATATTGCGGGTCGAACACATCGCAAAAGCCGAACGGACCGTAGTCGAGCGTGAAACCACCAGCCGCGCAGTTATCGCTGTTAAAATTGCCCTGGCAGTAGCCGACGCGGATCCAGTTTGCCACAAGCGACGTAAGGCGGCTGCGGAACTCACGTGCCAGCAACACCACTTTTTCGGCGGTGGTGAGTGTAGTGTCGATGACATCAGCGTACTCACGATCAATCAAGTGCAACACAAGCATCTCGAGTTCTTGCATCGCTTCGGGATGTTCCTGCTTACGGGCACGGCGAGCGAAGAGCTCGAGTTGGCCGACCCGGATAAACGACGGTGCGACGCGCGTCGAGATGGCGACGGCCTCAGATATCATTATGTCAGGATCCTGCAAGCGCGAGCCCTCTGAGTACCACGGCCGCTTGACCCTCTCCGTTTTAGAAACGTACAAACTCAGCGACCGTGAGGTTGGCACGCCGAGCGCGTGCATATGCTCCTGTGCCAGAAACTCCCGGACACTTGACCGCAGGACAGCGCGACCATCCGCGCCGCGACAGTATGGCGTCCGGCCGCCACCTTTGAGCTGCATTTCCCAGCGTCGCCCCTTGATGACGGCTTCAAGTATCGAAACGGCACGACCGTCGCCGTATCCGTTGCCGGTACGGAACGGGCACTGCTGGTAGTATTCGGTGCCGAAGATGGAAAGTGCGTAGCCAGTCGCCCAACCGACCTCACGCATCGGCGCAGGAACCTGCGAGAGATCGCCAGAGAACATCCGGACGAACTTCTCCGACTGTGCAAGGCTGTCGGCAAAACCCAGTTCGCGAAAAAAATCTTTACTGTGCGCGACGTACTCGGGGTCTTGAATTGGCGTGGGATTGACGGGGACATAGTGCCCCGAGAAGACCTGACGCGGCGCGTGGTCGGTGCCGTTAGCTTTCGCGTCAGGATCGGCGTTGAGCGTATCCATAAGCGAGTAGTTTGCCAACGTGGCGAGATCGTCGAGCGTCGCCACGGTTGGCGAAGTTTCCTCTGGCAGTCGATTAATCATACGGGCTCCTTATGACGCGGGTAGAACGGCTGCTTCCCCGCTATTGCAACATGATGGCATTCTGCTGATAAAGGGGACAGATTTATTTATTCAAAAAAACACACCAGCACCCGTCTGTTTTGAGTGGTTCACCTTTTAGAGGTTCATTTAACGTGGTTTCGTATTTTAATTACAGGCGATTGTCATGGCTGGTGTGCGGTTCTATTTGGCTAGAGCCTAAATGAACTGAGCATGGCGGAGTTTAAATCGTTTGTACCGTTGGACTTCAAACCCCGTATTAGGCAGAAACTGGAGAATACCGCTGGCTACGAGCTTAGCGTAGGATATTTTCCGTTTTCCCTGTCTACCCCTGCTTGGGGTTTCGCGGGTAGTACCGCTCGGGCTGCCGGTCGATATGGCTAAAAAAACGGGTGTCCTTATAAGGCATCTTCATAAAGCCAGCTACCCCCAACCCCCGTATCTGCGGTATCGCCGACATGATCTGCTGCAAACAGATTGAAAACTCAGCCTCCTGCTCGAAGTTGAGCAGCTTGAAATGGCTGTGGATCTTAAGATGCAGCTCCATGCTTTCGAAGATGATCAAGCCCGTGTGGTGAAGCCGGTTCAGCTGCTTGATGGCAGCAATAATCGTGGCCGGTAATTCCAGGTTCTCTTCCGGATCACGGCCATCCTCGAAATAGGAGTGCAGCCGGCTCTTTTCCTCCAGGTCCGGTACCGCCGCCACCTCGTAGGGGATCCGCTGCTCGGGCGCTGGGATAAACTCCTGCTCGCTGTTTTCGCGCTCCACATGCAGAGTGCAGCGGGCGTCGAACAGGCAACTCTTGAATATCCCCTTACGGTAGACAGCGCGCGCCAGGTTGACCAGATTATTGACGGTCGCCACAAAGGCTTCCTGCTGCTCAGGGTTGTACAGATTAAGACTGGAATCGATATATACCCCTTCGGCTTCCCAGCGCACCGCCAGGCCACCGACCACGGGGAACTTACCCAACCGGCTCACCGCTGCCAGAAAGGCCTTTTCGGTATCCCCCATCCCATGAAGGAAGTTCTTGTAGTAGCGATCGAACTGGACATCATCGATATCCATATTCTGGTTATCTACGCCCCCCTCCTTCAAGAACGCTTTACGTGAGCTGTACACCACCGAGTCCATGACCCTTGTCTGCGGCTGCACCCAGACAGGCACCAGCGGCTGCAACGGGACCTTAGGCAGCTCGATCAGCATCAATCGACTGATCGATGGCATATTCCGCAACCAATAATCACCCGCTTGATTTCGTACCGCAGGATCTGTATCGAGAAGCCGGTCCATGATCCGTGCCAACTCCTGCGGCAGCCCCAGCGAAGTGGGGGGTATGGCATGGTGGCCGAAGCGGCTCGACTGTCCCGAAGCCAGCGCATAGAGGGTTCCTGCCGCCCCCTGCTCGTCAAACCGGGGAGTAGAAAGGCCACCATTGAGCTGTTCATCGCCGATAAAGTAGACGTCACCGAGACGGGCGTTGCTGTGCTGCAGGTCGTCCGACATCAACTCCATTACATTGACACTGACGTGCTGATTATTTTCATCGAGCTGGGCGAACACCGATGAGCCCCAATCAATCAGGCCGATCTGTTCGGTGAGCGGGTCGAAGACGATATTCGAAGGTTTGATATCTCCGTGTACCAGTGGCCGCTGGGATCGTACCGAGGCACCGCGCAGGGCGCGCAGGATATCGGCCAGCTGCGCGGCGATATGCACCAGCAACCGTGGCGAAAGAGGGCCTCGCTGAAGCACAAACTTTTCCAGATCCAGCCCCGGCACCCGCTCCATCACCATGATCGCCTGACGACCAATGCGCTGAAACTCGATCAGCTTGGGCACCCGGGGATGATCCACCTGAGACAGTAGGAAAGCCTCTTCCTCCAACCGGTCCTGCACATGTTGCGGCAGAGTAATGCGAGAAAACTTAAACACCAGCTGCCGTCCCTCGCGGTCGACTCCGCCAAACACAAAGCCGAAGGCGCCCTTGCCGATCATCTCGGTATCGCGATAGCCCAGCTGTTCCAGCTGTTCCTGACAGAGCCGGAACCAGCCTTTGAGCTTGCGCGCATCATTATGACTGAGCAGGTAGATCGACTGCTCTTCGGGGATGTAAAACTTCTGGAGATTCGGTTTATTCATAGCGACTATGTACTCCAATAAACGCAAGGAGAGCAAACTCCCCTTTTCACTAACCCACTACACACCCCATTAGGCGAGGCCAGGCCGCTATGACAGATCGAGCAACATTAAGGAAGGATCTTCAAGATACGACTGCCACAGCAGGCTGAAGCGTGCAATGGTACCGCCGTCGATAATCCGGTGATCGCCGGACCAGCTGATATTCATCAGCGAGCGCGCCACCACATCGCCGCTGGCATTAAATCGTGGCAGGGTCTGGGTCTTACCCAAGGCCACGATCGCCACTTCCGGCGGGTTGACCACCGGCGAGGCGTAGGTCCCGCCCAGCGCTCCGATGTTGGAGATACTGATGGTGCCCCCCTGTAGATCCGCCGGAGAGACCCGTCCCGCACGTGCCGCCTCGGCCAGACGGGTGACTTCCTGAGCGATCTGGAGAATACTCAGCGTCTCTACCTTCTTGATATTGGGTACCATCAGGCCCAGCTTGGAATCCACCGCCATCCCGATATTGCAGTGTGGCTGGTAGTGGATCTCGGTACAGTCGGCGTTAACCTGGCTGTTGAGGATCGGAAACTTCTGAATCGCCAGCGCCATCGCCTTCATGATAAAGGGCATCAACGTCAGCCGAATCCCCTGTTGCTCCGCCTTGATCTTCAGCTGAGTCCGCAGCGCCAGCAGCGCCGTGACATCGACCTCATCACCGTAGGTAAAGTGAGGAATAGTCGAAGATGACAGGGTCATCTGTCGCGCCATTGCCGCTTTTATACCACGAATCTTTTCGACCCTGATCTCTGCAGGCGCCGCTGTCGCAGGAGCAACTGTAGCAAGCGTTGCTGTCGTAGCTTCAACTGAGCCCGCGGCTTGTTCAGCACTTCGCTGAAAGCGCAGAATATCCTCTTTGAAAATCCGGCCATTCTTTCCGCTGCCGGGAACCTGACGGATATCTATATCGAACTCACGGGCAATACGCCGTACCGCAGGGCTCGCCATTGCCTTACCCTTAAAACTGTCTGTAGCAGAGTTGATAGACGCAGCAACGGCTGCCGCTGGTGCCGCTGGTGTAGCAATAGGTGTGGAAACCGAGGTAACCGGTGCGGTCGCAACTGCAGCATCATCGGGCAGCAACGCGAATAGCGGCCCGTGCACCTTCGCCACCTCGCCTTGGGCAAAATAGAGTTTGGTCACCACACCGGCTCGGGGTGCAGGGATCTGCACCAGTGCCTTGTCGGTCATCACATCAACCACCGGCTGATCCTCTTCAAGCCGATCGCCTACGGCCACCATCCACTCGACCACCTCACACTCGATGATCCCCTCGCCGATATCCGGCAAGATAAAATCAATGGTGGCGGCTGCTGTGCTTGCCTGCGTATCGGCAGCAGCTGTCTGAGACTGAACCGCGGCAACAGCGACTGGATCCATAGCTGGGCTGACAGGGGCACTCGCTACAGAATCGCCCTCCTCCTCATCCAGATCCACCGCAAACAGCGGCGAATGTACCTTGGCGGTGTCGCCCTGTTTGTAGTATAGCTTGGTGACCAGACCCGCGTGCGGTGCCGGAATCTGCACCAGCGCCTTATCGGTCATCACATCGGCGACAGGCTGATCCTCTTCGATCCGATCACCTTCTTTGATTAGCCACTCGACCAGCTCGCACTCAACTATCCCTTCGCCGATATCCGGCAGAATAAAATCCTTAATCATCGTCCCGTCCCCCTAAAAATTAACGCTACTTTTAATCGCCTCAAAGATCTTCCACTGGTCCGGGATATACTCCTTTTCCAGCGCCAGCGGATAGGGCACATCGAGCCCTGCCACGCGCGCGATCGGCGATTCGAGGTGAAGGAAACACTGCTCCTGAATGGTCGTTGCGATCTCGCCGGCAAAGCCACCGGTGATAGGTGCTTCATGGCTGATCAGCAAGCGGCCGGTTTTCTTTACTGACGCAGCCACGGTTTCAACATCCCAGGGCAAAATGGTACGCAGATCGATCAGTTCGCAGGAGATGCCCTCCTTATCCGCTAACTCAGCGGCTAGCTCGAGATATTCCATCTGCGCGCCCCAAGCCAGCAGGGTGATATCGCTGCCTTCACGCACCACCTCGGCCTTGCCCAACGGCAGTTCATAATCCTCCTCCGGTACCTCGCCCACCGAAGCACGATAGATCCGTTTGGGTTCAAAGAAGATCACCGGATTGGCATCACGAATTGATGCCAGCAACAGTCCTTTGGCCTGGTGCGGGTTACGCGGCACCACCACCTTCAGACCCGGAGTGTGAGCAAAATAAGCTTCGGGCGACTGGGAGTGATAATGCCCCCCGGCTATACCGCCGCCGTAAGGGGTCCGAATAGTCAGCCCACCGACGTTAAATAAATTACCGGAACGGTAGCGAAACTTGGCCGCTTCGTTAACTATCTGATCAAATGCGGGAAAGATATAATCGGCGAACTGGATCTCGGCGACAGCCACCGATCCCTGAGATGCAAGACCGTTGGCAAAACCGATAATGCCCTGTTCGACCAGCGGGGTGTTAAAGCAGCGCGCGCGGCCATATTTTTCCTGTAGATGACTGGTGGCACGGAACACACCGCCAAACACACCCACGTCTTCACCAAAACAGACCACCCGCTCATTGGCGGCCATGGCGATATCCAGCGCGTTGTTAACCGCCTGTAACAGATTCATTTTAGCCACGGTTCACCCCCTCAGGTGCATCAAGTTGCAGAGCAGATTTGGGGTATACCTCAGGGTAAAGCCGGATATGCGCTTTTAGATCCTGCAACTGCTGCTGCAGATGGGCTGGTGGGATGTCGTAAACATCGGTGATCATCTCGTCGATATGCGGCCGGCCCACCTTCTCGGCTTTCTTCATCGCCGCCATGACGGCCTGACGATCGGCTTCAAACAGCGCTTTATCTTCTTCTTCGCTCCACCAGCCTTGCTGCAGCAGCCAGTTTTTCATCCGCAGCAAGGGATCCAGATCGCGCCACTTGGCCTCTTCGGCATTGCTGCGATAACCCGAGGGATCGTCCGAAGAGGAGTGTGCCGCCAGGCGGTAGCTCATCGCCTCGATCAATACCGGTTCGTTCTGTTCGACCGCGATCTTACGCGCCTGGCGGGTCGCTTCGAGCACCGCCAGAATATCGTTGCCGTCGACCCTGATGGTATGCATGCCGTAGCCGATCCCACGCGGGGCGATACCGTCGCCAGCAAACTGCTCGCTGGCAGGTGTAGAGATCGCATAACCGTTGTTGCGGCACAGGAAAATTGCGGGGACTTTAAGCACCGCTGCCATATTCAGAGCCGCGTGAAAATCGCCTTCCGAGGCAGCGCCTTCACCAAACACCGCCACGGTGCAGTGGCCTTCACCCGCCAACTTCTGGCCATAGGCATAACCGGTCGCCTGCGGCAGCTGAGTCGCCAGCGTCGAGGAGATAGTCATAAAATGGAGTTTTTCAGAACCGTAGTGGATCGGCATCTGCCGGCCCTTGCCGTAATCCAGCGCATTGCTGAACAGCTGGTTCATGAATTCATCCAGGGTAAAACCGCGATACACCAGCGCGCCCTGCTCGCGGTACTGAGTCATGATCATGTCCTGATCATCAAGTGCGGCGGCAAAACCAACCGTGGTCGCTTCTTCGCCGGTCGATTGCATATAGAAGCTAAGGCGACCCTGGCGTTGCGAGGCAAGGCCGCGCTCATCGAGCATGCGGGTTCGCACCATACTGGAATAAATACGTAGCGCCAATGGCTGATCGACCTCGGGTGCCTGGGCATTTTTGTAAAGGCTGCCATCCTGTTTTAACACCCTGTAGGTGGGGATCTTAAGGGCGTCGCCACGGATAAACTGGGGCTTATAGATAGTGCGGTCTTTTGTGTCCGTATTCATAACATTCTCTTATTTTTGTTATTGGATAAACACAGAGTCTGCCCCGTAGGAAATGCTCGGAATCCGCTTAACCCCTAATGGTTTTTAGGCGTGAAGCTCATGGCACATGCAGACATTAGTAGTGTATTGAGGCTACCAGAAAACTACTGCGCTCGGTAACTTTTCCGACAGACTTGTTAGTTGAATCACCGTCGGCAATTTTATCACCGAGTTACCGATTGGATTTCGGCTGAGGCTGATCGTAATGACGCTAATATTAGCACCCCCGGTAGAGGCTGAAAAATCATCTTTTTGATCCTACTCGACCAGTAATTTTGAATCGAAATCGAAGCGTCTTTCATTGTAAATCGCTGGCCTTTTCCCATATAGGGCCAATCGAGCCATCGCCCACTGGCTTTCCAACCAGTTCAATAACCGGTGCGATATGTTTACCAGAGTTAGGGAGATGGGCGTGAGTGATACGAACCTTGTTAGTGCGGGTCACTTTCAACAGTTTCGGATCCGAAACTCACTAAGGCAGAAGGTTTTACGGATTTTAGATAAAAATAAGCCGCTATTGAGTGCGATGTTACACCAAGCGACAGGGGAAGCTTAGAAACTGATCCCCATTAATATTCCTGATCGCTCGGCGCAACGAGTCGGACGCTGCTACATGTGTTTGACACCGGCTTCCTTCATGTAGATGTTCAGGTGAGTATCATCCATATTGCTGAACGGTGCGCCAGTCTCGGTATAAACCGTCACCTGGATATCCGCCTTGTCTTCCGTTCCCTTTTTGTAGTTCTTCAGAATAAACCGGCATTTGTACGGCCCCTTGTCCGTGAAACCTAATCTGGATAGGTTACCCAGGTATTCGACCGTGCAATAGGTGTGCAGAACGGTTTGCCCGGCGGGCATCCCGGGGGTCTTAGTATCGAGGTAGTTCCAGATATCCTGGTATGTCTTGTTTTTGTCGCAGAAGTAATCCGTCGGATTCGCATTGCGTATGATTATGCGATTCGATGACAGCACCAAGTAGTAATCGTGCATGGGATGGAGTTTATCGTTTGCCTTGTTGCCGCAGACCACTGGCTTACCGTTGACGACTGTTTTGACCTCACCCGGCTGCGGCTGTTGCTGTGGTCCAAGCGGTACAAACATGCTCCAGCCACTCGGATCAGGCACGCTTTTCTCCCAGCTGCCAAGATATTTAAAGTGCCAGTCCTGCTTTCTTTGAGGGAAGGGTTTCGAACCTTCGCGAAAGGTGGTCGGGACATAAGACACCGCGTTACCTCCATAAAAGGTAAACATCTGATCTTTGGGAGCCATCTGAGTTACAACGGTGCCGACATCCTTCGATGCACAACCAGTGATTGCCAGAGCCAGCCCCATAAAGGAAGCCGATCGAACAGTTGATTTCGTATTGAATCTTTTTATATTTATTAGCATAGGAACCACTCCTGTGTGAAAAAAAAATTCTGGCAAACCTCCCGTTAATTTTGTCCTTCAGTTTTTTATAACGCACACTCAGGAAGACTTAAATGATCACGATCATAAGAATTAATCAAAACCTTCTCATAGTTTTATAAGCAGACGTCTAAGGATAGGCTTGGCATTGCTCTGAAAGCCCCGTGAATACTGGCAGGCTGATCAAGATTCTGTCAGTGCTTTTCTGCCCACTGCCGAGCCAGTTTTTGTGCTTCCCGGATCTGCGGGGCTGTCATCATCTTGGTAACAATTTTTAGGTTATGTGCAGCGTCTTTATGCTTGTGTGCGGCAGCAAGATTCCACCACATATGCGCTCTCACACAATCCTTAGGCACGCCTTGGCCCTGAACGTACATGAGACCCAGATTAATTTGAGCATCAGCAACGCCTTGCTCAGCCGCGGCGGTGTACCACTTAATGGCGGCTTCATAATCCTGCGGAACACCGTGCCCCTTATGGTACATCGCCCCGAGGTTATTTTGAGCTACCGCAAATTCTTGCTCGGCAGCGGCGCTATACCACTTAATGGCGGTTTCATAATCCTGCGTTACCCCTTGGCCGTTGTCGTACATCGCCCCGAGGTTATTTTGAGCAGCTGCAAATTCTTGCTCAGCAGCGGCGGTAAACCACGTAATTGCAGCTGCATAATCCTGTGGGACCCCTCCTTGACCGCTGGAGTAGATCAGGCCGAGATTACATTGAGCATCCGCATGCCCTTGCTCGGCCAGGGGTTGGCACTCTGCTAAGGTCATAGAAGCATGCTTACGCAGAAATGCCGAGAATAATTTTTTGAAATCATCCGCGAAAGTCAGTATTCGAGACGGGATCATATTCAATTCCTTGTGTTTACATTCAGATCACAACGCGCGCAGACAGGCGTGAATAACACGCACCTTGCTAGTCTGGTCGCTGTCGACAAGCATGAGTCAAATACAAGGGGTAAAGCAATGGCCAGGATGGCTAATGAGGTTATTCAATACTTCTCCAGAGTTGTATAGCCCGATCGCCTATGTGATCCAAAAAATAACCCGCGGCGTACATTTTTACAAATAAGAAACTATTTCCGAACAACGGACTGGAGAATACCATGTCATCATTATCCTCAGAACTACATATAGATTTACCAGCAGATGCTACTCCCACTCCTGCCAAGGTAGAGACAACTGCGTCCTTTAGCTGGATTCAAAAAGGTGTTCAGGATTTTCTCAGTGCACCTTTTTTAAGTGTGCTCTATGGCGCCTTGTTCGCCGGGCTATGCGCCGGGTTGTTTTTTGCCACCCTCAACGCGCCGTGGTTTACTCTGGCTTTCTTAACCGGCCTTGTATTTATCGGCCCGTTTGTTGCTGCGGGATTGTATGCCGCGAGCCGGGACATCGAGCGGGGAATATCGCCCAGTATTGCCGGCAGCTTGCGCCTGGTAATCAAACGCAAGACCGATCTGGCACTCTTTTCACTGCTGCTGACGCTAGTATTTGCAGCCTGGATCCGCTTTTCAGCTCTGCTGCTTGCGGTTACAACCAGCACCCTTAACCCATCAGTCAATGCATACATGAGTTTGCTGTCCAGTTCAGATGGTTTGACAACTTTGGCCTTTTTTGTCGGTATCGGTCTATTGCTGACAACTGTCGTGTTTATCTTCAGTGCAGTGGCTATCCCTTATATCCTGGATAAAAAGGTCAACTTCATCAGCGCGATGACGACGAGCTACCACACTGTAACGGCTAATCCTGCAGCCATGTTCATCTGGGCAGCGACAATCGTTGTTTTGACAGCCATTGGAATAGCTACGGCGTTCATCGGTTTAGCCATCATCTTTCCTGTTCTTGGGTATGCTACCTGGTACAGCTATAGAGCATTGATTAAATAATCTTGCGCAGATAGATGATTGACCGTTGTTCCATCTTACGTCGGAGCAACGGCCAATAATGGTTTCACTCCTCGCACCAAACCCTGGTTGGCTGATGCGATAATATAGCCAAACCGCATGCAGGATGTTTTCTCACGAAAACCGATGACGTTTGTAGTTACACAGGGGATAAATTCAGTTCTAAATAATCCCGTACCTCGGGTTAATTTGACAGCACCGTATATTCATCGCAAGCTGGATCTGCATCTGCCATTAACAAGCCACATTGCTAGTTTAGGAGTAATCTTGAATAGATGATTTATAGCTAAGGAGACAATAATGAGTTTTCCTGAGATAAAAAAATCCCCCTTAACAGCAAACGAACACAATTTAAACGACTACCAAAACACCTGTAAAGATTTCAATTGGCAGGTCGCACAACACCACCTCGCGGGCAATGACAAGCAACTCAATATTACCTATGAAGCTGTGGACAGGCATGTAGATGAAGGTTTTGGTGAGCAAATTGCGATTCGTTGGTTAAGCAAACAGAGCCAGCAAAAAGATATCAGTTATGCTGAGCTAAAGGACCAGACTAGCCGTTTCGCTAACATCCTCGAGCGCTTTGCGATAAAAAGCAGTGATACCGTCTTTGGCCTGTGTAATCGAGTTCCACAACTTTATATCGCCCTGCTGGGTACCCTCAAGTTTGGTGCGGTATTTTCACCGTTATTTTCTGCATTCGGGCCCGAACCCATTCGTTCAAGAATGGAGATAGGACAGGCTCGCGTATTAATTACGAGTGAGGCACTTTATCGTAAAAAGGTAATGCCTTGGCGAGATCAATTGAGTAGTTTGGAATTAGTACTACTCTATAATGCCTCAGATAATCTACCTGAAAATTGTTACGATATTGATGCGCTATTATCCCGCAGTAGTGCTGATTTTCCAGCGCGTTTATGCCCCCCGGAACAGTTGGCCTTAGTGCACTTCACTTCCGGTACGACGGGCAAACCGAAAGGAGCCATGCATGTCCATCAAGCCGTGCTTTATCATAGTATTTCTGGCTTTTATGCGCTCGATTTAAAACCCGGAGACCGTTATTGGTGTACAGCCGATCCCGGTTGGGTCACGGGCACGTCCTACGGAATTATTGCCCCGCTTTGTAACCGTGTATGCATGATTATTGATGAGGCTGAGTTTGATGTAGAGCATTGGTATCAGCTACTCAGTGAACAGAAAATTAATGTCTGGTATACCGCTCCCACCGCAATCCGCATGTTAATGAAAGCCGGTGAGGAGGTGGCCAAAAAATATGATCTTAGTGCATTACGTTTTATCGCCAGTGTCGGAGAACCCTTAAACCCGGAAGCCGTTGTATGGGGTCAAAAAGCATTTGGCATTCCCTTTCACGATAACTGGTGGCAAAGCGAAACTGGCGGCATCATGATCGCGAACTTTGCCAGCACCGCAGTTCGCCCGGGATCTATGGGTAAGCCCTTACCGGGTATTGAAGTCGCCATCATGCAAAAGCAAAAAGACGGCTCAATTAAACCCGCAACAGCAGCGAATGAAATTGGCGAGTTAGCCTTGAAAAAAGGGTGGCCATCTATGTTCCGCGGTTACCTGAATGAAGAGCTACGCTATCAAAAATGTTTTATTGGCGATTGGTATCTCACTGGCGATTTAGCGATGTGTGATAACGATGGCTATTATTGGTTTGTCGGCCGCGCCGATGATGTGATCAAAAGTTCAGGACATTTAATCGGCCCTTTTGAAGTGGAAAGTGTCTTGATGGAAGATCCTGCCGTTGCGGAGGTTGCGGTCATTGGCTTACCCGATGAGATCGCCGGAGAGGTTGTCAAAGCCTTTGTCGCTTTAAAGCCAGGACATCAAGCTGATCAGGCTTTAGCTAAAAAATTATTAGGCCATGCACGTAAACGTTTAGGGCCGGCAGTCGCCCCAAGGCAGATAGTGTTCCGGCAAAATTTGCCGAAAACCCGTAGTGGCAAAATCATGCGTCGTTTATTAAAAGCACGGGAATTAGGTTTACCCGAGGGTGATATTTCCACTTTGGAAAGTGATGAAGCCTAGGGTCAGTTTATTTTTGAAATTTGCCCCTGTTGAGTCTGAAAGTTTCTCAATGAGGGCGCGACACATGAGGTTTTGTTGTTCTCAGTGAATGGTGAGCAACGATAAACAGACCCTCATAATCGGCAAATTCATGGACAGTAAGTTTGCCAGGGAGATGAGATCATGAGCAATGAAAAATTGCATATCAATCGTAGCCATCTACATTTATTACTCAAACAAATGATACGTATCAGGCGTTTTGAAGAACGTTGTGTCAGCCTGTATAGCGAAGAAAAAATTCGTGGTTTTTTGCACCTATACAATGGTGAAGAAGCCATTGCTGTGGGTGTCATGCAAGCGCTAACGGCTGAAGATGCGATACTTGCCACCTATCGCGAACATGGCCATGCTTTGGCACGCGGGGTGCCCATGAATAGTATCATGGCAGAAATGTTTGGTAAAAAGAGTGGTTGTAGTGGCGGACGCGGCGGTTCGATGCACCTGTTTGCTAATGAACAGCGTTTTTATGGTGGCAATGCTATCGTTGCCGGCGCTTTACCATTAGCCGTTGGCATCGCATTAGGCGATAAGATGCAGCAGAAACACACTGTCACCTGTTGTTTTTTCGGTGAAGGAGCCGTTGCTGAAGGCGAATTTCATGAAAGCTTAAATCTCGCTAAATTGTGGCAACTGCCTGTCTTATTTATCTGTGAAAACAATCGTTATGCCATGGGCACAGCCCTGGAAATAGAAGAGTCCAATCAACAAATTCATTTAAAAGCAGCGAGTTATGGCCTCTCCGCACAGGTTATTGATGGTATGAACGTAGTTGAAGTTGAACGTGCTGCAAAACTTGCTTGTTCAGCAATACGTAACGGCGCAGGACCACAATTTATAGAGTGCCAAACCTATCGCTTTCGTGGTCATTCAATGTTCGATACCCAGCTATATCGTGACAGTGCAGAAGTAAATGAATGGAAAAAAAAAGGCCCTGTCGTACAGCTAAGTCAGTGGCTGAAAAACAATCACCAAATACAAGAGGAAGAGATTCAAGCCATGGAGTTGGCAGTCGATGAGGAGATCACTGCCGCTGTCGATTTTGCGGAAGCGGCTGAAATTGAACCGCTAGAGACTCTATTGCAGCATGTTTATGGGGAGATTTCTGATGAATGAAATAACCTTCAGAGAAGCATTTAAAGCGGCCATAGTGGAAGCATTAAACAACGACCCGCGCGTCTTTTTAATGGGGGAAGATGTAGGAAATTATGGAGGCTGTTATGCGGTTTCCAAAGGTTTGATTGATGACTTTGGTGCGCAAAGGATCATTGATACACCTCTATCGGAATCAGGGTTTGTTGGTGCCGGCATTGGTGCTGCAATAGCGGGAATGCGTCCTATTGTTGAAGTGATGACCGTTAACTTCAGTCTGCTCGCTTTAGACCAAATCATTAATAATGCCGCAACCTTAAGGCACATGTCGGGTGGGCAGGTTTCAGTTCCGCTGGTGATTCGTATGGCCTGCGGTGCGGGCAAACAACTTGCCGCTCAACACTCGCATAGTTTTGAAGGGTTATATGCCCATATACCGGGTCTTAAGGTACTTTATCCCGGGACTATCGGCGATGCCCGTTACATGTTAGAGATGGCTTTAGCTGATCCCGACCCAGTGATCATTTTTGAACATGTGATGCTCTATAATCAACAGGCTAGCTTGCCAGAAAAACATACCGTTGCCCCCATGGAGAAAGCTGTTATCCGTAAAACCGGAACCGATTTAAGCATTATCACTTGGGGAGGTTGCTTGTTTAAAGCACTGGACGCCGCGGAGCAACTGTTAAATTTAGGCATTAACGCAGAAGTTGTTGATCTTCGCTGTTTACGACCATTAGACAGGACAACGATTTTAGATTCAGTACAGCGCACTCACAAGGCTTTGATTGTTGATGAGTCATGGAAAACGGCTGGTATGTCCGCCGAAATAAGTGCCACTATCGCCGAACAAGGGCTATGGTATTTGGATGCGCCAATTCGCCGCGTCTGTTCTACAGAAGTACCGATTCCCTACGCCACACATTTAGAGCAAGCTAGCTTACCGCAAGTAGCCGAAATAATAGCGGTTGCACAGCAGATGATCGCAGAATCTCAGATTGCGATGGGGGACAAAGAATGACCACCAACGAGCATGATTTAAAAATGCCCTCTTTTGGCTCAGATATGCATCAAGGCAGCTTGACCGAGTGGTTAGTTAAGGAAGGTGATCATATTAAACGGGGTGATGTGGTAGCGGTCATTGAAACAAGCAAAGGTGCCATCGAGTTAGACATATTTGAAGATGCGCAGGTGTTACAGTTGTTGGTTAAAGAGGGTGACAAAGTTGCAGTAGGCGAGCCGATTGCGCGTTTAAGTTCAGCTACGACTACTAGTAAACCAGCAACAACTAACAAAGAAAGCACCCTGGCAACACCAGCAAAAGCGCTTGATTTAACAACGATTGAAGCACCATCAAGCCAACAAGCGCCACACAAAAACTTTGTCCTGGCAACGCCAGCAGCACGCCAGTTAGCTCAACAACAGCAGTTATCCCTCGCTGCAATATGTGTTAATAACAACAATAGAATCGTCACCTTAGCAATGGTCGAGCAAGCAAGCCAGGATCAGGATCCGAACAGCCCCTCCTTCGTCATGACTGAAACGCCACCTAAGCAAATCATGCCAGTCGAGAAAAATAGTGACCTAGACAGCCATCAGCATAAACAAACACAGGTAAAAACAGGCTTTGATAAGGATGCCATGCGCCAAGCGAT
The DNA here is from genome assembly GCF_900113275.1 of Neptunomonas qingdaonensis. Classification (GTDB taxonomy): domain Bacteria; phylum Pseudomonadota; class Gammaproteobacteria; order Pseudomonadales; family Balneatricaceae; genus Neptunomonas; species Neptunomonas qingdaonensis. The sequence goes on from NZ_FOOU01000015.1 coordinate 42,412, forward strand.
CAGTGATACGGTGACCCGTTCAAAACGAGAAATACCGCATTATTACTTAAATCAGCGTTTAGATATAAGCGCATTACAGAATCACCTACAGCGTTATAATAATAGCGTGCCTGTCTCGCAACGCCTGTTATTAGCGGCTCCCTTATTATGTGCCATTGCACGTTTACTAATGACCAACAAACAATTTAATGGTGAATATCTTGAAGGAAAATTCCAGCCTGGTGAAACTGTTAATCTAGCAAACGCGATCAACTTACGCGGTGGCGGTTTAGTCATGCCGGTGATTCATGATGCGCAAAACCTTAGCGTAGAATTGATGATGGAAGCGCTTAAACAGCAAGTTTCTCGGGCACGTAACGGGAGTTTAGTTTATTCGCAATTAAGTGGCGGCACTTGCACGGTAACCAGTATTGGCGAGCGAGGGGCTGAGCAAATGTTTGCTGTTATCTACCCTCCTCAGGTGGCAATTATTGCCCTGGGAAGTCCACATCAGGAAATGCTGGTCATTGATGACGCAATGCACATACGTTGGGTTATTAATGCCAGTCTAGCCGCCGACCATAGAGTCAGTGATGGCCATAGTGGGGCACGTTTTTTATATCAACTTAATCAACTATTACAAAATCCGGAAAGTTTATGGCAAACGCCAGGTTAAACTTATAAAAATAGGCATATGGAGGGTTTATGGATACGAAGCAACTAAGAGAATTGATCCTTACTGAGTTGTGTAATATCGCTCCTGAAATTGAAAAAGATGAGGTGCCTGATGATCAGGATTTCCGCGAAGCCCTGGAACTGGATTCGATGGACTTTCTTAGTTTAGTGATCGCAGTATCCCAACAAACCAAGGTCAACATTCCTGAAGTAGACTACCCAAAAGTATTAACCCTGAATGATATGATTAATTATATCAATAACAATTAGTGCATAAAGATAGGTGGAATTAAGTAAACTGTCCCCGAAATCACCAACGACACTGCCCGATAAAAACAAAAATCCACATATGGCCGCAGTAGAAACGGCCATTGCTTATTTCCTCGATCAATACTAAGTCGAAAAGACGCGGAACACAGTTACTTAGTGAGAATAACCTTCCATCGCATAGGCGGGGAGGTCTTTTTCCTTTGGCACTGCAATCGGACTTCCAGCTTCATCAATAGCCACAAACTTAAAGGTCGCTTCTGTAACTTTTTCGCGTGTACCAATTCTTCCCCGTCTCGCCCATGCTTCAACGTGTATATTCATAGACGAACGCCCCACCGAAATAATATCCGTATAGACACCTAAAATATCACCCACTTTAACAGGACGAATAAAGCTCATACTATCCAGCGCCACCGTAACAACACGACTCTGCGCACGCTGCCCGGCACAGATACCCGCTGCCATATCCATTTGTGACAACACCCAACCACCAAAGATATCACCTGAAGGATTGGTATCGGCAGGCATAGCGATGGTGCGCGTCGTTAAACGGCCTCTTGTTTCCTCGATAGACATAAATCTCACCTTGAATTTACTTAAATACTAATAATGAAGGTAACATGAGTTAGCTTATCAGTAGCGGATAATCAGTATAACCCACCGCACCGGATGCATAGAAGGTCGATGAGTCTGGCTTGTTAAGAGGCGCATCCTGACGCAACCGCGCTACCAAATCCGGATTGGCTATAAAGGCTTTACCAAACGCGACGGCATCTGCAACACTCTCTTCAAGCAACTGCTCCGCCTGAGACTTAACCAACTGTTCATTGATGATCACAGCACCAGCGAAGCGCTGTTTAAGCATCCGCGTTAGTCCTGGCGCATTGAAATGCTCACGAATAAAGATAAAAGCGATGTTACGTTGAGCCAGGGCCTGCGCCACATATCCAAACGTCGTTTCAGCATCACTATCTCCCATCGAATGCGCATCACCACGAGGCGACAAATGCACACCTACACGACCAGCCCCCCAAACGCCGATGGCTGCATCCGTAGCTTCAAGCAAGAAGCGGGCACGATTTTCAATGCTACCACCGTAACTATCGGTACGATGATTAGTCGAATCCTGCAGAAACTGATCCGGCAAATAACCATTCGCACCATGGACCTCTACGCCATCAAAACCAGCGGCTTTGGCATTTTCCGCACCCTTTTTAAATGCCTGAATGATCTCGTGAATCTCATCAATACTAAGCGCACGCGGCACCTCATAAGCCTTCTCCGGGCGCACCAGGCTGACATGCCCTTGTGCCGCCAACGCACTGGGAGCAACCGGCAGTTCACCATTCAGATAAACCGAATCGGAGATACGCCCCACATGCCATAATTGCAGTACGATTCGGCCACCGGCCTTGTGCACGGCGTTTGTTACCTTTTTCCAGCCCTCAACCTGAGCATCGGACCAGATGCCCGGTGTATCCGGATACCCGACCCCCATCGGTGTTACCGACGTCGCTTCAGTAACAATGAGACCCGCATCGGCTCGCTGTGCGTAATACTCGGCCATCAGCTCATTGGGCACGCGTCCTTCGCTGGCACGGCAACGTGTCAAAGGTGACATCACGATACGGTTTGGCAATAAGAAATCACCCATCTGAACGGGGCTAAACAAGGGACTCATAACGACTCCTGAAACGCTCTATAGTGTTTGTTGAATTTGCTCAGTAAACTCGCGGATAACCGCTTCATTTCGCTGATAATAGACCCACTGCCCACGGCGCTGAGAGCTCAGTAAACCGGTACGCTGCATCAAAGCCAGATGAGAAGAAACCGTAGACTGCGACAATCCGGACTTTGCAAAAATCTGGCTCACACAAACGCACTGTTCAAAGCCATTGGGCTGCAGCGTAAACTCCTGTTCAGGCTGTTTCAGCCACTGCAAAATCTCACGACGTACCGGATTTGCCAGTGCTTTAATAATCTGATCCAGGTTTTCATCAGTCATAATCAATTCCATCCTGCGAGTCACAATATGATATATCGGAATATATCGATATTTATAGCCTGATCATATCAATAGTGTGTTGCAAAATTCGGAATGAGCTTATGCGACTTTGCATTTATTCTGTGCGTTGTCGGACTAAGTGGAAGTAAATAATCGCTTATAGTATGTTTCTATACATAAGAGCTGACCGAGGTGAATGAGTATGGCCCACATTGAAGAATTAGAATTATCGGCACATCGCAGCGACATTATTAAAGACGTAAATGATTTAATTGAAAAATATCGCACTATTTTTGAATGGGATGTGCCGGAAATAGATGAGAGCCTGACAAACACGTTAATTATAAACGAAGTTCGTAAAGCGCTTGATGATATTGAAAATGAATTGCTAGGAAAAATAGATTGCTAGGAAAAAATTGGGCAGTAAAACCATGAACCGCTAATTCAACTTCCAAGTGCAACACTCACCTGTATAACCTGACAGGGTACTGTCAAGTTAATGTAGCTTTTTCATTTCAGAGGTTTCATTTTAAAAGTGTCATTTTAAAGGTTAGTTATAAAGGTGAAATGTGCATGTTCCATAACCCGTAATAGCTCAGACGTAATCTGAGCTACTACAGCTTGTTATAAAATTAAGATTTTTTAGCATAAGCTGAACACCATCCTGACGCGCTAACTTGCTTTCCTGGAAAGATAGCACAGGCTCCTGCTGTAGCTGATTTACTGGTATATAAAGCACAACCATCACATCGTTGATCAGCTGTGTGCTTTGGCTGTGTTGCTGCATCTACGGTGGCGGTATCTTTTTTGTAACCTAAGCCAATTGCCATTGGGTCATCTTCGGTTAATTCAGGTAGCTCGTCAGCGGAAGCGCTGGTTGCAATGATGGAACCCGCTGCAACAGCCGTTAAACCAACAAGGCTTTTCTTTAGAATATTTCTACGTTTTAGATCAATCGTACTTTTTTTCATTTTTCTTTCCTTCAATAATAATGAGCTATCGTGCTCGAATAAAAGTATCTTCGATATTTTTAAGTTCCCACAGAGACTATCATCAGGCCTTTACTCAGCCCTCCCGTGTTATCAGGACTGCTGCCAAGAAACGAAGCTTCACTAAAGATGTTTATCGTCCCAGCAATCTAGCGCCTATTAACGTTTGAAATAAAAAAGGACGTAGCTTAGAAAAACCACGTCCCATTATCTGGTTATTTATTCCGGTAAAAGCACCGTGTCAATAACATGTATAACACCGTTACTCGCTTCTACATCAGTCATTACCACCTTGGCGTTGTTGATCATTACAACACCATCAGCGGCCTTAACCATTAGCTGTTCACCCTGCACAGTATCTGCACTGTCTAATTTCACGACATCAGCAGCGTTAACTTTGCCGGGGACTACATGGTAGGTAAGCACAGAAACAAGTTGGTCCTTGTTTTCAGGCATCAGTAACATTTCCACGGTGCCATCAGGCAATTTCGCAAAAGCCTCGTCTGTTGGCGCAAATACAGTAAACGGCCCTTCCCCTTTCAAGGTTTCGACGAGTCCTGCTGCCTCAATAGCGACGACAAGCGTATTAAACGAACCGTTTTCTGCAGCAACATCCACAATGTCTTTTTTCATACCATGGCCGTCTGCATAAGAAAATGAGGTAAATGCTAAGCTTGCAACCACAACAGATAAAATAGCTGTTAATTTTTTAAACATGATATTTTCCTATTAAAGTTTGTTTGGTTTTGTCTTGCTGGATATCTTTACGAAGCATCTTGATAAATAGATCAACATGGATAGGCGATTTGTGTATCCATTGGCTGCAAAAAAGCTTAACGCTGAGCTTCCGGGGTGGGGCAAACCAGAACGTCAAAATAATCTGAAACAGTTGGCAACAGTGATAGATGCTATGAACGACGCGAAACGCCAACCTTTGTACTTACCCAGGGATGAATTTATCTTTGAATTATCCCTTAGCACGAGTTAATTTGACGGTACCGAACAGGGGCATTGATTCGCCTGTCACCCTCCGCTAAGCGATGAGAACTGATTATGTACGATAAAAAAGATATGGCTCCGCCGGGTGTTGGCTACCTTGATCTGAAGTTGATGCAGGGCTGCCCGCCGCCTCAGGACAAGCTGATCGACCTGCGCAACTGGGACAGCCCGCCCTACAATCGCTGGTCGTTCCAACATATGTCCGAGCTGTTTCCGGTGGCGCCGATTCGTCGTGGCAAGGCGCCGGTGAGTGAACTGCCGCAGGCGACACGCTCGCTCGACAGGGTGCGTTTTGAACGGGTCGATGGCCAGCAAACCGATCTGGCAACTTTTCTGACCGACAGTTACACCGATGGATTTATTGTGCTGCACCAAGGCAAGGTGGTGTCGGAGCAGTACTTTAATGGGATGCAGCCACATACGCTGCATCTGCTGCAGTCGGTTTCCAAGACACTGGTTGCCAGCTTGGTCGGCATTTTGATTGGCCAGGGCAAGATCGATCCCGATGCCAGGGTCAGTGACTATGTGAGCGATCTATCCGGTTGTGATTATGGCGATGCGCGGCTGCAGGATGTGTTGGATATGCGCACCGGCATCCAGTTTTGCGAGGATTACACCAACCCCGACGCCGAGTTCATTCAGCTCGACATCGCCTCGGGCTGGCGCGAGCGTGGTACCCGAACCTCGCCAGATACGATCTACGGGCTGTTGAAATCGCTCAAGAAGGGTCGCGAGCACGGCGGTCACTTTGAATACCGCTCGGTTGAAACCGATGTGCTGGGTTGGGTCTGCGAGCAAGTGTGCAACGAGCGTCTGCCGGTACTGTTGAGCCGGGAGATCTGGGCCAAGTTAGGCGCGGAACAAGACGCCAATATCACTCTGGATCGGGTCGGTACCGCACTAGCCGACGGGGGCATCAGCGCTAGCCTGCGTGACCTGGCCCGGTTTGCCCAGATGCATCTGCAAGGTGGTATGTTTAATGGTCAGCAGATCGTTCCCGAAGCGTTCATCAAGGCGTCCCGGCAGGGATCGGGTGAACATTTCAGGGTACTGTACGGCGCCTTTGCCGAGCATTACCCCAAGGCGGCCTATAGCAACCAGTGCTGGGTGCACGATAGTGATAAGGGGATCTATTCGGCCCGCGGCGTGTTTGGCCAGTTTATCTATGTTGATCCGCAGTCTGACGTGTCGATCGTCAAATTTTCTACCTGGCCTGATTTCCTCAACCCCGAGTGGTCACTGAACAGCAACCGCGCCTTTGAGGCGATAGCCAAGGCACTTGCTGATTGATCCAAAAACGAAGCCCCACCTCAAACATAAGGAAAAACCTTTCAGGTTAAAGGATGAACACATCTACGGTTACAAGCCATCAGGAAACCCCCTGGCTGGCACTTTATAGTATTTGCCTGGCAGCATTTCTGGTACCTATGGCGATGTCTGCTGTCAATCTTGCTTTGCCTGCGATCGCTAAAGACTTACAGGTCGATGCCGTATTACTCAGTTGGATTCCCAGTGCGCCGCTCTGGGGAAGCGTTGTGCTGATGCTGCCGATTTCCCGGCTAGCCGATATCTGGGGACGCAAGCGCGTTCATTTATTGGGATTGTGTTTGTATGCCCTGTCTTCGCTAGCGGTTGTGTGGATAGATAGCATTGAATGGCTGTTAGTTTTCCGCGTGATACAAGGTTTAGCCAGCTCTTTTATTTTTGCTACCGCGATGGCTATGGTGGCGATCTTGGCGGGTACCAAGCGACGGGGCATGTTCCTTGGCATCGTTTCTACGTCTGTTTATCTTGGGCTGACAATGGGCCCTGCTGCGGGAGGATTGTTAACGGAATGGTTAGGTTGGCGCAGTGTGTTCTGGTTGCCGGTTCCCGGCATATTTATGGCGTTCAGCCTGATTGCCTGGTTTATGCCGAATGAACCGAAACTGGTCGGGTCAGAAGAGTCCCGGCAATACTCCATGCGACAACGCTTCGATGTAACCGGCAGCTTACTGTTTTCTTTGAGCGTCAGCTGCTTATTCTTTGGTGTCACAGGCCTACCTGATGCAGGTTTTGTTGTTTTGTTGGTCGCGGGGCTTGGTTTAAGTGGAGGGTTTGTTTATCAACAACGCCGTGCCAGTGTACCGCTGATAAGAATAGATGCATTAAGTCAGAATCGAATTTTCAACCGCTCGATGCTGGCCAGTCTTTTCATGTATGGGGCCAGCTTTCCCGTCCTGTTTATCGTTAGTTTGTATCTGCAATACATCCAGGGACTCTCTCCGGGCGACGCGGGAAAAGTGGTACTTTTACAGGCGTTGTTGACAGCCTGTATTGCACCTGTCGCTGGCCGATTGTCGGATAAATATGATCCACGGATACTGGCTACTACGGGTTGTGGCCTTTATATACTGGGATTTGTACTGCTATTTTTTGTGGGAATGCAAACGCCACTGTGGCAAGTTAAAACCGGCTTATGCTTGCTCGGAGTCGGCTTTGGTTTATTTTCATCACCGAATACGAATGCGGCGATAAGTTCGGTAGACCCATCGCGCTTAGGTATTGCTTCAGGGTTACTTAATCTGGCACGCACAGGCGGTAATATGTTTAGTACGGCGATTATGGTGGTAATCTTTAACTATTATTTTGCCGATCAGATATTACAACCGGAGCATTATCCACAGCTACTGACGGTGGTAAGAATCACCCTGTTACTTGGCGTACTGTATGCTTTATCAGGCGGCTATTTTTCTCTGACTCGGGGACGAATGCGCTCGGCAGACTAGCCATCACCTCATTCAGGCACCCGTTCGAACTTGTTGCCATCTAACATAATAAAGCGACCATCTGCTGCCTGCCTGGCCATAACCGATCAGTCGGTCTCGATGGTATGGTCCATCTCGCTGTCCAGAATGAGATGGGCATTGTCGCCATCCTTATGCGCATGCGCATGAGTTACTTCAGCATTTCCGGCAGTTAATAGAATACGGCTCAAAATGGTATTTTCGGACTCATCTTTGTCTTGTCGTCTAGCCACAATAGCGGCGTAAACATCGTTAGACACGGTAATGGTTTTGGACATGATTGCACCCTCCAAATCAACACCAATTGTTTCTTAACTATGATTTAGTGCAATCGATAAATCAAGAGTCGCGTGCAGAGGACTTTTCATTCAACACGAGCCTCTAAACACAGGCCTCTCAATACACGCCACTCAACACAATCCGTTCAAACGCCTCAATCGAGTAGTTTCAATCCCGGTGGCAGGCTTTCGCCGTAGATTTTGTAGCTGTCGGCGTCATCCAATTCGGTGACCTCGGTGACCATCGCAATCCATTTTGGCGGCGCTTTACTGGCTTGCAGAGCGGAGACGATGGATTGACGTAATTCAGGCTCAAGATCGCGGCTGCGATCACCACTGACGCGTGCCATCACCACCGTAGCAAAGGCCGCCTGGGGTTGCTTGTTCCAGTCTTTTTTCAGTAACGCCGGTATCCACTTAGCCAGGGTGTCCTGATCGATCAGATTATGCGCGCTACCGTGCAGCGGAATCCGGCTGCCTATCCGGCCCAGAGCCACCCAGCTGCTTTGGATTTCACGGGAGTTTTCCAGCCTTTTTAATAACCAGCGACCCAGTTCCTGCTTCTTATCCGACGGCAACCCTTCCAGCGCAGCCGCCAACAACACCATGCCTTCATAGGCTTTATATTTTAGCTCGGCCTGAAGTTTACGATTACGCTCGGCGACAGGGTTGATGTATTTGGCCACCTGTTTGTGCAACAGCAATTGCTGATCGACATTCAATCCACCCGCCACCCGGCGCCAGAAAGTCCACCATTGGTTCCAGTCCGGATTGCTCTTGTCGAACTGCAGCCCCTGCTGAAATAACGGCCAGATCTGCTCCAGACGCCAGTCGTCCAGTGGGTAGCCCAAACCGGGGCGCAGGCAAAAACCAGTCAGGTTAAACCACGTCTGCTCATGCTGTTGGGAGCGACGGCGGCGACCTCGGTGCTTGATAAACAGGTCAGCCAGGGCGCGCAGCAGGGGTACTTCCCACCCCTCACGAGGACCCAACAGGCGCTCGAGATTGACACGCAGCAGCTTCACCGACTTGGCATCGATTGTTTGCCGCGACTTACCATAAATAGTCTCCACCAATTGACGGGCGCTATCGAACTCTGCCGGTAATCCGCCTACGTCAGTGTTCAGAGCCTCGGCTTGCGGGGCTTTGCGCACGGGAAATTCCAACCGCCAGCGACGTGCCGCATCCGCAGCGGCGACACATTCCAGCCCCAGGGTCCCGACTTCGGTCAGGGTCGCCACCAACTCCACCTCGACAGCGGTCTCCCCTCCCTCAGCGGCAGGGATCGCGGCCATCAGGGGGGGTAAAGGCTGAAATTGCGGATCGCCCAATGGTGTCAGTGTTCCGGGGATGGGTGAATCATCGGCCGCCGAAGACATCAACTGAAATTGTACCGGTTGGCCGAGACTGAGCACAAAGCGGCGCTCCGGCAAGGGTATCTCGACCCCGGTCTCAGTGCCTCTGGGCAACAAGCAGATACCTTGAAGCGAGGTGTTCCGGGCGGGCTGATCTTGATCGAGTTTGAGGAAGTAACTACGCGCCGAGCCGCCACCGATACGTACGCCCTTGCCTCGGCGCGCCAATCCGTGGGCCACCGCACCGCAGGCAACCGCCAGATCCGGACGGCTATTTTCAAGCGTGCTCACCGGCTCCCCACGCCAACTGCACAGCAGGTCGCAGAGGCGCTGTGCAAGCACCCCGCCTTTAAAAAAACCGCCGTTGAGTAATAGTGCGTCGGGCATGTAGGAGGTACTATCGGCCTGATCCGCGAAGGCCTCTCGACTGACCCGTTCGTGGTGGTGCAGGAACGCCGCCAATTGACGGCTGATCGAGGGGTCTGTGGCGTAGGGTAAACCAAACTCCTTCACCGCGCGCTGACGCTGCTGCGGCATGTCGCTAAGCTCAGTCAGCGGAACGAAGCCCTCCAGAGCCAAGGTCTGGGTTTGCTCCCGGCTCAAGTCGTAACTACGCGCGCCACCAATCAGGCGTGCCCCCGAACCGAGAACGGTAACCTTGGCTGTCTCAGGCGCGTCCGTGGCGAGTAATTTTTCCTTGGCTAAACGCGTCTGCTGAATGAGCTGAGAAAGACTCGAGGCACGCAACCGCTTGCCCGGTTCAAGCACCCCGCTCTCGACCTGATGCGCCAAGGCAAGGTCGAGGTTGTCGCCGCCCAGCATCAGGTGATCACCGACGCCGATACGATCGAGCCTGGGCTGGCCACCTTCAAAGCCCAGGCGCACCAGGCTGAAATCCGAGGTACCACCGCCCACATCGCAAATCAGCAATAACCGATGCGATTTCAGGAAATCTTCGGCCTGCGCCCCGTGGAGCGAAAGCCAGTCGTAACAAGCGGCGGTAGGTTCTTCCAATAATAAAATTTTTGCTAATCCGGCGAGCCTGGCCGCCTCGACCGTTAAGGTCCGCGCCAGATCTCCAAAAGAAGCCGGCACCGTCACAATCACTTCCTGATCTTCCAGCGGTTGGCTCGGATGGTCTGTATTCCACGCCGCGCGGATGTGGGCCAGATAGGAAGCGGTGGCCAGCACCGGAGAGACTTTATCGACGCCTTCGGCGCCTGCCCAGGGCAAAATAGGTGCCGTTGGGTCGGCCTGATCGTGGGACAACCAACTCTTGGCGCTGATTACTGAACGGCCTTCGACTTTACCGCTGAGTCCACGTGCCCATTCACCGATGATCACACCGGGCAATTCGCCCTCCAGTGGAGTGGTACCCCAGGGAAGTTGCATATCTCCCTGTGGCACTTCATCGACGCCGGGATGATAACGGAACGAAGGCAGCAGCGGCAATCGCGCTACTTCACCGGCAGCGACCAACTGGGGAATCGCATAAACTTGCGGTGCCGCGCTGGACTGGCCTTGCTTATCCAAACCACTGTAAGCAACCACGGTATGAGTGGTGCCGAGATCGATTCCGACGATAAACCGGGGGCGGGATGACTTCATCGGGCCATTCTACCAGAGAGCCGGAATCGGAAGGTACAAGCTACAATATCTCTAGGCCTCGCGAACATTCAATTCCACTTGCCAGCGCTGGCTGCCATCCAGAGTCACGGCTTCCAGGCACAGGGTGCCCACTTCCGTTATCCGGCTCACTAAGCGTACCGGCACAACGTCCCCCGATTTACGGCCTTCGGTGGACAAGTGGGTCTGAATTTCCGGTAGCTCATCCAACTCCTCCGGCTCCCAATAATCTAACTGGCTGCCTGCCTCGTCATCGCGTCGGGTGGTCGAAGCAAAGAAATTAAAGCGTACTGTCTCACCGACAACAAGCCCGAACTCACTGTCCTGCAACGCCACTTCTGTACCCTCTTCCATGCCAAACGGTGCGATACAGAGTGCTTCAAGAGGGGCTTCTATTCCCGGAATGGCTGGCATGGAGCTTTCGATACCAATGTAATAAGCACTCGCAGTACCGCCACGAATACGTACGCCCTGACCTTGACGCACCTGACCGTAGTAAGCCGCGCCGCGCGCGACGGCGAGATCCAGGTCAATTCCCTGCAACAAGCGGGCATTTTCGGCCCCGGCAGCGTTCAGCCAATGGTTGATCAATGCCAGTGTTCGCTCGGATAGCTGCGGCGCCTTAAATACACCACCGTTCAACAGAATCGCAGAGGGCTGGATAAAACTCCCTTCGGACGGCCCCAAGAGCTCGTCGGCTGCACCTTTCTGTCGGCTCAGGAAGGCCGCCAGATGACGCGACATAGCCGGGTCCTTCGCATAAGGCAGACCTAGTTGGTTGAGTGCACCGCGGGATTGATGCGCCGGGTGTGCGTCGATATCTACCAGTGGAAAGAAACCTTCAATCAACGTTTCCGTCACTTCGCTGCGAGTCAGTTCGGTACTCAGGGTTCCGCCGATCAACTTAGAACCGCGGCTGGGAACAACAACCGGTACTGCGTCTAACGTTGGATCAGCCAACAGCTGTTCCTTTGCTTCGCGACAACCATGTGTAATCCCCAATATTTGCCAAGGCTGCAGACTCTTACCCTCTTGGGCAAGCTTTGCTTTTATCCGATAGGCCAGGGCCAGATCCATGTTGTCGCCACCGAGCAGAATATGCTCACCGACAGCAATTCGGTCCAACACGAGATTACCGTCACTCTCGCTGACCGCGATGAGCGACAGATCCGTGGTACCGCCGCCAATATCCACTACCAGAATGATATCGCCAACAGTGACCTGTTGACGCCAGTCGTCACCGCAGGTTTGCAGCCAGCTATAGACTGCCGCTTGTGGTTCTTCAAGCAAAGTAAGATGTTGAATTCCCGCGACCCGAGCCGCTTCGGCGGTTAACTCGCGCGCCCCTGGATCAAAAGACGCAGGTACCGTGAGGATAACCTCCTGATCCTTCAGAGGGGCATCGGGAAAGCGGTGATTCCATGCCTCCCGCAGGTGCTCCAAAAATGTGATTGAAGCGCCCAGAGGTGACACTTTAACGACCTCTTCCGGACTATTGAGCGGCAAAAATGCTTCATGCCGGTCGATCCCGGCGTTGCATAGCCAGCTCTTGGCACTGGAGACAAGTCGCATCGGCGTTTTACTGCCCAGATTGCGCGCCAGTTCACCAACGAGGGACGCCGGATTCTCGCTCCAGGGAAGCGCCAAATCCGCGCTATTGAGCTCCTGATCGTGGGGCTGATAGATAAATGACGGAAGCTGAGTTTGTGCTTCTACGGCACCGGGTTGAGTCAACTGAGGAATAGTTACAATCTCAGGAGGCGTGCCCTCTTCGGCGCCGAGTTCAACGTAAGACAACACACAATGGGTGGTGCCCAAGTCGATACCTACCGCATAACGCGCGTTCTGCTCTGTATCACTCATAACTCGACCTCTGCCGGTGCTAAGATTCGTACGTCATGGCCTTTTGCCAGTTGTGGCAATCGCACCTGTGTGGCTTTCCAACCGCGATGCACCAGAGTACCGGTGAACGGTGCTGAACCGACGACATTGCCCGTCAGTCGGACCTGGGAAGCATCAAATCCAGACTCCAGTGTGAGTCGGGACTCTTCTTCCTCGGTTCGAATCGGTGACAGGGTAAAGTAGCCCGCGATTGTTTTTTTGCTGCCTTCATGCACCACCCGCGCGGCGGCGCCGATATCCGCATCCGAGTAACTGCTGAGGTCTTCGTGGACGAAATCTAGAAAGCGCGCGTCCTGCTGCAGTAGAGACAGCAGTTGCAGGGCAGATTCAGGTGTGGTGTCTTTTAAAACGGAGGGAGTGGCCGCTGGCTCGACGGGGGCTGAAGGCTGCTCTGCTGGCTTGGCATTAACATCGGCAGGCTTTCTCATCAGACTAACAAATAATAACAGAGCGAGTACCAGCAAAAGCAGGTGCAGCGCGTCAAAGGCTACGGGTATCAAACTAAATTCGATGGACATTGTGGGTTGTCTTCCTTTGTTGACAGTTATAATCGTGAGAGTTTGTCACATAAAATACAAAATCCGCAAACTAACGGCCGATACCGCCCAGCCGCTAAACCACTGGAAAAAACGGCTTGCTGTCGCGGTAATTCAGCTTTTCTTATTGCATTGCAACATTGTGTTGCTGCAGCGCCAAAATTGCAAGATCAGATCAGTCGTAGTGTGAACCATCCCCACACCTCTGGTAATTGGCATTTCTGGCTGACGAATATACACACGATTTTACGTCTTTGACTCTATCTGGGTTTCATACAGACACAAAAAAACCCCCATCATTTCTGATGGGAGTTTTTTTTAAAACCAGCTTAAATTAAGCAGTTTTTTTGGCAAGCGCTTTAACAGCTGGAGCTACAGCGTCTTTGCTTTCAGTCAGGATAGCCTGAACTTCAGCAAAGTAAGCCTGAGTGCTTTCTACAGATGCTTTAGCTTCAGTCTGTAGCGCTTCAAAGTTGGCTTTAGCTTCTTCAGTTTTAGCAGTAAAGAAGGAAGTGAGTGCTTCAACGTCTTTAATTTCTGAAAGGGCTTTAAAATCAGCTTGTGCTTGAGCAACTTGCTTCTCAGCAGTCGCTTTCTGCAGCTCGAATGCCTTAGTAAAGGTGGCTGTGTTTAGTTCGATCAGCTTCTGTACTGGAGCGCCAAAAGCAGAGAAGTCAGTAGTAGGCATATTATTAAACATCATTTATATCCTTATAGAAGAGTAGTTGATAAAGCGATGGTATATCGCCCAATGCTGCAACGCAACAATTATTTTTTTACTGATCGCTGTATTTATCATAACCATCTAAAAAATAAGGAATATATAGAAATTAATTTTTTGTGCACATGCTAATCCAGCGCAGCGCGAGTTAAATCATCCGTACCATGTCGAGGGGCATCCAAAAACCCAACTGGAATCAAATCCTCAATGTACTTTGCAATACTAATAGCCAGTAAATCATCCCCCCTATCAGCTACGACTTGAAGCCCAACAGGCAAACCGTCCAGCAGCCCACAAGATATAGACAATGCCGGTTGCTGAGTAAGATTAAACGGGTAAGAGAAAGGCGTCCAATCCGTCCAATGCTCTTGATCAGCCGTCTCTGTATTTTGACCCGCGTTAAAGGCAGTCCGCGGCAGTGTAGGTGTAATTAAAATATCGTATGTCGAATGAAACTCCTGCATAGTGCGCCCTAACTCTGCTCTTTGATCAGCCGCCTTCATATAATCCACAATATCAATTTTGCTTCCTTCGATTCCTATTTGGAGAAAGCCTGGGTCAAGAAGGCCACGTTGTTGTTCGTTGAAATTCGAAACAACTTTCGCTGCCCCCGCAAACCAAAGGGTTGAAAACGTATCGATAGGGTCATTAAAGCCAGGATCGATAAGATCAACTTCTGCACCCATCTCTTTAAGAGCATTCACGGCACAGTCTACAAGCTTGAGAACGCCAGCATCTACATCGACATATCCAAGGGTCGGGCTGTAGGCTATTTTCAGGCCCTTAAGAGGGAGGCTTTTTTGATCACTCCAACTAGCGTTGAAAATACGAGTTGAGTACCAATCCCGCAAATCTGGCTTTGCTATAACATCCATCATCAACAAACTATCTTGCACCGTCCTGCTAATTGGCCCGAGATGAGAAAGAGTCGTCATTGCACTTGCCGGCCACTGAGGTATAAAACCAAAAGTGGGTTTTATACCAAACACACCGCAAAAAGAAGCGGGGATTCTAATAGATCCTCCGGCATCACTGGCTTGATGCAATACTCCCATATTTAACGCGGCGGCAGCTGCAGCTCCGCCGGAAGAGCCTCCGGATGTAAGTGTTGTATTCCACGGGTTTCTTGTAACACCGGTGAGAGGGCTATCGGTAACGCCCTTCCAACCGAACTCTGGTGTTGTCGTTTTACCCAGTATTACAGCCCCTGCTTGCCGCATCTTTTGTGAAAATGGAGCATCAACATTAGCTAAGTCTTCTGAACTGGTAAGTGAGCCGCTGCGGTGAGGCCACCCCGCCACCAGCGTTAAATCCTTGATCGAGCTTGCCACGCCATCAATTTTACTCAGGGGTTCGCCTTTGAACCAACGCGCTTCCGACTCTTTTGCCGCTTTAATCGCATCCTCCTCAGCAACAAAGCAGTATGCATTGATTGATGGGTTGTATTTGGCAATTCGCTGCAGCGAAGCTTGGGTCGCTTCTACAGGAGAAAGCTCTTTGGTTTTAAAGAGTTGGCAAAGTTCGACGGCTGTCATATCTGCGATGTTAGTTTTATGCGCTTTAATCATGTTCTGCTACCCCCGCAGACAAGAGTAAAACGTTAAGTAGAACAGATGCCCCTGCTCCAAGGTCTTCAGCGTTAGCCCTTTCTAGCTCATTGTGACTAATCCCTCCCTCGCAAGGGACAAAAATCATTCCCGCAGAAGTAACGTCTGCCATAAAGATTGCATCGTGCCCCGCGCCACTAACAACATCCATATTCGGATACCCTAATCTGGAAGCGGCCTCTCTGACGTTGTTAACGCAGCTGGAATCAAACGCTATCGGAGGGAAATCTGCTGTAGGGGTGATGATTGTTTGAACGCCGTACTTTTGATCAAGAGAATTGATTTTACTGTGCAAGTCTTTAACCATGGTTTCAAGAACATCGGACTCCAGGTGGCGAAGATCTGCGGTCATTTTAACTCGACCAGGTATAACATTTCGCGAACCCGGGAAAACGTCGAAACAGCCAACGGTTCCGCGCCCATGAGGTGTGTTTTTTACCGCTAGTTCATTTATAAACTGAATTATTTCTGCGCCCGCAAGAGAGGCATCTTTTCGAAGATGCATCGGCGTTGGTCCAGCGTGGGCTTCTACACCTGTGATCTCAATATCAAACCACTTTTGGCCAAGAGCACCAATAACAACGCCAACTTGCTTGCACTCATCTTCTAATACAGGGCCTTGCTCAATGTGAGCTTCATAGTACGCGGCAGCTTTATGACCAATATGACTTTTATTTCCGGTGTAACCAATTGCATTCAACGCTTCTTGTACTGAGATGCCCGCATCATCTTTTGTCGTCAGTGCTTCTTTTAGTGAGAACTTACCAGTGAATACACCAGAACCCATCATACAGGGCGGAAACCGCGAACCTTCTTCATTCGTCCATGCCACGATTTCGATTGGAGCCAGCGTCTGAATCTTAAGGTCATTTAGCGTGCGGATCGCTTCTAAACCCGCCATAACCCCAAAGCATCCATCAAATTTGCCGCCGGTTGGCTGAGTGTCTATATGGGACCCGGTCATGATGGGAGGCAAATCATTATTTAACCCGGGTCTTCTGGCAAAAATATTACCTATTTCATCGACAGATACGTTGCAACCAGCTTCTTCACACCAGGTTTTAAATAGGTCACGCCCTTGTTTATCTAACTCGGTTAACGCCAAACGGTTTAAACCACCTTTAGAAGTATGTCCGATTTGACCATGGGTCATCAGGCAGTCCCAAAGACGTTCGGTATTTACTGTGATCTGTCCGATACTCGGTAATAACTCAGTTGTTTTCATGATAGGTTCCCTCTACTAAACAGCAAGATACCGGTTCTTGATGTCGTCTTGTTTGCTAAATTCGGTTTGAGTGCCCTGGTAAACGATTTCACCAAGCTCAATCACATAATGTTTGTCTGCAAGCTTCTCGCATACCGATAGGTTTTGTTCGACGAGTAGCACACCCACTCCAGCTGCACGAATCCGATCCAAAATTCGTACAATCTCATCAACGATGACGGGTGCCAGACCTTCTGTTGGCTCATCAAGGAGAAGAAACTTCGGGTTATTTACCAGTGCTCGCGCGATTGCGAGCATTTGTTGTTCACCACCAGACAGGGCGTTGCCACCGTTCTTTCTTCGCTCCTTTAAACGTGGGAACATTTGATAAATATCTTCAAGAGCCCAAGGGCTTTTTTTGTTGATGGCAATCATCAGATTTTCTTCAACCGAAAGAATGCCGAAGATGCCACGATGTTCTGGTACTAAAGCGATACCCCGACGAGCTATCTCGAATATTTCCTTTCCTACAAGATTTTCGTCGTCTAATAAGACGGACCCTTGTTGCGCTTTGACGATGCTGACAATCGTCTTAAGCGTCGTCGTTTTACCCGCTCCGTTGCGCCCCAATAAAGTTACAATTTCTCCGGATTCAACAGCCAGGTTAATTCCGTGCAAAATATGGCTTTTACCATAATAAGAATGCAGGTTATTGATAACTAATCTACTCACTGCCACTTTCTCCTAAGTATGCTTTCTTAACCTGCTCATCACCTTTCACTTCTTCAGGAGAGCCTTCGATTAATATGTTTCCTTGGTGCATCACGGTGATTCGATCGGAGATTGACATGACCAGTCTCATATTGTGCTCAATGAGCATCACGGTATGGTCTTTTCCAAGTTCCGAAATCAAGTTCGTCATTATCGGAATATCATCTACTCCCATCCCTGAGGTAGGCTCATCAAGTAAAAGCAGTGATGGAGACCCGCACAATGCCATACCCACTTCAAGCACTCGCTGTTGTCCGTGTGATAGTTCACCAGCTTGTTTGTCAGCAAACGCCGCTAGTTGAATTTTTTCTAAAACTTCATTCGCCTTCGCAATATTCGTTTTGTCAGCTGTTTCGGGCACCCAAAACTTTAATGCATTCAGACCGCCCCGACCTTGCGCCGCTATTCTTAGATTCTCGCGTACGCTTAAAGTCTGAAAGAGGCTCGTGACCTGAAACGAACGAGACATGCCCTTAGAAACTCGCTTATGCGCCGCTAAATATGTCAGGTTCTCACCGTTAAAGTGGATACTTCCGCGGGTCGGTTTTCTTTCACCGGTTAAGCAGTGAAATAAAGAGGTTTTCCCTGCGCCGTTTGGACCAATCACGGTATGAATGGAGCCTTTTTTTATTTTTAAGTCGACATGCCCAACAGCGGAGAATGCGCCATAATCCAAGCCTAAACCAGACGTTTCTAATAGATAATTTGAGCTCATTTTGTCACCTCGGAGGTGAGATTTTTCTTAACTTTTATCGACGACAATTTGGACGTTAAGGAGATAATTCCCCCCCATAATCCGCCCGGAAGAAATAGGACAACAGCGATAAGTGCAGCACCTAAAATCATCATCCATCTAGGCCAGATAGATGAGAGAAGATCACCCATCATCACGATTGCTCCAGCGCCAAAAATTGAACCAATTAACGAGCCAGTCCCCCCAATAATTGTCATAATCAAGATGTTTTCTGACATCAGTAGCTCAACATTTGAGAGAGGCGCGAAGTTTAAAAGCATCGCGTAGAGCGCTCCGGCAAGGCCCGTTATCGCACCGGAAATAACGAAAGCGACCAGCTTAAAATGGTTTGTGGAAAACCCTACAGCCGATGACCGCCCCTCGTTTTCTCTGATAGCGACCAGTGTTGTTCCAAAAGGAGAATGGATAACTCTTCGCGCAAACACGAAGACAATTGCAAAGACTGCTGCCACAAAAATATAGAATGCTTCACTGCTTTGTAGATCGCTGATGGTTATTCCGAAAAGTGTTAAGGCAGGTCGAGGAACATCCAATAAACCGTTGTCTCCACCTGTCCAGTCACTAAAGGTGTAAGCGAGGAAGTATGCCATTTGAGAAAAAGAAAGCGTCAGCATTACAAAGTAAATACCCGTTCTTCGTATAGCTAACGCGCCGACGATTAAAGCGAGTGAGGCGCCCACCAGGATGGCTGTGATTAACGCACTAATCAGCCCAAAATCAAGATGAAGCATGACTAATGATGCGCTATAGGCCCCACCACCAAAAAAGATACCCTGTCCGAATGATAAGAGGCCTGTGTAACCCAAAAGTAAGTTACAAGCCAATGCAGCCAAAGCAAATATAAGTATTTCCGTTGCAAGGGTAACGGAAGGTAGCAATATCGGCATCAACACAATAAGTGCCAAGGCAATTATTGTTACTCCTCCGAATATAGAAGTTGATTTATTCATCTTATGCTCTCCCGAATAATCCGTATGGTCGCAATAGAATGACAAACGCCATCGCTCCATAAATCATCAAACTGGCACCCTGTGGCCACAGTGTGCTCATTACACTTTGAACGATCCCCACGATCAGACCGCCGACCAACGCCCCCGTAAAAGACCCCATGCCTCCTATCACAACAACAACAAACGCAATCCCAAGTACTTCCGGGCCAACAAATGGGTGAATGCCTTTTATGGGCGCGGCGAGAACACCCGCAAGGCCGGCAAGACCCACACCCAATGCAAACGTGATAGAAAACAGGCGATGAGTATGTGTTCCGAGTAAGGAAACTGTCTCGGCGTCTTCACTACCGGCACGAACAAGCGCACCAAATTTAGTTTTATCCAGTAGCAACCAAACAAGAAGAGCAACCACGGCCGCAAAAGCAATCACAAATAGCCGATATTGCGGGTAGTAAAAATCACCTATTTGTAAAACGCCTTTAAGTGAATCAGGTGGAGAAATGCTTTTCCCGATAGGCCCCCAAATAGAAATACAAACTTCTTGAATGATTAAGGCAACACCTAATGTCACTAAAATTTGGTACGTATGAGGCAGGTGGTAGACCCTTTTTATCAATGTTCTTTCGCATACCCATGCAAAAAAGGCGATACATAGAGGCGCAACGATAAGAGCCAGCCAATAGTTTCCCGTAATGCTGACTGCCGTATAACTTAGATATGCCCCTAGAAGATAAAACGCTCCATGAGCAAAATTCACAAAGTTAAGTAGCCCAAAAATGATTGAAAGCCCCACAGATATGAGGAAATAAATCATTCCAAGCCCTATCCCATTCACTACCTGAAATAGATACAGATTCATAATTCACCTCTGACAAGAATGAAGCGCCACATCACTATTAACGCGAGTGGCGCAAATTGTTTTTACATGCCTTTACATTCAAGAGATGATTCATCCGGGAAGGATTTACCGTAGCTCACGATTTCTGCAAAATCGTCTGCATTCTTCATTTCTGAAGCGGACTTACCTTTTAATAAGTAATAATTTTTCAGGACCTGGTGATCGGCCGCCCGAACAGTCTCGGTGCCCGTTGGACCTTCATAAGACTTACCTTCCAACGCTTTAATAACGTCACCAGGGGTCGTTGTTCCGGCTTCAACGATCGCATCGAGGAGCAGTTTAGTGCTGATATAATCCGCAGCTAGTGGGTAATTAGGGGTAATGCCATATGCTTCTTTTACTTCTTTGACAAGCTTGTTATTCAGTGGTGTATCAACGCTATGCCAATACTGTGCGCCAAAGTAAACATTCTCTGTTATATCTGCCCCTAATTCTTGGAACTGATCTAAACCAGACGACCATGTGAGTAGGATGGTCATTTGATTTTTCAACCCAAAGTTAATCGCCTGTCGTAAGGCATTAGAGGATTGAGAACCGAAATTCAGTAGTAAAAGAACGTCGGGTTGTGCTGCCATCGCATTCGTAACGTAGCCTGAAAACTCTTGCTCTTGCAGAGAGTGATAGCTATTACCTACGTGTTCTATACCAAGTTCGTCAAACACAGTTTTAGCATTTGACAGCAATGCTTCGCCAAAAACATATTGAGGGGTAATCGTATACCAGCGTTTCTTTTCTGGATGCTCTTTTAATAAAGGAATTACCGTCTCTCTGATTGCGCCATATGTCGGCACCGACCAACGGAATGTAGATGCATTACAATCTACACCGGTTAGTTCATCAGCGCCTGCTGGGGTAATAAAGACACCACCTGATTTATGAACCTCTTTACCTATAGCTAAAGAAGTTGATGATAGCGTGCCTCCATCGAAAAACTTCGCAGAATTTTGACTAATCGCCTCCTGTACCTTGCGGAGCGCTTTGCCTGCATTACCTTCTGTATCTATAGCTTTATAACTTGGTGTTTTTCCAAGTACCTGTCCATACTGCTCAACCGCTAATTTCGACCCCATATCAGCATACTTACCGTAACTAGCGAAGCTTCCCGAAAGGGATTTAACGCCATAAATAGTCACCGCGTCCTCTTGCGCCATTGCAACGCAAGATGCAGCTGTTATCGAGAATGCTAACGCAGTATGTTTCAAATATTTATTAATCATTTTTTTGCTTCCTTTTGAGATTTTAATGCTCGCCATCAGGCTTCACTTTGTGAGTGATAAGTTATATTTGAGGTACCCTACATTTTTTTCGAAATTTCTCCGTCAAGTGCAACAAAGTGCACCTCCGCTTCACACATGTGCTCCGCCATCAGAGTTCGCACCTGTTCTTTATCTTGTTTTTCATAAGCGTTAATGAGTGCGTAGTGATAATCGACATTTGATTTAGTGAAAGCGTAGTAATCAATTAAATAAGCTTTTTTTAGTACAACCAGATCTCTTAATGATTCATTTAGGAAGCGACCAAAAAAACTCAGAATAGGATTAGGTGAGGCATCAGCCAGCACATTATGAAACTCTAATTCAGCTATTTTCTGCAGCCGTTGCTCCTCTTCTGTGGTAGGTTTTTCGCTGCACTGATCGGTGTACTTCCTCAGAAGTAAAAGTTCTTCTTCAGTTAAATGCCCTACTACAGATACTGCTAACTCAACTTCAATCAGCTTGCGCGTCTGGTACAGTTGTTCGGCACTAATATGCCGAAAATATAAGTAATTTCGCAAAGCCTTGCTGGCGGGCTCTGTTCCTACTTCTGTAAGCCACGCTCCCCCACCGGGGCCTGGTCTGGTTTTTATTAACCCTTCAACTTCCAAAGCTTTGAACGCTTCGCGAACAGTGCCTTTTGATACCCCGTACTGCTCAATTAAATCTTTTTCACTGGGTAAGCGATCTCCGGGTTTGAGCTCTTCAGACATAATCAGGCGCTTTACTTCGTCAACAATCAGGTCCGATAGCTTGCGCTTAGTTTTATTCTTGAATTCAGATAACATTTCAGCTCCAAAAAAACACATTGGCAAAATGATCGATATTTAATGTAAATAATTATGATTAATTGCCTTTGATAGCAGATAAGCAAATTGTCTGCCAAATCCTGACTTTAGTGTTAATAAATGGTGTTTTTTATATGTAAAAATATAACCCAAGGTTACTAAAAAACAAAAATAACGATACTAACCAATTGATTTTAATATAAAAATTAATAATTAATATTTTTTAATACTCATTCAAAAAAATATTTTTCAGGAAGTTCATCAACTAATGACGATAGATAAAGGCTGACTCTGTCGACTGCGCGCAAGCCAAAATCGCACCAACATGAGGCCACCTATATTCCTTTAAAGGGAAATGTCCGCACCTGAATCACGCAAACGTCACTGATTCTCTGGGAAATATCCACACCCCTCGCTAATCACGGATCAAAAACAGATCAGCTATTGCTGGCGATATGAATTTGCACCCTATTCACGTGAAGGATCCCAAAAGAGATGAGGAGTTTTTCTTCTCATATACGGGGAATTGGAGGTATATCTCACCGCCCATCAGGGAGAAAAGTAAGAAACTGCAGGCCAACAACCTATGGCTCATTTATATTGGTACTAATTTCGACAAAACAGCGACCCAAATCATTGATAGAAGGCGCTAAGACCGCTAACGTCTCAAGTAAGCCCAAAAGGCAATGTCAGTGTGTATATAAGCGTGTTTGAATCGATAAGATCTGAGTAATAAAAATCGTTCAGGCATTAATAATGAACAAGAACGAGCTGTATTGACTTGTTGCAACGGTAACTCTTAAACAGGTAACGATTTTATGGATATTAATAATCTTCATCATTTAGAAGCGGCCTCTGCTCATGGGCGTAAAGAGCTTTTTCGCAGTGGTACGGCGTTGCTTTTTATTGTCGGTATCATGCTGTACACAAGCCGTGTGGGAATGGATAGTCCAGACCATATAATGCTGGTGGTTGCCGCTATGATCGGCGGATATATGGCGATGAATATTGGCGCCAATGATGTGGCTAACAATGTCGGGCCTGCGGTAGGGTCAAACGCATTAACAATGACGGGCGCCATTATAATTGCCATTATATTTGAAGCCAGTGGCGCCTTGATTGCCGGTGGTGATGTGGTAAGCACAATCAAGAAAGGCATCATTGATCCTTCTCTGATACCCAGCAGTCAAACTTTTATCTGGTTAATGATGGCTGCGCTGTTAGCAGGTGCTATTTGGTTAAACTTAGCAACCGTTGCAGGTGCTCCGGTTTCAACCACTCACTCTATCGTGGGTGGTATATTAGGGGCAGGTATTGCTGCTGGCGGATGGGGGATCGCCAATTGGCCACAGCTTGGCAGTATTGCTGCGAGCTGGGTTATATCACCCGTTCTTGGCGGGATAATTGCTGCCTCATTTCTCTTCTTAATTAAGCGCACTATTACCTATCAAGACGATATGATTTTGGCAGCCAAGCGCATGGTGCCATTATTGATTCTGTTTATGGCCTGGGCATTTAGTACTTACTTGTTGATGAAAGGGTTTAAAAATATCTGGAAGGTGGACTTGATAACCGCTTTATTGGTAGGGGCTGTTGTAGCTGCGGCAGTTTATTTCCTGGTACGTCCACTTGTTCATCGCGCTGCAAATAGTCTCAACAATGACAAGGATAGTGTTAACAGCTTGTTTACAGTGCCCTTAATCTTTGCTGCTGCTCTACTCAGTTTCGCCCATGGCGGAAATGATGTTGCCAATGCAGTCGGACCATTGGCGGCAATTAATGATGCTGTTTTGAGTGGCGGGCATACATCAAAAGCTTCTATTCCACTCTGGGTTATGTTGATTGGTGCTGTAGGCATTGCGATCGGCTTGGCGCTATATGGGCCAAAACTCATTCGTACTGTGGGTAGTGAAATCACTGAATTGGATAAAATGCGCGCTTTTTGTATTGCCATGGCAGCAGCCATTACGGTGATTATTGCTTCGCAACTTGGGTTACCCGTTAGCTCTACTCATATTGCCGTAGGCGGTATCTTTGGTGTTGGTTTTTTACGTGAATTTTTAAAAGCCAGCTACACTGAAATGACTTTAGAAATTATGCATCATCATGAAAATAATAACCCCATAGAAGTGCAAGCTTATTTGTCTGAATTTGGAAAAGCATCCATTAAGACAAAAGGAGAGATGTTAAAGCAGCTAAAGAAAAGCTCCAATAAAGAACATTTATCTAAACCCGAACGAAAAAAACTACGTAAAGTCTACAAAAATGAATTAGTAAAGCGCTCAGCACTGCTAAAAATTGCAGCCGCCTGGGTCATTACGGTACCGGCATCTGCCGCGATGGCGGCAATTATTTACTTTACTATCAGAGGCATGATGCTGCCATAGATATAGCTTTCTAGAACCTGTGTTAATAACAAGCCATGTTGTATGTAAGGCAGATAATTTTACTTAATAGGTTTGCATGATTAAAAAAATATTTTTACCTACTATTTTTTTAGTATTAACTTACGGGTTTTGGGTTAGCCCAGACTTTAAGGTAATTACGGCGGGTGTAGCCATTTTTCTGTTTGGAATGTTGGCACTTGAACAGGGCTTTAATGCATTCGCCGGTGGCGCCCTTGAAAGGACTCTGCGTAAAAGTACTAATAAAATGTGGAAAAGCCTGACGTTTGGTTTTACCGCGGCAACCGTAATGCAGTCCAGTTCATTGGTGTCTGTGATTACTATCTCTTTTCTCAGCGCCGGCCTTATCGGGTTGGTTGAGGGGATGGGTATTATTTTTGGCGCCAATGTGGGGAGTACCACAGGTGCTTGGCTGATTGCAGGTTTTGGTCTGAAGGTAAAAATTTCTGCTTATGCAATGCCGATGCTGGTATTTGGTGTCATTTTTATCTTCCAAAAATCAAAATTTCTTAAAGGCTTTGGCTACATCCTGGCCGGACTTGGCTTTCTTTTCCTCGGCATCCATTATATGAAAGAGGGCTTTGAGGGCTTTGAGGCCTTTCAGAATCAAATCAGCCTGACTGATTATGCCCTCGAAGGTTTTGCCGGAGTGCTGGTATTTACGCTGATAGGTATCCTGGCGACTATTGTCATGCAGTCTAGTCATGCCACCTTGGTACTGGTGATTACCGCACTTTCCGTCCATCAGGTAACCTATGGCAATGCACTCGCCTTGGTCATCGGTGCCAATGTCGGTACCACCATCACTGCCGTGTTGGGCTCGCTGACATCCAATACTGACGGTAAACGACTCGCGCTATCAGATGTGCTCTTCAAGGTAACGGCGGGTATTGTTTTCATGCTGGCGATGAATCCGGTTATCGGGTTGGTGGATATGGTGTCCACTACGATAGGGATAGCTGAAGATGACTACACTCTCAAACTTGCCGTGTTTCACACTATTTTTAATGTCACTGGTGTTATTATTATGGTGCCACTCACAGGGAAGTTGGTTTCTTTTCTTGTGCGTGTCATGCCGACGAAGGCCCCTCAGGTCGAAAAAGCCCGCTATCTATCTTCTGCATCAGCAGAGATTCCTGCCGCCGCCATAGAAGCTGTTAGAAAAGAGACAGTACGCCTTTATGATTTATCGGTTGATACCATTATTCGCGGGTTAAGCTTAAACAGAAGTGTGCTTGCTGCAGATAGTAAAATTGACGATATCATTAATAACTCTAGTAATATCATTTTGCAGCAAAATATTGATGATATATACGTCAGACGCATCAAGTCTATTTATGCAGACATCGTCGAATTTATCAGCCAGTCTCAGAGCTCAATGGGAGCGCCTGGTCATCTGGATAGACTTTTGCTGCTTAGAGAAGTAGGCCGCGATCTGGTCGAGACAATTAAAGGTATCAAACATCTGCAAAAAAACCTGAACATCTATACGCTTTCGGCTAACTCGGATATTCGTCAGGAATATAACAATATGCGCATACAAATATGTCGCGTGTTGCAGGAGTTGGAAGTTATTCGGGCCGGAGAGGATGAGTCAGCTACAATTTTATCGCTTGATCAGCTTAAAGTAGAAATCAATGAGAAAGATATTATTAAAACGGGGCGACTGGATCGCCTGATTCGCGAGCACCGTATCAGCGCACCCATGGCGATCTCTCTTATGAATGATAGCGCCTACTATCAGGATATCTGCCGAAATCTTATTCATATGGGAGGGATATTATTTATCTCTTCAGATAAGAGTGACGAGGCAGCTGAAAATAGTGTCGCTCTGGATGAGGCCGAAATTAAAGAAGTTGTAGATGAGTATGTCGAGGAAGCAACTAAATGAATACTAACGACCTGTTAAAAGCCATAGAAAATTTTGTCGATACGAACAAGCGTGAGCGAATTACAAGGTATGAGTCGCTAAAACGTCTTATGAAAAAACTTAAGATAAAACAAAATCTGCTAAAAGATACAGTTAAGAACGAGACTAATAAAAAATGTAAAAAAAGGCTGGAAGAAAAGATTAGAGTTCTTAAAGCGCAGCGAAAAAAAGGTTTGAAATTACTAAAAGAACTCAAGAGTGAAATATAACCGCTACTCAGGTAATGAAGCCTCCCCACATCTCAGGTGAGTGGGAAGATTGTTATGGATATTAGTACCGTTAGGATTTCATGTTAACCGCCACGGCTACCTTAAACGCGTCGAGCACATCCTTAGGTTTGGCTGAGTTTTCGGCGATAGTATCCGGCGGCGGCAGGTCCTCTTTCGCAGGTTTTCGTCCGCCAAAGCTGAGTGCGCGCATGACCTGAAATATCTGGGAAAGACCGCTAAATACTTTGAACCAAAAAGGCCCGCCAAACCCGATCAGCACACCCGCTAAGCTCGACATGAGCAACCAAATACCGAACTCACTCGTTAATGCTATGTCGAAAAAACCTTGCTCCTTTCCATCGGTGCCCATCCAGCCCACTCGACCATCGCAGGCATCGTCCTTGTGGCCCTTGGTACACATTGGATAATACTGCCAGCCAATGGCAAGGCCCTGGGACTCCATCTTTTGCACACTTTCTTTTACCTGTTTCGCTATGTCGTCTAATTGTTGCTGGAGCGTATCGGAGGTAGGTGCGGGCCCCGTTGGAGCTGATGTGCTGGGCTCTGCTTGTAATTTTGCTATATCGTTTTTCAACTGATCAAGCCTTACGACGGCGGCCTGATTTTGTTTATACTCCTCGTCCGCGTGCTCAATAAGGCTAGAGCGAATTGACGGATTTTCGATGAGCTGCACGAATAAACGCGACGCATCAATGTTGGCAAACCAGGCAAAAGGGATAGCCACGCAGATAGCGGTGAGTTGTGCCTTCTTGCGAAACACTTCACTTGCGGCACGCCCGAAACGGTCGAAACTACGCACCATGTCTTGCACAAGAAGTTCAACCTGAGCTTCGCCTTCAGCAACAATCGCTTTACCCACGTCAGTTCTGCCCAGCCGCTCAGCAAACGCCAACAAGCTTAGCGAGTCGATCTTGGATTTTCGCTCAGCGCTGAAACGGTTTTTGCTAGGCTCGAATACCGGGTTTTCAGTCAGAGCCTCAACAAATTTTTCTTTGTGAGTAGGGTGATTTGTGCTGCTACGGGTTAACCACGCCTTACTCTTTGCAAGAATACCGGCATCAACAGAGCTCGCCAGTTGTTGAGGGCTCACCCGTTCAAGTCCGGCGCTCAAACGTGGCCACACGACCTTCTCATAAAGCGCTTCAATGGTTTTCTTCAGGACTTCTTCTCTGGTGCCAAAAGCTTTGAGGATAGCCTCGACTATACCGGTGACAATCGTAGAAAAGATCATCATGACTACGGCAAATGCCATGGCTGATTCGAGTAACTCCATTGTGTTCTGCCTTTATTATTGATTCTGATACGGCAATATTACTTAAAACATACAATAAAAATGCCAAAAGCATAACTAATTGATTATCAATATTTAAGATAAAAACCACGTTGGAGACCGGGGCAAAATCCACCCGGAACATGAAAAAAACACACTATATCTGTTATAGAATTGGAATATTTTTCATAGATATAGATGTTTGAACGCAGTTGGGTTGCTGAATCAGCATCCGGGTTGTTTTTAACCCGCACAGGATATTAACCACGGCCCCTTCCTGTAAGCTCCACACCGCCTTCCTGTTTCATATACCCAGAGCATGTTTAAGTCGTCAGTACCGCTGATCACCTGGTTCAAGCTCTAGCCTGGTCGGCGCTTGCTGAGAAAATGTTTACCCACCCATGATCCAATCCCGATGCCCACACGTAATTATGAATGTAACCCAATTCACAGTGTGGAGAACGGCAATGAACGTAAGCGCGTTAAGAAATCAGCTCAACAACGGAAAAATCGCTTCCATAAAAATCATGTCCAACGAGGGTGATATCTATACAGCTCAGGCGGTTGTCGGCAACGAACTGCACACCCTCAACCAAGATGAGTCCGGCAAACCCTGGGTCTTTCACAGCTATATAGAAGCGAAACGGGCGCTGTCTTCCTGCGAGGTTCCGATCGACCTGGAAACGAGTACCGTCTACGACGAGATGGTGAACATCCATCACTAAGACGACCCCGTGTCTGTCGGGCTGTATGGGCGCATGGCCAAGCCGTGACATTGTTCTCGGCTTCCTCAACCTACAAAGAACGCTTGGATAGTAAGATAGGCCTCGATCAGTTTTTTATAAAAGGCTGACAGCCTGTTCAAGCAATACGGTTCAGCAACCAAGCATTGAAGGACCACGCTCTATTACACCAACGCCTCCTCAGTAGAGATGGTTGGACGCAGAAACATGAGATGAACGCCTCTTTCTGTGGCCTGTCACAACCTCTCGTTCTGATATCGGTCAGTCAGTGAAGAAGTTTTTCACCCATAGGGGAAACCGTCGCTGGTGTCTTGATAGTCATTTCGGATACTTTTTAGCAGGCGTGCAGAAAATTCCGGCTATAGCGGATATCATTGAATACGCTATCCATTAATGACCATACGTCGTGTTTTGACATGGATATATACATTTTTTCTATAATTTATAAGGCATGAGCTGCTATGAATTATCCGCATAACTCACCTGATCGATTTTTCCGCCGATGGTTGATTGTCACCAGTTGCATTGCGTTTTTGATGCTTTTTTGGCAATTCATGCCCGCTGTCGAATCGTGGTTCAGCGCGCAAGAGGGTACTCCAAGAGTCATCACTCCACGTGGAGATATGGCGGCCGATGAGCAGACCACCATAGAGTTATTTGAATCATCGCGAAATTCTGTTGTATTTATTACAACGGCTCAGTTAGTACGAGACACATGGTCCCGTAATATATTTCAAGTACCTCGCGGTAGCGGTTCTGGCTTTATCTGGAACGACGCAGGTCATGTAATTACTAACTATCACGTTATTCAAGGTGCATCTCAGGCCAATGTAAAGCTGGCTGATGGCAGGAGCTATCAGGCAGCTCTAGTAGGTGCTAGTGCCGAACATGATATTGCTGTTCTCAAAATAGGCGTTGCTTTCCAGCGACCTCCACCGGTTCCTATTGGTACCAGTCACGACCTGAAAGTCGGACAAAAGGTCTTTGCCATTGGCAACCCTTTTGGCCTCGACTGGACATTGACGACAGGCATAGTATCCGCGCTTGATCGCAGCTTAGATGCAGGGGCTGGCGGTGTCACAATTGACAACCTTATACAGACAGACGCAGCGATTAATCCTGGTAACTCCGGTGGACCTTTGCTGGATTCAGCTGGAAGGCTCATTGGTATTAATACTATGATATACAGTCCGTCGGGTGCATCTGCCGGGATTGGTTTCTCGGTTCCTGTCGATACCATTATGCGTATTGTTCCGCAGCTGATCCGCAATGGCCGTTACATCAGGCCTTCTTTGGGGATCACTGTAGATGAAAATCTGAATAGTCGCTTGTCAAAAATACTGGACGTACGAGGAGTGGTCGTATTAAACGTTATACCGGGTTCTTCCGCTGATAAAGCGGGTCTTAAAGGAGCAGTCATGGCAAGGAACAGTGCTATTCTCCCCAGAGATATCATCATAAATTTAAATGGCAGGGAGATCAGTAGCGTAGCGCAACTATTATCAGCACTAGATGATTATAAGGTAGGTGATGTTGTCACGTTGCAGATTCAGCGCGAAGACAATATACGTCAAGTTGACGTTAAATTGCAGGCTGGCTAAAGGCAGCACGCGCCACGCTGGCGTGCTGCCATACATTACTTTTAAGTGTGTTTTTTTGGCACTCTAACGGTGATTATCTCGTCCCCTCGATTGATGCTAATACCGCTTTCTCTCACAGGTTCCACCAGCGTGATCGACTGGGAGAATTGACTGATAGAAGTTTGCCGTCCAAGCGTATTACCATTGACGCTCTCATCAGTACTTTTTACTTTTCCTGATATCGTTAAAACGCCTTTTTCTAAATGGGTATTAAGCTCGACCTCTTGTCCCTGAGGCAGGATCACTTCTACTTCATATGCATCCTTCAACTCTTTTAACTTAACCTCGGGTGATGCACTTGAAAGACCAAACCCTCTCTGGCTAAAAATTGAGCCCCCCGGCAGCATTTGCCCCATCATCTCATCCATCCTTTTTTGCAGATCCATAAATTGATCTGCATTACCCCACTCGTCAAACCAGGGATTCCAGTCTTTAAGTCCCGCGTCGGGTAGAGCAGGTAAAGTTAGAGAGTTTGATGGGTCATACTGATCCATTCTGATCGCCGAAGCAGTAGCATTACTTTTCATATGCCATGTGTAGTAGCTCAAGCCGGCGATACACATAAAACAGACGCCGACAAGAGCGGCTAAAATGCGAATCTTAGTCTTATCTTTCATCGTTAATTTACCTCGATCACCAATTTTCATTGTTACTGACGAGATACCCTGCCTAGCAGACTGTTGAACTTAACATTGACCGACTGCGCCCCAGCCCAGCCTGCCAGCATCACTCTTTGACTGCGAAATACAGCTAGCCGAATGTTCTTCGAATAAGATTTAGATTAAATAGCGCAAGAAGCGGTGAGCACCGCTTTGTGCTCACCGCAATCCGTTTACGCGGCTTTAGTACCCTTGGCCTCTATTTGCTCCTTTGCATTGTGCTCTAATACTGGCTCATTCGTGTTAATGGCGATAGTCTTAGGCTTCATTGCTTCCGGAATTTCTTTGACCAGGCTAATGGTCAGCAAGCCATTGATAAGATCTGCCCCGGTAACCTCAACATAATCGGCCAAATTAAACTTACGCTCAAACGTCCGATTTGCTATACCCCGATGCAAAAACTTAGCTTCATTTTTCTCTGGCTTATTGCCACGTACTGTCAGCACGCCTTTTTCAACCTGAATATCGATCTCTTCTTGTGAAAAACCAGCAACAGCAAGTGTGATTGCATAGCGCTTTTCATCCAGCATTTCGATATTGTATGGGGGATACCCGTTAGTATTTGTTTCACTTGCTAATGCATGGTCTATCAAAGACGCTAAGCGATCGAAACCAACACTACTACGGTAAAGAGGGGTTAAATCAATTGAGTTCATAATAAGACCTCCATAAGAAGCGAATTAAAATAATAAACAATCATGTCGGAAAAGTTTCCAGAGTGGACAACCTTGCCACAAATCTTAAATAGGGTCGCCACACTCTTTTTCAAGCGTTTTTTAAAAAAAATTTTTCTTACGCTTGTGACGCTAAAGTTAACGAAATACGAATGATGCAGGGGCGATAGCAAAAGCCGAAAGGAGCCCATTTATGAACTTGGTACCTATAAAAAAGGCTGAACAGCAAGATGCACAATCGATACATAGCGTTCGTAGCCGAGTCATAAAAAACAGAACGGCTGAGCCTTATTTATGCAGCGACTTCAGGGAGCAACTTCCTACAGGTTTCTTAGCTCTAAATACCATAACTCCATAAAATCCTGAGTTATTTTTTGTTCTATATCCAGGGCTTGATCTGAAGGACAAAAAATCGTCACACTCGCTGTATTTTTACCAATATCGGATGTCGAAATAGTAACGGTAGGCGCTGGGCCTGCGATCGTCACATCTAAGCGTTTCTCTATTAAATAATTATACCTATGTGCAACTTCATAGAAATCCTGGCAGTGCACTGCTGCTCGTTCCAGTAACTCATCCCTAAATGAAAATAGGTTGACGCGCTGACTCCGGGTAAGTGTGAAAGTGTGAGTCGCATATCGTTTCATGAAGTTGAGGTTTTTTATAGTATTTAAAATCAACATGCTATTGGGTAAATAAAGCGTTTTTCCTGTATGACTGTATGAATCGATATCAACTTCTAATAAGGTTAATTTTGCCCAGTTAGTCTCTGTTACTTCACCATAGGAACTACCTACCTGAATCCAGTCACCGACCTGAAATGGTCTGGATACAATGATATAAATATATCCAATAATACATTGAATAAACTCGCGTGTAGCGATAACAATCGCGACAACAAACGCAGCGACGGACAATGCAAATTTTTGTAATTCTTCCGTCCATAAGACAAACAATAAAACAACAACGGTCAGATTAATTAAGTTTTTAATTAAATTAATTACATAGCGCCGATCTTCCCCTTTGGCCTTACTTCGTTTTCTTATGACTTTTACCAACATCAACTTCAAGAAATAAGCTAAAACAATAAACATAAGCGAAGAAAGCAACTTATGCTCAAAAAGCAAACTATAAATCTCAAGTCCGGTCATGGATTATCCCAATGTTTCATTTTTTATAAAATAATATGCAGTGACAGTAAAAATATTGAAGCCAACCCTAAAAACTCAATAAACCGACCATATCCTTCATAGCCGTTAGTATAACCGCCTCACAAAGTGCGGGATAGATATTCTATGCGTATCAATGTTAATGGAGTAAGTACCTCAGATTGAGAGATGCAGCCAGCAAATCAAGGTAGCTGTTTAAGGAAGCTGCGATTAAGTTTTGTTGCTTAGCTACAGGGACATGAAGGTGTTATGTCCTGTAAAAGGTCACCTCAGATTTCTCAATCCCAGTACGCAGGACTGCTAAAACATTGAGTGTAATAATCGATAAATGCTCTGACTTTGGGTGCTAGCAGACGCGAACTGGGATACACCGCCCAGACCGCTGTATCTGACATTAGCGGATAGTCCTGCAACACCTGAACCAGCTCCCCTTTTCTAAGCTGTTGATAGACACTCCATGTTGAAGCAATCGCAACTCCCAGCCCCTCCACACAGGCATCCCGGACCGCCTCGCCATTATCGGTGCGAAAATTACCTTTCGCTTTAATCGTTAACTGACCGTCGGGGGCATCAAAGCTCCAGTGATCCAATCCCATTAAAGACAGGCAGCAGTGATTAACCAGATCATCAGGAGATTCGGGCTCACCGTACTTTGCCAGATATCCGGGAGAGGCGCAGACAATACGGTTGTCAGAGGCTAATTTACGCGCGATTAATGTTGAATCCTTCAACTCTGCGATACGAATAGCGATATCAAAGCCCCCCTCTACCATATCGATGATTGAATCGGATAAGCGCAGGTCGACATTAAGGTCCGGATAACTCGACAGGAACCCCTTCATCGCGGGCACCAGATGCATACGGCCAAAGGATGCAGAGGCAGAAACCCTCAGTGTACCGGAAGGTAAACCTTTACCCACTCCCACCGAAGCACGAGCCGCTTCCACACTGGAAAGCACCTCTTCGGCATGCGGCAGAAAGCCCTTACCTTCTTCAGTCAATGAAACTTTGCGGGTGGTGCGGTGAATCAAACGCACCCCAAGACCCTCTTCCAGTTTATTGATATGTGCACTGGCCACGGCAGGAGATAAGCCCAGCTCAGCGCCTGCCTGACTGATGTTATGGGTAGCGGCTACCCGTATAAAGAGTTTCAGGTGTTCGACATTCATTTTAGATTATCAACATAAAATATAAACAGATTAGCTATTTATGCAGATTATCATCATAAGCAAGAACTATTAAAGTATTACCCATCAACTAAACAGAGGTTTACCCCATGAAAGCAATGATTATCCGTGAGTTTGGTGGTCCTGAAGTATTCGAGCTATCTGATATTCCGACACCCGAAGTAAAACCCGGTCAGGTCCTGGTACGTATCGCCGCCACCAGTGTTAACACCGTCGATACCATGATTCGCCTGATGGGTAAGGAGTTGCCAATATCACCCAATCCACCAGCAGTACTGGGTATGGATTTCGCAGGTACTGTAGAAGCCGTTGGCGAAGGCGTTAGCGGGTTTTCTGTTGGCGATGAAGTCTACGGCTGTGCCGGTGGTCTTGGGGAACTACAGGGTGCGATGGCAGAATATATGGCGGCCGATGCCCGACTGATTGCCCTCAAGCCAAAAAACCTGTCCATGCGTGAAGCCGCGGCGCTACCGCTGGTAGGTATCACAGCTTATGAGGGACTGATCCGTGCCGGAATATCCAAAGGACATCGTGTGCTGGTTCATGGCGGCTCCGGCGGTGTAGGCCATGTTGCATTGCAGCTGGCGCGTCACTTCGGTGCTGATGTTTATGCAACAGGCGGTGGGGATAAACAACTGGCACTGATCGAAGAACTAGGCGCTAAGGGGATCAACTACAAAACAGAAAGCGTTGCCGATTATGTTACTGAATATACCGCTGGTGCAGGCTTTGATGTTGTCTTCGATTCTGTTGGCGGAGCAAATATAGCTAACTCGTTTGAAGCTGCCGCTCTGAACGGCCAGGTAGCGACTACGGTTGCAATGGTTGAGCTGGATCTTTCAGTTGCTCACTTTAAGGGCTTATCCCTACACGTGGTATTCATGCTTATCCCGATGATTCACGATCATGGTCGCAAAGCACATGGTCATATTCTGAGTGAGATCGCTAAGATCGCTGAAGCGGGCAATCTTCGACCGGTTCTTGATGAGCAGCGCTTCACTCTGACTGAAGCCGGCCTGGCGCATGCACGTCTGAGCAGTGGTCAGGCGATGGGCAAGGTTGTGATAGATATTTAACAAATAGCAGGAATGACTGAGGCCAGGGATTGGCCAATAACGCCATCTACGCGTCTGTATTCTCAGAACCGGACAGATCATGACCCAGCAAAGCCAATCACTAAGACAACAGCTTTTCCATATGACATTACCCATGCTGATCGGCATGCTGGCGGTCAGTAGTTGCCAGTTGGTCGACAGTGCGTTCATAGGCCAGTTGGGTGCTCAACCCCTCGCCGTTGTGGGTTTCTCTATTCCCATTTATCAATTGATTATTGGCATACAGGTTGGACTTGGTATCGCAACCACCGCCATCATATCAACCGCCCTGGGCGCAAACAAAAACACCTATGCCAAACAGCTGGGTGCCCTGATAATCGTTACCGGTTTTATCCTGATCTCAATGCTGTGCCTGATACTCTGGTCGGCTCAACAATTCATCGTTGTTAATTTAGGTGGGGATACAGCGCTATTCCCTTTTGTACGCGAGTACTGGTTTCCCTGGCTGATCAGCTGTTGGCTGGGCGCCATGCTTTACTTCGGTTTCAGTATTTTTCGGGCACATGGAGAAACCCGCTTCCCTGGTATCGTGCTGGTACTGGTAAGCATTATTAACATGGTGCTTGATCCGCTGTTTATATTTGTTCTTGATATGGGTTTAGCAGGTGCAGCCTGGGCAACCGTATGTGCTTTTAGTGCCGGATGCATCATCATTTTCGCCGGTATTCATCGCAAAGACCTGATCCGGTTACCCGACACAATGGTAACGATTACAGCAGGCGTAAAACGCTTGCTATCGTTTATGGCAGCTTCCATGCTTAGCCAATTTATTCCTCCGCTATCGGGACTGATTGCCACAGGCGTCGTTGCCTTTTACGGCAACGATGCTGTCGCTGCCTGGGGGCTTGCCAGCCGAATAGAGTTTTTCTCCATCATCATCGTGCTGTCCTTAACCATGGCGATGCCTCCGATGATCGGGAAGCTAAGGGGTAGCAATCAACTTACGCAGATTGATCAGCTTGTGCGTATCGCTGTCAGTTTTGTCATGCTTTCTCAACTCGCGCTTACTGTCATTACCGTATTATTTTCCAGCCCTCTCAGTCGTGCGTTAACGACTGAGAGCAGTATTGCGGACATTTTGCACGAGTACCTGTGGCTTGTGCCCTTAAGCTATGGCGGACTGGGCATCAGCATGCTCATCGTATCGGCATGCAGCGCGATGGGGATGCCTGCTCTGGCGCTGCTCATTT
The DNA here is from genome assembly GCF_900113275.1 of Neptunomonas qingdaonensis. Classification (GTDB taxonomy): domain Bacteria; phylum Pseudomonadota; class Gammaproteobacteria; order Pseudomonadales; family Balneatricaceae; genus Neptunomonas; species Neptunomonas qingdaonensis. Next base: position 78,970 of record NZ_FOOU01000015.1, read on the forward strand.
CAGCGTTACGCTTATTCAGCTGCTACCTACCGCTGCTCTGGTTAGGATCTGAAATAGCCGGGTTGACCGGCTTGTTTATCGGCGCGATGACAGGGAATTTAATCGCCGGTTACCTGAGCTGGCAACTTTATAAGAAGCGATTAACACTACTTCACTCACAATATCCAACGGTGGTTAACCCGTTAGCAGAAAACCTGCTGACGGCTTCCTGAAATAAGCGGGTTAATGCTACTCCCCTCTCTTTTTCACCAGTTCGTCCCGTTATTTCAGTTCTGTCAGCTTCGTTTCAATAGCGTGTACGACAGCATCCGATTTCAACTGATCGAGCGCATCACAATGGGGTGGCGCGAACCGGCCTGAGTCATTATCGAAATATTGACCCGAAGCTGATGCAAACTCATCATCAAGGGCTGCGCGAGCCAGTATTTTTGCACCCTTACTGAGATCTCCTCCAACCACCCCAAAGGCATCCTTCACCATCTTGCTGCCGAGCATCGAACCAGGGTTCAGCGCAATAATAATCGGGCCGTTTGCACCCAAAGAAAGCGCCATACTCCGAGACCACATGGTTAGCGCAAGCTTGCTCTGAGCATATCCAGTGAAATCATCTGAGATTTGTTTCTGACCGATCAGCGCCTGCAGATCCACGCATTCCTGCGCAGCAGAGGAGAGATTAACAACCCGCCCTGAAGTACCTAACAATGACATAAGCTGCTTAGTGAGCAGGTAGGGGGCAATAGTATTCACGGCAAAGCGCGGATCAAGCCCATCCTCAGTGATGCTAACTGATGCACTGTATATTCCGGCATTATTAATCAACACATCAAGTTTTGAATGCTGTTGTGCCACTGCATTTGCCAGTAGCTCAACATCCGCCATACGTGAAAGGTCGGCGACATAGCTTTCAACCCGCCCCTTCCCTGGCAGCTCGGAGAGCATCTTTTCAACCGCTTTCAACTTTTCCGGGTTACGTCCATGCAGAAGAACATGGTGCCCCAGTAAAACCAGCATTTTGGCCGTTTCCAATCCGATACCATCGGTGGAGCCGGTTATAAGAATTGTTTTTTGCATAGATTATTCCCCGTGATTCAGAAAGTCTGGCAAAACCTCTTCAGCCAGTCGCTTCAGTGTTGATTCTGTATCTGCCTGATTAAAGCGCAGGTTAATTGCTACATGGTTTACGCCGATCTCTTCCTGTGATTTAAGGTAGCGCTTAAGTTGCTTGCTACCCAACCGAAACCCCAGATGAATAGGTTTTGCTCTGGCATCAGGATCGTCTGCCAGATCAACATAGAGTGGTTGCATGACGGGTTGAGCGGGTCTGCCAGCCATATCGAGCCTGGCTCGCCAATCCTGGATAATCTGCGACTGCAACATCTGGCTTCTTGGATACATTATCCAGCCATCAGCATTCTCCGCGATCCATGCCGGATCCTGTTGACTACCACCGGTAATCAACAGCGGCAATCGACTGGATACGGGTTTAGGTAACATATCCATATCACCAGATAAGCGTCCGTAACCATTCTCGAATACAGGGCTATTTTTCCACATATGTTTTATGTAACCGAAGCTTTCACGAAACCGCTTACCCCGATCATCAAAGGATAAGTTGTGTGCTGGGTATTCTTCGGGCCGGTCGCCCGAAGCCACGCCTAAAATGAGTCGACCGCCGGACAGCTGATCGATACTGGCTGCAGCCTTAGCCACATGAGCAGGATGGCGTAAGGGCAACACTATACTGGCAACCCCCAATGCGATCCTGTCTGTCTGCCCAGCCAGAAACCCCAGATAGACGAAAGGATCGAAGAGCTGCCCGGCATCGCCAAACGAAGGTACATTAAAGGGAACATCCCGTAACCAGATGGCCGAAAAGCCGAGCTTTTCTACCAGTTGGATTCGCTCAAGATGATGCTTCATCGTTGCGACCGGGCCGCTGTCATAGGTTTCCAACGGAACCACAACACCAAGGCTCAATTTATCAGGACGAAATACTGAGTTATAACCCTTATTGATTGGCTGAAATCCTGAACTTTCAGGTAATTTACGCATGGTTGCTCCGCTCACAGGTCAGTTGAATGCTGATGAAAGTTAACACCTATGACTTTTATTGATAATCCATCAATATAATGAATGAGTTTCAGTAAAATATTGATAATCAGCCACCCTCAAGTGAGCGATATCCGACGGTGGCTGCAGCGCTACCGGCATTACCTACTTGCTAGAAAAACACCGAAAGGAGTTTCAGTTATACATCAAGACTCGCTTTTCCTGGAGATAACTCGCTTTTCCTGGAGATAAATAGTTGAACTAACGGCATAAACTATTTTCTCAATAATACAGATAATTCATTTAGCGCAGGCATCGCCATTTCTAATAATCGCTTTTTAATAAATAGCATTTTCAACCGCAGTAAGACGCCACTCATACTGCTTTTGCTATTTATGCTTGCTGTTGGATATCTGGTTTATGCTTTTCCTCCGCTGAAATATATCGAGCCATACATTGACGCAAAAGCACTCGGCGTCTGGGTAGATCAGCAAGGCTTTTTTGGCATGCTTGTCTTCGTTATATTCGCTACCTGCACCGCCGCGGTTGGTTTACCAAGGCAACTGATTGCACTGATTGCCGGTTATAGCTTTGGCTTAATTGAAGGCGTGCTATTGGCGATCAGCAGTATTAGCTTCGGCGCACTGCTAACGTTCTGGTTCGCTCGTTTTGTAGCTCGTCCCTGGGTGCGACAACGTTTTCCCGAAGCCATTGTAAAACTCGACAGCCTCATAGTGGATCAGCCATTTTTAAAGATCCTGACCATTCGCTTTTTACCCTTGGGTACCAATATGCTGACAAACCTTGCTGCGGGAACAACCCAACTCCCTGCAAAGCTATTTTTTAGCGCTTCATTTTTGGGTTTTTTACCACAAAGCACACTTTTTGTCCTCGGTGGAAACGGGCTGAACATCAACTCTACCGGTCAGATATCACTCAGTATTTTTCTGTTATTACTCTCCAGCCTGCTTGGCTGGGTCATCTACAGGAAACATAAACAACGCCTTGCGCCGTCATTAGATTCATGAAGAAACGGCTTACGCTCATTTCATTAACCCTCGCTCTGTTGATTATTCTGGCAAGCTTGGCGGCCTTCACCTCCCCTCCTGCCCATCGGGTGTTTATCAACGCGAACATTATCACCGCCGATGCAGAAAATCAGATTGCTGAGGCTGTTTCGATAAGAGGAGAAATAATAGAAGCCGTGGGCAATAATCAGCAGATTAGCCGGTTGATTAGCGCAGATACTCAGATAACAGACTTGCAAGGCAAAACACTTCTACCCGGCTTTATCGATGCGCATAGTCACTTCCCAACATCAGGCCTCACCGCTATTTCTGCAGACATCAGCCCACCGCCTATGGGCAATGTAGACAATATCACTCAACTATTAGCAAGATTGCGTCAACAGGCTGATATCACCCCCGCCGGTAAATGGGTGGTTGGCTTTGGCTATGATGACTCATCACTTGAGGAGCAGCGCCACCCGACGCGTCAGGAGTTAGACAGCATATCCAACCAGCACCCTATCTATTTGTGGCACAGTTCTGGCCATATGGGCATTGCGAATAGCATGGCTTTAGACAAAGTAGGTATCAGGCAAAACTCTACAGCGCCGGTTGGCGGCATCATCGGTAAGGACCCTAACACCGGCAAGCTTAATGGTTTATTGCAGGAAAAGTCCGCGCTTTCACTCTCTACCTTACTGAATGATTTTTCACTGCTGGACTACTATAAAATTTTCCAGCAGGCCCGCGATGAATATGTACAAAATGGAATAACCACGGCCCAGAGTGGAGGGGTTGGTCTAAAGCTTACTCAAGCGCTTTATTGGGCCAGCGAGTTGCGGCTTCTGCCTTTTAGAATAGTGGTTTTTCCCCGCCATGAAGGCCTTGGGCAGCAACTATTGAAAGGCGAATACACTCAAGCCGATTTCAACACAGAGCAGTTTCACCTCGGGCCTGTCAAAATTGTCGCTGATGGTAGCGTGCAGGGACGAACGGCTTTTCTTACAAAAGCTTTTTACACAAATCCTTCGACAGCTCTGTCCTACCGTGGTTTTCCGGCATTCGAACAGCCCATACTGACTGACCTGGTAAACCGCTACCACAAAGCAGGATTCCAGCTCGCCATCCACGGTAACGGCGATGCCGCTATTGATAATATTCTGACAGCATTTGCTGATGCACAAAGCGATTTTCCTGTGAGTGATCCCCGCTTTATTCTTATTCATGCCCAGATGGCGCGCCAGGATCAGCTTGAACGTATGCAATCACTCGGGATTACACCGAGCTTTTTTCCTACACATACCTTCTTTTGGGGCGATCAACATCTAGCTAAATTGATGGGCCCGCAAAGGGCCGCCATGATGAGCCCGACCGGGTCAGCCACTAAACTAGGGCTTAGATTCAGCGTGCACACCGATGCACCCGTCACCCCCATCAACCCTTTGCAATTGCTCTGGAGTACGGTTAACCGCGAATCGATGAGCGGTGCGATGATTGGCTCAGACCAACGCATTAGCGTGATGCAGGCAATCCGGGCGATGACTATTGATGCGGCATGGCAAGTTTTTCAGGAAAAGAATCGCGGCTCGATAGAGGTCGGGAAATTTGCAGATCTGGTTATTCTGTCGGGTGACCCATTAGAGAGTCCCAGAAATATAAGACAGCTAGAAGTGCTGGAGACAATCGTTGCAGGCGTGTCTGTGTATCAAGCTAAAACAAAACAAACCAGGAGGTAATCTATACGGACCTGACGGGCGATTTCCCAACATCAAGCCTGGCATCACATCCGTCGATGCAAATAACGCAACGTAGTAATGAATATATATCAATATACGCAAGACTCAACTTTCGTTAAAGTAGCGCTATTAAAGTTTGCACTAGCACCGTATATAATGTGCTGCTAAGCAAACTTAGCATGACAAAGCTATGCACCACAAAGCGGTGCATGACCAATCTATGAATTATTGTTTTTGCCGATGTGGCAACAACGAAATTATCAGGGAACTACCAGATATGCCAAATAATTACTTCAATACCCTGCCTCTGCGTGAGCAGCTAGCGCAACTGGCGAAATGCCGTTTTATGGACATTTCTGAGTTTCCAGACGGTGTAGAAGCACTCAAAGGCAAAAAAATCGTTGTTATCGGTTGTGGTGCCCAGGGCTTAGCTCAGGGTATGAACCTACGTGATAGCGGCTGCGATGTATCTTACACATTGCGTGCTGCAGCGATTGCTGAAAAACGTCAATCCTGGAAAAGTGCTACAGAGAACGGTTTCGTTGTTGGTACCTATGAAGAACTCATCCCGACTGCCGATGTTGTTCTTAACCTGACACCTGATAAGCAGCATACCGCTGTTGTTAATGCCATCATGCCGTTGATGAAGCAAGGCGCTTGCCTGTCTTACTCTCACGGTTTCAACATCGTTGAAGAAGGTATGAAAATCCGTGAAGACTTAACCGTTATCATGGTTGCTCCTAAGTGCCCGGGTTCTGAAGTACGTAACGAATACGTGCGCGGATTCGGTGTACCTACACTGATCGCTGTTCACGAAGACAACGACCCTAAAGGCGAAGGTCTGGCGCTGGCTAAAGCTTACGCGGTAGGTACTGGCGGCCATAAAGCAGGCGTATTGATGTCTTCTTTCATCGCGGAAGTTAAATCTGACCTGATGGGCGAACAGACTATTCTGTGCGGTATGTTACAGACCGGTTCTCTGTTGTGCTTCGACAAAATGGTTGAAGAAGGTATCGACCCTGGTTACGCATCTAAGCTGATTCAGTTTGGTTGGGAAACTGTTACCGAAGCCCTGAAGTACGGCGGCGTAACCAACATGCTGGATCGTTTGTCTAACCCAGCTAAAATTAAAGCATTTGATCTGTCAGAAGAGCTTAAACAGATCATGCGTCCGCTATACAACAAACATCAGGATGACATCATCGACGGTACTTTCTCCCGCACTATGATGGAAGATTGGGCTAACGACGACGTTAATCTGCTTGGATGGCGCGCAGAAACAGCTGAAACAGCATTCGAAAAAACACCAGCGGGCGATGTAGAAATTTCTGAGCAAGAATACTTCGACCACGGCATCCTGATGGTTGCCATGGTTAAAGCGGGTGTTGAGCTGGCTTTTGAAACAATGACAGCGGCCGGCATCGTTGCTGACTCTGCATACTACGAGTCACTGCATGAAACTCCGCTGATCGCCAACACGATCGCACGTAAGAAACTCTACGAGATGAACGCTACTATCTCTGATACAGCTGAATACGGTTGCTACCTGTATAACCATGCTTGTCTGCCACTCTTGGCTGATTTCATGAAAGGCATCAAAACTGATGTAATCGGTAGAGGCCTGGCTGTCGACGACAATGGCGTTGATAACGCGCGTTTGATCGAAGTGAACACGGCTTTGCGCGCTCACCCTGTTGAAGCGATCGGTACTGTGCTACGTGGCCACATGGCTGATATGAAGAAGATCGTATAATCACGATCTCACCTGTAACCCCTTACAGGTAAATGAAGGCCGGGACTCATCTCCTGGCCTTTTTTTTGAATGTTAATCCTCTCCCCTGCGACGACAAGTGGACTCCGGACGCCTATGAATATTTGCCTCGATAATCTGACCGTTAATTTTGACGACCGTTTTCAATTAGATGAGATCAATTGGCAACTCGATGATAGCCAGCACTGGGTTATCACAGGCGCAAACGGTTCAGGCAAATCGGCACTGGCTGCCGTACTTGCGGGTATAGGCGAACACATATCAGGAACACTGAGCGGTGTGCCGGCAAAAGTAGGCATTGTCTCTTTTGAAGCCCAGGCTGAACTGATAGAAGCCGAGCTGAAAAAAGATGACGCAGACATCATGGATGTGATCTCCGCAGGCACGCCGGTTTACGAAATACTAAATCCCGGCAATAGCAATCAACAGCTCATCGATGAGTTAGTAGAAAAATTTTCTATGCAGTCGTTGGTTAACCGGGCTTTTCGTAAACTCTCTACGGGTGAATCACGCAAAGTCATGCTGATACGCGCGTTAGCCAGCGAGCCCGACTTGTTGGTTCTGGACGAGCCATTCGATGGGCTGGATGCATATACACTTGAAATGCTGCAGGAATATTTAACATCACTGGTAGAAACGGTGCCCATGGTACTGGTTCTTAACCGCTTTGATGAGTTTCCTGAATTTATCACGCATATCGCCTATATCGATGATGGCCGACTGCAACACCAGATTGATCGAAATGACAGCAAAGCATACAACGAGCTGTATCAGTTACTACATTTAAAAACCACTGATTTACAAGTACCTGCGGCCGACCCTGAAACGGCAATTCCACGCTTGGATCCCGCTCAGCCACTGGTGCATCTCAACAATATCGACATTAAATATGATGATCATAAAATTATTGATTCACTGAATTGGACCATCGAACGCAATCAGCATTGGCAACTCAGTGGCCCCAACGGTAGCGGAAAGACCTGTTTACTTTCATTGATTACCGGCGATCATCCACAGTGTTATGTTAACGATATTTTCGTCTTTGGTTTCCAACGGGGTAACGGCGAAAGTATTTGGCAGATAAAGCAATTTATCGGTTACGTTTCCACCGCCCTGCAGTGGGAATACAAGGTCGGTACAGGCCTGCGTAATGTCATTATTTCAGGCTTCTACGACAGCATCGGCCTGTACACCAAAGCGACTGATCGTCAAAAGAAAATAGCGGATGAGTGGCTGGCATTACTTGGCATGAGCAATCGTGCTGATGTGCCATTCAATAAGCTCTCATACGGAGACCAACGGCTGTTGTTAATTGCCCGGGCAATGGTGAAACATCCGCCACTTTTGATTCTCGACGAGCCTTGTCTAGGTCTGGATGATATGAACCGCCAGCTGGTTTTGGCGCTAATCGAGAAGATCTGCGCGGGCAGCGAAACCTCTGTGCTGTATGTAAACCATCACCCGGAAGATCAGATTAAAGGCATTGATAATTATTTGGCGCTGGAAAAAAAATAACGCTGTGACGTCTCAATATCTCAATGATTACGTTAAGGGCCATACTTCACAACCGGCCCTGCTAACGAAAAACATCACCAACTCAGGGAGACAAGTCCACCAGCAACGAAGGTTTATTGTAATAATATCCCTGTGCGTAATTAACGCCGATAGACCTTAACTCTTTTGCGATCACTTCACTTTCAACAAACTCTGCGACCGTTTGCTTGCCCAACGCATTTGCCACTTCGTTGATGGACTTCACCGTTGCCAGATTAACGGCATCAGCCATCATATCTTTGACGAACATTCCGTCAATTTTAATAATATCCACATCCAGCGTTTTCAAGTATGCAAATGATGACAAACCACTGCCAAAATCATCCAGCGCAAACCGACAACCCAACGCCTTTAACCCGGCAATAAATTGTCGCGCATTTGCAAGATCGGTGATGGCGGCAGTCTCGGTAATTTCGAAACAAAATTTCTCAGCAGGTAATCCCGTTTGCTGCAGCTTGTCGACAATAAAGTTTAACGAGTCATGACTGGCGATAGACTGTCCGGATAAATTGATCGCACAGGTTTCCAGCGCCTCCAACTCTGCTGGGTGCTCCGAAAGCCAATCCAGTGCCGCACCAACCACCTCACGGTCAAGACGAGGCCCCAAATGAAAGCGCTCCACTAAGGGCAAAAACTGGTTAGGGTAAATTAGCGTCCCATCTGATGACTTCAGACGCAGTAAGATTTCATAATGTTTCTTCACACTGTGTTTTTGATGCAGAGGAATTATAGGCTGGCGATGCAACACAATATGCTTTGTATCAAGCGCATTATTAATCTGGTTTATCAATAACATATCATGGCGTTTATCCGCCAGAGTCTGATCGCCGACTTCAAATATATGTAGGCGATTCCGTCCGGAATCCTTCGCTACTTTACAAGCGGTATCAGCCGCATTCAGAATATCTTCAACCGAGGGAGTATTAACGTCGATAAGGGTCAAACCAATGCTGGCGCTGATGCGATAAATATCTTCACCCCATTGATAACGCACATCTAAAATAGCCTTGCGAATATCATCACAAATTTCGCGCCCCTGTTGCAAATTGCAGGATGTCAGTAAAATGGCGAACTCATCGCCCCCCAAACGGGCAACGGCATCTGTTAAGCGCACCCCCGACTGCAGGACTTGCGCAACTTGTGCTAATAATTCATCGCCCGCAGCATGACCACAGGTATCATTCACTGCTTTAAAATGATCCAAATCAACAAAGCATAAGACATGCGATACCGATTCGTCCGTCACATGCGCGTAGCGTGACAGTGTACGACTGAATTCTCGACGATTACTCAAGTTCGTCAATGCATCATGGGCAGCCTGATACTTCAGAGAGTTAGTCAGGCGCTGGGTATGATCACTCAGTTCAACAATCTCTTTCGGCCCGCGGGTCACTCCGGTAAAAAGCCCGCCCTCTTCTGCATTTTTTGCCATCTGAGTCAGCTGTCTTAACGGAATTGATATCTGCCGATTCGCCCAGTACCACAGCAATAACACCATTAAAGAAAATCCGCCCCAGCATAAATACTGCACTAGAGTAATATAACTTCGCGCTTCTACCTGTTGCTGTAAGTTGTTATCAACGACGCCACTGATCCGCTTTTGCAAAGCGTCTAAGCGCTCAACAAGAACCTCACTGAGATTATCCGAGTGAGCCAACAGATTTGATAGATGCTGGTCTCGGTTATTATCCGGCAAAATAGCCGCTTCATCTAAATAGAGGCTGATACGAGTCACACTTAACGCAATATCCGATAATTCAGTCACTGACGGCAATGGTGATTGTTGCTTCTTCAGGAGATCAATACTTTGTAAAATAAACCGGCCTTTATTCAAGGCACCTCTTACCAGATAGGTTTGCCCCGAACCGAGCACTAAATCTACCGTAATCAAATACTGGGAGACGTCTAACCGCAACGAATTAAGATCTTTCTCCCACAAGACACTTTGTGTGTAGGTTTCAGATGCGCGGTTTGCCAAACGAAATTGATGCGATAACACCAACTCAATCAGATACCCGCCAGCAAGACACGCCAGTATCACTGTCGCCAGATAACTTTTAATTCTCATCGTTATTGCACCCTAATCCGGGTGACCTGAATAAACTGTCACTTTTGCTGCGCAGAAATAACATCCCCCCAAGCGAGCTCTGTGACGGCCAAGGTTTTCAAAGCCGAGCTTAGCATTAACAGAGGCATAGCCGAATCCGGAGAAAAAAAAGCTTTGCCCTCCTCGCTTAATGACTCACCATCAGCACTCATCAACCCAAGTAACCGGGTAAAAGACCTACCTCTAAAAGCAACCAGCACTTTATTTTTTAATGTTTCATTACAATCGGAGCTACGACAACGCTGAAAAATCAGCCCGACTATTCTCATATCAGGGCTAATCGCCCAGGCTATTTCCACCATGCCCCAATCCGATAATTCGGAACGAGCCTGCACAAAACCTATTAAGTGATCATCGTCCATCACCTGATACAGTGTATGTTTACCGATTTCATTATGATGAAGCGTAAAGGGTAAGCGCGCCGCCACCTGATTACGTATCTCCTGATCAATCGGGCGAACAATAGAACGGTGCCGGGTCACGCCCGGATAAAGACGCTGAATAGCAAGCACCGGATCACGTAACGAACAGAAGGCTGCAGAAACAGGGTCAGCTATACTCATGAAAAGAAAAACAATGACGGTTAATATCATTGTCTGGCTAGCATTTAAAAAATACTGACTAACTACTCTCACGGCTAAATCCTCACGCGTAGCTGCACCGCGACAATGGAGGCTGTTTTCTGCTCCTGCAGAACGTCCAGCTCTTTGAACCACTGGGTACTGACATCAACAAACCGATTAACTTTCCACTCAAGCCCCAAGGTAACACTGCTCTTATCCAACCAATGATTATTACCTTCTTCTCTGACATATCGAAACTGTGAATAGCTATGAAATGTTTCCATAGGGTTACGCCACGATAGCTCAGCCAGAACATTCGATCTGTTAGCACCGGCATTGTTACCTGCGGAAACTTCTAACAACGTTTCCCATTGGCGGTAATAATAAGCCATATCAATAGCCAAGCGTTGGCGCTCAACAGCCCCATTCGCCGCCAGCACCTTACCATCAAACCAGGAAAAACCAACAATCATATTCCCTGTAGAGGGTGTGCCTAGTCGTCCGGCAAATACATAAGGATCATCACGTTCAGAAATATTGTTACCCGACCCTCGCGTCAATGCGATCTCATAATCAAATTCAGACAGCACGCCGTTAACGGAAACGCCCCAATCGGCTTTAATACCTCTATCACGAAATGAGTATTGTCTTAATGTTCCGTTTGTATCGATATTTTGCTCAAGCCCGAAGGGCACTTCGAAATGACCCACACGTAGGTTAAAGCTGCCATGTGATAAGCCGGTATAGTTAATATTCGCTATGCGCCATGTGAGCTCTGCATCATCGCCGCCATCAAAGTAAAACCCTGGATTTTTTACATCATGCAAACGCACCCAATAAGGCTGAAAGACCAAGGTAGCGAAATCACCTTGTTCTCCTGTGAACACTTTATGTAAGTCAAAACCTACAACCTGCTGACTGGATTGATGATTTTGTCGTAAATCACGCGAAAAGCGAGTCGAAAGATCCACTGCCCAACGCGTATTTTCACGCCAACCGGAAGCTATACCGCTATCAGCGACAGCAACACCGGTAATCGTCAGGGCAAAGAATGCCATTATCCCCGGAGAGTAGATCAAGTAATTTCCCTATCATTTGAGTGACGGCTACTGACAAACAACATCGCTAGAGCATAGATATTACCTAAGCAGCCATTTAGGATACAGCACTTACAGATATATAAGCATGCAACCAATCCGTTTAGAACACTTGTTTAGAATGCTTGTTTAGAACATTTGTATAAAGGGCTCCTCCAAAAGACTATCTGCTGCCGCACATTTGCTTACATATCATCTATACTGCATAGATGATCAAATGATAGGGCCGTTCGTGACCGTCGCATGGAGGCAAGATTGAAATCTTTTAATAATCTAAACATAAACGTAAAACTACTCATCAGTTTTCTGTTGATAGGTATAGTACCCTTTACGATTCTAGCAATGATATCCATCTATAAAGCCAGCGACTCTCTATCAAAACAAAGCTACCAGCAGCTTGACGCCGTTCGCAGCATTAAAACCCGACAGATTGAGCACTTCATGGCGGTCAGCCGCCGAGATACGATCAGCCTCGCGTCTATACTCAGTACGCTCCTAAATACCGATACACTTCAACAAGTCATAAACGAGCAGACCACAGCGGGCAAAAATCTATTTGCAACCTATCTGGATAATCATGACTATGTTGACCTACTTTTAATTGAACCTGATGGACTGATCTCTTATACCGTTGCTAAAGAAGCCGACTATCAGACCAACGTGATGACAGGGCCGTATCGAGAATCTCATTTGGGGGATCTTTTCCGCAATATCATGCAAACAGGGCAGTACGCGGAAGTGGATTTCGCACCTTACGAGGCAAGCTCCGGAGCCCCCGAACGCTTTATAGGAGCCCCTGTCTATAATGCAAACGGAACGCTCGCTTTAGTCGTCGTATTAGAAATCCCTATCGATCCTATTAATGACATTATGGGAATTCGTGAAGGCATGGGAGAAAGCGGTGAGTCCTACCTGATTGGTTCTGATTTTCTGATGCGTTCTGATTCGTTTCTTGATCCGGAAAATCACTCAGTTGCGAACTCTTTTGCCAACCCTTCTACAGGGAAAGTAACAACCGTAGCTGCAAAAGCAGCCATCTCAGGCGAAACAGGTAGCCAATTAATTATGGATTATAATGGCAGGCAGGTGCTCTCTTCTTACTCACCTGTAGAGGTAGGAGGTAATCGTTGGGGGTTATTGGTCGAGATTGATGAAGCTGAAGCGTTCGCCGCCGTCACTACGCTGAAGTTGTGGATACTTTTTATTGGTTTATCCGGTACCTTAATCATTATTTTTGCTGCATGGCGAATTTCGCAAAGAATAACCACGCCCATTACTCAACTGGCACACACCATACACCAGGTTGAAGAAAGTGGTGACTTTTCATCCCGGTTGATTATATCCAGCGAGGATGAAATCGGACAAGCCAGCACAGCCGTCAATCAATTGTTACAAGCCACTCAAGATGCCCTCTCTGATACAAAATTAGTGATGAGCAAGATGGCAATGGGCGACTTCAGTGGTAGAGTATCGCGTGAATTACGCGGTGATCTGAACGATCTGAAGCAAGCCATTAATCACCATGCCGAACACACCCAAACCAGTATTCTTACCCTAAAACATTTGATGCAGTCTTTATCCGAAGGTGAATTTAATGTTGAAATAGACACGACACTAACCGGCGACTACCAGAGCATGATTGAGTCAGCACAAACGGCTATGCTGAATATTGGAGTCGCCATACGGGAAGTCAACAGCATTACGGGAGCCATGAAAAAGGGTGAATTTAATCTGCGGATTGAAAGCCCACTCCCTGGCCAATTACATTTTTTGAAAGAGAACCTGAATGACTCGCTGGATGCCGTCAGTGAAGCCACATCAGAAGCCGTACTGGTAGCGGGTCTTCAATCCCAGGGGAATTTAGTATCACGAATCAACGGCCAATATCAGGGACAATTTGACGAGTTAAAACTCGCGATCAATCACGGCCAGCAGGCTATTGCTATGTTAGTCAATGAAGTACGAGCCTCCGCCTCTGATGTCGCCAATTCAACTAAAGAGATATACCTGGGGAATAATGACCTCTCCAGCCGGACGCAAGAGCAAGCACTCTCCATCGAAAGAACCAGTGTCAGCATTAAGCAGATAAGTGAAGCGATCCAGGCAACCGCAGAAAATGCCAATCAGACACATATCGTCGTCAACCAAACTAAAGATATTACCGCGCAAAGTGCTACTGTCATGGCGGGTGCGATCCATGCCATGGCAGCTATCCAAACTTCCAGTAAACATATTAGTGAAATTACAGGTTTAATTGACAGCATTGCCTTCCAGACAAATTTACTCGCACTCAATGCCGCCGTAGAAGCCGCCAGAGCCGGTGAACAAGGACGCGGATTTGCCGTTGTAGCCAGTGAAGTACGCGCATTATCACAAAAATCTGCGCAAGCCGCTAAGGAGATAAAATCACTTATCCAGGATACCAACGAGCGTATCACCGAGGGTACTGAAAAAGTGCAGTTGTCTGCCGATGCTCTGCAACAGATCACCATCAGTATCGAGGAAGTAAACCGGTTGTCTCAAGAGATCAGCGACTCCAGCCAGGAACAAGCCAATGGTATTTATCCAATCACACTTGCCATCGAATCTATCGATGACATCACTCAGCAAAATGCAGCGTTAGTCGAAGAGATATCCGCCGCCGCTGAAGCAATGCATGATCAGGCCAGCGGTCTTAATACGTTAATGCAACGCTTTATCACCGAGCAGCCTGAGCCTGAAGAACGTGACGATACGCATGCTGCGCAACTCTAAAGGCGGTATGAATTTACGCTGTGAAATCTGTCTTCAACTTATGCAGTGTCTGTGTTAACTCCTCAAATACTAACTGACGAAGCCAGATATGAGCGGCGTCTTTCATATAGCGCTCATGCCAAACAATCGAGTAAGTAAAGCCGCTCTGCTCCATAGGAAAAGGTAAAATTTTCAACTGGTAATGCTGAGCGCAACTTTGGGCTAAGCCAAAAGGGATGGTTAATATCAGATCACTTTGTGCCACCAGCGATAGTGCTGCAACAAAATGAGGAACTCGCAGAGCAATACGTCTTGCCAACCCTTGCTCCTCCAGTAAATAATCAATCGCGCCTTTACGCGCACCTCCCATAGTGATTAACGCATGTGGTTGGCGGGCATACGCTTGCAAATCAATACCGCTCTCAGAAAGCGGATTGGCGGCGCTAACAACGCAGACAAATTTATCATCCCCCACTCCCCGGCCATGCACGGCTGCCGGTGCATCGGTTACCGTGCAGATAGCTAAATCAATACTTTCCTGATCAAGTTGATGCAGCAAATTTTCTTGCCAGGGAATAATTTCCAGATCCACCTGGGGAGCCTCTCTTCTGAGGCGACTTATCACTGCCGGTAATAACACCTGCGTGCCATAATCCGTGGTAGCTAATCTAAATGTATTTTGTGCTTGTGACGGAATAAACAGAGGAGGCTCAATCAATAAACTGAGTTCTTGTAACGAATGGTACAACTTTGACGCCAAAGCTTCTGCCCGAGGTGTAGGAGACAACCCTTTCGGCGTGCGAGTAAACAACGGATCGTTAAATAGCTGTCGCAGACGCGCCAGATTTCGGCTAATAGCGGGCTGCGTTAAATTCAAACGTCCGGCCGCCCGGGTAACATTGCGCTCCTCCAGCAATACTTGAAATACAGGAAGAAGGTTCAGATCAGCTGCCGACAAGCGAGCAATACTCATTCATCAATACTCATTCATCATTACTGAAAGTTATTACGGATATTTTAATAATGCATTGGATGCATATTGCAAGCAAGTTTACATTAGAACCTATCATTTACAAATAATTGTCAGGCCGAAATATGTATATCGAATCAAGTCGGGAAATTCATCTTAAACATCGCCCTTCAGGTATCCCAGGCAGCGAAGACTTCAGCCTGGTTTCAGTCCCAGTGGGTGTGCTCAAAGAGGGCGAAGTGCTGGTTAAAAATCTATGGATGTCTGTTGATCCCTACATGCGCGGTCGCATGCTTGAACGCAAAAGTTATATTGCACCCTTCGAACTTGGTGAAGTATTGAGCGGTGGCGCGATCGGTGAGGTTGTTGAAACAAATAATCCTGCTTTTCCTGTTGGTAGCAAGGTCGCCAACATGAGTGGCTGGCGCGAGTACTTCAGTACCTCTGGTGCAGATCTGCAACTTTTACCGAAAACAGACATCCCCGATCAGGCTTTTCTCGGTGTACTCGGCATGCCAGGAATGACGGCTTACACCGGGCTCAGCAAAATAGCCCAGCTCAAAGAGGGTGACAGCGTATTTGTTTCAGCAGCTTCCGGTGCTGTAGGCGCCATTGTCTGTCAGATTGCTAAACTAAAAGGCTGCTATGTTGCCGGTAGTGTCGGTTCCGATGAAAAGGCCCGCTACCTGCTTGAAGAGCTCGGAGTCGATGCAGTGGTTAATTACAAAACCACAGATAACCTGCAAGAGAGTATAGCGAAAGCCTGCCCTGAGGGTATTGATGTCTATTTTGAGAATGTCGGAGGCGCACACCTTGAAGCCGTTCTGAACCTGATGAACGACTATGGCAGGATTGCCGTATGCGGCATGATTGACCAATACAACGCGACATCACCCAGTGCTGGCCCATCAAACCTGTCACAACTGATTATTAAAAAACTGACAATGCAGGGCTTTATTGTGTTTGATCACTGGGATGGCTATCCCGCCTTTGTTGAACAGATGACGCAGTGGATTCAACAAGGAAAAATCAGTGCTAAAGAAACCGTCTACCAAGGCATAGAGCAAGCGCCTGAAGCCTTTATCGGCCTGTTTACGGGAAAAAATACCGGTAAAATGCTGGTAAAGCTTGCCTGATCTAACGGATGATCGATATTAATTAAAAGCCCTATGACAGGGCTTAGTTACAGGAATTATCAACATGAACGTTCTTTTTGTACTCACATCACATGATACCTTGGGCGATAGTGGCGAGAAAACCGGCTTTTGGATTGAAGAGTTTGCTGCACCTTATTACACCTTGGCCGATGCCGGCGTTAACATAACTCTCGCTTCTCCTGCCGGTGGGCAGCCTCCTATCGACCCTAAAAGCGAACTGGAAGATTTCCAGACAGAAGCTACGCATCGCTTTGATAAGGATAGCGAGTTACAGCAAAAATTAGCCAACACAAGCAAGCTAGCCGAGCTATCAGCAGATAATTTCGATGCGATATTCTATCCGGGCGGGCATGGCCCGATGTGGGATCTGACCAACAATACTGCTTCTATTAAACTGATTGAGACGTTTTACCAGCAAGGCAAGCCTGTTTCTGCCGTTTGCCATGCGCCGAGTGTATTGCTGAATACTAAAAATGCTCAGGGCGAAGCCTTATTCAAAGGCAAAAAAGTCACAGGTTTCAGCAACACGGAAGAAGCCGCGGTTGGACTGACTGAAATAGTACCTTTCTTACTGGAAGACGAATTAGACAGTCGCGGTGGCCAGTATAGTAAAGGACCGGACTGGGGCCCTTATATCGTTCAGGATGGCTTGCTGATAACCGGCCAGAATCCAGCATCATCTGCAGCAGTGGCTGAAGCTTTACTTGCACAATTGAAATAGTCTTACATAAAAGCCGATATGCAAAAGGAGCCCGCCGGGCTCCTTGTTTCGAACTTGGGTATGAGTTTTACTCCGACGTCTTACTGATATGTAGTGCGCTTATATTAACTTCACTTTATAAAATAGTTTTATGAAAACTCATGCTTCAAATCAAGCGTGGATCGCACACCCAAACTCTCATAATGTTCATCAAGAAAAGCCTTGGCTGATTCACGGCCAATATCACGCAGATGTGTCAAAAATTCCCACTCAGAATTCATTTTACTGGAAGCTGACAATGGGTTTAGCTGCTCGGTAGCTTCGATCCTATGCACTAATATGTCAGCGTAATGTTCTTTATCCAGTTTGTTCTCTTGTAACAATCGATGCACAAACTCAACGCTACGCAACTCTCTTAACAACGATGAGTTGAACGATATTTCATTAACCCGATTAAGTATATCCCGCGCGGTTTTCGGCGTTTCGTTACGCTCAATCGGATTCACCTGCACGATTAATACATCTCTGGACTTAGTCGTATGAAACAAAGGATACAGAGGTGGATTTCCAACATAACCACCGTCCCAATAAGGGACGCCATCAATTTCAACGGCTTGGTAGAGGAAGGGTAAACACGCAGAAGCTAAGATCATATCCGCCGTCAGGTCTTTACGCTCAAAAACTTTTATCTTGCCCGAATGGACGTTGGTCGCCGCAATAAACAGTTTTAACACGCTACATGCTCTAACCTTTTCGAAGTCGATACTGGACTCAACCAATTCACGTAACGGATTAATATTCAGCGGATTAGTATCATAGGGAGAAGCAACCCGGCTGAACAGATCAAGCATCATATAAGCGGGAGAGTCATCCATGCTCCAGCTACCTGTCAGAATACCCAAAGGACTTCGCTTAATGGGGCTAAACCTTCCCATATGCGACACCTGCTGCCAGAATTGCTCAAGTGCGGCGCGAGCACCATCCGCGCCACCGTCCATATACCCTTGAGCCAACACAACAGCATTCATTGCACCCGCGCTAGTACCCGAAATGCCCTCTACACTGACACGCCCATCTTCCATAAAATAATCCAGCACTCCCCAGGTAAACGCCCCATGTGAGCCACCACCCTGCAGTGCCAGATTGACCGATTTTTTACGCATCCGTGTAGTCTTCCTTGTAAAGGTTGTTGAGCTTAAGTGCTTTATTCGCTGATAGTAGAGAATTTCAAATTCAATTTCCTACTGTGCAGTCCAGCCGCCTTCAACAGGAAGCGTCGTTCCGGTGATAGATGCCGCTCCGTCGCTGCAAAGGAACACGGCAACCGCTGCAACCTCATCAACTGTGACAAACTTTTTCGTCGGTTGTGCTTTAAGCATCACATCCTGTTTAACCTGCTCTTCTGTAATCCCACGTGCTTTAGCTGTATCGGCCACTTGCTTTTCTACCAATGGCGTCCAGACATAACCCGGCGCAATCGCATTAACCGTAGTGCCAAACTCAGCCAATTCCAATGCAACCGTTTTAGTCAGGCCAGCGATGCCGTGCTTAGCCGCTACATAAGCCGATTTAAAGGGAGAAGCAACCAAGGCATGCGCAGAGGCGGTATTAATAATACGTCCCCAGCCACGCTGCTTCATGCCAGGAATAACAGCCTTTGTCGAATGGAAGGCAGCCGTCAGGTTAATCGCGATAATGGCATCCCACTTATCTTCGGGAAAATCTTCAACAGGCGAGACGAACTGGATACCCGCATTGTTAACCAGAATATCGACAGAACCGAAAGCCTGCTCTGCTTTAGCGATCATGCCGGCTATTTCATCTGACTTCAGCATGTTTGCTGCAGAGAATAGAACCTGAACATCAAAATCAGCCTGGATAGATGCTCTGATCGCTTCGTTCTCTTGCGGGTTTCCTAAGCCATTAATCATGACATTAGCACCCTGCTGAGCCAGCCCGCGTGCTATTGCCAAACCAATTCCAGAAGTAGAACCCGTCACAACCGCATTTTTACCTGTCAGCATTATCCATTCCTTATAAAAGTCATTATTCAAAGCCTGAGTCCAACAGCAAAACTGCCAGCCAACTTGATGCAAAGCACAACATTAACACAGCTTTGCAATACACAAGATTAACATAATTACTGCAGTGCACAAATCCCTCTTAATGAGGGGCAGAGCACCTTTACTTATATTTAATCCCTGAATTTTAAAGCAAAAATAGTGTACCTAAGCCAAGAAACGTAACGAATCCCACCACATCGGTAACGGTTGTCAGTATCACTGAACCCGACAAAGCCGGATCAATCTTCATTTTATCCAGTAACACAGGAATCAGGACGCCAGAGAAAGCCGCCGCAACGATATTGATAGCAATCGCCGCAGCAATCACGATGCCGATCATCATATCCGAGAACCAATACGCGACAATCCCACCGATGGCAAACGCCCATAAAATGCCGTTAAAACCACCTACACTTAACTCTTTAATAAGCAAAGGTGAGAGGTTACCTCTGGATATCTGCCCCAAAGCAATACCACGAATAATCAGTGTCAGCGTTTGGCTACCAGCGATCCCGCCCATTGAAGCAACTATCGGCATTAATACAGCCAGTGCGACCACTTGCTGCAGCGTAGCTTCAAATAAACCAATAGCCCATGAAGCAAGAAATGCCGTCAATAGATTGATCCCGAGCCATGTTGCCCGGCGCATCGAACTTTTCCAGACAGGTGAAAACAGGTCTTCATCTTCGGACAAACCAGCTCTGGCCATTTGCTCAGCATCATGAGTTTCCCGCAGGATCTGAAAACCATCCTTGATGGTCATACGACCAATAAGCATACCTTTTGCATCAACAATAGGAAGAAGCACATAATCTGATTTTTCCTGAATTTCGGCACTTTCTTCTAAACTGGTTTCTGCGGCTAATGGCTCTGCATCCTCATCCAACAACTCTACGAGTGGAATATGCCCCGGCGAGCCAAACGTACTGTGCAAAGGGACTGTTCCTGCATAACGCCCAGCCCGATCCGTCAGAAATAATGCATCCGTACATTCCGGAATATCACGACGCAACAAACGTAAGGCGTCATAAACCTTCGCATTTTGAGGCAGAATCAATAGATTATGATCGGCATAACGACCTATTTGATTGTCGTTATATTGGCTACTGTGCTCGAAAAACTGCCGCTGCTTTTGATTCATCTGCTGCAAAGCAAGATCGATCAGATGCTCTGGTAGAGAATCAGACAGCTCTATCAGGTCTTCCGGCGACAACCGCCCGAAAAGCTGTTCAAGCATATCGGAAGGCAATGTATTGATAATCGACAGACGTGCATCCGAACGCATATCAACAAGCACTTCGGCCTGCATCTCAACAGGAACCAACTGCCACTGCGACAACCGCTCTTCAGTCGGCAAGGCTTCTAATAACAATGCCCATTGATCATACTCAAGATCTTCTAGCTGATCCTGTAGTGCTTCTTTATCAAAGTCTGTGCCAGACTCTTCTGAGTTAACAATGAGGTCTACCAGAGGGCCTATATCGTCTGACATATGTCAAAAACCTGTGAGTAATATGAGCTGATAAGACTGCCATGATTTGCGCAACATAACCAATAAATTAGCCGCTAGCGCACAAAAAATTTTTGCTTGATCAGGTATTTACCCAAGCGTCCTGCGCAACACAACGGCTGCAAAGCAAACCGCAAAAAAGGGCTCTTGATAAACGCGCTTTCATCCGCACTTATTTGACGGCCAAATGGGTGACTTCATACAGATTTTCTGTCATCTATTAGATTTAAACCTACTACCTCTAGTCTAAATTCGTTATTCTTCTAGGAATTCTTTAGTGATTATTCAGCATGCTAGATTGGGCTCTGACAAACAATGGATTTATTATTGAAGCAGTGATTATGCTGGCCATCATTATTTATGTTGGCACACGCATCTAGTAATACTTAAATATCAGGTGTCATATGATTTATCCGCGCTTGGATCGTGTTCAGCAACTTCTATTATCTATCGCTTTATCCATCCCGAGTATCGCCTGCCACGCTTATAGTGAAACCGACTTGTTCAGTGATATACCCGAAATAGTCTCCGCTACACGTATCTCTCAGGATATTTCGGAAGTGCCGGTATCAACCACTGTCATTACCCAGGAACTAATACAAGCATCCGGGGCCCTTGATATTGCGGACTTATTTAAGCTGGTTCCTGGCTTTCAGGTATATACACCCAATGCGAATAAATACGCCGTTACCTATCATGGAGCGTCTGGTGAGTTCCCAAGAAATCTGGATGTCCGTATTAACGGACGCCCCGTCTATATACCCTTACTCTCGACTGTTGCCTGGAACACACTAGGAGTATCTATCCATGATATTCAACGTATAGAAGTGGTGCGAGGCTCCAATGTACCCTCTTATGGGTCAAATGCGCTGATGGGTGCAATCAATATCATCACAAAAACTCCGATAGATCAGCCATCATCTCAGATCACGACAACTGTCGGTGCTCAAGGTAAGAGAGACATAACGACAGCGTTTAATGGAAAAGTAAATGATCTGTATTATCGAGTCAGTCTGGGGCATGAACAAAATAACGGTTTTGACTTTCAACAGGATGGAGAAAATCTCAATTTAGGCAATATCCATCTTGTTTTTACCCCTTCACTTTATGACAGCATTGATTTTACTGCCGGGTTTAATAATGGCGCGATTGTCATAGGTGATGGGGGTAATCAAGGTGAATTAAGGGAGTTTCAAGACAGGGAGCACTTTTCCCACTTCCAGCATTTACACTGGAGCCGCATCATTGATGAAAAAAATGAGCTGAATACTCAGCTTTACCATAACTATTTGGAATTAAAAACCCAATCATTTCCTACGTCCGAACTTTTAAATGATCCTGGGTTAATCCAGCTCAATGGCCAATTAGCATTCCTTGCATCAGTCATGGGAAACACTTACCCATTCGCAAGTACTCACGTGAGTGACTTTAACGTTAACACCAGCGCAGAAAATGGCAAAACAGAAACCTACGGTGCTGAAATCCAGCATACCTTTTCTCCAAGCAACACTTTCACACTAGCGTCTGGATTAGGATTACGTTATGAAAAAGCATCCAGCATTGTACTTTTAGGCCATGATAAAACAGTCGATGAAGAGGTTTATTTTATTTTCAGCAATGCTGAATGGAAACAAACAGAAAAACTCAGCTGGAATGCAGGGTTCATGTCGGAATTATCCTCAATCACTAAACCTTCTAACTCAATAAGATTTGCATCAAACTACAAACTCACCAATTCTTTAACGTTACGCGGAGCCATAACCCAAGCGTTCCGCACACCCTCTTTACTGGAAGAAAACGGGCAAACCGCTTACATATTCCCTGAAGGCGTACCTTACGACTATGTTTCTTTTGCTAATGACAATATTGAAGCTGAAAAGCTAAACGCTGCAGAACTAGGTATCTTCTGGCTATTTCCACAACAAAGCGGTTTTCTCGATCTGAAGTTTTTTAACGAACGTATTTCACAGGGACTGGATAACTGGTTTTACGAAGGGCCGATTGACATCAAATCGGCTCAGCAAAAATTTGCCGGTGCCACGCTTAATGACGAGGTCAGAGAATTACGTAATGCATCTAATCGAAAGTCGCGCGGCGTTGAAATTCAAGCCAGCCTAAAGCCTACCGATAAAGACCTGATCCACTTCGCTTACAGCTTAAACAAGCTCAGCGGCATTTACAGACGTGGCTCTTATCCTGGGAAGTCCGACCAACGGTATGATGATGCATCACCTCGCCATACAGCAACGCTATTACTCAATCACCGCTTTACACCCTCGCTGGATACCAGTCTTATTTTTAATTATATGTCAGATGTGACGTGGTTAGGTTCAAATGTAAAAGAAAGCTATAAGACAACTGACCTCAAAGTGTCTAAATCTTTTCACTTAAGCCACAACAGGCAATTAACGACCAGCCTCTTAGTCAAAAACATGTTTGATCAGCAGTACTCAGAATTTCAGATTAAAAACCTGTATGACCGACGTCTATACTTAACAATGACGTTAGATTTTTAACACCTCTGGCAAGGACTGCCCTAAAATATGAACAACAGAAAGTGGGATATAACAAAAATAAGACTGGTAACAATAGTTGCCATCCTCTTATTTACATCCATTTTTTGTCAGGCTTTTGCTGCCAGTAAGCTAACGATACTAGTTAGCTCTGAAAGTCCAGCTTACAAGGTCGTGGTTCGAACTATTCATAGGACACTCCAGTCAGATATTCAAATTGAGGAATACACACCAGCAACCATTGACACTATTCCTGCGCCTCCACAACTGCTCTTAACAGTAGGATCTGCCGCATTTAAACTAGCCTTAGAGAAATTTCCGGAAGCGCCGGTTATTGCCAGCTTTTTGCCTCGTAGAGTCTTTGAGCAATTACTAAGCAACTCGCCAAGAAGTCTGCAAAACACAACTGCTATCTTTATTGACCAATCAATGCTTCGACAATTAACCTTAGCGCGCTTAATTGCTCCAAATGGAACAAGCATCGGCACTGTTTTTGGAGCCTCATCGATAAAGGAAAGTCAGCGCCTCCATAAAGCAGCGGAAGAAACCGGATTCAGGATAAAATCAGTGCAGCTTAACCCTGATGATAATCCTGTTAACACCTTGCGACCCGTTATTCAGGAAACGGATATCTTTTTAGCGATTCCCGATAAATCAGCCTTCAATCGCGCCAGCGCCAAGTGGTCTTTATTTATGACACTGCGAGGGAGAAAACCACTTATCGGCTTTTCTGAAAAATACGTAGATGCCGGTGCGCTCGCTGCAGTATTTTCATCACCGGAACAAATTGGCACACATACGGCTGAAGCACTAGATGCTTTTATAACAACAGGTTCCTGGCCAAAGCCTGAGCACCCGAAATACTTTAGCGTAAAATTAAATTATCAATCTGCACACACCATACAGATCCAGCTTCCAAACACTGACACCTTGCAACATCATTTGGAAGGGATCAATTAACATGAGTACAGGCTTGTTAGATAAACTCGGAATCAGACAACGTATTTTACTACTGACCCTCTTACCGCTTCTCTTTATCTCATTACTGTTAGGTGGATATTTCACCTATACGCGCTTGCATGATGCCGAGCAGTCACTTATAGAAAGAGGGCAGTTACTGGCTCGGTTAATTGCATCATCGTCAGAATTTGGCTTTATTACTAACAATAACGAATTACTTAAATCGCTCAGTAAAGGCCCTCTCTTAGAGCAGGATGTTGCTGATATTTTATTTCTTAACGGCAAATATGAATTAATCTTACGCTCTGATCAATTTAATGTAGATTTAAAAGTATCTGCTGCACAAACATATCAAGAGGGTGAATATTGGTATTTCACACAACCTATAGTGACCACGGGTATTCCTTTTTTAGACAATGCCGAATTTCAGGAATCAGAACAGATAGTTGACACGGTAGGTTGGGTAGTTGTCATACTATCGGAATCAAGAAAAATAAAAAAGGAGGAGCAAATCTTTTTTGCAAACTCCATGCTGCTATTAGTAGGTTTCATTTTTACCTTTTTTCTTGCTCGACGTTTTGGCAAACGTATCAGCTTACCCATACTCGAACTCACACAAGTAATGGAAAAGATTCAGGCAGGTGATTATGAGGCACGAATAACCAAGACCTATACCGGAGAGTTCAACTCGCTCGCTTTTGGGCTTAACAACCTCGCGGATACGATCCACACGTCAATCAAAAATCAAGAATCAAGAGTTGAACTAGCGACGCGGCGTTTACAATCAACTTTAGACCATTTAGAGCAACAAAATAGTGCCTTAGGAAAAGCACGGAGACGCGCAGATGAGGCAAACAAAGCTAAAGATGACTTTTTGGCCCGCATGAGCCATGAGCTACGTACTCCCTTAACATCTGTTGTCGGTTTCGCCAAACTACTCCAACAAAGCCCCTGCTCAGATGAACAATTAGAAAACATCCGAATCATCAACCGAACATCACAGATGCTACTATCTATTATTGATGACATTCTGGACTTTTCTAAACTCCAGCAAGATGCTATTTCTATAGAAAATATTCCGTTTAACTTAGTAGAGGTCATCTACGACGTCCTGGAAATGCAAGCACCTCAAGCGCATGAAAAAGGGCTAGAACTGATAGCTAATATTCCTGACACAACCTTCCTTGAAGTAGAAGGAGACCCAACAAGGCTGCGACAAATTATTTCCAATATCGTATCCAATGCGGTCAAATTCACAGACAGTGGCTACGTTGAAGTTCATCTTGAAACAAAACCAATGAATACACAGCAAAGTGTATTCACAATCCGAATTATCGATAGCGGCATTGGTATTCCGCAGGCACAGCTCAATCAACTATTTAAGGCCTTTATTCAAGCAGATACATCGATCACACGACGCTTTGGCGGGTCCGGTCTTGGCTTAGTGATTGCCAAAAGACTGACAGAGCTTATGGGGGGAACATTATCCATGAGCAGCGAACAAGGCAAAGGGACGACGCTTACACTTGTTCTCGCACTGAAAGTGATACCACAAGAAGAACAGATCAATACAAAGGTAGAAAAATTACAAAAATCAGTACTTTATTATGAAGCCAATACGAGCCTGAGCAACGCTCTGAAAATCGAATTAGAAAAACAGATTGCTACGCTCGTAACGACAAACGACTTAACAAAACTCCTACAGTTAACGCGGACTTACGACACTATCATCTTTGGTATACCTGCTAACCATGAGCTTCAGGAATCCGTTCTGGCAGCATTACCACTAATAGAATCTAACGGCACAGAGGTTATCGTACTATCGCCCAATTGTTTGAATCTCCCCATAATGTCGTCCAATATATCTATATTAAACAAACCAGTCAGACCGCATCGTATTTATCAGGTGTTAAACAAAGCAGCGAAACTCGAAAAAATCATCCGCGAAGAAAGAAAATCTGAACAACAAATAAGAGTTGTGGTGGCTGAAGATAATGAATTTAATAGCATACTGATTAAGAAAATTCTTGATACTTATAATATCCAGACCTACTCAGCCAGCACCGGGCTGGAAGCCATTAAACTTGTTCAAGAGCACAAGCCTGACATTGTTTTAATGGATGCACACATGCCCGTGATGGATGGCTTTGAGGCGACTCGGCAGATTAAGACGCAGTGGCCAGACCTACCCGTTATTGCATTAACCGCCAACATTATCCCGAGAGAACACACCGCCCTGTATGATGCAGGTATTTCTAAGGTTCTGCTTAAGCCAATCAATGATAAAGAACTCTTAGACACCATCAAGCGACTCATTCCGGAAGACGTGAATGCGACAGCACAATGCCCCCCATATCCTCCTCATACAACTGATATTCTCGAATATGGTGTAGGGCATGACAAAGTACACAAAGAACTACAATCTCTAATACACAAACTCAAGCAAGCTTACGAATTACAGAACATTACTGCTTTAAAAGAGATCAATCATCAACTGGCGGGAATCTCAGGATTATATGAATTACCCGAGATCGAATGTTGCGTTGCAGAAATCCAAGTATTGCTTGAAAGTCAAATACCAGCTTGGCGCACCATCTGGAAGTACGTATGGCGCCTTACTCGTTTATTAAAAATGCAAAACCAAACCGAAAATCAAAAAGAGCGGTAAGTCGGCTCATTATCTATCAATATCTTTAACTTTTGCCTAATCTGTTCTAATTGTTTCATGCCTGCAGGGTTGTAGCGAAATATTCCCGAACCAAAGCACACATCCTGGTTATCTTCAGCTTGCAGCTCAAGTTCATAGCATTGCAGCCTGATTTTCTCTAAGTCAGGGTCAT
Organism: Neptunomonas qingdaonensis; assembly: GCF_900113275.1. GTDB lineage: Bacteria > Pseudomonadota > Gammaproteobacteria > Pseudomonadales > Balneatricaceae > Neptunomonas > Neptunomonas qingdaonensis. The sequence goes on from NZ_FOOU01000015.1 coordinate 106,300, forward strand.
GCACGATAGGAATGCTAATGAACAGAAGCCACCTGTCATCCTCAGATTTCCCATCACATAATGCTGAAATCAATAAACAAGCACTCTTCTTATCCGGGCGATATGTAGGGGCTCGCCCAAATAGCATTGACACTACGAGTAAGAGCAAAAGAAATAATGTGACAAGAAAAACAACAATAAAATCCACGTTAGTGAAGGGTCCGGCTCAATTCGGCATTTAGCTTCACAGCCGCAGCTTTTACCTCTTCGCCTCTCTTCATCTCAATATCAGACATAAAGAGTTCATATTTACGCTTAGAGCGTTTATCAAGCTCCTTCCAGGCCTTTAAAAATGGGATATGCTCCGTTTCAGCAAAAATATCGGAGAATACCGCATAAGACTGATTTTTATGTAGATCAGGGTCATGATGATCAATCAGTACTTTTATTCGAATCGCTCCTTCAACCACACCCACCTGCTCTGTCATTAAAGCCTGAGATAAAATCTTAAGGCTATCAATAATATGCTTATACTTTTCTTCTTGTGCAGCACGTAAACGCTCAGCCTGCTCTTCTTTTTGCCTCTTAATATTTACTAACGATATGTATTTCTTATAAATAAAGAACGAGAGAAAAAAAATAATCAACACGCCTAAACCGATGAGAACAAAAACCGTTGACTCCGACATTTCATGACCTATCTATTAATAATGAGTTGCGGGTAAATAATACAGGAAAAATAATCAGAAACCCTAAAATGAAATCCTAACGGATACATCAAATATGAATACAAAGAATTTCATTTCTCGCGGGCGTTTTACAGGCATAAAAAAACCCCGATCACAGCGTGATCGGGGTTTCTCTAATAGGTACTTGGCAATGACCTACTCTCACATGGGGAAACCCCACACTACCATCGGCGCTAAAACGTTTCACTGCTGAGTTCGGGATGGGATCAGGTGGTTCCATTTCGCTATGGTCGCCAAGCGTAAACTGTCACAACGAGGATTTGATGAATGTTTTCTGTTGGTATCTTTTGTCTTTGTCTGTGTTAACAAGCGCTAGTCTGTAACTTTATCTCTTACGGTGATGCCTACTTCATTCAGCATCACAACATGCTTCCCACACGCCTTTGGCGTTATATGGTCAAGCCTCACGAGCAATTAGTACTGGTTAGCTCAACGCCTCGCAGCGCTTCCACACCCAGCCTATCAACGTCTTAGTCTTAAACGGCTCTTTAGGGGAATCAAGTTCCCAGCGAGATCTCATCTTGAAGGGGGCTTCCCGCTTAGATGCTTTCAGCGGTTATCCCGTCCGAACGTAGCTACCCGGCAATGCCACTGGCGTGACAACCGGAACACCAGAGGTTCGTTCACTCCGGTCCTCTCGTACTAGGAGCAACTCTTCTCAAATCTCAAACGCCCACGGCAGATAGGGACCGAACT
>NZ_FOOU01000007.1 GCF_900113275.1 Neptunomonas qingdaonensis
GCTGAATGAAGTAGGCATCACCGTAAAAGATAAAGTTACTAGCGCTTGTTAACACAGACAAACACAAAAGATACCAACCAAAAACATTCATCAAATCCTCGTTGTGACAGTTTACGCTTGGCGACCATAGCGAAATGGAACCACCTGATCCCATCCCGAACTCAGCAGTGAAACGTTTTAGCGCCGATGGTAGTGTGGGGTTTCCCCATGTGAGAGTAGGTCATTGCCAAGCACCTATTAGAGAAACCCCGATCACGCTGTGATCGGGGTTTTTTTATGCCTGTGAGAGATGAAAAGAATCTCAATGCTCTATTCTAAACGGAGAGGCTGTTTAGTTGTTTTTTGTTACGGACAAACTAATTCATTAAAAATGACGAATCATGCTTCTTTAGTTTTTTATATTGGTGTTAAATACCCCTTTAATAACATTTTATATTTGAGTTGCTATGTATTCTGAAGAAGATATACGTCGTTTATTGTGGCAAAGTCGTCGAGGCATGCTTGAGCTTGACCTCCTGTTTGAACCGTTTGTTAAAGAAGCGTTTCGGGACTTACCGGAGGATGATCAGGATCGTTTTGTGAATCTTTTGGCTTGCGAAGATCAGGATATTTTTCTCTGGGTAATGGAGAGGGAAATACCGCAAGATCCCGACTTACATAAAATAGTACGAATTATTTTAGATCGTGTTCAGCCCTCTTGATATAACCATCAGGCCTTCGCGCTATTTTCGGGCTTTTTATTTCAGTTGCCTGATAATAGCTTTTTGTGCCGGGCTCTATTCTAATATTTCGCTTATTTTCTTGTTGTTTTTGGGGGCGCTGCTGCTTGTCCTGGTTTGCCTTCCCTTCGACAAGCCTGAAGTAATACGTTTGATCTGGGATTTAGACAGGCAGTCAATGAAGTTGTTACGCGCAGATGGAAGTTGGCACGATGGTTTGATGATCGAAAAGATACATTTACTGCCTTATTTATTTGCCTTCAGAGTAATCACGAAGTCCGGGGAAAGAATCTCAATAGCGATTTTTCCTGATTCGGTTTCGCATGAGGGGTTAAGGCGATTGAAAGTAGCGCTGAAGTTGGGAAAAATGGCCTTGGTGTCTAAGGCCATTCGAAGTTAATGGGAGTTAGTATCGTATCGCGAGGTTCCGGTCCCTGGCCTGGGTAATCAAGTGTGTAATGTAGCCCTCGGCTCTCCTTGCGAAGCGCTGCTGAACGAATGATCAGGTCTGAGACTAATGCTAAATTACGTAGTTCCAACAAATCTTTACTGATCTTATAGTTTGAGTAGTACTCGGTAATTTCTTGTTGCAATAGATCGACTCTATGTTTTGCTCTGCGCAAACGTTTGTTGGTTCTGACAATACCAACATAGTCCCACATAAAGCGTCTTAGCTCATCCCAGTTGTGCGAAATAATCACATCTTCATCTGAGTCCGTTACCTGAGACTCGTCCCAATCAGGGATGTAGGCGGTGTCTAAGCTTTCATCGAGTCGGCTGCGAATATCATTGGCCGCTGATTCGGCAAAGACAAGACACTCCAGAAGTGAGTTTGAGGCAAGCCTGTTGGCGCCATGCAGGCCCGTGAAAGAGGTTTCACCAATAGCGTAAAGTCCGTTTAAATCCGAATGTCCTTGTTGGTCCGTCATAACGCCGCCGCAAGTGTAGTGCGCAGCGGGTACAACAGGAATAGGATCTTTTGAGATATCTATTCCTAGTTTGGAGCAGCGCTCGTAAATAGTAGGAAAGTGCTCAAGGATAAAACTTTTCGGCTTGTGAGAAATATCAAGATACAGGCAGTCGCTTCCCAGGCGTTTCATTTCATGGTCAATAGCGCGGGCCACAATGTCTCTGGGGGCCAGCTCACCGCGCTTATCAAATTTATCCATAAAGCGTGTCCCGTCAGGCAGGAGTAATTTACCTCCTTCGCCCCGAACTGCCTCAGTAATGAGAAATGATTTTGCTTGAGGGTGGTAGAGGCAGGTGGGATGGAATTGGTTGAACTCCATATTAGCCACACGGCAGCCTGACCGCCAGGCCATGGCGATACCATCGCCGCTGGCACCATCAGAATTACTGGTGTAAAGGTACGCTTTTGACGCTCCGCCAGTTGCTAAAACAACAAACTTTGCTTTTAAAACGTTGACATGACCTGTTGAAGAATCAAAAACGTAAGCACCCAGGCAGCGATTATTGGCGCGCTTCAGTTTGCGTCTGGTGATAAGGTCTACGGCGGTACAGTGTTCAAAAAGATGGATGGAGTCGTGCTCTTTTGCGCGAGTTATCAAAGTCTCTTGCACGGCTCTGCCGGTTGCATCAGCGGCATGGATGATGCGTCGATGCGAATGTCCCCCTTCCTGCGTCAGATGGTAACGTTTACCATCGCGGCTAAAAGGTACACCTTGTTCGATGAGCCATTCGATGGATTGTCGTCCATTTTTTACGGTGAACTCGACAGCATCATTGTGGCTTAAGTGAGCACCGGCGGTAAGTGTATCTGAGACATGATCTTGTATTAGATCGGTTTCATCAAGCACCGCGGCTATGCCGCCTTGAGCAAGCCAGGTCGAGCCGCTTGTCAGACTGCCTTTGCTGAGTACTGCTATTTTTGCAGAATCTGCCAGGCGTAGTGCCAGAGAAAGCCCGGCTGCCCCGCTACCAATGATAAGGATATCAAATTCTTGTTGCATGCTAGTACATCAATTCCGTTGTGTCGGGCGTCTATTATGCCGTTTTCTCTATAATAACGTCATGTATTTTATCCGAATTTGATAGTGAACTATTTTTTCTATGCCGAGTCATATTCATAGTTTGTAAAAAGCTGAGGGTTGCATTTAAGTAGAATCCGGTTACATACTGCGCTGTTTATAGTATCCGTTGTTTTCGGGTAGGTTTTTGTTCTTATTGGTGATAAGGATTAGTGGTGTCGAGTGAGAACCAGACGGATATCGACCAACAGTTGGTAGAGAGGGTTCAGGCCGGGGATAAGCGTGCTTTTGATCTTCTTGTTGGTAAGTATCAGCACAAAATTATTGGTTTAGTCGGTCGTTATGTATATGACCACCATGAAGCAATGGATATTGCACAGGAGGCTTTTATAAAAGCTTATCGTGCATTGCCGCGTTTCAGGGGGGACAGTGCCTTTTATACATGGCTTTACAGAATTGCTATCAATACAGCTAAAAATCATCTGGTATCGAGAAGCAGAAGGACGCCGGATGTGGATGTGGATGTGGCGGATGCGGAATATTTTGATGGCGGAGACGAATTAAGGGAACTTGAGAACCCAGAAAATAGTCTATTTAGAGACGAGTTAGAATTAGTTGTCAAAAAAGCGCTGGATCAGCTTCCACAGGATTTACGCTCGGCACTGACCTTGCGTGAATTTGATGGAATGAGCTATGAAGATATCGCGTTAGTTATGGACTGTCCTGTGGGAACAGTTCGTTCGCGGATTTTCAGAGCCAGAGAGGCGATTGATAAACAAATAGCACCGCTGATGGAGTGATGCTTTTTGGTATTTAAGTTGATATTTAACATGAAGGTCCAATGATGAGGTGTATTTATGAGCGATGAGTCTAACGAGTCGCTTTCCGCGTCCCTTTCGGCGGCGATGGATGGTGAGGTTTCATCTTTTGAACTACGCCGGGTGCTTGCGCGTATTCAGGATAAAGAAGGCCTTGATTGTGAGCAGTCTCTTGATAAATGGCAACGTTACCACCTTGCTCAACAAGCTATTCATGGTGAAGGCATTAGCCAACAGGCAATGAATACAAATCTGGTTTCCAGAGTAAGTGCGGCGCTAGAGGGCGAAAAAGATCAGCCGGCTGTTCAGTCACCGGTTGCTGAAACGCTCGATAATAGCGAGCAGCATGCATGGTGGAAGCCAGTGGTCAGTATGGCCATGGCGGCTTCTGTGACCGCTATCGTAATCCTCGGCGGCCAGCAGTTTATAAACAATGATGCAGCAGTTGACGGCTCTTTCAGGCAGGCTTATACCATTCCGAGTGTTCAGAGTTCGAAGGATTTTGTGCGTGCGCAGTACAGTAGTAATTACGCTGCGCCAAATAAAAGCGTTTCTGGTAGCTCCGGTGAGCCGGAAGTTATCCGTCTGTCACAAGGATTAAATCGTTACATTGAACAGCATCGACACTTGCTGAGTTCTAGTCAGCCTGCATGGCAAACTGATTGGTTGCCTGAGGGATACCAGCAGGTCCGTCATGAAGTCATGCCACATGCCGAAGTGATGGTATTCAGTAATGGTAAGCACTCCGTTTCAATCAGTATTGAGCCTTTAGGGCGTCAAAGTGTTCCTTCAGGCGTAGTGCAATCAAATAATATCGTGGCTGTTGGGCGTGCAACAGAGAATGGTTTCGTTACTGTGGTCGGAGATGTTCCTTTGATGATCGCTGATCGTATAGCGGCTTCCGTGAAATCAGTTCGTTAATTATGATTGAAGAGTATGCAACGGTAGTCAGTGTTGTCGACGGGCGAGTGCTAATAGAATCTGAACGAAGCTCTGCATGTGGGCAGTGCCAGGCAAAGCAAAGTTGCGGACAAAAAGCTATTTCAGAGTGGGCTGCATCTAAGATGACGCAGTTAGAAATTGACAATCCGGCCAGCATTTTAGTGAAAACGGGCGATAGGGTTGTTGTCGGTATCGATGAAGGAAGTTTTTTAAAAGTATCAGCTCTGATGTATTTGTTACCGCTGTTGTTGATGGTTTTGCTGGGTGGCTTGGCTGAATATCTTGAATATGCTGAAGTCACTATCATACTGACATCTTTCGTTGGTCTTTTAGTTGGCTTCTTAGGCGTGAAGTTGTGGGGTCAACGGCTGGATAATCGCTCCCAATTTAACCCTGTATTGCTCAGGATTTCTTAAATAGTGAAGGGATAGTTAAATCATGAAACGTTTTGTGATTGCATCTTTTTTGTTGCTGTCGGTAGTCGCGTCGTCTGTAAAGGCTGAGCTGCCCGATTTTAAAAGTCTGGTCAAAAAAGCAGCACCTGCTGTTGTTAATATCAGTACGATACAGAAGAAAAGCAGGCAGTCGCTGCCTGGGTTTGATTTTAAAGGGCCTAATGGAGAAGAGATACCTGAGATTTTCAGGCATTTTTTTCGGTTTCCTGATCAGGATCAATCGCCTGATGCTCCCTCCCAGAAGGCTCCTCAATCACTAGGATCTGGTTTTATTATTAGTACGGATGGTTACATTCTTACTAACCATCATGTGATCAAAGGCGCGGATCAGGTTTTAGTGCGTTTAAATGATCGTCGCGAATTAGACGCGGAGGTTGTTGGCTCTGATGAACGCTCAGATGTTGCTCTTTTGAAAATCGATGCCAGGGATCTGCCTGTTGTGAAGTTTGGTGACTCGTCGACGCTAGAGGCGGGTGAGTGGGTGTTGGCGATAGGGTCGCCATTTGGATTCGATCATACGGTGACGGCGGGGATAGTCAGTGCAACAGGCCGGGCGTTGGAAAACGAAACCTATGTTCCATTTATTCAGACAGATGTCGCTATCAACCCTGGTAATTCCGGTGGTCCGCTATTTAATCTGGAAGGGGAAGTGGTAGGCATTAACTCACAGATATATACGCGCTCTGGTGGTTTTATGGGGTTGTCTTTTGCTATCCCTATTGATGTAGCGATGAATGTATCCAGACAGTTAAAGTCAGATGGTTTTGTGACACGCGGTTGGTTGGGTGTTGTTATCCAGGAGGTTAATAAGGATTTAGCTGAATCTTTTGGACTAGATAAGCCAGCAGGCGCTCTGGTGGCCAAGGTGCTTCCAGATAGCCCTGCTGAAAATGCTGGTTTGCAGGACGGTGATATCATTCTGAAATTTGATGGTCAGCGCATTAATCTTTCTTCAGATCTGCCGCATCAGGTGGGACGAGTTGTGCCGGGTAGTAGTGTTGAGCTTGATATCGTCCGCGGCGGCAAAAATAGAAAAATAGCAGTAAAAATCGGTACGTTAGCGGATGGGGAGCGGACAGAAAAGGCTTCTCATGGTATTTCTCCTGAGCCAGAGGGTAATCGCCTCAATGTTGTTGTTTCTGAATTAACAGATCAACAAAAAGATAAGTGGAATCTTCGTAACGGTGTTGTTATTGAAAAAGTATTAGCAGGTGCTGGTGCGAATGCTGGCTTAGTGGCCGGTGATGTTATCACCATGCTGAATGGCAAGCGTGTTGAATCAATTAAGCAGTTTATCAGTTTGGTTAATGATTTGCCGGCGGGTCGTTCAGTGCCTTTGCGGATCGTACGTCGTGGCAGCCCATTGTTTATTCCGCTTAAATTGGGTAGTTAATTTGTAAAGTCTTCAATTGTTTAAAAACACCCCCGTTTGGGGTGTTTTTGTATCTGGCTGTTATGCTGTTATTCGACCAGCGAGATAGCCGAAAGCCTATAAATACGTTAAACTTGCGCCTTTTTCGTAAGCTTCGCCAATCGCTTCAAGTGCCTGAGAATCAAATATTGTGAGTAAGATCGAGCATATCCGCAATTTTTCCATTATTGCCCATATTGACCATGGTAAATCCACACTGGCTGATCGTTTTATTCAGACGTGTGGCGGTCTTTCATCACGTGAAATGGCGGCTCAAGTCCTTGATTCCATGGATCTGGAAAGAGAGCGTGGCATTACCATTAAAGCCCAGAGTGTGACATTGGATTACACGGCAAAGGATGGGAAAACTTATCAGCTGAATTTTATCGATACCCCAGGGCATGTGGATTTTTCGTACGAGGTGTCACGATCGCTGGCAGCATGCGAGGGGGCGTTGCTGGTTGTTGATGCCGCTCAGGGGGTTGAAGCGCAATCGGTAGCGAACTGCTATACGGCTTTAGAACAAGGGCTGGAAGTGCTTCCGGTGCTCAATAAAATGGACCTGCCGCAGGCAGAGCCTGAACGCGTTCGTCATGAGATTGAAGAGGTTATTGGCATAGATGCAACCCATGCAATCTCTTGTTCGGCTAAAAGCGGTATGGGCATAGATGATGTGCTGGAAGCACTAGTCCAGACCATCCCTGCTCCTGAAGGCGATATTGATGCTCCGCTGCAGGCGTTAATTATTGACTCGTGGTTTGATAATTATCTGGGTGTGGTTTCCCTGGTTCGTGTCAAAAACGGAACATTACGCAAAAAAGATAAAATTCTCATGAAATCAACCGGGCAAACTCAGTTGGTTGATTCCGTAGGTATATTTACGCCGAAAAGAACTGAAACCGGCATTCTTAAAGCCGGTGAGGTTGGCTATGTCGTCGCCGGTATTAAGGACATTCATGGAGCACCGGTCGGGGACACGATTACCCACGCTAAAACACCTGATGTGGCTGTGCTTCCAGGGTTTAAAAAAGTACAGCCGCAAGTGTATGCGGGACTTTTTCCTACCAGCTCTGATGACTATGAAGATTTCCGCGATGCACTGGATAAGTTAACCTTAAACGATGCTTCGTTGTTTTTTGAACCAGAAACGTCTGATGCACTGGGCTTTGGCTTTCGCTGTGGCTTTCTGGGTATGCTTCATATGGAGATCATTCAAGAACGACTCGAACGTGAATATGATCTTGACCTGATTACCACTGCGCCAACAGTAATTTATGAAATATTATTGAATACCGATGAAGTTATTCATATTGATAGCCCTTCAAAGTTACCGGATCCTGCACGTGTTAAAGAGATGCGTGAACCAATTGTTCAGGCCAACATACTCGTACCCAACACCTACCTTGGACAGGTGATTGGCTTGTGTGTTGAGAAGCGCGGAGTGCAGAAAAATATGCAGTTCGTTGGGCAGCAAGTACAGGTGACTTACGAGTTGCCGATGGCAGAGGTTGTACTGGACTTTTTTGACCGTCTCAAATCAGTAAGCCGCGGCTATGCATCACTTGAATATAATTTTGTTCGTTTTGAGCCGGCCTCATTAGTCCGTATGGATGTATTGATTAATAGCGAAAAAGTGGATGCTTTAGCGCTTATCTTACACAAGGATAACGCGCAATTTCGTGGCCGTGCTTTATGTGAAAAAATGAAAGAGCTGATTCCCCGGCAAATGTTTGACGTGGCTATTCAAGCGGCTTTGGGTGGGAAAATTATTGCCCGAACTTCGGTTAAAGCATTACGTAAAAACGTTATCGCAAAATGTTACGGTGGCGATGTAAGTCGTAAGAAAAAGCTATTGCAGAAGCAGAAAGAAGGTAAAAAGCGTATGAAACGGGTCGGTAGTGTCGATATTCCGCAGGAAGCTTTCCTGGCCGTTTTGAAAATGGATAGTTAAGGAAAAACGATGAATTTTGATTTTGCATTTGTCTTGGTATTGGCTACGTTTGTCACTGGGGTTGCATGGTTAGCTGATACGCTCCTGTTTGCTGAAGGGCGAAAGGAGGTTTTGCTGGCGGCAGAACAATCCGCCGATGGTCAACTTCCGGAGGAGGTAAAAGAAAAAATCACCAGAATGTCATGGTGGGCTGATTTTTCACAGTCAATGTTCCCGGTTCTTGCTGTAGTGCTGGTCGTCAGGTCTTTTTTGGTAGAGCCATTCCAGATACCTTCGGGGTCTATGTTGCCTACCTTGCAAATAGGTGATTTTATTCTGGTGAATAAATATCACTACGGATTGCGCTTGCCAGTATTGAACTCTAAAGTCGTTCCGTTTAATGATCCTGAGCGCGGCGATGTAGTGGTATTCAAATACCCGAATGATCCTGCCGTAAACTATATTAAGCGTGTAGTGGGTTTGCCCGGTGATGTGATTCGCTATCAGGATAAAATAATTTATGTGAATGGCGAGCCTCAGATGCAGGACTTGCTGGCAAAATTACCACCAAGAAGTCCACAGACATTACTTTATAACGAAAAGTTGGGCGAAGTTGCTCACGAAATCTATAATGATGTACAAGCGCCAAACAGGACTGGTGAATGGACAGTGCCTGAGGGGCAGTATTTTGTGATGGGTGATAACCGCGATAACAGTAATGACAGCCGTTATTGGGGGTTTGTACCGGATGAGATGTTAGTGGGTAAGGCTTTTGCCGTCTGGATGCACTGGCCAAGCTTCTTTAGCATTCCTGATGTTACCGCCATGCGATCTATTAATTAATCCCAGAACACGTTGGTGAGAATAATGGCTAGACATGAAAGAGGTGCATCGTTCTTCAGTATGTTAATAGTGCTGATGATGGCAGGAAGCTTGTTGGCAACAGCATTTAAAATATATCAGCCCTATCTTGATCATATGGCGGTTAAATCTGTGCTTGAAAATATCACAGTTGACTATGACGAGTTACGCAAACCATTGGCTACGATCAGAACTGATATCAATCAGCGTTTGTATATTAATCAGGTGAGCTTGCCGAATCCGGAAGCGTTGAGCATCATTGATGACAAAGGATTGCTGAAGTTTGACCTGAAGTATGAAGTTCGGCTTCCGATGTTTTTCAATGTCGATGCTGTTATAAAATTTGCAGAATATTATGAAGCAGTAAGACCTTGATTAAATCTATACCTGAACTGACACGTCGCCTCGGTTACTCATTTAATGAACCCGCTTATTGTGAGTTAGCACTGACACACAGAAGCTGTGGAAAAAGCAATAATGAGCGTCTGGAGTTTCTTGGCGACTCGATTGTTAATTTCGTTATAGCGGACGATCTTTTTCAACGCTTTCCTAAAGCAAGAGAAGGGCAGTTAAGTCGTTTGCGGGCCAGTATGGTTAAAGGGGAGACACTTGCCGAAATCGCGCGTGAGTTAAAGCTCGGTGATTATCTTCGGCTTGGCCCAGGTGAATTAAAAAGTGGTGGCTTTCGCCGCGACTCGATATTAGCTGATGCTGTTGAAGCGTTAATCGGTGCCATTTATCTGGACAGTAATCTTGAAGTGGTTAGAGGCTTTATTTTAGGCTGGTTTGAAGAACGACTTACTAACCTTGATATTGATGAAGCATTAAAAGATTCAAAAACTCGCTTACAGGAATATCTCCAATCGCGCCGTTTTCCTTTGCCCGATTATGAATTGGTCAGGGTGGAGGGTGAAGCACATGCACAAACATTTTATATCACTTGCCGTATACAGCCATTGGATCAGCCCACTGAAGGGGTTGGAAATAGCCGTCGCCAGGCTGAACAGGAAGCTGCTAAGCAAGCGCTTCTTCAAGTAGAAGAGGTGAAAAAATGAGCGAAGATATGCAAAGCTGGATTCAACCTGAAAATTCAGAAGGTGATGAGCAACGCTGTGGTTTTGTTGCGATCGTTGGACGCCCTAATATGGGTAAATCAACATTGATGAATTTCATGTTAGGGCAGAAACTCAGTATTACTTCGAAAAAGCCACAAACAACCCGCCATCAGATACTGGGCATTAAGACAGTGGATGATCTGCAGATTATGTTTGTGGATACTCCTGGGTTACATAAAGAACAAAATAAAGCACTGAACCGTTACATGAACAAGGCCGCATCGGAAGCATTACGCGGTGTGGATCTGGTTCTTTTTCTTGTCGATAGAACCGCCTGGACTGAAGAAGACCAGATTGTTCTTGAAAAAGTTCAGCACGCCAAATGTCCGGTAATTCTGGTCGTTAATAAAGTCGATCAATTGGCTGATAAGTCATCGTTATTGCCGCAGCTTGGCATTCTTGCAGAAAAAATGAATTTTGCCGATATTATTCCTATCTCTGCTAAGAGCGGAAGGAATGTAGACAAGCTGGAAGAGATTATCTGCAGCTACATGCCTGAAGGTGTGCATCATTACCCGGAAGATCAGCTAACCAATCGAAGTTCGCGTTTTATGGTAGCGGAAATCGTACGTGAAAAGTTGATGCGCAATGTCGGTGACGAAGTGCCCTATGGTGCAGCCGTTGAGATAGAAGAGTTTGTACATGACGGAAGGTTGTTAACCATTAGCGCACTAATTTTGGTAGAACGAGAAGGCCAGAAGAAGATTATTATTGGAGACAAAGGCGACCGCATGAAAACGATTGGACGGGATGCTCGTTTAGATATTGAGGCTTTGTTTGATTGTAAAGTAATGCTGAAGCTCTGGGTAAAAGTTCGCCGTGGCTGGGCCGATGATGAACGTGCCTTGCGCAGTCTCGGCTATGATCATGGCGAATAATGAACTACAAGGTTGACGCGCAAGCGGCCTACGTACTTCATTCCCGTCCCTACCTTGAAACCAGTGCATTAGTCGACTTCTTTACGTTGGAACAAGGGCGAATCAGCGCCGTCGTTAAAGGTTCACGCCGCCCGGGTTCAAAACTGCGGGGCGTGCTGCAGCCTTTCGTTCCATTGCAGATAACCCTGCGAGGTCGCCAGCAGTTAAAAACCCTGACGCAAGCCGAGTCAGTGGGAATGAATGGCATTATGCAAGGCCGAGCGCTGATGTGCGGTATGTATGTCAATGAGATGATGCAGCGGCTGCTTTCTCCTTTCGATCCTCACCCTCATTTATACGTCTATTATCAGTATGTGCTGAATGAATTAATCTCAGGACTGGATATAGAAGGTGCATTGCGTACCTTTGAACATCGATTACTGGCGGAAACAGGTTATGGATTACCAATGGATTCGATTTCAGAACTGGGACTCTATCTGTTTGACGTGGATCATTGGCGGTTCAGAAAGGTTACGCTTGTTGCTGATGCAGATCGGAGTCGCTGTTTTCATGGTAAAGATCTTCTAGCTATCGAGCAGGATTGCTATGATACGCCTGAAACACGTCAGTCAGCTAAACGACTCATGCGTCTTGCGATTGATCATCTACTTGCTGGTCGGCCATTGAATAGCCGTTCACTCTTTCAGAAACAATGAGGAATACACCGTGGTTGAGCCAAGCCGCTTATTATTAGGCATTAATATTGATCATGTTGCGACACTGCGTCAGGCGCGAGGTACACGGTATCCGGATACTGTTTTAGCGGCCGCATTGGCAGAAGAGGCTGGTGCAGATGGGATTACGGTGCATTTGCGTGAAGATAGAAGACATATCCAGGATCGTGATATCTACATGCTGAAAGAAACACTGCAAACACGTATGAACTTTGAAATGGCAGTCACTGAAGAGATGATCGGCCTCGCTTCTGAGGTGAAGCCAAGGCATTGCTGTTTAGTGCCTGAAAAACGCGAAGAACTCACCACCGAAGGGGGATTGGATGTTGTCGGGCAGCTGGAAAAGATCAGGTCAGCTGCACAACGTCTTGCTGCTCACGGTATTGAAGTGTCGCTTTTCATCGATCCGGATAACGCCCAGATAGATGCGACACTTGCCTGTGGCGCACCTGTCATTGAGCTGCATACGGGGGCCTATGCTGATGCTGAGACACCCGCCGAACAAAAAAATGAGCTGCAGCGTATCCAGAAAGCAGCTGCGTATGCCTTTGAGAAGGGGTTGATTGTTAATGCGGGTCATGGATTGCATTATCACAATGTTGAGCAGATTGCTGAAATCCCGCAGCTAAATGAACTGAATATTGGTCATGGTATTATTGCCCGGGCCGTTTTTGTTGGGTTGAAAGAGGCGGTTGCTGAAATGAAACAGCTCATGACAATTGCACAAACACGGGTTCAATCACAGCGAGATGCCCTGACGCGATGATTCATGGGATTGGGACTGATATCCTTCAGCTTGAGCGTGCATGTGCAGCGCTTAAGCGAACCCCTGGCTTGGCCAAGCGTGTCTTAACGCTGGCTGAGTTGGAGTTCTATGAGAAAAGCGCTCAACCTGAGCGCTTTTTTGCTAAGCGTTTTGCCGCAAAAGAGGCTGTTGTGAAGGCTCTGGGTACAGGTATTGGGCGTGGTGTCAGCTGGCAGCATATAGCCATCAGCAATAATGAACTGGGAAAGCCTGAGGTTTTTCTTTCAGGTGGCGCTCAAGCACATGCTCAGCGTCAGGGTATTGATACTGTGCATATCTCTTACAGTGACGAGCGTGATTATGTTGTTGCTTTTGCTATTGCAGAGTCTGTCTGAAGCGGTTCGTTGGAAACCTCGCTAAGTATATCTTTTGCCGGTGCTGCTATATCCAGTAAAGGAGCCGCATCTAACGATCCTGCATCCATCATTGTTGCTACTTGCTGTAATGATGAAAGAATTCTTACCTTTTCAACATCATCTAAATTCCCAAAGCGACTAATAAACTCTTCGTGAAGTAGCGGAGGGGCGGACGCTAATGTCTGTTCTCCTGTGTTCGTCAGACGCGCATTGACGATGCGGCGATCTTTTACACTACGAACACGCTCAACCAGTTGGCGATCTTCAAGGCGGTTAAGGATAGTTGTCACAGTGGCCTGGCTGAGGGATACATCATCAGAGATTCGTTTAACCGTGACATCTCCCAGAATATTGATGGCGCGCAGAACCATGACTTGCGGAATAGTAAGCCCACAGGTTTTCATAATGCGTTTGGATTGCATGTCGGTGGCGCGGATAATGCGCCGCAATGAAATTAAAACTTCCTGCCAGTACAAAGAGCTGCTCATAATAAGTTCAACATAGTTACTCCAAGAAATCTGAACCTTGCGGTATAAAGCAATCAGATGAGTATAATGGGTATTTGATTTGAGATCTAATCATTAGAGGTGTAAGGTATATTATCTTTATGTCAGATTTAGGATGTGGATGCCCATATGAAGCCTATTTTTATAGCAATACCATTGTTGATTGCGAGTTCATTAGCGCAGGCTGATAATAGCTGTGGAAAAGTCACTATTGCAGACATGAACTGGAGCTCTGCCAGTTTAATCGCCAATATTGACCGTTTCATCCTTGAGAAAGGCTATGGTTGTGAAGCCGAGCTTGTGCCTGGCGATACTATGCCGACAGGCACCGCCATGATTGAAAAAGGTGAACCTGATATCGCTCCTGAAATGTGGAGTAACTCAATGAAGGACGCATTGGATAAAGGGGTAGCCGAGAAACGTTTACGTTTCGCGGGTCAATCCCTTTCTGATGGTGGCGAGGAAGGCTTCTGGGTTCCGCAATATATGGTGGATAAGGACCCGAGTCTGGCTACGATTGAGGGTGTAATTAAAAGTGCAGCCATGTTTAAGCATCCGGAAGATCCGGAGAAGTCAGCTTTTTATGGTTGTCCGGCCGGGTGGAACTGCCAGATCTCTTCAGGAAACTTATTTACTGCACTAAAACTTAAAGATAAAGGGTTTGATTTGATTGACCCGGGTTCAGGTGCAGGTTTGTCTGGCTCTATTGCCAAAGCCTATGCACGACAGGAACCATGGTTTGGCTATTATTGGGCACCCACAGCCGTGCTTGGTAAGTATAAAATGGTCAAGGTTGATTTTGGGTCAGGGGTCGATAAAGAAGAGTTTATAAACTGCTCATCGAAAGAAGATTGTCTCGAGCCTAAGGTGACAATGTACCCACCTTCTTTAGTACAAACGCTAACAACAGAGAGCTTTGCTGCTAGATCTCCAGCCGCTTATGAATATTTGTCTAAACGTTCATTTAAAAATGAAAAGATGAACGAGCTACTTGCCTGGATGGAAGATAATCAAGCCGATGGCGATGTGGCAATGGAATATTACCTAACTAATAACAAAGATAATTGGATGACATGGGTTCCTGCAGATGTTGCGGAAAAAGTGCAAAAAGCGCTCGATAACCTGTAATTATGAAAAATCAGGCCAGCTTTTGCTGGCCGTAGCTCCTTTGTTGCATATTTGAGGTACACGCATGGCCGACTCGTCATGGTTAACAAAATTTCCCCAGATGGACCGTGTAGATTTAGTTGAAATTCGTAAAGGGCTGGACTCAGCTTACCGTGACTTTTCCAGAGAGTACGGAGAGGTTATTGAGTCAGTTTTTGATCCTCTGTTGATGTTTCTTGTATGGTTCGAAAAATTACTGCTTACCACGCCTTGGTGGATCATTATTGTTGCTGTCGCCGCACTGGTATATCTCGTGAGCCGTTCATGGAAGTTATCATTGGGTGTCGTCGTCTCGTTCCTTGCCATCGGTTATTTTGGCATGTGGGAAGATACGATGCGAACGCTGAGTATCATTACCGTCTGTACTCTGATGGCGATTGGTTTAGGTATTCCTATTGGTATTGTGATGGCCCGCTCTGATAAAGCGCGTAGCGTTATTACACCGATGCTGGATATTATGCAGACGATGCCAGCTTTCGTATATTTGATACCCGTAGTGATGCTGTTGGGAATCGGGAAAATACCGGGCGTTATCGCGGTTATTATTTATGCAATTCCCCCTGTTATTCGTTTAACCAACCTTGGGATACGTTTAGTTGACTCAGAAGTAATGGAAGCGGCAACCGCTTATGGAGCAAACCCAACTCAGCGCTTGTTTGGTGTTCAGCTACCCTTGGCTATGCCTACTATTATGGCGGGTATTAATCAGACGATTATGATGGCCCTTTCTATGGTCGTTATCGCGTCAATGATTGGTGTTAAAGGATTAGGGCAGCCTGTATTGAAGTCGATTACTAATCAATATTTCACCTTAGGTTTGTTTAATGGTCTGGCAATTGTTGCGCTTGCTATTATTTTTGACCGTGTTTCACAAGCTTATGCAAAACGAACCCAACGACATATGCAGGGTATAGAAAATGCCTGAACCACTAATTAAGATTGAAGGTCTTTATAAACTCTTTGGGAATAAGCCTGCATCAGTTATGCCGCTGGTTCATGAAGGGCGCTCAAAAGACGATATTCTTGCTGAAACCGGACATACGTTAGGCCTGAAAGACATTAATTTAACGATTAATAAAGGCGAAATTTTCGTTATCATGGGTTTGTCAGGTTCTGGGAAGTCGACCCTAATCCGTCACTTTAACCGCTTGATTGATCCGACCGAAGGCGTCATCAAAGTCGACAATATTGACGTGATGAAACTCTCTTCTAAAGAGCTGGAACAGTTCAGACGGCATAAGATGTCGATGGTGTTTCAGCGCTTTGGGTTGATGCCACATCGTACTGTGCTTGAAAATGTGGGTTATGGTCTTTCCATTCAAGGAAAGAG
This sequence comes from Neptunomonas qingdaonensis, assembly GCF_900113275.1. GTDB lineage: Bacteria > Pseudomonadota > Gammaproteobacteria > Pseudomonadales > Balneatricaceae > Neptunomonas > Neptunomonas qingdaonensis. The sequence goes on from NZ_FOOU01000007.1 coordinate 15,995, forward strand.
CAAGGCAGAGTGGACTGCTAAGGCGACTGAATGGCTTGAAACCGTCGGTCTGGCTGGATATGAAGCTCAATATCCCGCGCAACTATCGGGCGGTCAGCAACAGAGAGTAGGATTGGCGCGAGCCTTGTGTACTGATGCTGAAATTTTGTTAATGGATGAAGCATTCTCGGCATTAGATCCGTTGATTCGTAGCGAAATGCAGGATCAGCTGATTGAACTTCAGGATAAATTACATAAAACTATTATTTTCATTACTCACGATCTGGATGAAGCGCTCAGATTAGGTGATCGTATTGCTATTTTGAAAGATGGTGAGATGGTTCAGCAAGGTACGCCAGACGATATTCTTCTTAACCCCGCTACCGATTATGTTGAGGCGTTCGTTAAAGATGTCAATCGCGCCAGAGCCTTGACCGTAGAAACCGTTATGAAACCGCCTTCACGACGTATTACCGCAGATACCATTGCCGAAGCACTTGTGCAGATGAAAGCGATTAAAGGCGATTATGGCTATTATGTAAATGCTGATGGATATCAGGGCGTGGTCACTCAGGATGCTCTGGAAGCATGCAGTGATGATTCTCAGAAAATGAGTAATAAAGTCTGGGAAGATATGCCCGGTATTTCACCCGATGCCATGCTGGAGAGTGTGATTCCCGAGACGCTTGAAGGGAAGTACCCTCTTCCGGTTGTTGATGAGGATGGAAACCTGAAAGGGGAATTGTCGCGTAGTAATCTTGCTGGAGTGCTGGGTGGTGGAAGCGCGGAAAATGATGCAGGTAAAAAAAGCGTTATAGAGGCGAAGCAGTAAGTATAAAATAGTCTGCCCTGTAAGAGCTCAATAGGGCAGATTTTCTTTCTATTACAATGTGATTGATATCGAGAGTAAACTAGCTCTATCAAGCATTGGAGAGAAACATGGATAAGCTAGAAACCTTGCGTTGTGAAGCCTGTCAGGCCAGAGCTCCGTTGGTTACCCCGGATGAGTTGAAAGCGCTTATGTTACAAATCCCTGAATGGAAACTCAAAACGCGTGATAATATTATGCAGCTTGAACGCGTCTATCGTTTTAATGACTTTGTTGAAGCGATGGTTTTCACTCAAAAAGTAGGTGAGCTTGCGGAAATTGAAGACCATCACCCCGCTATTCTGACAGAGTGGGGAAAGGTGACAGTCACTTGGTGGACTCACAAAATTAAAGGGTTACATCGCAATGATCTGATCTGCGCTGCAAAAACAGATCTACTCAACCACAAATAAGTGCTTCTTCGGGCGATGCTGCCTGCAAATATATCAGCCAAACAGCTAAGGATAATTAATGTCACTTCCCGGGAAAGAGATTCATTGCGGCTACGATGAATTTGGTGTCATTCGGGTGCTGGATGATGGCAATAAACGTTACCTATCTTTTGGTGATGTTGATGAGCAAAGCTGTTGGCTTAAAAGTGAACCACATATCCCACAACATGAGTATGTGCGTACCATGTTGCTGGTGTTGCTATTTTGTGAACCTAAGCGCTGCATCACTTTGGGGTTGGGGGCCGGGAGTTTGACTAGCTGTCTTCACCATCATTTACCTTCATTAAAGCAGGAGGTGGTTGAACTTAGGGCGGGCGTAATCGATGCGGCTTATAAATACTTTCAACTGCCTCGCAGTAAGCGGCTTGTTTTGCATCACCTGGATGCTCAGGATTTTCTGCAAAGCGTCGAAAGTAAAAAAGCAGATATTATTTTTAGTGATATTTACGGTGCCGATGGTCTGGATGAGCAGCAGCTCCAGCCAGACTTTATCCATGAGTGTTACTACCGTTTAAAGCCGGGAGGTTGGTTGGTACTCAACTGCTGGCGCGATCATCAGAGCGAAGCGACATTGGCGATGTTAGGTGAACTGTTTTCTGATATACGAAGCTGTGCTACACAAAGTGGTAACTGGGTTATTTTTGCAGGGACCAGTATTAATAAACAGTCGGCTAAGCAGCTTAAAGCGCAGGCACGAGAACTCAGCCAGCAGTTGGGCTTTTCCTTTAGCCCGTCGTTGAGTAAGTTGAAAAGTCATTTACAGACATAATTTCAACTGTGTTTTTTGCGACGCCTAATTATTTGACTCCTGTTATGACTGGCTTTATTATCCGTTAGTAGAATTTTCCGATATAAGTCATGCCTTTTTTATGCTTTTTCGTTTTGTTAAATGACAGGTTTCGCCATGAATATTGAGTTTCCCACCATTGCCGATTACGTTGGTAAAACGCCATTGGTTCGTTTGCAACGAATTGGCAAAAATGCACGTGGTAATGTAATTCTTTGTAAGCTGGAGGGTAATAACCCTGCCGGTTCAGTTAAAGATCGTCCTGCATTAAGCATGATTGAGCGTGCTGAAAAGCGTGGTGATATAAAACCAGGCGATACACTGATTGAGGCGACATCGGGGAACACTGGTATTGCTCTGGCGATGGCGGCAGCCATTAAAGGTTATAAAATGGTGCTGATCATGCCAGATAACATGAGTATGGAGCGAAAAACAGCAATGACAGCGTATGGCGCTGAGTTGATTTCTGTTACTAAAGCGCAAGGTATGGAATATGCGCGTGATCTGGCGTTGTCGATGCAGGAAAAGGGAGAAGGTACTGTGTTGGACCAGTTCTCCAACAATGATAATCCCGAGGCTCATTATACAGGTACCGGGCCGGAGCTTTGGGAGCAAACGCAGGGGCGTATTACACATTTTGTCAGTTCAATGGGAACCACTGGCACCATTATGGGGACTTCGCGCTTCCTTAAAGAGCAAAACCCTTTGGTTAGCATTGTAGGGCTTCAGCCTGAAGATGGTTCGCAAATTCCGGGTATTCGTCGTTGGTCTAAAGAGTACTTGCCGAGAATTTTTGATGAGACGCGAGTCGATAGCGTATTGGATGTTTCCCAGCAGGCAGCAGAAGTGACTATGCGTGACTTGGCTGCTAAGGAAGGGATTTTCTGCGGGGTATCCTCCGGCGGCGCTGTCGCGGGGGCATTAAGACTCAGTGAGCAGGTAGAAAATGCTGTTATCGTCTGCATTATCTGCGACAGAGGTGACAGGTACTTGTCAACCGGGGTGTTTGACCCCATATAACCTATACTAAGAGAAGCCGCTAAAGCGGCTTTTTTTACAATTGTGTATAGACCGTTTTGTTTTAGCATGGAACTTGCTTGTGATTATAGGTCTTAAGAATAGAATATTCGGCTCTTTGTCGTATGAGAATGACCGTGTGTTATCGCGTTAGGTTATTTCATGTAACGAGATTGAAAGAAGAACCGTTATAAAAACGGCAGAGTCGTGACTAAAGGAGTGGCAATTAGCCATGGTAAAGGTTCGAGAAGATCATCCTGTACATGATGATGGGACAGTTGATTTGGATTTGTGGCTGTGGCGTCTGCAGCAGCAAGTTGAGCTTGAAGATATTGAACAGGTTCGTCTTGCCTGTGATATTGCAAAACAGGTTTTTGAGCAGACAAGTAGCACATCAGGAAACAGTTATCTTGCCGGGCTTGAAATGGCTCAGATTATGGCTGAACTGCAGCAGGATCAGGAATCCATTATTGCTGCGATTCTATATCGTAGTGTGCGCGAAGATAAATTAAAACTCGATACAGTTAAAAATCAGTTTGGCCCGGTGATCGGAACATTGATTGAGGGTGTTCTGCAGATGGCGGCTATTGGTAGCCGTGCTAATCCACGTATTGAACATACGGTATTAGGCGCTAAAGCCCGTCAAATCGATACAGTGCGTAAGATGCTGGTGGCCATGATTGATGATGTGCGGGTTGCACTGATCAAAATTGCTGAGCGCACCAGTGCCATCCGTGGGGTAAAAGATTCCTCGCGAAGAAAGCGTTTTCTGGTCGCGCGTGAGGTGTTTGATATCTATGCCCCACTCGCGCATCGTTTGGGGATCGGGCATATTAAATGGGAGCTCGAAGATCTCTCCTTTCGTTATTTGAAGCCCACCGATTATAAGCATGTTGCCCAGCTTTTGGATGAAAAACGCTTAGATCGTCAACAGTTTATTAATACTGTTGTGACCACGTTGAAGCGTGATCTGGGAGCCCAGAATATCAAAGCCGATGTGAATGGCAGAGCAAAGCACATTTACAGTATTTGGCGGAAAATGCAGCGTAAGAATATAGAATTCAGCCAGGTATATGATGTGCGTGCTGTGCGTATTCTGGTGCCTGAGATCCGGGACTGTTATACCGCATTAGGGATTGTGCATGGCTTATGGCGCAATATACCGCATGAATTTGATGATTACATAGCATCGCCCAAACCGAATGGATACCGATCGTTACATACCGCTGTGTTTGGTCCGGAAGGTAAGGTTCTGGAGATACAGATTCGCACACCAGAAATGCATGAAGAGGCTGAGTTGGGTGTCTGTGCACACCACTTATATAAAGGTACCGATACCTATTCGAAGAGCGATGCTTATGAAGATAAGATTGCCTGGTTACGTCAAGTACTTGAATGGCATGAAGACCTGGGGGATACCGAGGCTTTTGGCGATATATTACGCGGCGATGTTGTACAGGATCGTCTTTACGTCTTTACGCCAGGTGGACATGTTATTGATATGCCGTTGGAGTCCACCGCGCTGGATTTTGCCTATAGGGTGCATACTTCAGTTGGTCATCGTTGTCGTGGTGCGAAAGTTAATGGCCGTATTATAGCGTTGAATAAGCCGTTAAAAACGGGAGATCAGGTAGAGATACTTACCGGTAAAGAGGAACTGCCTCGCCGCGACTGGCTGAATACGAATAATGGATATCTGACTACCTCTCGCGCCCGCGCAAAAGTGGCCCATTGGTTTAAGTTGCAGGACAAGGATAAAAACGAGGAAGCCGGTCGACAGATTTTCGAGCGTGAGTTCAAACGTCTGGCGCTTTCGATGAGCGAGGTCGATATGACGCTTCTTGCTCAGGAAGTACACTATAAGTCGGTTGAAGATATGTTTGCGGCATTGGGCGCCGGGGATATTCGTTTTTCTCAGATACTCAACGCGGCGCAACGCCAGGTGGAAGCATCCTCGCATGATGAGCAGTTAGATTTAGCCCTGCCTAGTGTGGCCAGAGACAAGTACAAAAAAACGTCAAGCTCCGGAGTGCGTATTCTCGGCGTGGGGAATTTGCTGACCACTATTGCTTCGTGCTGCAAACCGGTACCTGGAGACTTGATAGTGGGCTTTATCACGCAGGGGCGAGGGGTTTCAATTCATCGTGAAGATTGCGCTAATTTGCTAAATCTGAGAGAGCATGAAGGGGAGAGGGTCGTTGCTGTTGACTGGGATGAAGGGGGTGGGACAACTTATCCGGTTGATATCCTCATTGAAGCGTATGACCGTTCCGGGCTGCTTCATGATGTCATGATGGTACTGGCTAATGAAAAGCTCAACATCCTGTCGGCTAATACCCTGACAGATAAAAATAGCAATGTTGCAAATTTATCACTGACGATAGAAATTTCTCGTCTGGAGTTGTTGGGTCGTATCATGGATAAAATTAGTCAGTTACCGAATGTGGTGGATGTGCATCGCCAGCGAAATGGTTTTTCTCAAGAATGAATGGCTACTCTTTACAAGACCTGATCTATTTAATGGAGCGCTTGCGTGATCCGGAGCATGGTTGTCCGTGGGACCTTAAGCAGGATTTCAGCAGCATTGTGCCGCACACGCTGGAGGAGGCGTATGAGGTTGCCGATACCATAGAAAGAAAAGATTGGGCACACCTGGAAGATGAATTGGGTGATCTGTTATTTCAGGTCATCTTTTATAGTCAACTCGGTAAAGAGCAGTCTTTGTTCGAGTTTAATTCCATCGTCAATCAATTGGTCACTAAGCTTATTCGTCGTCATCCACATGTGTTTCCTGATGGCCGGTTAAGAACCCCGCCCGCACAGCTCAAGCTGAATGAACAACAGATCAATGCAAATTGGGAGAAGATTAAACAGCAAGAGCGCGTCGGCAAAGCTAAAGCGGCTATTCTTGATGATGTGCCTAAAGGATTACCGGCGTTGAGTCGCGCAGAAAAACTGCAAAAACGGGCGTCCCAGGTAGGTTTTGATTGGAACGATCCGCTGCTGGTCCTGGATAAAATAGAGGAGGAGATCGCAGAGCTTCGTGAAGCGATCGCGCAGGGAAATCAGGCCGCTATTCTCGATGAGATGGGCGATGTGATTTTTGCTCAGGTTAATTTAGCACGGCATCTGGGGGTGAAGGCTGAGATTGCGTTACGTTCCACTAATCAGAAATTTGAGCGGCGCTTTAATCACGTTGAAGCCTGTGTGGAAAGCTCCGGTAAAGCCTGGGATGAGTATGCTCTGGATGAATTGGATCATTTTTGGGATGAGGCAAAACAGAAAGGGTTATGAAAATGACATGGTTTGTCTTGGTTGTGATAGTCATGGCCGGCTTAGGTTACTGGAATTGGCAGAAAACCCAGGATCAGCTTCAGGTACTACGCAATAGTAGTTTTAATATAACGGCTGACTTAAAAGGTGAGCCTCGTCTTGTTATTGATAGTACTCAGAGGCAGCTGGCACTCGTTAGTCCTCAGGGTTATCGGATTATTCCAATGAGCGCGATTGTTCACAGCGAGATGGAGTTTGATCGTGGCGTTCAGATAGATAAAAATTTTCGGATCGAATTGCAATTAATAATGTCTGAGAGGTCGGCTGGGCCTGTTGTCTATGAAAATGAGACGTTAGCCAGGGCCGCATTGGAAAAGCTACACTCGGCGCTTCGTTAAGTCATTGTTGGCATTAGCTTTCCACTAATACGACTATAAACTTTTCACTTGAATTGATTTGCCTTCCCTTCACTTCTGCCATAGGCGACTAAAGCCTGATTTGTGCAAAGTTAAAATAAAATCTATGCTCTGTGGATTGTGATTCGATATTCACTAAGGAGCTGGGAATGAACGATCTGCATGAAGCCTTACGCGATGATGTCAGGATGTTGGGCGATAGCCTCGGGCAGACAATAGAAAAACATCTGGGTAAAAAATTTCTGGAGAAAATAGAACGGGTACGCAAACTGGCTAAAGCGGGTCGTCATGGCACCGAAAAAGACAGAGATAATCTGCTTACTGAACTCAAAGGGTTGAGTGAGGACGAAATGCTTCCCGTTGCCCGCGGTTTTACGCAATTCCTTAATTTAGCCAATATCGCTGAAGAGCATCACCGGGTTCGGCGTCATCAGGAAATCTGTGATCTTGAAGCAGCCGATTCTTATGTGCAGCTATTGAAACGGCTGAAGAAAGAAGGCATTGGTGTAACGCAGATTCAACAAACATTAGCTGAGATGCAAGTTGATCTGGTGCTGACTGCACATCCTACCGAAGTTAATCGCCGTACACTGATTCAGAAGTATGACGCCATCACTGATTGTTTGCGTGGATTAGATCGCGGAGAGTCCGAGCAGCACCGTTTAAAAGAACTGATTAGCCAGATTTGGCATACGAATGAGATCCGTCAGGTACGCCCTACGCCTATTGATGAAGCAAAGTGGGGTTTTGCTGTCATTGAAAACTCCTTGTGGGAGGCTGTTCCTACCTTTTTAAAACGTTTAGATGAGCAAACCCATGCCATTCTGGGCCAGGGGTTGCCGCTTGATTGCTCGCCGATACGTTTCTCATCGTGGATGGGCGGCGATCGTGACGGTAATCCTAATGTTACGGCCGTTGTTACTGAAGAAGTACTGATGTTATCCCGCTGGATGGCTGCAGACCTGTATGTGCGGGATATTGATGTCCTGCGTGCTGAGTTATCCATGTATAACTGTAATCAGGAGCTGCGTCAGCGGGTAGGAGATGCCCCTGAGCCCTATCGTCAATTGTTGGGTGAGGTGCGCGATTCACTGGTATGTACTCAACGTTGGATTAAAGAGCGTTTGGATCAGGAGAGTGAAGTCAGTAGTGTGCTTTGCCCGATGCTGACGCCTGATAAGCTGCTAGAACCTCTGATGTTGTGTCATCGTTCGCTGGTTGAATGTGGTATGGAGATTATTGCAGAGGGGCCGCTTGAAGATATTATCAGGCGGGTGGGTTGCTTTGGTATGACCTTGGTTCGTTTGGATATCCGTCAGAGTTCAGACCGGCACGCGCAGGTATTTGAAGAAATTTCACAGTTTTATGGATTGGGCTCCTATATTCATTGGACAGAAGAGGGGCGGCAGGCATTTTTGTTAAAAGAGCTGCAAAGCAAACGTCCTCTGATCCCGCGTGGCTGGCATCCATCGCCTGAAGTGCAGGAGGTCCTGGATACCTGTAAAGTCGTCGCAGAAGCTGATCCGGCATCCTTAGGTTCTTATGTTATCTCGATGGCCAGCCATCCGTCTGATGTGCTCTCTGTCATTCTGCTGTTGCGTGAAATGGGTATCAGCCATGATATGCGTGTGGTGCCGTTGTTTGAGACATTGGATGACCTGGACAGTGCACGCGATTGTGTCGATGCATTGCTCTCTGTGCCGTGGTACAAGCAATATACGCATGGTCATCAGGAGGTAATGATCGGTTATTCAGACTCCTCCAAAGATGCGGGTCAGTTAGCTGCTGCATGGGGGCAGTTTAAAGCACAAGAGGCGCTCACTGAACTATGTCAGGCGCATGATGTGCACCTAACGCTATTCCATGGCCGTGGTGGTACAGTCGGACGTGGCGGTGGCCCTAGCCATACAGCCATACTTGCTCAGCCGCCGGGATCGGTGGATCGCAGCCTGCGGGTGACCGAGCAGGGAGAGATGATTCGCTTTAAGTTCGGTATCCCTGAGCTGGCGGTACGAAATCTGGAGCTCTATACCGGTGCTGTTCTGGCGGCGACTCTGTCTCCTGAGCCTTCACCGAAGAATGTCTGGCGTGACCAGATGGAGAAGATGGCGGAAACAGGGCTGCAGGCTTATCGGTCTGTGGTGAGACATGATGCGCAATTTGTGCCTTATTTTAGAGCGGTCACACCCGAACAGGAGTTGAGTAAACTGCCGCTGGGATCCCGGCCGGCTAAACGCAAAGCGGACGGCGGCGTTGAAAGCTTACGCGCGATTCCATGGATATTTGCCTGGACTCAGATTCGACTGATGCTACCGGCTTGGCTGGGTTCTGATACCGCACTGGAAGCAGCTGTTCGCAATAATGAGTTGCCCTTGCTGCATGATATGTACGCCAAATGGCCGTTTTTCCGCTCTTATGTGGATATGCTGGAAATGGTGTTGGCAAAAAGTGATACGCGCCTGACTGAATATTATGAATCAAGGCTGGTCTCGGATGAGTTGAAGGTACTGGGTTCAAGTCTGAGGCATCGTTTATCGGTTGCCGTAGAAAAAGTGCTGGATATAAAGCAGCGTAAGGAGTTGTTGGTGGATAATCCGGTGATTCAGCAATCCATTGATGTACGGAATCCCTACATAGACCCTCTGCATTTTTTACAGGCTGAGCTGCTTTATCGTGACCGAAATCATCCTGATCAGCGCTTAGAACAGGCATTAATGGTGACGATGGCGGGTATTTCTGCGGGGATGCGTAATACGGGTTAATGTAAGTACGGGGTTGAGCCAAAGGCTACTTTGGCTTACTCTCGCCTCTTGGTTTTAAATTATGTCCGATATTTTGCTAAGGAAATCAGTCAAATAGTCCTTTGGGTGATGTTTTCTAGATAATGCTAGTGCTAATGTCGAATTGTCGGTGTGGCAATGCCCCAGTATGGTTCTTACCCAATATCGTGCTGGTTGCGTTGGTTTTATAGGCGTAGAGCGAAGCAAGCCATTTTTGGATGGTCCAATCGAGCACACTAAAAAATTTATTTTCTTAATAGTTAGAGTAGGGGAAATCCTTAATGCGTATTATTCTTCTTGGCGCACCAGGCGCTGGTAAAGGCACTCAAGCGCAGTACATCACCGAGAAGTACGGCATCCCTCAGATCTCAACTGGCGATATGCTGCGAGCGGCTGTGAAAGCCGGTACACCTCTTGGCGTTAAAGCTAAGGCAGTCATGGATGCTGGTGAACTGGTATCCGATGATATTATTATCGGGCTGGTAAAAGAGCGTATTACAGAAGCAGATTGTGAGAATGGCTTCTTGTTTGATGGTTTTCCTCGTACTATCCCTCAGGCTGATGCCCTGAAAGATGCCGGTGTTGTTATTGATGCTGTTGTTGAGATCGACGTGGCAGATGACGAAATCATTAAGCGCATGAGTGGCCGCCGGGTTCATCCAGGTTCAGGCCGTACCTATCATCTCGTTTTCAATGCGCCGAAAGTAGAAGGCAAGGACGATGTTACTGGCGAAGATCTGGTACAGCGTGCGGATGACGTTGAAGAGATCGTACGTGATCGTCTGAATGTTTATCACGATCAGACAGCACCTCTGATCAGCTACTATAAAGGCTGGGGTGAAGCTAAAAAGCCAAATGCACCTAAATATGTCTATGTTGCCGGTGTCGGAACAGTTGATGATATCCGTGAAGAAGTCTTTGCGGGTTTAAAGGAAGCCGAGTAGAGATAAAAGCCTGAGTAAAATATTATTTCAGGTTAAGAAATAGGAAAAAGCCGCTTTATGCGGCTTTTTCTGTTTTTGCTTGGGTACATTCAAAGCAGGGCTGGGTTTTTGAATGTATCTTCGGGATAATAGCTGCTTTCATTTTGAGCAGATAATCGATATGCCTGACTCGATCAAAACAGCGGTTATACTTACCAATCTTGGGACGCCTGATAAACCAGAAGCTGGCGCGGTAAAACGATACTTGCGGGAGTTTCTTTCTGATGCTCGTGTCGTTGAGGGGAAAGGTGTTCGTCGTCTGGCTTGGTTGGCAGTGCTTAATTTTATCATCCTGAACTTACGCCCACGCAAAGTGGCAAAACTTTACCAGGCCATCTGGGAGGATGATTCCCCGATGCGTAAGATTCTGAATGAGCAAGTAACCGAGTTACAACTGCAGTTGCAGCAAAAATATCAGGCCGCTCCGTGTGTTTTTGCCGGAATGAGCTATGGTTCACCTGGTTTAAAAGAGCGCTTGGCATCTTTAGCCTCACATGGCTATCAGCGAGTATTGATTATTCCCATGTATCCACAATACTCAGCGACCACAACCGCACCGATTTATGATCAGATTGCGCGTTTTCAGCTCGGACGACGAGAGGTGCTGGATATTCGCATCGTGAAGTCTTTTTATGATCATCCGGCGTATATCAACGCATTGGCAAGTAGTATTCGCTCGTTTCAAGAGACCAGTGAGGGTTCTGAAAAGCTAATGCTGTCTTATCACGGTATCCCCAAAGAGTATGCCGAGAAAGGTGATCCCTATCCACAGCAGTGCCATAAGACATCTGAATTAGTGACAAAAGCGCTGGGGTTAGCCGACACGCAATGGATCACTACATTTCAATCACGTTTTGGTCCTGCGCAGTGGTTGCAGCCTTATACTGATAAAACACTTGAAAGCTTAGCACAGCAGAAGGTCACAGCTATCGATGTAGTGTGTCCTGCTTTTACGGCCGACTGTCTGGAGACGTTAGAAGAGATTGCCGAAGAGAATAAAGAGGTGTTCCATAAAGCAGGCGGCAAGTCGTATCAGTATATTCCGGCTGTAAATAGTACCCCTGCTTTTATCGATACGTTAAGAATACTCATAGAAGAACAGGCCGCTGACTGGCTGAAGTCAGATAATCAAGCAGAAGAGGAAACTAATGCAGCCTGAATTAATATTTGGCTTTCATGCCGTTAAGACCACGCTTAAGTATGATGCGGCTCGCGTACAACGAGTTGTGGTTCTTAAAGGGCGTGAGGATGAGCGTCTCAACCAACTATTAGAAGAACTGGGGGATAATATCCGCGTTGAGCGGATTCCCCGGCAAAAACTGGATGAGATGGCGCAGGGCGGGGCGCATCAGGGAGTGATCGCTGTGTGTACACCGATGGAGTCAAAGGTTGAAAGTTTTCTTTATCAGCTGTTGGATAAGCTGGATGAGGCTCCCTTTTTACTCGTGTTGGATGGCGTCACTGATCCACATAATCTGGGTGCTTGTTTACGTACGGCGGATGCTGCTGGTGTACATGCTGTGATCGCACCAAAAGATAAGTCTGCGCCGTTAAATGCGACTGTCTCTAAGGTTGCTTGTGGTGCCGCAGAAGTCATTCCGTATGTGCAAGTGACTAATCTTGCGCGTACTTTGCAAGAGTTACAGCAACGCGGTATCTGGATTACCGGAACTGCGGGTGAAGCGGAGCAGATGGTCTATCAGGCCAATCTCACCGGGCCGATGGCGCTTGTTATGGGGGCTGAAGGAAAAGGAATGCGTCGCCTGACGCGTGAAGGATGTGATTTTCTGATTAAAATCCCGATGGCCGGTGAGGTCAGTAGCCTGAATGTTTCAGTAGCTACGGGTGTGTGTTTGTTTGAAGCGGTGCGTCAACGTCAGTTATAGTGGGTACAACCTAGCTTGCTGTTAAGGACAACATGATGAAGCAGATATTGGTATATGGCGACTCTTTATCCTGGGGGATTATTCCCGGAAGCCGAAAACGTTTGGCGTTTGATAAGCGTTTACCCGGCGTAGTTGAAAAGCAGTTGCTGGCGCAAGGTCATGCCATCAGAGTTATTGAAAACTGTCTGAATGGCAGGCGCACAGTATGGAGTGATCCATATAAGCCAGGACGTGATGGTTCAGAGGGACTTGGGCAGGCCATTGAGATCTGCTCGCCGTTAGCGCTTGTAGTGTTGATGCTCGGCACCAATGACTTTCAAGTGATGCATCATCACAATACCTGGATGTCATCGCAAGGTATGGCAAAATTGATTACGATTATTCGTCAGGCTCCTATTGAACCAGGAATGCCTGTTCCGGATATTTTAATTGTTGCGCCACCGAAAATGCTATCTCCTAAAGGCCCCGTTGCTGTTAAATTTGAGGATGCGGAACATAAATGTATAGGGCTGGCTGACGCCTTGAAGCGTGTTGCTGAAGAGCAGCAAGTATACTTTTTTGACGCCTCAGATGTGACAGAGGCGAGCCGGATCGATGGTATTCATCTTGATGAAGACCAGCATCAAACGCTGGGTTTGGCGTTGTCTGAAGTGATCAAGTGCATTATTGAGCTGCAAGAATAACGACACAAATAAAAGCGCCAGAATGAAGAGTTATAATAGGTGCAGAAACAGGGAGGTAACGTGGTTACCGTTAGTATGCAAGACACGCTTCAGTTAGATGAAGTGATGACACTATACCGGGCAAATGAATGGTCCTCAGCAGATAAGCCAGAGCAGCTGATGCAAGCGCTGCGTAATTCCGATACCTTAGTGACGGCTCGTATAGCAGGCAAGCTGGTGGGTATCGGCAATGCTATTTCGGATGGTTTTTTGGTAGTCTACTATCCTCATCTGCTGGTTCATCCGAGTTTTCATGGACAAGGGATTGGGCGACAGTTAATGCAGGCGTTACAACAAAAGTACACACATTTTCATCAGCAAATGCTAACGGCGGATGGTGATGCTATCGGATTTTACAAACGCTTGGGTTTTGAAAAAGCAGGAAAGGCTCACGCTATGTGGATTTATGCCGGCACAGATCACTGAGTAATGATCATTGAGTTAATGACCCTGAACCTTGGCTCAGGGTCATATGCCGGTTTTTTTACGGATAGTATCAGGCGTCAATAACATCCAGAGTATGTAACGCGATCATCGCTTCCTCATTAGTGGGAATCACTCTGACAGTGATCTTGCTTAATTCTGTGCTGATTACCTGAAGGTTGTTTGTGTTCGCTTTTTCATCAAATACAACCCCCAGCCATTGGCTACGATTTAATACCCGTTCTCGTAAGTCCGCATCATTTTCACCAATACCGCCGGTAAAAACGATCTGTTCTAAGCCACCCAGCGCGGCGGACAAGCGACCTAACTCCAGTGCGATACGGTAGGCCAGCATATCAATAGCCTCTTCTGCTTGCGGTGTATTTGCCTGATGAAGTGTCAGCATATCAGATGAGAGACCTGAAACGCCCAGCCAGCCGCTTTCCTGATAAATCATTTTTTCAAGTGCGTCGGTGTCCATATGGTGATGGCGTTGCAGATAAAGTAAAACCCCCGGGTCCAAATTTCCGCATCGGCTTCCCATGGGCAAACCGTCCACTGCGGTGAATCCCATGGTTGAAGCGATACTTTTTCCCTGGAGGGTAGCGCACATGCTGGCACCCGCACCCAAGTGGCAAACAATGGTTTTAGCTTTGCCGGCTTTATCTGAAATGTGACTCAGGCTTTTTTGAATATACTCATAAGACAGCCCGTGAAAGCCATAGCGATGAATGCCTTCCTCCGTGAACTTACGCGGAATGGCATAATGGCGCTCAACCGCGGGTTGACCCACGTGAAACATCGTATCGAAACAGGCTATCTGCGGTAGTTCCGGCGCAAGCGCCTGGCATGCTTCAATCAAGAGTAGATTATACGGCTGATGCAATGGAGCCAGCGGAATAAAGGTTTTCAGTTGTTTTAACACATGCTCATTGATCAAGACAGGAGCGCTATATTGCTCACCCCCGTGCACAACGCGATGGCCAAAAGCCGTTATTTCAAGATGCGGCGTGTGCTCTGCCAGCCATTCTAAAACAGTACTGAGTGCTTTTTTATGCCGTTCAGGTTTATCGATACCGCTAACATCGATGGACGGTGGCGTAATTTTGTCGCCGTTGCCATCTTTGAGTGTAATGCGGGGATCACCCAGAATATTCCCCAGTTTGAACTGGTAGATTGGCGTTGCATTATCCTTTTCTGCTTTGAAAAGAGTGCACTTCAGGCTGGATGAGCCGCCGTTAATAGTCAGGATAGTTTGCATATTTCCTTCTTACGATACTGGGTGATGAACCATATGTGATGCCAGCGCGCAGGATGCCAGGCGGCCTAAAGTCTTCTCTGAGCGGCTGGTCAGAATAATAGGGACTTTAGCGCCTAATGCGATGCCCGCAGACTTCGCATCAGCCAGATAAATGAGCTGCTTGGCTATCATGTTGGCTGACTCCAGGTCGGGCGCTAGCAGAATATCGGCATCACCAGAAACGGGTGAGTTAATATGCTTGTCGATAGCCGCCTGCAAAGAGATTGCATTGTCAAATGCCAATGGACCGTCCAGAAGACCGTTGGTTATTTGTCCGCGATCTGCCATTTTACACAGACAAGCCGCATCAATGGTGCTGGGCATATAAGGTTTTACTTTTTCGATGGCGGCCAGAATAGCGACTTTAGGCTCGGCTACGCCAAGGGCACGGCAAAAATCGATAGCATTTTGTACGATATCACGTTTTGTCATCAGGTTAGGAACGACATTAATGGCTGCGTCTGTAATAACTAAAGGCTTGTGGTAATTAGGAATATCAAATACAAATACATGGCTTAGGCGGCGTTCAGTCCGTATGCCTTTTGTTTTGTGAATCACGGCGCTGATTAGTTCAGAGCTGCCTAAGTCGCCTTTCATAATCGCTTCTACATCAGCCTGGCGTGCCAGTTCGCATGCCATTTCTGCGGCAGCATGGCTGTGCTCTACATCGATGATTTCATAATTTGAAATATTAAGATTAAGTTTTTCTGCTGCCGCCAGAATTTTGCTTTTCGGACCAATCAGAGTAGGGACAATAAGATTATGCTCAGCGGCTTCAATCGCACCCATTAAACCATTGTGATCAACCGGATGTACAACAGCTGTACGAATGGGGCGTGCTTTTACCGCTTGTTCAATAAAAAATTCGAGCTGGTTATGCACAGGAGGTTGTTCTTTAAGAATCATGATCTATCTACCTTAGTTCAAGGGTGATCCAGCTATCTTGACCGCTCTGGAATGTATTTGAAGTATAGTTTAGTACAATTTAATGTTTGTGACGCATTGCAACAAATAGTTTTCATGATCTATATCACAAAGTCTAATGATTATTAACATGTCGTCAGTTCTGGATGCCTTGAGAAAGGTTCAAGGTCTATTTCGCTCTGTTTAATAAGTGCGTTTGTCAGTGTGTTTGCTAACGGTGTTTTTAAGTTCCATACATGCCAGTAAAGCGGTACTGATAAAAAATATCCAGGTTTAATATCAATGAGTTGTCCTGATTTAAGGAGTGTGTCACCTTGCTGGTCAGGAATCATGCCTGCTGCAAATCCACGGGTAATAAAATCGATAAATGCTGCGAATGAAGGGACGCGGTGAGCAGGGTAGTCTCCCTGAGAGATATCAAAAAATTTACTTAAATAACGATGTTGCAGTGCATCTTTATAGTTGTATTCAACGATGGGGGCTTGCATCAGATGCTGCTTATCACAGCCATTAGGGAAGTACTTTAGTATGTATTCAGGGGATGCCAGGCAGCGATATACTGATACCCCGAGTGGAATACAGTGGCAACCTTGCAAGGGTGTCGAACTGGAAGTAATGCACCCCATCACTTCGCCACTGCGCAACAGGTGATGTGTTTGATCCTGATCATCAACTTTAAGATCCAACAGTACGTTATGCTGTTTTAAGATCGGATCTATGGCGGGTAAAAACCAGGTCGACAGACTATCCGCGTTGACGCCAATAGATAATCTGATATGCCCCGATTTCAGCACAGGGTTCAGTTCTGACATGACTTCATTTTGCAGCATCTCAATCTGGCGAAAATGTTTAAGCAGTGTCTGGCCTGCAGGCGTTGGGCTTATTGGATGCGAGCGGATGAGTAATGTTTGCCCGACCATCTCTTCCAGTTGTTTAATGCGTTGAGAAACGGCGGACTGAGTCACATGCAGTCGTTGAGCCGCTCGTTCGAAGTTTTTTTCTTCAAGAACGGTGGAAAGTGCTTTGAGTTGTTTATAGTCAATCATAAGAAATTCTAATCAAATATTAAAATCATTAGTTTTATTATATTGTAGTTATCAAGCACACTCTTCTCCAGTGTTTATTCAGAAGGGGGCGATATGTTTATTTTTATGGCGAAGGGGTATATGGCAGCAGCCGTCCTCATAATGGCGATTGGTGCGCAGAATGCCTTCGTATTAGCACAAGGGGTTAAGCGTCAATACCATTGGCCGGTCGCCACTATCTGTATTCTGGTTGATGCGCTTTTTATTAGCATAGGCATGATTGGCGCTGGCGTTGTCATCCAGCAGTGGCCGATTGCGCTTAAGCTGTTTCAGGTCGGTGGTTTTATTTTTTTATGTGTTTATGGTCTGTTTGCATTCAGGGCGTTTATATCGCCCACAGGACTGACTGCGGGTCAGGCAAAAGGGGATCTTAAATCAGCAATTATCACAGCCTTGGCAGTGAGCTGTTTAAATCCGCATGTGTATTTGGATACTGTTGTCTTGCTCGGTAGTATTGGTAATCAGTTTGCAGGAGGGGAGAAAACCAGCTTTTGGGTCGGCGCAATTTTAGCCTCATTTAGTTGGTTCGTTTTTTTGACGTTTCTGGCGAAAAGCTTATCACCCTGGTTGGGTAAACCGCATATCTGGCGTTGGGTCGAGGGGTTAGTCGCACTGATGATGTGGGCCATTGCTGCTTGGCTGTTGCTTAAGTTACTGGGTGTGATTGGTTGATTTTCAAACAGCAAAAAGCCCGCCGAAGCGGGCTTTAAAAAAGTCTATTGAGGAGTTAGATAGCAATACCTAAAGACTTCAGCGTATTCATTGTCAACTGGCCAGAAGCCATACCATTAGCTTTCTGGTAAGCGTTCACGGCTTCCATTGTACCCTTACCGAGTATGCCATCAATGCTGCCAGGGTTGTAGCCTTTGGCTTTAAGGGCGCGCTGCAGATCACTAATCAGACTTGGCTTAGTGTTCGTTTCACAAAGAATTGAGCGCCATTCCAGGTAGGCATCGCTGATTTTGGCACGCTTTTCAACGGTTTTGAATTCAGCAGGAATAGCAATCGCTTGTTGCTGAGCCGGTTTAATCAGCTTACGCACTTTAACGGTTTTGTATTCAGCAGGCACAACAATCTTACGGGTAGTAGCTGGTTTGTCTACTACACGACGCGTAATGGTTTGGGTTTTACCCGGAATAGCAACGGTTCTTACCGTTTCAGGTTCAACCAGAACCGTTTTAGTTACGGTTTTGTATTGAGCGGGTACTTCCACTAAACACATGATTTCACCGGTTCCGGCATCAACTTTCTGGATGGGGCCAGTGCCTTTTTTCCATTCAGTATGAGCTGGGCGAACCAGAATTTTCTCTGTGACTGTTTTATATTTAGCGGGCACACGAATAAGTTTCTCAGATGCTTCAGCGACGACCATGCTTTCAGATACATTTTTGTAAGTAGCCGGGATGACTTCTAAGCGCTCATAGGCTTCTTTAACCAGTACTCGTTGTTCAGCGTAACCATATTCAGGTGCTGAGGTTTTGATACGCTGGCCAGCGTCTCTTACCTGAACAGTTTCAGATTTCATAGCGTATTTAGCAGGGACAACAACACGTGCGTAGCATTCGCCTGGCTGAGGGTTGGGTGGCAGCAAGCTGGTTGTCTGGCTTTCTCGTGTCAGACGTGCAATTTCAGACTCCAGTTGAGACGTATCGCCCTGGGCGTTTCTTACCGTGGCCAGTTCTTGCTGAAGCGCTCGATATTCAGACGAATTTTTGATATCTGTCTGAGCAGAATTATTGTTGGTAGCCGAGCAGCCTGAGAGTACTGCGATAGCCATAGCTGAAACGGTGAAAGTAAAAATTTGCTTTTTCATGACAGACTTCCCTGGGGATTGTTTTTTTGGGGTTAAGGGAAGTCTATAGATCTTTTAATGAAGGAAATATGAACGGAAATGTTCATATTTTGTTCATAATTTCTCGAAACATGCTCAAATTGGCTGTTTTAATGTCGCTTGGTAGGGTGGCCATCCCATGGCTTTACCACCGAGAACATGCAGGTGAATATGGTAAACCGTTTGCCCGCCATGATTGTTGCAGTTAAAAACGGTTCGGTATCCATCTTCTGCAATACCTTGATTTTTAGATATTTTCCCTGCGGTCATGACCATGTGGCCTACCAGCTCGCGGTCATCTTCATTTATATCATTTAGCGTGCTGATATGTTTTTTAGGAACCACTAAGAAATGCAAAGGCGCTTGTGGGTTGATATCGTTAAAGGCGATAACCTGATCGTCTTCATAAATGACTTGCGCCGGAATATCTTTATTAACTATTTTACAAAAAAGGCAGTCCATTATAAGTTCTCTGTTTAGATAGTGAGTAATAATGCCAGCATGAGATCGCTATGCAGTTTAAATGCGCTCGCTTACGCTTAGCTTACGAGTATAGCGATGCACCTTAGTACAGCTCAAGCTTCTCTTTGGGCGGGCAATGGTAACTGGCGCTCGTTGTATTATCAGGTTGAACAGATTCCAGATGAACATCGAATCCCCAAAGCGTGTGAATATGTTTTAACACCTCTTCAGTATCTTCGCCCAATGGCATGTTGTTATGCACGAAATGGCGGAGTGTTAGTGAGCGATTTCCTCTGATATCTACGTTATATACCTGTATGTTCGGCTCTCGGTTTCCGAGGTTGTATTGGGCGGATAGCTGTTCGCGGATTTGACGGTATCCCGGTTCATTATGAATGGCGGAAACGTGCAGTGTTGGTTTTTCTGAATCATCAATAATAGAGAATAGTCTGAGTTCCCGGATTAGGTGCGGAGACAGAAACTGCAGAATAAAGCTCTCATCTTTATAGTTACGCATGGCGTGATCGAGCGTTGTTTGCCAGTTACTGCCGGCAATGTCCGGAAACCATTCATAATCTTCAGGTGTCGGGTTCTCGCAGATGCGACGGATGTCCTGCATCATGTTATAGCCGAGCGTATAGGGATTAATACCAGAAAAAGACTTGCTATCAAAAGGTGGCTGATACACTACGCTACTATGGGAGTGCAAAAACTCCATCATGAAGCCGTCATTGACGAAACCTTCGTCATAGAGCTGATGCAGTAATGTGTAGTGCCAGAAGCAAGCCCAGCCTTCATTCATAACCTGAGTTTGTTTCTGGGGATAAAAATACTGTGCGATTTTGCGTACGATGCGAACAATTTCACGCTGCCACGACTCAAGCAGGGGAGCGTTTTTTTCAATAAAATAGAGAAGGTTTTCTTCAGGCTCTAAAGGGTATCGGGGTTGTTTTGACGAGTCGCTTCCTTCCTCTTTTTTCGGAATTGTATTCCACAATTGATTAATATGACGTTGATTGTATTCTTCACGCGCATTCAGGCGTTCTTTTTCTTCTGCGGCTGTTAAGGGTTTAGGGCGCAGATAGCGGTTCACGCCATAATTCATCAAAGCGTGACAAGCGTCGAGAATGGACTCCACTTCATCAATACCATGACGCTCTTCACACTGCGCGATAAAGCGCTTAGCAAAGACCAGGTAGTCTACAATCGCAGAGGCATCCGTCCAGGTTTGGAACAGGTAATTGCCTTTGAAAAATGAATTATGTCCGTAGCAGGCGTGGGCAATGACCAGTGCCTGCATGGTCATTGTGTTCTCTTCCATCAGGTACGCGATACATGGGTTAGAGTTAATGACTATTTCGTAGGCTAAACCCATTTGACCACGTTTATAACGCTGTTCTGTTTCTACAAACTGCTTACCATACGACCAGTGATGATAGTTCAGCGGCATACCAACCGAGGCATAAGCATCCATCATCTGCTCGGATGTGATTACCTCGATTTGGTTTGGGTAGGTATCCAGACCAAAATTAGCAGCGATACGCCCAATTTCACGATCATACTCTTCTATCAGTTCGAAGGTCCATTCTGCACCAGTAGATATTGGCTTATTGCTCATGCGGCCCCCTTGGTTTTACGCTCAAACAATCGGCGGAAAACAGGAAAGATGTCAGAAAGTTCTTCTATATGCTGCATTGCGAACTGTTCCGGGTGATTCTGATGTATCTGTTGATATTCATTCCAGAGGTTTTGCTGCGGCCCATTGGTAATTTCAACATAGGCGTAATACTGAACCAGAGGAAGGATCTTTTCAGTTAGCAGCTGGGTGCATCTTTGCGAGTCACCATCCCAGTTGTCGCCATCTGATGCCTGTGCCACGTAGATATTCCACTCATGGCGAGGGTAGCGTTGCTGCAGAATTTCAGCAGTAAGCTCCAGTGCGCTGGAGACAATAGTGCCACCGGTTTCACGTGAGTAGAAGAATTCCTCTTCATCGACCTCTTTCGCATGGGTGTGGTGGCGCACGAAGACAACTTCGATTTGCTTATAGTTACGAGTCAAAAACAGGTATAAAAGAATAAAGAAGCGCTTGGCTATCTCTTTAATCGATTGTGTCATTGAGCCTGACACATCCATGATGCAAAACATCACAGCTTTGCTCGAGGGTATCGGCGTTTTTACAATATTGTTGTAACGCAGGTCAAAGTCATCGATGAAGGGTATTCTTTTTTTATTGATATCCAGCGCTTTGATCTGTTCTTTCAGAGCATGTATCTTTTGATTGCGATCATCGCTGACCGGTTCCGTTTCGAGTGCCCATAATTGCTTTTTCAGCTCGCGTAACTCATCCCGATCAGAGCCGGAAAGCGCAATACGTCGGGCATGCGCTGCTCGCAACGAGCGAACAATATTCAGCTTGTCGGGCGAGCCCGCCTGAGTAAATCCTGCCCGGTGCGTCTCAAACTGAGTGGCATCCATGAGCTGCTTTTTGACCAGATAGGGCAGCTCTAAACCATCAAACATGAAATCCAGAAACTCTTCCTGGTTAATCGAAAAAGAAAAATCATCTTCCCCTTCACCTTGATTGCTGGCTTGTCCCTGACCTCCACCACCGCCGCCTCCTCCCTGGGGGCGTTGGAATTCATCGCCGGTGTTGAATTCTTTATTACCGGGATAAACACGTGTTTGTTTGCCACCTTTACCATGATGGAAAAGTGGTTCAGAGGTGCCTTTTCGTGGAATGGTGATCTGGCCTCCCCGATCCATATCCTGAATTGAGCGCTTTTTGATCGACTCTTCAACAGCTTCTTTGATCTGCTTTTTATATCGGCGCAAAAAGCGCTGCCGGTTGACAGCACTTTTTTTCTTGCTATTGAGACGGCGATCAATAATGTAACTCATGTTCCGTACTCCTTCTCTCGGCGAGAAACCGAACTATGTTACTGGGATTTTCTTACGCGTATATACCATTCAGATAACAGACGAACCTGTTTCTCTGTATAGCCACGTTCGGTCATCCGTTTTACAAACTCGCCATGCTTGTTCTGCTCATCAGACGATCCTTTCGCATTAAAAGAGATAACGGGGAGCAGGTCCTCAGTATTAGAGAACATTTTTTTCTCGATGACTGAGCGCATTTTTTCATAGCTAGACCAAGACGGATTCTTACCGTCGTTACTGGCGCGTGCACGCAGAACAAAGTTAACAATTTCATGACGGAAATCTTTAGGGTTACTGATGCCGGCAGGTTTCTCGATTTTTTCGAGTTCCTCGCTGATCGCTTGTCGGTTCAGAATGTCGCCTGTTTCCGGATCACGGTATTCCTGATCCTGGATCCAGAAATCGGCATAGGTTACATATCGATCAAAGATATTCTGACCGTACTCAGAATAAGATTCGAGGTAGGCGGTTTGAATCTCTTTACCCAGGAGTTCGATATATTTAGGGGCAATATATTCTTTAATAAAGCCGATATATTTTTCTTGAACCTCTGGCGCAAATTGTTGCTGTTCAATTTCTCGTTCCAGCACATACATCAGATGCACTGGGTTAGCAGCTACTTCAGACGAGTCAAAGTTGAAGACTTTTGACAGAATCTTGAAGGCAAAACGTGTCGATAGCCCTTTCATGCCTTCATCCACGCCAGCGAGGTCTTTATACTCTTGCATCGACTTGGCTTTAGGATCGGTGTCTTTCAGGTTTTCACCATTATAAACACGCATTTTTGAATAAAGATTAGAGTTTTCAGGCTCTTTAAGGCGCGACAGTACAGAAAACTGAGCCAGCATATTCAATGTGTCTGGTGCACAGGGTGCTGCGTGTAACGAACTATTTTCTAAAAGTTTTTCATAGATTTTTATCTCTTCTGAGATACGTGTGCAATAAGGCACTTTGACAATGTAAACACGGTCAATAAAGGCCTCATTGGTTTTATTGTTTTTAAATGTCTGCCACTCAGATTCGTTAGAATGGGCGAGAATAATACCGTCGTACGGGATAGCCCCCATTCCTTCGGTACTGTTGTAGTTACCTTCCTGAGTTGCCGTTAACAGAGGATGAAGCACCTTGATAGGCGCTTTAAACATCTCAACAAACTCCATGACCCCTTGGTTTGCATGACATAAAGCACCCGAAAAGCTGTAAGCATCAGGGTCGTGCTGTGGGAATTCTTCCAGCTTACGGATATCAACCTTACCGACAAGGCAGGAAATATCCTGGTTGTTTTCATCGCCCGGCTCGGTTTTAGCAATAGCAATCTGATTGAGGATGGAAGGGTAGAGCTTAACCACTTTAAATTTGGAAATATCACCACCGTACTCATGTAAGCGCTTTACTGCCCACGGTGACATGATACCTTTCAGGTAGCGGCGAGGAATATTGAACTCTTGCTCTAGAATTTCCGCATCTTCAGTAGGGTTGAATAATCCCAAAGGAGATTCAAACACCGGAGAGCCTTGAATGGCATAAAAGGGGATCTTTTCCATCAGGTATTTCAGGCGTTCGGCTAATGAGGATTTACCGCCACCCACCGGGCCTAACAGATAAAGAATCTGTTTGCGCTCTTCCAGTCCCTGTGCCGCATGGCGAAAGTAAGAGACGATATTTTCTATGGCATCTTCAGCACCATAAAACTCGTTAAACTCCGGATACAGCTTAACCACTTTGTTTGAAAAGATACGGCTCAGACGTGGATCTTTGGCAGTATCAATGAGTTCAGGCTCACCAATGGCTTTCAGCATACGTTCTGCTGCACTGGCATAAGCCATAGAATCTGTTTTACAGAGCTCGAGATAATCTGTCAGAGACATCTCTTCCTGTATCGTTGATGTGTAGCGCGTTTTGTAGTTCTCAAAGATACCCATCGCATTCACCCTTCTGTTTGCTGGCGAGCTAGTTAAGGCGCTGCAGAGAAAAGCTTTTTTGTAGCACCTGTTTTTTTGTCACGAATTTCATCACTATACTTTCAGTGTAGCTCACGCTGTATATATTTGTACTCGCTAATTTTTAGACATTTTACTTAAGCTATTGGTTTCAATTTAGTTTATTTATCTTCTAGTGAGCTGATAAATATTTTTAAAAAGCGCGCTGCCTCTCCTCCTGTTGCCACTCTGTGGTCAAAAGTCAATGAAATTGGTAGTACTTTACCGATGACTATTTTGCCTTTTTCAACCAAGGCTGCCTCGTGTATGGCACCGGCACCAATAATGGCGATTTGGGGGGGGACCACCACCGGTGTCGCATACCTCCCTGCCATGGTGCCAAAGTTGCTGAGCGTGATTGTAGCACCCTGCAATTCAGCTGCAGGAATGGTTCGGGCGGCTACATCACTGCGTAATTGATTCAGTCCGTCGCGAAGTTCAGCGTCTGAGCGCCCGGCAATATTTCTTAAAACGGGTACAAATAGCCCTTTTTCTGTATCAACAGCAACCCCAAGATCAATGTGCTTATGTTGGCGAAGCGTCAGTTGTTGGCCGTCAAACCAGCTATTGATAATAGGTTCGCTCTGGCATGCTGCTTTAATCGCCTGAATCAATCGCATGGTGATATCTGTTTTTTGCGGCCAGTGGCTGATATTTGCATCTTCAAACAGTGAGACGGGGACGATTTGAGCATGCGCCTGGCTCATATTAATCGCCATATGCTTACGTACGCCTTTTAGCCGTTCTGGTGCGCCAAATTGGCGTTTGTAGCGGGCCGCCTGTTCAATATCGCCTACGCTGATTGAGCCTTGATGCCCTGTTCCTTTAATTGTATCAAGATCAATATCAAGACGGTTGGCAAGCGCCCTGCCTGCTGAACTGGTACGTTGCCGGCGGTGTGCTAACGAGCTGGGCGACGCGCCAATCATAAAATCATCTTCCTGGGAGGTGCTATCGGCTTTACTCAGCGAACCGACGACGGTGCCACTGTCCTCTTCTTCATCGGTAACAAATTCGACCAGCGGCTCTCCTGTGTGTACGGTGTCACCTTCAGCGCCGAATAAATGCGCAATGGTGCCGGTTTGAGGAGAGGGTACATCGATCACTGCTTTGGCTGTTTCAACAGACACCAGTAACTGATCTTCATCGACATGATCGCCTTCTTTGACGTGCCATTCCAGAATATCCGCTTCAGGCAGCCCTTCTCCAAGGTCCGGTAGTTTGAAATATTTCATAGCAGTACAACTCCTAATCAGAACCCTTTAGCTCAGCTTTCTATTTCATACGTTAGCTCAGCTTTTTAGATCAGCCCTGTTGCTCATTCCTTTAATTAAATTCCAGTGTACGTTTGACGGCGTCGACTATCTGATCCGTGTGTGGCATATACTGGTCTTCCAGTCGAAAATAGGGCATGACCGTATCGTAACCGCCGACACGTGCGATAGGTGCTCGTAAATCAAGTAACGCTTCCGTTGCCAGTATGCTGGCAATTTCTGAGCCAACTGAACACGTTATGGGAGCCTCATGAATGATCACGCAGCGACCGGTTTTTCCAACGGAGGCGAGTAGGGTTTCCCTGTCAATCGGGTTCAGAGTTGCTACATCAATCACTTCACATTGGATATCTTCATCAGCCAGTTGGCTGGCGGCTTCCAGTGTTTCCTTAATCATTGAACCCCAACTGATTAAACTGATGTCGCTGCCTTCACGTAATGTAAAACAGGTATCCAGGGGGAGTGCTTTGCCATTATCCTCAACGTGCTGATTCTGACTGCGGTAAATGCGTTTAGGTTCCAGAAAGATAACCGGGTCAGGGTTTTGAATAGCGGCCAATAAAAGGCCATAAGCCCGTTGTGGAGAGGAAGGGGTAACGACTCGCAATCCGGGAATATGGGCAAATAATGCTTCAGTGCTTTCTGAATGATGCTCTGGTGCATGAATACCGCCACCATAGGGTGCACGAATCACTAACGGGCAGCTTAGGCGGCCACGGGTTCGGTTACGCATTCGCGCGGCATGGCAGACAATTTGTTCCATAGCAGGGAAGATAAACCCCATAAACTGGATTTCAGCAACGGGCTTTAAGCCTTGCACGGCCATGCCTACGGTTAAACCGGCAATCATATTTTCGGCTAAAGGCGTGTCCATAACCCGCTTTATGCCAAAGGCTTCCTTGAGGCCAACGGTGGCACGGAAAACCCCGCCATTAGTCGCTACGTCTTCACCGAGCAGGATCACATCTGCATCGTCTTGCATGGCACGATGTAACGCCAGATTAATGGCCTCAACCATACAGATAGCTTCTTCGCTTTTCATGATTGTGCCTCCTTGTGATTCTGCTGCTGCCCTTGGTTTTGACTGCGTGAGACGGCTATATCCCGTTGTTTAGACAGCTGCGCCGGGAGGTCGGCATAAAGGTAATCGAATATGCTGCTGACCGGCTGGGGAGGTGTCTCCAAATACTCATCGACGGCTTCCTGTATCTGTTGAGTCGCTTGTTGAAGCCATTCGGTTTCATTGTTTTCCTGCCACCAGCCTTGCGCATGAAGATAGTCACGCAAACGCTTGATGGGTTCTTTTTCCCAACCGCTTTTTAACGCTTCAGGAGGGCGATAGCGGGTCGCGTCGTCTGCAGTCGTATGGTCAGATAATCGATAACTAACCGCTTCAATTACGGTCGGCCCTTTGCCATCCCGTGCGCGTTGTAATGCCTGCTCAACACTTTGATGCAGGGCAACAACATCATTACCATCCACCTGTTCGCCACGGATACCGGCACCCAGTGCTTTTTGTGCAAGTGTGGGGGCGATAGATTGCAATGATCGGGGTACCGAAATAGCCCATTGATTATTGTTGATAATGAAAACAACCGGTAGTTGCCAGACGCCGGCAACATTCAGTGCTTCCGGGAAATCGCCTTTTGAGGTTGCCCCGTCCCCCAGCATGCAGACGGTGGCGCGCTGTTGGTCGCGAATTTTGATCGCTGAGGCAATACCACAGGCATGTAAGCATTGCGTGGCGATTGGCACGCAATTAGGCAGATCCTCTGCTTGTGCTGCTGTACTGTTACCTCGTTCGTCACCGCCCCAGTAGAGCAAGATATCGGATAGCTTCATACCACGAATCATCTGCATTACATGGTTGCGGTAATAAGGAACAAGCACGTCTTCTTTTGACATCAATGAGGCGGTTACCACATCGATCGCTTCACAACCCGATGAAGAGGCATAGGTTCCTAACTGTCCGGTTCGCTGCAACGCGATCGCCTTATTGTCAAACTGACGGGCGATCACCATTAGTTTGTAGTACTCGATCAGCGTTTTATCTACCTGTGCCCATTCGGGTAGGGGGGTTATGACCTGACTATGTTCATTAATGAACTGAGAAAAAGTAATCTGGCCTTTATAGGAAATATTCATGAGATGATCCTCCTATCATCGCGTGAGTGAAATGCTGCTGCGCTGATGATAGATTCAGCTTGCTGATTGGCTAAAGCAAACGGGGGAATAGAGCTTGTTTGCGATGCACTGAAAAGCTGAGTTAATGTTTTCCCAATATTGGCGACCTGATGATGAATTGTCTGTGGGTCTTCCTTGGCATGTGCTAATGCGACAAAAATAAGACCGCCACTGTTAATGACATAATCAGGCACATAAAGAATCTGGCGTCTGTCCAGTGCATAACCATCTTCAGACGTGAGTAATTGATTGTTGGCTGAACCCGCTATAATCTGCGCTTTTATCTGCCCGATGGTATTTTTATTCAGCACACCGCCTAAACCACAGGGACAGAAAATATCGACATCGGTTGCGTATATATCATCCGGAGCGACCGCCTTAGCTTTGTATTCTTCAACGGCTGTTTTCATCAGCGACGTGTTGATATCGGTCACCGTCAGATGTGCTCCTTCCATCGATAAATGCGAAGCGACTGCCATACCCACATGCCCCAAACCCTGTATAGCAATACGAATACCTTCCAGGTTGTCTTTATCGAAAAGGTGTTTGACCGCTGATTTAATGCCTTCAATAACGCCGAGTGAGGTGTAAGTTGACGGATCACCTGCGGAGGAGGTGCACGACACCCACCGGGTTTTTTCAGCAATAGCATCCATATCCGTAGTGAGTGTGCCGCTGTCCATCGCGGTAATGTAGCGTCCTTGTAGCTGATCAATACACTCACCAAAAGCGAGCATCAGTGCGCGGCGATCAAAAGGTTTCCGAGGTTTAATAATGACGGACTTTCCGCCACCGTGAGGTAAGCCTGCTAAGGCCGCCTTGTAACTCATCCCTTTTGCTAGCCTGAGCGCGTCCTGAATGGCATCGTCGTGTGTGGTGTATTCAATAAAGCGACAACCGCCGATGGCCGCGCCCAGCGCGGTCGAATGAATCGCGATAATGGCTTGCAGACCCGTTGCCGCATCATGGAAAAGGTGTAGGTCTGAAGCGCCTTGGTATTCCATCTGGGTAAACATAACGGGATCCTCCGCTGCTGTTAACTGTGGAAACAAGCTTGTTTAATACAGCTGCATTTAATATTAGTTATATTCTGGATAACACAAATTAACAGAAAATTCCGCCAGTTTTTATGAGTGAAATATGACCGGAGAAATTTATTTTGCATTGCAGCAGAATATGAAAGCGTGCTTCAAACAGGTGCTTTATGCGTTATATCGGTAAGCGTTATGCTATTTTTGTGCATTGAAGCAAACAAAAAAATATTTAAAATAAACTCATTGTTAAGAAGGGTTGAGTATGCTTGTTGATAAAGTACAATTGACATAAATAAAATGTAAACAAGCTCCGTTTTACAGGGTATGAGTGCTACATTACATACTATAAATTTTTTTTCAGGCCTTAGTGGTTCGGGTTATTCATGCGCAAGCTTAAAACAGTTCTCTTTAGTGTATTGTTGAGCAGTTCTTTTTCACTCCATGCCGCATCAGATTATGGTATATCTGAGGGTAATGAAGAGCTGCTGTTAAAAGGCTTAGAGTCATTGGCGGCACAGCAATTTGATACAGCATTAACGCAATTCAAAGAACTAACACAGAAACGTCCGGATTTTCGTTTGGCTCAGTTGGTTTATGGTGATTTGCTGGTCGCACAAACTAACCCTTTGGGGCAGATTGGTAGTGAAACAAAACAACGCAGGAAAGAGATCGATGGTTTAATTGATGAGGCGCGTGCCAGAATCCTGATCAGTAAAGATAAGCCGGTGCCAGGTTATGTACCGCAAAGCCTGATCAAAATGAGTGATGACCAAAAATATGTCATTGTTGTTGATGCAAAGTTTTCTCGATTATTTGTGTTTGAAAATCGTAACGGGGTGCCCGTACTCATCAAAGATTTTTATGCATCCTATGGTCGTGGTGGTATAGAAAAGAGAAAACAAGGTGACCTGAAAACACCTTTAGGCGTGTACTTTGTGACGGATCGCTTTTTGGATGAGCGCCTCCCGGAGCGCTATGGTTCAGGCGCTTTGCCCATCAACTATCCTAATGTGTGGGATTCACGTAACGGCCATACCGGTAATGGTATATGGCTGCATGGTTCGCCAGTCGATACCTATAGCCGGCCACCTAAAGCCAGTGAGGGCTGTATTTCTCTGACTAATCCGGATTTTATTGATCTTGATAAGCTGGTGAATATTAAAAATACACCGGTGCTGATCGGCAGCAATATGAAATGGATCGATCAGCAGTCCTGGGTTGAGCAACAGAAAGAGATTGAGCAATATGTAGAAAAATGGCGTGTCGACTGGGAGAGCCAGGAGCACAGCCGCTATATTACAAATTATTCTAAGCAATATCGTGATGCTTCGCGAGACTTCAACTCCTTTTCCGAATACAAACAACGCGTCAATGCGAGTAAGCGCTTTATCAAAGTGGGTTTGAAAGATGTCAGTCTTTTCACATACCCGAATGATCCAAACTTGATGGTCGCCACCTTTAATCAGGATTACCAATCCGATAGCTATCAAGGTGAATCGATTAAACGCCAGTATTGGGTGAAAGAAGAGGGGCATTGGAGAATAGCTTATGAGGGCGACCCTTCCCGAGGAATCCCTTAAATATCTGCTCCTGATATCAAAACAGTTGTGTGCTAAGAGTTATTAATGACATCCGGACAGATATTCAGACACAACTCGCGCCTGAGCTCTCGCCTCAATCCTGGCCTAACCTCGCCATTACCTGAGAAAGATCTGCTCAGCGCCAACTGGTTACTGCAGGTGTTACCGGACTTTGGCATTGTGCAATTGGACGGAGGTCGGGCTGCTTCGATTGTTGCGCAATTTGAACAGCTTATTGATACCCCACTGCTTCGCTGGAACTCCACAGAACAGTTTTCAGATTATGCTCAGCTGTTGGCTGACGCGCTTGATTTTCCATCAGCTGAGTATGTTTATCTGCAGCACCGTCTCAGAGTGTGGGCCGAGCAGAGTGCTGTGCTGTGGATTCTGGTTGAAGGCGATAATATTCCAAATGAACAGCTCGTTGAGTTACTGCGTTTTCGTCCTTTATCGCGATCCGGACAGTTTGCTATTCGTATCTTATTGAAAGTTTCTGCTGACAAACAGCGTGACACATCTTTTGCACCGTTAGCGCAGGCTATTCACGAACGCGTTGGTGAGCCTCTGCCTGTTAAGCACAGATCGTATAATCCCGACAGGTTTAAGGTTTACGCTGCTTATCTTCTTATCTTGGTCTTATCTGCAGCCAGTATTACTACTACCTGGTATCTAACGTCACAAGAAAAATCAGCGTTGGCGAAAACAGAAGATGCTGATGACGTGTTGCCGCCCGTAATGTCTTCGAATCGCTCCCAGAGCCAATCCGTTGAGACGCCGCCGCTCCAGGCTCCGGCTGACATGGATACGCTGAAAGTGGCTGTAGTAAGCATAGATCCCCCAGAAATAGATACGCCACAAATAGATACGACAGAAACAGATGCACCAGAAACACAAAGACCAGATATTCAGATTGATTCTGTTTCGCAAAGTGAAATATCAGAAGTAATAGCATTAATCGAACGCTGGTCTGGCGCGTGGCAGCAGCAGAATATTGATGAGTATTTTTCCATGTATAGTTCTGGTTATTCTGCCGACAAAACTATGTCGTCAAACGAGTGGCGTTCATGGCGTACTGCCCGGTTGAAAAAACCGCTTTGGATCAGTATTGAAATAGGGCCGATGGCGGTTAAGCGTGGAGCAGAAGGCGAGTTACAAGGAGAGCTGACAGGCGAGTTAAAAGGAGAATTGAATAAAGAGTTACATGCAACTTTCTGGCAGTTGTATCGTTCCGCGGGTTATCAGGATGATACGTTAAAAACGCTGGTATTAAGAAAAGAAGCGGGTATCTGGAAAATAGCGGGCGAAATTAACCAAGAAGTTCGCCCGCTATCTCAGGAGTAGCTGATCAAAGAGAGCGTTCTTCTTTGATGCGCCATGCATTATTAATGCGAGTCAGCAAGATCTGCTTTTTTGAAGTGTCTTTAAATGTATTGGATTGGTAAGTTTGCTTAAAAGTCACTTTAGCCGTATCTGCATTGATAAGTGTGGTATTGATATTGCGAAGTTTCACTTTAATAAATGTTGGTTTGGTCAGGCGTTGCTGACGTTGAGCCTGCCATGCTCTATTAGACAAGCCGTTCAAGGGTTGGAAGTCAGGAATGTAGGCGTTCAAATAGCCTTCCACATTCTGGTTAGCCCAGGCCGAGGCCCAGTTGTTGACGTGGCTGACCGCTTCCTGAACCAATATTTTTGTATCTATCGGTGCTGCTTTCGGCGTGGGAGTTGATGCTTCAACAATCACAGCTTGTGTATTTTGAGGTTTGACTACCACGGGTTTTTCAACAGCTGGTGCTGTTGGTGTGGTGGCTTGCGCCATCGCTGTGACAGGCTGAATAGTGGATTTGGCGATAGTTGGTGCTTTTAGTGTTGTTGATGCTGCTGTAGCGGCGGCTAGTTGAGCGTCATCTGTAACAAGCACACTAGGCTGGTAATTTAAAACAGGCGCATTATTGTCAGAGGTGCGGCGTAACATCACCAGTTTTGGCGCATTTTTGTTTTCATTCAGGTCTAAGGCCCGGCTGTAAGCCTGTGATGCAACGGTCGCATACAGTTCACGAAGGTTCTGATGAACTTGTGCATAAGTCGGGTGAGTGCTGAAAGCTTTTAGCAGGGTTTCAATTGCACGCCCATAGTCCCCTTGTTCTGAGTAAAGAACAGCGAGATTATTGTACAGCTCCGGAGAGTTAGGGTAGCGGCCAATGGTGTTTTTCAGAAGTGCTTCGGCTTCATCAAATTGGCCCATATTATTCAGCACAAGGCTCTTGGTTAGTTTGCCTTCGAGGCTGTCGGGATTAGCGGCGAGAAAGCTGTTAACCGCAGACATGGCTGCACGATGATTGTTTTCACGCGACATTGTTTCAATGCGCATTAGTTCAGGATCGGTGGCTGATGGGTTTCTGACAGCAATACCTTGTGGGGTGACTGTCGCTGCCTGGCCTCCCTTTGTATCTGATGGGCTGTGCTCTTGTTGCAGCCACGCCTTAATTTCAGCGAGTTTACCTTCCATCCAAGCTTCATCAGTAGAAGGCAGCGCCTTCACATCAATCATTTTACGATCCGGAACCTGTTGGCTCTGTTCACACGTGTAGTCGGTACTGAATCCACCGTTTCGACAATACTCGGTACTTGATTCACGACCGTCTGCGCTGCAACCGCTGGTCACGGTAGCCGCAATAATTAGGGCAATAGGGGTACGTTTAATATCCATGAATCGCTGTCTTTGTCCGCTGATGTAATCGCTTACTTTATGTGTCATTGCCGAAGAATACAAATATCTGATTAATCGGATTAGGTCGATAATTATAGCCTGATTATTCTACTTTTGCGTAGCGTCCAAAAGTTTACCTGAATTTAAATAACTTTAAGTAAGTGTGGCTTAATAGATTGTAAACTTTAAAAAATAGCAGGGAGTAGTAAAAAGTGTAATAAGAAGCGCCATATAGAGCATAAAAAGCCACTCGAAAGTGGCCTTATAGGTGCTGATTATGACTGCTCTCTGGCAATTGCCCGATAGGCGATATCGGTTCTGAAATAGGCGTCCTTCCAGCTAACCTTTTCGAGTAACAGGTAAGCGCGTTGTTGAGCTTCCGTCACGCTGTTTCCCAGTGCGGTAATGCACAAAACACGTCCGCCTGCCGTGACTACTTTGCCATCAACTTCTTGAGTACCCGCGTGGAAGATCTTAGTGCCTTCAGGGGTGCTGTCAGGCAGGGAGATAATATCTCCTTTTTTGTAGTCACCCGGGTAACCGCCAGCGGCCATAACAACACCCACCGCCGATCTTGAGTCCCACTCTGCTGTGGTTGAGTCGAGCTTTTTAGCCAGCGCTGCCTGGCATAATTCAACGATGCTGCTTTTCAGGCGTAGCATGATAGGTTGTGTTTCGGGATCACCAAAGCGGCAATTGTATTCAATTACTTTAGGTGTGCCGTCTGCCATGATCATCAGGCCTGCATAGAGAAAGCCGGTGTATTCATTGCCTTCTGCTTTCATGCCATTAACCGTTGGCATGATCACTTCATCCATAATGCGCTGATGGATGGCGGGTGTTACCACAGGAGCAGGAGAGTAGGCACCCATGCCACCTGTGTTTGGCCCTGTGTCAGCATTGCCTGCGCGTTTATGATCCTGGCTGGTGGCCATGCTGAGCACGTTGTCGCCATCAACCATCACGATGAAAGAGGCTTCTTCACCATCGAGAAACTCTTCAATAACTACGCGGCTGCCGGCATCGCCAAAAACATTACCTGCCAGCATGTCGCGGATGGCTGATTCTGCTTCGTCCAGAGTCATGGCGACGATAACGCCTTTGCCTGCGGCTAATCCATCTGCTTTTATAACAATGGGGGCGCCTTTCTCACGTACATAGGCAAGGGCAGGCTCAATTTCAGTAAAGTTCTGATACCAGCCTGTCGGAATGTGTTGGCGTGCCAAGAAATCTTTGGTGAAAGCTTTAGAGCCTTCCAGTTGAGCTGCAGCGGCTGTCGGGCCGAAAATAGCCAGGCCTGCGTCACGAAAACTATCAACGACACCGGCAACTAACGGAGCTTCGGGGCCGACAATGGTCAGGTCAACCGCATTCTGCTGAGCAAACTCGATTAAGCCATTAATGTCCATAACATCAATCGCAACATTGCTCATTTTCTCTTCAAGAGCGGTGGCCGCATTACCGGGTGCAATAAAAACATCGCTCACACGGTTATCTTTTGCAGCGGACCAGGCTAATGCATGTTCACGACCGCCAGAACCAATAATCAACACTTTCATCTTTAATCTACTCTGTAAAATACAAATGCAGCCCGCAGGCTGCATTGTCTGTTAACGATTAATGGCGGAAATGGCGCATGCCGGTGAAGACCATCGCCATACCGTGTTCATTGGCTGCATCAATAACTTCTTGATCGCGCATAGAACCACCTGGCTGAATAACGGCTTTGATACCGGCTGCAGCGGCTGAGTCTATACCGTCTCTGAATGGGAAGAATGCATCCGAAGCCATTACAGAGCCTTTTACTTCCAGTCCCTCGTCGGCCGCTTTAATCCCGGCGATTTTAGCGCTATACACACGGCTCATCTGGCCAGCGCCTATGCCGATAGTCTGGCCATTTTTGGCATAAACGATAGCATTGGATTTAACAAACTTGGCTACCTCCCAGCAGAACAGCAAATCACGGATCTCTTGCTCGGTAGGCGCGATCTTGGTCACTATTTTCAGTTGAGACGCATTTACCATACCCATGTCGCGGTCCTGCACTAACAGACCACCATTGACGCGTTTGAAGTCAAAGTCGTGAGCGCGCTCAGTGCTCCATTCACCACAGGCCAATAAGCGAACATTTGGCTTGGCGGCAATGATGTCAGATGCTTCCTGAGTGACTTTAGGTGCAATGATAACTTCAACAAATTGGCGATCAACAATAGCTTGTGCTGTTGTGCCGTCTAATTCACGGTTGAAGGCAATAATGCCGCCGAATGCGGATGTCGGGTCTGTCTGAAAAGCCAGATTGTAAGCCGACAGAATGTCATTACCAACAGCAACGCCGCATGGATTGGCGTGTTTTACAATAACACACGCTGGCTCGCGGAAAGGTTTGACGCATTCTAATGCGGCATCCGTGTCGGCAACATTGTTATAGGATAATGCTTTACCCTGAAGCTGGCGTGCTGTTGAAACAGACGCTTCAAATGGATTGCTTTCAATATAGAAAGCCGCGCGCTGATGCGGGTTTTCGCCGTAACGCATATCCTGAGCTTTAATAAACTGAGTATTGAATGTGCGCGGAAAAATAGCCGGATCTTCCGGATCATCGCTCTCTACAATAGCGCCAAGATAGTTGGCAATCATGCCATCGTAGGCTGCCGTGTGCTCAAATGCCTGAACCGCCAGGTCAAAACGGGTTTTCTGCGACAGGCCGTTGTTAGCAGTCAGTTCTTGCAGAACCACATCATAGCTGGCTGCATTAACAACGATAGCAACATCTTTATGGTTTTTAGCGGCTGAGCGAACCATAGTCGGTCCGCCAATGTCGATATTCTCAATGGCTAAAGCCAGATCGCAATCAGGACGTGCAATGGTTGTCTCGAATGGGTAAAGATTGACGATAACCATGTCGATCGGATCGATGCCGTGCTCGTTCATGATGGCATCATCTTTTCCGCGTCGGCCTAAAATACCACCGTGAACTTTTGGGTGCAGCGTTTTTACACGCCCGTCCATCATTTCAGGAAAACCAGTGTAGTCAGATACTTCAACAGCAGGGATCTGATTGTCGCAAAGCAGCTTGTAGGTTCCGCCTGTTGAGAGAATTTCTACGCCCTGTGCCTGTAAAGCACGTGCAAATTCAATAATACCTGTTTTATCAGAGACACTGATGAGTGCTCTACGGATAGGAGTGTAGTCTTGCTCAGCCATTGGTAATGTCACTATCGTTGAAAATGAAAAAATTACAGTAAGCCGTATTGTTTCAGCTTCTTGCGCAGAGTGCCGCGGTTAAGGCCCAATAATTCAGAGGCTTTCGTCTGATTGTCTTTGGTGTATGCCATTACTGTTTCGAATAATGGGGCTTCTATTTCTGCTAATACCATTTGGTACACATCAGTAACAGGCTGGCCATCTAACTGTTTAAAGTAGTGTCCCAGCGACGTATGAACACTGTCGCGTAATGTCTGATGCTGTGTCTCTTCCTGAGATTCGTTGGTTCTGGTAAAAGCGATTGTTGAGTTTTCTTTAATATCCACAGTACTTATATACCCATTGACTTGAATCAGGCAGCAGCGGTTGTTAATTGAGCTTGAATAAAATATTGCTCGATAGCGGCTACCTGTTCAACTGCTGATTCCAGTTGATTGAAGTGAGCGCGGAAAGATACGCCTTTTGGCTGGTGATGCAAGTACCAGCCAACATGTTTGCGTGCAATCCTTACGCCTAAATATTCCCCATAAAATTGATGTAGAGCGGCCAGGTGAGACAGAAGTGTATTTCGGACTTCGTTCAGTGAAGGTTTCTCTAATCGTTCATTATGACGAAGAAAATGGTCGATCTCCTTGAAAATCCAAGGATTCCCTTGAGCTGTTCTGCCGATCATGACCGCATCCGCGCCCGTGTAATCGAGCACTTTTTTTGCTTTTTCGGGCGTTGAAATGTCGCCGTTTGCAAATAAAGGGATCTCAATAATTTTTCTGACGTTAGCAATCGTGTCGTATTCAGCCTCGCCTTTATAACCGCATGCTCTGGTGCGTCCATGAATCGCCAGTGCTTTAATGCCCGTGTCTTCAGCCATGCGTGCAATGGTTTCAGCATTCTTGTGATCAGTTGACCAGCCGGTACGAATTTTCAACGTAACCGGAATATCAACTGCAGCGACCACCGCTTGTAAAATAGAAAGTACTAGCGGCTCATCTTTTAATAAAGCAGAACCTGCAGCCTTGTTGCAGACTTTTTTTGCAGGGCAGCCCATATTAATATCGATGATCTGAGCGCCACGCTCGGCATTCATGCGAGCAGCTTGCGCCATCATGTGCGGATCACCGCCGGCTATTTGCACGGAACGCGGCTCATTTTCCCCCGCATGGTTGAGGCGAAAGGATGACTTACGGCTATTCCACAAGCGGGTATCCGCGGTCACCATTTCAGACACAACAAGGCCTGCACCCAAGCGTCGACATAGTTGTCGAAAGGGTTGGTCAGTCACACCGGCCATCGGGGCAAGTATCACCCGGCTGTCGATATTGTAAGTGCCAATACTGAACATGACAGACCTTAATCGTCAGAAAAATAGTTAACCACTCTCCATAAAGGACAGTGACATGATGTTCAAGGGAAGGGCGTAATGATACTCCATTAGCCGCTGATGCTCCAAGACGTTTTGATGATTTTTTGATCATCTTATTTTTCTAATCGACTAGCTTTTTAGCTTGAAATCAAGTTCAGTTGGTAGCCGACAGCTCTGAGGCCGGGGGCCATCATGTCTAATTGAATCTGGATGGGTTGTTTGCTTGGCATCAGCTGATGAGGAAACAACTGGGTGTTAATGTATTCGCTGGCGGTCAGGGTGCGCTGCGCTGTGGTGCGGCCTTTCAGATCGCTGAATATCAGTTGAAGCGTCGGGAAGGGTTGTGAAAAATCGGCTGTATTTTCGAGTAGGATCGAGACCCTGATAGCATCTGCGAACTCTTTATGTGGTTGAATAATCAGTTGCTTATTGATGATCAGGTCGGGTGATCGCCTGGCGGGCAAGGGCTGATCCATGAGGGCGTAAAGGGCTTTATAGACTGGCCTGAACTGCTCTTGCTGTATCCACTCATCCTTTTGAAACCAGAGGATTTGAGTAATGCATAAAAGCACGAGGCAGATAAGTAAAGAATGGCTGATAAAGTGTGATAATGAACTCTCGGCCACTGTCTCGTCGGGTGATTCGAAGTCGTGTTTGAGGAGCGGCAGCTTTATGGCCTGCTGCGTTGTTAGCGGTTGGGTTGGTTGTTGCGTTAGTTGCGTTAGTCGCGAAGAGGATTGTTGGACCGGCTGTTGAGCTTGTCGTGCTGCCCGTTGCTGAATCGGCTGCTTCTGGTAAAGCGTTTCAGCTGGTGCCTCGGGCGCCGCTGCGTGCTTTTCAGTAATGGTTGGCGTTGGCGTGGCGGCATACTTGGGCGTATTTGCGTGACCGGCTAAAGGGCTTTCTGCGGATTCTTGTGCGTTGAATACATGCAGGCAACCTCCGCAGCGAACCAGCCCGTCCGCTACTTTGAGTTGCCCGTTTGTGACATTAAAAGCCGTGTGGCACGCGGGGCAGCGAGTATTTATGGAGCTGCCATTCATCGCTTCCTGCCGGTAATGCGAATCCACTCTTCCCGCTCAGTGATCGGGTCTAAATCAAACCATTCACCGTAGGTGTTTTGCAGCTCTTCAGCTTGTTGGTTGAGTAAGCCGGATAATGCGATAAGCCCGCCCTGGCGGACGCGCTTGGCTAATATCGGTGCCAGAGAGGTCAGCGGGCCTGCCAGAATATTAGCCACGAGCACATCCACTTCGACTTCGGGTGCGTTTTCGGGGAAATACACATCCATTAGTTTATCGGGTAGCGAGTTGCGTTGCAGGTTATCGCGTGTTGCCTGAAGCGCTTGAGGGTCGATGTCAACAGAGATAACGTGTGTGGCACCCAGAAGGAGTGCTGCGATACCTAAGATACCTGATCCGCATCCATAGTCGGTGACCGTCTTTTTGTTCAGGTCTTGGCTATCCAGCCACTCTAAGCAGAGCGCCGTGGTTGGGTGGGTTCCGGTACCGAAGGCTAAGCCGGGATCAAGCATAAGGTTGACGGCAGTAGGGTCGGGGACATCTCTCCAGCTAGGGCAGATCCACAGGCGCTTACCAAATTGCATCGGATGGTAGTTTTTCATCCATTCCCGTTCCCAGTCTTTGTCTTCCAGAATCTCGGCTTTGAAGGGCGGGAAAGGGGAGTTATCAAAAATTTGCTTATGTGCTTGTCGAATAAATTTTTCTGTTTGTACGACATCGTGCTCTGCTGCAAACAGGCCGGTTATTGTTGTATGTTGCCAAAGAGGGGTAGTGCCAAGGTCGGGCTCAAAAATTGGCTGATCGGCACTGTCTTCATAAGTGACGGCTGCACATCCGGCTGCTAGGAGAATATCCTCGAATTGATCGGAGTACTCAGGTTTGATTTCCATTTTGAGTTGAAGCCACGGCATAGTGTCTAGAATCCTAATCGAACAGTTGGGTTAAAGTATTGCGCAAAAATTCCCTTCAGAGAACTAAAAAGCCCGCTGTGCGGGCTTTAAGAATCAAAATAGATGTTTACAGTTCTAATTTCTTTTCAAGATAGTGAATATTCATACCGCCTTTAATGAAGTGAGCGTCACGAACAATATCCTGATGCAAGGCAATATTGGTACGAATGCCCTCAATCAGCATTTCATCTAATGCATTTCTCATGCGAACCAGAGCGGTTTCGCGGTCTTCACCGTAAGTAATCAGCTTGGCTATCAGTGAGTCGTAATGAGGCGGTACTGTGTAGCCATCATACAAATGTGAATCAACACGCACGCCATTTCCGCCAGGCGCGTGAAAATGCACGACCTTACCAGGGCTTGGCAGGAATGTTTTAGCGTCTTCAGCATTGATACGGCACTCAAATGAATGTCCGCGTGCGACAATGTCTTCTTGTTTATAAGAAAGCGGAAGGCCTGCGGCAATGCGCAGTTGTTCTTTTACGATATCGACGCCGGTAATCATCTCTGTTACCGGATGCTCCACCTGAACACGAGTGTTCATTTCGATGAAGTAAAACCCGCCATTTTCATATAGGAATTCAAACGTCCCCGCACCGCGATAACCAATTTTGATACAGGCATCTACGCAGGATTGTAAAACCTGGCGACGAGCTTCCGGATCAATGTGAGGTGCAGGCGCTTCTTCAACTACTTTCTGATGGCGGCGCTGCATCGAGCAGTCGCGATCGTAAAGATGAATGGCGTTGCCCTGGCCGTCGGCTAATACCTGAATTTCCACGTGGCGCGGATTTTCAAGATATTTTTCCATGTAGACCGTAGGGTCGCCAAATGCAGCGGCTGCTTCGGATTGAGTCACGTGAATAGAGCTGATAAGCGATGCTTCAGAATGCACCACTCGCATGCCGCGTCCACCACCGCCTGATGCTGCTTTGATAATGACGGGGTAGCCAATACGTTTAGCAATGGCGTGGATCTTGTCAGGATCGTCTGGTAGTGCACCGTCAGAACCCGGCACCGTAGGTACACCCGCTGTTTTCATGGCGGAAATAGCGGATACCTTGTCACCCATCATGCGAATGACATCGCCAGTAGGGCCGATAAATACGAAGCCTGATTGCTCTACCTGATCTGCAAATGCAGCGTTTTCTGCTAAGAATCCATACCCTGGGTGGATAGCAGTAGCATCGGTAACTTCGGCAGCACTGATGATTGCAGGGATGTTCAGGTAGCTCTTTGCTGAAGACGCAGGGCCAATACAAACGGCCTGATCGGCCAGTCGTACATGCATAAGGTCGCGGTCTGGCTGAGAATGGATAGCAACGGTTTTGATGCCTAGTTCTTTACAGGCTCTCAGAATGCGCAGAGCAATCTCGCCACGGTTGGCAATAACAACTTTATCCAGCATCTGGTTAAGTTCCTTTAGCGATATTCGGGCAGTTAAACAATGGTAACCAGCGGCTGGTCAAATTCAACAGGCTGACCGTCTTCAATCAAAATAGCTTCGATTACGCCGGATTTATCAGTTTCAATCTGGTTCATCATTTTCATGGCTTCAACGATACAGATAACTTCACCTGCTTTAACATGCTGACCTACTTCGATGAACGCTGGTGAGCTGGGAGATGCTGAGCGGTAAAAAGTACCGACCATAGGTGAACAGACGAGATGGCCTGACTGTTTAGCTTCTGCTATTGGGGCAGCCGGGGCTGCTGGCGCAGCAATGGGAGCTGCCGGAGCCGGTGCAGGCGCATATCCTTGTTGTGGAGGATAAGGCATAGCGTATTGAGGTTGAACGCTAGATGCACGGCTAATGCGGACCGACTCTTCACCTTCTTTAATTTCGATTTCGTTAATATCGGATTCTTCCAGAAGTTCAATCAGCTTTTTTACTTTGCGGATGTCCATTCTATTCTCATTCTCTCAATGTAAAAGCGAGATACAAATTTCGCTTTTAGTTTGGGTTCAGGTGTTTTTTGTCAGCTTAATTGCAGAACTTAGCGCATAATTATAGCCATCAACTCCTAAACCACAAATGACGCCTTTGGCGATATCTGATAGGTAAGAGTGATGTCGGAAAGTTTCACGAGCATGAACATTGGACAGGTGGACTTCAATAAAGGGGATGCTAACGCCCAGTAGGGCATCTCTGATCGCGACACTGGTATGAGTGTATGCGGCCGGATTTATAATAATGAAGTCAACCTTGTCTTCGCGTGCCTGATGAATCCGATCAATGAGTGCTGACTCGGCATTGCTTTGAAAATAATCAAGCTCATGGCCGGCCAGTAACGCATTTTGTCGCAAATCCAGTTCGACCTCCTGAAGCGTCGTTGAACCATAAACTTCAGGTTCGCGGCTACCCAATAAATTTAGATTGGGCCCGTTTAGGAGTAGAAATCTGGACATTTATAAATGCCTCGTCTGCAGTGAGTTCATGATGACAGTAAACTTGCGAGATAGTTTGCATGAAAGGAATAAGGCTGTCCAGAAAATGGTGATTTATTTGCAGGATGGCAGCCGTTAGGCGACGTTCGTCACTATTCTATTTCTATGGGGCGTTGCAGGCTGGTAGGTTAAGGCTAGATTAATAGAAGTCTTTTGGATTCTGTCTACCTCATACGCCTTATTGATTATAGTGTCTAAATGAGTAATAGTGCCGCGCAGTACAGAAAGTTTACGGTTTCTGATTATATAGAGGGATGATTTTGGATAAGTTACAGCAGATCTGGTTGACCTTTTGGGACGCACTCACCGCAAAAATAGGGGGAGGGCGAATTATCCAAGGAATTTTTTCGATAGCGGTGCTTTATCTATTGGTTGCGGGGGCTATTGGCGTTTATTGGAGCTGGGAGCCGGATCCTGTAGCGGTGCACATCGAGCAGACCACTGATAAGAGTGTTGTCGGTGTAGGAACGACAGGCGCGCTGATCAGTGTTGTACAGACATTATTAGAAAAACCCGGTGGTTATCTGAGCAATGATCGTACGCCTCCGGGCGTATGGCTTGATAATACACCGAACTGGGAGTTTGGTGTGCTTGTACAGGCGCGTGATATGGCCCGTGCGATGCGTAAGGATTTCAGTCGCTCTCAATCACAATCTACCGAAGATGCTGATCTGGCTCCTGCTGAGCCTATGCTTAATTTTAATAATAACAGCTGGCTATTTCCTGCGACTGAAACTGAATACAAAAAAGCGCTAAAAGGGCTGTATAGCTACTATGGGCGCCTGCAAGATCCGAGTCAGCCGGACGCCCAGTTTTATGCCCGCGCCGATAATCTTAATAACTGGTTGGCTGATGTCAGCACCCGTTTAGGTAGTCTGTCACAGAGGCTGAGCGCGAGTGTGGGACAAAAACGATTGAATACAGACCTCGCAGGTGAGAAGTCTGCGCAGCAGTCGACCTCTTCTAAGCAGGACATGGAGGT
Source organism: Neptunomonas qingdaonensis (assembly GCF_900113275.1). Taxonomy (GTDB): domain Bacteria; phylum Pseudomonadota; class Gammaproteobacteria; order Pseudomonadales; family Balneatricaceae; genus Neptunomonas; species Neptunomonas qingdaonensis. Next base: position 58,847 of record NZ_FOOU01000007.1, read on the forward strand.
AAAAACCTCATGGTTTGAATTGGATGATGTGTTTTACGAAGCGCGTGGTACCGCGTGGGCGCTGATTCAACTGTTAAAAGGAATAGAGCAGGATTTCGGACCGGCGTTAGAGAAGAAAAATGCCCGCGTGAGTTTGTTGCAGATCGTGCGTGAACTCGAGTCAACACAGGGCACTATCTGGAGCCCGATAATTCTTAACGGTAACGAATTTGGTCTTCTGGCGAATCACTCATTGGTAATGGCATCTTATATATCGCGTGCTAACGCTGCCATTATAGATCTGCGTGAATTGCTGGCTCAGGGATAATAATAAGGAATAACTGATGATACGTGTGGTTTTTAACCAGAAAGGTGGTGTCGGCAAGTCGAGTATTACATCGAATTTAGCGGCTATCAGTGCGGCGAAAGGTCTGAAAACATTAGTGATTGATCTGGACCCGCAGTGCAACTCAACTCAGTACATTTATGGTGCCGGGAGCGATGAGTTAACACAGGATGTTAAAGCTTTTTTTGAGCAAACATTAACTTTTCAAATGAAACCACAGGGAGCAGACGCGTTTATTCATGAGACACCTTATGACAATCTATTTCTGATCCCTGCCAATCGTGATGTGGCGGATCTTCAAACCAAGCTGGAAACGAAACACAAAATTTATAAGTTGAAAGAAGCCGTTGAAAAATTGACGCACTTTGATGCTATTTATATCGATACACCCCCTGCGTTTAACTTCTTTACCTTATCTGCGCTGGTCGCTGCTGAACGTTGTCTGATTCCTTTTGATTGTGATGAATTTGCACGTCATGCTCTTTATTCATTACTGGATAATGTCAATGAAACGCGTATGGATCATAACGCTGCACTCGAAGTTGAAGGCATTGTGGTTAATCAGTTTCAGCCAAGAGCCACATTGCCGAGACAAATGGTGGAAGCGCTGCAAGCCGAAAAACTGCCTGTGCTTAATTCTAAGATCTCTTCTTCGGTGAAAATGCGTGAATCGCATAACGTATCGATGCCTTTGGTTCACTACGCGCCCAAGCATAAGTTGACGCAGGAATTTATAGAACTGTTCAATGAGTTGCATCCTTAGATAGCATTATGCATGCACAATAAAAAACGGAGCCTATGCTCCGTTTTTTATTGTTGAATACTTATTCACATTGTTTGTGCGCAGCAAAAGTGTGTATTACATCCCCTTGACTGCAAATATTCCAGGCGCATTGCGCCAGTAGCCATGATAGTCCATACCGAAACCGAAGATGTAACGGTCTTCAACTTCAAGTCCGACAAAATCGGCTTTCAGGTCCTGGCGTGCTTTTCGGCTATGCAGCTTATTTACCAGTACGGCAGAATGCACTTCGGTAGCGCCATTTTTACGGCAATAGTCGATAATTTCGGCCAACGTGTGTCCTTCATCCAGAATATCATCAACAATAAGAACCGGGCGGCCGTTAAAATCGATCATCGGCGCAACTTTCCATTCCAGTTCATGGCCCGATGTGCCGTTCCGGTAACGTGTGGCATGCATATAGCTGGCTTCGAGCGGGAAATTAAGTTTTGTCAGTAACTTTCCGCCAATCACCAGTCCGCCATTCATCACCGTAAAAATTACTGGATTTCGTTCGGCTAACGACTCGGTGATCTCTTTAGCCATCTGTTCGATGGACGCTTCAACGTCAGTTTCACTGAAGAGTTGATCAGCTTCGCTGTAAATTTTTTTGATATGTTCAAGGTCGGTGTTGGGCGTGCTGTTAATCAAGGGCGGCTTCTCAGAAGGAAGTTGATTGTTAAATAAGTAAGATTGCAAGAGCATAAACATACTGATCAAGGCGAAAAAGGGCAAGTTTGACAGATCAATTCATGACATTAGAGTCGGGTTTGGTTACTCTTTCGACCTAAGGATAACGAATAGATCAAGATGCCTGGAAGCGCATCGAATAGTGAGAAAAAAATATGAGCGTCCTCGAGATAAAACACCCGTTAGTGCGTCACAAATTAAGTTTAATGCGCGTTTCATCCGTCAGTACCCGAAGTTTTCGACAGTTAGCAGCAGAAGTTGGCGCTCTTTTGACCTATGAAGCAACAAAGGACCTCGAACTTGAAGAACACGATATCGAGGGTTGGTGTGGTCCGATTAAAGGGGAGCAGATTAAAGGAAAAAAATTCACGGTAGTTCCTATTTTGCGCGCCGGTATTGGTATGTTAGATGGCGTATTGGATCTGGTGCCCAGTGCAAAAATTAGTGTGGTTGGGCTATATCGTGATGAGGAAACATTGGAGCCTGTGCCTTATTTTGAAAAGTTAGCACATGATATTGAAGAGCGTATGGCGCTAATCGTTGATCCAATGCTGGCGACAGGTGGCTCGATGATCGCCACCATTGAAATGCTAAAAGCCGCAGGATGTACTAGTATTCGGGCACTTGTTTTAGTTGCTGCCCCGGAAGGCATTGCAAAGGTGCAGGCTGCGCATCCGGATGTAGATATTTATACCGCGTCGATTGATAGCCACTTGAATGAAAATGGCTACATTATTCCTGGATTGGGTGATGCGGGCGATAAAATTTTCGGCACAAAATAACTGTTAACCTGAAATTGGAATATAAATGAACGCACATGAACCCTTGTGGAAAAGCGCGTTAGCCGGCTCGCAAATGTTGTTTGTCGCATTTGGTGCGCTGGTATTGATGCCACTTTTGACCGGGATGGATCCTAGTGTCGCTTTATTTACGGCAGGTCTTGGAACCTTGCTTTTTCATTTCGTCACCAAAAACAGAGTGCCTATTTTTCTGGCGTCATCTTTTGCATTTATCGCGCCGATTCTTTATAGCGTCCAAACCTGGGGTATGTCGGATACCTTAGGGGCGTTGTTGGCTGCCGGTATCGTCTACATGTTGCTGGGTGTCTTGGTGAAAGTGAAAGGTGTTGGTTTTATACACCATTTAATGCCGCCTGTCGTGACAGGGCCGGTGATTATGGTGATCGGATTGGGTCTGGCACCGGTGGCTGTGAATATGGCGATGGGTAAAACCGGCGATGGTAGCATGGTGATATTTCCGTATATGGACGCCATGATAGTGTCGATGAGTGCTTTATTGACCACCTTGCTGGTGGCGACGCTGGCAAAAGGTATCTTCCGCCTCATTCCTATTTTATTCGGCGTGATTGTTGGTTACGTCATCGCCTTCTTTATGGGGATGGTGAATTTTGATGCGGTAACGATAGCGCCGCTATTCGCGGTTCCTGAGTTTGTATCTCCTACGCTCAACTGGGCGGCCATTCTTTTTATGATTCCTGTGTCGATTGCACCCGCCATTGAACATGTGGGTGACGTGCTGGCCATTAGTAATGTTACCGGTAAAGACTACGTCAAAAATCCAGGGCTGCACCGCACACTGTTTGGTGATGGCTTGGCTACGTCGGCAGCGGCACTGTTGGGTGGGCCACCGAATACGACCTATTCAGAAGTCACCGGCGCGGTCATGCTGACAAAAACCTTCAATCCGATCGTTATGATCTGGGCGGCGTGCATCGCTATGTCGATGGCGCTCGTCGCTAAGTTTGGTGCCGCATTACAAACGATTCCGGCACCGGTCATGGGTGGGATTTTGATTTTGTTGTTTGGTTCTATTGCGGCGGTAGGCTTGAATACACTCATCAAAGCGCGTGTCGACCTGGCAGAACAGCGTAATCTGGTGATTGTCGCGACTGTGTTGATATTCGGTATCGGCGGCATGGCGATTGGCGGCAATGATTTCAATCTTCAGGGGATCAGCCTGTGTGGTGTGGTCGCTATTTTACTCAACTTGATTTTGCCAAAAGAAGAGCTGGAATGTGACGATCTGCATGAAGAGCAAGCGGTGATTGATGACTTAATTGAGCATACTCGTTAAGTCTTTCGATGTTAGCAAAACCCTGCTTTGGCAGGGTTTTTTTATGCCCGGATAGAGGCGTTTTATAACCAAAAAATAAGTCGAAATATATACTGAAAAGCTATTGCAGAGAATTTTATCTGGGCATATGCTGCGCTCATCTTTACGCCATTATCGCCCGATAATGCCGGCCACTTTTTCTACAACAGCTTTTAATAACACACTGATTTTTTATTCCAGTAGGAACATTACAGCAATGAAATCTGAAACTCAGCCTATCGCTTCAAAGTTCGGGACGCTTTTGGGCGTTGCCTCGGGTGATGTGCCTGTCTATTCCTCCCATTATCCTTCCGCGGACGATAATGAATTGCCAAACCGACATGCCTATCGTAGCTATGTTGATGGCATTTTCATGGGATATAAGTGGCAGTGTGTTGAGTTAGCGAGACGCTGGTTATATATCAACAAAGGGTACATTTTTGATGATGTGGCGATGGCCTATGAAATCTTTCATTTGCAATCGGTCCGCGTCATCGCTGACAACAGTCGTTTGCCTTTGAAGTCATTTCGCAATGGCTCTTTGCGTCATCCTGAACCAGGTGCACTCTTGATCTGGAGTGAAGGCGGCGAGTTTGAAGTTACCGGGCATGTCGCTGTGATTACCGAAGTTACGCCAACCTGTTTGCGGCTCATTGAACAAAATGTCACCCATAGCGTCTGGCAGGAAGGGCAACAGTATTCGCGCGAAATACCCGCAAGAATAACCGCCGATGGTAGCTATTGGCTGCGTTGCTCGTATGGAGATGCGACTATTCTTGGCTGGGTCGTGCAGACAGAAGACGATACCTATGCCGAAGTGATTGAACCACCCAAGCCTGAACTGTTTGACCTTCAGCTGCGTCAATTGGCGGATAAAGGACAGACGTCGCGGGCGTGGTTAAATATGGCTAACCCTGACGAAGAAGCGTACGTGGCTATGATGGGCAGTCATAAGTTGGGTAGCCGTGCAGAAGATCAACATCGTTATTTTGTGCAGTCAGAAACCGCGCAGCGTGAGTTAAAACGGGCAACCAATGAGCTACATGCATTGTTTATGCACGCCACTGACTATGTATTACAAGATGACGCTTTATTGGAAAAATTTAATATTCCAGTGGCATTGTGGCCTAAGATTCATCAATCCTGGGATAACCGCCGTAATCAGATGATTACCGGACGTTTTGATTTCAGCGTGTCGGGTCGTGGTATTAAAGTCTACGAATACAACTGTGATTCAGCATCCTGTTATATGGAAGCGGGCTTGGTTCAGGAGAAGTGGGCTAATCACTTTGGCTGTAATGAAGGCGAAAGCTCAGGCGAAGGCTTACTCGAGCACTTGATAGAAGCCTGGAAAGCCAGTGATGCTGCTGTGGGTGACAACCGTGACGCAAAGCGTGTGCTACATATCATGCAGGATGGTGATCTGGAAGAAACCTATCACGCGCTGTATATGCAAAAAGCGATTGAGCAAGCGGGCATTCCCTGCAAAGTGATTCATGGTGTCAAAGGTTTGGCGTGGGATGCAGAAGGGAATGTTATTGATGCGGACGGCGTGCAGATTCGTTGGGTGTGGAAAACCTGGGCATGGGAAACGGCTTTAGATCAGATTCGTGCTGAATGTGATGATGATGCAGAGCGTTTGCGCACCTATAAAACTGATCAGGTGAGAATCGCCGCACCCCGGCTGGTAGATGTTCTGCTGCGTGAAGGTGTCATGGTATATGAGCCATTATGGACCTTGATACCGAGTAATAAAGCGATACTTCCGGTGCTATGGATGTTGTTTCCTAATCACCCTTACCTGCTTAATTCCAGCTTTGATTTAACAGAGGAGCTTAAAACAGGCGGTTATGTTACTAAGCCGATAGCCGGTCGCTGTGGTTTTAATATCAGCTTGTATGATGCGGATACGGGCTTGCTTGAAGAAACGCAGGGGCGATTCTCTGCACAGGATCAAATCTATCAGGAGTTGTGGAAACTGCCAGAAATTGTAGGCTATAACGGCCAGGTGTGCACCTTCTCTGTGGCCGGACATTTTGGCGGTAGTTGCCTGCGCGTGGATCCGACACTGGTGATTACCAAGGACAGTGACCTGATTGCGCTAAGAGTGGTGGAGGACGATGCTCTGCTAAAAACCAGTACTCAAGTACCATAGCCATCATCATATAAAGCCATTAACGTTTTTAGAGAAGCTGTTAATGGCCTTATTCAGAGGTGACAAGGTAACAGCTAGAAAGGCGAGAGCTGGATAGCTGCTGAGGTGACATGATGAGAGCTGGGAAAATAAAACTTGCACGAATAAAAAGTGCACAAATAAAACATGTACAAATAAAAAGTGCAGCAGCCCTGAGGCGCGTTTGTAGATTGCCTCTGATATTGGGCTATTTGGTTTTGAATTGTCTGCTTGTCAGCTATCACGCGTCGGCTGATGTCGCCACACCAGACACTGCATCAGACGCTACATCCGACACAGCCTTGCAGGGTGAAAAAACCATTTCTCTGCTTGATAAAGCAGGCAATCGTACTGAAATTGCCCGAGTCATCTTTGAGCCGGTGGAGCAGGGTAGCCGTTACGTATTAACCATGGAGCGTGAACAGTTTCGTGATTATTTTCTTTCTATGAAAGAGATGAAATGTCTTGAGGGCCCCGAGTTGTGGTGCCATCTTGCCTATCCTTATGAGCAACCCCGCATAGTCACAGCTGACGACCTTCGATGGCTGGAGCATGATCTTCTGTTTATGTTCAAGACACCTAAAGAGTTTGGCGCGAACTTCTGGAATGGCATCTATTACAAATTGGAGGTAGTAGATGGGATGATTAAAGGTGAAGCACAGGCGATTGATCTGAACAATCTGGCATCACCTCCGGATAACCTTGATGAACCGCCGATAGGCGAGGCAGAGCGTGATGAAGTGGACACAGATAAACGCTGGTTGCCGTTGATTGAAATTCATTAAAATCGCCGCATTAAACGAATAGATGCAGGCCGCAGGTGTGACTGCCTTGCATCTTCTTTCCCCGTAAGAGTATGATTTTACGCTATTGTTATTAAATATTTCGTACCCTTACAAAGAGCTTTTCGTTTGAGCAGCAAAATTCCTCGTTATCAGCAAATTAAAAACTTCATTCTTGATGCGATCGAGAAAGGGGATTACCTCCCTCACAGTCAGATTCCTACCGAGCATGCGTTGGCAGATCAGTTTGCTGTTAGCAGAATGACCGTGAACAAAGCCATTCGTGATTTGGTGCAAGTCGGGTTGTTGATTCGTACGGCCGGACAAGGCACCTATGTCACGGACTTAAAAGCAGAGTCTCCGTTACAAAATATTAACAATATTGCTGATGAAGTGCGCAGTCGTGGACGCCAGTATCACAGTGTGGTGATTCGCTTAGAAGAGCAAACTGCCCGGGAGTGGGTCGCCGTGCAGTTGGGTGTAAGGGTGGGAACGCTGGTTTTTCACTCCTTGATTGTTCACTACGAAGATAAAATGCCGCTGCAGTTAGAAGAGCGTTATATTAACCCGGACTGGGCACCCGAATATCTGGCTCAGGATTTTACTCAGTGCACACCTAACGAGTATCTAAACCAACATTGTCCACTCACCGACGTTGAGCACATTGTCGAAGCTATTATGCCTGATGCCTCTGTGGCTGAACTACTCGATATCAAATCAACCGAGCCATGTTTGTTATTGCAGCGTAGAACCTGGTCTCAACAACACCTGATTAGTTTTGCGCAGCTGACACATCCCGGTAGCCGCTATAAATTGCGCTCTCAAGTCCACCTGTAATTTCCCTGCTAAAACATTTATTTGTATATACAAATATTACTAAGCTGTTTCTGTATGTCATAAGAAATAGCGAGAACTGGATTTTATAAGGTCTGTTTATCGCCCTTTCCCGGTTATTTTGAGGTGCTCTCTATTTGACGCATGCGTTTATCTGCTGTATTTGTATATACAAATGATCTGTTGTGGTTAGACATGATAATGAACGACTTTCGGGACGCCGATAAAGTTTGGCTCGATCTTGATCTGGCAACGATGTCGAGCGCTGCTGGCTCTGATACGAGTTCTGGAATGAGCTCAGGCATGAGCGCAAATAAGAGCCCCGCAACCTATGGGATGCAGCAGAGTATGGCATTGGCGGTTAAAAATGGCCGTATCAGTGCGATTGCTCCCATGGCTGTTGTCGATGAGCCGTTATTGCCAAAAGCCAGCATTGCCGGGCGTGGTGGCTGGATGACGCCGGGATTGATCGATTGCCATACGCATCTTGTCTTTGCCGGAAGCCGTGCTGAGGAATTTGAGCAGCGGTTGCAAGGTGTGCCGTATGCGCAGATAGCACGCGAGGGAGGAGGGATTCTCTCTACTGTGCGGGCTACTCGTGCCGCTTCTGAGCAGCAGTTATTTGATTTAGCAGTGCCGCGCTTGCAAGCCTTGATGAGGGAAGGGGTCACGACGCTAGAGATTAAGTCTGGCTATGGTTTAACCCTTAAAGATGAACTCAAAATGTTACGCGTGGCGCGCCAATTGGGGGATGCCTTCCCTGTACAGGTTTGTACCAGCTTGCTCGGCGCGCATGCGCTCCCGCCTGAGTTTTCGCCAGAGTTCTCGCCTGAGTTCTCGTCCGAATTTTCATCTGAGTTATCAAAGGGTAGCGATGCTTATATTGATCTGGTTTGTCGGCAGATGATACCGGCCGCGGCTGAGCAAAAACTCGCGGATGCTGTCGATGTTTTTTGTGAGGGGATCGGTTTTTCAGCGGCACAGTGCGAACGGGTATTCAAAGCCGCGCAAAACTACGGCCTGGCGATCAAAGGCCACACCGAACAGTTATCAGATTTGAAAGGTTCACAACTCGCGGCCAGCTATGGCGCATTATCGGTTGATCATCTGGAATACCTTGATGCCAGCGCGCTACAGCCCTTGGTTGAGAATGGCACTGTTGCCGTCTTGTTACCGGGGGCTTTCTATTTTTTACGCGAAACACAACTGCCGCCTGTTCAGGCATTACGGGATGCCGGCATTCCCATGGCGGTTGCGACAGACTTTAACCCCGGCACCTCACCGTTGGCTTCTTTGCGTTTGATGATGAACATGGCGTGTACCTTGTTTCGTTTAACACCTGAAGAAGCGTTGGCTGGTGTAACCTGCAATGCGGCACAAGCGTTAGGCTTATCTGACGATACAGGCAAGCTAGTGGTGGGGGCACGTGCCGACATGCTGTTATGGGATATCCAGCACCCATCAGAGTTAGCCTATCAAATAGGCGTGCCAATGCTTAAACAACGTATTTATCAGGGAGATGTTTCTGATGTTTAAAGTACCGGATATGAGTGTGTGGAACGGCCGTGAAGACTTCCTTGAAGGCGCTTTGGGGACGCGTTGGCACCAACAGGTGAGTGCCTGGCATGAAGGCGCAGCGCCAGGTGTTGCCCTGTTTGGCTTTCCTTGTGAGCAAGGGGTGTCGCGCAACTTAGGGCGCACGGGTGCGAAAACGGGTCCGCAGGCGATCCGCCGTGCCTTGGCGTCTCACGCATGGCACATGACAAAGCCCGTTTATGATGCGGGCGATATCGGTTGTGATGACTGTGATTTGGAATCAGCCCAGCAGCAGCTAGGTGATTGTGTAAAGCGTTTGTTAGAGCAGCAGCAGTTTCCTCTGATTATGGGCGGTGGCCATGAAATGGCCTATGGCAGCTGGCAGGGACTCAACCAGTTTGCGCATGAACAAGCAAAACCACCCGTGATCGGCATTATCAACTTTGATGCGCATTTTGATCTGCGCGCTTATGAAGCATTAGGCAGTTCAGGAACGCCATTTAAGCAGATAGCAGATAAATGCTCAGCGCAGAATACGCCTTTTCATTACTGCTGTCTGGGGGTGGCGCAAAGCTCCAACACGCAGGCATTGTTTGCGCGTGCCGATGCTCTGGGCGTGAGTTATCGCCTGGATGAACAGATGGGCGTGGTTTATCTAACAGAGACTCAACAGCAGCTCGCAGCATTTATCAAAAAGTGTGATTGGCTTTATCTGACCATTGATCTTGATGTGCTACCTGCGGCCATAGCGCCTGGAGTAAGTGCCCCGGCGGCCAGAGGTGTTGGCTTAGAAGTCCTTGAAACACTGATAGCCGATATAAAAGCCAGCGGCAAGTTGAAACTGGCAGACATCGCCGAATTGAATCCACAACTGGATATTGATCAGCACACGGCACGCACGGCGGCACGACTACTCGGTTTGATCGCCCGTTAATACAGTAAAGACTAAAAGGAGTCCTATTATGAGCTTTACCCGACTCGATGAATCCCGTGTGATTCGTGCGCCTCATGGTAGCCAGTTACGTTGTAAAAGCTGGTTGACTGAAGCCGCTATGCGTATGTTGATGAATAATCTGGATCCGGACGTGGCTGAACATCCGCAATCGCTGGTGGTGTATGGCGGCATTGGCCGTGCAGCACGTAGTTGGGAGTGTTTCGATAAGATTATTCAAGTATTGCAGCGCCTTGAAGCAGATCAAACATTACTCATCCAATCGGGTAAGCCCGTCGGTGTTTTTCAAACCCATACTGATGCGCCCAGAGTGCTGATTGCTAACTCTAACCTTGTGCCGCACTGGGCAAACTGGGAACACTTTAACGAGTTAGACAAAAAAGGTTTGGCTATGTATGGCCAGATGACAGCCGGCTCATGGATTTATATAGGCTCGCAAGGGATAGTGCAGGGCACTTACGAGACATTCGTAGCGGTGGCGAAAAAGCACTTTGATGGTGTCGCTGCCGGGCGCTGGATACTGACGGGTGGCTTAGGTGGAATGGGTGGCGCGCAGCCGTTAGCGGCCACCATGGCGGGATTCTCCATGTTAGCGGTTGAATGTGATGAAAGCAGAATCGATTTTCGTTTACGAACCGCTTACCTGGATAAAAAAGCAGACACACTCGACAGCGCATTGGCCATGCTGGAACAGGCTAAAGCTGAAGGCAAAGCGGTTTCCGTCGGCTTGCTGGGCAATGCTGCTGATATATTCAGCGAATTAGTTGCGCGTGGTATTACCCCGGATGTCGTGACGGATCAGACTTCAGCGCATGACCCGCTCAACGGCTATTTGCCGCAGGGCTGGACAATGGAGCATGCCGCCATGATGCGTCAAAAAGATGAAGCAGCCGTCGTAAAAGCCGCCAAGCAGTCAATGGCGGTGCAGGTGACAGCGATGCTGACGTTGCAATCAAACGGTGCCGCTACACTGGATTATGGCAATAATATTCGCCAGATGGCCTTTGAAGAAGGGGTGACAAATGCGTTTGATTTCCCGGGTTTCGTGCCGGCTTATGTCAGACCTCTGTTTTGCGAAGGGATTGGACCGTTCAGGTGGGTGGCGCTGTCGGGTGATCCTGAAGATATCTATAAAACCGATGCTAAGGTTAAAGAACTTATTCCTGATGATCCGCACCTGCATAACTGGTTGGATATGGCGCGCCAGCGTATTGCTTTTCAGGGCTTACCGGCGCGTATTTGCTGGGTGGGCTTAAAAGATCGTGCGCGTTTAGCCTTAGCGTTTAATGAGATGGTCAGCAAGGGGGAGCTGCAAGCGCCGATCGTGATTGGCCGTGACCATCTTGACTCAGGCTCCGTTGCCAGCCCTAACCGGGAAACAGAAGCGATGCTGGATGGCTCGGATGCGGTATCTGACTGGCCGCTACTCAACGCATTACTCAGTGCTTCCGGTGGCGCAACCTGGGTATCGATCCATCATGGTGGGGGTGTAGGTATGGGGTTTAGCCAGCATGCAGGCCTGGTGGTCGTCGCGGATGGCACAGAGGCGGCTGCGGCTCGTTTAGGCCGGGTATTACGTAATGATCCGGGTACCGGCGTGATGCGACATGCCGATGCAGGCTACCCTTTAGCCAAGCAATGCGCCCGTGAGCAAGCACTGGATCTGCCGATGTTGGATGACGACTAGCTTGATAACGACTAGTTAGATAAGAATAGCTAGATAACGAATAGCGGAATCGACACTATGTATGAATTAACCTTAACACCGGGTCAGTTAGCGCTAGCCGCCTTGCGGCGTATTCATCAGAAACCCGTCAAGCTGCGGCTTGATCCGGGTTGTCACGACGCTATTGCCAAGAGTGTTGCCAGCGTACAGCAAGTATTGGCAGAAGACCGTGTGGTTTATGGTATCAATACCGGCTTTGGCATGCTGGCCAATACACGTATTTCAAGCGATGACTTGGAGCTGCTACAGCGCAGTATTGTCTTATCTCATGCGGCCGGCGTGGGCCAGTTTATGCAGCCATCTACCGTTCGCTTGATGATGGTGTTAAAGATTAACTCGTTAGCACGAGGTTACTCGGGTATTCGTTTACAGGTGATTGAGGCGCTGATCACCTTGCTCAATGCCGAAGTGTACCCCTGCATTCCGGAAAAAGGCTCAGTAGGCGCATCGGGTGACCTGGCGCCTTTGGCTCATATGAGTACCGTCTTGCTGGGCGAAGGCGAAGCACTGTATAACGGCGAACGTATCAGTGGCGCCGCCGCATTGAAAGTGGCTGGGCTGGAGCCTATCGCGTTAGGCCCGAAAGAAGGTTTGGCCTTGTTAAATGGGACACAAGCGTCGGCGGCCTTCGCGTTACAAGGGCTGTTTGCAGCGGAAGATCTGTATGCTGCCGCCACCGTCACCGGCGCGTTGTCAGTCGAAGCCGCCTTAGGTAGCCGTCGGCCGTTTGATGATCGGGTGCATCAGGTGCGCGGCCATCAAACACAAATCGATGCGGCCGCCGCGTATCGTTATTTGCTGGAAGAAGAATCGGAGATTGGTAACTCGCATCAAAAATGTGAAAAGGTGCAAGACCCATACTCATTGCGATGTCAGCCACAAGTGATGGGCGCTTGTTTACAGCAGATCCGCCAGGCCGCGCAGGTATTGCTGGTGGAGTCGAATGCCGTATCGGATAATCCGCTGGTGTTTGCAGATGACAACGACATTATCTCGGGGGGGAATTTTCATGCTGAGCCTATTGCGATGCTGGCAGATAACCTGGCATTAGCGATTGCCGAGATAGGCGCATTATCAGAGCGCAGAATGGCCTTGCTGATTGATGCTAACCTCTCCAAACTGCCGCCTTTTTTGGTCGACAACGGCGGCGTCAACTCAGGATTTATGATTGCGCAAGTCACCGGCGCTGCACTGGCGTCTGAGAATAAATCACTGGCACATCCTGCTTCCGTGGATAGCTTGCCGACCTCTGCTAATCAGGAAGATCATGTCTCGATGGCAACCTTTGCAGCGCGGCGTTTACGCGATATGTCTGAAAATACCGCAGGGATTTTGGCGGTTGAGCTGCTGGCGGCGTGTCAGGGAATCGACTTCAGGGCGCCGCTAAAAACAAGCGCAGGGTTACAGCAGGCACATAGCCAGTTAAGAGCAGAAGTGGCGTTTTATGCTAAAGATCGCTACTTTTCGCCGGATATAGCGCGGGCACAGGCGCTGATTCAGCGGGGCGACTATAACGCCTTACTCCCGGCAGGCCTGCTGCCTAGCCTTGGCTGATAAGGTCGCCCACATTAATTTATTAATTTATTTGGACAGATGCTTGATGCCTGCCTCAAGTCCCGCAAGGGTCAACGGGTACATGTGGCCGTCAAGTAGCTGCTTGATGAACCCCGTCGTGTGGGTGTAGACCCAGTGGCGCTCTTGCGTGGGGTTTAACCAGATCGCTTTCTCCCAGGTATTCAGAATCCGCTCTAGCCATACTTGGCCGGCTTCTTCGTTCATATGTTCCACACTGCCGTAGCGCTGTATCAGCTCATAAGGCGACATGGCCGCATCACCGATAAAGATCACCCGGTAGTCTTTGCCGTAAGTGTGGATAACATCCATGGTGGACAGTGTGTCATGGTAGCGGCGGTTGTTATCTTTCCAGACTTTTTCATAAACGCAGTTATGAAAGTAGAAATACTCCAGATGCTTAAACTCAGAACGTGCCGCCGAAAACAGCTGCTCACACAGATGAATATACGGGTCCATCGAACCGCCGATATCAAGAAAAATCAGCACTTTAGCGGCGTTGTGGCGCTCTGGCACCATCTTGATATCCAGCAGCCCGGCATTAGCCGCGGTGGAGCGAATCGTATCGTTCAGGTCCAGTTCTTCGGCGGAGCCGGTGCGGGCAAATTTTCGCAGCTTACGCAACGCCACTTTCATATTGCGCGTGCCTAGTTCGACCTGATCATCGAGGTTTTTAAACTCGCGTTTTTCCCATACTTTAACCGCACGCTTATGTTTACTCTCGCCGCCGATCCGAATCCCTTCCGGGTTATAACCGCTATGCCCAAAAGGAGAGGTGCCGCCGGTGCCGATCCATTTATTACCGCCTGCATGGCGATCATGCTGATCATTAAGACGTTCGTTCAGCGTTTCAAGCAGCTTATCCAGCCCGCCCAACGCTTCAATCTTGGCTTTTTCCTCTTCTGAGAGGTTCTTCAAAAACTCTGAGCGTAACCAGTCTTCCGGAATAACGTTATCAGGAAACAGATTGAGTGCGTCAAGGCCTTTGAAGTAATGGCCAAAAGCACGATCAAATCGATCAAAATGCTTTTCATCTTTGATCAGACAAATACGGCTGAGCAGATAAAAATCATCGACGCTGGCAAACGCGACGCCCTTTTTCAGCGCATCGAGCAACACCAGCAGTTCGTTTAAAGAAACGGGAATATCAGCCCGTTTCAGCGTGTTGAAAAAGTCGATCAGCATTAGCGGTTTTCTCGTCTTGCCATAAATGCCAGACGCTGCAACATATGCACATCCTGCTCATTTTTCAACAAAGCGCCATACAGCGGCGGCATCGCCTGAGCAATATCTTTGTTTTGTAGCAGGTCTACAGGAATGTCGTCAGCAATCAGCAGTTTCAGCCAATCGATGAGTTCAGACGTAGATGGCTTTTTCTTCAGGTTATTCATCTCACGGATTTTGAAGAAAACTTCTAAGGCCTCGTTAACTAATGCCTGCTGAATACCCGGATAATGCACATCAACAATCTGCTGCATCGTCGCCCGGTCCGGGAAGGTGATGTAATGGAAGAAGCAGCGACGCAGGAAAGCATCCGGCAGCTCTTTTTCATTGTTCGATGTGATGATAATAATCGGACGGTGTTTCGCGACGACACGCTCACCTGTTTCGTAAACAAAAAACTCCATCTTATCCAGCTCGACCAACAGATCGTTGGGGAACTCGATATCGGCTTTATCAATCTCATCGATCAACAACACGACCTGCTCATCGGCATCAAACGCCTGCCATAACAGGCCTTTCTTGATGTAGTTGCCGATATCATAGACTTTCTCATCGCCCAGCTGCGAATCACGTAAACGCGATACAGCGTCGTATTCGTATAAGCCTTGTTGCGCTTTGGTGGTCGACTTAATATGCCAGCGGTATAGCTTCTTGCCTAAAGACAGCGCGACCTCTTCGGCCAGCATAGTTTTGCCGGTACCGGGCTCGCCCTTAATCAACAGCGGGCGCTGCATGGTGATTGATGCCCTAACCGCCATCTGCAATTCATCGGTAGCGACATAGCGCTCGGAGCCGTTAAAAGCCATAGTAAAATCCCATCATCAAATTTGTTTGCTGCCAGGAGTCCAACAGGCTCCTAGGTGAATGCCCTAATGTTATCAAATTTAATCTAGATTTACTCTGAGTAAAAGCCCAAGCTGGCAGAGCAGTGTTTGTATTCGCCGAGGAATAGTATTTGTATTAAGGGGCGTAAGAGAACAGGTAGCAGGGGCGTAAGCGCTTTCACATATCGTCAAGGAGTATAAGAGATGATCACGCGTATAAAATCGATAGCTGGCATGAGCGGGAGAGCGGTAAGTGCGGGCATTATCCTTATCTCTCTGGCAGCAACGGCGTCGGCTGAAATAACAGCAGGTGGTGCATCAACCCGGGTCTTCCCGATACAGTCTTTTTCTGCGGGTTCGTCCGCTGATGTATGGGTGATTCGTACCGATAGCAGCATAGAATATTGCCGCAGCGAAGCCAAGGGCAGTACAAAGGGCGCTACAAAAGGCAGTGAAAATAAAGGCGCGGCTATTCAGTGTTACGGGCAAGATCAGCCGAATAGACTGCGTTTTGCCAGTGTCGAAGCGATTATCAATAGTGATCCTGCTATCGCCTCAGCATACGCCATGACAAGCAGCGGGCAGCTGGTGTATTGCCGTGTGCGCGGCGATAGTAAACAAAGCAAAAAACCACAGGTGCGCTGCCATTTATAAGCAGCGCCGCTTAATCGCTGCGATTACGAGCAGCAAGATTACTGATTATAAAAAGGCTAAACAGGCTCGCCCACTTCTTCTTCAGTAATCGTTTCGGACTCAAGTTTTGCCGCAGCAACCCATGCCTGAATAGCCGGATGCGCCAACACCGTCTCCACATAAGTACGGCTCTGCTTTGATACTTCTACATTGTAGGTATGAAAACGTAGCGTTACCGGTGCAAACATCATATCCGCAATACTGATATCGCCGAATAACCAAGGGCCGTTTCCACTGTTCTTTTGCAAAAGCTCTGTCCAGATCGCATCAATTCTGGCGATATCTTTAAGTGCTGCGTCTGTCGGAGTAACCGCACGTGTGGCGCGGCAGTTCATCGGTAACTCATGACGTAAACCAAAGAAACCCGAATGCATCTCGCAACTAATCGCTCTGGCCAACGCCCGATCAGCCACATCGGCAGGCCAGCCTTTATGCGAAAGATAGGTTTCGTTGATATATTCACAAATCGCCAGCGAATCCCACACAGTGATGTCGGTATCAATCAGCACCGGCACTTTTCCGGCAGGGGAGTAGTTCGCTAATGACGAATAAAAATCCGGTTCAAACAGCGCCAGCCGCGTTTCAGTAAAAGGCAGATCAAATGCCTTCAACATAAACCATGCCCGCAGCGACCAGGACGAATAGTTTTTATTACCGATGATCAGTTCCATGTGATTCTCCTACCCTGATTTTGTGAAGTGAAGTGATGCTTTGTGAAGTTCTGTGTCTACATAGCTTCACTTTTTGGCTTTACTTTTTAGCTTCACTTTTTGTATTCACGTATTAAGTCGAGATCATTGTGCAATCTTGCTTTGTGTCTGACTATCGAATAGTTTTTATAGCACCTATTTGAATAACTAATAGATAGCGCAGGAGCTAACCGCATGGATATAGAAGCATTACGAAGCTTTATCGCTTTTGTTGATACCGGTAGCTTTACCCGCGCAGCAAAACAAGTGTGCCGCACCCAAGGTGCCGTCAGTATGCAGATGAAAAAGCTGGAAGAGGAAGCAGGGCAGGTATTGTTCAGAAAAAATGGCCGTTACCTCACCTTAACCGATCAGGGGCAATCACTTGTCAGCTATGCGCGGCGCATCGTTGGCATGCATGACGAAGTACTTGGCTCACTCGCCAGCCATGCTGTGCATCCACCCATACGCATCGGTTGCCCGGACGATTATGCCGAATCCGTACTGCCACAACTCACCGAGCTATTAATACAACAGCTACCCCAGCAATGTCTGCGAATCCACTGCGACTGCAGCACCCAGTTAAGGTTAATGCTGGATAACGGCGAGATCGACATCGCCATCCTCACCCGCGCACCCGAAAAAGAGGAAGGCTACCTGCTCAAACACGATAGCGGCGTATGGGTACATGGCGGCTATCCAGCGTTACTCGAAAAACAAATCCTGCCACTGGTCATGTACGAAGCCGACTGCAAGTTCCACAGCAGCGCGATTGATGGATTAGAAAAACAGGGAAAAAACTACCATCTGGTCTGCACCACCTCCAGCGCCACCGCCATCAAAAGCCTGATAAAACGCGGTGTAGGCATCAGCGCCATGGCCCGTTCCAGCGTATCACCGGGGCTGCTGGTAGTTGATCAGGCCGCTAAACTACCAGAACTGCCAGCCGTCGATATCGTGCTGGCTGTAGCGCCAATACCTCACCCGATGATGGGCGCTGCGATGGCAGCCAAGTTGTGTGCAGAATTTAGGGAAAACAGTGATAACTGATTGATCTTTGAAACAAGAGGTTTATTATCGCATTAACGGAATGAATAACAGCAAGCGCATGGAAGCTTCTTTTGTCAGCCGACAACCCGCCCGTGCCTCCTTCAAGTTATTGATTTTTAATATTTTTACTGCGAGCCTTATTGCTTGTCTCCTTGGTAAGGGGCGACGAGTTATCAGGTTAGGTGCTTTATCATTAGCTGTTAGAGCCAAGGAGGTTTTGTGCCAAAATCAATAGAGTTTTTCAGTGCCCTCGCATACATTGAGCATGGCCCTGAGAAAAACACAGTTCTAGAAACTTTATCTAAGGAAGTTGATGATTTTCACTTATTTACTCAAGTATTTGAGCCCGGCGTAGTATATGCATCTATCAATTGGAAAGGCGTGCTTGGTCATACTGCCTCAGTTGCAGCAATAGGATCGCTTGTATGGAGTATATACATTGATAAAGTTGAGCCTTTAGTAGGTACAGATCAATCACCAAAACCTGCATTATTAATAATGATGAAAGATGCTGAAGGAAATTGGGAAAATATCAGCCTAGGCGGCGACTATACAGATAAAGAAATATTTATTGGCGAGCTTACTGAGAAAGTTGAAAGGCTAAGAAAATCAGAAAAAATTGATGAAACAATACTAGAGACTTATGAAACATCCAAGAATTGGATAAAAGTTAAGTAAGCTCTAAAAAGTTTATTAACTAACGCCACTTCGTGTCTGAGCAGCCTAAAGAGTGGCTTCGCCACAAGCTGCCCGCTATAAAAGAATTAGGCCTCTTCAATAATCAGTATTGGCATATATTTAGGGATGATTTATGAACGTAAATGTTAAAGAAATTAATGGCGTATGGGATAAAGGTTTTTCACTAGATAAACATAAGATTAGCAGTACTTATGCGGGAGAAAACGAATATGGACACCCAACATTTAATACGTTACGTACTGATATTGGTGAGGCTTTGTATCAATTGAAATATAAAGCCGATTTTTCTCAATGTGATGTGATTGCAGCTAATCTCAATAATCTTATAGTTCCACTTTTACCTTTTGTTTCATTCATATTCGCAATGCCTCCTTCAAAAGTCAGGCCTAAGCAGCCTGTCATTGAAATTGGACATGCTTTATCTAAACTTACAGATAAACCATGCATTAACGACATCCTTATAAAGTCTAAAACAACTCCTCAAATGAAAGATATAGAGAATAGAGAAGATAGGGTAAATACTTTGCTAGATGCTTTTGTGGTTAATACTAATGTTGTGAAAAATAGGCTACCGAAAGAAAAATATAATATATTCATTATTGATGATCTTTTTGATACAGGTACATCTTTAGAGGCCGTAACTAAAAAACTAAGAGAATGTGGTAAAATCGATCAAGTATTGGTTGCTACTGTTACTAGGACTATTTAATGGGTAAAGTTTTTATATCTGGTTCGATGAGAATCAAAAATTTAGATGATAATGTAAAGTTCCGCTTAACTCATATTATTGAATCTGGTTATGAGGTTATCGTTGGCGATGCTGATGGCGTAGATGCATCTATTCAAAATTTCTTCCTTCAACATACCTACTCAAAGGTAACTGTATATTGTACGGGCGGTCAACCAAGAAACAACGTTGGTAGGTGGCCAGTAAAAAACATTCAAAGTACCGCAACCAAAGGTACTAGGGCTTATTTTACAGCTAAAGACTTAGCTATGGCCGAAGATTGTGATTTCGGTTTAATGATCTGGGATACCAAAAGTACAGGGACACTTAGTAATACTATTGAGTTACTTAGCTCCGAGAAAAAATCTAGAGTATACGTTAATAAAGAAAAGCTATTCGTTCGGGTTGCTGAAATTAATGATCTAGAGAATCTGGTTACTCATATGAGTGCTTTTGCGTTTAAAAAAGCTGACGAGAAAATAAAGTTAACGAACAAAATCGAATCTATAAAAAATAAAACCGGTTCACTGTTCTAATATCGGCCTGATCTATGTATGAAATCCACCACCCTACTAATGTAAAGTAGTTCTTTTTAAAACAGGAGTTTTTCATGAAGGTGGAACGTGACAGTTCACAGTTGTTAATAATATAGCTGCAGAATTCTAGGGGTAGGTCTTACCTTTTTTAGCTTGATAAATAGGGATTTCGGGGCCAGTTTACTTAAGGTATTAAGTAAATTGGCCCCGGAGTTCCCAGAAAAAGAAGTTTGGCAAAGGCTTAATGCATAACAAGGCAAATCACAATCGCCCATAAAAAGTGTGGGCTGGACTACCAGGAAAAACGGGGTCAGATCACAGTTTTTGCTAATATAACGGCAAAATCCTAGGTAAATAAATCGGGTCAGAATTGAATTAAGTAAACTGTCCCCGGAATTCCCGACCGCGAAAAAATGGGTCAAGAAAAAATCGAATTCCGGGGGGCAGTTCATTAATTTCTTAAGGTAGGTTGGACTATGTAAATTATCCCCGGAGTTCGGAGTTCCGCCAAAGCATATTTTACGTAAAGGAAAACCTGGGCCTAAAAGTAGGCTGGGTTTAGTAAACTCTCCCTGTAATAAGTGGTTGGCGATGTTAGGAATCACTGAAGTTGACACCAAGGATAAAAGTGGATACTTTAACCAACATAATTTATTTCTCGTACCATGATGGTGCGTTCGGGCGTCAAGGAGGACGGTATACTGTCATAATGGGGGCAGCCGTGACTCTTAAAGATCACCTCACATTTTCAATTCTTACTGTCTTTCTCTTCAGCTTATTGAGCCTACTCTTTGCTCTATGCTTGAGCTGGGAAGATAAATCAAACGTATCATACTTTTTGTTTGCCTCCTTTATGCTCGCAGTACTTGGCTCTGTATTATGCACAAAAAAGAGCATTTCTATCGCAGAGGTTTCATCATTACTGAATTCTGTACGTGGAAAATAACTACTTTTGACTAGCGCAGAAAAAATGGGGTCATATAACAGTTATTGCTAATATAACTGCATTATTCCGCTGAACATCGGACCCACAAGGAGGTGGGGTGATGGCACGTGAGCGCTGCGATGGCTGCTAAGCACGCTTAACTTAGCGCCATTCTACTCTGACCCATTTATGTGACCCCATTTATGTTAATCTTGTAAGGTTAACGCAATGGCTATATTTCAGTGGAAACTTTGTTAACGTTAGCCGCATTTATTAGCATCTATATTATCAGGTGAACATATGAGCACAGTGACTTTACAAGGCAATCCTTTTAATACCGTTGGCAGTTTACCCGCTGTCGGGGACAAGGCTGCGGATTTTAATTTAGTTAAAACTGATTTATCCGAAGTTACCTTGAGCGATTATAAGGGCACACGTTTGATATTGAATATTTTCCCTTCAGTGGATACCGGCACTTGTGCAGCATCGGTTAGAAAATTTAATCAGCAAGCGAGTAAGCTAAACAATACTAAAGTATTGTGTGTTTCTGCTGATTTACCTTTCGCCGCCGCTCGTTTTTGCGGGGCCGAAGGCATTGAAAATGTTGAGACGGGCTCCAGTTTTCGTGCAACTTTTGGTACTGACTATGGTGTGAGTTTTGTTGATGGACCCTTAAAGGGGTTATTGTCACGGGCTATCGTTGTCATTGATGATAATGGAACCGTACTTTATACCCAACAGGTAGCTGAAACGGCTGATGAGCCAGACTACGATGGGGCTGTTGCAGTTTTATAAAAATGGGGTCAGATCACAGTTGTTGCTAATATAACTGCATTGTTCTGCTGAACTCAGTCCCACAAGGGGTTGGTTGATGGCACGTGAGCGATGCGATGGCTGCAAAATGGTGTGCAGAGTTTAGGGGAAATAGTGATAACTAATAGATCTTTAATGTAGGAGGTTTATGATCATGAATAAGGGAATGAATACCTGTAAGGGTATGAAGGCTACGTCTTTTTCATTACCTGTTAGACATCATGAGCACCTATACTGAAGGACTACCGCAATGAACAACCACGAGCCAAAGGTTCAGAGTGTCAGGCCAGACCGTGAAGTCATGACGCAACAGCGTTTGCCCTACTTTATTGGCATTTCTGGACAGACAGTCAATGCCACGGGACTTTCCATGCATCTGGTGGTTATCCCACCAGGCGCTCGGGCAGAGCCTCATATTCACGTCGGTTACGAAACCGGTATCTATGTCCTGGAAGGTACCGTATGCACACGTTGGGGACCGGCACTGGAGCATGAAGTGATTAGCCAGGCAGGCGACTTCCTCTTTATCCCGCCGGGTATGCCTCACGAAGCAATCAATCTCAGTGAAACCGAACCTGCGCGGGCCGTCGTCGCTCGTAATGACCCCGCCGAACAGGACAAAGTTCTGCCGTTCTCTTCGGGTCGGTAAAAAAAAGGGATCAGATCACAGTTGCAAGCCCAGTTGCAGGCTGTTGACGATAAAACTGGCACAGCAACCGATACACCTCAGGCATCTTTTCTTTGATACTTTCTGGCGCCTCGAAAAAAGTCTCACTGCACACTGCAAAGAATTCTGCCGGACTGGTCAGCGCATAGTCATCGAGTGGCAACGGGCGGTGGTGTTTCCAATCTTTCTGCAATCGCTGCCACGCTGCGGTAAAAATATCGTGCCATTCACCCGCGCGCATATCGGGGTGCATGGGCGGTGCTCCGTTGGCACCATCACGTAACATATCAAGCTTGTGCGCCAACTCGTGAATCACCACATTACTGGCTTTACCGTGACGCACGTGTGCGCCGCTCTCACGAACTGATTGCCACGATAAAATCACCGGCCCCCGAAGCCATGCTTCTCCACTCAAGCCGGGCCCTTTGGCATGAACGACACCATCGTCACTGTGATAGGGGCGATTGGGAACAAAATCACCCTCGTAAATAATGATAGTGGACCAGTGGTCGTACCAGTCTAAGCCAAGATGAAGAATGGGAACGCAGGCCATGGTGGCGAGCTTCAGACACATGGTATCGGTAAATTGAAAACCACCGCCGGAAGTGAAGTTTTTGCGAACCAGGAAGCGACACGTCATGTCGTGGAGAGCTTCGCGCTCAGCACCCTGATAGCGATGCATCACCGGCCAGTCCGCTATAGCGGCCTCCCACTGCGCAGCACTAAGGCCCATTTTTTTTACGCGACGATTTTCCAACCAGTTACGAAAGCGCTTAAACATTTTTAGTCCGCAGCATAGTTAATGTCACTTGAAACACCTCAGATACTTAAGCAGTAATGTGGAGATACCGATATAGAGAAAAACGGCTGATTTTACAGTGCTGTAGCGCTGCATGTATAACTACTTTACAGAATCCTGGATGACAGGTCTGCATTTTACAGCTTGGGTCACGTTGAATAATTCTGTAACCTATTTATAAGAGCACACTCAGCTATTCGCACTAAAAGGAAAGGAGTTATGACAAACTTGATGAGAAGGTTACCCTGGGTTGTGCTGATCCTTGGAACGATAACGCTAGGCTTGGCTCCTTTTACCCCTCAGCCACATCTGTTTGAAAAAATACAAATGCTTATCAATGGGGAGCTATCCCGCGGCATAGATATTTTTGATCTTTTACTGCATGGTTTGTTTCCATTACTGTTGATCGTAAAAGCGGCGCTATCTTTTAAGCATTTCAACACTAAGTGATGAAGATCTTTTTTGTAAACGTAAATAACCTCTTGATAAGAGTTTATCGAACATGACGCGACCTTTTTTACCGCCTTGGTGGGCAAAAAATCCACATGTGCAGACGATTTTACCTGTGCTTACAAAGGTCGACCTCCCAGTGCTATCGCGTCAACGCCTGGAGTTAAGCGATGGCGATTTTATTGATCTTGATTGGTTAGGCGATCCCTGTAACGCCAGCAGCATTGTTGTTATTTTGCATGGGCTGGAAGGTAGCTCTGATTCCCATTATGTGCGCCGCTTACTGCGGGATTGTCATCGGCTAGGCTTATGCGCTGTTGTGCATCATCATCGTGGTTGTTCTGGCGAAACCAACCGTTTGGCTCGCAGTTATCATAGTGGGGATACCCAGGATATTAGTCATACCTTAGCGTATCTCCAACAGCATTTTCCTCAAGCAAAGCTGCATGCTGTCGGTTATAGCTTAGGCGGTAATGTGTTGGCCAAATATCTTGGAGAGTTGCAAGGTAATAGCGCCATAGACCGCGCCGTTATTGTTTCGGCTCCTCTGCAATTATCAGCCTGCGCCAAACGGCTGGAAAAGGGGTTTTCGACTGTTTACCAATGGCATCTGATTAAGCAGCTTAGGCAGAAGGTCATCGATAAATTGAATAAAAAAACTTTTATCAATCAAACCAGTGCCAATCAAACCAGTGTCAATCAAGCAGCCATCACTTTGAAGCAAGTTGGTAAGCTGAAAACCTTTTATCAATTTGATCATCAGGTCACTGCACCTTTGCATGGTTTTGAGGGTGTTGATGATTATTACGCTAAATCGAGTGGGCTTGGCTACTTAAGCAAGATTAATCGGCCCACGTTACTGATACATGCCGCTGATGATCCGTTTATGACTGCCGATGTTATTCCCGCAATTAGCCAGCTCGGCACAGATGTGACGTATGAACTGCATCCACATGGTGGGCATGTCGGCTTTATTGATGGCGGCACTCCACTCAAACCACGCTTCTATCTTGAGCAACGAATTCTCCATTTTCTGACGATGAATAACGAAGGCATTGAGTCGAGTGAATCCTCACTCAAACCAAAAAAGACTCCTTTATCCATGTAAATTTATGGTATGAGTGACAAGATTGCATTCTTCAACAATAAGGGACAGGCCCTATTACACAAAGGGGTAGCAGGCGGATATACTCAGCTACTCGACAGCACGGCGCAAGATTCACGACCCGCGCAACTAACCCATAGAGGGAAAATCGGTTTTTAATTATGGATATCGTCTTACTTACCACGATTATTACCTCGTTGTTCCTGGTTATTGCGGCGGCCGAGCCACTGGCCGCCTGGCTGCGGCTACCCTACACCGCGATGCTCGCTGCGCTCGGCATTCTGATCGGTTTAGGGGCTACGTTTTTTCTCAACACCGAACTGACCGATGCCTTAAATCCGGTAGCGAAGGCGATTCTCGATTTGCCAATACGGGCAGACGTGTTTCTCTACGTGTTTCTGCCGACGCTGTTGTTTCAGGCCACACTCGGAATGAATCTGCGGCGAATGCTCGACGACTGGGTGCCGATATTGGTGCTGGCAGTATTGGCGGTGGTTGTGGCAACGTTTACGGTGGGGTTTGCGCTCGTCTGGACGAGTGCTCTGCCGTTGACCGCATGTCTGTTGATAGGCGCTATCGTATCGACCACTGATCCCTCGGCCGTGGTGAGTATTTTCCGTTCGATTGCTGCGCCGCGGCGCCTGGTGCGGATCATCGAAGGGGAAAGCCTGCTCAACGATGCGGCAGCGATTGCGCTGTTCGGCGTGTTTTTAGGCTATGTCATGCTCAACGTGCCCGATCCCACAGTCAGCGGTGCCCTGGCACATTTCCCGGTGCTGATTATTGGCGGAGCGCTCACCGGATGGGTTGCGGCACGCATCGCGCTATGGATCATGGCGCTGTTTGCAAGCTACGACCGCGCATTGGTTTCGGTGTCGGTTGCGCTGCCCTATCTTGCCTACATCGGTGCCGAGCAAACCGTGGGGGCATCCGGAGTCATCGCCGTCGTTGCAGCAGGCCTGACGCTCTCGCTTGCCGGTCCCAGCCGTTTGCCTCCGGTGTCGTGGGCAAATCTGCGGGAAACATGGGATCTGCTGGCGCACTGGGCCGGGGCTCTGATCTTCATCCTGGCCGCGTTGCTGATTCCTCGGCTGCTTGAATCGGTGGAAATCGGCGACATCGGGCTGATTCTGGTCGTTGTCGCTGCTGCGATCACGGCGCGTTCCGCCATCCTGTTTGGACTTATGCCTCTGCTGTCGCTGTTACGGATCTCGCCTGTGGTGGATGTGCCTTATCGCGCGGCGATTCTTTGGGGTGGCCTACGCGGCGCGGTGACGTTGGCGCTGGCGCTTGCCGTCACCGAAAATGCTGCGGTACCCGTCGAGATCAAACGTCTGGTTGGCGTTCTCGCCACGGGTTTCACGCTGTTTACGCTGATCGTCCAGGGGCCCTCCCTTCGTTGGGTGATCAGCCGTCTCGGACTCGACCGTCTCTCGCCTATCGATCAGGCATTATCCAATCAGGTTATCGCGGTGGCATTACAGAAGGTGCGCGATGACATGCGCGATACTGCCAGCAAGTTCGAGTTGCCACATGATCTGCAGCGCTCGGAAGCAAAACTTTTCGCCGAGCGCCTCGACGAGGCGGTGGGCAAGGCCGAGGAAAACGCCGGCGTGCTTGAGCGTGATCGCATCACACTCGGTTTGATCGCTCTGGCGGTTGCCGAGCGCAACGCCATCATCGACCGAATCCGCGAACGTACGTTTTCGGTTCGCTTGGCCGAGCGCGCGGTTGCTGATGCGAGCCGCCTGATCGAAGGTGCGCGCTCTGGCGGGCGTGTCGGCTATCAGCGCACGGCTCGCAGAAACCTCAGGTACGGGCGGTATTTTCGTGCCGCGCTGTTCGCTTACAATCACCTGCACTGGTCGGCCCCGCTGGCGCGGATGAGTTCAGAGCGCTTCGGCGTGCTGCTTTCGCAGCGTTTGATACTGCGCGATCTGGAGGGCTTTATCGATGCCCGTATCCGGCGCCTGCACGGTCGGCGGGTGGCGGATCTGTTACGCGGGATACTGCGCAGTCGTCAGGAGATGGTCGAGACGGCACTCGATGGTATGCGACTGCAGTTCCCCGGCTACGCTGAAGAAATCAGTCGTCGCTTCATTCGCCGAACGGCTCTGCGTCTGGAAGAGCGCGAGTACGGCTCCTTGCGTGCCGACGGTCTGATTGGCACCGAAGTGTATACGGCGCTGATGCAGGACATCAGCACGCGACGCAGCATAGCTGAACAGCGTCCAAATCTCGATCTGGTTGTGCAGCGCACTGAACTTGTACAACAGTTTCCGCTATTCGCCGACCTCGACAAGGTCGCACTGAAGCGTTTGAGCGGCAGTCTGAAGATGCGCTACGTTAGTGCGGGAACGACGGTCGTAGATAAAGACAGCGTGGAAAAAAGTGTGTATTTCATCGCCTCCGGTGCTGTCGAAGTCGAAGCTTCGGGGCGAACCTGGCGCCTGGGTCGGGGCGAAATGTTTAGTCAGATGGTGGTGTCGCCGCACCGGCCCAAACGTATCAAGGTCCGGACGATCGTGCCCTCGACTCTGCTAGTGCTTTCCGAACGGCCGTTCCGCCGTCTTCTCAAACGCAGTTCAATGATTCGTACGGCGGTGTACGATAGCGCCTTGCGCTGCGGCATCGACCCCGGGACCGTCTTGGCGGAAGAGCATCTGGTCGATGCGGCAAAAGTGAGCAGTTCTTCATCGCCGGATGCGACTGGGACGGGTCAGCGTGGGTCATAACACTTCACATGGGGTCATATATGACCCCATGGACTAACAAATTAATAATTAAAAAAAATATCTAATATGCAATCAGATCCCAAAAAACTGGTAGAAAAAAACAGAAACCTTACCCACTCCGAATTAATGAAGGTAGTCTCACATGTTCAGCGAGAGCAGGGCGATTGGATTTTGCATTCCTTAATGGTAGAGGGTTGTGATGTACCGTTTAAATTTAAGCGCAAAGGTAATTATCAAAGCTTAAAAGGTGCCAGAGTGAATATGACGTATTACTCAGAACAGGAAACTGTCGCGGGCATGAATTTTGAAGTGATGAAAGTAGTACGAATAAAAAGAGGGTGATCCGGGTCTTACATCTGCCCCCACTTTTTATTTAACAATGAGTAATCTTCTGTTTGAGACGTATAAACTGTTTGCTGAGTTTATCGTCATCTGCACAAACACTTAATAAGTCGTCAATAAAGTGATGAAGTGCGCGATGTTCAATTTGCTTTATTTGCGCTTGTTGTTTTTCATTAAGCATGTGATACATCGTTGCTGCACCAAAGTCGCCAACAATGAGGTTGGCTTCATCATCAAACAGGGCGTTATGTGCGTATAAGTCGCCATGGCATACCTGGTTTACATGTAAATGTATAAACACCTCTTCCATTTGAGTAACGATTTTATCAATCTGTTCAATTGATAAAGAAAAACCAAGTGGGAAGGTGTCACGTGTACAGCTTTGAAAGCAGGGTGGTAAGCCTAAATTCTTATAGTGAGGTGGTATCAAGCTCATGATTAACGCTAAATATCCATCTTCCTTCACTTGAGCCACAGACTTAACCAGGTTTGGATGGTTGCCTACTTTTAGGCACGCTTGTAATTCATCTTTTGGATAGCCGTCGCTGGTTACTTCGCCTTTAAATTCTTTCACGGCAATATCATCAGGAAAGAGAACTTGATGATGATTCCACTGTGCTTTTGAAATAACACCAGACGCGCCTTGTCCAAGTACATCTTGTAATGTGAAACTCGTTGATGGCATTTCTGGAACTGACTGAATGTTGACATCGGACTGGCTAAATGGATTGCCAGAAAACGCAAACCAGGCAAGTTTGGGTAAGCTTAGTAATTGATCAGGACACTCAACCAACTGGTTAGCTGAAATACGCACTAATTCAAGGTTTGTCGATTGAGCTAAGGTTTGAGGTAGGTGGGTTAAGCGATTACCCGCTAATGCTAATTTTTGTAGTCTGGGCCGCTCGCCCAACGAGTCAGGCAGCGCGCTTATCTGGTTATCAGTTAAAATGAGCCAACGTAATTTTGCTGGTAATGAGTTTTCAGGGACATGATTAATTTTATTTGATTTAAAACCAACCATTTCTAAGTTGCGGCATTGGCCAAGTGCTTCCGGTACTGTCTCAAAATGGTTGTTAGAGGCAAAAAATATTTTAAGATTTTGCAGCTGTATGACTTCTTTTGGCAGCGATGTTAATTGGTTGTTGGACAGATCAAGAATTTCTAAGCTATCAGCCAGGGATAAAATTTCCAAAGGAAATGATGTTAAATTTTCTGATAATGTTAAGTGCCGAATACCAGAGAGTTCGCCAGATTTAAGTTGAGAAAGCGTATGCAAAATGATGAGTTCCTACTTAATTTGATACAAAACTCCGCTAGTTTACTAGAAACGCCATGTGAAGGCCTTACAAAGAAGGGCGGGCCATATGACCCTTTGTTCTGCATTGGGTAAGATTATGAAAATGGGCAGCCATTTGTAATTACTGCATTTGATGTTGCGGGAAGCTTGCAAACTGGACACCTAACACCATTTGAGCCCATAGCTTTCTGGAAGCCGCGACTTGCGCACAGTCATTGTGGTAACCCCCTTGGGCGCACCACATTTCAAGTTGCAGCATCTCGGGGCTGTTATCATGATTAACCGCAGCAACCGCGAGTAAAGTTGAGCCGTTGGTTGCCAGCGTTTCAAAATAATACTTATCTGTTTGCCACATCATGCCATTAAAAATATTACGATAAATCGCCTTACGGTTCACAGTCACACCAAACTGAGATAGTGGTGTTAAGTAACTCCAATAGGGGTCTGGAAAAACTTGCGAGTAGCTATCCAACTGGGTCAATATATTTTCAAACTCGATAGAATAATATTGCGCTTCGTTGAAGTTCTGAACACGCCAGATATTAAATACCATTTCCATGCGTGGATCGCCCAGCGCGACAGTCGTAAAATTATCAGCTTTACTAATATCAGCTCCCATTGGCACAACGATTGTCGCCCCTGAGCCCAGGTCCTGATAAATATCATAGTTAAAAGCATAAGGGTTAAAGCCATTAAATAAAGAGGCAAGCTGGTTGAGGCCTAATTTATCATCCGCTGTTTCAGCGAGTTGCTGAAAAGAACGGCTTCGTAATTTGGTTAAACGAATATCTCCCACCAACTGCGTTTTTCCAACATTGGCATCTAAATCAGCAGCGAACAGCTCAGTAATGCCTGGTGCATTAGGTAGCTGGTTATCTGTTGATTGATCAAGGTGCTGTAACTCACTTGCCGGTATTCCCCAGCTTATTCCAATAGCGCCACTCTCCAGCCCTCCATCTACAATACCTACCACTTGTCCTTTGTTATTCACAATAGG
Organism: Neptunomonas qingdaonensis; assembly: GCF_900113275.1. Classification (GTDB taxonomy): domain Bacteria; phylum Pseudomonadota; class Gammaproteobacteria; order Pseudomonadales; family Balneatricaceae; genus Neptunomonas; species Neptunomonas qingdaonensis. The sequence continues at coordinate 88,902 of NZ_FOOU01000007.1, forward strand.
ACCGCCCGATAATCCAGGCACTAAATTACCTTCCAGGTTTAATATTTTCAGGGTAGTACTTGGATATTCACCTATCTTTTGCAGGACTTTGGAAGGCAGAATAGAGCGCAACTGATCTCCTCCAAATCGCACTTTAACTTCCGTGCTGCTATATCCCGCAATATTAAGCGGAAAACCTACCGCATCAAGAGACTGCTTAACTTTTAAGGGAGATGAATCTGCATCTAGTACCGGCCGTTCTAGTGGATTCTGGAGGCGTAGCAGTACCAGATCAGATTTTTTTAAGACTCGATCAACCACTGCCGGAGACGATGCAACAATCTGCCCGTTAGCATTCACATAGTTCGCTGTGATTGTTCGTTGACCATCTATTACATGTAACGACGTCACCACAAACTGAGTTTCTTTCCATATAAAGCCAGTAGCAGATGAGGTGCCCGCTTCTATCTTAACAACCGATTGACTGACTCGCTCCAATACCTCATGTGCCGGCTGCGCAAAAACTTCCGCTGAGCACAGTGATATAAAGAAACAAACTAAGCCACAAAAATAACGGGCTATGCGGGGGTGCATATGCCTGCCACTGTGGATCGGATAATAGCCATTTTGGTATCCTCATCAGTTACATGCTGATTAATAGCCACGGCCATGGCAGAAAGTTCAGTCAACTCCATAGAACGATAGAAGCTCATCAAAGCACTAAAATTTTCAAAACGATCAACAGCAATCTTTTCACATAACTTTGAGTCAGTGGCGAACAGCACTGTTTTCTCTAATGATGCTGTTGGTGACGAACCTGGGCTCTTATCTTGTGTGCTTTTATTATTAAATTTCTTAAGAACTAACAAGTCTCTCGCTTCTTTTGGGCTGAAGCCAATTTGAGTCAGCTCGCTAAATTGGACTTGAAGGGTGGGTTCTGTAGGTGAAAGTACATTATGCGTTCTCATATAAATACCAACAAAAATACCCAGCACGCAAGCCAGTCCAAAAGACCCGGTACGTAAACCAGCCAATTTAAGTTGAGCGCCTGTTAAAACCTGAGAACCTGAATCATCATCTGTGGCTGGGGTTTTTAAACCTATTAACGATGCCAGCAATGCAGTGATTGAACCGACAACCAAACCAACAACAGGTGAGCTGGACAAGCCCAGTAGAATACCTATCAGTGATCCTATGCCAACACTTGAGAAAATTTGCGATGCTATCATTGAAACGACCATCGAAACGACCTCCCTTCGTGTGTTACTGATTTAATTCTGCTCCTTGTTTGTTTTTTGTACAAGCGTTCGAAAAAAGACATGCTGCAAATAGTTAGGAAAATTTAACGCTGAGTTTGTACTCAGGCGCATGGGAGCGATCTTGTAAAGCAGGGCTGAACTGCATGTGCCTTGGTTGTATTACAATCATTTATTTAAGTTTTTCATAATAGCGATTCAAGCCATAATCTATTGTTGATAATGTTACATTTGCTAAGCTGTCAGGCTGATAAAATCTATACTTCTTGGGAGTAAGGAAATGAATAAACCTGGTAATTGTCGATCGTTTTAGTAAGTCGTCAGGGGTGACTGTTCTCTTTAGTTCAATATGTGTTCTGTCAGATGATAACGGATATATATGAAAGGCATGGTCAGAAGAGAAAGGGCTCATGCCATAATACAAACAGCTTTTTTCCTGACACTTATTAATAAACACATCGGATGCACGAGTATTAATTTTTGCTCCTTCAAAAACGGGTTGCAGGCCTTGTGATAAATCTCTGCTCAAGTCAGCTATTTCATAAGATTTGTAGCAAGATAATAGATTTGAGTTGGTTAAAAATTCCCATACTTTCTCAACTGAATAGGGTAATTCGCTGCTGCCATAAGAGAATTTCTCTTCATTTAGTTGTTCGGCTCTTATTAAAAATTCATAGCCGATAAAAAAGGATACCAAACCACCAATAAACGCACCGAATACGAAAATAAAAAGGTCTGTCATAGCATTCAATCTCCTTCTGATTTTATTAGAATAAAGAAAGAAAATATTCTGTGCAATAAACAATCGGTAGAGTCTTGGCGGGTTGTGGATTTTATTCTAGGATAAACGGAGGTGATATCGCGTGGGAGTTATTGTATCCATTATTTAGTAGGGGTATTAGCATATGTTTGCAATTGACAGTATAAATTCAGCAGAAGAGATTCTTGCTTCTATATATAAAGAACGAATGACGAATAATAAAACTACAGAAAAGGGGAGTGTTTTTAGGGGGCCGGTGGGCTTGTTTTTAATTCGAGAGGACGGAGCGAACGGCTCAAAATTAGCGAGGGAGGTAATGAGTAGTTTTGAATATTGGAACTCCAGAACGGCACATTACTTTGATGGCATATTCTTGGGTTGGGGATATGATGCAGGGCCTGCTTATATGGAAGATAGTTACATTGCCTGCATATCTGATTTAGAAGCCCGGTTAAATTGGCGGGAGAACGGCGGGTCTCATTTAATTATTGTTGATTATGTATTTGATATAAATAAAGGCACTGGGACGTTTGATTTTTCTCAAGCGATACCACTGAATATTACAACCCTATTACTGAAAAATGAATGGACTCAATTAAGTGAGTTGATTGTGAGTGGCTTATTGGCGCCAATCAAGGCGGGGCAAGCGGGTGATACATGGGAGATATCTGACTACATTGCGGCTCTCAAGCTAAGAGATATTTTTTGGAAAGCGCTGGTGAAGAAAGTAGGATTGCTACTTGGTGGGGTTGATGTTGTTAAAGATTATGCCGTTCGAGATTTACGTAAATAAATTGTCATACAAGGCAAATCACGCGGGGATTCAAAATACAAGACCTAACCCTATGTGCAATTTAGTTGTTATTTAAATAGTTGAGAGCAACTTGGTTTTTCCCCTGCAATAGGCGGGTTGTTTATACCCCACCCTACCTGTCCAGCTAGTTTATCAGTAAACCACTGATTTTCATATATAAAATAGAATTATTGTGATTATTTGTTGTGAGTGGTGGGGATGTTTTGACCCGCTTAGATAAATAAACGATGAGGTGATATGGGATGTTTCCATTTATTTCAACTCATTAGGTTATGCGGGCTATTGGCACGGAACTTGTAACGATCGTTGTAAGTAATAAAGCGAACCATTTGAGCCAGTGAGGCTTATCGCTGAGGTATCTGATGCTTCTTGCGTTTAAAAAGCGGCTGCAGTTGACCGCCTGAGGGCGCAACTGATCCAGTGAATTCCGCTAACAGTAAGGGGATTACCTGCCAATACTCATAAGGCGTAATAACGATGAAAAACCGCAATGAATTTGATCAGCGCATTGGAAGATTTCCCGTTCCCACTGCGGATATAATCCCGAGACTCTTCGACGATCTGCAACCGACAGCCCCTGACCTGGACTTAAAAGCGAAGCTCTTTAAGCGCTGTTCCATTAAGCCTCTGCAGGGCTGCTATCGTTTAACGTTTTTCCCAAAGTCAGGGCTTCGCCCGACACTCTTTGCTACAACCTACAAAGGAACAATGCGTTTCGAAGAAAAGGGCAGCGAGATTATTGTTAGTGCCGATCTGTACAAGTTCAAAACTATCTTTCCCCTCAAATACTATCGGATTTCCCAAAAGTATAAGCAGCGATGGGGACATCTTACTATCGGTGAGGAAGCTCAGAGTATCGGCTTTGGGTTCCGGCAACCCGAAGCCCCGACGGTTGGCCCCGCTAAACTACCACCGGTTAAGACTATCCCCATCTACCCACGCAATAGGTACTACTCTTATCTTCAAGGTGTGTCTGCTCAACTCTCTTCTATAGGGTTCGTTGGAAGGCCTTGCAATTTTTCGTTGACCTTCGACGAGTTTTTCTATGTTCATCCCGCTTCCGGTTTCGATGGTTCCTTCCCCGCTGTAGCCGATCGCACAATCCGGATGCAGTTGAAAGAAACTGATAAGGCTGATTACTTTGAGGGCAAACTTTACAGCGGGGACAGCGAACTAGGTAGTATCAGACTGGAGTGGGTCTCGCCATTTTTTCGGCGAGCCGAACTTAAAATACAACGACTGGAGGGTGCGGTTATCCCTCAACCCGTGACAGCTTCTTCCGGTACTGGTACCGAAGATTTCTCCAGTATTTTCGCTACTGCAGGTTGGCATTTGAGTGTCACTCGCGATGACACAGCTGTAGCATTGCCCGCTAGTCTGGCGGGTGTCCAAGATCCTGATACCTGTTGGAATCCAAATTTTGACAATATGCATGACCTGATGGATTCTTTGCCTGGCTATGATCCTGGCATTCTGGATTCACGCTGGAAGGCTTATCTTGTTGCTATCCCGGCAGCTCTGGGATGCAGTCGTGGTTGGATGTTTGACAGTATTAATAGCGGTGGTGACGTCAACAGTATTGGCCGTGAAGGTGCCGTTACGCATAGCCATGACGGCTATCCGTCCGGAGATGGTGTTGAGTACGGTATTGCCGAAAACGAGTTGCAAAAAGATCATCCCCGTGCTTTTTTGCGTAGTGCGGCCCATGAAGTTGGCCACACTTTTAATCAAATTCATCAAAGCTTTGAGAGTGGTTCAGATAATTCCATTATGACCGTTACCCCTGCTGTCGCTAGCGTACTGGATGGCGCCGGTGAGACGTTTCCTGATGACATCGATCTAGCGTTTAACGCAACAGTTCAACGCCACCTCATACATCTGCCAGACCCGGCAGTCCGCCCAGGCGCCATGCAATTCTTCGGGAATTCAATTTCTGTTCCCGAATCCGACGTTAACTTCTTTGACACTGACGATCTTGAGCTTGTGATTAAGCTAAAAACGAGAGTTAAACTAGGCGAGCCGGTCAATGCAAGTTGGACTTTGACCAACAGATCTGATGCCAGCATCCCAACTCCAGATCAGATTGATACTTATGGCCATGCTGCTCATATAAGTGTGACAAACCCTGCAGGCGCTATTCGTTATATGAAATCGGTAGTAACCGCTGCATGTTCAAGTCACCCGGTGTCAGCGCTAAAAGCGGGAGCGTCACGTAAGGCTGAAGCGACCTTATTCTGGAGCCAGAATGGATTTGCTTTTGATTCACCAGGGCGCCATCGCGTCGAAGTCATCTTGTTATGGGACGTTGATGGGTTGATTCTGGGCGCTCGTGGAGGCATCGATGTTTGGGTGGATTATCCAATAACCACAGATGACAATGCCGTCGCAGCGCTATTGCTAAATGAAGAAGTGGGTAAGTTGGTCGCAATGGGCGTTGGCGTTGGCAGACGCAATCGATATCCGATAGGTCTTCAACGCGCAGCCGAGGTCCTCGAAAAGCACCCTGAACACCCCGCGTGTGATGTGCTCGGCAAGCTATTAAAGGGTTCCTATAAAAAGGGCAAAGCTAAGCGCAATAAATAGGAAATCTCACCGGCGTGTAGGACATTTCTACATTCTAAATCGAAAAGGGCAGCACTTTTCTCACCATGAGTGGCATTGGCTTGAATAGCGAGTGTTGCACGCTGTGCTACCAGTTTGGCTGAAAATGAATGTACTCTAAAATAAATCTGTTCTGACCCCATTCAAAACTTGAGTGATGATAAAACATGGAAATAGCATTCCCCGAAAGTGATAGGAAAGAGCTTCAATCTGCAAAGAACCTGTTGGAAAACCCCGGAGTCGCAGCAAAGGTCACCAATTTTATTGGTACACCAATAGAAAAAGGTCTTGGTTTACTGCCTGATAATTGGAAAGCAAGCATTGGTGACGTCACTAAAACGGCATTAATGAAAGCTTCAGACGCTGCAATTTTTACCATGAAAGACCTTCCCGGAGAATCATCATCAAATATATGGCACAAATTAGGCGTTGCTGCGTCGGGCGGGGTGGGTGGTTTTTTTGGGATAGCCGCTATCGCTGTAGAACTGCCTATTTCGACCACCATCATGCTTAGGTCAATTGCGGACATTGCCAGGAGTGAAGGGGAGTCAATCTCGGAAATAGAGGCTAAGCTTGCCTGCCTTGAAGTTTTTGCACTTGGCGGACCTAGTGAATCTGATGATGGAACCGAGAGTGGATACTATGCAGTTAGAGCTGTTTTAGCTAAGTCGATAGCAGATGCAGCAGAATTTTTGACAGCTAAAACCATTACTGAGGAGGGCGCTCCTTTTTTAATTAGATTTATTGCCAAGGTTGCAGAGAGATTTAGCGTACAAATAACTCAAAAGGCAGCTGCTCAGGCCTTGCCTGCCATTGGTGCTGCAGGAGGCGCCATCATTAATACAGTATTCATGGATCATTTTCAGGATATGGCTAAAGGACATTTTGTTGTACGGCGTTTGGAACGTAAGCATGGTAAAGACCTAGTGCAGAAAGTCTATCAAGAATTGCCCAAGCTTGGCTGACAAATCAAAACACTCGCTAGACCTTACCCTATGTGAACTTCCATGTGCACTTTTTTAGGTTTTGATGTGACTTTAGATTACCGTTCGCTTTTGCGCACATAATTCAAAATTGAAACGGGCACCACTTTTCTTACCGGAAAACCTTCAATTTCTTTGCGGTCAATTATATGGTTTAAACGGCTTTCAATGGCGCATAGGTTTTTAAAATCGCCCATCGCAACAAACGAGATGGCTTCACCTGTGGCACCCGCACGACCCGTTCGGCCAATGCGGTGGATATATTCTTCTGGTTTAAAGGGTAGGTCGTAATTAACAACGCGACTCAGCTCACCAATATCTAAACCGCGGGCGGCAACCCCTGTGGCGACTAAGTATTTTAGTTTGCCAGACTTAAAGTCGGCCAAAATCTTTTCCCGCATGGCTTGGCTTTTATCACCATGAATGGCCTCGGCTTGAATACCGCGTTTTGCAAGCTGCGCGACCAGTTTGGCGGCACCGTGTTTTTTCTCGATAAAAATCAGCGCCTGATCCCACTGTTGCTCGTTAATTAAATGACTCAACAATGCGGACTTTGTGTCTTTATCTACCGTGATTAACCACTGGTTTATAGTGGCTGCCGCTGTGGTTTTGGGTGAAGTCGATATCTCAGCGGCTGGACTGCTCGTTTTGCTATCAGAAAATTCAAAGGCGAGGGCGCGAACGTCGTCGCTCATGGTTGCCGAAAACAATAGGTTCTGACGGGCTTTGGGTAAGCGGTCAATGATCTTATAGATATCATCAACAAAACCCATATCTACCATTCTGTCCGCTTCATCTAATACCAGTATTTCAAGCTCATCAAAATGCAGTGCCCGCTGATGAGCTAAATCAAGCAACCTGCCCGGTGTCGCCACTAAAATATCAACGCCTTCGATTAAGCGCTGCTTTTGGGCCTCAGAATCAACACCGCCATAAACCGCCAGGGAGCTAAGGTTGAGATGTTTACTGTAGGCAGCAACACTCGCAGCAACCTGAACCGCTAATTCACGTGTCGGGGTCAGGATAAGCGCGCGTATGCGTTTACCACGCAATGTACGCTCTTTGTTAAAGATCTCTAAAATCGGTAGAACGAACGCGGCGGTTTTGCCTGTTCCGGTTTGAGCGGTGGCAATCAGGTCTTTACCAGAAAGAATGATGGGAATGGCTTGGTTCTGGATAGGAGTAAAGGCTATATAACCCAAGTCTTCAATCGCTTGTAGAATAGGATTACACAATCCAAGGTTTGAAAATGGCATAGAGGCTCAGATAGGTCGTGATAAGGAGAATAGGGCGAAGTATAGCAGTAAGGGTTTGGGTTGCGGTACGTTGAATAATGTCAAATTGTGGAAGGGCGATAATCTAGTGCGTCGGGGGTCCAGGGGCAGGTCTTGCATATTGTAGCTTTACATGCGGTCGTGTGATTTTTAATCGATGGTTCAGAAAAGAGCTCACATATTATGATGAGAAATGCAAAGATAGAGATGTGTCGGTGATTACTTGGGTGGGATCAGCGGTGTAAGTTATTCGGCGCACAGTCGATCAATTAGAATGGCTGCAAGATGCAAGGCCTGACCTTTTGTTCTTCTTGATAGACCAGGTTTAATGTATATAAGTAAGGAGTTCAGACACATGAGCAACAATAGCTTTAATACTAAACGCACCATAGAAGTTAACCAGTCAACTTTTTCAATATACGATATTAGCCGCTTGCCAAACCAGGATGCTGTGCAAAAGCTTCCCTATAGCATGAAGATTTTACTCGAAAACTTGTTACGAAATGAGGATGGTCATCATACTCACAAACAAGATATTGAAGCCTTATGTGCCTGGGATGCTAAAACGCCGTCCCAGCAACAAGTTGCATTTACACCAGCACGAGTGGTGTTACAAGATTTCACCGGTGTACCTGCAATCGTCGATTTAGCAGCAATGCGCGATGCTATGATTAAACTCGATGGCGATCCAGACCAAATCAATCCATTAGTTCCTGTGGATCTGGTAATAGACCACTCGGTGATGGTCGACTTCTATGGCTCAACAGACGCCTTGAGCAAGAACACCGCTATTGAGTTTGAACGCAACAAAGAGCGTTATCAGTTTTTACGTTGGGGGCAAAAAGCATTCTCTAATTTTCGTGTAGTGCCACCGGGTACGGGTATCGTGCATCAGGTTAACCTTGAATATCTCGCGCATGTTGTTATGCAAAAAACAAAAGAGGACGAAACGTTTTTGCTACCAGACACCTTAGTCGGTACTGACTCACATACCACCATGATTAATGGTCTTGGCGTGCTTGGCTGGGGCGTTGGTGGCATTGAAGCTGAAGCTGCCATGTTAGGACAACCCGTCAGCATGTTGCTGCCCGAGGTCATAGGTTTTGAACTCAAAGGATCTCTGAATGAAGGCGCAACAGCAACCGACCTCGTATTAACGGTAACCAAAACCTTACGCGAGAAAGGCGTCGTCGGTAAATTTGTTGAGTTTTATGGTGATGGTCTTGCCAATCTGCCCGTAGCTGATCGCGCTACCATCGCCAATATGGCACCTGAATATGGTGCTACTTGCGGCATATTCCCGATTGACGATGAAACACTTACCTACATGCGCTTAAGTGGTCGCGAAGAAGACCAGATTCGAATTGTTGAAGCCTACGCCAAAGCGCAAGGCCTGTGGCGCGAAGAGGGTGCTACACCCGCAAACTACTCTGATAGCTTACAACTTGATTTAGCAGAGGTTGTGCCTAGCATTGCGGGTCCTAAGCGCCCTCAAGACAAAATAGCGCTCACTGATGCGAAACGGGCCTTCCTTGAGCATATGCAATTACAAGGCGTTGAGCTTGATAACGACACACTCAGTCGATTTGCCAATGAAGGAGGTTCAACCGCCATTGGCAATCAACCTGTGTTAGGTGCAGTAGAAATAGAAATTGATGGCAACACTCACTACCTTCAACATGGTGACGTGGTAATTGCAGCGATAACCTCTTGTACAAACACGTCTAACCCGGCTGTGATGATCGCTGCGGGGTTAGTAGCACAAAAAGCAAGAGCTCGCGGGTTAACCACCAAGCCATGGGTTAAAACGTCGCTCGCACCGGGCTCTCAGGTTGTTCCTGCTTATCTAGAGAAAGCGGGCGTATTAGATGATCTTCAGGCACTGCGCTTCGATGTAGTGGGTTTTGGTTGCACCACCTGTATTGGCAACTCAGGCCCTCTCCCGAAGGTGGTTAGTGATGCAATCCATAAAGGTAAACTCACGGTCAGTTCGGTGCTGTCCGGTAACCGAAATTTTGAAGGCAGAATTCATCAGGATACGCGTGCCAACTACCTGGCATCACCACCGTTAGTGGTTGCTTATGCCATAGCAGGTACTATGACAAAAGATTTAACCAAGGAACCTCTGGGTCATGATCATGAGGGCAAGCCAGTATTCTTAAAAGATATTTGGCCCACCGCTCAGGAAGTCAGCAATTTGATAGCCAGTTCGGTGTCTGCTGAAATGTTTAAGTCGCGCTATCAAGACGTATTCGAAGGCACTGAACAATGGCGGGAACTGCCTGTGCCTGAAGGTAAAACGTATAGCTGGCCTGAATCGTCTTACGTTAAAAACCCTCCGTTTTTTGAGAGTATTACTCGTAATGTGCCTGAGTTGCCGACGATAAAAAGCGCCCGTTGTATTGTTAAAGTAGGTGACTCTATTACCACCGACCATATTTCACCGGCAGGTGCTATTCAAGCCGACAGTCCTGTGGGCCATTATTTGCAGGGCCAGGGTATTGCAGTTAAAGACTTCAATAGCTTGGGTTCACGGCGCGGTAATCATGAAGTGATGATGCGCGGTACCTTCGCTAATACACGTCTGCGTAATCAGTTAGCGCCAGAAACTGAAGGTGGTTTTACCTGTTACTTCCCAAATGACGAAGTGACCAGTATTTACGATGCCGCAATGCGCTATCAAAAAAACAAAACACCACTGGTGGTGTTGGCGGGCAAAGAATATGGTACAGGTTCAAGCCGGGACTGGGCTGCCAAAGGCACAAAATTACTCGGTATCGAAGCAGTCATTGCGCAAAGTTACGAGCGAATCCACCGTTCCAATTTAGTCGGTTTTGGCGTGCTCCCACTAGAGTATTTGCCGGGCGACAGTGCTGAATCTTTAGGCTTAGAGGGCATTGAGATTTTTAGTTTCAGTAGCTTAGATGGTAAGCCTGAATACATTAAAGCCCAAGCAAAGAAAACAGACGGTAAGATCGTTAATTTTGAGCTTAAAGTAAGAATAGATACTGAAAGTGAGTGGGGCTATTACCAGCACGGTGGTATTTTGCACTATGTATTACGGACTCTTGCAACCGAAAGTTAAAGCAGTAACGTTAAACTAACTATAAGGCCAGATCGTCACTTTGGTGATGAGCTGGCCTATATCTCGTAGCGTTTCCAAATGGAGCTTACAATGCTTTGCGAACCTGAGGGACCAAATATGACGCTTTGTGTGTTTTTGTTTTTCCCCCTACAAAGTGCGCTTGGGGTATGATGCTTTAGACTTTACATGATTTTATGGGATTTATTCAGAGATCCCTTAAGTAATAAAAAATTCCATTTCGGGGTCATTATGAAACGTTATAAAATCATTCACCGTACTTATTACAATTATACGGATATTGTGACGCTTGGCGCGCATCATTTACTGTTGCGCCCCCGCGAAGGTCATGACCTGCGTATCGAGTCTTTTGTGCTAAAGGTTACACCCGATGCGCAAATATATTGGCATCGGGATGTTGAAGACAATTCAGTTGCCATCGCTAATTTTACTGGCCCAGCCCAGCAGCTCACGGTTGAAAGTGAAGTTATTATTCAGCAATACAATGAATCTCCATTGGATTTTATAGTGGCCGATTATGCTATTAATTATCCTTTTTCTTATACTGAGGGAGACCAGTTTTTATTGTCACCCTATCGTGTATTGCCAGATCAAAAGACGCGAGAGCTTTTAAATAACTGGATATTTCAGGTCTGGAAGTCGGGAGAGCAGGTTCAAACCTATACGTTACTTCAGCGGCTTACTGAAACTATCAACAAAACACTGGTTTACAAGGTCAGAGAAGAACCCGGAGTCCAATCTGCCGAGGAAACACTGTCGCTCGGTTCTGGCTCTTGTCGTGATTTTGCCTTGCTCTTTATGGAGGCAGTTAAGTGCCTGGGCCTTGCCTCCCGTTTTGTCAGCGGATATTTACATGCGCCGCTTATGTCCAGTCAGATTGGATCCACTCATGCATGGGCTGAGGTTTATCTACCCGGGGGAGGCTGGAAAGGCTTTGACCCGACGATCGGCGATATTGTCGGAACGGATCATATACCCGTAGCCGTATCGCGATTGGCTGAAGCTGTCCCTCCTATATCCGGGTCTTACGCTGGTTCCGCTAAGTCAAAACTTGATGTAGGTGTTTGGGTAAGCAAACTCTAAAAGAAGCCCCCTAGGGGTCAGGACTTGAAAGAACCCTAGGGGGCAAGTCTTGCATTTTGCAGCTTTGGATATGTTGAGTGATTTGTGTTCGATTTATAAATTTAAAGAGTATTATCTTTAGGGGGTAATTCACATGGGGGTGGGTGATGTCTCGACCTGACCCTTTGCGTTTTATCCAAGTATGGAACATTGATTTTTAATGGATACTTGAAGAGGGACTCAACCATGAAACGGTTAATTGTTTGCTGTGACGGTACTTGGAACAACCCCGAACAAGAAGATAACGGCATACTGTCACCCACCAATGTAGTTAAAATTTTTAACTCGATCAGTCCTCACGATCATGACAACAATGTTGCCCAATTGCGTTACTACCACCCGGGAGTAGGCGGTGAAGGCGGGTTAATTAAGAAATTTGCTGGTGGTGCGGTTGGGGCAGGTATTTCCCGGCACATTTGCAGTGCCTATCACTGGCTAGCCTCTCACTATGAAGAGGGGGACGAGATTTATCTTTACGGATTCAGTCGAGGGGCGTTTGTGGTTCGCTCGCTTGCCGGTTTTATCGCAAAGGGTTTGTTAGACCTTACAGGAGTCAACTCAAAAGCGTCCTGGGAGCGCGTGCATCGTGCTTACGATAAAGGCTACCGCGTTAAAAACTCCAAACAGGCCAGCTGGGCAAAGGCGGACTATCGTTTTTTTAATCAAGGCAAAGCGGTGGATATCCAATTTGTCGGGGCGTGGGATACTGTGGGTGCGTTAGGCGTACCTAATGACTTAGAAATATTAAATATCCTCGACGATAAAACCAAGTGGGAATTTCATAACACGCTACTGGGTAAACACATTAAAACTGCCCGACACGCGATGGCGCTGGATGAAAGGCGTTCCAGTTTTACGGTCACCCGTTGGGATAATGCAGCCAAACATAAAGACGCTAAAGAGGTTTGGTTTCCGGGTGTGCATTCGGATGTCGGTGGCGGCTATGCCAATACCGATATATCGGATATCGCCCTGCGCTGGATGATAAAAGAGAGCGAATCGATTGGGCTGATCTTTAGAAAAGAGGCCGTCGAAAGTCTGGGTGGCAACCCTGTTGGGTATATCCATAACTCTTACCGCGGACTGTTTTCAAAAATGCGTTCACGGCCTCGCAGTTTTGGTTTAATTGCCGAAACCAATAAAGCGAGTTTTGATGCAAGTGTTCTGAAGCGTCAGGAAGTTTCACCCATTAACTTTCCAAGTTACCACCCCACTCAACAACTGAAAGTGGGCGAACAAGTCACCATCGATGTGTTTGCCGATACGCGTTGGAATGAAACGGGCTTATTTCTGGAGAAGGGACAGTCTTATCTATTTTCAGCCACCGGCGAATGGAAAGACAGCAATGATGTCTGTGACTGGAAGGGCACCCAGGATGACAAATTAACGATTGGCGACATTATTCGCTCGGCCGGCTCTTTTTTAGGCTCTTTTGAAAACGCCTACCAACGATTAACCGACAATAACTGCACGGACTTTTTGCTGACTAAACGTGTGGAAAATTTAAATTGGTTTACCTTGGTGGGGGCTATTGCTAACGATGACGGCAAACAAGCTGTGGTGGCAAATGATGGCACTCCATGCCCTCATCAATATGTCGAGTTGGCGCAGTACAACAAAACACCACTAGAGATTAAAAACGCCGGTTATTTATACTGTTTTCCAAATGATGTTTGGAGCCTGTATGAGAATAATTCAGGCAGTGTGCAATTGACGGTGAAGCGTATCTCTTAGCAATGCATAAAAAACTATTATTACCTCATAAAAGTTGCCTTACTTGTAACAAAGATTTTGTATGGCGCAAGAAATGGGAAAACTGCTGGGGAAGTGTTTTGTAATGCTCAGAGCGATGCCGACGATGTAAAAGTTCGATTAACAGAAAGGTAAGTTAATGCAGGCAAAGCATCTCAGGCTTATATTGGGCGATCAGCTTAATCCTACGCACAGTTGGTTTGAATGTGTTGACTCGGATGTTATTTATGTCATAGCTGAGCTGCATCAAGAAGCAACTTATACCAAGCATCATATTCAAAAAATAACAGCATTCTTTTCGGCCATGGCTCACTTGGCTAAGTACCTTGAAAGTAAAGGGCATCGTGTTTGTTACTTAACCTTAGATGATACCGCCCAATATCAAGATATTAACCAACTCATACACACATTAGTGTCTGAATATGCCAGTGAAACCTTTGCTTATCAACGGCCTGATGAATTCAGGTTACGGGCACAATTAACTGGCTTATCTGATCAGTTAGATTTACCTGTATTTGAAGCAGACAGTGAACATTTTTTATTACCTTTTGATGAGCTATCCAATCATTTTAAAGCCGATACTCATGTAAGAATGGAAAAATTTTATCGTTATATGCGCAAGCGCTTTTCTATTTTAATGGATGGTAAGGCGCCTGCGGGTGGTGCATGGAACTTTGATGCTAATAATCGTCAATCATTTAAAAAATCTGACCTTAAGTTTATTCCTAAGCCGCTGGTGTTTGAAAATTCTGCTGATGCTTACTTAGAGCGTATAAAAAAACACAATATTCAAACGATAGGGCATGTTGCGTCAAGCGTGTCGTACCCTATTAATCGTGAGCAATCATTGGTATTGCTGGACTATTTTTGTCAGCACCAACTGGCTAACTTTGGAAATTTCCAGGATGCAATGACGGTAGCGTCCCCTTACGCATGGAGTTTATATCACTCTCGTCTTAGCTTTTCACTTAACTGTAAGATGTTAAGCCCAATGGAAGTGATTCAAGCAGCATTAAATACTTATCAAGATGCAGAGGGAAAAATTACTCTTCCGCAAATAGAGGGGTTTATCAGGCAGATTTTAGGCTGGCGAGAATATGTGAGAGGGATGTACTGGGCTAATATGCCCAACTATGCGGAACAAAACTTTTTGGATGCCAAACGAAACCTACCTGCTTGGTTTTGGAGTAGTGATACCAAAATGGATTGTTTAAAGAGCGCTATTTCGCAATCGCTTGAACATGCTTATGCGCACCACATTCAACGATTGATGATTACCGGAAATTTCGCTTTGCTGGCAGGGCTGGCACCTGGTCAAGTCGATGAATGGTATTTAGGCATATATATAGACGCTATTGAATGGGTGGAATTACCCAATACTCGCGGCATGGCACTTTTTGCTGACGGTGGTTGGATTGCCACGAAGCCCTATGCGGCCAGTGGTAACTACGTTAACAAAATGAGTGACTACTGCAAAAATTGTCACTATAACGTGAAAGAAAAACTCAGCAACAATGCCTGCCCGTTAAATAGTCTGTATTGGAATTTCATTGACCAGCATTATGATAAGTTTTCGGCAAATCAGAGAATGAGTTTTCCTATCCGCAACTGGAATAAAATGGAAGAAGCGCAGAAGATTGAGATTAGAAATAAAGCCGCTGAGTTATTAAATGATTTAGATAAACTCTAAA
Source organism: Neptunomonas qingdaonensis (assembly GCF_900113275.1). Classification (GTDB taxonomy): domain Bacteria; phylum Pseudomonadota; class Gammaproteobacteria; order Pseudomonadales; family Balneatricaceae; genus Neptunomonas; species Neptunomonas qingdaonensis. The sequence goes on from NZ_FOOU01000007.1 coordinate 104,237, forward strand.
TTTTTGAATCTACTTTTGAATTTTCTGATTTGTAGGTGAGATGATCCTTTTTTGTTGATTGTGCGTATTAAAATTACGTACATAGTAATTTCAGGATTGTTTTATATTTGGTTATTAGCTTCTTGGAGTTAAATATGAAGTACTTGACTCAATTTATTTTTCTCTTATTTAGTATTTCAGTGAATAGTAATGAGCTGCCTATGCTTTCTGACCTCACCAGTTTGAAATGGGACAATAGGATTATTCTGGTTAATGATGTTCAGAACGAAGAGAGTATTTTGGCTGCTTTTGAAAAAAATATAATTGAAATCAATGACCGAGACATAGTCTGGCTAATAATCAAAGGCGATCACGCTTTCTCTAACTACTCGGGCACCTTGTCAGAGGATTTGTTAAATAATACTCGCGACAGATATAAAATGAGGGAGGGTCAGGTCATCTTGATAGGTAAAGATGGGGACGTAAAGTCCTGGCAAGACCGTCTGGACTTAGAGGGAATATTCTTAGAAATTGACGCAATGCCCATGCGTCAAAGAGAAATGCAGAATTGACATGTTCGGTATGTATTAAACACCGATGTCGAGATCTTCAGGATAAGGCTGAACAAGTATCAGGTGAATGTTGGCGGACTGGTTTTTCGTTGCGCTTCAAACCAGCCTCAAATACGGGCATTAGGAGTGTACCTACAAGATGACAGATATTAGAAAACAAAAAAAGGCATATGCGTTGTTCACTGCTCTGGGACTTAGCATACTGCTACTCACCCTATTCGAAATCGCGTTAGGGCAGGAGGCGTTTCTTCTTTTGCTTTTCATGATACTAGGGCCCCTCGGAATAGGGTTCATTCTTGGGCTCTGCGCTTTGGCAGTTTTCGCAGTATCACTGTCCGTTCAATGCAAGGGAGATCCAATATTGTACTATCTTGGCGCCATTACCATTCCTTTCACGTTGTTTGCCGTCGATAACGTCCTTTACATTTTTGATCTCTTTGTTGTTGCTAATGATACGGTTGAGGTTGTTTCAATTGTTTACTCTATAGTCTGCATAGCGGTTGGCATATTGTTTTCGATAGCAAAATGGACACCAAAGCCCTGATGTTGCTAGGGGGCTAAGTTGCTAGTGAAGTTGTGCTGGGGGCAGATCTTGCATCTTGCAGCTTTGGATAGGTTGAGTCATTTTTTGGCCGTGTCATGCCTGCAGTCTTATGGATAATCACTATCTATATTGTTTGAGATAAAACCTGACCCTTTGTCCCTATTGCTTGAACGCAACACATCACTTCATCGCGGCAGTTGGGGACGGCCAGGAATTTATGCCACTATTGTGGCTTTACGCAACACGGAGTCCGCTATGCTCGAGTTTCGCGATGTCCACAAGACCTATACGACCCCTCAGGGGCCGCTAAGTGTGTTGTCAGGCGTGGACCTGCAGCTTCGCGCCGGTGAAAGCTTGGCGCTGATGGGCGAATCGGGCAGCGGTAAGTCGACGCTGTTGCACTTGGCCGCGGGACTCGATCTGCCTGACCGGGGCGAGGTATGCATCGGCAAGCAGTCACTGGCCAGCTTGGATGAACCCGGCCGGGCGCGCGTCAGACGCGAGACTCTCGGTTTGGTGTTCCAGCAATTTCATTTGGTAGCGAGCCTCAACGTGGCTGACAACTTGCGCCTGCAGGCCCGACTGGCGGGGCGTGAAGATCCGGCGTGGTCAGCCAGATTGCTGCAGCGACTGGGCCTGGCAGGACGCGAGAGCCATTATCCCGAGCAGCTGTCTGGTGGTCAGCAACAGCGTTTAGCCATTGGTCGCGCGCTGGCGCCTCGCCCAGCGCTGCTGCTGGCCGATGAGCCCACTGGCAACCTTGACGAAACTACCGCCGAGACGGTGCTCGAGCTGCTGCTGGAGCTGGTCGCCGAAAGCGGCAGTAGTCTGCTGATGGTGACGCACAGCCTCAAAGTAGCCGCCCCGCTGGATCGTCGCTTGATCCTGCGCCGTGGCCAGCTACTGGCCGAATCCGCCGAGAGCCACTTGCCATGCGCTTGATCGGCGTTGCGCTGGCGACGCTGTTATCGCACTATCGCCGGCATCCTGGTCAGTTGGCCATGCTATTAATGGGCCTTTGGGTTGCCGGGGCGCTATGGAGCGGTGTACAGGCCATCAATGCCTCGGCGCGTGACAACTATGCACGGGCTGAGGCGCTGCTGGGTAGCGGCTTTGATCGTCTCGAACGTGAGGATGGTCAAACACTGACCCGGGATGACTTCATTCAGCTGCGCCGCGCAGGCGTGCTGGTGTCGCCGCTCATTGAGGGTGAGCTTATTACCGACAGCGGCGAGAAACTCACTCTCATCGGTATCGATCCGCTCACCTTGCCCGGTGATAGTTCGCTGGCCCGCACCCGAGCGTCTGGTGGGCTGCAGGGCTTTATCACACCGCCCTGGCAGACCCGCTTGGCGCCGGATACCCGCGCCCAACTGGGCAACCAACCGACACTGAACAGTGGCACGCCGTTTCCGCCAATGGTTGATGTGCCCGCATTGCCGCCAAATACGCTGGTGATGGATATCGCCATCGTCGCACAGCTGCTGACTACCGGTGATTCGATCACCGCGCTGGTCAGCGCCGCGGATGCGCTACCCGCGGCTCCCCGGGGATTCACTCTGGTTCGCGCCGATACCCGGACTAGCCCCGGTCAGTTGACCCAAAGCTTTCATCTCAACCTAACTGCGATGGCGCTGCTGGCGCTGATTGTCGGACTGTTTATCGTTCAGGCGGCGCTGGGGCTGGCGCTGGAGCAGCGCCTGGGGTTGTTGCGCACGCTACGTGCACTTGGGGTGTCGGGCCGCACGTTAGTTGTCTTGATGGCGCTGGAGCTGGTTCTGCTGGGGCTGTTGGGCGCACTGGCAGGGCTGGTCAGCGGGCTGTGGCTGGCCAAAACGCTGTTGCCAGACGTCGCCGCTACTCTGCAAAGCCTTTACGGCGCCGACGTTAGCGGTAAGCTCAGCCTACCGTGGCATTACTGGCTGGGCGGTATTGGCGTGACGCTGGGCGGCCTGTTCATTGCTGGCAGTGGCGTGTTGTGGCGGGCAAGTCGCATCAGTCTGCTGGGGTTAGGTCAGGCTCAGGCGTGGCGAGCCGGTTTTCAACGTCAGCTGCGGGTGCAGACTCTGCTGGGCGGGGCGGCTGCACTGTCGGCTGTAGCGCTGCTATGGCTTAGCACCCGCGAAGGGCAGGGCTTAGATTTGGGGCTGGTCGGAGGCTTCGGACTGGTCGCGGCCATCATATTGGCCGCTGCCCTGTGGCTACCACCGCTGTTGGCCTTGGTGCTGTCCTTATTGCTCAGCGGGCTGTCACATTTAACCCGTTTGGCTCGCAGCTGGCCACTCACCCAGTGGGCTCTGGCCGATTTGCAACTGCAGCTGCCCCGGCTGTCGCTGGCCATGATGGCGCTACTGATTGCGCTGTCTGCCAACCTCGGCGTCAGCAGCATGGTTGGCGGTTTTCGCCTGACCTTCCTTGACTGGCTCGACCAGCGGCTGATGGCGGATCTTTACCTCAGACCGGCAGCGGCGCAGTTCGCCGATATTGATGCCTGGCTTGCCCAGCGCGATGCGGTCAACGAGCGCCTGATCACCGCCGACGCCACATCGCAGCTGCTTGAGATCACTTCAAGCAACACAACAGACAAGAGCGTCCGCCGTCCGGGCCTGCCGTTATCGGTTTTTGGCATCACGCCGGGGCAAACACTGATGGCTGACTGGCCGCTGCTCAACACCCTTGGCGATCGGGACGCTGCCTGGCAAGCATTACAACACGGCGACGCTTTTATCAATGAGCAGCTGGCCCGGGGTGAGGTCATCGCACCAGGCGATCGATTAAGCCTGGCCACGCCCGGCGGCGTCGAATCGGTAACAGTGGTGGGTATCTACCCAGATTACGGCAACCCGCGCGGCGAGGTGGTGCTGGCCACGCATCAACTGCAGCAATTATTTAGGGTGCCGCCTGTCTCCATCGGCATTGTGATGCATCCTGGCGAGGATGCGGGCTTGCTAAGCCAGCAGCTGATCGAGCGCTTCAAGCTGACAGCGCATAGCTTGCGAGACCAGCGGGAGGTTAAGGCCACGGCTACTGAGATTTTCGAGCGCACCTTTGCTATCACACGGGCGTTGAATGGCCTGACCCTCGGTGTGGCGGCGCTGGCGCTGCTGGCGACGCTGCTGGCTCAGGCCCAGGAACGACGCCGACGGCTGGCAGCACTTTGGGCGATTGGCGTGCCACTGCGTCAGTTGCTTGGCATCCAGTTGGCTCAGTTGGCCGGAGCCGCCCTGATCACGGGCCTACTGGCTATTCCTCTGGGCATCGCTATTACCGCCTGCCTGGTGTGGGGCATCAATGTGGCCGCCTTCGGTTGGCGGCTACCGCTTTATATTTTCCCCGGCGAGATCAGCCTGACGCTAATAACCGCCGTGTTGGTTGCCTTGCTGGCGGCGGGCCTGCCAATGCTCAAGCTGTGGCGCACGCCGCCCCGGTCACTGCTAGCCGAGGAGGATACCTGATGAACAATCAGTGGCACCTGAACTCATTGATACGAGGCTTATCTGTGCTGTGCCTGCTGCTGCTCGGCGCCTGCGGCCCCGCTTCTGAGCACGGGTCTCAAACTCAGCCTGTGACTGAGTCTGCTAAGCGTGCGGACAGCGCTAAAAATAGTGGTGCTGATGTAAACGGTGGCGGCAGAGCTGGCTTTGCCAATCTGGGGGCTGCAAGTCAAGGCTATGCTCACGCAAGCTCTGCAACCTATCTCAGTTTTCCTGAGGATCACGGCCCGCACCCGGATTTTCGTATCGAGTGGTGGTATCTCACGGCTAATCTGGTAGACGACAACGGCGAGCCGTTGGGGATGCAGTGGACGCTGTTCCGCCAGGCTCAGCAGCCAATAGCGAAGATCGAAGCCGAACCCAAGTCTGAGCATAAAGCAGAGCCTTGGTCCACGGATCAAATATGGATGGCACACATGGCGCTATCCCGCGGCGAGAACCATCGCGTCGCCGAACGCTTCGCGCGGGGAGCTAGCGTGCCACTGCCAAACACAGCACAGCAGGCTGGCGTCACGGCTCAACCCTTTCGTGCCTGGCTGGATGACTGGCAGCTTGAAAGCCAGGCCAGGAATCCCGGTGACGATGCCCTGGACCACCTTCGCCTGACCGCTCAGGCCAAGGACGAAAATGGCCCCTTTGGCTATCGCCTTGAACTGGAAGCCGAAGGCCCGCTGGTGCGCCATGGCATTCGCGGCTTTAGCCAGAAATCGGCCGATGGGCAGGGCTCTATGTATTACAGCCAGCCCTTTTATCGAGTCAGTGGCGAGGTAATGCTGGAGGGCGAGCACGTGGCGGTCAGTGGTCGCGCCTGGTTGGACCGGGAGTGGAGTAGTCAGTTGCTGAGCGCCAGTCAAACCGGCTGGGACTGGTTTTCACTGCACCTGGACAGCGGCGCCAGGCTGATGGCCTTTCGCCTGCGCGGCGGGGGCGCAAACCAAGACGATTATCTTTCCGGCAGCTGGATCTCGCCCGATGGCGAGGTAACGCCGTTGAATGCTTCGACGTTAACACTTGTGCCGTTGGAAAGCGCCAAGGCCGCCGGCCATCGCGTGCCGTTGCGCTGGCGTTTGACGCTGCCGGAACAGAATATCGAGCTGGAGATAGTGGCACGCCAAGCGAATCGTTGGATGAATACCTCGGTGCTTTACTGGGAAGGTGCGGTTAGCGTGAGCGACGCCGCAAGCGGAGCACCCCGCGGCCAAGGCTATCTGGAAATGACCGGATATGACATGGTCAGGCAAAAGTCTGAATAGGTGAAGTTCAATCCCAGTAGGGCGGATCACCATAAAAATCTTGTATAAAGTCGATAAAACTTCGAACCTTGCTCGCCAGTAACTGGCGATGTGCATACACCGCATACAGCCCCATCGGTTCAGGTTCATACTCCGGCAGGATGACCTGTAGCTTTCCTTCTTTGATTGCAGAGCCTGAAATAAAAGTAGGCTGTAAGACGATGCCCGCACCAGCGATGGCGGCTTCGACAAGCACATCACCGTTGTTGCTGATCATGTTGCTGTTGTTGTTCTGGCTATTGCTTTGCAGCCAGCGATGCACCGGCTGGCGGGCGTCCAGCTCCATGTAGCTGTAGCGCAGATAACGATGGCCGCTGAGATCTTCAGGGCGTTGGGGGGTGCCGTGTTGTTTCAGGTAGGCTGGTGAGGCACACATCACCAGCCGTACCGGTGCGATCCGTTTGGCGATCAGTGAGGAGCTTTTCAGGTGGCCGATCCGCAGCACTATATCAAACCCCTCCTCGACGACGTCGACCTTGCGGTCGTTCAGTTGCAGATCGATGCCTACGCCCGGATGCGCTTTCTGGAATTCGCTTAAGAACGGCGCCATGTGGCGTATAGCGAAGGACACAGGCGCACTGATACGTAGCAGCCCCTGAGCTTGGCTTTGCAGGTCTCCGACTTGGCTCTCCATGTCATCGATGTCGTTCAGTACCTGTTGCGCTCGCTGGTGATAGCTCACTCCCGCCTCGGTCATGTGGATCTTGCGGGTGGTGCGGTTGAGCAGTCGTACCCCCAGATGTTGCTCTAGTTGGGAAACGTACTTGCTGACCAGTTGCGGGGACATTTCCAGCCGGTCGGCGGCGCGGGTGAAAGAGCCTGCGTTCACCACGGTGACGAAGGCGCGCATGGTTTCGATACGATCCATTGGTTTGTCCTGTCTTTGTGGTTTTATTTAGTGGCTTTCGAATACTATCAACATATTGTTTATAATAAAGCAATAATTGGCATCTTAGTCTTTTGATCCGGTGATAGTAAAGTGTGTTCATCTTCTGAAGCGCGGCTTCAGAACAAATCAACAGATCAAAATTCGAGGTAACTATGAAGAACTCCAAACTTGCGCAGACTTTATTCAATTCCAATGGCGGTTATGCTGCACTGATTTTACGGGTACCGGTTGGACTGACCCTGGCTGCTCACGGCGCTCAGAAACTCTTCGGCTGGTTCGGTGGCTATGGTCTGGAAGGGACCGGGCAGTGGTTGGCCAGCATCGGCCTTGAGCCGGGATACCTGATGGCCTTGCTGGCCGGTAGTGCTGAGTTCTTCGGTGGTCTGGCGCTGGTGCTCGGCCTGCTGACCCGTCCGGCTGCGCTGGTTACGGCCTTCGCTATGCTGGTCGCCATTTTCGCCGTGCATATCGGTAATGGCCTGTTCATGTCCAACAACGGCTACGAGTATGCTTTGACCCTGTTTGTGGTCACGCTGGCCCTCGCAATTCAGGGTGGTGGACGCTTCGCACTGGATAAGGTGCTGCTGGAGCGTTTTGCTGGTGCCGGAAACGGGCAGCGTACCGTCTAACGATTGAACTGACGCGCTCTTACGAGTCGAGAGCGCTTGTGTCATCTTACAGGAGGGTTAATTATGTTGGTTAACGGTGTGTGGCAAGAGAATTGGCAGCCAGTGCAGGCGAAAGACGAAGACGGACGGTTTATTCGCCAGACCTCGTCGTTTCGCAACTGGATCACGCCGGATGGCGCGCCTGGTCCCACGGGTTCTGGAGGGTTCAAGGCTGAGAAAGGGCGCTATCACCTGTATGTCGCGTATATCTGTCCCTGGGCGTCGCGGGCGCTGATGGTTCGTGAGCTGAAAGGCTTGCAAGATGTTATCAGTGTCACCGTCGTCAACCCGAGGCTGACCGATCAGGGCTGGCAGTTCGGCGGCTACCCGGGTGTCGACGAGGATGCACTCAATGGTGCGCGCTACATGCATGAGTTGTACACCCTCGCGGATCCGCAGATCTCCGGTCGTGCCACTGTGCCGGTGCTGTGGGATAAGCAGACCGAAACCATCGTTAATAATGAGTCTGCGGATATCGTGAGAATGCTGAACAGCGCCTTCGCGGGGATTGTGGATCAGGGGCCGGACCTCTATCCGCAGGATCTTGCCGGCGAGATCAACGTCCTGAACGAATACATTTACACCGATCTGAACAACAGTGTTTATCAGGCCGGTTTTGCATCCAGCCAGGAAGCCTATGACGAAGCTTACGGCAAAGTGTTTGCCGCGCTGGATGAACTTGAATCGCGGCTGAACGATGGGCGCGCTTACCTGTTCGGCGACCGTCTGACGGAAACCGATGTGCGCTTGTTCGTGACCCTTGTGCGCTTTGATGCCGCTTATCACGGGCTGTTCAAATGCAACCGAAACACCCTGAGGGCCATGCCGAACCTGCACGCCTACACGCGCCGAATCCTGGCGCTTGAGGGGGTTGCAAGCACGGTAAATATTGATCATATCAAGGCAGGCTATTACTCCATTAAGGCGCTGAATCCCACTGGGATTGTGCCGGTGGGACCCAGTGAAATCTGACCTTGATCGATGCAATCCTGACCATTAAGCGTAACTTGAGGAACCGCCGCCATGAGCACCAATACCGACGTTCTATTCATCTCCCACGGCGGTGGTCCCATGCCGTTGCTGGGGGATCCGGGCCACAGTGAAATGGTGGACCGGCTTACGGAGATCGCTGCCACGCTGCGCAAGCCCTCCGCCATACTGGTCATCAGTGCCCACTGGGAGGAATCTGTACCGACCATCACCTCGGGGACTAATCCGCCGCTGATCTACGATTACTACGGCTTTGCGCCGGAGTCCTATGAGATCCGGCATCCTTGCCCCGGTGAGCCTGCGCTGGCGGTGCAGATCCACGAAGCGTTGAGAAAGGCTGGTATTTCTGCGCGGCTCGATGATCAGCGGGGATTTGATCACGGTCTGTTTGTACCGCTCAAACTAATGTACCCGCAAGCGGATATTCCATGTGTGCAGTTGTCACTGGTGAGCAGTCTGGATGCCAGCACGCACCTCGCGATCGGTCGTGCGTTGCAGGCACTGGATTACGACAACCTACTGGTGATTGGTTCCGGTTTCTCTTTCCATAACATGCGCGCGTTCTTTGCGCCAAATACTCCGGAGATTCAGGCCAGCAACGAGGCTTTCGAAGACTGGCTGGAGGAGACCTGTAGCGATGCTGGCATGGAGGAATCGGAGCGCGCGGAGCGACTGACCCACTGGGATAGAGCACCTTACGCCCGGTTTTGTCATCCCCGTGAGGAGCACCTTCTGCCGCTACACGTCTGTTACGGACTCGCGGAAAAGCCCAGTGATAGTCACATTTCGGCAACGATCCTAGGGAAAAAATCGGGGATGTTTTATTGGGGAACGGCTACGCTTGATTGATTTATCCACTGAAACGCCGGGTTGAAACGAGCAGAAGCAATCGCTCTGACTCAAATGAGCAGTCCTAGGGATCCCAGGGGGCTGCTAATTACAGAAGAAATGTATATAAATATGTGTACGGACATAGAAAATGAAATGGGTGTGTTAGAAGGGATTGAGCCAATTGAATGCCTGATGAGAAAAGACTCGAAATTTACGCTATGCAAGGCAAAATATACTAAGAGTGAGTACAAAGTTTTTTGGGCAATCGGTTTTGATCGCGAGACATTGAAAGTCCAAGATGTATCGGTGCAATGGTAAATGCAAAACAAAGTGATAAATATCCTAAACATTACAAATGGTGATTGCGCTGTTGAAATAATGGAAAAAGCAGATATTCCAGGTGTATTTCTACCATGGCGTGATGTATTGCATGATGGACCTGTGCCAGCAGATCTTACGTTGGAAAAACTTTCCCAAGTGCGCGCGCAGTTCATCATAGATCAGGGGTGGGGAGAACCTGAACATATCAAACAACATTTCATTCAAAGAGATAAAACGCTTAATTCATTTGAGGAATATGAAAAAATAATATTGTGGTTTGAACATGATTTGTATGACCAACTACAGATATTGCAAATACTCGATTGGTTTAATCAAAACAGACGTAAAGAAACAGCCTTATCAATTATCTGTGTTGATCAATATTTGGGAATGCTCTCACCAGATGAAATGAGTGGTTTATTTGAATACGAAGAAGCTGTTACAGAAAGCCACCTGAGGCTCGCCAGTAAGGCTTGGGCAGCCTTTCGATCTGGCTCTCCTGAAAAGTGGAGTGCCTTATTGAAAGCGGATACTAGTGCATTGCCATTTCTGGAAGGGGCCATTATCAGGATGTTAGAAGAATATCCGAGTTGCGTTAATGGCCTGTCCCGGACAGCACAGAAAGCTCTCGAAATTATTCTACAGGGCGAAAAACGTCCCGGGAGAATATTTGGTTTATCCCAAGCGACGGAAGATCGGAGGTTTCTAGGGGATTCAAGTTTTTGGGGAATACTGCACGAGTTCTTAGCGTCATCGCCAGCATTGCTTAAATTACCCCAAGGTAAGGAGTTAACTTTGCCAATGAGCCCTGATCAGGAATTGTCTCTTACCCAAGCGGGTAAAGACGTTCTTTCCGGAAAAAGGAACTGGTTAGAAATCATTGAGCAAGATCGTTGGATTGGCGGAGTTCATTTAACGCCCGACAATATGTGGTGCTGGGACTCAGATTCAGGCTCGCTGGTAAAAAGCACCTCATTCATCTGAGCCTTCTCAAGAAAGATTTTAAAGGGCAAAATATTAGGGGACTTGCCCTGTACTTTGCAGCTTTGGATATATTCTCTGCAGCTAAATATGCAATAAAAGTTTAACAAGGCCAGCCACAAGCAGCCTTGCGGTGCTGGACCTAAGTGTTCTGGCGGCGCCAGGCCTGACAGGGACGACAACTAATGATGGAACATCTCACACAAATTCTCCTTTTGCTGGCCGTGACAATTGCTGTCGTTGTGGCTTTTCAGCGCCTTCAGATACCCACCAGTCTCGGCTATTTGCTAGTGGGGGTGATTCTTGGCCCACACACGCTGGGGCCAACGGTTGCATTGCAGCAATTCTCATCGCTAGCAGAATTTGGCGTCGTCTTTTTGCTATTTACGATCGGGCTTAGTTTCTCATTACCCCAATTGAATGCGCTGCGGCATCAGGTTCTTGGGTTGGGAAGCGCCCAGGTTTTCCTCACCACCTTGCTTGTTGGAACACTCGTGTGGCTCGCAGGGTTGCCTGTCCCTGCAGCGTTCGTCTTCGGTGCTGTCTTCGCCCAGTCCTCGACTATCATCATTGCCAGCCTGTTGAAGGAACAAGGTGAAGAGAACTCTCAGCATGGCCGTCTCGGGGTCGCCATGTCGGTATTTCAGGACGTCACAGCCGTTCCTTTTTTGGTGATCATCCCTGTGCTGGGTGTTTCAGTGGCAGCCGATGTGCTGCTGGGCGCCCTTGTATGGGCGCTGGTGAAAGCAGTTGTAGCATTCGCTCTGGTTTTCTTTGCAGGACGCTGGCTGTTGGGTCCCCTGTTTCATCTGGTTTCGAAACGCATGAATCTGGAGATTTTCACACTGGCGGTGCTGTTGGTCGTATTGCTCGCGGCATGGGCCACCAACAGCCTGGGCTTGTCTCTGGCATTCGGTGGGTTTCTTGCCGGCATGATGCTGGGCGATACGGAATTTCGCCATCAGGTTGAATCGAGCATACGTCCTTTCCGTGATGTGCTGCTGGGGCTATTTTTTATTGGTATCGGGATGCTCATTGAGCCAGCCGCGATACTGCCCATTTGGCATTGGTCGTTGCTCGGCGCATTGGTCATCCTGACCAGCAAGTTACTGATCGTGGCTGGGATGGTACGCAAGAGCGGGATTGATATTCAGGTTGCCTGGCGCACCGGGTTATTGTTAAGCGTGGGCGGTGAGTTTGGTCTCGCGCTCATCGCTATTGCGTTGGACTCCTCTGTGATCGACGGGAAATTGGGCCAGATATTGATCACCTCTGTGCTACTTTCGCTGATTGCGGGTGCGGCGCTCATCCGCTTTAATGGCGTTATTGCAGCATGGGTGGCGGGTAAACGGCCTGGTGAGGATTTAGCTATGCCGGATTCGCTGGACTCTCCGGATCAGCAAGTTGTGATTGGCGGCTATGGCCGTGTAGGCCATACTATTGGTGTGTTATTGCATTCAAAGGGTATTCCGTTTGTGGCCTTCGATACGGATCCGGAGCGGGTAAAGCAGGGTAGAGCTACGGGTCATAAGGTATCTTTTGGTGATATTTCCGATCCGGAATTACTCTCTGTCATTCACTTGGATCGTGCCGCTCTCATCGTGCTTACCATTGGCAATCCCAACACAGCATTGAATGCGATTGCTTTTTTGGACAGAATCTGCCCGCAAGTTCCGGTTATTGCGCGCGCCAAGGATCTTGAGATGAGTGGGCGTCTGTTGAAGGCGGGTGCCAGCTATGCCTACCCGGAAACAATTGAAGCGAGCCTGCGATTAGGCGAGATGGCCCTGCAGTTACTCGAAGTTCCGTCTGAAGAAGTTGAAGAACTAATACAAGATGTGCGCAATTGGGATTATAAGCCTGTACTGGAAAATGAGGATAACAAGCAGAGATGAGCATCGAGTGAATATTAACGTTTGTGGCGGCGCCGGTCTGATTCTCACTCGCCAGGGCCTGCTCTCCTGCACCCGATGTAAAGTGAATTGTCTCATGCGCGCAATTGTTTTTAGGTTAACTTTATTTAGTGGAAGGTTATAGAGTGCTATTGTAGAAATTCATGGGTTTGCTCTTTTATTGGTTTTATTGTCTTGTAGCTCAGTGTGACTGCGAGGCAGGGGAAAGGCCTGATAAAAGCATATCCTCGAACTTGTAAAGGAGAGCGAAAATGACAACTTCAAAACCTATTCCCAAAGGCGAACATGGTATTACCCCTTATTTAATTATTAAAGGTGCAGATACCGCCATCCAGTTTTATACACGGGTATTCGGCGCAAAAGAGATCGGTCGTTTGTTGATGCCAGGTGGGGTGATCGGACATGCTGAAATGCAAATTGGTGATGCCAAATTCATGTTGGCTGAAGAGAATGTCGAATGGTGTAATACAAGCCCTGTGACTTTAGGCGGAACCCCTGTAACCATCGCTCTGTATGTAGATGATGTTGATGCAACCTACCAGCTTGCGCTTGACTCAGGTGCAACAGGAACAATGCCAGTCAAAGATGAATTTTATGGTTTACGTGTGGGTGTGTTTTTGGATCCCTTCGGACACAAGTGGCATATTATGTCGCACATCGAGGATGTATCTTTCGACGAGATGCAGAAACGTTGCGATGCAATGTTTGCATAACATATCGGTCAACACATATGAGTGAGCTATCACAAGGATGTGAGGTTTTTAAGGCTTCGTAGTTTTCATTTTTTAAATGAGAGTAAATGCCTTTGCTGCCTGCAATAGGCGGGTTAATTATGCCCCGGCTTTGTTCATTACTAACCTTTTGATAATCCTTTAAAAGATCAATCTTTTGTGATTGTTTGTTGAGTATGGTGGGTGAATTTTGACCCGCTTAGATGAGTGTGGGATGCGGTGATATTGCATATTTTCAATCATTTCAATCCATTAGGTAATGATGACTATTGGCGCGAAGTTTGCTCATAACTAAAGAACTAGCGAAGATTTGATCTGTGAGGTTTGATGTGAAAAAAGCAGGTCGGTAGGTTTGCTTTAGACATATTAGCGGAGAGGTATAATGGAATCAGACATAGTTGCCGGAAGCGAAGTTGGATTAACCGCTGAATATATTGTGGGCCTTTCCATACTCGCTACGGTTGGTCTTGTTGCCATGTGGGGTATGTTCTGGAGTTCAGTGGCAAAATCAAATGAAAGCATTTCAGGTATTCTGAAAAGTCCTGCATTTTTCAAAGTTGTTACCGTCATCGGTGTCATTGCTGCAACGGTTGTTTTAAGTTTAGCAGGCCGACTTGAAGGCAATATAACGGGAGCAATACTCAGTGGTATTGTTGGTTACGTGCTTGGTCAATTGTCGGGTAAGCTTGAGACTGACGATAAGCCTGCAAAAAACTAGCTTGCTAGGTTTTTGCTGCGATTGACTCTGATTATGAAGCTTATTGGTGGCCTTCTTGAGTGTTGAACGCCAATCACAATTCAGGAAAATATTATGTTTGAAATTAACCACCAAGTCGGTATCAAGGCATCTCCTGAGAAAATTTATCACGCATTGACTACAGATGAAGGACTCACTAATTGGTGGACTAACGATATATCCGGGGCAGGCAATGTTGGTTCTACCATTAAATTTCGTTTTAATGGCGGCGGTCCTGATTTTTCAGTGACAGAACTTGTTGAAAATAAAACGGTGCGCTGGAAGCATTCTGGTAGCACACCGGAAGCGTGGATGGGCACCGAAATATTGTTTCAAATACAAGCCGGTGATGACCAAACCTATGTTCGTTTTACGCACTCCCATTGGAAAGAGTCTACTGACTTTCTGGCACATTGCAGCACCAAGTGGGCTGTATTCTTACTCAGCCTTAAAGATTACCTTGAAGCTAATCAAGGTCGGCCGTTCCCAAATGATGTGCAAATAAGCCATTAAAGATGGACCAGTGCTGCTTTTTTCGTTAACTGAGGTCTACTGGTTGTGTGGTAGTTGAATAACTGTCGAATGTCTGAATCGGTTAAGCTAATGATATCAGAGGGTTCATTTCAAAAAAGAATTATGAAGAATCTCAAGCCGCATTATTGGTCTTAGTGGTGCGTCAATCCTGACTCGAATTATGCATCGGTAGCTAGTGGCGCTGTCTGCGGTCGTCATGAATCTGCTTGGAGCGGAGCAATAGATAGGACCAGCCTCGTAACACGTGTGCGCCGTCTCAAATAAATCAACATGATTCTTATCGGCTGAGGCAAATATATAAAAAATTATATTGATACGCATCATGCCCTCTTTGACTTATGATTAAGTCGTTCAAACTTCAAGGCTTTGAATAATACTTTGCAACTAGGAATATTTCAGATGTGGATGCCAGGCATCAGCGAAAACTGCGTATGTCGCTTACTGCTATTTTTTCAAACGGATATTTTACGTTTTACTAGAGGATGTAATGAATAATTCAAGTGCGTCATTAATAAGAACGGTTTTTGCAAAAGTTTTCACACTGATATTTTTTGGATTAGCTGTGGTTATTATTTTTTCATTATTTTTCAACGTTGTGGAAGGTATAATCAATAAAGAAAATCTCACTGAGGTGTTATTGAGTAGTATAAATACGGGAATTATTGGATTAGCTGTCTTTGAATTAGCCTTGATTATAAATAAAGAATACTCAGGCCCTATCGAAGACGATGAGAAAGACGCTGTCGGAACCTTGCGGGAAACACTCCCCAGATTTATCGGAACTGTGTGCGTTGCTTTATCTCTGGAGGGGTTGATTATGGTCATTAAATATAGTCAATTGGATTTGGCCGGTAATTTATACTACCCGGTAGCCATTATTATCAGTACGGCATTTCTTTTATCCGCATTAGGTCTTTTCATATACTTAACAGATAAACGAAGTTAAACAGACATAAGATGAAAGGAATGCAAAGCATGCCCCATCTTTCCATGGCCGCTATCGTAACCACCATCAATGGTGGTTATGAGGAAGTGGTCTGCAAAGATGTTCCTACTGCTCTTCAGTTAAGAGCTTTTTCAACGAAACATCGGATTAGAAGGGCGTGCTAGCGGCGGCGAAGGCCGGCAGTGGCTGGAATAAACAAACTTGCTTTCAGATTATTCAATGCACTGATGGATGTGGGCAGGCGGTGCATTTTTTTTAACCCGTTAACGAATAGTACTAATCAGCATAGGACTACTATAGGCTCAGGTTGGATAATGACAAAGTATATCGCTATTTACAGAGCCTATTCTAAACTGGTCATTCTACAGAAATTATTTTTTTAGCTTAGCGGCGATTGTAACGGCAATAGCCGCCGCAGCAAATAAGCCGAGAATTGAAGGTTCAGGAACAGTAGCTATTGGGTCAACAGGAGCACCTGCCAGAACAGAAAAAGATGTGCAGATCATTGCTGTCGCTAGTAATAGTTTATTTTTCATCGACTATCTCCATATGTCATGAATACTGTTTTTCAGATGCAGACAAAGGAGAGAGATAATCACTAAAGCGTATTTTTGAGTGACAGCTCTCTATTGTAGCGCTACTGAAATTATTTTTTTATCTTAGTTGCGATTGTAACAGCAATGGCAGCAGCAGCAAACAGGGCTAGTACCGAAGGCTCGGGTATATTTGTTGCAACTGTGCCAGCTATAACGGGCACGGATGTGAACAGCATTGTCACTGCTAGCAATATTTTATTTTTCATCTTCTTACTCCATATGTAATGAGGACTACTTTTAAGATCCGAGATGCAGATAGATAACTACTAAACGCGAATCTCGGTCTTTTGAAACGTTTCTATAAGCGTCTTTTAAAGTGGCGCTCTATTTTGTAACTCTACACATATCATTTTTTAAATTTAGCTACGATTGTAATAGCAATGGCAGCGGCAGCAAATAAGCCGAGTGTTGAAGGCTCAGGTATAACACTTGTTGGCGCGCTGGCCAGAGTAGGAAAAGATGTGGACACCATTGCCGCAGTCAACAATAATTTATTTTTCATATGTCTTATCCCTATATCGTTAAATTATAATTATTAGTAGTATTACTTATCTTTTTTCGATAGTAATCATTTGATAAATACACATGCAAAGTTTAAGCCGTAAATTTATTCTCTTATAAAACAGTGTGTTATTTTTATTCTGTGTTTGAAATTGGCGTTTTTGTAAAATTTTCTGACAGTAATGGGGTATCGGGTCTTTTTTGATTTTTTTAAGGATACGGCAAGGAATATTCTTTGGCATCTGAAAATCAATGCGTCATACTTAATCAATGATTGAATATCTTCTTAATAACAGCACTGACTTATTTACATATAGCTTAATGGTGACACTTGGGTTATTGGTAATTGGGGAGGTGTTCTTACCTTGGATTAAATCCACGGCCTCAATTCCCGTACGCTGGTGGAATAATATCGCGCTACATCTGGTAAATAGCTACATTATACTTTTGGTTATGCCTGTGACGACTATTTCAGCGGCGATTTATTTTCAGGAGAATACGTTAGGACTATTTCATCTGCTGAATTTAAACTTCTGGTTTGCTTTTATTATTGGCTTTTTTATATATGACCTGTTTCATTACAGCATCCATCGGGTTTTTCATCAAGTTCCTCTGTTATGGAAATTACACCGCTTGCATCACACTGATCCTGATGTTGATGTCAGTACCGAATTAAAACACCATCCTTTTGAGCTTGTTGTTACCGTGGTCTCAGCAGTTGTAGTCGTTTTTGTTTTCGGTATCCCCGCTGTGTCGATTATTCTTTGCTCACTATTTGCTCAGGTGGTTAGTCTTATTAGCCATGCCAATATAAAAATAGCAGAAAGTGTAGATACACCTATACGTAAGGTGTTCGTAACACCGGCAATGCATCGAATCCACCATTCAGCCTGGCAGCCAGAAACGGACAGTAATTACGGTGTACTTTTTTCATTTTGGGATAGATGGTTCGGTACATACGTTGATAAGCCGCTAGCGGGTTATGAGGGTATGAAGCTGGGTTTGGATGGCTTCCGATCTCCCAGAGATCTGTGGTTAGATAAGCTTTTATTACAACCTTTTCGTCGGCATGTGGTAGTACCCGCCTCGATCAGTGAGCCTATTGATGAGGGCAAAAGCACGTAACCCTTGTTTCTTCAGTGAGGCTGGCTGGCAAGATCAACTGGTTATTTTTTGCATGAGGGCATTCATTCCCTGTTTGTTGTGTAATGGCAAGTTCATTTCTAAGATGTACTCGTACTCTTGATGCGAATCAAAAAATCAGTTTATCGGGTTGTATTTTTCTGTTGTTCAGCAATTCTCGTCTATACTCTGCTATGCAAATTATCTCCAACAAGTAAGATATGTTTATTACCTTTGCTTTTTAAGTAGCGGTTTTTTCTACTATTTTTTTCGTTATCTTCCTGTTTTCGGTGTTTGCCTGAATTTTCCGGCCTTTAGAGATGTATTATGAACCACGTTTATCGCGTTATCTGGAATCACACCAAGAATGTTTGGCAGGCTGTTTCTGAAATGGCTACAGGTCATGGCAAGGTGAGTTCGCAGAGCCGTCGTGAAAAACGTATCAAATCAGCAGAAACGACAACCCCTGTCGCCTTATTTTGCAGACGCTCCAGCGCGCTACTGGCACTGGAGCCACGCATTATGTTTGATGCGGCGGGTGTGGCGACGGCCGCCGATCTTTTGGTGGATACTGATAGCCAGCCAGTTGCCGTAGCAGAACCTGTGGTGGTTAATGAGGCTTTGATTCAGGCCCTGAACGAGATTGAGCAACCCTTTGCGGCTACTCAGGTACAGGATGAAAACAACTTGCTGGGCGCAATTGGTAATGAGCCCGGCCGGGTTGAAATCGTCTTTGTTGATGCCTCGATTGAGCAGTATCAGACATTGATCGACTCTGTGGCCGAAGGCGTAGAAGTTGTTGTGCTGGATGGCAACGGCGATGGTTTGCAGCAGATCGCCTCTTATCTGCAGGGCCGCAGCGATATTGACGCCATTCATATTCTTTCACATGGTGGCGTGGGCGAAAATACCATCGGCACGGCGGTGCTGAACGCCGATAGCCTGAGTACATACAGCGATATATTGAGCCAGATTGGCAGCTCGTTAACCCAGCAGGGCGATATTCTCCTGTACGGTTGTCGTGTTGGTGCCGCTGAAGGTCAATTGTTTGTCGACGAACTGGCACGTGTAACGGGCGCTGATGTTGCCGCCTCCGAGGATCTGACTGGGAGTGCGGCACTCGGGGGTGATTGGTTACTTGAATATCAAACCGGCAGCATTGAGTCGGTCAATACACTCGACACACAGGCGTTAGCCTCATTTGAGGGGACGTTGGCTGATCCGGTCATAACTCTACCAGCGGCGCCGACCATTAATGAAGATGCCAGCTATGCTTTTTCCGGCTTTTCAGCTACCTACGACGGATCAGAGAGTAATTTTGAAGCGCAGGTCACTGTGACCAATGCCGAGAGCGGTAATATTGTTGATGGCGGTTACTCCGGCCCCACCGTGCTATCTCAGGGCAGTCTTGACGCGGTTAATACTTTTTTGAATGGATTGAGCTTTGAGGATGCCGCCGACTTCAACGGCACGGCGAACCTCAGCATCACCATCAATGTATACTCAGGAAGCTACGCTGGAACACCTGTCTCCAGCACTAGTCAGGCCTTCGATATTACCATTGCCTCGGTCAACGATGCCCCGACGGGTGCCGATAACAGCATAACGATGGATGAAGATATCAGTCACACCTTTACCGCAGCGGAGTTCGGTTTTACAGATGCCAATGACGCCCCTGCGGACAGTTTTTTTGCGGTTATTATCACCTCACTGCCGCTCAATGGATCGCTGACTAATGATGGCTTGGCGGTTACGCTGGGGCAGTCGGTGTCGGTGGAGGATATCGATAATAATAAGCTGATCTTTGCTCCGGCTGCCAACGCCAACGGTAGCGGCTACGGCAACTTTACCTTTCAAGTGAAGGATGATGGTGGGCTTGGTAATAGCGGTGTCGATACAGATCCGAGCGCGCAGGTCATGAGCATCAATGTAACGGCATTAAATGACGCACCGACCACAGTTGATGCCGCTATTGCAGTCGATAAAAACGCTTCGCAAACCTTCTCACTGGTGGCAGAGGACAATGACGGAGCGGCTGATATCACCTTGTACCAGATCGTCAATATTGATGTGTTAAACGGAACTTTAACGAAAAATGGCGGTGGTATTCTTGCGGCCGGTGATACTCTGACGTTGGCAGAAGCCACTGACATGACCTACACGCCCAGCGAAAACTACAGTGAGGCAGCGTCTTTTACCTTCCGGGCGATCGATGCAGCCGGCGGGGTGGGTGGCACCAGTAATGACAGTAGTGTCGAAATTACCATTAACCCGGTCAATATCGCACCTGTATTGGTAGTGCCCGGCGCACAAGCTGTCACGGAAGATGCTAGCCTGGTGCTATCTGGTATTACGCTGGCCGATCAAGATGCAGGCAGTGCTGATGTGCAGCTCACGCTGAGTGCCGATAACGGTAATATTATGTTTAACAGCATCAGCGGGTTAAGCATTTTTGCCGGTAATAACAACAGTCATAGCGTTACCGTGCAAGGCACTCTGGCCAATATCAACGCCGCCTTAGGCAGTGCAAACCTGAGCTACACTCCCGATGCTGATTACCCTGATGGAGACGATGCGGCTGACGATACTATTACTCTCCTGGTTGATGATTTGGGTAACACCGGCGGTGCAGCAAAAACTGATTCTGAAGTAATTATTGTCACCGTGAACCCAACACCTGATGCGCCTGTTACGTCGGTCGCCAGCTTGCCGGCAGTGAATGAGGATACTGTCGATCCTGCCGGTGCGACGGTTGCCAGCATCATGAGCGGTAAATTCACCGATGCCGATGCTAACACGTTAGCCGGCATTGCGATCAGCGCCAATCCGGATAACAGCGGTAAGGGTGAGTGGCAATATTCGGTCGATAATGGCGCTTCCTGGCAGGTTGTCGGCGCAGTCACCAGCAGCGCTGCTTTGCTGCTTGATGTCGACGCTCTGCTTCGCTTTGTACCGGAGGCAGACTGGAACGGCATACCTGAAAGTCTGACTATCCATGCCATCGATAACAGCGGTAACAATGGCGACAATGTCAGCCGCACCTATTCAAGGAACGGCTCACCCCAGACCACCGATGTGGCCAGTGGTACAACCGATATCGATGCCAGTGGCGTTGCTCTGAGTACCAGTATCACCGCTGTGGATGATGCTTCGGTCATGGTTACAGATGTACAGACTGTGCTTGAAGATAACAATGCCAGTGGTAACGTTCTTACTAACGACAGCGATATCGATAACACTCTTACAGTGATCAGCTTTCAGGTGGCGGGTGACGGTGCGACCTACAGCGTCGGTGATACGGCGACTATCGACGCAAAGGGGTCGCTGCTCCTTGAGGCTAATGGTAATTACACCTTTACCCCCGTTGCAGATTGGAGTGGTAGCGTTCCTCTGGTCACCTATACGCTAAATACCGGCTCGACCAGCACGCTGGCGATCGGTGTTAGTTCGGTTAACGATGTGCCGCTACTCTATGTGCCGGGTGACACACCACCGTCTGCTGCACTGTTGGTGGCGAATGTGCCGCTGATAGGCGGATCCTTGACCTTTTCAAGCGCACAAATAACGGTGCTTGATCCCGATAACACCGATAAACAACTGGTATTCAAACTGGAAAGCCTACCGACTAACGGCGAGCTGACGCTTAACGGTTTTGATGTGGCCGTTGGCACAGTATTTAATTATGCTAATCTTGGGCAACTGGTGTACACCCATGATAATAGCCAGACCGTGGCTGACAGCTTTAGTGTCAGCTTACGCGATGGTGCAGGCGGTGTAGTCGCTGCTACTGTCGTCAATCTGACAATCGGTACAGAGAACCGGGCACCAACCAGTATCGGAAATCTCACTTTTAGCATCTATGAAGATCCGTTGACGTCATCGGGGGGCAATGAAGGTTGGGCTATCAGTGAGCATCCGGATTATGAGTTTAGCGACCCTGACCGCGGCGCTAGGGTCGGCGGGATTGCCATTGTCTCGAACCCACTTAATGGTGCGCAGGGGGTGTGGCAGTATTCAACCGGTGATGCAGTATGGTCTGACATAGGTTCAGTCAATGACACTGGCAGCGCGCTGCTGGTGTCGGCATCAACACTGGTTCGCTTTGTGCCTGTCGCCGACTATAACGGTACGCCGACCCCCTTGACGATTCGTGTCTTGGATAATACTTACAGTGGTGACCTGTCGACCAGCAATGCGGGTGGTGAAACGCGGACGTTTGTCGACACTGCCGCGCGTGGCGGTTCCACCGCGGTTTCTGATAGCACTAATACCCTCGGTGTTAACGTCATTGCCGTTGATGATGATCCTACGCTGGTGAATAACGGTGGCACGCTAGATGCTGACAGTGCTGCGAACCTGTCATTAGGTGCTAGTGATTCTCCAACCTTGGTGATCACCGACTCGATGTTGCGTATCGATGATATCGATTCCCCGGACAGCGATCTGACCTATACCCTGGTCAGTCAGCCGGCCGATGGCTATATGGCGCGCTATCAGGGAGGCGAATGGACTCAGTTGTTAAATGGCGCTAACTTTACTCAAGCTGATATTAGCGCCGAAAGTGTACGTTATATCCTGACCTCAGATCCCACTACTGTGAGTAGTGATTCATTTACCTTTACCGTCACCGACGGTGATACCCGCGTCAAACCGACTGAGCGCCCCGGTGGTATTTATGCGGATGAATCCTCGCCACTGACATCCTTAACCTTCACGGTAACGATTGATAATGATGACAGTACGCCTTTATCTGTGCCGGATAGTTCTTACAGCCCACCAACGACAGCGGGAGGCGCTAATGCTGCGCCAACGGCAACTGCCGGTACGCTGACGCTTAGTGAAGGCGATGCAAGCGTTGTGATAACGAGCACTGTACTCAGTGCGACCGACAGCGATACTTTAGCTGCTGAACTGACATACTCTCTGGTGAGTCTGCCGACCAGCGGCATTCTGCGCCTGAATGGAAGTGCGTTAACAACCAACAGCACATTCACACAAGACGATGTCGATAATAGCCGGGTAACCTTTAGCCATTATGGCAAGGAAGACTTTACTGACCAGTTCGACTTCTTTGTCACTGATGGTAACAATGTAACTTCTGTTAAAACGGCATTGATCGATGTAGCCCCGGTCAATGATCAACCAATTATCGACGCCGTTAATAGCGTAAAAATCCTCGAAGGCGGCGCTATTGTACTGCAAGGTGGCACCTTGCAAGGCGATGTCAATAGGCTGCCCGAGGCTGCCGTAGTTGGTTCCCGTGACTATGATGGTGGTGGAGATAAGAGCGTTGGCCTGGCGGCTGTTAACATCCTGACTTATACCGTCAGTGTGTTGCCAGCACATGGTGAAGTGCGCCTGGAAAAGGATGGCCAGACTTATGCTGCCGATACTCCATCAACTTATGATGTTATGGCTGTCGATTCTGTTATCACTGCCACTAAGCTCAATGCAGGAAAGCTTTATTACGTCAATGACGGTGAAGAGTATACCGCTGACAGCATGACCTTCACCGTTAATGATAACTCTGGAGCTGCCAACAATACCGCCAGTGTGGTTTTGGCAATCAGCATCATCCCGGTTAACGACGATCCGCTGGTGGCCGTCAATACTGGATTTGTAGGGGGGGGCTCTCTTTATGAAGGTCAGACCAAGGTTCTCACAGTCACCGACCTGCTGGGTACCGATAGTGACAATGCTGATGACGAGATTCAATTCCGTATCACCGGCAATGTTTCTTATGGTCTACTATTTCGCGGTTCAGAGCAGCTTGGCGTGGGTAGTGCGTTTACCGTTGCCCAGCTTCGCGCTGGCGATATAAGTTATCAACATGATGGTTTGGAAAGTAGCGGCGATCAGTTTGATTTCGCCCTATCTGACGGTGGTGGCGGGAATGAGCCGGCCGGCACATTCTCAATCGATATTCTGCCGGTTAACGACACGCCAACGATCAATCTGCCCGAGGCACGAACCGCCGCGGAACAGCAGGCCCTGCCTATCAGCGGTATCAGCATTGCCGATCCGGATAGTGTCGGCACCGACCTTGCTGTGAATAACGCATTCGGCCCGCTGAGTGTCACACTGACCGCTAGCAACGGTACCCTTAACCTGACCGCATCCGGCGGCGCGACCATTACCAATAATGGCACCGCCTCCGTTACTGTCAGCGATACTCTGGGTGACCTCAATGCCACTCTGGCGAGCCTTATCTATAACGGAAATACTAACTTTGTTGGCGCGGATAGTATTCAGGTGTTGGTGAATGATGGTGGGATCAGCGGCGCCGATCCCGACAGCGCAGAGGTGATTGCCGCCATCCCTGGTAGTTCCGGCGATGGTAGCGATGCGACCAATGAAACCGCCAGCGCAACCTTGAGTATCACTGTACAAGCAGTTAACGATGCGCCGGTAAACACGCTGCCGGATCCCCAAGCGCTGGATGAGGATACCTCGCTGACCTTTAGCAGCGGCAATAGTAATGCGATCACCGTCACTGATGCCGTCGACACCGATGCAGGGGGGACCGATCTGCTCTCGACCACGGTCAGTGTGGCTTTTGGTACTTTGCTCAGCGTCACGGGTGGCGGGGCAAGTATCACCAGCAATGCGACTGCAAGTGTCACCATCAGCGGCACTGCAGCTCAGGTAAACGCGGCGCTTAACGGACTGATTTATACCCCTGATGCCAACTATAACGGCACCGATACCCTCAGCGTGTTGACCAGTGATTTAGGCAATAGCGGTATCGGCGGGACGTTAACAGACACCGACGCTATCGCTATCACGGTTAATGCGGTTAATGATGCTCCCGTTGCTACGGGCACTACGTTGGCAGCGGTTGATGAGGATTCAGTCGACCCTGCTGGCGTGACGGTGGCTACGCTGTTTGGGGATAACTATTCCGATGTGACCGATACGATCAGTGGTGGTTCCGGTGCCACTGCACTGGCAGGGATCGCCATTATTGCTAACGGCGAAGATGGCAGCAATGGGCATTGGCAGTACAGTGCGGGTAGTGGTTGGGTCGATATTCCGACCGATGGTTCCTTGTCGGATACGGCGGCGTTGGTGCTCTCAAACACAGATCTGATTCGCTTTAAACCTGATGTCGCTGACTATAACGGCATACCCGCAAGCCTTACCGTTCGTCAGTCAGATGGCACCGCATTTACCAGCGGTAACAGTCTGAATATCTCGGCTGGTATCGGTGGCAGCGGCGGCTGGTCTAATGCGGTTACGCTGCAGACCAGTGTTACCGCGATCAATGATGCCCCGGTTCTGACAATCACTACCCCCTCCTTTAGTGCTACCGAAAATATTACAGCGGATCTGAGTGCCGCTGGCTTTGGTCTGGTTGATGTCGAGGCAGCACGAGATGAAGGCAGCGGCGCAGATCAGGGTAATGTGCAGGTCACTCTGACTAACGATGCCGGTGTGATGCAGGTGAGTGCTTTTGGTTCAGCCGTCATTACCGGCAATAATAGCGGTAACGTGATTATCAGCGGATCGCTGACCGATGTGAACGGCGCTTTGGACACCCTGAAATATACTCCCGGTGATAACCCTGATACGACTGAAACTATCACAGTGGTGCTGAGTGATCTCGGCAATAACGGCACTGGCACCACCACCGCTAAGACCGTGAGCAGCGACATAACAGTTACTGTCACTCAGGCTAACGATGCACCTACAGCAACGGGCAGCGCGACGCTTGCGGCGGTAAATGAAGACGCAGGGGGCGTAGCTACTATTCCCAATTCGGCTAGCTATGTCTCCCCGACAGGTGCGACTGTTAGTAGCTTGTTTAGTGATAACTTCAGTGATCCAGATACCAAAGGCAGCAACTTCACCTTAGCCGGTATCGGCATCGTGGCCAATGCGGAAGATGGCAGCAATGGACATTGGGAATACTTCACTGATGGCGGAAGCACCTGGGAAGCGATTCCAACCGCCGGATTGAGCAACAGCAGCGCGCTGGTGCTGGCTGCTGCAGATCTGATCCGTTTTAATCCCGATGCTGCTAACTATAACGGCACACCTAACAGCCTGACGGTACATCTTTCTGATGGTTTCGGTTTTGTCGCAGGCTCCGCAAAGGATATTTCGGCAGCTATTATCGATGATGCCAGTGGTTGGTCGAGCGCGACGGTTACGCTCGGCACCACTGTTAATGCAGTCAACGATGCACCGCTAATCTCAAATCTTGACGGTGATAGCATCGCCTTTGTGGAAGCAGTCGGTGTTAATGTGGCGGGGACAGCTGTCTTTATCGATAACGCGACGGCTGCTTCTTTAGGGGATATAGAGCTCACTCTTCGGGCAGAGACCAGCTTCAATGGCGCTACACTCACGGTGCAACAGCAGGGCGGTGCGGATGCCACTGACTTCTTTGTTATTCAGGTGGGGGTTAATGATGTTTCGATCAGTGGCGGCTTCACAGAACCCTCGGGCCTGAAGGTGTTTAATAATGGATCGTCGGTGAAACATCTCAATATGGGTGTCGCCACGCTGACTAACAACAGCGTAGACGGTACCCTGCAACTAACGTTTAACGCCAATGCTACACAGGATGCGGTTGACGCTATTCTTCACAACCTCGCTTATTCCAACGACAACGATTTACTGGTGGCCGGTACTAAGGTTGTTGATATCGTTTTTAATGACGGTAATGAGCAAAGCAGTAATCAACAGGGTTCTGGTGGTGCATTGTCGACAACCGCAACTGTTACTATCACTCTGGCCCCGAGTAACGATGCGCCGATCCTTGATGCCGATTACACTATCGTCACTACGGAAGCCGCCGC
This sequence comes from Neptunomonas qingdaonensis, assembly GCF_900113275.1. GTDB lineage: Bacteria > Pseudomonadota > Gammaproteobacteria > Pseudomonadales > Balneatricaceae > Neptunomonas > Neptunomonas qingdaonensis. The sequence continues at coordinate 130,681 of NZ_FOOU01000007.1, forward strand.
CGAGGTAGTAAAAAGCCTGTCAGAGATGCTCAGCCTCACTGACCCCGATGCGGTAGCGGGTTACACCTTTGCCGGCGTTGCATTAGCGGCCTACAACGATCAGGGCCTCGGTGCCTGGTGGGTTGATCTGGATGGGGGGAATGATAATTGGGTAGAACTCAGCACACTCACGCCAAACGCAGCCGCAATCTCTGCCTCGAATGCCTTGCTACTGAGCGCATCCGCTCAGGTTAAATTTGTCACGACCAATGACGATGTGAATACCAATGGTGCTACCCAGCCCGGTTTGACGGTTTATGGAGTGGAAAGCGCAATCCCCGCTGGCGCGTCTGAAACGCCTGTTTTGCCCGCGTTTTCAGCCACCGGCGCGCTTACCGCTTACGACACCGACGCGGATACGGTTGAGTCTCGCGTCTCGGATGTGAGCCGGACAATCTCGGTTCAAATCGATGCGCGCAATGATGTGCCAACATTAAGCGCCACGCCATTTACCAGCACCGTGGTGGAGTCTTCCATGGTGGGCGTCGGAACATCGCCCCAGACGCTGCTTAGCGCAGTGACGATAAGCGATCCTGATCTTGCAACAACGGCCACCCTTGATTCCAATGTATTTGGTGAGGGCAGTATTACCGTTAGTTTGGATAGTCGAATGGCCGGCGATAAATTTACTCTTTCCGGTGGTTTGGCTGTGGCCCAGGGAGTGGCTTCCACAAGCGGCGCTGATGTTTCCAGTGGTGACTACGTTATTCAGTTGACTAACAGCGCAACGTTGGCGCAGGTCACCACTATCCTTGAAGCGATCAGTTACGAGCATAGCAGCGATAACCCACCTTCGGGAGCACGCAGCTATTCGGTTACCCTGAACGATGCAGATAATCTGGATGTGGATGCAGATACCGCCGGAGGAGCAACTGCGCTTACGGTAACACTTACTGGAGGCAGCGTTGAAGTGATTGGGGTGAATGATCCCGCCACGTTAACGGCTACCGCTTCCGATCCGACCTACACGGAAAACGCCGTTGCTACACTGCTGTTTAGTGCAGCCAATGTGGATACGATACAGCCTGACCAAACTCTGCTGGAGTTCCAATTAACGATCAGCGGTTTAGTTGATGGAGCGGCGGAAAAATTTACCATTGATGGTACCGAGGTTGATCTGGTTACCGCAGGGGCTGCCCCGACGACGACCAATAACGGCAGTGTAACGGTAACACTCGTTGGCGACACGGCAACGCTGGTCTATAGCCACACAGGTTTGACCGAAGCGCAAAGCAATACGCTAATCAATACGCTGGCTTATCGTCATACGAGTGAAGATCCTGTGGCGGGTGACCGCGTCGTGACACTGACCAGTGTGAAGGATAACGGCGGTGATGAAGATACCCGCACGTTGGCAATCGCATCGACTGTGACGGTAGTCCCACAGCAGGATAAGCCGGTGATGAGTGCCGGTGGCACGTTGGCGTATACAGAGAATGGGGTGGCGGCGCTGATCGACGCAACGGTATCAGTTGATGCCGATGTAGATGATACCCAGATGGCGAGCGCCACAGTGACTATCGGGAACTTCGTTAGCGGAGATATACTGACGGTGGGTAACCCTGGCGGGCTCACTGTTAACTACAATGCGGGCACGGGTGAATTAACGCTGTCCGGCACGGCCAGTCTGGCGGACTACACGACCGCACTGAGTTCGGTTACATTCAATTCAAGCAGTGAAGATCCTACCGCTGATAACAGCAAAAATAGCCGTACGCTGAGTTGGACGGTGACCGATGCTAACTCTGACGGTGCGGGAGCCGCGACCAGTGATGCGGTAACCAGCACCATCAACCTGACGGCTCAGAGCGACGTGCCGCTAGTGACCGGCTTAGGTGCGGTTAGTTATAGCGAAAACGATCCGGCTGTTGCGATCGGTGCCAGTCTGATTCTCACCGATCCCGATGATACGCAGTTGACCGGTGCTACGGTCAGCATCAGCGGTGACTACCTGGCAGGCGATACACTTAATTTCACGTCACAGAATGGTATTAGTATTGTTAGCAATGCAAGCGGTGTGCTGACGTTGACTGGCACAACAACGCTGGCTAACTACCAGGCTGCGCTGCGTAGCGTCACATTTAGTACTGCATCTGACGATCCAACCCGTGCTTCGGCCACGCGTACGCTGAGCTGGCAGGTAACCGATGCTAACTCCGATGCTGCAGGAGCCGCTAGCAGTATAGCGGTGACCAATACCCTCACTATCACTCCTTTGACCGACAACCCGGTTGTTGCTGTGGTCGGTTCACAGCTGACCTATAACGAAGGTGATGTTGCCCAGACGGTTGATGGCACGCTTAGCTTGAGCGATGCGGATGACACTCACCTGTCTGGCGCAACGGTTCAGATAGGTAGCGGCAGGCTCGCCAGTGATGTGCTGGCGGTTGCCGGCACGGCGATTGGTAATGTTGTTGGTGGTACCAGTATTACGCTGACCAGCTACGACGCGGCTGCAGGGCTTTTGACCTTAAGCGGTAGCGATACACTGGCGAACTACGAGGCAGTTTTACGCACGGTTACCTTTGTAAACACCAGCGATGATCCGACCAATAATACCAGCAGCGCGAGCCGGACGATTACCTTTAGCGTTACCGATGCCGATTCAGATGGCACCGGAGCCGGAAGCGGTTCCGACAACCGGGGTGTGACGATTGTCCCGACCCAGGATGCGCCGGTGCTTAGTGGTGGCAGCCAGACGCTGGCCTATACCGAGCAAGCTGCGGCAGCGGTCATAGACAGCACGGTTAGTGTCTCCTTGGATGCGGACGATACTCAGATGAGTGGCGCGACGGTGGTAATCAGTGCTGGCTACACCGGTGGCGATGTGCTGAGCTTCTTAGCGCAAAACGGAATCAGCGGCAGCTACAGTGCAGGCACGCTGACGTTGAGCGGTGACGCGACTCTGGCCGAGTACAGCACGGCGCTGCAGTCAGTAAAATTTAATTCGACTTCCGATGACCCAACTACGATCAGTGCTAACCGGACGATCACCTGGCAGGTAACGGATGCAAACTCCGATGATGCCGGAGCGGCGGTCAGTAATACCGTCAGCAGCGCGATTACGATTACAGCGGTTAACGATGCGCCAACGCTTTCCGCTACGCCACTTAACCCTTCCTTTATTGAAGCGAACGGCGAAGGGATTCAGGCTGTTTCGGTCAAGGTATTTAGTGGCGCCAATGCTAGCAGCGTTGAATCCGGCCAACTGATTACGGGGATGACCTTTACCGTGGCTGGACTGTTAGATGGTGTAAATGAATCGATCCTGGTGGATGGCTCCACAGTCACCTTGGAGAGCGACAGTGCTGCAACTACAGCCACTAATGGTATGAGTTATACGATAACACTGAACGGTAGCGGGGATACGGCGACCGTTGTGCTGGCACACGCAGGTGTTGCCGTGGTTAATGTAAACAGCCTGATTAACAGCATCAGTTATCAGAATACCCGGGTGGATTATCCCACCACAGGTGATCGGGTTTTTACCCTTACTCAAATAAAAGATGATGGTGGTATAACAGACGCTGGCGTAAACACTGCATCTGTGGCGATTGTGTCGACGGTTAGCGTGGCTCCGGTAAATGATCTGCCGCGGATTACCCTAACCGGTGGCGATAGCGATATGGCCGCTCTGACGGAAACTAGTGCTGGCCTGGATGCATCTGGTACCCTGACTCTTGACGATGTTGATCTGGATCAGACGGTGGCGATGTCGATTCTTTCCGTCACTAAATCCGGAACAACAATGGGTCTCGTGCCTGATGACGCTGCGTTGAAGGCAATGATGAGCATAACCGGTGAGCTAACTAATGTGCAGATAACTGACGCGTTAAGCTGGTCATTCGACTCCGCAAGCGAATCTTTCGATTATCTGGCAGCGGGTGAAGTATTGACGCTGACTTATACCCTTCGGGCAACGGATTCTGCTGGCGGGACGGGTGATAAAACGGTGACGGTCACGATTACCGGCAGCAATGACGCACCGACGCTGGCGACAATAACCACGGCAACGATTGCCGAAGTAGATCAGTCTACCAGCACTACCGATGCCAATCTCAGTGGCACCCTGGTGGGTGCGGACGTGGATGGTGAGACTCTGAGCTATGGCATTGACACTGGTATTAAAAGTGGCAGCACCATCACAAAAGTGGGCACATACGGCACGCTAACGCTGGACAGTGGCAGCGGTGCTTACAGCTACGTTAAGAATGATGCGGCGATCGAAGCACTGGATGACGGTGAGAGCGGCAGCGACACCTTCACTCTGAGCGTCACCGATGCTGACGGTGCGCTGGTGACGCAGACCTTGACGGTGAATGTCAGCGGCGCCGATGACGCACCAACGCTGGCGGCAATAACCACGGCAACGATTGCCGAAGTAGATCAGTCCGCCAGCACTACCGATGCTAATCTGAGTGGCACCCTGGTGGGTGCGGATGTGGATGATGAGACTCTGAGCTACGGCATTATCACTGGCAGCGTCAGCGGCAGCAGCATCACAAAAGTGGGCACGTATGGCACGCTAACGCTGGACAGCGGCAGCGGTGCTTACAGCTACATCAGGAATGATGCGGCGATCGAAGCCCTGGATGACGGCGAGAGCGGCAGCGACACTTTCGCTCTGAGCGTCACCGATGCTGACGGCGCGCTGGTGACACAGACCTTGACGGTGAATGTCAGTGGCGCCGATGACGCGCCAACACTGGCAGCGATCACCACGGCAACGATTGCCGAGATAGATCAGACCAACACCACCCGCGACAGAAACCTCAACGGCACTCTGGTGGGCGAGGATGTCGATGTGGAGCCCTTGACCTTCGGTCTCGATGGCGGCACGGATAACACCGACGGCACTTACAGTAAGCCAGGTACTTACGGCACCTTAACACTGACCACCGCGACCGGTGCTTACCGCTACGTCAAGAATGACGCGGCGATCGAAGCACTGGATGACGGCGAAATTGGCAGTGATACCTTCACTCTGAGCGTCTCCGATGCTGACGGTCCACTGGTGACGCAGACCTTTACGGTGAATGTCAGCGGTATATATGATGCCTCGAACCTGATCATGGATAGTAACGCCGCTCAGGTGCTGCCGCCTAACTCATTGTATTCGCCACCGACGCTTGGTGAGCCTTCTGCTGATATCAGCAAGAATACGCTGGGTATACATATTGACAGTATTGATAGGTTGTCAAAAACACTGTCTGCACTGAACCGCTCAGATACCGATATACGGCCTGCCCAGTTGCTATTGCCGGACGGAGAATATACAGGTGTTACACTCTCGGCAGTGTATAACCCGAGTGACTATCTGGTCAGTATTAGTGAGTCTTTTACCTATACTTTACCTGAGGGAATCTTTGCTCATAGTGATACCAGTGCTTCTATCAGTCTGGAGGCGACCCTTTCTGATGGTTCTGCATTGCCCGGCTGGTTAAGTTTTGATCCAGACACCGGTGTTTTCACGGGTATCCCTACGCCGGAATATCAAGGGCGGGTACTGCTGGTTGTGGTCACGGCTAAAGACTCAGCTGGTCTGAATGCACAAGTGACATTCCGTTTAAAAGTTCGCCTGGATCAGGACGAGCCAGCAACGCAAGTATCGGACAAGCCTGACATTAATGATGAAATGGATCTATCCTCACCGGATGCTGTGCATGGCGATGCTGCTGAGCCATCGGGCGAGCAGGTTGTTAGGGGTAAGCAAGGGCTTTCTGCACAGCTTCTGGCTGCCCGTGAGCTTTCTGTTCTTGATCAGTTATCCGATGCATTAGAGGCGGTTTTCGCCCTTAATGAGAGCCGTTGATTATTATGATAAATTCTGTAATTCAGCATATTCCGGGCATGAACGGCAATCTCTTTTCTGCTTGCCTACTAAAGAACACGTTATATTTAATGAGAACGATTTGATGACGACTGATGTTAGCGATAGAGGAAGTAAACTGTATGGGAAACTGTTAGGAGGGGTAGCGCTTGTTATCCTGCTTGGGGGATGTTCGATTCAGCCGCAGTTTATTACAAAGGATGAACAAAAAAAGTTAGTTCGCGCTGATCGTGCTGATATGTTTGCTGATCAGGAAGCGATTACTGGCCCTGTTACGCTGGAAGAAGCGATTGCCCGTGCGATAAAATATAATCTTAATTACCGTCTATCCATGATGGAAGTTGTGCTTAAGAATGGGGAATTGGATTTAGAGCATGTCAATATGCTACCCCGGGTTGCTGCCAGCGCTGGCTGGATTACGCGTTCTAACGATAACCTGAATAATAGCCGCAATGTAGCAACAGGTGTGGTGTCGAATAATCCCTCGATCAGTCAGGATCGTGACAGGAATACAGCAGATTTGACAATGACCTGGAACGTACTGGATTTTGGGGTTAGTTATCTGCAGGCGAAACAGAATTCCGATCAGGTTTTCATTGCGCAGGAAAAGAAGCGCAGCATGATCAATCAAATTGTTCAGCAGGTGCGAACTGCATATTGGCGGGCCGCTACCACGACTCCTTTGGCGAAAGAGGTTCAGCCACTGCTGCTGCAGGCGCAGAAGGCTCTTCAGGATTCTCAGGTTACAGAGCGTAAACGCCTGGTCGCGCCGCTGGTGTCCTTAGGTTACCAGAAGGGGCTGGTTGAAATTATCCGCAATCTGGAACAGGTTCAGAACGATATGATGGTGGCGAAAGTTGAGCTGGCATTATTGATGGGGCTGCCGCCGACGACTGAGTTTGAAGTGGTACTGCCTTCGATGGATCAGGTAGTGATTCCGAAAGTTAATTTCGATGTTTTAGATATGGAGCGCACGGCGCTTGTTAATCGGCCAGAACTGAGAGAAGAAGCGTATCAAAAACGCATCACGGCACTGGAAAGTCGTAAGGCTCTGCTGCGGTTAATGCCGGGTTTGACATTTAATGCAGGCATTAATTACGACAGTAACTCCTACCTGGTTAATAACCAGTGGAATGAGGCGGGTATGCGTGTTAGCTGGAGTCTGATTAATCTGGTGTCCGGACCTACAATTAAACAGATCTCCAAAGCGCATGAAGAGATAGGTGATTTCAGACGTGTCGCACTGGCGGTCGCCGTCATTACTCAGGTGCATGTGGCTTATCAGGACTTCCTTCGCCGTGAGCATGCTTATAAACATATCAGTATGTTGAATGATATCGAACAACGGATATATGGCCATATTAAAAATGCGTCGCTCGCCAATGCGCAGACTCCATTACAAGAAATTCGTGGAAAACTGGCGGCCCTGCTGGCCGAAGTCAGTCATTATCAATCCTATGCGGAGTTGGATTCGGCTATCTCAAATCTGTATGTCACGATGGGCCTTAACCCTGTGCCGGAGGTGATCGAAAGTGATGATCTATATACGCTTAAGACGGCGATCGGAGATGTAATGCGCCAATGGAATCGTGGCGAAAATATAGCGCTGATTAAGGCTGAATCTTTTTGAAAATCTCATTTTGTTGTTTGAGTATAAGTGGTTACCATGAATATATTAAAGTCTAAACAGAGGTTTTGCGGGCTGTTTGTGCTGTCGTGGTTGGCGCTTCCGGTGTGTTACGCGGCTGAGGCGCAGTCCATGGATTCTGGTTCAGTTCGTGCTCAACTTGTGGCGCGCCATAACGTGATTTTATCCAGTGAACTCTCCGGTAGGGTTGATGCATTTCCGAAGCTGGAGGGGCAGTCATTTAAGAAGGGGGATAAACTTTTCGGTCTGGATTGCACGCTGCATCAGGCTCGGCTGGCCAAGGCGAAAGCACTCTATGTTGAGGCGAGACAGGTCAATCAGGTGAATACTGATCTTGACCGGCTTGGCTCGATCAGTACGTTGGAAATGGACGTATCAAATGCACGCCTGGGAGCGGCCAGTGCCGAAAAAACAATGATGAATGCAGTGGTTGATCGTTGTCAGATTTATGCCCCATTTTCAGGCAAAGTAGTGGCCAGCTTTGTGGAACGTCATCAATTTGTAGCCGAGGGGCAAGAGATGTTATCAATTATCGATGATGCACCCTTAGAAGTTGAAACGCTGGTCCCTTCGAATTGGTTAATGTGGCTCAAGCCTCAACAGGAATTTGAACTTGAGATTGATGAGAGTGGCCGTCGTTTAACTGTACAGGTGTCGCGTATCTCGCCGGTCATTGACCCGGTTAGCCGTTCTGTGAAGATCTTTGGGCGTCTGCAACGTACGGATCCCGGGCTCATGCCGGGCATGAGCGGAGTAGCTATCTTTGCTAAACCCTGACAACTCATCAACAATTAATGCTGCTACCGAGCCCCAGGCGGTCGCTGCTGGCTCTGATCGATCCCTGCGTTTGCTGGCTCAAGTGCTGGAACTGGAAAAAAGGGTCAGACATTGTGAAAGTGAAACAGAAATTGGTTTTACACTGTGTAACGAAACTCACAATCTGGTGCGCTATCGCCAGAGCCTTTTATGGAAGCATAGCACTGCCGGACAGGGCAAAGTCATTACTGTTTCAGGGCTGGTGACACCGGAGAAAAACGCCCCCTTCATCGTTTGGATCAGCAAGGTTTTTCGTCACCTCACACTATCCGGCTCTATTGAACTTAAACCTTTAGCTGCTGCGGATCTGCCAGAGGCGTTGCAGCAGGAATGGTCTGACTGGTTGCCGGAACAAGGGCTACTCGTGCCACTGAACTCACCACAGGGAGAGTTAACAGGCATTCTTTTTTTGGTGCGTGAAGCACCATGGAATGACTCTGAACTGACTCTGTTAGCCAGTCTGGCCGATGCGTACGGGCATGCCTGGTTCGCGCTTAGTGGCAAAAAATCGCTGTTGTCTTCGCTTACTGTTAACAGCAATAAAGTCACTCTTTTGCTGGTTATATTGTTCGTGGCGCTGTGTTTTTTTCCGATACGTCAGTCAGTGATAGCTCCTGCAGAAGTCATTCCGCGTAACCCGGTTATTGTTCGCAGTGCCGTTGACGGAGTCATTAAGGAGTTTCAGGTTGAGCCCAATCAGGTGGTTAAAAAAGACCAGCCATTGCTACTGTTTGATGATGCGCGTATTGCTAATCAGCTTGAGATCGCCATAAAGGCGATGCAGAGCGCCGAAGCTGAATACCGCCAGGCAGCCCAACAGGCTGTTTTTGATAGTCGCAGTAAAGCGGGTTTATCTGCATTACGTGGACAAGTTGAACAGCATGCCGCAGAGGTTGGATATTATCAGGGGTTACTGGAGCGTATTGTTATTCGCAGCCCGCGGGATGGCATTGCCATCTTTGATGATGTCAATGATTGGGTTGGTCGCCCGGTAGCCTTGGGTGAGCGGATTTTGCTGGTGGCTGATCCTAAAGATGTTGAGCTCGAGATTCAGTTGCCGGTCGCTGATGCGATTGCATTGGAGAGCGGTGCTGATGTGCAGTTATTCCTGAATGTATCGGCACATAAGTCTATTCCGGCAGAGTTACGGTTTTTAAGTTATCAGGCCAGCATGAATACGGCCGGAGCCTTTGCCTATCGGCTCGTTGCTGAATATCGTAATGCTGAGGATTTGCCCCGCATCGGACTCAAAGGGTCGGCTAAGCTCTATGGCGAGAAGACGACATTGGCTGTTTATCTTTTGCGGCGTCCTTATTTCGCAGTGCGTCAATATCTGGGCTTATGAGTAATCAGAGCTTATTGCCGCCTTTGCGGGAAGAATTATCTCTTTTTAAGGGAGGGCGTGCTGCAGATGGCTCGCCTTTATGGGTTTTGCATGATCCGGTAGTCAATCGGTTCTTCAGGCTGGGGTGGTTAGAGTTTGAGGTACTGAGTAACTGGTACCGCCAATCTGCTCAACTGATAGTGACGCACTTGAATGAAAATACGGCACTTAAAGTTAGTGTTGAGGAGGTAGAGCAGGTAGGTAAGTTTCTTTCTGCACATAATCTGATTCAACTCACCGGTCAGTTGGGGACTGAACGTCTGATGCAACAGTACAAGTCGCAGCAGGTCGGGCGCTTTAAATGGTTGTTAAAGAATTACCTCTTTGTGCGTATCTCTGTTATCCGCCCGGATCGCTTTTTGAGCGCAACGCTGTCAGCGGTCCAATGGCTATGGTCGCCCGTCTTTCTGCTGATGATTGCCTTTAGTGCTGTTTTGGGGTTGGTTCTGGTGCAGCGCCAGTGGGAGACATTTCTGGCAACTTTTCCGTATATGTTCAGTGTGGAGGGGATGTTGATTGTCGGTGCCTCATTGGTGGCGGTTAAAGTGTTGCATGAATTTGGGCATGCCTATGCTCTCAAAGCATTTGGTTGTCGGGTACCCAGCATGGGTGTTGCGTTTCTGGTGCTCTGGCCGGTGTTGTATACCGATGCCAGCGATTCGTGGAAGCTGGTATCGAGGCGTCAGCGCATGATAATTGGTGCGGCCGGAATTCTGGTTGAGCTATCTTTGGCAGCGATCGCTACACTGCTGTGGTCATTCATGGCCGATGGTCCGTTGCGCAGCGCCGTATTTCTGATTGCCACAACGACCTGGATCGCAACACTGCTAATTAACTTGAACCCCTTTATGCGTTTTGATGGTTACTACCTGATGTCTGATTGGCTGGAAATGCCCAACCTGCAGAATCGGGCGTTTGCATTGGGGCGCTGGCGTTTACGTGAAGCTTTATTTGGCTTTGGTGATACCCTTCCTGAGTACTTTCCAGCATCCCGACGGCGCTTTTTAATTATTTATGCTTATGCCATCTGGCTCTATCGATTCTTTCTATTCCTTGGGATTGCGCTGTTAGTTTATTTCTTGTTTTTTAAGGCGCTGGGTATTTTTTTGATGATGGTGGAGCTGGCTTGGTTTATTTTTATGCCAGCGTTTAATGAGATTAAACAATGGTGGATGCGTAAAGAGGATATGAGGCTGAATAACAAAATGATTAGAACGCTGCTGTTCATAGTCTCGTTGCTGATTGTACTGCTTTACCCCTGGGATACCCTGATATCACTACCTGGTGTCTGGCGTGCCGAGCAACAGACACAAGTTTTCTCGTTACAGGAGGGGCAGGTCACTGACGTATTGGTCGATCTGGGTGATGCCGTAACGACTGATCAGTTACTGGTTCAACAGTATTCACCTGATCTGGATTACGCCATTGTGCAGGGGCAGCATCGTATTCAAATGATTAATACTCAGTTGGGTTTAAAGGGTGTTAGTGCTGAATTACAGCAACGCTCAGCGATATTATGGAGTGAGCTTGAGGCTGAACGCTCTGCACAGCAGGCGCGCCTGCAACAGCAACAGCAACTGAGTGTTCGCAGTAATATCGATGGTGTGCTGGTGGATCGACTGGGGACACTCTCAGTGGGTGACTGGTTACCGGCGGGTACTTTTCTGGCGACTGTGGTGGGGCCTGATTCCGGACTGCTGGAAGCCTATGTTACCGAACAGGACCTGATGCAGATCAACCTCGGTGCTAAAGGGTGGTTTTATCCAAATGACGCATTACTTGAACCTGTAAAGGTCAGTGTTGATGCAATCGATTCAGCGAGTAGCCGCACGTTAACTGAGCCCTACCTGGCTTCAATCTATGGGGGGGATATTGCAGTACGAGAGTCTAAGGATGGTAACTTGATACCTGAAACACCCGTTTACAGGGTGCTGTTACGTCCGGATTCGAAGCATCGCGCACCTGCACAGGTGATGACGGGAAACTTGCGCCTGGAAGGGGAGAATCGAAGTTTTATCGAACGATTCATTACTAAAGCCACTGCAATACTGGTGTTTGAGAGCGGTTTTTAGTCGGCGCTGAGATACGCCATCCCCAACGCGGGGGCCGGTACGTTACCTTTTTGCGTTACAATGGCAGCCTTACTTCTAAGATGTGTATGTACTATTTTTAATGCTGACTAAAAAATCGATCTATCGTCTTGTATATATTTGCTTTGTAGCTTTTGTTGGTTTGGTGGGCTACAGAATATGGTTGCTCAATAGCAGCAAATTCATCAGTTTTGATAAGCAATTAGAAGAAGTATCAGGTATTGAGTTTGATAAAAACCTGCAACTATGGGCAATAAACGATGGGGGAGATTCACCCAGGCTTTATCAGTTAAGTGCTAATGGTGACATTAAGCGCAGCATTAAAATAGAAAACGCTAAAAACTGGGATTGGGAAGATATGACCCAGAACGATTTCGGGCATTTTTTTATTGGTGATTTTGGCAATAATGACAACGATCGAGAATGGCTGACTATTTACAAAATTGAAAACCCTATTGATATCAAGACTGATACAACCCGCGCAGAAATCATCAAATTTACCAACCCGGAATTCAAGCCAATAGAAGGGCAAGTCGTACGCAAAAATGCACATTACGATGTGGAAGCTTTTATTTATTATCAACGCAGTCTTTATCTTTTTACGAAAAACCGCAGTCGACCTTTTGATGGAAAAACACGGCTTTACCGTATAGGCGACTATGCGGGAAATTTCGAAACAGAATACATAAACGAGTTCTCAACCTGTACTACTATAAAAGAGCTGTGTTGGATTACATCGGCCGCCTTAAGCCCTGATCGGACTAAACTCGTGTTACTTGATTCTGAACGCTTGTGGCTGTTTGAAAATTGGCAAGGTGATGACTTCTTCTCCGGAGATGTGTATCAGATTGATCTGGGTATCGTGACTCAAAAAGAGGCGGTTACATTTTATAATGATGAGATTATTGTGTTTACCGATGAGGTGTTTAGCGGGATCGGCGGTAATGGCTATGCTATTAAGCTGGATCAGGTTAAGAAAAAATTAATTCAACAGTCTGGAAAGGCGCTTAATGCCTCGGATGCTAACGAGGAGCTGTCAGCAGAATAGCAGGGTGAGATCTAACGTCCTGTCAGATCTGTATAGAAGCTGTTCAACAAGGAAACTTAATGGTTTTCTGTCTTATTTTTAAGTGTTTCAAAGTGCTCAATATGTTGATCTAAGTTTTCTTCCAGCATTTCAGAATACTGCTTTGAGAACCAGGCTAATGCGTCGTTGCGTTCCGCGGCCAGATCCTTTGATTTATACGCCGTTTCATGGGCACTAAAACGTGCAGAGGCATAGCGTAATGCCGACCCTACATCTTCCAAGTCTTTATTTTCCGATGTTACTAAGCGATTGGCTAGTTCAATAAACTCATCAGCCATTTTAAATAAATTCGAAGCAGTTTCTTTACTAGCCATGTGTGTTGTTACCTATGTGAGTTGAGTTTTGCAGTTACTTTACAAGGAATATCATGAAGGATGAAAGAGTTAATGGCTATCTAAGGGCGATACTTAAGCGGATGAGGTTGATATCAACCTCATCACCGGGAACTAACTTCTGTCAGAAGTCGTTTATTTTAAAACAAGATTGAAGCTGACCGGTATTGAGTGACCGATATTTGATAGTCCCGCCAGTTCACGCAGTTTTTCTATTCCGCTATCCAGACCGAAGTCGGCCGCTTGTACAATGACCGGCTGCTGACTGGACGCAAGAATGGTTTTACCGTCAGACATCAGCGTAATGTTGGCAGTAATGGGTTTTTCTAAGCCATGAAAGTTTAATACAGCTGCAATATTGCTGTTAAGAACTCCCCCTTGTTTAATGGTGTTGAGTGTTTCGCTGGTTAGTTGAGCCGTTAAGGTGGCTAGTTTAAATTTTTCGGTATCAAATAGGTGCTCGCGCATCCGCTCATCACGGATATCGACCTGAGTTTTTATGCTGTCCAAATCCAGTTTAATCTCCAGCGCTCCAGCATCGCTTAAGTTGCCCTGAAGTTGGGTGATATGAAAAACTTCTGCAGCATCTACATTTTTAATTGAAATGAAATTAAGTGAGGATTGAGCATTATCCAGTTGCCAATCTGCCTGTGCCGTCAGGCTCAGTAGACTACCCAGCGCTATGCCTAGTAGTGCTTTGGGTGCCGCGAGTTTAGCGTAGTAGTGGTTCATGGTTGATCTCCTTATCTTGAGTATTTGTATATTTACGCAACAGTGTTTTGTTTTGATTCTTTTTTGTCTGTTTTGTTCAGTTATTGAGTGTACTACTCAAGGGGCGTAATCTTCCCTTTCTTGTTGAAAATTCTTCAGAGTATGAGTTAGCTATGCAGATCAGGGATTATCGATCACAGTTTTGGCAGGGTGTCAGGGATTTGATGCCGTTGGTGTCAGGCGTCTTACCGTTTGGTCTGATTGTTGGGGCTAACGGTGTGGCTCTGGATATGAGTCCCGAATTGATCATGGGAATGACAGTGATGTTTTTTGCCGGGTCGGCGCAGTTAGCCGCCATGCAACTTATTCAGGAAAATGCGGCGTTTGTGGTGATAGTGTTAACCACCATCGTCATTAATTTACGTTTTGCTATCTACAGCGCGACGTTTGCACCGCTGTTTTATCCCCTGAAAAAACGCTACCGCTTGTCTTTTGCATACATTTTATCTGATCAGGCTTATGGTCTGTGCATTGCGCCTGATCAGCAGCAACGCTCGGATGCTGAACGTATCAGTTATTATTTAGGCACAGCACTGGCATTGTGGGTGAGTTGGGTGTTGTCTGTGCTATTGGGTATCGCTGTCGGAGCCAGTATTCCACCTGAATGGATGCTGGGCTTTACGATTCCTCTGGCGTTTCTTGCGATGTTAATGTCAACGATTACTAATCGATTATTGCTAATTGTTGCGGTGGTTTCAGGGTTAGCCGCTATCTTTTTGCAGGGGCTGCCTTATAACCTGGGTTTTGTTCTGGCTGTGGTTTTCGGTGTGGTTGCGGGTTTGATATTACCGCGTATCGCTGGCCGTTCTTTTAACTCAGTGATGGGGCGTCCGCATGAGTGATTTGAGTTTGTGGGGGCTGTTTTTTATGTGTGGCCTGGCCACTTATTTGATACGCCTTTCTTTTATTCAGATGCATGGAAAACTAGGGCCACTACTAGCGCGCTGTCAGCCGGTACTCTTGTTGTTACCCCCGGCGATTTTAGCTGCTTTATGTATCCCACCGATTGTATTCAGTAAGCAAACCGATGGCTTACAAGTAGAGTTGGCGCAAATTCTAGCGGGCTGCGTTGCTGTTGTTTTGGCAAGCTATTTTAAAAGCCTGCTTTGGCCAATTTTGGGCGGCATGTCTTTTTTATGGGGCTATCGCTGGTTGATCGGTTAGGGTAGCAATGGCGGGTCTGTCTTTTTGAAATTAACATACAGGCCCTGGTGGTATGTCCTGGCAGAGTTATCTATTTCACTTATTAACATCTGTTTGTGGTATGGTGGCATCTAATTTAACGCGTCTTATCTTTTTGAGAAGACGAGTAAAGTCCTCGATTTTATCATTTTACCTCTCAGCCTTCTGGCAATGAATTACGTGTTTTTTCATCGGCGCCACACACAGAAAGTATATTAAAGTCTTCTTCACTGATTAATATTTTTATTTTTTGGTTGTTGGTTTCAGTATTTTTTACGCTGTGATTAAAAAATCTTTAAAGCACATAATAAATACATGCGAAGAGCGAATACTTTAATAGAAATATTTAGGTTTAGTTAAAAACTCAAGTGAGATATGAGTATTTTGATCGCTTAAAATAGGAGCGATATGAATAGTTTAATGGTAGGTGTTATTGGGACGTCGAAAAAAGAAGATGAGCGACGTTTTCCCATTCATCCAGAGCATTTGAGCCGAGTTCCGGAACAAGTTCGTCGTCAATTGATATTTGAAGAAGGGTATGGCACCGCATTTGGTATTACCGATGCTGAGATTGCCGCTCAAACGGGTGGTATTGCCACGCGACATGAAATACTGGCTGATATCGGCAGGGTTATCATCTCCAAACCTGTGCTTGCTGACTTGTTAGAACTGAAAGAAGGCGGAACGTTATGGGGTTATGTGCATTGTGTGCAGCAGCAGGATATTACCCAAGCCGCATTGGATCGTAAGCTAACGCTCATTGCCTTTGAAGATATGTTTGTTTGGTCTCCCAATGGTAATGTTGGCCGCCACACATTTTATAAGAATAATGAAATGGCGGGTTATTGCGCGGTGCTACATGCTTTACAGCTTAAAGGTATTGATGGGCACTACGGTGATCAGCGTAAAACGATTATTTTCAGCTTTGGCTCTGTGAGCCGTGGTGCAATTTACGCACTTAAAGCACATGGATTTAGAGATATTACCATCTGTATTCAACGCCCAGATCATGAAGTACGAGAAGAAGTACTTGATTGTCACTACGTAAAAATTCGCGAAGGTAATGAGGGCGAAGCACGTATGGTCGTGGTGGAACATGATGGTACAGCGAGACCGCTGACTGATCTGATCAGTGAAGCAGATATTATCGTAAACGGTACTTATCAAGAAACGGCCCATCCTACTGACTTTGTGACTGAAGCCGAAAGCTCATGTCTCAAGCCCAATAGCCTGATTATTGATGTGAGTTGTGATGAGGGTATGGGGTTCTTTTTTGCCAAACCAACGACGTTTAAGAATCCTATGTTTACGTTTGAAACCATCGATTATTATGCGGTGGATCATACGCCCAGCTACCTCTGGGAAAGTGCAACGCGTTCTATTTCTGCAGCTCTGATTGTCTATCTGGACACCGTCTTGGCTGGTCGTGATGCATGGCAGAAAAGTGAAACCATTCGCAGGTCGATAAATATTGATACTGGCGTAATTCTGAACCCTGCTATTTTGTCTTTTCAACATAGAGAGACAAATTATCCCCATGCTTATTTAGCTTCAGTTTAGTACCGTCATCACTATCATACGGGTAGCTTAGCTGCCTTTAAATTGACGCACTTTAGGCAAGCTGGGGTGCGTTTTTGCAGGCGGCAGTCGGTTTTATCTATACGATTTACCTTCGCTGATTATCTGTCCTATAAAATTACCCACCTGCATATCACTTGTACGACCAAAGAGGTTGTGTCTTATTTGTCCCTGTTGGTCGATCACAATGAGCGTAGGCGTGCCTTGCATATAGTAGGCAGCCATTGTTTTGGGTATAGACCCTGTATTTGACGGGACATCCACTGCGATAGGAAATGTTAATCGATATTCTGCCGCGAAGGCTGTTAGCGCTTCTACAGTCATTACGTTGTGATGTTCAAAAACAGTATGCAGGCCAATGACCTGAACTTCGTCTTGTGAATAGAGTTCGTGTATAGCGCTTGCTTGTGGAATGCCATGTACCACACACGCCGGGCATAGCATTTGAAAGGCATGGATGACGATAACTTTTCCGCGTAAAGCAGATAACGTGAGCGGCTGCTTTGTGTTAAGCCAGGTCACTACTTCCAGCTCGGGTGCTTGTCCGTAGGTGATGATGCTTGTCATATCGTTTCTCCCTTATTTATGAGAAAGAAACATCCTTGTCGCTAAATTCATTGTTTACTGGCTGATTCTGCCTGGAAGACTTAAATCACCCGAAGCAATATCGATGACATTAACAACACATAAAAGGGGGGCGTGTACACTTTGGTTAACACGCAAACCTGCAGTTACGCCATCAAATGTGGTTTTTTCAAACGTTTTAATATCATCAAAGGCGACTTGAACTTTGACGGTATCACCATTAAATACAGGATCCCAACCGGGGCTGTCTAGCAGTATTGGCAGGCCTGGCCAGGTTTTAGGTAATCTTGGTGTCGTGCCCTCTGGGATATCAACAACACCGAGTGCTCCTTTACCACACTGCTGATTAGGTTGAAGAACAACCCAGTGGCTGTGCCAAACATCACCATCATTGCCTGGGTCATTGTCTGCGTTTTCATCATAGAGTGGTGTATCGTCAAAATCCGGGTGCGCCGTTACCGCCAGAGTCAAAATACCGGCGTCACTTTCAAACCCGACGCTAGCGCTATCCAGGCTAGTGGGCCATACGTAAGAGTAAACCGAACTTCCTGCTAACTTGCCGCTTGCACTGGGTTTACTAGTGCCCGCTTGTGAGGCGACTGCCATATGGAAGGTGGCGATATTGTTTTGGGTAGTCACCCTGGTGTGAATGATGTCAAAGGTGGGATCAATATTTTGGGATGTACTGGGCTTTGAATGTATGTCGCTATTATCAGAACCGCCGGCAAAGCTTGTTGCGCTGCTGAGCAGGGTTGTGGCTAATGTGGCTGTCGCCAGGGTGACTGTTGTTAGTGATGCTAGGGTGAGTAAATGCTGAATCTTCATGAGAAATGTCCTTTTAGTATCGAGTCGAAACGATTTTATAATGATCTGCATTTCTTTGCTTGTCAATAAAGTATTGATTCGATACTATTTGCCTATGAAGAAATTGATTAATCAACAATTATTGGAAAGACTGGCGAGTTTGCTACGAAGTGAAAGCAGAGGCATGCTACTAGAGCATGGTTTGCAGCCCGTACAGTTTGAAGCATTGCAATATATCGCGAACTGTAACCGTTATTCAGATACGCCGATGGCAGTCACTGAATTTTTACGACAAACGAAAGGCACGGTTTCGCAAACGCTTAAAGTGCTTGAAAAAAAAGGCTTGATAGAAAAACTCACGGATGCAAAAGATAAACGCGTCACTCATCTGAAAATCACCGAAGACGGAAGAGCACTAACACAACAGATGTTGCCTTCTCCTATCCTGGAAACGGCCAGTGATCTTATGAGTAATGATGAAGTTGCCATGATCAACTCATCGTTACATACCTTGCTGTATCAGTTGCAGAACGCTAATAATTTTAAACCTTTTGGCCAGTGTGCCAGCTGTGTACATAATATCAAGCAAGCGTCAGGTGAGTATTTTTGTGGTTTAACTCAGGAAGTGCTTACGCCAATTGATATTGAGCTTATTTGTCGCGAGCATCAGTACTCTCAAGTCATAAAGCCTTAGCAGGGCAGGGGGACAGTATTACTTTTTGTAATGACGTTGAATAAGAGTCTTCCGATCAATACCACGATGCCGGGCGAGCATCTCTTCTACCTTTGGCCGGTTGAGAGGATCATTACCTTGAAGGTAGATGTCTAAATGCTCCTGTTGATCATTTCCCCAGAAAAGCTCGCCATCCACGATAAAGGTCGGCACACCAAAAACATCTCGCGCAATGGCTTGTGCGGTTTCTTGCCGGAGTTCGGCTTTTACATCAGCTGTTTTTATCGCTTTGAGCATTTCGCTACTGTTTAAACCAAGTGATTCAAGTACGTTGGCAAGATCTGCTTCAGAGGCAAGATCAATTCCGCGAGACCATCCGGCTTCAAAGATTGCGCTGATTAGCTGATGCTGAGCATCGCCTGCAATGCCAGGCAGTGATAAGCGTAATGCGGGCAGTGGGTTGTATGGATGGTTGAGGGGCGGGTTAAAGTCAAAGCCGTTGAGCTGCGCATAGCGATAGCAATATTTATACAGAGCGGCTTTTTTAGGTGGTACTTCTGCAGGGCCTAGCTGTCCCCAGTGATCTAATAATTTACCAAATACGACAGGATGTGCGTTTAATGTCAGGCCGTATTTTTTGCAAATAGCTTGTATCCAGCGCCAGCTAAAATAGGCGTACGGAGACAGATAGTCGAAGTAGAAATCCAGTTGCCGGGCTGCCATAGGGATGCCTCTTCTGCTGTTATTAAATCAGGAGCTATTTAAATCGGCGCTATCTGATAGAAGATGTTTAATGTGAAGCATTTAACCCGAAAGCGCCTGTTTTATTGATGTTTTTCGATTTGAAAGCACAAATGACAAGATGCCAGATGTGAAAATAATTGCCAGGCCCAACAGACTGTAGGCGTCTGGCCATTGATTAAATAGAAGGACGCCTAAAATAGCGGCTGTTACCAATTGGGAGTAAACGAACGGCGCTACAATGTTGGCATCTACGCGACGGCTAGCCTCAATAATAATCAGGTTGCCCAATGCAGACGCCAAAGAAGAGATCAGCACTAACTCAACTATGTAGATATCGATTGACTCCGGAACCGCATCTATAGCGATGGGTGTGAGCGCTATGCTTCCTGCCAGCAGTGTTGATAGGTGAATCAAACGTGGCCTGAAGTAGTTCGAAAGCCAGCGATTGGATACCAGCATACAGCCATAAAAAATCCCTGCAATAAGTGCATACAGCATTCCACTGGTGATGCCAATTCCCGGTTTTACTACCAGCAAAACACCCCCAAATCCGATGAACAGGATTATGGAGCGTAGCAGGGTGATGCGTTCTTTAAGCACTAAAGCGGCTAAGAAATACGCAACAATAGGACCGATAAAAAAGATACCGAAAACGTTAGCAATAGGTTCAGTTTTTAGTGCGGATATCATAAAAAAAATCGCACCGGTGAAGGGCACTGCGCGACATAATAAGCGCCAGTCATAGAGTGACTTTAATTCTGAACGCAGCAAGCCACTAAACGGAAGAATAAATATAAAGCCTACTACCAATCGGCTCCATGCTATAAATGCGGGAGAAACCCCTACTTCAGTGAGTAATTTCCCCGCTGAGTCGCCTATGGGAATTAAACTCATTCCAAGCAGAATCATCGCAAGTAAGCCATGTTTACTATCAAAGTTCATTAAATTTGATATCCATATAGTGCGATGTGAGCGAGCGGGTTAGTATCAGTTTCTAATACTAACCGAATAATTCATTTGGTTTCTTTGTTTTCGTGACGATCAGTCATTAGACTGACAGAGCCGATGGCATAAAAGGAAAATAAGATGGCTGCTTTAATTTCGGGTGATCGCCTCCGGTTTGTCCTCAGCCGGCTTCGTGAACGGCTGTGGTTAAAACCATTTGTTGTTTGCCTGTTATCCATCGCTTGTGTATTTGCAGCAAAAATCGCGGATAGCAATGCTCTGTTAATTCAGGTTCTGCCCTCTATTACAGCAAAATCTCTTGATACTCTATTGTCCATCATGGCTTCGAGTATGTTGGTAATCGCTACTTTTTCGGTGACATCCATGGTGTCGGCCTATAGTTCGGCCGCCAATACAGCGACGCCCCGGTCATTTACCTTGATTATTGCCGATGATGCATCTCAAAATGCTCTCTCGACCTTCGTCGGGGCATTTATTTTTAGTATTGTGGCGCTTACCGCCGTTAAGAATGGTTACTTCGAAAGAGCAGGTTTGCTTCTTCTGTTTTGTCTGACGGCGGTTGTATTTAGCATTGTCATTATTACGTTTGTACGCTGGGTTGATAGTATTGCGCGTCTTGGGCGCATGGGCTCGACGATCAACAAGGTTGAAGCGGCGACCGCTAAGGCGCTGAAGCGACGTCGGGATGCGCCAACGCTTCAGGGGGGGAGAATGCAATCCCCGGCAAGAGGGCAGCCGGTGTTTGCCGTGAATACAGGATACGTGCAGCATATTGATATGGCGATGCTGCAAAAATGGGCAGAAGAAGCTCAGGTGGGGGTAGTGGTTGCTGCCTTGCCGGGGACGTTGGTGGGGCCGGGCCGGCCAGTGGCTTACGTTAGTAGCAGTCCGGATCATCCGGATGACATGGATTTTACGTGTGTTATTGATGCTTTCCATTTGGGTGTTGATCGGCTTTTTGATGACGATCCAAGATTTGGTTTGGTCGTGCTGTCTGAGATTGCGGGCCGTGCGTTGTCGCCAGCGGTTAACGATCCGGGTACGGCGATTGCTATCGTGGGGGCTTTTCTAAGGCTGTTTACGCAATGGAGTGAACCGGTGACTAAAGGATCTCAGCAATCGCCAAAATATGAGCGCATTGAAGTCCCTGAAATTTCTATCCAGGATATGTTTGATGACGCTTTTACGGCGATTGCACGTGATGGTGCGGGTGTGGTTGAAGTGTCGGTGCGGTTGCAAAAGGCGCTACACTCCCTTGCAACAATAGACGACCTGGAGATGCGAAATGCGGCGGGATATCATGCGCAGCTGGCGTTAAAACGTGCACGTCTTGCTTTGAACGTGGAAGAGGATATTGCCGTTGTGCAGGCAGCCGCTCAGTTTTCGCAAGATATCGTTTCGTCAAAAAATTACAGCCCCCTGAATTACAAACAGTAAAAATTTCACATTTAATGAGCCTTGCTGAAGAAGTACGAAAAGCGTTAGTGGCCTAACACATCTCTTAACTGCGGTGCTGCCCAATCGAGGAAAGCTCTCACTCTGATGGAGAGCAGACGGTTGTGTGGGTAAACAAACTGGACAGGGATAGCGGTTTTTTCATATTCAGGGAGCAGGCGGATGAGTTGGCCTTTTGTTAACGCTTCATCTACCTGATAGTGCAATAACCGCGTGGCACCTAAGCCACTGATAGCCGATGCCAGAGTGCTATCAACCTGGTTGGAAGACATCACGGTATTCATATTATGAGTGTTGAGTGTTTCGCCGTTGTTGAAGGCCCACTGATTACTGTGTGGATTAAAAACAACGATAGGCCAATGGCGCAGGTCATCTGGTGTTTTAGGCTCTCCTATCATTTCTACTAAGGAGGGGCTGGCGCAAATGATATGGCGTGTGAGGCCCAGTGGCATGGATATGAGAGACGAGTCTGCGAGGTGTCCTATACGTATAGCAAGATCAAAACCCTCATCGATGATGTTAACAACACGGTCGACTAATGTCAGTTCCACTCGTAAACCCGGGTGCTTGCTTAGGTAACGGTTGAGTAGAGGGACGATATGCAGACGACCAAACATCATCGGGGCGGTAATCGATAACTTTCCCTCTGGCGCGGCGCGGCGGGCATCCAGTAAAAACTCTGCGTCGTTAATATCAGCCAGAATACGTCGGCAGCGCAACAGGTAATCACGCCCTTCATCAGTGAGAGAGATACGTCGGGTACTGCGATTCAGTAAGCGCACACTTAAGTGGTTTTCTAAATCAGCGAGTGCTCGTACGACTGAGGCCGGGGAGCGGTTAATCGCATCTGCAGCGGCAGAAAGACTACCTCTATCGACGATCTCCACAAAGGTCGCCATTGCTTTAAGTTTATCCATTGCGGGCTCATTTGTGCATTTTATGCAAAGAACTTATCAGTATATGAGTATTTATTGCAACTGATGAATAAAAGATACTGTGGGCTCTTCCCATCAGGAGTGAATGATGAAAACCGATCTGCAGGTGTCGCCCATGCCAGAGATGATTCGTGCGTTTGACCATATCGGCATTCGTGTCAGTGACCGGCAGCAGTCAGTGGCATTTTACCGCCGCCTTGGTTTTGAGGAGACCGCTTACTTTGGGCCTTACGAAGCAAATGAGATGGTGGCGGGTGATGGTGTGAGGATTAACCTGATTTTTAATGCAGCTCGTCAGCCACAATCCCGTAACGCATTACTGGACATGCCGATTAAGTACCCTGGAATGACACATCCTGCGTTTGTCGTAGATGATATCTACCGGTTACGCACCTGGCTTTTGAAAGAAGGTATTACTATTA
This sequence comes from Neptunomonas qingdaonensis, assembly GCF_900113275.1. Lineage (GTDB taxonomy): Bacteria > Pseudomonadota > Gammaproteobacteria > Pseudomonadales > Balneatricaceae > Neptunomonas > Neptunomonas qingdaonensis. The sequence continues at coordinate 154,022 of NZ_FOOU01000007.1, forward strand.
CCGAAGATGTTCACCCCATTGGTCCGCGTCGGGTAGCGCTTTTCTTCCGTGACCCGGATGGAAATGTGCTCGAATTTAATCAGCTAAATCCCACTATTTCACAATCATAACTGCTACCTTAAAAACTTTCACATTAACGTTTTCCACACTAATAAAAAGGATTACCAGGCATGAAACTTTACGATTTAGAGCCTTCAGGAAACTGCTATAAAGTTCGTTTGTTTGCCGCGTTGGCACAAATAGACGTGGAGCTTGAAGAGGTCGATTTTTTAGATGGGGCGCATAAACGCCCTCCGGTCATTGATCTTAACCCGTTGGGACAGGTGCCAGTATTGGTAGATGGTGACGTTGTATTACGTGACTCACAGGCTATTCTTGTCTACCTGGCTCGTCAGTATGGTGGCCATGCATGGTGGCCAGAAGGCGCTGCACAGCAGGGTGAAGTGATGCAGTGGTTGTCGATTGCCGCGAATGAGATTCAAAATGGCCCAGGTGCTGCGCGTTTAGTTGATAAGTTTGGTATCCCGCTTAATAAACCGCAGGCACTTGCGGTGAACGATGCTATTTTACCTGTATTAGAGGCGCATCTTTCTCAGCATGACTGGTTGGCTCTGGGGCGCCCAACCATTGCTGATATAGCTGTTTTTCCATACGTTGCTTTGGCACATGAAGGTGGAATAGATCTCTCCCCTTATACCTCTGTTCTGAAATGGTTTGAACGTATTAAAGCGTTGGATAACTTTATACCGATGTCGGGTATTTAGAGAAGAAAGCCGAAGGTCGAACATACGCAGGGCTTGATTTTGCCCTGCCGTCTCCAGTCTGAATTCATGGGTAGATAGATATTCATTGACTATGGTGCGTGATGCATCAAATATCGTTGTGTTTAACCCATATCTACCCTGTTTAACCCATATCTACCCTGTTTATCATATAGAAGAGAATATTCGAGCCGACCTGATCGACGGTGAAGATGAGTTTATTATCTTCTATTTGTGATTTTTTTCTAATTGTTGGATTTCCTTCCAAATTTTGTCAGCTTCTTCCGTCAGCAATGAATAGGCATGAATGTCACCGTTTCTCTGTGCCATCATCGCCTCTTCTAGTTTAATACTGTAAGTTTTATGTAGTTTCTTGGTGGGGCTGGATTTGAATATAGAAAACATGACATGTACCTAAAGATTAATGATTAGTTTCTTATACGTGTAAAACTGAAATCAGATGAGTCTTTTAGCATATTTTTTGGGGAGGCGGCTTAGCTTATATTTGAATTGATAGGCTCCTGCCTTTTGTTTCTGACTTTAAATAAGCAACGCCAGGTAATTAATCCTTTGCTGCAAGTGGTTTGGCATAACCGGATTGATCTGTTGTACCTTTAGCTTTCTTGTTGACGAGCATAATCGCGACGAATATCAATCCGGTAGCAAAATACTCAATCGCACCGATATCTTCACCGACAATAGCAGAACCGATAATGAGCGCGACAACGGGTGGAATATAGGTCACAGAGGATGCGGTCACAGCGCCTAGCTTGTCGATGATGAAATAATAAATCAGATAGGCCAGACCTGTACCAAGTAAACCCAGGCCCAGAACCATTCCAATAGCCGCATGAAGGTCATCGCCAATTTTTTCAATACCGTTGAAGTCTGTGATGATACACAGGATTAACAGACTAAACCCTAGTTGATATGTGGTCAGTGCGGATGCAGAAATCTGTAACGGAATAATATATTTCTTAGCATAAATAAATGATGCGCCGATACTCAATGATCCTAAGACCATATACATCACACCTTCAAGGTTTGTTGAAGCCATATCAGCGGAAAAAGGTTGCGCAATCAGGATCACGCCGGAAAAACCTGCGAGCAATCCAAAAATCCGATTTTTGGTGACAGGCTCTTCAGCGAGAAATATGAGTGCAAGCAAGAGTGCGAAAATGGGAATAGTACCACTGAGGGCTCCCGCTACACCCGAAAGGAGCAGAGAAGCGCCTTTGGCGAAACCGTAATAATAGATAGTCGTCGCCAGCAGTGACATGACGAAAAAGTGCCGCGCATGCTTAAGATGAGAGAGCTTTAATGCACCATTCAGGTACGCATAGATAGCTATTGGTATAAAACCAAATGCCACCCTTAACAGAACTATCTGAGAGGTTGTTATTAATTCAGACGCCATTTTCATATAAATGAAGTTGCTACCCCAAATGATACCCAAAGCCCAAAAAGCGGTAATAGTTAGATATTTCATGCCAGCCTCCACTAAGACCAATTCCTACTCGTGCAGGTTGATCAACGACCCTTGCATTTTAGCTATTTGTATTGTGACAACAAACGATTTATTCTCGCTTATAAAATAGATAATCTATCTTATAAGCGGTCAAGAGATATTGCTTTCCTTCATTGATAACGATATCAGGACATCAATAATGCATAGGCCTATGCCACCGTTACGAGCCTTGGTTGCCTTCGAGGCGTCAGTCCGCCATGCCAGTTTTAAGCAGGCTGCTGATGAGTTGCATATCACCCCGGGAGCCGTATCACAGCAAGTTCAAAAGCTTGAACAATGGTTAGGTTATCCGCTGTTTCTGCGTCAGGTGCGCCAACTGCAGGTAACCGATCGGGGTATGAAATACTTCAGCCGTATAGCACCCGCTTTAGAACAGATAAGTGCTGCGAGTGAAGCATCCAGGAAGCGCTCATCAGATTCGGTGTGTTTGTCCTTATCGCAGACGTTAGCGGCTAAGTGGCTAGGTCCCCGTCTGGGAGATTTTGTTAGCCGGTATCCTGCCATTGAAGTCCACATTAATGCTTCTAATACGCGGGTTGATTTTCAACGTGAAGCCGTGGATTTGGCCATTCGCCATTTTGACGGGAAGGATCCCGCGTTGGATGCACACTTGATATTTGATGACGAGGTCAGATTGTTATGCTCTCCCTCATACAGAGACTCATTTGAACTTGAATGTGCAGATCAACTGAGCGGAGTCACCCTTATTGTTGCCAGCCCTTATCCTTACTGGGACGACTGGCTAACACGCTTTACGACTATCGATGCTCCAGCAAGAAAGCAGATAACTACCATGCACTTTGATCAGACACTTCTCGCTATTGATGCAGCCAAACGTGGTCAGGGTGTTGTTTTGAGCAATGGTCTGTTGGTGCAGGAAGAGTTAGTGCGGGGAGAGTTGGTTGAGCCGTTTTCTTACAGACTACCTTTGGATAAAAGCTATTACCTGGTGTATCCCAGACACCCGCCACTCAGTGACACCGCCTGCATTCTGAAAAACTGGCTACTAGAGCAGTCATCCAATGTAAACATGGATGGAATAATCTAAACGCAGTTGATAAAAGCAAGAGAAAAAACAAAAATAGTTACTCACACAATCTGTGGATAAGTCTATGTATTACATATGCACATCTCTTCTACAGCCCGCTATATAAGGGCTGCAGAGATGTGTTGTTTTTACAGCCTATTTTTAAGCTTCGTTAATTATTAGCTGTGCTGGTTGTTTGACCGGGAATACACGATCGTATCCCAAGCCGAAAAGGAATGTATAAACCACCACTGCTGCCATCATGCCAATATCTAATAACAGGGTATTAATGAAGCTCATGTCTAGCCACCACATGATTAATGGCAGGGTAAAAAGGAGCAACAGCAGCTCAAACCCCAAAGCATGATAAATTCGATGTGTCAGGGTGCGCTCGGTTGGAATACGTCCCCGGCTAATATCAATATAATCATAAGCGTAGTTATAACAATAGTTGGTTAACATGGCGATGAGGCTGATAATCAGCGCTAAATAGCCCATTTCCAGGAGGTCGCGTTGTAGGATAAAGGCCATGACGGCTGTTGAACAGCCGAGCAAAATAGCTTCGAACAACAAGGCGTAACGTAGCCTGTCCAGGCCGCTACGTATAACGATATTCCCCGCCATTTTACTTGTTGTATGAGCTGCCATATTTCCAGTCATATCCTTTGCCACGCTGTGCTCCCAACTTACTTTTTAAAAGATTATTTTGTTAAACGATGATTGTTTTAACTGATGAACATAGTAAAGATAATATTGATGTTTTATAGTTGGAATGTATCTATTATTTAGATAGGTAAGTCCATAGCTGGCTGGTTTTTTTCGCGCGTCATCAAAGAGTGTATGAGCAAGATGCCAAGTATTGAACAATTAACCTGTTTTGTTGTGGCTGCTGAATCAGGTTCATTTTCAGCGGCGGCGCGTCAGTTAGGCAAAGTACAGTCGGCGGTGAGTACCGCGATCAGTAACCTGGAAATTGATGCAAACCTTGAGCTTTTTGATCGAAGCAGTCGCAGTCCCGTGCTGACAGAAGCGGGCCAGATGTTGCTTAAATCAGCCAAAACAGTTTTGCATAGTCATCACGAATTTAATGCCCATGCGGCTTCGTTGAGCAGCAGCAATGAAGCATCGCTGTGTATTGCCATCGAGCAAAATGTCGCCACGCCTATCCTGTTGACGGTATTAGAGCGTTTCGCGAACACATTTCCTTACATCACGTTAGAACTGCTTGATCCCGGCAGTGGTGATGTTGCAGAGCTGCTGCGTAGCAATCGAGCGGATATCGGCTTGATGATTCAGCAGGAATATTACCCGCAAGGTTTTAGTTTTCGAGGTATAGGGCACTCACGTGTGATCCCTGTATCGGCCCCCGATTTTCCGTTAGCGCAAATGAAACAGGTTACACTTGCTGATCTCAGGCAGCATCGGCAAGTTGTCGGGCGCAGCTTAGATCCGGATAATCAGATGCACGAGCGTTACACTTTAAGTCCACAAGTATGGTTATCAGAAAGCCCCTTCGTGATTTTGGAGTTGCTGTGCGCCAATATTGGCTGGGCATTTTTGCATGAGGCTGTGGTTAAGGAGAAGTTGCACTCAGGTGAGCTGGTGGTACTTGATCTGGTTTATGAGCAAGCCGATATTCTGCAAGGTATTGACCTGGTTTGGACAGAAAATCGTGCGCTGGGAAAAGCGGGGCAGTGGTTATTACAACAGCTGCAAAGCCTGCGTTTTGAGGAATAAAGCAGGCTTTGTAATAGGTAATTGTTGAACTCTTACCGGCATACGATTATCGTTCTTTATGCTAATGACGAATCAATATTATGAGCGGATAAACGGGTGCCCCGGGAACAATAATGACGGTAGATGAGCGTAATATTGACCTTATAGGATGTGTTAAATCGTGATTGCGTTGTTCTTAAAGTGCTTACTGGGTGCGGCAGCCGTGTTGTTGATTGCCTTGCTTTCAAAAAATAAAAGCTTTTTTATCGCCGGTTTAGTTCCGCTGTTTCCTACTTTTGCACTGATAGCGCATTATATTGTCGGTGTGGAACGGACGATGGAGGACCTTCGCGTCACCGCTCTGTTTGGGCTTTACTCATTAATTCCCTATGCGGGTTACCTGGTTTCGGTTTATTTTTTAAGCTATAAATATAGTCTGTTTTGGACGCTATCGGTGGCAACCGTCATTTGGTTAGCTTTTGCATTTATTTTATTGCTGGGGTGGATGAAACTCCATCCATCGGTGGTGTGATATAACCACCCCTATTTGATTTAAACGTTATATCATGTAGTTGAACCCACTAAAGAAACGTCATGATGATTAGTGAAATACTTGAACTCCGCTCCGGGCAGGTTGCATATATTAGTAGCTTGATGGCGGGCTTTTCTTTGTCTATTGCTGTGCAAATTATACGTGGTAAGGATCAGCGCTTGGTTGCTACTGCTAATTATCTGCTGTTTATTGTTACTACCCTGCTGTTTTTAATCGCTCTGTATGTCGATGTTTCAATTAGTTTGCGGTTGGTTGGTATAGAGGATTTCTGTGATGATGCACTTATTCAGATAGAGAATATAAGAAATTTGAGTACTTCAGCGGCAACCTCAGCTTTTCTTTTGTTTGTGTTGTCGATAGGGGTTCTGGGTTGGTTAAAATCAAATCGAACAGGGATTATCAGTACGCTAATGGTGCTCTTAACGTTAGCTACCATTATTGTTGCTAAAAACATGATTTCCAATCTGGATTTTTAGAGCTAGCGTTAAATAATATCAATACTTTTATGGGATATTCTTTTTGACCGATAAAAATCTAAAAATATTATGCGATATCGCGACTGAAGCCCACAGCCGAATTAAACAGGATTTTAACGACATAGATCCTATCGTAGGTGTGAGCCAGAAGATGCGGGAAAGTGGAATTGCTGCTGATGTAATGACTATTGATTGTTTGAGAAGCGCTAAGCGCATTATTCTTATATTGCATGATCAACAGCCTGATACTATTAGTTATCAGTTTACCTTCAAAGCGCAAGATCCTGCGGAGCAGTTTGAGCATATTCCTCTGGCTAAATTATCAACAGATAAACTATACGATTGGATGAAAGACTATTTTTCACATGCGGATCATGTAAAACACTGAGCAAAATCAACGCTCTCCTGACAACAAGGGTCGTCTGAGTTACAGTTAAGGTCGTAAGCACATTTTTCTACTATGTAGATTGACTGCTTATTCTGGCTTAATCCAGAAAGTGGAGGTTATCATGGAAAACGCTGCACAAGCTCAATCCACCTTTCCCTGGGATCAATTGGTTTTAAAGCTTATCGATTGGCCATTTCTTTTATTTATCATCGTTGTTTTTCTGATTTTTTTGATGAAGGATCAGTTAAAGGGGTTGGTAGACCGCTCAAACGTGAAGATAACATGGGGGGATCGCTCAATTGAGTTAAATGAACTGGCTGATAATGTTGATCAGGATATTGACCCTATTAAAGAACGTATCGATTTAATTGAAGAAAAGTTGGCAAAAATCACCACGGATGATGTGCCAATAGAGCAGGTTAATTCAGGTCCAGAGCCGACTGCTGACGATATAGATAAGGTTCTGCATGTCGGGTTAGCCAACCCTAAATACAAATACCGTACGGCGTCCGGGGTCGCAAAAGACGCTGAGATCCCGATACAGACGGCGCAGACAATATTAACCTCTAATCCGAATATCCGGGTGGTTAAAGCTCGTGACGGAAAGGAGCTCTATGCGCCTCGATAAATTTATCTGTAAAAGTACTCAGCTAACAAGGTCTGAAGCAACAGCCTTGCTTCATTCGGGTATTGTCCTGGTGAATGGCGAAGTCATTAAAAATGAAGCTGCTCAAGTACATGAAAATAATAGGGTTACTTTAAATGGAGAGGTGTTAACGGCACGTGCTTCACGTTATATCATGATGCATAAACCAGCGGATACGATCTGCTCCAACGTTGATGAAATTTATCCCTCTGTGTTTAACTATCTTGATGTAGAGAAAGCGCAGGAGCTGCATATCGTAGGGCGTTTAGATGCAGATACTACGGGTTTAATCCTGGTAACAGATGATGGGCGCTGGTCGTACAATATCATTACGCCTAAAAAACAGTGCGCCAAAGTTTATCGTGTGCAATTACGTGATAACGTCTCGGGTGATATTATCTCCAGATTTTTCCGGGGTGTTCTGCTTCAAGGTGAGGGGAGCTTAACTTTGCCCGCAATACTCGATGTTATCAGTCCAAAAGAGGTATTGTTAACCATCACTGAGGGCAGGTTTCATCAGGTGAAACGTATGTTTGCTGCGGTAGGTAATCGAGTGGTTGCGCTACACAGAGAGCAAATTGGTGATGTCAGGTTAGATATTGAAATGGGACAATGGCGATATTTAACCGCTGCTGAAGTACAGAGTTTTTAACATGAAGTCAGGTGTATGAAGAAGTTTCTCGTGGTTGTGTTAGCCATTATTGTTATAAATGAGTGGCGTGATATCAGAAATTTATTCAGTCCTCCTCCTGACTTTGCGGCTGCACATGAGGAGAGGGTTGTGATGTATGCAACGCAGTGGTGTCCTTTTTGTCAAAAAGCGCGCGAACTATTTGCCGAGAAAGGCATCTCTTATTATGAATATGATATTGAGAAATCAGAAGAGGGCAATACACAGTATCAGCGTTTAGGTGCTAGTGGTGTCCCGATTTTGCTTATCAATGGTGAAGTGTTAAAAGGTTTTAACCGTTCGACAGTACTCGCGTTAATCAATGAAAAATAGCACTCCCGCGTATTAAAACCATTAGGGTATATCATGAAAAGTTTCTCTGCTACGTCTCGTTTTGTTGTGATTGCTGCGTCGTTGGCTCTGCTGGCGGGTAGTGCATTTGCCAGTAAATCAGAAGAGCGCGAAGGCGGTAAGTACAAAGATCACAAAGAGCACAAAGAGTATAAGAAAAAGGACTCTGAGAAAAAGGACTATCGCAAAGGTCATGACGATAATGATCGTCGTCACAGTTCAATAACCCTTGTTTTTAGTGATCAGGAGCGACGCACCGTTCGTGAATATTATGGACATCAGTCCCGTAAGGGCCATTGCCCGCCGGGTCTGGCGAAAAAGAATAACGGTTGTTTACCTCCGGGGCAGGCGAAAAAATGGCACAAGGGCCGTCCTATCGATAAGGATATCCGTTATTATGCGTTACCTAACGAGCTGCGTATTCGTCTGCCGGTACCACCGATCAATCACGAATATGTACGTATTGCCGGCGATATTCTGTTGATAACCGTGGGCACCGGTATCGTAGTGGATGCTATTGAAGATATTTTACGTTAACAGACTATCGGGATTTTCGCAGTAGTTCAGTGTTATGTCCGACAGTCTGCAATCAGGCTTAAGGGCATTTTTTCGGTAAATTAGGTAAGCACAGCATGCAAGATATTCTGGACAAGATTGCAGAAAAAATGGCTCTTCGAACAGAGCGGGGTAAAGTTGCTGACTATATCCCGCAACTGGCCTGCGTCGACCCCGATCAGTTTGGCATGGCGGTTGTGCTGCCAGACGGTCGCCAGTTTAGTGCCGGTTGCGCAGACAAAACGTTTTCTATCCAGAGTATCTCTAAGGTTTTTACTCTGACTATGGCGCTGGGTAAGATCGGGGATACTGTATGGTCTCGTGTGGGACGCGAGCCTTCAGGTGATCCGTTTAACTCTATCGTTCAGCTTGAGCATGAAGCGGGTAAGCCACGCAATCCATTTATCAATGCAGGTGCTATCGCGATTGTTGATGCCATTATGATGAGCCACCGGCCAAAAGAAACACTGGCTGAGGTGCTTCAGTTTGTTCGCTTTGTGGCTGATGATGAGAGCATTTTCTTTGATGAAAAGGTGGCGCAATCCGAGTTACTTCATCGTGACCGGAATGCCTCGTTAGCGCATTTTATGGCATCGTTTGGGCGAATCAAACACCCGGTCGAGCATGTGTTGGGCGTATATTTTCATCAATGTGCTATCGCGATGAGTTGTACACAGCTGGCCAGTGCTGGTCAGTTTTTAGTGTCTGATGGTATGAATCTTAGCACGGGTATCAGGGTTGTATCACCACAGCGAGCGCGCCGCATCAACTCTCTGATGTTAATGTGTGGGCATTATGATGGTTCGGGTGAGTTTGCTTACCGGGTAGGTTTGCCGGGGAAAAGTGGTGTGGGTGGTGGAATATTAGCGATAGCACCCGGAAATGCCTCGATTGCTGTGTGGTCTCCGGGTCTGGATGATATTGGTAACAGTAAGCTGGGTACCGAGGCATTGGAAATGCTCGTACAACACACAGGCTGGTCTATCTTTGGGCACTAAACTTGAACGGGCTATTTGTTCAGGGTTTGAGTGAAGTTTAATCATGTTAAGAAATTTCTCTCTATGAAACTGCATATTCTTTCGGATCTGCATCTCAGTGCCAGTGCATTTGACGCTCCCGAAACGAATGCCGATGTGATTATCCTCGCGGGTGATATTGGCCGTCCTGAAGAGGCCGTTGCGTGGGCTAAACAGTTTTCGAAACCGGTTATCTTTGTACCCGGAAATCATGAATTTTATGGCAGCAGTATTGTGGCGACCGTTCGCGAGCTGAAGCAACTGTGTGCTACTGGCAATATTCACGTGCTGCACAATGATGCTGTGGTAATAGAAGGCGTACGCTTTCTTGGCGCGACCTTATGGACAGACTTTCAGCTATTTGGTGAGGCAGGAGAACAGCGGGATTTTGCCATCGATATGGCATCGATGATGCTACGGGATTTTAGCCGGATTTATAGGGATGACTCTGCTGAAACCCTTTTTACGCCCGAAGATGCCATGTCGCAATTCCAACGACATGCCCGCTGGCTCGATATTCAGTTAAACGAGCCATTTGTGGGTCAAACGGTAGTGATTACCCATCATTCTCCCTCGATTAAAAGCATACACCCGCGTTTTGAGCTTTCGCCTTTGAATGCCTGTTTTGTTTCTGATGCTGATTGGCTGCTGGATGCTAAGCGCGCAGCCTTGTGGGTTCATGGGCATACCCATGATAGCTTTGACTATGATGTGAATGGTACACGTGTGGTGTGTAATCCACGCGGGTATTGCACAGAAGAGTCCATCGAAAATCCCGCTTTTGATCCGGCACTTGTTATTGAGGTGGGTCAGTAGCCATATTGCCAGGGGTAAAAAAATGAACAGATTCGAGTCGTTATTAGACGCTGTTCACCAGTGCACTATATGTGAAAAACATCTGCCGCATGGTGTCAGGCCCGTGTTGCAGATCGACCCTAAAGCGAAGGTGCTGATTGTAGGCCAGGCGCCTGGGCGAAAAGTACATGAGTCTGGTGTACCGTTTGATGATGCGAGTGGCGATCGGTTACGCGACTGGATGGGAGTGACCCGTGAGGTTTTTTACGATGCTGAGCAGATAGCCATTCTGCCAATGGGCTTTTGTTATCCGGGGAAGGGAAAGTCAGGAGATCTGCCACCACGGCCTGAATGTGCGCCGGCCTGGCGTGATCAACTGCTTAGTCACCTGAGTAACGTAGAGCTGACACTACTGATCGGGCAGTACGCACAGGCGTATCACCTCAAAGAGAAGCCTGAATCGCTTACCGAAACCGTTCGGGGGTGGCGGGCTTATTGGCCGGATATGATACCGATGCCACACCCTAGCCCACGTAATAATATCTGGTTGAGTAAAAATCCATGGTTTGAACAAGAGCTACTCCCGGATTTACGGCGACAGGTTCATCGGGTCTTGGCAAACCTCACTCGTTGAGTGAGCTGTATTTATATAAAACATCTTTATATAAAACCGGTTTATATGAAAAATCTGTAGCACTTGCCTGGCTCGGCTGCACTTTTTCGACTGTATCGGGTCTATCGAAGAACGGTTATCCCAAAGCGTAAAATTGATTGATATGCTTGCCTTTGCGGTAGTAGTGAAGTTTATGTCCGTCATATAGGTTTTGGATATGATGACGATTGAAATATAAGCAGGTGCTTTGATGAGTATGTTCGGCAAATGTAAACTGTTGTTAATCGGTATGCTGGCTCAGGGTATGTTAAATACCGCTGTTGCTGGTGAGGTTAGCATTCTGATGGCCGATTTTCGCAATGTTGGTAGTAACCAATGGGCGGTGAATGTCACCCTCAAGCATAGTGATGAAGGTTGGGATCACTACGCAGATAATTGGCGCGTGGTCGATGCGCAAGGTAATGTTCTGGGTGAGCGAGTGTTATTTCATCCGCATGTGGATGAGCAGCCTTTTACGCGGGGTATTAATAGTGTGCAGATACCCGCCGGAGTGACGAATGTTTATATTGAAGCTCATGACAAAGAACATGGCTGGTCTGCACAACGTTTGCAGGTAGATTTGGCAAAAGTAAAGTCCGGGCACGTCAGGGTTAACGCTTCAGGTGTAGGTGAGTAGATGCGCAGTTGGCGTATGAAAAATCTGGGTGACGCTATGCTTGCAGGTGACGACTTAGAGGATATCCAAGCGTTATTTCTACGTGCTTATGAGCAGGCAGGCTCTCCCGAGGATATGGCGATCTATGTTCGCCATGAAGCCGAAGGGCGGCTGCATTGTGAAGTGAAGTTGTATTTTACACCCGCAAGTAGTGAGCTTGCAGAAGCTGTCGGTGCCCGATGCTGTCCATCACCCTCTGTAGAGGGGCTCGGGTTACTGGTAGGTTCAGACGCCGCCTTGGCAAGATAGATACGCAGGCTTTATTCATGCGGGCTCAGCCTACAAACGGGGCTGATTTTAGCACTAAGTTTGCAGTTGCTCTTGGCGCATATAAAGCTCATTCTACAGATTGGTTTTGCACTTATAATGGTATTTTTTGAAAGTCTCATAAAGGATCAAATCATGAAGTCTATTTCAGCTATTTTAATATTTTGCTTTATTACCAGCATTGCGGGATGTGGAACCATTATTCATCCTGAACGAAAGGGCCAAATAAACGGTCGACTTGATTCAAGTATTGTTTTATTAGATGCCATTGGCCTGTTGTTTTTTTTCGTTCCGGGCGTGATTGCCTTCGCTGTAGATTTTTCAAATGGAACCATTTATTTACCGGGTGGACGCAGGGCATCGTTAAGCCATGAAGAGTTGGATGCGATATCGAGCACTGGAAAAATAGATATGCAAGCGTTAGATTCTATTGTTCAAAAACAAGCGGGTTCCAGCGTTTTACCTAACGGCGAAGATTTACAGGCTATCCATCTCAGTTCCGTTGATCAGCTACCCCGTGAGCTGGTTGCAAACCGTTAACCACAAGTCACATCACAGTTGAGGGCGTTTGTAATACGTATAGCGCCCTCTTCAGGTTAGGTATTTTGTCAGGTCTTTGGGGTTGTTGCATAATGCCGGAGGTTAGTGATGCAAGGGTGGTGTAAAAGTAGTGCAGCGCTGTTAGGCGTTTTTATCTTTTTAGGGTTGGGCTTACTAGGCTACACGCTGGGTAATGCGGCTATTCAATACAAGTTATATGACCGCAGTGTCACGGTAAAAGGCCTGTCTGAGCGAGAGTATCCTGCCGATATTGTTATTTGGCCGATTCAGTTCAGCGTTGCAGATAACGACCTGGGTAATCTCTACCGCGATATTGATGTGAAAACACAAAGTATCCGTTCCTTTTTGCAACAGAATAATATCGCTGCTGATGAAATAACGGTAGCGTCACCGGCTATTACGGATAAGTCAGCACAGCAGTATGGCAATAATGACAGAGCCGAGTTTCGTTACACTGCGACTCAAACCGTGACTGTCTATTCGAAAAATATTGATGCTGCCCGTGCGGTGATGGGCTCACTATCGCAGCTGGGTAAGAAAGGCATTGTCTTCACGGCGAACAATTATGAAGCGCAAACCGAATACATCTTCACGCGTTTAAATGAAGTCAAACCTGAAATGGTTGAAGAGGCGACACGTGAAGCCAGGGAGGTCGCTCAAAAATTCGCTACTGATTCACAAAGCGCCTTAGGTAAAATCAAGCGGGCGTCTCAAGGGCAGTTCAGTATTAATGCCAGAGATAAAAATAACCCGCACATCAAAACTATCCGGGTGGTTTCAACGGTGGAATATTATTTATCGGATTAACATCTGCTAAGGATTGCGTTGAGTTTGAGATATAATCTGAAACAGATGTTACAAATCAGTTATGTATCTACTTTGAACGCCTTCGTCTATTTCCCGAATAAGCGCTTCAGTAGCGTCTGTATTTTCGGCAATTTCTTTACCGAATGATACCTCCAGAGGCGCTTCATGATGATCTGCATCCCATGCTTTACTGCGAAGCAGCGCTTTGCCGCAATGGAAGTAGGCGTTACTTACTTCGATTTCCAGTACCAGTAATGCTTGATGGGTTGAGCCTGCAACAGATGTACAAATATCATGGCCTCTGAACAGCCTGCATGTTCCGTGCACACGCAATGTTTCGGCTGTACCGGGCCGCAAAAATATTAGGCCGACCTTGTTACTGCTACTCACGATATTGGTGAGCGAAAATGCTAATTTATTTCCCTTCAGTTCCGGAAGCAGTAGTGTTTTATCGTCTTTAATTTGTATAAAACCTGCTTTGTCTCCTTTTGGGGATATTGTTGGAAACCCTGCGTCGTCGACAGTGGCTAACATAGCTAATGGTGATGTACGAATAAATGCTTGCATCCGGACATTAAGATGGTCGTAGATTTTTTTCCTCGTAAAAGGGGATGGTTCTCCTATTGCCTCACGTACTTCCGATTGAGATTTTATTTCGTCCATCATCTTTAATTCTTCCATAAACAGCCCCTTGATTAATAAACGCTCTATTAGTTGCAACCACAACCTAAAGAATACAACTTTACCATCGAATTTATGTTGAAAGTTAGGCTTCAAAAAAATGTGAGAGCTGGTGAGCTTTCAGGTATAAAAAAAGCCATTGATTGTATAATCAATGGCCTTTAATAAGTCTTTATTCATTCCGCATCATGTGCAGCGCAATGTAACCTTTATCTCTTTACGAACGGCTAAAAATCAAACCTTAATGCTGGCGAGTTCCGTGACCGGTTCGTCTGCATTATAGATAGACTCATCCACTTCATTTTCAGACTTTCCGATTAATAAGGCTACCATCAAGTCGCCGGATACGTTTACCGAGGTGCGTGCCATATCAAGGATGCGGTCAATACCTGCGATAATAGCCAGCCCTTCCATTGGTAAACCAACAGTCGTTAGTACCAGCGATAGCATGATGAGTCCAGCACCAGGCACGCCTGCTGTTCCGATAGATGCCAATGTTGCTGTTGCAATAATTGTCAGATAATCGCCTGTGCTAAGGTCAATGCCGAAAGCCTGAGCAACAAACAGAGCGGCAACACCCTGGTACAAAGCGGTACCGTCCATGTTGATGGTTGCGCCCAGTGGTAGGACGAAGCTGGCGGTTCCTTTGGAAATCCCCAGGTTTTCGCGAGCACAGCGGATGCTGACAGGTAATGTGCCTGAGCTACTAGTAGAAGAGAACGCCACCATTTGTGCGTTGACGATACCCTTCAGGTATTTTACGGGATTCAGGCCTGCTATCAGGGTTACTGCTCCGGTATAAACCAATAGGACCTGCACGACGCAGCCAAGGTATACAGCCCCAATAACTTTTAACAGAGGTAATAGAACATCCAGACCGTATTTTCCTGCAACCCATGCCATCAGTGCAAAGATTCCGTAGGGTGCAAACTTCATTACCAATTCGGTTAGTTTGTACATGGCTTCAGCAAGGCTGTTAAACAGTTGAACAGCGGGCTCAGCTTTTTCACCGATCATATTCAGCGCGATGCCCAGACCTAAAGCGAAGACGATAATCTGCAGAATTTTACCACCGGCTAACGCTTCGATAGGGTTTTTAGGGATAAGTCCAAGAATGGTGCTAACGAGGCTGGGTGCTTCGGTTGACGCGGCTGCTGCCGTGGTGCTAGCGACCATGTTAAGGCCATCTCCCGGTGTAAGCAGGGCGCCCAGGCCTAAACCTATAGTGATGGCGACAGCGGTTGTCATCAAATACAGGACAATGGCTTTGACACCCATGCGGCCCATCTTGGCGCTATCTTGCATGGCGGTTACGCCTACCACCAGAGAGCAGAATACCAAGGGGACGATCAGCATTTTAATCGCGTTGATAAACAGGGTACCTATGGGTTTCAGGATCTCTGCGTCGGGCCCCATGACGGCACCAACGGCGACACCCGCGAGCATGCCGATAAATATTTTTTTCCAGAGTGCAAGACCACCCCATAACCCTTTTTTCTGTGCGGATACACTTGCTGTAGACATAAGTAAACCTCGTTGAGTTATTGTCGTTATAATTTTTTAATTATCGTTTTGAACTGTTTGCGTTTTTCTCACAATGGGTATGTAAATATCTCCCGGGGCTAATTAACGGCCCGGAAGAATCATATTTTCCGGTTTAAGAATTTGTTCTAGCTCCTCGTCGGATAGCAGACCTTCTTCCCGAACTAAATCAAGTACACTGCTGCCGCTGGCGAGTGCTGCCTTGGCAATGCGAGTGGCATTTTCATAGCCGATATGTGGATTCAAAGCGGTGATGACACCTATGCTGTTATCTACCTGAGCACGGCAGACTTCAACATTGGCGGTGATCCCACTAATACAACGGTGCTCTAGCATCGGCATCGCTTTGCTGAGCAAGCGAATTGACTCCAGAACGTTATAAGCAATCAGTGGTTCCATCGCATTGAGCTGTAATTGTCCGGCTTCTGCCGCAAAAGAGACGGCCAGGTCATTTCCTATTACCTGATAAGCAACCTGATTAACCGCTTCAGGAATCACAGGATTTATCTTGCCTGGCATAATCGAGCTGCCGGGTTGTTGTGGTGGCAAGTTGATCTCATTTAATCCGGCACGTGGGCCCATGCTGAGCAAACGCAGGTCATTGGATATTTTGGATAACTTGATAGCAAGGCGTTTGAGCATTCCGGAGAATAATACAAATGCGCCCATATCAGAGCTGGCTTCGATTAAATCTGTCGCTTGGACTAACGGGAAACCACTGATTCTCGCCAGTGCGGTAACGGCTCGTTTGCCATAACGCTCATCTGCGTTGATACCTGTACCGATAGCCGTACCGCCCAGATTTACTTCGTGCAGTAATTCAGCAAGGCCGGCAATCCGGTCGACATCTTCTCCCAACGTTGAGGCCCAGCTTTGAAACTCTTGGCCCAAGGTCATCGGAACAGCATCCTGCAACTGGGTGCGGCCCATTTTGATCACGTCGATAAATTCAACTGCTTTTGCAGACATAGCTTGCTGCAGGGAGCGCAGCGCTATGACCAAGTCACCGTGACTAAGCAAAATGGCGACACGAACGGCGGTTGGGTAGGCGTCGTTAGTGGATTGCGACATGTTGACGTCATTATTGGGGTGCAGGTGCTGGTAGTCGCCTTTCTTTTGTCCTAACAATTCCAGCGCGATATTGGCGATCACTTCGTTGGCATTCATGTTGGTTGAAGTACCAGCACCGCCCTGAATCATGTCGACGCTGAACTGATCGTGATATTCGCCATCAATAACTTTCTGACAAGCAAGATCAATGGGTTTGGCACGGTTTGGCTCCAGATAGCCGAGCTGAAGGTTGGCTCTGGCGGCAGCCTGCTTCACCATGCCTAATGCACGCACAAGGTGTGGGAAGTGGCAGAGCGTGACGCCGCTGAGATCGAAGTTTTGTTGGGCGCGCCACGTCTGGATGCCATAAAAAGCATCGGCAGGAATCTGGGCTTCACCAAGTAGATCTTTTTCTGTACGGGTTGCTACTGTGTCTGTCATTTTTTGTGGCTGCTCAGTTATTATTTGATCTGTGATGTTCATAAAGCAAGTGGGGTGCCAATACGGAAATTTATTTTTAACTATATGAATTTTATCTATTTTAATTAAAATCTTGTAATCTGTTCTTGGATTAAATGGCTATAACTTTTGTTATGGGATGGAGGGCTTAGCTGTAGCAAATCTTACTGAAACGCAGCGCTGCCGGGCTCGGTTCCGGGTATAACGGTTGTTATGGTTATAACCCTGGTTATAAGGGAAAGGTTATAAGGGAAGGGATATAAAAAAATGGTTATTTGGTAATGACTTTAGAGTCATCGATTTAAGGGGGCGCTTACAGGTGAACGTTGAGATCACAATTTTCTCTGTTAGTTATACTTAAACAACTGGTAGAGTGCTGCTCTTTAAACGAAGGGACTCATAATGGAACTGGATATTACGCTCATTATCATCCTGCTGGTAACGGGGTTTGGCGCGGGTATGATTGATGCAATAGCGGGTGGCGGTGGCTTGATAACCTTACCTGTATTGTTGTCCACAGGCATGAGCCCGGTAGAAGCATTAGCGACTAATAAGTTGCAGGGGAGTTTTGGCACTCTGGCTGCATCTGTCTATTTTGTACGAAAGAAATTGGTTGATCTGTCCCAGATGAAGTTGATGATTAGCTGCACTTTTGTCGGGGCTGTTCTCGGGACCTTGATTGTTCAGCAGATTGATACCAGCCTTCTCGCATCTATTATGCCGCTATTACTGGTATTAATAGCCTTGTATTTTATGTTTTCCAAACGTATCGGTGATGAAGACCGGGACCGTAAAGTCAGCAATGCTGTGTTTGCTTTTGTTTTTACCTTCGCCATTGGTTTTTATGATGGATTTTTCGGGCCAGGAACCGGAACTTTTTTTGCAGTAGCTTTTATCTCTTTGCTGGGCTTCAGCATGGCCAGAGCAACTGCGCACACCAAGGTGTTGAACTTTACCTCGAATATCGCTTCGTTAATCTTCTTTGCTATGGGTGGCAATATTATCTGGGTAGCAGGTTTTATTATGGCGGCAGGGCAGTTGGTCGGTGGTCAGCTCGGCGCGCGTATGGTGGTGAGCAAAGGGGTGAGTCTTATTCGGCCTTTGATTGTTGTGGTAACGCTGGCAATGTCTGCCAGGTTATTATTTGATCAGTATCATCAGGGAAGTCAGCTCGTCGGACAACTACTCAGCTGGTTTGGTTGATTTTTTATTCTCCCGGTCGGGATTTTTTCAGGCGCTTACTCAGTGCCGGTTGTGATATGCCTAATAACCGGGCAGCCAGTGACTGGTTGTTATCGGCGCGCTTTAGTGCTTCTTCTACTAACAGGTTATCCATCTGCGCGAGTGTCGGCAGCGGGCCTTCAGGGTTAAATGTAGCGAGACTTTCACTTGGCTGACCGCGGGTGCTCTCCTTCGTTTCGATATTCTGCCCAATCACCTGACGGAATACTTCCATCGAAAGTAAGTGTGAGCGGTGTTGTGTAACGGCATCAAAAATAAGCGCACGTAATTCACGAATATTTCCCGGGAAGTGGTAGTTGCTCAGCAGTAGGGGTAGCTCCGGTGGATAACCCGGTACGGGTTTTCCAATCTCTGCGGCTGCCTGCGTGAGAAAATGGTCGAGCAACAAAGGCAGGTCATCTTTGCGTTGACGTAGAGGCGGGATGTGGATTTTATGTGTGCAGAGGCGGTAATACAGGTCACGGCGGAAGCTGCCATCGGCTTGTCGTTGTTGTAATTCCTGGTGGGTGGCGACGATAACCCGCGCGCGGATACGTTTGGGACGATCGCTGCCCAAGGGGTAATACTCACCCTCTTGTAGCAGACGTAACAGCTTTACTTGTGATGCCATGCTCAGGTCGCCAATCTCATCGAGAAAGAGCGTGCCTCCAGCCGCTTCTTCAATCAATCCTGCCCGGCTGCGTTCTGCGCCGGTAAAAGCTCCTCGCTGGTGGCCAAATAAGGTATCAGCAAAAATATTGTCATCTAGCCCTGCAACATTGACGGAGACCAAGGGACCGGAGCGTTTACTTAGCTGGTGGGCTGCTTTCGCCAGTAGCTCTTTACCCGTGCCGCTTTCGCCACATATCAATAAGGGTTGGTTGCTTGGCGCTACCGACTCCAGATATTGAAATACAGCTCGCATCTGATGACTTCGGCTGATAATGGGCTCGAATACATGCGGGCTTTCAAGGCTGTTGTTAAGGATGCGTTGTCCGAGTGCTAAGTTCTCTCTGCGCATTTCCTGCATACGTATAGCCCGCTTAATTCCTTCGATCAGACGGCCTTCTTCACTGGTTTTGACGAAATAATCGAAGGCACCCTGTTGTAGGCATTTGACCGCAGATTCAATTTGGTTCAGGCCGCTGATAATAATGACGGAAATGTCAGGGTGTTGTTCTGTGATCAACTCCAGTAACTGCTGACCTGACAGATGCGGCATGGTCAGGTCGAGCAATACCAGCCCGATATGCTCGCATTCTAGTATCCCCATTACTTCGCGGCTGTCGTTACAGCGGTGGATATGAGTAATTCCGCCGCTGCGCTCGAGTGTAATGCTAAGGCTGCGAAGGAAAGATGCTTCATCATCAACCAGTAATACGCCGAATTCTGGATATTGGGTCTGGTTGATCATGTTTTATCTCCGTTAATCGGTAGCGCCAGTATGACACGTGTGCCCTGTTTGGGTGTTGATTCAAATGTCAGTAGGCCGTTGTGGGCTAATACAATGCCGCTGGAAACAGACAGCCCAAGTCCGGTGCCCCCTTGCTCACGCCGGGTAGTGAAAAAGGGATCTAGCAGACGGGATAGGTTCCCGGCTTCGATCCCGCAACCTTCGTCCTTTATTTCCAGACAAACCTGCTGCTCTGCAGATAAAGCGTAGGTGTGTACGTTAATTGCTTTACTGCGATCGCTTAACGCCTGGCAGGCATTAATGATCAGGTTGATAATGACCTGTTCGATTCTCTGGGCGTTACCTTTAATGGTTGGCAGGTTGCTGCTGTAACTGACCGTGAAGTGGTCGGTGCTATTATTGATCGAGTTTTCGGCGAGGCGCACGGCGGTGGCAACTACATCATTAAAATTAAAGGGTTCACGGATATCATCGTTTTCTTGGCGGGAAAAATCTTTCAGGTCATTGACGATCCGTTTAATGCGGCGTGCGCCTTCGTGCATATCCTTGAGCAGAGCCGGGATTTCATCACGCATCTGAGAATATGACAGCCCGCCGAGCAGAAAGTCGCCATGCTGTGCGTAGTGCTGCTCCAGCACTTCGTCGCAGTCTTGCCAGGCTTCCTGAATAACCGGCATATTCAGGAGTAAAAGCCCGGTGGGGTTGTTGATCTCGTGAGCAACCCCCGAGACTAAAATACCCAACGAAGTCATTTTGTCGGCCTGAATAAGTTGCTGTTGTTGAATGTGAAGTTCGGAAGTGCGTTTATCGACCTGGCGTTTCAGCATGCGGTTCCAGGTAATGCTACCGCCAAGAAAGAGTAGTAGCAGTGCAGATAAAGACGCTGCCCACTTTCCCCATTGTTTCCAGGGGAGGCCTTTTTCTTGCAGTGGCCCTAGCCAGGTATTATAAATCTGTTGCTGGCGGCCGGTGTTTTTTAGAATCGCCAGTCCTTCACTAAACTGCGCCAGCAGGTCTTCATTGCCTTTTAGTACGGCATATCCATAATGCTGAGCCTGGAAGGGTTTGCCGACGGGCAGGATATTGGACAAACCTAACTCTTTACCCAGATAAAGGCCGGGGAGGTTGGCGACCAGAGCAAAGTCATGTTTGCCGGCCGCCAGTTGGCGTAGAGCATCGGCGTGGGTTTCGGCAGTAAAAAGTCGGGCCCCGACATCATTCTGTAGCAGGTAGTCATGCATGATACCGTTTTTTTGCACAACAACGTCTTTGTCCCGCAGTTCTGTTAAGGAAGCTGCGCGAGGCTCACCACGGCGAGCAAAGATAGATTGGTGAACAATGGCATGCGCTGGGCTAAAGTCGAAGGTTTCGCGGCGTTCTGGTGAGTTGGCCATGCCTTGCAAGGCATCAATCTCTCCTACTTCAAGTGCCTTACGTACATCTGCCCAGTCGGAGAAACGGAATGCTACCTTCATGCCCATGACTTCGGCAATGGCGAGTGTCAGTTCTACGTTATAGCCACTGGGTTGTCCTTTATGGTTGATAAATTCATAAGGAGGGTAGTTGTAGTCACCGCCTATGAGTACCGTTTGGTCTGCTGATAACGCACGGGTGCCGGCAAGCGAGCTTAACGACGTTAGGAAGATGAGGAGAAAATTGCATAATCGTTGGCGGTTTTTTAAATTCATAGGGATATAAGCAGTGTAGACTTTAGTCTCGATCATAGCGGTAACATGTAATGATTCATAGGTGGATGTTAGTTCCTGCTATAAATGAATGTCTTTTGGTCTCAGGAGGTTATTAGTGAAATCCCATCCGCAGCGGCAACAGATTGCAGATGAAGTACATGCACGTCCTTTTCAACAGTTGAGTTCACCGCTGAAAGTGATGCATTTTGCCATCATGAATGCCGAATATAGTACAGAGGATATTCTACAGTCTATTTCTGCCTTGTTTGTCGCCTGTGGTGCTCAACCTCTTGGAGCGAGTGCTAATTTTAGCTTTCAGGATGTCGATAAGCTATCCCTGCGTTGGGAGGCACATAACGAATTTTATACCTTAACTTTCTATTATTGTGGTGAACAGCAGAATTGGCAGCAATCGATGCCAGGTTTATCCCACGATTGGAGTGACAGAATTCTGGGTGAGCTGATTACCGGTGTGCAGATTTTGGTGAAGCCCCGGGATCACAAAACAGATGGAGAAGCTCCTGATCAGGTGCCAGACGATATCTTTGGCGGTAACCAGGTGATTGGTTCTCATGTGATGCGTAAAGCCGCAACGGTGTGGACAGATTTTAAGGCGCAGGGCAAGTTTGGATTGGATCGTATTCTGTTGCAGGATAATCATTTACATGATTACCAGTGCGGACGTTTGATCCAGCGTTTGTGTGAAATTGATACTTATCGGGCTGTCGCTTTACTGGGCCTGTCTCCGGCACGTTGTGCCATTACACAGGTTTCAACGCTGGCTGCCGAGTTATCTGTGATTACTGATCATTTGAGTAATCTTGAAGCGGGTGAAGAGTCTGGCGCCTTATCTGCATTGATGAATATGGCGGCGAAGATAGAAGAGATTTCAGCAGAGACCGGGCATCGGTTTTCTGCTTCAGATGCTTATTATGCAGTAGTTTCGATGCGTATATCTGAATTGGAAGAGACGCGAATAGAAGGGCTGCAAACCATTGAGCAGTTTATTGATCGCCGTGTGGATCCGGCAATGCGCACATGCAAGGCCGCAGCAATGCGTCTTGATCGGATATCGCAGCGGATTGCGCGTGCCAGTAACTTGTTACGTTCCAGAATTGACCTGTCGACGGAGAAAAAAGTTCACGATCTGTTGAGTTCAATGAACAAACGAACACGTCGCCAGTTAACGCTCCAGGCTAAATTGGAGACGTTTTCGATCATAGTGGTGACCTATTATCTATTTGATCTGGCTGATAGAACCATCCGTTACCTTGCTTCCGGAAAAACGGAAGAGATGGCGACTAACGGTTTGGTCTATTCGTTGCCCGCTGTTGTGATGGGTGTCTGGTGGTATGTGCGCAGAGTAACGAAGGAGTTTAAGTCAGAGGATTAACGGAGCACACATAAGCTCATCATGAATAAACGCTTTATGCTGAGTGATCCGTTATGCCTGACTTCTTGAGAATAAGTAGTTTTACCAGTAGCCGATTGATGCCAGAACCTGTTTATGAAAATACCGGCGCATCAAAGTCAGCTGGTTCATCGCTGTACACGCAGACATTCCATTTTTCAACCGGCCCATCTTCAGCTACGCAGTTGGTTTCGAAAAACTCAACGATCTCTTTGCGTTGGCAATGTGCTTCAAATGCTTCCCGGTTGCTCCAGATCTCATGGAAAGCGATCGGATAGCTGTCGCCTTCAGCGAACGGATTGGCCATGCGACGCGTGACGGTATACTGAATGCAGCCATCTTCACGTTGTGAGTTGGGTTCTAATGCTTGGAGTATTGCAAAAACCTCAGGTTCTTTGCCTGCTTTTGGTAAAAACTGGGCAGTACAATAAATCTTTTTAGACATCTGCTTCTCTTTGCTGCTGTGTGCTGAAAACAAAAAAGCCTCCTATCATTACAAGGAGGCTTTTTAGCGACTCTATTAAAAATAGAGCAGTTTAAAAAGTATTACTTTTTAGAAGCTTCGTACATTTTGACACCGTCAAGGATCGCTGCGCGTGCTGCATCAGCACCTTCCCAACCATCTAGCTTAACCCATTTGCCTTCTTCCAGGCCTTTGTAGTTCTCGAAGAAATGCTTGATACGAGCTAATGTCATCTCAGGCAGGTCGCTGATGTCGTTAACATCTTTGTACATTTTCGTTAGTTTGTCGTGTGGTACCGCCAGCAACTTCGCATCCTGACCGGCTTCATCAGTCATATTCAGGATACCAATTGGACGACAACGGATCACAGAGCCTGGAATAACCGGGTAAGGGGTCAGTACCAGTACGTCAACAGCATCGCCGTCATCCGCCAGCGTATTGTTGATGTAACCGTAGTTGGCAGGGTAAAACATAGGCGCTGCCATGAAACGGTCAACGAAGATCGCGTCTTCTTCTTTTTCGATCTCGTATTTTACCGGGGAGCTTTCCGCCGGGATCTCGATGATCACGTAGATGTCGTTCGGTAGATCTTTACCTGCAGGCACTTTTGCAAAGCTCATGCGTTTCTTCCTGTTCTGAATAAATTAAAATTTGGATTCAGGCATTATAAGAGTCGTACACGTTAGTTTGTATACGACTATCAGATGATTATGCATCTTTTGTGCTTTCGCTACGTGCGTGGTATTCCATTAAGACTTCAACTTCTTTGCGCGAACCTAAGGCAACAGAGACACGTTCGTGGATATCGTCCGGTTGTACATCCAGAATATCGGAATAACAGTTGGTCGCAATTCCACCGGCTTGCTCAACCAGCATGCTCATTGGGTTCCCTTCATACATCAGGCGTAACTTGCCTGGCTTTCTCGGCGACCGCGAATCCCATGGATAAGTGAAGATACCACCACGGGTAAGTACGCGATGCACTTCTGCTACCATGGCGGCGACCCAGCGCATATTGAAGTTTTTATCACGAGGGCCGTCAGCACCGAGTAGCAGATCATCAACATAATTGCGCATGGCGGGTTCCCAGAAACGGTGATTTGACATATTAATGGCAAATTCACGGGTTTCCTGAGGGATCATGACATTTTCACGTGTCAGCAGGAAGTCGCCGGTGTGCGATAGCGTAAACATGTTGACGCCTTTACCGGTTGTCAGCACCAATACGGCAGAAGGTCCGTATAAAACATAGCCTGCGGCAATTTGTTTGCGGCCATTTTGCAGGTACGGATACTCAGTACTGTAGTCTTCGTCTTTCGGTGCTTCCAGAATAGAGAAAATAGTACCGACAGAAACATTGATATCAATGTTAGATGAGCCATCCAGCGGGTCAAAGACCACCAGAAAGCGTCCATCTTTATTTCCAGGTACGGATTCGCTTTCTTCTTCAGAGGCAACGCCAGCCACTAAAGAGTGGTTAAGTAGTACGGTCTTGAGAATTTCATTGGAGATCACATCCAGCTTTTTCTGCGTTTCCCCCTGCACGTTGGTGATATCGGTAGTGCCGAGAACACCAGCGAGTGCGCCTTCACGCAGCTGTAGCGCGATCTCTTTACAGGCGACCATGAGGGTGGCAATCAGGTCCATTAATTGTTCGTCAGTGTCGTGGCGTCTCAGAAACTGGCTCAGCAGCTGCATGGGGGATAGTACCTTTGCATGTTTGAAAAAAGGGATGATTTAAATTTCGTAGTAATTTTACGTGATTAAGGTTGGAAAATCATGCCGTGTCATGGAAAAAACGGCTATTAATCGCGCCCTTTATGCATAATTGACGGTATTATTATCCGAATTGTCCGGTTAGCTGTTTTTTAGGAGTAACGCTTTGCATATTCATATTCTGGGTATTTGTGGAACCTTTATGGGGTCCTTGGCTATTTTGGCTCGGGAACTGGGTTATCGGGTGACCGGTTCAGATGCCAATGTCTATCCGCCTATGAGTACTCAGCTAGAAGCGCACGGGATTGAATTGATGACCGGTTATTCTCCCGGGCATCTCACGCCTGAACCAGATTTGGTGATTATCGGTAACGCCATGTCGCGGGGTAATCCTGCCGTTGAATATGTGTTGGATAAAGGTTTGCACTATATCTCCGGGCCACAATGGTTGTGTGAGCATGTGTTGCAGCAGCGCTGGGTGCTGGCGATTGCCGGGACACACGGCAAAACCACGACATCGTCGATGCTGGCCTGGATTCTGGAGTATGCAGGTATGCAGCCAGGTTATCTGATAGGCGGTGTGCCAAATAATTTCGAGGTGTCGGCGCGTTTGGGTGGTTCGCCTTTTTTTGTTATTGAAGCGGATGAATATGACACCGCTTTTTTTGATAAGCGTTCTAAGTTTGTACATTACCGCCCGCGTACGCTGGTGCTGAATAACCTTGAATTTGATCATGCAGATATTTTCCCTGATTTAGCGGCTATCCAGCGTCAGTTTCATCATGTTGTGCGAACCGTGCCGTCCACAGGACAGGTGATTATTCCACAGCCAGATAAAGCGATTAGTGAAGTGATCGGGATGGGTTGCTGGACGCCCGTCATGACGGCCTCTATCGGTAAGAGTGATGAGAGTGACGAAAGAGGCGAATGGTCTGCACAACTGACCAGCGAAGATGGCAGCGCTTTTGATATTCTGCATCAAGGCAAAAATCTGGGTCAGGTGAGATGGGATATGACGGGGCAGCACAATGTGGCTAATGGCCTGATGGCGTTGATTGCCGCACGCCACGTCGGTGTACTGCCGCAGCATGCGATTGAAGCGTTGTCGGCGTTTGCTGGGGTGAAGCGTCGAATGGAGAAAGTGGCTGAGGTAGCCGGCATCACGGTTTATGATGATTTCGCGCATCACCCGACGGCCATTGCTACGACGTTGCAGGGTTTGCGGGCGCAAGTTGGCAATGACAATATCGTGGCGATTATTGAGCCGCGCTCCAATACCATGCGCTTGGGCGCACATCGGGCGGCGTTGGCAGAATCAGCAACCTTGGCAGACGAGGTTATCTGGTATCAGCCTGCAGGGCTGGATTGGTCGTTGGATGATATTGTGCACGGCTATGAGGATAAAATGCGTGTTGCAACCACGGTCGACAATATTCTGGCCAGGATCAAACAGAAGGTTGCGCCAGGCACTCACTTGGTGGTGATGAGTAACGGTGGTTTTGAAGGTATTCATCAGCGTTTGGTGGGCGTGCTGGAGGATAAGTTTATTAAGGACAAAGCGTCAGGAGATAAGTGCAATGGCTGAGTTTTCACAACGCATCACGTTGGCGATTACCGGTGCATCCGGTGTGCAATATGCAATGCGACTAATGGAATGTCTGGTAGCCGCTGATGTTCAGGTGTTGCTGATGATCTCCCGGGCTGCTCAAGTGGTTGCCGCGACCGAAACTGATTTATCAATTCCCGGTGCTACAGCAGCCCAGCAGACCTATTTTACGCAGTTGTTTAATGCCAGAGTAGATCAGATCAAAGTGTTCTCCCGGGAGCAGTGGATGGCTCCGGTAGCCTCGGGTTCAGGAGCGCCAGCTACTATGGTGGTGTGCCCCTGCAGTACAGGCACGCTGTCCGCGATTGCCACGGGTGCGAGTAATAACCTGATTGAGCGTGCCGCCGATGTTGCCCTTAAAGAACGTCGTCAACTGGTATTGGTGCCGCGTGAAGCGCCGTATTCAGAGATTCATTTGGAAAATATGCTGAAGCTCACCCGCATGGGTGCGGTTATCCTTCCTGCGAGCCCGGGTTTTTACCATAAGCCGGAAACCATTAACGATATGGTCGATTTTGTGGTTGCCAGAATATTGTCTCAGATCGGCATTGAACAATCTTTTATGCCACGTTGGGGCGAAGCATTACTGCAAAGTGATGAAAATCCGCCGTCGCACGATTAGAATAGGCCCCTTTTTATAATCGGAGTGGGCTCATGCCTAAAATTCTTGCTTTGGATACCTCAACTGATGCTTGCTCAGTTGCCTTGCATGTCGCAGGTGAGATCCGTGAGGATTTCAGAATTATCCCGCGTCAACACACCAAACAGTTACTGCCGATGATTCAGGCGATGTTGGATAGCGCCGGCCTTAAGGTAAAAGATCTGGATGCGATTGCGTTTGGTCGGGGTCCGGGCTCTTTTGCCGGTATCCGCATAGCGACTGGAGTTGCACAAGGGTTGGCATTTTCGGCTGAACTTAACGTATTGCCCATCTCTACTTTGGCTGCGATTGCATTGGCGCATCATCTGCAAAGGGGTGACCAGCAAGTGATTGCTGCCTTAGATGCGCGTATGGATGAGGTCTATTGGGCAACATACCGCTTTGAAAACGGGCTACCTGTATTAATAGGTGACGAGCGGGTTGATGCGCCGGCGAATGTTTGTTTGCCAGACGCCAGTCATTGGACGGGTGTGGGTTCGGGCTGGCGCTACTGGCAAAATATGTCAGTTGAAGTGAAACAGTTGGTCACCAGGATAGATGGAGACTCTGCAGACGCGACTACTGAAAACACAACTTATCCAACCGCCGCTAATATTCTGCGTTTGGCTATTCAGGACTATCAGCTAGGAAAATCGCTATCGCCAGAATTGGCTTTGCCTGTGTATTTACGCGATAACGTCGCATGGAAAAAGAAGGATCAGCAATAAAATGGATTGGATTCAAACAGTAGTACTGGCGTTAATACAAGGCTTGACCGAATTTTTACCGGTATCCAGCTCTGCGCATCTTATTTTGCCCTCCCAACTGTTGGGATGGCCGGATCAGGGGCTTGCATTTGATGTTGGTGTACATATGGGAACGCTGTCGGCCGTTATGTTTTATTTTCGTCAGGATGTTAGCAACATGCTGCTGGCCTTTTTTGCCTCTTTTAAAGGTGATAAATCGGTTGATGGCAGGATTGCCTGGTTTGTTATTTTTGCTACGCTACCCGCGCTGCTGTTTGGTTTCTTCCTCAATGATATTGTCGATCATTATGGTCGTTCGATACTGGTCATTGCAGCAACCACGCTGATTTTTGGTGCTTTGCTGTGGTGGGCCGATGTCAGCCGTCGTGAGATTAAGCCTCTGGAGAATATTCGCTTGCGGGATGCGATCTGGATTGGTCTGGCTCAGGCGGTGGCGCTGATTCCCGGGACATCGCGTTCGGGGATCACCATTACCGCGGCGCTGATGCTGGGGTTTACCCGCCAGGCGGCGGCACGCTTCTCGTTTTTACTGTCGATTCCGGTGATTATGGCGGCAGGCAGTTATAAAGGGTTGGAGTTAGCTCAAACGGCGACGGGTACGCAATGGGAAATGGTATTGGGTGGCGTGCTGGTATCGGCGCTGAGCGCTCTTGCCTGTATTCATTACTTCCTGAAATTGCTTGACCGCACCGGCATGCTTCCTTTTGTGATTTATCGTTTCTGTTTAGGGCTGTTTTTGTTAGCTATCTACTTCTTCGTGCCTGTCAATGCTTGAGTTGGAGTCAACCCTTCAGGTAGCGGCCTGTGACAAGCCGCTACTTGATCAGGCAATGCGGCTCGCTGCTAAATTGAATCTGGCTCCGGCGAAGATCGTGTCGGATATTAGTCGCTGTGCACATCCTTTGCTGTTGTATGTCACCTATCAGGGCTTACAGTTGCAGACCACCGGTAAAAAAGCACCCGGGCCTGTGTGGGTTGACTTTCTTAGCGGGTCAGTGGCACATCGGCGTAAATTTGGTGGTGGGGCAGGGCAGATGATCGCCAAGGCTGTGGGCGTTAAAAGCGGTGTACGCCCGACCGTGCTGGATGCGACCGCCGGTTTAGGAAAAGATAGTTTTGTATTGGCTACTTTGGGGTGCTCGCTCTCAATGATTGAGCGCTCGCCAATCATTCACGCCTTGCTCGAAGACGGCCTGTCACGCGCGATGGCAGATGCAGAGGTCGTTGAGGTCTGCTCCAGAATGGCATTGTATCAGGGTGATGCGATTGAATTGATGGGGACTATGGATCGTCCCCAAGTGGTTTATCTTGACCCGATGTTTCCGCATTCTGAAAAATCAGCGTTAGTCAAAAAAGAGATGCGGGTGTTTCGCGATGTGGTCGGTGATGATCAGGATTCAGCGTTGTTGCTGGAGGCTGCGTTAGATACCGCAACCGCTCGTGTGGTGGTTAAGCGAGCGCGCAAAGCGCCGCTTATTCAGGGGCGTGCGCCCAGTTACCAACTGGAAGGAAAATCCAGCCGGTATGATATCTATGCCCTTGCCAGATTGCAGAGCTGAATTAACTAGCTCCCTATACAGGCCCTTAACGAAGGCGTCTTGATGTGTGCGCCTTAACGAGGATGTAAATCCTGTTCTATCAGGTCTGTATAGTGAGGATTCAGAATCTGTTTTGCTCGTTTAATCAATGCAGCGCTTTCTGCCTGACAACTGATCAGTCTCTGGTTTCGACTCTTATTTTGGCTCTGGTTCCGGCTCTGGTTTAAGTCCTGGCTCAGGCCTGGCTTCCTGATGAACACTGATTGGCTAACCAGGGTATCTATAAAGATCTTTAACGCTCGTTCGTCTGAGTATTCCGGAGAATTAAAACCGAACTGTTGATGCAGATTAGCGGCAATGCGCTGGCTTTCACTGATCAGGTCGGCTTCAGGCATCGCTGCTCCATCCGAGAGTAAGCGAAATACAATATAGTAGCGTAGTAAAACCGGTTCAGCTGTTTGCATCAGTGTAAAGGCTAAAGGTGATGAGGATACCCGCATCATAGCGCCATCACGGGTGATCAGTCCTCGCTTCTCCAGACGCATACGAATTTGCTTAAACACCGTTGTGAGTTCTGTATTGTTCCAGGGCAGGTATAGTTCTGCCTGCAAATAGGGGTAGAGCGTCTTTAGCAGCCGTGGCAGGGTTTGCGGTAAAGGTTTGGAGTAGCGCTTGGTAAGGAGCAGATACAGTCCCGGTAACAAGGTTATATGATGCAGCTGGTTCCGGTAAAAAGTCATCTCCTGTGCCTGAGTGCCACTGAGGAATACATTGTCTTCAGAAATACTCAGTTGCTGACGTTTGGCTGCTTGTGCTATCCAGCTACTGACCTCGCCGTCTGCAATGGCAGCAGGGGGGTTGGGCAAAGCTTTTAACAGTGAAATTAAGGCAGTTGTCTGGCTGCACAGGTCAGTTATCTGATGGTGGCTTTTGGGGTTGGCTAACAGCAGTGTCGCTAGCAGCGCTGTTTGGTTGGCATAGGCTGATTGGTTAATGCGCTGCAGAACCTGCTGGCTGATATACTGAGTCAACTCATTTACTGTAGGCTTGATGCTTTCTTCGGATGTGGCACCGGATGTAGCAAGGATACTCGGCATACCCTGGGTGACCTGCTGTAGCAGCAACGGCTCACCAAAGCTTAATGCGGCATCACCGAAACGATGGCGAAAGATTTTCAGTGTTTTAATCAGCCCGAGGAAAGACTCATTGGTTTTCTGTTCTCCCTGCAGCTCTTTTTGGTAACTTTTGTTTTCAACGAGCTTGTCGTAACTTATCCAAACGGGTATCAGTGCGACAGGCTTTTCCGGGTTCAGTAAATGGTTTTCTAGTGTGATGCTGAGTAAGCCGGTTTTGGCAGGTAATAGACGTCCGGTACGGCTCCGGCCTCCTTCAATAAAGTATTCAAGCGAATGTCCGCGGTTGGACATGGCGCACAGGTAGCGGTTAAAAAGCTGCGTATATAAGGGATCACCGCGGAAACTGCGGCGCATAAAAATAGCGCCGCCACGTTTCAGGATGCTGCCTAGTATGGGGACGTTGAGGTTATCGCCGGCGGCAATATGCGGAATCATCAACCCATGTCGGTATAAATTCCAGGACAGCATCACATAATCCATATGGCTGCGATGGCAAGGCAGGTAAACCAGCTGATGTTCTGGCGCACAGAGCTGTACTTTCTCTATGCCGATAACGTGTATTTTTCGATAGGTTTTTTTCCAGAAAATCCCTAGTAATGATGCAAGGATACGTGCGGTAGCAGGGCTGAAGTTCGCTGCAATTCCTTTTAGTAGGTTTTTTGCATCGGCGCGAATCAGTTCTACAGGATTATCCTGCTCAGCGGCGGTCTCTTCGATGATCTCTTTAATCGCGGGTTCGCGTAGAATAACTTTAAACAGATTGCTGCGATGAGACAGAGTTGGGCCGATGATGGCTAGGCGGCGGCGATAAAAGTGGTGATGAAAAACTCTGACCGCTTTATGTGCAATGACGCCCGCGGGTTGATGCGGTGACTCTTCTTGCAACTGTTTTAAAGAGAGTGGCGGATCGACCTGTATCAAGGTTTGGCGTCCATTGACCAGCAATTGCATTAAACGCCCGAACGCACCTGCTTTGCTCCAGCTTTCGGCATAGAGCAGGTTTAAGTAAGAGGTTTCGCGTCGCGGCATGCGCCCGTGATATACAGAAATAGGGACTATGTTGATGTCCTGCCCGGACGGCAAAAAATCCAATTTTTCTATTTGCGCTTCAACTCGATTACGCAGGTCGTCCTGATGGCCGTGGGCAGCACAGAGTATTTTCTGCTCTGGCAGCGAGTTACCTTGTAGCCGCAGTTGTTCTATTAACAGGATTCGATGCGTGTATCGCTCTGTTTCAATAACGAACAAGGTGTTGGCGCTGGGCTTTAAGTATTGTCTGCCTTGCACGGTAGGGCGGACGATCAGGCGTAATAATAAACGGCTGATGCGGTTTAATCCTCGCATGTTTTGTCAGGCCTTATCTCTTATTAGTCGAGCGGTTAATAGTGCGATTAATCTTGTGATTCAGAGTGTGATTAATAGTGCGGTGGCGGCTCGTCAGTGTATGCAGTGCCCTGACTTTCCTGACCGACAGTTTTGAGTTGGTCGTTAAAGATTAGCAGCATTCTTTTCAGCTCAGAAATAGTTCTATCTTGCTTGGCAATAACATCGTTGAGCTTATCCAGCGCATCTTCCTGAAATGCTACGCGGCTTTCAAGGCCTGTTATACGTTCGTCATAGTTCATGGGGGGCCTCTGGTAGGTATAAATTTCATTCTACTAAGCATAACGGAGAGGTGTAGGAAAAGTAAATTGCGTTGCGTGTGGGTAAGCTATTGAAATTTTGAGTTTTCTTCTGTATACCTTTGCGGTTGTTGCTTTAAGTTAAGTATAGGCAACTTAAATAATAGTAAATATCATGATAAGACAAGAGATAGATACATGAGTGGTAACCAAATAGTTCGTAGTGTAATTGTAAGTATTATCGCAGCAGTGTTGATTCCTGTGCTGCTTAAAGCTGTCGCCGGTGTTGAAGCAGGGTTAACAGCCCCGGTTATAGCGGTAACCTTTATCGTAGTTCTTATTAGTAGTGTAATTTCTGCTATGGGTGGGGGCGTAAATGCCACCCCAGCTCCGGCTCTGAATCAGATGAATGATGAAGACCTGGAAGATGAAGAAGACTATGAAAATGATGATCGTGAACTGGGTACAGTTAAGTGGTTCAATGTGTCTAAAGGCTTTGGATTCATTACACGTGAGAATGGCGATGATGTTTTTGTTCATTTTCGTAACATTCGTGGGCGTGGGCATCGTTCTTTAAGTGAAGGTCAGCGTGTTCGTTTTAACGCGCGTGAGAGTGATAAAGGTTTGCAGGCGGAAGATGTTTCCGTCATGCGTGGCTAATCATCTCCATAGCGGAAGCTTCGGCTTCCGCTTACTTTTTTTCACTTCCTTCCTTGTTTTTTGGCTCTTCCCCCGTTCGGCTTCTGTTTATTCGTTTGCGCCTAATTGATGTAATTCTTTTATAATCCTATCAGGCTTGCTATATCCATCACTCAATCTGATAACCTTTTCGCCATCCAAAAACCGCAGTGCCGGAAAACCGGATACATCCAGCTGTCGAGCCAGGGTCATATGCTCCTGCAGTGTTTGTTGTGTGCTTTGCGCATCAATTAAGGGTGCGAAATCTGACGCGTTAATGCCAAGTGACTCTGCCAGCGGGATTAGTGTTTCGCTATCAGATGGGTTTTGAGCGTTTAAGTAATAGGCGTGTTGAATGGCGTTTGCCATCTGAGCGGCACTACCAGGACTGAGCTGTTCCGCGACGATAACTGCCCGGCATGCTCTCCATGTGCTTCGTCTTGGGGAGCACTGAGTCCAGAAGTCATAGTTAAACTTTGTGCCGGTGCTTTCTTCAATGTGCTGCCAGATAGAGCGTATCGTCTGTTGCTGCCCCTTTGGCATAGGCGAGTCTGAATCGGCTGCTAATCCTCCCATAATGAATTCAACAGCCAGGTTGGGAAAAGTCTGCTTAATGGCTTCTGCGGTAGGTGAAAAAGCCCAGCACCAGCTACACATAGGATCCATAATATAGAGTAATTTTTTCATCACTGCTCCGGTTGAGACGCTTGATTTAGTTAAGAAATTCTATCATTAGCCGATCATAAGAATATCGCTTTAAAAGACTATTAAAAAATGCTGGTCATTAAAGTGAAAACGCAAAAGTAAAGCTCATGCATACACTTATGGTGTACTGAACAACTGCTATACTCAAGCGAATGATTCTTAATAAATGCTCAGGAGTATCTTGCTAGATGGATTTTGCATCCCTTGTTGGAATCATATCGGGTTTAATACTCATCATCTCTGCTATTTTGATCGGTGGAAATGCGGATATTTTCATTAATGTCCCCGGTATGATGATTGTGGTGGGTGGGACAATGGCGGCTACATTACTCACAGTGCAGTTTCGTGATGTGATGAATGCGTTCAAAGGTGCTTATATTGTTTTCACTCAGGATAAAACTAATCCGTCAGAAATGATTGATACCATGATTAAGCTGAGTAAAATCAGTCACCGGCATGGCTTATTGAAACTGGGAGAGGTCAAAACCGATTCAGCTGTTTTACACAGGGCCTGTATGCTGTTATGCGAAGCTGCGTCTGAGCAGGTGATTCGTAATACCCTGCAAAATGAGATCGACTCTCTGATGGCGCGTCACTTTTCAGTGCAGGATGTTTTCCGCAAAATGGCGGCATATGCACCTGCATTCGGTATGTTGGGTACACTCATCGGTCTTATTCAAATGCTCAGTGAGCTAGATAACCCCGAGTCGATTGGTCCGGCGATGGCGGTTGCGCTATTGACTACTTTTTATGGATCATTATTAGCAACAATGGTATTTCTCCCGATTGCCGGCAAGTTGAAAGCGAGGACATTGCTTGAAGTAACGAATCTGGAAATTATTCGCGAGGGAAGTATTAGCATTCTGACCAATGATCATTATGCGCATGTTTATGAACAACTCTCTTCTTATCTGCCTGAACGCGCTCGTAAGCCCATATTAAATAAGAAACCGCCAGTTACACAAGGAGTCAAAAAGTGAGTGCGCGGCGTCAGATTATTGCTGAGACAGAGCCGAGCTGGATAGTTACTTACGCCGATTTGATGACCTTGTTATTGGTTTTTTTTGTGCTGCTTTTCTCGATCTCGACGGTGAAAAAAGAACAGTTCGCCTCGACGATTCGATCTTTTCAGCTGGCGATAGGTGATACCGGTGGTAGTCTCATTCCGCTGCCTGAAGAGCTCAGGGCGCCTGCAATAGAAGTCCCTGATACGCTAGAGCAAAACAATGCCGATCAATTGGTGCCGCCGGATCTGGTGGCGCAGGAGCAAGAAGAAGTTAAGCTGCCCGAAATGCCAGAGGTCGATAAGGATGAAGAGTTGGTATATCTGTCTAACAGTTTAAAAGATGTATTTTCGTCAATGGGTGTTACCGAGGCAGTAGATATCGGAGAGCCGCGGGATGGAAAGATACGTATTCGGGTTAAGGGTTCAGTTTTATTTGAGTCGGGAAAGGCCGCTTTTAGTAGACAGATGATGCCAATATTGGATGCGTTGCTGGATAAGTTAGAACAAAATCCGGAATATAAAATGGGCATTCAGGGACACACGGATAATGTTCCGATAGAGACAACGGCTTTTCCGTCGAATTGGGAGTTATCTGCTATACGTGCGACCACGGTATTACGTTATTTGGTTCGTGGCGGTATCGATCCGGAGAGGGTCACTGCAACCGGTTATGGCGACGCCCTGCCTATTGTGCCTAACGATACTGTGGAGCAAAGGTCGGAAAATAGACGAATTGAGTTTGTGTTAGAAAAGGTAAGTAAGCCATGAAGCCTGTTATTGAGATTGAAGATGATGACTCGCAACGTTTCAACTATCGCGTGACCTTGCATGAGGATGATCCTGTTAGCCTTGAGGTGGCAGGTGTGAAGGTTCGTGTGATTGATATTTCAGCTAACGGTGTCGCATTTCGCTATCAGGGTGAGGCGAGTCAAGAGGTCTATCCTATGCTGTTAACCTTCGAGGTTGATAAGGTTTACAGCGTTGCCTGTAATTTGAAAATAAACCGGCGTAAAAATCCTGAATACAGCGCTGAGTTTGTTGATATTGATGAGAAAGATGTTGAAACGATAACGCGTCTGATTGTTGAATGCCAAAAAAGAGATATCCGCCGCGCCAAGGCGCTGAAAAGTGAGGCGAAGAAAAGATCTTGAAAATAATGTTGCACAAGCGTAATAATCACTATAGTATTCGCTCCACAATTTGATGCGGGGTGGAGCAGTATGGTAGCTCGTCGGGCTCATAACCCGAAGGTCGTTGGTTCAAATCCAGCCCCCGCTACCAATTTTGTAGAAGTTTATCAATGACTTATTGTTGTAATCTTCGATGTGAATAAGTACGATTATGAAAGTTGTTGCGGGGTGGAGCAGTATGGTAGCTCGTCGGGCTCATAACCCGAAGGTCGTTGGTTCAAATCCGGCCCCCGCTACCAAATCATAAAATCGTTTATTCAATTATAGTGTTGCGGGGTGGAGCAGTATGGTAGCTCGTCGGGCTCATAACCCGAAGGTCGTTGGTTCAAATCCGGCCCCCGCTACCAGTTTAAAATCTTATTTCTAGTACTCCCGCTACCAGTTTAAAGTCTTATTTCTAGTACTCCCGGTGACAGTTTATATTCTAATCTTTATCTCCCAATTAGTATTTCATTCTCTTTATCAAGCTGAATCGCCACTAGTTTGGTAGACACCTATTAGTTAGATAAAATGGCTAACTAGAGAGGTGCTTATGAGCAGTAAACGATACCCTGAAGAATTCAAAATTGAAGCCGTACGACAAGTCACTGAACGCGGCCATAGCGTTGCTGAGGTCGCCAGTCGTCTCGGCACCACCACACACAGTTTATATGCGTGGATAAAAGCCTATGGCCCTGAATCCAATACGTTTAAAAAACAGTCTGATGAACACGCTGAGCTACAGCGGTTACGTAAAGAGTTAAAACGCGTGACAGAAGAGCGGTATACTTCGCGAAGCAGTCCGACTGAGGTATACCTTTATTAAGCATCACAAGGACTGCTGGCCTGTTCGGCGGCTGTGCGCATTACTCGATGTGCACCCCAGCGGCTTCTATGCATGGCTGGCTGTTCCCACGTCGTCGCGCCAACAACAAGATGACAGGCAGTCTGGCGTCATCAAGCAGTGTTGGCTGGAATCAGGGTGTGTCTATGGCTATAGAAAGATCCACAGTGATATGCGAAGCATGGGTGAGAAGGTCGGTATTAACCGCGTACATCGGCTGATGAAACTATCGGGATTGAAGGCTCAGGTCGGCTATCGCAAACCCCGATACCGTACGGGATCATCACATATTACCACCGCCAACACGCTTGATCGTCAGTTTACAGTCCAGATGCCAAACCATGCGTGGGTAACTGATATCACTTACATTAAAACTCATGAAGGCTGGCTATTCCTGGCCGTTGTCATCGACCTGTATTCCCGTCGCGTGGTGGGCTGGTCAATGCAGCCGCGCATGACCAAGGAGTTAGCATTAAACGCGCTGTTAATGGCAGTCTGGCGGCGTAAGCCCCGTTCAAAAGTATTGGTTCATTCTGATCAAGGCAGTCAATATACAAGCCATGACTGGTATGAATTTATTAAGGATAACGGTAAGCGGCCGGTTATCACACCTTCCTAATAACCGCCGACGTCCAGTTTTGCCGTAGCAACTCACCAATGGCATTGTTCTTCTGCGTTGGCAGCCTCGACAACACATCTTTCAGGTAGGCATACGGATCGTGTCCATTCAGTTTGGCAGACTGGATCAACGTCATCACCGCCGCTGCACGTTGACCACTTCTCAGTGAACCCGCGAACAGCCAGTTCGAGCGACCCAGCGCCCACGGGCGTATCTGGTTTTCCACCCAGTTGTTGTCGATGGGCACCGCACCATCTTCCAGATAGCGCGTTAGCGCTTTCCAGCGTTTAAGGCTGTAATCCAATGCTTTGGCCGTGCCGGAGCCATCCGGCACTTTCTGTCGGTGCGCCAGCATCCATTGATGTAAGGCATCCGCAATAGGGCGGGCTTTATCTTCTCTGATTCGTTGTCGTTTGTCGGGAGGCAGGTCTTTGGTTTCCCTCTCGATCTGATATAACTGCCCCATGTATTCGAGGGCGTGTGCCGCCAATTCGCTCTTATTGGCCTGATGCAGATCGAAGAACTTACGGCGGGCATGGGCCAGGCAACCGATTTCGGTGATGCCGTTGCCGAAGCCGGCCTTGTAACCCGAGTAATCGTCGCAGACCAGTTTGCCCTGCCAACCTTGAAGGAAGTTGCGCGCGTGTTCTCCGGCCCGGGTTGGAGCGAAGTCGTAAACAACGGCCTTCAGTTCCGAGAACGGTGTGCTGCAATAAGCCCAGACGTAGGCCCTATGCGTTTTCTTCTTGCCCGGAGCCAGCATGCTGACCGGTGTTTCGTCGGCGTGCAGAACGGCCTGTTCCAACAGGGTACTTCTCAGGGCATCCACCAGTGGTTGCAACTGCACACCGCACGCCCCGACCCACTCCGCCAGAGTGGAGCGCGGGATGGCAAGGCCGGCACGGCCGAAGATGCGTTCCTGACGGTACAGAGGGAGATGATCCGAATACTTGGCGACCAGCACCTGAGCCAGTAATCCGGCGGTGGGAATGCCTTTATCGATGACCTGCGGGGGTACCGGTGCCTGAATCAGGGTTTCGCACTGCTCGCAAGCCCATTTGCCGCGGATGTGGCGCTCCACGGTGAACTCGCCGGGCAGGTAATCCAGCTTCTCACTGATATCTTCACCAATGCGCTTAAGCTGGCAGCCACAGCGACACTGGGTGTTCTCAGGTTCATGATGGATCAGAGTGCGGGGCAACTCAGGCGGCAGCGGAGCCCGCTTAGGTGGTTGTTTGGGTTTGGCCGCTTTCTCTTCATCAGACATGGCCTGAGCCAGCTCGGCTTCGATAGCGGCCAGGTCGCTGTCGATCAACTCATCCAGCAAGAGGCCTTGAGCCGCGTCCAGTTGTTCACTGCGTCGGGCGAACTTGTGACGTTTCAGGATGGCCAGTTCGTGAGTCAGTTTCTCGATGATGGCATTGCTGCGCACCAGCGCCCGATCTTTCTGGCTCAGTGCGTGTTCCTGAGATTCCAGCGAGACCATTAACTCGGCGGCCAAGGCGCGGAGTTGATCGGGGGAGAGTGCGTTAAGATCGGGACGTTGTGACATACCGGGCAGTATGCCAAGTCACTACTTTTGTGACGATTCGCTTTTCTGATAATGGTCTGAATAACGGATTTGTGGTTACAGCATCGAGATCACGCCTTCGGCACCGAGGCGTTGCCAGGGTAACCCCTGAACCAAGGCGGCCAACTGCTCCTCGGTCAGGCATAACTG
>NZ_FOOU01000001.1 GCF_900113275.1 Neptunomonas qingdaonensis
CCTTTAACGAAAGGTTTAACATATTGAGGTGGGATTAATCGAACGTCATGACCGTGCTCCATACAGAGGCGGCCTAACCAATGCGCACCACCACAGGCTTCAAATGCAATCAGACACGGCGGTAGTTGAGCGATAAAAGTTATGAGTTTTTGACGAGAAAGTTTCTTTTTACAGACTTGTTGATCGTGGGAGTCACAACCGATTAAATGAAAAGAAGACTTGCCTAAATCGATTCCAAGGACTTTGATATACATGAGATGGTTCTCCTTGTTGGTTTCGTCACCTTTCCAGCATAGCTGGTTAAAAGCGAGGGGAACCATCTCATTAAGCCGGCATCTGCCGGCTTTAAGATTAACAATTAACCCTTATAGCGGGTTACGCGCATTCAGGTAAGCCTGTTCAGATACCTGATGCCATTTAGTCGCCTGATCACGGAATTTAACGAAAGAGTCGAACACTTTCTTCGTCATGTCATCACTCGCCGCTTCTTCTGCAATCACTTCATCAGACAGCGCTTTCAGTTTCGCCAGAACATCATCCGGGAATTTACGTAACTGCACGTTCTGCTCGTTAACTAACTGCTCCAGTGCGAGGTTATTCTTCGCCGTGAAATCTGCCAGCATATCCTGGTTAGCGACACGAATCGCATTACGCACAATCACCTGCAAGTCAGCGGGTAATTTCTCAAATGCTTCTTTATTCATGAAGCACTCAAGGGTTGTACCTGGCTCATGCCATCCTGGGTAGTAGTAAAACTTCGCGGCTTTATGTAAACCAAAGGCTGCATCGTTATATGGGCCCACCCACTCTGTTGCA
Source organism: Neptunomonas qingdaonensis (assembly GCF_900113275.1). Taxonomy (GTDB): domain Bacteria; phylum Pseudomonadota; class Gammaproteobacteria; order Pseudomonadales; family Balneatricaceae; genus Neptunomonas; species Neptunomonas qingdaonensis. Next base: position 817 of record NZ_FOOU01000001.1, read on the forward strand.
TCGATTGCGCCAGATTGCAGTGCAGGGAAGATCTCGCCACCTGGTAGTAATACCGGAGTACCTCCCGCTCGCTTCAATACTTCTCCACCTAAGCCAGGCATACGCATTTTAAGACCCTGAAGGTCTTCTACTGAGTTGATCTCTTTATTGAACCAACCGCCCATCTGTACGCCAGTATTACCTGCAGCGCCAGGCACCAGGCCAAACGCTGCATAGGTTTCTTCCCACAGCTCCATGCCACCACCGTGATACAACCAGCTGTTCATCTCCTGAGCGGTCAAACCAAAAGGTACAGCGGCGAAGAACTGCGCTGCACGGCTTTTACCTTTCCAGTAGTAAGAAGCACCGTGGCCCATTTCCGCTGTTCCGCGGGAGACAGCATCAAAAATTTCGAGCGCTCCAACTAATTCTGAAGCACCATAAACTTTAACTTCGACCCGGCCACCGGTCATATCATTGATCAGCTGAGCCAGGTTGTTCGCTCCAACACCTAAACCAGGGAAGTTTTTAGGCCAGGTAGTTACCATTTTCCACTTAAATTCTGGTGCTGCCTGAGCGGCAGTGGACATCAAGGCACCTGTTGCTACGGTTGCAGCTCCGGCACCTTTTAGAAATTGACGACGTTTCAAAGGCCTACTCCTTATTTTATTATTTTTCAGTAATATGCAATAAACATAGCATGCACTATAAGCCCCTGCAATAATCACGGACAGCTCTTTTATTACGTACGTGGTAATACCGAGACACTACACCGAAACTAAAACAAACTGCTTTAATTTTTCATCTATCCAGCCTTAGTCACTAGAGAAAATTGCCTGGTTTTGATCATTAATCCTTGTGACATTATGTTGTTCAAGATTTCGTTGATATACTGATATGTTATGTAATCGCGCTTAACGAGAGTTACTTTTGAACGCAGCAAACTTACTAAAGACAATCAATGATGCTCACCCTACACTCCGAAAATCGGAGCAAAAAGTAGCAGACTTCGTATTGGCTAATCCACAGGAAGTTATCCACATGCGTATCGTGGATCTGGCCTCGGAAGCGAATGTCAGCGAGCCTACCGTCGTTAGATTTTGCCGCGCACTGCATTATGATGGTTTTCAGGACTTTAAACTGACGCTAGCTCAAGGGCTGGCCAGTAACCCTAACTTCGAACAGTTTGCTCTGGACTCTAAAGACACGGTCTCAGAGTTTAAGCAAAAGATTTTCGACTCAATGATCGGCAACCTGATCAACATTCGTGATCAGCTGGATGCTGAAACCCTGGAAAATGCGATTGATGTGCTGGTCAAAGCAAAACGGATAGAGTTTTATGGCTTTGGCGCCTCCGCGGCTGTGTGCAGTGACGCACAACATAAATTCTACCGTTTACAGATATCTGCTGCTGCTTATTCTGATCCGCATATGCAAACCATCTCCGCTGTTTCTATGTCAGCAGGTGATGTGGTTGTCGCTATATCACAAACAGGCCAAACGAAAGACCTGCTGCATACCGTCAAATTAGTCAAAGAGACCGGCGCGACCGTTATCACTTTATGCCCGAGTAATACCTTATTAGCCGACCTGGCCAATATCGCTATCCATATTGATGTGGAAGAGGATAAAGACCTAAGCACCTTGATGTCCTCCAGAGTGCTCCACCTCGTCGTTATTGATGTATTAGCCGTTGGCGTTGCAATGCGTCTCGGCCCCGCGCTACTTGATCACCTGAAAACTATTAAACGTAGCCTGCGCAGCTTAAGACAGAACGATAAGCGTCTTATTACACCCCCTGATATTGAAGTGTAATCAACTATTTTCATCGCCTTAATATTTCTGCAATCTGAATAAAATATCCTGTCGCAAAACAACAGAGAACAGGTTGATATGTGATGTTAAAACAGAATGCAGATCGTTTCAGCGAAATACAGCTTGAGATCATGAATACGCTCATGGGCTACGAAGACACAAAAAAACTTCATAACAAAAAACAAGCAACGCAACGTTTATTTAAAGCCAGACGCGCTATTGAAGAACACCGCGAAATACGTAAGCTTGCAACGGTATTAGACAGAAAAGCCTGGTTTGATTCACTCTAGCTGAGTGCCGGGCTTCTCTGCTAATCCTTAAGCAGTCGGCTCGCTTAATACTCAGGGTAAATAATATTTAACGGCACCGAACTACCGCCGTCCATGACAATGGCAGCATGATGACGCTTTAGTTGACGTGGCTCGGTTACTCCACAAGAGTGGGCTATCGTCTCTACCTCGTGCACCAGGTTATTATGAAAATGAGCGACGCGTTCCGCTTTTACTTCTGGCACCAACCCCCGCTGCAGGTCAGGATCATGTGTTGTAATACCCGTCGGGCAGGTGTTCTTATTACATTGCAACGCCTGGATACATCCCAGTGAAAACATAAATCCGCGTGCACTGACAACAAAATCTGCACCAACACAAATAGCTGCCGCTACATCACTCGGGTTTATCATCTTGCCGGATACAATCACTCTGATTCGTTCACGTAATTCATGTTGGTGTAGTTTATTCACCAGAATCGGCAAACTCTCACGCACCGGCAAACCTACGTTATCCATCAAAGGCATAGGTGCCGCGCCGGTTCCACCATCAGAGCTATCCAGCGTTATGAAATCGGGCGCACTTTCAATGCCCCGATGATTCACCGCTTCACAAAACTGATCTAACCAGTCAGTTGTACCCAAGACCAGTTTAAACCCACAAGGCTTACCCGTGACCCGGCGTATTCTTGCAACAGTATCAAGCAGGTCATCAATAGTAGCGATGTCTGCATGCCTGTTAGGGCTGATAGACGCCTTCCCTTCAGGAATACCACGAATTTCAGCGATTGCCTTACTGACTTTCTCTGCAGGTAAAATCCCTCCCTTTCCGGGTTTAGCGCCCTGAGAAAGTTTCAGTTCAAACATACGTAGCTGTTTAATGGCTGCCTTTTCTCTTAGCTTTTCATCTGATAACTGGCCATTTGCATCCCGAACACCATACTTTGCCGTACCGATCTGATAGACCAGATCACAGCCCCCCTCAAGATGAAAAGGAGATAAGCCACCTTCACCGGTATTCATCCAGCAACCGGCCTTAGCCGCACCATGTGACAACGCCTGAACCGCTGGCGCGGATAGGGCTCCATAGCTCATGCCCGAAATATTAAAGAAGGAAGGTGCATCGTACGGATGCTCACAATAGGGCCCTATGCGCGACGGTTGTGATTGTGCGGAATCTTCAGATAAGGTGGGAAATGGACAGTTAAGAAAGTAATAAGTCCCGGGTCTGCGTAAATCACGTGTCGAGCCGAAAGCGATCGTATTATCTATGTTCTTTGCAGCACGATATACCCAGCTGCGTTGTGCACGGTTAAACGGTAGCTCTTCCCTATCCATCGCAAAGAAATACTGACGGAAGAACTCACCCAGATGCTCAAATAGATAGCGAAAACGACCAATCAGCGGATAGTTGCGTCGAATTGTTTGCGAGGTTTGCTTTTTATCATGTTGATAAAGAATAAAAGCGCTGATCAATAAACCCGCAGCAACGATCAGAAATATAACTCCGATCGTCGCTATGAAATTGATGGCGAAAATAGTTACCGTATCGTTCACGTTATTTCTCCCTACTAAATAGTAGAGCTATCCTAACCAGTGAATACACAAAGGTGAACTAATTTAGCGTTAGTTGAAGTTAACGAAAGTTGACCGGGAATAAAAACCATCATCCATCAGAGATAAACTAATGATAATCTCGTTTCTCACGCGCCAATATATCCTCAACATCCAACGAAGATATTGCCACATTCTCATTTATTGGAATCTCTCCACTCAATTGCAAGGCTAAATAGCGCATGCAACATACGCGAAGAAACGACGTGAAATTACCTAAATCATGTTCGGCGTCGATTGATTCATGATAAAGACGTGTGATCATTTGAGGAATATTCATACCATCCCGGCTAGAAATATTATCCAGTATCGTCCAGAAATAATTTTCGAGCCGAATACTCGTGACCATCCCATCAATACGCAAAGACCTGGTGCTACTTGACCAAAGCTCAGCATTCGCCTGAATAAAGAGTTTACACACGGGCATTCACTCCGTATTTGTTTATCCAAAGGATAAGACGGCCGAGTTAACCCAAGCCGTTAAATCAACCGTCTTACTTTCGCAGTTACGTCACCCTGATATCATTTGTTTAACAATATCATAAACTGAGATAGCCAAGCAGGATGAGCTGGCCAAGCCGGCGCTGTCACCAAATTCCCGTCTGTTACCGCTTCAAATACCTCGATTTCTGCAAATGTACCGCCAGCACTTTCCACCTCAGGCTGGCATGCAGGATACGCTGAGCATTGCTTACCTTTCAATACGCCTGCGGCCGCTAAAAGCTGCGCCCCATGACAGACTGCCGCCACCGGTTTATTCGTATCAAAAAAGTGCTTAACCATAGACAGGACCTGAGGATTCAACCGCAAATATTCGGGTGCCCGCCCACCCGGAATAACCAACGCATCATAATCTGCCAACACAACGTCATCAAAAGTCGCATTTAATACAAAATTATGGCCGCGTTTTTCCGTATAGGTCTGATCACCTTCAAAATCATGAATAGCGGTAACCACGGTGTCACCACTTTTTTTATCCGGGCAGACTGCATCCACGCTATGCCCTACAGCCATTAACGTCTGAAAAGGAACCATGGTTTCATAATCTTCAGTAAAATCACCTGTGATCATTAATATCTTTTTATTATTCATTATTTGCTCCGATGCTCGAAAAAATAGTACGAACGACTGCCAACAAGTCATTGTTAACGGTCTGACATCAAAGAAAATATCATGTGCTAAAAGGCGAGTGGTATTACTCGAATACTACAGAGGCAAGAATTATGCCTTACGCGGTGCTTGGATCGCGCTTCACCATTCTCCGTGAAACCTAGTCCTGAAGGTAAGTTGAATTAAGTAAACTGTCCCTGGATTCTGCAAAATAACATGAGTTACCTTATACAAAAAACAAGTGGCGTGATTTACCAAAATTGCGCCATTTCATGCTAAAACTGATAATTTGCTATACTCTGTTTATGGATTTCACGCTTGCTATAGACCAAGGCACGCATGCCAGCCGTGCCATTCTTTATGATTCCAATGGCAGGACCATCGACAGCGAATGGCAGTCGGTAGAGCTGCAGCGCCTCAGCAATGGGCACATTGAGCAGGATGCGCTGCAGATTCTGCGCTCCATCGAGGTCTGCATCGAACAAGTATTGCAAAAAATTCCAGCATCCCAGCGCAATCAAATCAGACAATGCGGATTGGCGACGCAACGCTCGACATTGGTTCCCTGTGACGAGTCGGGACAGCCTGTAGCTTCCGCTGTCAGCTGGCAAGACACCCGTGCCACCGGGCTGATCGAAACTTTGCCAGACAAAAAACAACGTATCCAGGACATCAGTGGCTTACCGCTATCGGCGCATTATGGTGCTAGCAAAATGCGCTGGATTCTCGATCAACAGCGGGATCAACAGCAGCCACATAGCGCTTTACGTTTACTCCCTCTGAGTAGTTACCTGCTCAAGCATCTGACCCGCAGTGATGCATTTGTCGTTGATCCTGCCAATGCGCAACGCACTCAACTCATGGATATCCGTACCTGTGACTGGTCGAAAGAGCTATTAAGCCTTTACGCTATCCCGAAACATGTTTTACCCGATTGCGTGGCGAGCTGCCGGCATTTCGGCACATTGCTGGATACCGGCATTCCACTGACCGCTGCCAACGGCGACCAGAATGCGGCGCTGTTCGCTGCCGGAGAACCTGAGGCCAATACCGCCTATATCAATCTTGGAAGTGGCGGATTTGTGCTGTATCCAATCAGAGAAGTACAGTTGCAAGCTCCGCTGCTAACTAGCATTGGCTATACTGATGCGCAATCATCCCGTTATTTTCTGGAAGGAACCGTCAACGGCGCCGGCAGCGCACTGAACTGGATCAGGAAGCAGTATCCCAAAGACGATTGGTGGGAACAATTACCACAATGGCTGGCAGCCATCACGGCACCACCTATCTTTATCAACAGTATCGGAAACATTGGCAGCCCCTGGTGGAACACTGACCTGAAGCCGAAATTCTTCAACAGCATTAATAACAACATGCATAACAGCAATGAATCGCACAGCATTGAGCATCGTGCCGTTGCCGTGGTTGAAAGCATCCTCTTTCTGCTCCTGAACAATCTGGATTTGATGCGCGACTCAGCAACAACAATCAGGCAGCTTTATCTGAGTGGCGGCGTCTCACGACTGGATGGCTTATGCCAGAAACTAGCAAACCTGTCTCAACTTCCTGTAATCCGATTTGAAGCCAGGGAAACGACTGCCAAGGGTATTGCATGGCTGGCACATAGCGAACGCCCCGTCTGGCCACACCGTATCAATCGGACATTCACGCCGGAAAAAGATCCTGGGTTAGTGGACCGTTACCAGACTTTCACCAACTATCTAAAGAATCACGCATGAAGGATTTTGCCTGGCGGTTGGGTCGTTTCTAAGGGTTATTCTACCGTCACTGACTACCTGCAAGTTTGCTTTGAGAACCGGTACATCCTTATCAACTAACGCCAGGAGCCCGTGCTTCCGTGTAAAGTTCTCAAATAAAGTTATTCACTTAATCGTATGCTACAAAAAACAAGCGATGAAAATATGAAATCTTGGATAAAAAATGCTTCGCTTGTGTAAAGCCCTGCTCATTGTCTTTGACGGACCACAGGCAGGCTCTCTGTTGGGTGGATCTAGATGGCTGACTATGGATTCATTCGCTCACGTGCACGCTTTGACAGGGCCTTGTCTGACGTTTTATCGAGTATCTCCAGGTTATGGTGCAGCGCCGTTTTAGCCAGCATATGGGCGGTAACAGGCGCAGTAATGAGCAAAAATAATGTGATAAGCAGCTCATGCAGGCTTAAATAACCTTGCTGATAGGTGACTAGTATCACCGACGCAATAAGCATGCAGCCCATGCCCAACGTTGTCGCTTTGGTTGGGGCGTGAAGCCGGGTGTAAAAATCGGGCAGCTTTGCCAGGCCCAGTGAGCCAATAAATACAAATATGGCTCCCACTACCAGCAATACTGAAACTACTAACTCAATCCAAAATTCCATTCTATTTTCCTAACTCTTTAGCTGTATATCGTTGTTACATGGCTTTAAGTGGCTGCTTATTCGATCAGGTCGCCACGTAAAATATATTTGCACATGGCGGCGGTACTCACAAACCCCAGCATGGCAATTAACAATGCAGCCTCAAAATACAGGGTTGTACCTGAAGAAATACCAAACAACAGGATCAACGCAATACTGTTAATGTACATGGTGTCGAGTGCCAGAATGCGGTCAGGTCTGCTTGGCCCAATAAACAAACGCCACAAGTTAAGGATTAAAGATATGCAAACTAGCGTGGTTGCAACCACTATTGCAGTACTTAGCATTTGAAAATCTCCCTAAGAGGTCTCTCATAACGGTGTTTGATTAAGGCGATAAGCTCTTCTTCATTCGTCAGATTAAGCACGTGTACATAGAGCCATTTTTTGTCTTCGGAGATTTCTGCGCTAACGGTGCCAGGTGTTAAAGAGACCGTACTGGCCAGTATAGTGATCGGAAGTTCATGTTCGATATCCAGAGGGATAGCGACAAAGGCAGGCTGCAGCTTTTTAGCGGGACCAATGACTAATACCGCGACTTCAAAATTAGCCACAACAATGTCACCGATCACCATTAATATATAGCGAAGAGTAACGAATGGCTTATGAATACTGGGTTGCGGATCATGCATACCCGATGTCAGTAAAGGAATGGCGATTGCCAAAAATGCAGCTAATACTAAGTGGCCCGGTGCGACAGTATTATTGAGCAATAGCCAGACGACGAACAGTAGCAGAGAATGCAGTGGCATGGGTAACAAGCGAAAACGCGGACTAGTTGTCATTATTCATTCCCTCCTGGAAGTAGAGCAGTCACTGTTGGCATCGAGTTATGCAGTTGAGCCGCTGCCAGGTTGGTATAGTCTGTAACCGCCCCCCCAAACACGACCAACAGCGGTGATGCAGAGAGTAATAAAACAACGGCGATAATCTTCAGTGGGGAGAGCTTCTCATTATTGGTATTTTCTCCTGCAGCTCGCCAGAAAATAGTGGTACCCGCACGGGATATGGCTACCATCGACGCTAGCCCTGCCAGCAGCACGATCGCCCATACCCAAGCCGTTTCAGCTAAGCCTTGAGTGGCTTGTAATATTAGTATTTTACCCACAAAACCTGATAAGGGTGGCATACCCACTGACGTGAGTGCGGCAATAAAGAACGCAATGCCTATGAATTTTCCATACCTCATTTTGCGCGCGATCACATAGCGATCTTCGGCTTTGCCTCGTTGCTTACTAATGAGGTCTGCGATCAGGAAGAGTGCGCCTGTCACCAAAGTCGTATGCATCATATAGTAAAGCGCTGCAGAGGTGGCCGATTCACGTTGCATGGCAATCGCCAGCATGAGCGTCCCGACCGAGACGATGACTAAATTGGCTGCGGTTAACCTTAAGCCCGGGCTGGCCAGTACGCCGATGGCTCCCATGGTTAACGTTAGCAGCGCCAATGGCCATAACCAAGGAATGGCAATGCCGGCAAGGGCTCCGGCATCTTCGCCAAAGATGGTCGTGTGTACACGTAAAATGCTGTAGACACCCACCTTGGTCATAATGGCGAAGAGCGCTGCAACCGGAGCACTGGCTGCTGCATAGGTTTTAGGTAACCAAAAATGTAATGGCAGCAAAGCCGCTTTTAACCCAAATACTACCAGCAATAACAGGCCGCCGGCTTTCGCTAAGGCTTGTTCATGTTCGTCTAATAAGCGTACTTTGTTGGCCATGTCGGCGATATTAAGTGAGCCGATGGTGCCGTATAAAATACCCAGTGCAAACAGGAAGATACCCGAGCCGACTAAATTAAGAATCACATAATGCACATTCATTTTGGTTTTCTGTTTACCGCCGCCATGTATCAATAGCGCATAAGAAGCAATCAGCAGCACTTCAAAGAAAACAAACAGATTAAAAATATCTCCTGTCAGAAACGCGCCATTAACCCCCATGATCTGAAACATAAAAAGTGGGTGAAAATACATGCCATCTTTATCTTCACCCGCACAGGCATATAAATGTGCGCCCAAACCAAGCACCGAGGTAAGTAATACCATCATGGTTGATAGTCTGTCGCCGACCAGGGTGATGCCGAAAGGCGGTTGCCAGCCACCCAGTATGTACAATTGGGTTCCTTGTTGATGGCTGGTGAGCAAAAGCAAAGTGGATACTGTAACCAGAAGAAGCAAAATCGAAACGGCAAAAATACGCTGTCGGGTGATGGAGTTACTTAACGGCGGCAATAACATAAAGACAGCCGCCAGCAGCGGCAATAAAATGGGAAAAATAGCCAAGTGTTGCATTAACCACTCCTCTTATCTGAAACACTGATCCGGCTGGGTTGGTCAGGCATTTGACCGTCTACATGATCATTGCCTTGGTCAGCTCGCGAGCGCATGGCTAATATCACCACAAATGCAGTCATGGCAAAGCCGATTACAATAGCGGTTAATACCAGTGCTTGCGGTAATGGGTCGCTGTATTCAGCAGATTGTCCCAGTACTGCAGCACCGTTGAGTTTTAGGCGACCACTGGCGAAAAGAAACAAGTTTACTGCGTACGACAGCAGGGTTAAACCTATGACAACAGTGAATGTCCGTCCTCTTAGCACGAGAAAAAATCCACAGGTAGTCAATATACCGACACAGAACGCATAAATCGCTTCCATCAATCGTTCTCCTTCATTTCAAAGCGTTCGCTAGTGGTAAGCTTGCCCAAATTTGCCAGTATTAGCATCACAGAGCCCACGACCGTTAGGTAGACCCCTAAATCGAACAACATAGCACTGGCGAGTTCGAACTCTCCAACCCAGGGTAAATTGAAGTGATCAAACCAGGTGCTCAGGAATGGTTCGTCAAATATCCAGCTGCCTAAGCCTGTCGTGGTCGCAATTAATATCCCGCCGGCAATGAGCCATTGGTAGTCGATTTTGATTCGGGGTTTAATCCACTGAACACCATGTGCAATATATTGCTGAATAATCGCCACGGCGGTAATAAGACCGGCAATAAAGCCACCACCGGGTACGTTATGCCCGCGTAAGAAAATATAAACGGATACCAGTATCGCTAATGGAAGCAGACTCTGTGACACCATTTCAAACATCATAGGATGAGGATCATTACTCCAGGCACGTCCGGCGTCGTCACGTACAGGCATGTAGATACGCATTTTGGCAATCAGTTTAAAAATCCCTAATGCGGCAATACCCAGTACGGTAATTTCACCGAGTGTGTCGAAGCCTCTGAAATCGACCAAAATGACATTCACCACATTGGTTCCGCCGCCACCGGTTTTACTGTTGGCTAAGAAAAAGTCTGAAATCGTATCCAAAGGCGTTGTGAGCATGGCGAAACAGATGGTCCCTATGACGCAACCTAATAGCCCTGAAATTAATAAATCTCCGCTTAAACGCCTGTTAGTTGACTCTTTCTGTGTACTTTGCGGTAAAAAGAATAGCGCCAGAAGTAACAAAATAATGGTAACTATTTCGACTGATAGTTGCGTTAGGGCTAAATCTGGTGCTGAAAATTTAGCAAATATCAGCGATACCATTAACCCCACAACAGACAAAAATATCAGCGCAAGAAATCGCCGTCTGTACCATATTACGGTTGCGATGGCACTCAATACCAATAGCACGGCCCCGGTGACTGTTGCACCGTCAAGCGGGATTTGAGTGCGCGTGCCTATGTTCTGAGTCAGACCAAGCAGAGGTAATCCCGCCATGACTAATGTGAATAACAACAATAAAAACATATACCGTTGCAAAGAGCCGTTTTCCAAGGCACTTATAATGCGCTCAGAAGCGTTGACGATCGATTGAACACCGCCTTCGAAGATATTTTTTGCATCAGGTTCATCAAATTGTGATTGAAACTGAAAAAGATGACGTCGGTTGTAGTAAATAATTGCGCCTCCCACCATAGCCAGGAAACTCATGAACAACGGTATGTTTAATCCGTGCCATATAGCCAAACTGTGAACGGGAACATCATGAGTCAGCACCGCAGAGGCGGCGACATGCAATAGGTCACCGACAACATAGGCAGGGAATATCCCCACCAGTAAACACAGGGCTACCAGAATCTCGACCGGCACCTTCATATAACGCGGAGGTTCTTTTGGGGTTTTAGGAAGGTCTATCGGCTCACCGTTAAAGAATACATCATGAATGAAGCGTAATGAGTAGGCGACAGAAAACGCAGCGCCGACTGTGGCTAACAGCGGAATCATCCAAGACAGAGAGCCCAGTGTACTTTGGTTAAGGGTTTCAGCAAAAAACATCTCTTTTGACAGAAAGCCATTCAATAAAGGAACGCCTGCCATTGATAGCGCGGCGACGATGGCGAGTGTCGCGGTATAGGGCATGTATTTCATCAGGCCATTGAGCTTGCGCATATCCCGTGAGCCAGACTCGTGATCAATGATTCCGGCAGCCATAAACAACGAAGCTTTAAAGATAGCGTGGTTGATAATATGGAATACTGCCGCGACTGCGGCAAGATCCGAGTTAAGACCTAACAGCAGAGTAATCAGCCCTAGATGGCTAATCGTCGAATAAGCAAGAAGGCCTTTTAGATCATGCTTAAACAGGGCGACATATGCACCTATAAGGAGTGTTATCAAGCCGGTTAGGCTGACAATCATGAACCATAGGTCTGTACCAGCCAATGCCGGATAAAAACGAGCCATGAGGAAAATACCCGCCTTTACCATCGTGGCGGAATGTAGGTAGGCACTTACCGGTGTAGGTGCCGACATGGCATGGGGTAACCAAAAATGAAACGGGAATTGTGCTGACTTTGTGAATGCACCTAACAGTACCAATACTAAGGCTACCGGATAAGCGGCGTGTGATCGAATCAGGTCGCCACTCGCTAATACTGTATCGAGGTCATAACTACCGACCATATTGCCGATCATCAACAGCCCTGCGAGTAGAGCAAGTCCACCTGCTCCTGTCACGGTTAGGGCCATTCTCGCGCCTTTTCGGGCCTCTGATTTATGAGACCAAAAGCTGATCAGTAGAAATGAGCTAATGCTGGTTAATTCCCAGAACATCCATAATTGGATCAGGTTATTTGATATAACAATACCGACCATCGCGCTCATAAACAGGATCAGGTAAGCAAAGAATTGTCCCATCGAGTCTTTTGCTGACAGATAGTAGCGGGCATACAGAATTACCAGTAGTCCAATGCCGAGTATCAATAATAAAAACAGTAGTGACAGACCATCTAGGCGAAATGAAAGATCCAGCCCTATAGCGGGAATCCATTCTATGGTTTGGCGAATGGCTTGACCATCAAATATATCCACTGCATACATAAGTACCAGAATGAGTGACCAGGCGGGTAATAATGCAACGGATAAAGTACAGATATTGCGGCCGAAACGCTCTGTAAACAAAGGGACTAATGTGCCGATAAGAGGTAGTAGTACGACCCATAGCAGGTTCATATGAGGGGGTGACTCCAGTTAAATGGCGATATAACAAATAACAGACTGATTTATAAGTCGTGTCTTGGCGTTGTTTACTATACACATAGTACTGTTTTGGTCAAAAAAACTATAAAGCTTTTGCTATGGAACATACGATTAAGTTAACAATTACCTGACAAAAGCCTGTAATCAAGAAACATTGGGCGGTGAGCGTGCGAATACGCCAAGCAGATTGTCGCTACACCAGCGCGACAATTGACGAATGAGTCTGGGCGAGATTTTCCGGAAAACAATCTTTCCGAGGTATGGTTTCAGATCCTGAGCAATTTCACTATCTACGCTCATATCAGCTTTTTTGTGATCTTACATTTTCAATTGTCATCGACCTGGCAGAACCTTCAATTACCCCTTGGATAATTAAAGGTTCCGACAGACTTTATTCTTCGCTATCAATTATTCAGAAAGCAGGGAATTTTATTCCACCGTTACCGATTTTGCCAGATTACGTGGCTGATCAACATCGGTGCCTTTCAGCACGGCGACGTGGTAAGAGAGCAATTGTAAGGGTATCGTATAAACAATCGGCTCCAGAATCTCTGGCATCTCTGGCATACCCAAAACGTGAATACCGTCGCCTGCCTGAACTTTCTGTGTACAACCAGCAAATATAAACAGCTCTCCGCCGCGTGCGCTAACTTCCTGCAAATTTGCTTTAAGTTTATCCAGCATGTCGTTACGCGGAGCTATCGTTACAACCGGCATATCCTTATCAACTAACGCCAAAGGCCCGTGCTTCAACTCACCCGCTGGATAGGCTTCGGCATGAATATAGGAGATCTCTTTCAGCTTTAAAGCACCCTCCATGGCGACCGGGTAAAGCGTTCCCCGTCCCAAAAACAGAGAATGATGCTTTTCAGCAAACGCCTGCGACATCAATTCAATATCAGCATCCATTGCCAGTGCCTGCTCTATCAGAGAAGGCAGTAACATAAGAGATTCAACGATTTGTCGCTCTTTTGCTTGCGTCATTTTAAAGCGACGGCCAATAACGACAGTCGTCAACAAAAGGCAAACAAGCTGGGTGGTAAACGCTTTCGTTGACGCTACACCAATTTCTGGCCCGGCATTGGTCATCAGGAACAGATCCGACTCACGTACCAACGAGCTACCCGGAACATTGCAAATAGTCAGACTTGCCAGGATTTGTTGTTTAACATCACGCAACGCCGCTAACGTATCTGCCGTTTCTCCTGATTGAGAAATCGAAATAAATAATGTGCCTTCCTGAATCACCACCGGACGATAACGGTACTCACTGGCCACCTCAACATGGCAAGGAATACCTGCCAGCCCTTCCATCCAGTACTTGGCAATCATCCCGGCATGATAACTGGTACCACAGGCGATGATCTGAATTTGCTTTACCTGGTCAAAAATAGCAGAGGCATGTTCACCGAATGCTCTTTCATTCACCAGTGCATCCTGAACCCGATCCTGAAAAGCAGCCAGCGTTACGCCTGGCTGTTCATAGATCTCTTTCAACATGAAATGCTTGAATTTTCCCTTTTCGGTAGCAGATGTAGCATGTTCATACTGAACAATTTCTCGCTGGACGAGTTCGCCGTTCATATCCCAAACGATAATCTCATCTCTGGTCAGGTGAGCAATATCACCCTCTTCAAGAAACATAAAGCGATCAGTCACCGGCAACAAGGCTAATTGATCCGATGCGATGAAGTTTTCACCAATACCAACACCGATCACCAATGGACTGCCCTGACGTGCTGCAATCAGTTCACCGGGGTTATCTTCATGCATCACACCTAAAGCAAATGCACCATCCAGCGTTGCTACCGTCGCTTTGACTGCACTTAAGTGATCTGCTCCTGCCTTAATAGCGCGATCCAGCAGATGTGCTATGACTTCTGTATCTGTTTGAGAGCTGAAATGGTAACCACCAGTCATCAACTCTGATTTGAGCTCTTCAAAATTTTCGATAATTCCGTTATGCACCACGGCCAATGCTGAACCTGACATGTGTGGATGTGCATTGTGCTCTGTCGGTTTGCCATGAGTCGCCCAACGCGTATGTGCAATACCTGCAGAACCCGGCAGCGGTTGCATTTCCAATGCATCGGCCAGCGCCTGGACCTTACCCGCCCGACGTAAGCGCTGAATGGACTTACCATCCCAGACCGCCATGCCCGCAGAGTCGTAGCCCCTGTACTCCAGGCGACGCAGGCCCTCTAATAATATTCCTGATACCGAACGCTCAGCCGTTGCTCCAACAATTCCGCACATGCTTGCTTCTCCTTAGCTTTTCTTGACTGGGCGCTGCCAGTTAGACAAATTAGTTTGTTTTACCCGCGCCACAGCCAACTGGCTTTCAGCTACTTCTTTGGTAATCGTTGAACCTGCGCCGACTGTAGCGCCGGATCCAATTTTTACAGGCGCAACTAACGCGCTATTCGAACCGATAAAGACCTGATCTCCAATTTGCGTCAATGACTTATTCACTCCATCATAGTTACAGGTGATAGTGCCGGCACCGATGTTCGTATTCTTACCGATAATGGCATCACCGACATAACTCAGATGATTAATTTTTGAGCCTTCACCAATGATCGCCTTTTTAGTCTCGACGAAATTACCAACTTTTGCCCCGGTCGCTAATTGTGTACCGGGACGTATTCTTGCAAAAGGACCCACATCGCAATCAGAGCCAATATCAGCATCTTCAATCATGGTGTTGGCCTTGATACGTGTGTTTTCGCCGATCACTGAGTTTTTAATAATGCAGTTTGGCTCAATAATGACACCTCGCTCTAATACCACGTTACCTTCAAATACCACGTTAACATCAATAACGACGTCACCTGCAACCGTTACCTTGCCACGAACATCAACCCGGGCAGGATCTGCTAATGTTGCACCGTCGAGCATCAATGTCTGCGCTTGCTGTAGTTGATACCAGCGCTCAAGCTCGGCTAACTGAACGCGGTTATTAACGCCCTGCACTTCCTGTTCGCAGCCAGGATGCTGTGTTTCAATAAAAACACCCTGGTCGGCGGCCATAGCGATAATATCCGTTAAATAATATTCGCCCTGGGCATTGTTCGACGATAATTCAGGCAGCCATGCTAACAATAAGCCAGTGGGCACCGCCATAATCCCGGTATTAACTTCTGTTACTTTAAGCTGCTCATCTGACGCATCCTTTTGCTCAACAATAGCCACAACATGATTGTCCTGATTGCGGATAATCCGACCATACCCGCTAGGATTCTGTAGATGAACCGTCAATAATCCTAAATTTCCCTGCGCAGCGATGCTGACCAATTGTTGCATGGTCTCTGAACGCGTTAACGGAACATCACCATATAAAATCAAGGTTATCCCTTCAGGATCTACATTGGGTAAGGCTTGTGCAACCGCATGACCGGTACCAAGCTGCTCCTCTTGTAAAACAAACATCAGCTGTTCTTCGGATAACGCTTTTTCTAACAGCTCGGCACCATGACCTATCACCACATGAAGTTTTGCTTCATCGATATGACGTGCCTGATCCAGTACATGCTTGACCATAGGTTTGCCAGCAACAGCGTGCAGTACTTTAGGCAGAGAAGATTTCATACGGCTTCCCTGACCCGCTGCTAAAATTACAATATCCGTTGTCATTATCCGATCCTGTAGCATCTGAATAGATTAAAAATCTACATAATTTATTGAATGATGGATAATCTATATTATAGTTCAACTTATACAATACTTTTTGTCTGGAAAATTTTGACAAATGCAAAATTCAATACTAGAAAGACTCGGCTTCGATCAACGCGAAATTACTATTTATCGTGCATTACTATCGCTTGGACCCAGCCCCATCAGGAGCATTGCCGAGAAAGCAGGGATTAATCGGGGTACCACGTACGACTGCTTAAAAGTACTTCTGCAAAAAGGTATTGTCAGTTATTTACCAAAAGGAAAGCGCCGCCTTTTTTCTCCACGCGATCCTGAAGTACTGCTACAGTTAGCTGAACAGAAGCAACTTGAGATCTCAAATACGATTCAACAACTGAAAAATTCGATCATTCCCGAGCTTAATCACCTTAAACCTAATTTCACTGCGGCTAATGTGCAATTCTATGAGGGGGATGATGGTATAGAGTTTGTGCTCAGAGATATTCTGAGTAGCGTCTCACAAATGAGTGAACGCAAATACTCTGTATTTTCCTCAAAACCGATTCGTTCTCACCTTTATCGTCCCTTTCCGAATTACACGGCACAAAGAATCCAGCGAAAAATCGGCGTGCGGGTAATCGCTATTGGTGAGGGAGGTGAAGATGCCGAGTTATCACAGAGAAAGTGGATTAAAACCGAAGGTCCTGTTGATGCCGCCTATATTGCTATCTATCCCCCGAAATGTGCCATCATTTCATTAGCATCAAACAACTATCCTACGGCGGTACTTATTGACTCGAAAGAGGTGTCGACGGCTCAGCAGATAATTTTTGATACGTTATGGGAAATGCTTTAATGCTACTGCTTCGACAACCACAAAAAAAGGCAGCCTAAGCTGCCTTTTTATTCGTGTGTAACTCAACGACGTCAGTTTTATTTGCCGAGCTTTTTGCGAATTTGCTGTAGCGTGCGGAGCTGTGCCGCCGCTTCAGCCAGTTGAGTAGCAGCGCGACCGTATTCGAATTCGCTTTGCTTATCACCCATCGCTTGTTCAGCATGCTTCTGCGCTTCAAGAGCTGCCGCTTCGTCCAGATCACCTGCATGCATTGCAGTGTCTGCCAAAACGATAATCTTGTTTGGCTGTACTTCAAAGAAGCCGCCAGATACGTAGAAGATATCCTGTTCGCCGCCCTGCTTACGCAATTCGACAGGGCCTGGTTTCAGTTCCGTCAGAAGCGGAGCGTGACCTGGGTAGATACCCAGATCACCCAGGCTACCTGTTACTGATACGAACTCGACCAGACCAGAGAAGATTTCTTCTTCGGCACTTACGATATCGCAATGAACAGTCATAGCCATGTTGTTTTCCTTCTAAAGGTTTACCAAAAGCAATTACATGCCTTTGGCTTTCTCAACAGCTTCTTCAATGCCACCAACCATGTAGAACGCCTGTTCTGGCAGTGAATCATATTCACCATCCAGAATACCTTTAAAGCCACGAATAGTGTCTTTCAGGGAAACGTACTTACCTGGCGAACCAGTGAATACTTCTGCAACAAAGAACGGCTGAGACAAGAAACGCTGAATTTTACGAGCACGTGTAACCACTTGCTTGTCTTCTTCAGACAACTCATCCATACCCAGGATTGCAATGATATCTTTCAGCTCTTTATAACGCTGAAGAACACCCTGTACATTACGCGCAATGTCATAATGTTCCTGACCGATAACCAGAGGATCCAACTGACGTGAAGAGGAATCCAAAGGATCGATTGCTGGGTAAATACCTAGTTCTGCGATCTGACGAGACAGTACTACTGTCGCATCAAGATGGGAGAAGGTGGTTGCAGGAGATGGATCTGTCAAGTCATCCGCTGGTACATATACCGCCTGGATAGACGTGATAGAACCTGTATGAGTTGATGTGATACGCTCCTGAAGAACACCCATCTCTTCCGCTAGCGTAGGCTGGTAACCTACCGCTGAAGGCATACGACCCAACAGAGCTGATACTTCAGTTCCTGCCAGTGTGTAACGGTAGATGTTGTCAACAAACAACAGTACGTCACGACCTTCGTCACGGAATTTTTCAGCCATAGTCAGGCCAGTCAACGCTACGCGCAGACGGTTTCCTGGAGGCTCATTCATCTGACCATAAACAAGAGATACTTTGTCCAATACGTTGGACTCTTTCATCTCGTAGTAAAAGTCGTTCCCTTCACGAGTACGCTCACCTACACCAGCAAATACTGAGAAACCTGAGTGCTCAATAGCGATGTTACGGATAAGCTCCATCATGTTTACGGTTTTGCCTACACCGGCACCACCGAACAGACCAACTTTACCACCTTTGGCGAATGGGCATACCAGATCGATAACCTTGATGCCGGTTTCCAGCAGCTCGTTAGAAGCCGCCTGATCAGCATAAGAAGGAGCCTTACGGTGAATAGGCATACGCTCTTCTTCGCCGATAGGACCACAATCATCAATTGGATTACCCAATACATCCATGATACGTCCTAATGTTGCTGTACCTACAGGTACAGAAACTGGAGCACCAGTATTTTCTACATCTAAGCCACGACTCACACCTTCAGTCTGGCCCATCGCGATCGCACGTACTACACCGTCACCCAGCTGTTGCTGAACTTCAAGTGTCAGACCATTCTTTGAAACGGTCAGCGCGTCGTAAATTTTAGGTACGCTGTCACGTGGAAATTCCACATCGACAACCGCGCCTATAATCTGAACAATTTGTCCGCTACTCATGTTCGGATCCTCTTAAATTTTAACCCGTTCACCGCATTAAACAGCCGCAGCACCACTTACAATTTCAGAAATTTCCTGAGTAATTGCCGCTTGACGAGCTTTGTTATAAATCATTTGAAGTTCGTCAATCAAATCACCGGCATTGTCAGTTGCACTTTTCATTGCCAGCATTCGCGCGGCCTGTTCACAGGCGTTATTCTCAACTACTGCCTGATACACTTCGGACTCAACATAACGCATAAGAAGGCCATTCAGCAGTTCTTTAGCGTCAGGTTCATAAATATAGTCCCAGTGATTATTCAGCAGCGCCTCATCGTCTTCTGTTTTCAGTGGAAGCACTTGTTCAACCTGCGGGTTCTGCGTCATTGTGTTAACAAAAGTGTTAGCCACAACGTACAGACGATCCAGCTTACCCTCAGAAAAAGAATCCAGCATAACTTTCACAGCACCGATCAGATCCGTTACTTCAGGCTGATCACCCAAATGGGTTTTTGCTGCTACTACATTACCGCCGTAGGTCTTAAAAAAGGAGACTGCTTTAGATCCTAACGCGCAAACGTCAATCTCGACGCCTTTGTCGTTGAACTCTTTCATGCTTAACATGGCTTTCTTAAACGCGTTAACGTTAAGACCACCACAAAGTCCACGGTCAGTTGCTACAATAATATAACCGACACGTTTAACTTCACGTTCCTGCATGTAAAGATGCTTGTATTCAGGATTTGATTTAGACAAATGCTGAATAACACCACGGATACTGCGAGCGTACGGGCGGGAAGAATGCATGCGATCCTGAGCTTTGCGCATTTTTGACGCAGCAACCATTTCCATGGCGCTGGTAATCTTGCGCGTGCTACCGATACTCGCTATTTGCGTCTTAATCTCTTTTCCGACTGCCATAGTTCCGCCTATATAACCTTAACTTAGTAAAGGCCTGCGTAAATTTGCAGGCCACCACTCAACGAGTGCTTACCAAGTCTGAGTTGACTTGAACTTATCAATACCGGCTTTGAACTGTGCAGCGATTTCATCGCTGAAGTTACCGCTCTTATTGATATCTTTCATCAGGTCAGCATTTTCGCTGTTGAAGAAAGAGATCAGCGCAGATTCAAAGCTACCGATTTTGTTAATTTCAACGTCTTTCAGGAAACCTTCGTTTGCTGCGAACAGGCTTAAGCCCATCTCTGCAACAGACATTGGTGAGTACTGTTTCTGCTTCATAAGCTCAGTAACAGCCTGACCGTGTTCCAACTGAGCACGTGTTGCATCATCAAGATCAGATGCGAACTGCGCAAACGCAGCCAATTCACGATACTGAGCCAAAGCCAGACGTACACCACCACCCAACTTCTTGATGATCTTAGTCTGTGCTGCACCACCTACACGGGATACAGACAAACCAGCATTGATCGCCGGACGTACACCTGCGTTAAACAGGCTGCTTTCCAGGAAGATCTGACCATCAGTAATGGAGATAACGTTGGTCGGTACGAAAGCAGAAACGTCACCGCCCTGAGTTTCGATTACCGGCAGAGCAGTTAAAGAACCTGTCTGACCTTTCACTTCACCGTTTGTGAATTTTTCTACGTAATCAGCGTTTACACGAGCAGCACGCTCAAGCAGACGAGAATGCAAGTAGAATACGTCACCAGGATAAGCTTCACGACCCGGAGGACGACGTAACAATAGTGAAATCTGACGGTATGCCCATGCCTGTTTAGTCAGGTCATCGTATACAATCAGTGCATCTTCACCACGGTCACGGAAGTATTCACCCATAGAGCAGCCAGCATAAGGAGCCAGGAACTGCATGGATGCAGGGTCAGCAGCGCCGGCAGCAACAACAATGGTATGATCCATTGCGCCATGCTCTTCCAGCTTACGTACGACGTTTGAAATCGTAGATTGCTTCTGTCCGATAGCTACGTAGACACAGGTTACACCCGTACCTTTCTGGTTGATGATCGCATCAATCGCGATAGCTGTTTTACCGATCTGACGGTCACCGATAATCAACTCACGCTGACCACGGCCTACAGGTACCATCGCATCAATCGCTTTCAAACCTGTTTGTACAGGTTGGTCTACCGATTTACGATCAATTACACCCGGCGCTACTTTTTCAACAGCGTCAGATAATTTAGCTTCAACCGGACCTTTACCGTCGATTGGGTTACCCAGCGCGTCTACAACGCGACCTTTCAGTTCCGGTCCGACCGGTACTTCAAGAATACGGCCGGTACATCGGGCAGTCATGCCCTCGACCAGACCCTGGTAATCACCTAAAACTACAGCACCGACAGAGTCACGCTCAAGGTTGAGCGCCATACCGTAAATACCGCCAGGGAATTCGATCATTTCCCCGTACATTACGTCAGCCAAGCCGTGGATCAAGATGATACCATCGGATACGCTGACTATAGAGCCCTCATTTCGGGCTTCAGAAGACACATCCAGCTTTTCGATGCGCTTCTTGAGAATCTCGCTGATCTCAGATGGATTCAGTTGCTGCATGGTTATTCCTCATACTCAGGAATTCAGTGCTTCAGCTAGTTTCGCCAATCGGGCGCGAACTGAGCCGTCGATTACCAGGTCTTGTGAACGTAGAATAACACCGCCAAGGATTGATTTATCCACGCTAGATGTCAGTGTCACGTCACGATCCAGCTTAGCGCTGAGTGCCTGAGTTAATTTCTGTTGCTGTTGCTCATCCAGTTCATATGCAGTGGTCACATCGACATCGACCGACCTCTGCAAATTCGCTTTGAGCTGCTCGAACTGCGCATTTATTTCCTGGAGTAAACCAAGACGCTGATTAACAGCGAGTAACTGAATGAAATTCTTACCTGGTTCATCCAGATAGTCTTCACAAACCGCTACCATAGCGCTAGCTTTCTGCTTACTCGTCAGCGCAGGATTTCCCAGAACCTTTGCCATTACACTATCACTTGCCACCGTTGCGACAGTTGATAACATTTTTGACCACTGATCCAAATTGCCTTTTTCTTGCGCAAATTCGAATGCAGCTTTCGTATAGGGACGAGCGACTGTATTGAGTTCAGCCATCGTAAACCTCGCTTAAAGCTCCGCTGCTAGTTTATCAACCAGCTGAGCGTGGGCTGCTTGGTCAACCGATTTTTCCAGAATCTTTTCAGCACCGGCAACTACTAATGTAGCTACTTGTTTCCGAAGAGTTTCTTTTGCACGGTTAACATCCTGTTCGATCTCTGCCTGAGCGGCTGTCTTGATGCGTTCTGCTTCAACACGCGCTTGCTCTTTAGCTTCGTCGACTAGCTGACTAGCCCGCTTATTAGCCTGTTCGATGATGGCGGCTGCCTGTTCCTTGCTTTCACGCATATTTTCTACGGCTTTTTCTTGAGCCAGTAACAAATCGCGCTGAGCACGTTCAGCAGCGTCCAGACCTTCAGCAATCTTTTTCTTACGTTCTGCCAGGGCACCTGTAATAGGTGGCCATACATACTTCATGCAAAACATAACAAAGATTGCGAATGCGATGGCCTGACCAATGATGGTTAGATTGATATTCACGCCATTACCTCTCGCAGTTGTTCTAAAAAGTAGTTACCCATATACATGGGAAAGGTTTGCATCTCTACTTATTAGCCTGCAACAGCAAACAGTACATACAGACCCAGACCTACGCCGATCATCGGAACGGCGTCAACAAGACCCATTACGATGAAGAACTGTGTACGCAGAAGCGGAATCAGTTCTGGCTGACGAGCAGCACCTTCAAGGAATTTACCACCAAGGATACCGATACCAACAGCAGCACCTACGGCCCCAAGACCCAACATCAGTGCACCAGCGATATATAGCAAAGCCATTTCCATCAGTTTTTCTCCGATCTAATTGCTAAGTTAAAGTTAAGTTAAGTTTAAGTTTTGAATGAAATCTTTTTATTCAGCGATCACAATTTAGTGCTCTTCATGCGCCATGGCCATATAGACTATCGTCAATACCATGAAGATGAATGCCTGCAATGTAATAACTAGAATGTGGAAAATCGCCCATGGAACAGAAAGAACCCACTGAATCCAGAACGGCAGTAAAGCGATCAGGATAAAGATCATCTCACCTGCATACATGTTACCGAACAGTCGCAATGCCAATGATATTGGTTTTGCGAGTAAGCCAACAATTTCCAGGAATAGGTTGAATGGAAGCATCCATTTACCTAATGGTTGGAAAGCCAGTTCGCCCAGGAAACCACCGAGACCTTTCATCTTGATGCTGTAGTAAAGAATTAATCCGAATACACTCAATGCCATTCCCATAGTGGCGTTGATGTCAGTTGTAGGAACCACTTTCATAAAGTGAATACCCATCTGACCAGCGATATAAGGAATCCAGTCTACTGGTATTAAATCCATTGTATTCATCAGGAAAATCCAGACGAAAATGGTTAATGCCAAAGGCGCAATCAGTGCATTTTTATGATGAAAAATACTGCTGACGTTATCTTCAACAAACTCAATGAGTGTTTCTACAAAGTTTTGTGTGTTACCCGGAACACCTGCCGTAACAGATTTAGCAACTTTGCTAAACAGCCAGGTAAATAACACACCCAGACCGATAGACCACAACATAGTATCAACATTAATTGCCCAGAATCCCATCTCAGCCGCTTCAACTGCCGTCTTAGCAAAACCTAATCCATGTTCTGGATGGCTGCCAAACGTTAAGTTGGTCAAGTGGTGAGATATATATTCTGAGGATGTGACAGTTCCGCTAGCCATTCTCAGTTCTCTCGTTTCTTAAAGTTTCAGGAATCGGTAATTCGCTTTCATCTGCAGATACCAACCGGATACCTGTAGCAGTATAAAAGCGAAAAATAAGGAAAATGGGCTCAAAGGTCGAACCATGATAAAGACAGCTGAAAAAGCCACTATCGATATCGCCATTTTCCATATTTGACCGATATACATTTCTGCCAGTGCTCGATTTGCTGAGCCATGCTGACGGCTGAATAACAATCGCTTTGCAAAATATGCATTGGGTAGTAAGTAAAGCAGACCTCCCAGTAACACTGAGTAGGCTTGAGTCACACCTAACAGTAATGCTATGACGGCCATTACTACTACCACTAAAGCCTGAATCAGAAATATTCTGATCACTCTCTGCCGTGTCGCCTGAGTATGTTTTCCTGGTTTCAGGTTCATCTCTCTTCTTCACATGCAGTCAGACTCTTTCGCACCATTTTGTAGCAATAAATCAAAACAGCGAGCCGATTATATGGGGTTAATCCGTCAGACTCAACATGATAGTAAGGGTTTTGCACTAATGTCTTATCACCAATCATACTTAAGTCCTTAAAACACCCAGTCTGCTGTTAATATATTGATTTAATTACTCTGCGAAATTCTTCAAAATGCTTTCTAGTGCGTCAGGAGAATCATATGCAATGGTGATTTTTCCCTTTCCCTTAGGATTCTGGTTAATAGAAACCTTAGCGGCAAAACGCCGTGACAAATCACTTGATATCTTTTCAAGTTGAGGATCTGCTTGTTTTACCTGACGTAATGGTTTGGCCAGATCTTCTGTTTGCCATTTTCGAACCAATTCTTCCGTCTGGCGAACAGAAAGCGCTTTACCGGCCACTTCCTGTGCTGCTGCTAGCTGCTGATCACTTTCTAGTCCCAGTAAAGCGCGTGCATGCCCCATTTCCAGATCACCGTATTCCAGCATTTTTCGGACATCATCGGTCAGCTTCATCAGACGCAGCAAGTTAGCAACCGTCGATCGTGATTTCCCTACGGCATCGGCTACTTCCTGTTGAGTTAACTCAAATTCATCCTGTAAGCGCTGTAATGCAATCGCTTCCTCCATCGGGTTTAAATCCTCCCGCTGGATATTTTCTATCAGAGCCATCGCTATAGCGGCTTCATCGGCTACATCTTTTACGATGACCGGAATTTCATCAAGGCCCGCCATTTGAGATGCTCTCCAACGACGCTCGCCGGCAATGATTTCATATTTGTCGCCATCAACTGGCCGAATAATGATGGGTTGCATAACACCCTGCACACGGATGGAATTAGCCAGGTCATCAAGTGCAGCTGGTTCCAGATCACGACGTGGCTGATAGCGTCCACGCTGTATTTTATGCACTGACATCAAACGATAGCCATCATTCAGACTTTCTTTACTGACAGCGGAGGTGTTTTCATCTTCATTATTAATGCCAGCGAGTAACGCATCCAGTCCGCGTCCTAGTCCTCTTTTTTTAACCATTATTCTGCTTCCTGTTGCTCGGCTTGCTTAGCATTTTTTAATTCTTGCGCAGTTTTTCTAATCAACTCACCTGCCAATGCCAGATAGGCCACTGAACCACGTGAATTTTTATCATAAAACAAAACAGGTAAACCATGAGAAGGCGCTTCCGCTAACCTTACATTACGCGGAATCACGGTTCGGTAAACTTTATCGCCAAAGTAATCAACCAGATGATTTGATACGTCTTTTGTAAGACTCATGCGCGGATCGAACATAGTGCGTAAAATGCCTTCAATCCGCAGATTAGGATTCAGACGCTGATTGATTTTATCGATTGTTCCGATTAACGCGCTAATTCCTTCAAGCGCATAATATTCACACTGCATCGGAATAATTACGCCGGATGAGGCGGCCAACGCATTAACGGTGAGCAAATTCAGCGACGGCGGATTATCGATCAATATGAAATCATAATCATCTATCACGGGAGCTAATGCTGTTTTCAGACGAAATTCTCTTCGGGGTAATTGCAGTAACTCAACTTCCGCCGCCGTCAGATCACCATTTGAACCAATAATATCGTAGCCTACTTTTGGATTTTTGATGATCGCTTCTATGGCTGTTGATTGCCCTGTTAAAAGCTCATAAGCAGAATGTTGTAAATCGTGTTTATCAACACCGCTGCCCATCGTCGCATTGCCTTGTGGGTCGAGATCAACCATCAGCACGCGTTTTTTTGTTGCCGCCAGCGATGCGGACAGATTGACACAGGTAGTGGTTTTTCCAACACCACCTTTCTGATTGGTTATCGTCAGGATCTTAGCCACTATTACCCTCTCCCAATAACCATCAAATGCCGTGCGCCTTGCGTGCCCGGAACGTTAAGAGAATGACTGTTTTTTAATACAAAACCAGCGGGTAATTGCGTTAACTCATCTTCAGGATAGAGTCCCTTCATTGCAAGAAAAACCCCTTCTTGTCGGCACAACTGATGTGTCCAGTTAATCATATCCGCTATAGACGCAAAAGCACGCGATACCACTTGATCAAAAGGTTCATCGACACAGGCTTCTGCACGACCATTGATCACAGTCAGGTTACTCAATCCTAACTCAACCTTTACCTGATTCTGAAAGCGCGTTTTTTTACCATTACTATCGAGTGTTGTAACGTCAATATCCGGACGACAAATAGCCAAAGGAATACCCGGCAAACCAGCACCACTGCCTACATCAATAATTCGAGGCCCTTTGATAAAGGGTAATAAGCTTAAGCTATCCAGCAGATGTCGCGAAACCATCTCAACCGGATCCTTTACCGCCGTTAAATTATAAGCTTTATTCCATTTTACCAGCAGCTGAAGATACGCCATCAATGTATCCAGCTGGTTATCGGTTAGCGCAAGCGCCATCTTATCCGATTGTTTTACCAGTAAAGCTCGCTGTTGTGTCACATCCATTAACCGGTTGCCTTTTGTTGCTTTTTGATCATCTGTTGTTTTTTAAGATGCACCAGTAACAATGATATTGCTGCAGGCGTCATTCCCTGAATTCGGGAAGCCTGAGCTATTGTTACCGGGCGTTGCTGCTGTAACTTACTTTTTAGTTCGTTTGACAGCCCACCGATCACTTCATAATCAAAGTTGTCAGGAAGCGCTGTATTCTCTTGCTGTTTAACTCGTTGAATATCATCAATCTGACGGTTGATATAGCCTTCATATTTGAATTGAATCTCAACCTGCTCTGCCACCAGCGGATCACTTACCGCTTCTCCTTTTAATTCAGCAACATCAGCATAATTCAGTTCAGGACGACGAATCAGATCTGCAAGATTATATTCGCGTTGCATAGCAGAAGAGAGCTTATCTTTAATTTTTTCAGCCGCGTCGGTTCCTGGTTGAATCCAGGTACTACTCAAGCGCTGTTTTTCCTGCTCAATCGCTTCACGTTTTTTACAAAAAGCAGTCCAGCGCTCATCGCTTACTAAGCCAAGTTCACGGCCTTTTTCTGTTAAACGTAAATCCGCATTATCTTCCCGAAGAATCAGACGGTATTCTGCCCTGCTGGTAAACATCCGATAAGGCTCTGATGTTCCCATGGTTATCAGGTCATCAACCAGAACACCGATATAGGCTTCATCACGTCGCGGATACCACTGCTCTTTGTCTAACGCTTGCGCTGCTGCGTTATATCCTGCTAACAGACCTTGTGCTGCCGCTTCTTCATAACCGGTTGTTCCGTTGATCTGCCCAGCAAAATAGAGTCCCTGAATAAATTTGGTTTCCAGCGTATGTTTCAGGTCTTGCGGATTGAAGAAATCATACTCAATCGCATAACCAGGCCGCAGAATATGAGCATTTTCAAAACCTAAAATAGATCTGACAGCGGCTAATTGAATATCAAATGGCAAACTGGTTGATATGCCATTCGGATAGAGTTCGTTGGTTGTTAAGCCCTCTGGTTCAACAAAAATCTGATGCTGATTTTTATCAGCAAAACGCATGATTTTATCTTCAATTGACGGGCAATAACGAGGACCTACACCTTCGATAACGCCGGTGTACATTGGTGAACGATCTAAACCGGTGCGCAGAATATCATGAGTGCGTTCATTAGTATGCGTAATGTAACAGCTGATCTGTTCGGGGTGATCACTCAACGATCCCATGAATGACATTACAGGTCTGGGAGTATCACCAGGCTGAGCTTGCATCACAGAAAAATTAACACTGCGCGCATCAATACGCGGAGGTGTTCCTGTTTTCAGACGTTCTACACGAAATGGAAGTTCTCTTAAGCGTTTTGCTAAGGCAATAGAGGGTGGATCGCCCGCTCGACCACCAGAAAAATTCTCTAACCCGATATGGATAACTCCACCGAGAAAAGTGCCCGCTGTCAGAACTACAGATGGGGCAAAAAATCGAATACCTGTTTGCGTCACCACACCTTTCACTGTGTCCTGTTCGACAATCAGATCATCTGCGGCTTGTTGAAAAATATGCAAGTTAGGTTGATTTTCGAGAATAGAACGTATGGCTGCTTTGTAAAGAATTCTGTCAGCTTGAGCACGTGTTGCTCGCACAGCAGGTCCTTTCCTTGAATTCAAAACCCGGAACTGAATACCAGCCTTGTCTGTCGCGCGAGCCATTGCCCCATCCAGCGCATCAATTTCTTTAACCAGATGGCTTTTTCCAATACCACCAATCGCTGGATTACATGACATCTGCCCGAGCGTTTCAATGTTATGTGTCAACAACAGAGTTTTAGCACCCATACGTGCAGAAGTTAACGCTGCTTCAGTTCCAGCATGCCCTCCACCAATAACAATGACATCAAAACGATCTGGATAGTCCAATGCTCTTACCTCGATATAACGCAGATTACTCAACTGTTTTTATGAAACAGATTTGATAGGGGACGCATTATACATTCTAAAACGATGGAAGGAATGTTTAAAAATTGATCAATTTGTTAATTGTTTTTGTTTTTAGTTAATAAAGATAAAGAGTATATGAATATATATATAAGATTATTATTGTTGTTATTATTAAGCAGCTACTTTTCTGTTCTTAACACTTTTTTTATCAATAAAAACAATAAGATAAAAGACATCAAACTGGGTACGGAAACTGTCAGATACCTCTGTCCTGTGGGTATATAAGGTGTGCATAAAACAGCTGGTTATCCACAGGTAGGTTTACCCACACCTCTCACCTCACTATATCCCCTGATTTACACAGTAGTTATCAACATATACATAAATAGTGAATAACGATTGAATAATTCAGCCGCTGATTGTGGGTAAATCTGTGTAAAGTGTTAATAACATTGTAAATGGAGTTTTTTAAATTACTTAGAAAGAGGGATGGTTTAAAACTACTAACAGTGGATAAGTCCTTAATAGTTTTGTTTTATCTATTTAAAACAATAGCTTGTGTGTGTATATAAAAACAATTGTAGATAACTTTTGTGTAAAGAAATGTGAGTAACTGGCTCATAAGGCAGGCAGATCAGCCTGTGGAAAGGCTGATCTGTGGAAAATAAAATGAATTATTTTTTCAAAATCATCGCTGCAGCCTTCTCTGCGATCATAATTGTGGGTGAATTAGTATTTCCAGAGGTAATTGACGGCATAATAGAGGCATCAACGACTCGAAGTTGATCTATTCCGTGGACTTTCAGCTGCTCATCTACAACCGACATAGCGTCATTTCCCATTTTGCAGGTGCCTACAGGATGAAAAATAGTCGTGGCTATATCTCCCGCGGCTTTAATCAGCTCGTCATCAGTATTGATCGTAATACCCGGTTTAAACTCTTCGGGAGCATACTTTTTAAAAGCGTCTGCCTGACAGATACGACGGCTAAGCTTTAAGGCATCTGCGGCAACCTGTTGATCTTCTTGATGGCTAAGATAGTTGGGTGTGATTATTGGGGCAGAATAAGGATCTTTAGCGCTTAATCTGACATGTCCCCGGCTTTTAGGTCTGAGGTTGCAAACAGAAACCGTAATAGCGGGAAATGCATGGAGTGGATCGCCGAGCTTATCGCAACTCAGTGGTTGAATATGGTATTCAAGATTTGCAGTAGTATAGGAGTCGTTACTCTTAGCAAATCCTCCTAACTGGCTCGGGGCCATCGAAAGAGGTCCTCGTCTGAAAAACGCATAATCAAATGCCATTTTAGCTTTGCCTAACAGGCTATTGGCCTGTTCGTTTAACGTGTGGGTGTTTTTTACTTTAAACACAGCCCTGACTTGTAAGTGATCCTGAAGGTTTTCGCCAACGCCCGGTAGTTCATGGGTAAGCTCAATATCGTGCTGTTTTAAGAGTTCGGCATTCCCAATACCCGAACGCTGCAAAATGATGGGTGAGATGACCGCTCCTGCTGACAATATCACTTCTTTATTGCTGCGCGCGTAGCTTGGTACGCCGTTAAGATCAAAAGCTACACCTATAACCTGTTTGTTTTTAATATGCAGACGATCAACATGCGCATGGGTAAGAATAGTTAAATTAGGTCGGTCTTTAATAGGATGAAGAAAGCCGGTGGCGGCGGACCAGCGACGCCCATTTTTCTGGTTCACCTGGAAGTAACTGAAACCTTCATTATCACCACCATTAAAATCATCAATTGAAGGAATACCTGATTGTGCAGCCGCTTCCCTGAAGCTATCCAGTACTTCCCACGAGAGGCGCTGCTCTTCTACCCGCCATTCGCCCCCCGCTCCATGCAGTGCTGATGTGCCAGCAAAGTGATCTTCTGATTTTTTAAAATAAGGAAGTACGTCGTCCCAACTCCATCCTTGATTGCCGGCCGCTGCCCACTGATCATAATCTTGTTGTTGGCCTCGCATATAGATCATGCCATTGATGGAGGAGCATCCCCCCAGCACTTTTCCACGAGGATAGTTCAGAGCGCGGCCATTTAATCCGGCATCGGCCTGTGTCTTAAAGCACCAATCAGTTTTCGGGTTGTTCATGGTGTATATATAGCCGATGGGAATATGAATCCAGGGGTAGCTGTCTTTGCCACCCGCCTCTAATAAAAGGACTTTATTTTTTGGATCGGCTGAGAGTCTGTTTGCTAACACACAACCAGCGGAACCTGCGCCGATAATAATGTAATCAGCCTGAAATTCGCACGGATGCATAACGTCTCCCTGTAAAACTCTATCGTTTAACGAACGAAGAGCTGTTATTTTCTTGTTATTAGATAGAATCTCTTTTTAACAAGTAATAACCAATTAAAAAAGTATAAATAGGCGTTTTATGCCTGTGTGTGATTAAAGTTTAAGGGGTTTTTGATGTTGAAATTTTCTTCTTTGGGAGCATCCTGAGTGGCTAAAAAATCTATGCTACGGTCGTTTATACAGCGTGTGCTTTTAACATTTCTATTGGTATGTTTATTTTTTTTGGGAATGATTGGTTTATTGCGTTTTGTTAATCCGCCAACATCCGCTTTTATGGTTATTGATCAGTGGCAGCATCCGCAACGTGAGGTACGCCATACATGGGTTGATCTTGAAAATATCTCTGCGTGGATGCCTCTAGCGGTGATTGCCAGTGAAGATCAGACCTTTCTTCACCATTGGGGATTGGATATTAAAGGAATTATGACGGTCGTTAAGGACTATCGAAAAGGTAACGCTTTACGCGGAGCCAGTACCATTTCACAACAGACTGCAAAAAACCTGTTTCTGTGGAACGGCCGTCAGTTTGTACGCAAAATATTCGAAGCCGGTTTAACATTGGGGCTGGAAGGTTTGTGGTCTAAGCGCAGAATTATGGAAGTTTATCTGAACATTGCTGAATTTGGTGAAGGTATCTACGGAGTTGAAGCCGCTAGCCGGCATTTCTTTGGTGTGAATGCACGTCAGCTTAGCCAGGTACAGGCGGCTCGGTTAGCGGCTGTATTACCTAACCCTAAGCGCTTTAATGCAGGACGTCCGACGGCTTATATAGCGCAGCGGGTGACATGGATTTCCAGGCAGATGCGTCAATTAGGAGGAACGGCCTATATAAATCCATTAATGAAAAAGGATTAACCCCAGGCATGGATCAGATGTAAAAAGAGCATTAATAAACGCATCCAATCATGTTGCTAAGGATCCATAACGGCTGCTCCTTAGCAGATCGCTAACATGATAAAATGCCTAATTGTGCTGCAATTTCATCATTAACATTTTCATGCTAATCGATTATAAATAAATTTACTTCGTTGCTTTTTTCATATTATTTTAATTTATCGATAGTATTTCAGATAGCTACCTGAGATAAAATATGTATCTGAGTTATTCAAAAAACTGTCTTATTAGTCAGGTCTTTCATAAATTCTGCCATTATGTATAAAAAATCAGTCTATAGCTAATGAGCCCAGAGACATTACAGTAAGTTCGATTCGTTAAATGAGGGCACAGATGAATACTCCTACAGTCAGCTCTAATCCGGATCGGCCAAAGCGGTTGGTCATGCAAGGTATCACTAAGCAATATCCGGGGTGTCTTGCTAATGACAGCGTTGATCTGGACATCGGTGTAGGAGAGATCCATGCCCTGCTAGGTGAAAACGGTGCCGGTAAAAGTACTCTGATGAAGATTATCTACGGTGTAGTGAAGCCCGATGCCGGACAATTAATCTGGGAAGGAGAGACGATTCGGATTAAAGATCCTGCGCATGCTCGAAAACTCGGTATTGGCATGGTTTTTCAGCACTTTTCATTATTCGAAACCCTGACCGTTACTGAGAATATCGCATTGGCGTTGGGCAATGAAGCCGACGATATGAAAGCCCTGGCTGAAAAAATTCGCAGCGTATCAGCGCGTTATGGTATGGCGTTGAATCCGCAGCGCTACGTACATTCACTTTCGGTGGGAGAAAGGCAACGGGTTGAGATAGTGCGTTGTTTGGTACAGGATATTCGCTTGTTGATTCTGGATGAGCCGACCTCAGTTTTAACGCCACAGGAAGTCGATACACTGTTTATCACGCTGCGCCGTTTGGCAGAGGAAGGTTGTAGTATTTTGTTTATCAGCCATAAATTAAATGAAGTCAAAGCCTTATGTCATCGCGCGACGGTATTGCGTGCCGGGCGGGTATCGGGAGCTTGTATACCCACGGAGGAAGATGCATCCAGTATGGCACGCATGATGGTGGGGGATGAAACCCCTATTAGCATGGATTATGACAAAGTGCAGGGACAGGCGGTTTTTTTACAGGTGCGTGGCTTGAATCAACGCAGTGATGACCCATTTGGTGTTGATCTGAAAAACATTAATCTGGATGTACATGCGGGTGAAATTGTCGGCATTGCAGGTGTGGCTGGTAATGGTCAGGAAGAATTACTGGCGGCACTGAGTGGTGAAGATATCATCAAAAATCATGATGCTATCCACTTCCCCTGTGGCCCCGTCGGGCATTTATGCCCGGAAAAACGCCGTCGTAAAGGACTCGCCTTCGTGCCTGAAGAGCGTTTAGGTCGCGGTGCAGTGCCCGATATGAGTTTGAAAGATAATGCACTGCTGACAGGCTTTCTAACAGGTTTGATTAAAAATGGCATGATCGACCATGAGGGTACAGAAAGTTTTGCGAAAAAAATTATTAAACAGTTCAAAGTGAAGACGCCTGATAGTGGTACGCATGCCAAAAGCCTATCGGGCGGTAATCTGCAAAAGTTCATTATTGGTCGCGAGATCATGCAGAATCCGCAATTATTAGTCGCAGCACATCCTACCTGGGGAGTTGATATCGGTGCTGCCACAGCGATTCATCAGGCTTTAATCGATTTGCGGGATCAGGGGGCCGCAATATTGATTGTCTCAGAAGATATCGATGAGCTTTTTTTAATCTCTGATCGACTTTGCGCTATTTGTGATGGTGCTCTTTCACCGATTAAACCTACACCGCAGGTGACATTAGAAGAGGTCGGACGCTGGATGGCAGGCATGTTTGATGAACTACTCCCTGATGAAAAAACGCCTGAGGCGAACATCGTTTCGCTACAATCGACGGCAGCAGCCGTAAAAACTCATTAAGGAGTGCCAGATGTTTCTTAAACTCGTACCTCGCGCCGAGCACTCCCGTAAAATGGCCTATTTATCACCTTTGTTAGCCGGTGTTCTTACTCTGATTACCGGGGGCGTGTTTTTTTATTTGCAGGGACATGATCCTTTCTTTGCTTTAAAAACCATGCTCTATACGCCGATTTCAGATACCTATGGTTTAGCTGAGTTATGCGTTAAAACGACACCTATTTTGCTCTGCGCGATTGGACTTGCGATCGTATTTAAGGCGCAGGTGTGGAATATCGGTGCTGAAGGACAGCTATTGATCGGTGGACTCGCTGCCAGCGCGTTAGCGGTCAATATTATCGAAGTGGAGGCTGCGTGGGCTATGCCGGCAGTGATGCTGGCGGGAATTGCGGGTGGTGCATTATGGGCGCTGTTGGCGGCTTGGCTAAAAACCCACTTTAACGCGAATGAAATTCTGACAACCATCATGTTTAACTATATTGCGCTGAACTTGCTGATTTTTTCGGTGCATGGGCCATTGAAAGACCCCGATGGCTACAACTTTCCAGAATCAGCGATGTTTGGGGACGCTTCCTTGTTGCCGATTTTAGTAGAGGATACGCGCGTGCACGCGGGTATATTGTTTGCTTTGTTGGCAGTCGTGATTATCTGGGTTTTGTTAGCCCGTAGCTTTATAGGGTTTCAAATAAAAGTATTGGGGCTGGATGCCAGTGCTGCGAGGCTAGCCGGTTTTAAAGATAAAAAACTCGTCTGGATAACGATGCTAATTAGCGGCGGATTGGCAGGGCTTGCCGGTGCCGGTGAGGTAGCAGGCCCAATAGGACAACTAGTACCGCAGATATCCCCGGGCTATGGCTATGCCGCTATCATTGTGGCTTTTTTAGGACGCTTGCACCCTGTCGGTATTTTATTTGCCAGCCTATTAATGGCCCTCATTTATATGGGGGGAGAAATGGCGCAGATTGAATTGAATATGCCGCTGGCTATCACCGGTTTGTTTCAGGGAATGCTGCTGTTTTACCTCCTCGCCTGTGATGTCTTGATTGGTTATAAAATTAAATTTCCCTGGTCAGGTATGGATACAGTGACAAGCCGTGCGGAGCAACATTAATGGATATTGATCTGATTACGAATATTCTCTACGCCATGATACGTACCGGGACTCCGTTGCTGATTGTGGCGCTGGGTGAAATGGTATGTGAAAAAAGCGGCGTGTTAAATTTAGGTCAGGAAGGCATGATGCTGATGGGTGCTGTGGCTGGGTTTATAGCAACATGGTTAACGGGTAATCTATTCTTTGGCTTTTTGATGGCGATCGTTGCCGGTGTGCTGATGTCGCAATTATTTGCCATGATTGCACTGGGGCTTAATGCCAATCAAGTTGCAACGGGCCTGGCGTTGACCATCTTTGGAACAGGGTTATCGGCTTTTATCGGTTCAGGCTTTGTCGGTAATCCCATTGAAGGGTTAGACGTGATCGCTATCCCCTTCCTCAGCGAAATCCCGGTGATCGGCAAAATGCTGTTTGCTCAGGATCTGATCGTTTACCTGTCTTTTGTCTTATTTGGCGTGATCTTTTGGTTTTTCCGATCGAGTCGCACCGGCTTAATTGTCAAAGCAGTCGGCGAGAATCCACATGCCGCTAACGCCATCGGTTTACCGGTTATGCGCACCCGTTATTTAGCGGTGGCTTTTGGTGGTGCCATGGCGGGTTTAGCGGGCGGTTATCTGTCTCTGGCCTATACCCCTTTATGGGCTGAAAACATGACCTCCGGACGTGGTTGGATTGCATTAGCTTTGGTTGTATTTGCGAGCTGGCGTACAGAAAGAATACTGCTGGGGGCTTATCTGTTTGGTCTAGCGAGTATTTTGCACCTGGTAGCACAGGGACTTGGGTTTGCTGTATCACCTAACCTGCTAGCGATGCTGCCTTATATTGCTACGGTACTGGTGCTGGTGATGATGTCGCGTAATCAGGGGCAAAGTAAAATGTATGCGCCGATCTCTTTGGGCAAACCCTTTCATGCGGGAACGTAACGTAGGCAGAGCCAGGGAGCGTAAATCAGGGAATGTAATAATGTGCGTCCAGATACACAGGAAGTGCTAGTAATCGACGAATAAACATTCTGCTTAAAATGTTTGGTGTGTGCTCGGTTGATTATATTGAGCGAGGCTGGTTAACATCGCGTACCTGAGGAAAGACTGGTACAGGGGAGCAGAACATTTATACACTAGAAAAACCTAACTTTTAGGTTATGATTTCTGACAGTGTTATGTCTTGTCATCTTTTTATAAGACATATGTAATGTTGATTGATGAGGAATAATTGATGGGACAGTCGCCTTACCGTAAAGATTTTCCGGTTACCTGGGAGGAGCTTCACCGTAACTCCCGTGCGCTTTCATGGCGGTTGCTGGAGTTAGGCCCGTGGAAAGGGATTATAGCGATCACGCGAGGAGGCCTGGTGCCTGCCGCGATTCTTGCTCGTGAGCTGGATATCCGTTTGATCGATACCGTCTGCATCACCAGTTATGCGGCGAGTCAAGAAGGTGATGCGGCGACGCATCAGGGAGAACTGAACATTCTTAAAGGTGTTGAAGGCGACGGTGAAGGCTTTTTGCTGGTGGATGACTTAGTTGATACGGGTAAAACAGCGCGATGTGTTCGTGAAATGCTACCTAAAGCGCATTTCGTCACCTTATATGCTAAACCTGCTGGCCGGCCTTTAGTAGATACTTATGTAATGGAAGTGAGCCAGGATACCTGGATTCGTTTTCCATGGGATATGGATTATACCTTCGCTACACCGTTGGCTGACCGGGCAAACAATGCTGGCTGAGCATTTTAGTCAATAATAAAAAGTATTCTAACGAGGATTTCCGTAATGAAAAAAATCGTCTTAAAAAAATTCCTGACAGGCTTAATGGCTGCTGTGGCTATAGTGGCGGCACTGGGTGTTCAGGCAGCGGAGCCTTTTAAAGTAGGTTTTGTATACGTAGGGCCGATAGGCGATCATGGCTGGAGTTATCAACATGATCAGGGACGTTTGGCTTTAGAAAAGCATTTTGGCGATAAGGTGAAAACGACTTACGTTGAAAACGTACCCGAAGGCGCGGATGCTGAGCGTGTTATCCGTAATCTTGCTAAAACCGGCCACGATCTGATTTTTACAACCTCGTTTGGTTTTATGAATCCTACCCTGAAAGTAGCCAAACGCTTCCCAAAAGTGACGTTTGAACACGCGACGGGATACAAGTTGTCAAAAAACGTCGGTACTTATATCTCTAATACCTACGAAGGTCGCTATATCGCGGGCTTTACGGCCGCGAAAATGACTAAATCTAACAAAATTGGTTTTATCGCCTCCTTCCCTATTCCTGAGGTTATTCGTGATATCAATGCGGTACAGTTGGCGTTGAATAAATATAACCCGGATGCTGAGCTGAAAATCATCTGGGTCAATAGCTGGTTCGATCCGGGTAAAGAAGCGGATGCCGCCAATGCAATGATGGATCAGGGTGTGGATATTATTTTGCAGCACACGGATAGCCCGGCAGCGATGCAAGCAGCCGACAGACGGGGTGCATTTGCAGTAGGTCAGGCATCTGATATGTCTAAGTTTGGTAAAAAAG
This sequence comes from Neptunomonas qingdaonensis, assembly GCF_900113275.1. Lineage (GTDB taxonomy): Bacteria > Pseudomonadota > Gammaproteobacteria > Pseudomonadales > Balneatricaceae > Neptunomonas > Neptunomonas qingdaonensis. The sequence continues at coordinate 38,300 of NZ_FOOU01000001.1, forward strand.
CGCACATATTTTCGGTTGTGGATAACTGGTCTCCTTTCTACATCAAACGTGTTCAGCAAGTTATGGATGGTACCTGGAAGTCGGAAGATCATTGGGGTGGAATGGCAGAAGAAGAGATCGTTATCCCTGAATTCAGTGATAGCATCCCAGCGGATATTGTTGCTGAGGCTCAAGCGCTGATCGCCCAGATCAAAGCAGGAACTCTGCACCCATTTGCCGGTCCGATAAAAAATAAGGCCGGTGAACTTATAGTGGCTGAAGGCGAAATTTTACCGCATGCTGATCTGGCGGGTATTAATTGGTTTGTAGAAGGTGTGCCTAGTGAGATTCCGAAGTAATCAGGACTAATAACCTAAATGACACCAGGGGGCTTATGCCCCCTTTTTTAAATCTATTTTTAGGCTAATTTCAGGGAGCTTTTATGATGAACATGACCGATTTTATTACACAGCTGCCTAAAGCTGAGTTGCATCTTCATCTGGAAGGCAGCCTGGAGCCCGCACTGATGATGCAGCTGGCGAATCGAAACGGCATCACGCTCCCCTATGCTGATATAGCGGCCATTAAAGCCGCTTATCAATTCAGTAATTTGCAGGATTTTCTCGATATATATTATCAAGGCGCCAATGTATTACAGACCGAGCAGGATTTTTTTGATTTAACCTGGGCGTATCTGCTGCGTTGTAAAGCGCAAGGCGTGGTGCATACCGAGCCGTTTTTTGATCCGCAAACTCATACGGATAGAGGTATTTCTTTTAAGGTCTTGATCAAGGGTATCAGCGCTGCCTTAAAACAGGCCGAAACTGAGTTGGGTATCAGTAGCTACCTGATACTCTCCTTTTTACGTCATTTATCCGAAGAAGCCGCTTTTGAAACGTTAGAGATGGCCATGCCATATCGTGATCAGTTTATTGCGGTGGGCTTAGACAGCTCTGAAATGGGCCATCCTCCGGAGAAGTTTCAGCGTGTCTTTGCCAAAGCTCGCGCCAAAGGCTTTAAAACAGTCGCTCATGCGGGTGAAGAAGGCCCGCCAGCATATGTGTGGTCAGCATTAGATCAGCTCAATGTAGATCGTATCGACCATGGCGTGCGTGCTTATGAGGATGCCGAATTGATGCAACGTTTGATCGATGAGCAGATCCCACTGACGGTTTGCCCGCTATCGAATACGCGCTTAAAAGTCTTCGCAGATATGTCTGACCACACGATATTAAAAATGCTCGATCAAGGCGTTATGGTGACGGTTAATTCTGACGATCCTGCTTATTTTGGTGGCTATGTCGCGGAGAACTATATGGCTTTATATGAATCGTTGGCGATGTCACCTGCTCAGGCCCGGCAGTTGGCTATCAACAGTATTAAGGCTAGTTTTTTGCCGGATGAAAGAAAACTTTCTATCATCCAACAGATCAGGAATGTTTAACGTCCACTGTGTTAGTTCCAGATGATGTGTTTTTATAAAATCTATTTATAAAAACTGCTGCTGAACACATTGAGCGCGCTATTGCGTCGCTCAGGGTTTACTATATGAGGTTCGTTTTTCAATGCTTACATTACCGGATTCGACGCTAGTCTTATGAATAAACAGCCCTTTTTTGAATTGACACCGGATACCGTTCTTGACGCAGTGGAGTCGCTTGGGTATTTAAGTGACGGTCGTATCATGGCGCTAAACAGTTATGAAAACCGCGTTTATCAGGTAGGTATTGAAGAAAAAACACCATTAATTGCCAAGTTCTACCGACCACAGCGTTGGAGTAACGAGCAGATTATCGAAGAACATCAGTTTATGTATGAGCTGGTGGAGCAGGAACTGTCGGTTGTTGCACCGATGAAAAATGAGATCGACGAGAGTTTATTTACGTTCAAAGATTTCCGTTTCTCATTATTTGAGCGCCGCGGCGGCCGGGCGCCAGAGCTGGATGACCCCGAGCATCAGTTTCAGTTAGGGCGAACGATTGGACGAATACATCACATAAGCCAGGTACGGCCTTTTATCCACAGACCTGCTTTGGATATTCAAAGCTATGGTGTGGATAGCGCGGCTTTTATCAGCCAGGAATTTATCCCTAAATCATTAAAAAATGCTTACGACAGCCTCACCTCAGATCTGTTGCGTGAAATTGACGCCGCTTTTAAGCGTGCCGGAGCTGTGAAGCAAATCCGTGTGCATGGCGATTGCCATGCCGGCAATATCCTGTGGCGGGATAATACGCCTCATTTTGTTGATTTTGACGATGCGCGCATGGCACCTGCTATTCAGGATTTGTGGATGTTTTTGACGGGAGATCGTCAACAACAGCAGCTACAAATTGGCGAAGTCATAGAAGGCTATAATGAGTTTTCCGATTTTAATCCCCGTGAACTGCATTTAATAGAAGCGTTACGTACTTTACGAATGATGCACTATGCGGCCTGGATTGCTCGCCGCTGGGATGATCCCGCTTTTCCGCATAATTTTTCATGGTTCAATACCGAGCGCTACTGGGGGGAGCATCTGTTGCAGCTTAGGGAGCAGTTTTCTGCTTTGCAGGAACCCGTGCTGCGGCTATTGTGAGATGAAAGATGTCGAATAATCAGGCGATTATACAACAACAGAGTCCACTCCATATCCGCCTGGCTGGTCTTACGCTGTTTGTGATGATCGTGTTATCTGTCATCACTGGTTTAACGGCTACTCTACCCAGTTGGTGGGCGGGAATTGTGGGTTGGTTGGCAGCTATTTTATTGTTACACCGTGTACGGCCGATGCAATTGCTGCAATCTGGCTTGATGTTACTGGTAGGTGTTGTCTGTTTGTTTTGGAGTTATGCACAGGGTGCACCGACATCCTGGTTGAAAGCGCTGAGCGCGAACCAGGCATTAGTCACTATGCTGGCATCTGTCAGCTTTTTACGCTTGGTTGCGGCCTCGGCGTTGAGTGATGAACGATCCGAACCCCAGGGTAGGAAAGCTTTCTGGAAAACTTTACTCGGGGTGCATCTGTTCGGATCGGTTATCAACCTGTCGGCGCTGATGATTATGGCGGAACAGCTGAATCAGAAACAACCTTTAACGATGACGCAGGCGGCCACCCTTTCTCGCGGTTTTGGTACAGCGGCACTTTGGTCGCCTTTTTTTGCTGCGATGGGGGTAGCGCTGATTAATGCTCCCGGAGCACATCTGTTTATTTTAGCCATGGCTGGTTTGCCCATCGCGGCCGTTGCTCTGTGGATTGCCGGAACAGAAATCAGCAAGGAAATAGAGGTCGGGGAGTTCAAAGGTTATCCGTTGGATCTGTCGGCCTTATGGATGCCATCATTTCTCGGAATATCGATCATGGCGTGCCATTTTTTGTTGCCGCTGGTGCCGGTGCTGACGCTGATCTCGTTACTATCGATTACCTTGCCTTTGTTGTTGCTGGTGCTTTGGCAACGCTCGGCCGGTATTGCCTCGTATAAAAATCATATCGTGAATGTGATTCCGAATATCGGCTCAGAACTGCTGTTGTTTCTGTCGGCGGGTGTCTTGGCAGTGGGAATCGGCGTACTGATGACGTCAGCTAATTTATCGCTCGGAATAAGTAGTTTTGGCCCGTGGCAAGCGAGCGGCTTATTGATTATATCGGTCACTCTGGCGGTTCTCGGTGTGCATCCTGTCATCACTATCGCCACAGCAGGCGGCTTACTCGCCAATCTTAATGCCGCGCCAGATCTGTTGGCCATGACCTTCCTGATGTGCTGGGCCGGAGGGGTGATTGCGTCGCCACTCTCAGGGATGCATTTGACACTCTCGGGACGTTTTAATATCAGCAACTTCGGCCTGTTTATGCGTAACCGGATATTTTCAGTAAAATTTTTACTGTTGCAGATCCTGTTTTTACACCTCTATGATGCGATAGGCGTGCTATAACCTTAATCCCAGCAAGATATTAGTTCACTTGCCAATGCAGAAGCTTGAAAAAATTCTACCTAACAGATCATCATTACTGAACTGACCGGTTATCTCTCCTAGGGCTTGCTGGGCTTGTCTCAGGTCCTCGGCGAGTAGTTCGCCGGCACCGTTGTAGATTAACTGCTCACGGCCGGTTTCCAGCAGTCGTGAGGCGGTATTTAACGCCTCAAGGTGGCGGCGCCGTGCCAGAAACCCACCTTCGGTGGTGGCTTGGTAGCCCATGCAGGTTTTCAGGTGATCGCGTAACGTTTCTATCCCCTCACCCGCTTTGGCTGAAAGGTTGATTAAGGTGTGGCCGTGTACTTCTTGTAAGCCGCATCCTTCTCCGCTAAGATCCGATTTGTTGCGAATAACTGTGATCTTGCTTTGATCTTTCAGCTTCTCGACAAATTCTGGCCAGATCTGCTGCGGGTCATCCGCATGTGTTTTGGTGCTGTCTACCATCAACAGTACCCTATCCGCTTTATGGATTTCTTCCCAGGCACGGCTAATACCAATACGTTCGACTTCATCGGGTGCGTCACGCAATCCGGCGGTATCGATAATGTGCAGTGGCATGCCGTCAATGTGGATATGTTCACGCAATACATCACGTGTAGTCCCTTCAATATCGGTGACAATCGCCGTTTCCCGTCCTGCGAGTGCATTCAGCAGGCTGGACTTACCGGCGTTAGGACGGCCGGCAATAACAACGCTCATGCCTTCGCGGATCAAGCTACCCTGCTTGGCTTCATCTTGTACTGCATCGAGGTTAGCAATGATGGCATGCAGGTCTGCAAGTACTTTGCCGTCAGCGAGAAAGTCGATCTCCTCCTCGGGGAAGTCGATAGCGGCTTCTACATAGATGCGTAACTGGATGAGCGACTCTACCAAGGTATCGATACGGCGCGAGAACTCTCCCTGCAGAGAGCGTAACGCACAACGCGCGGCTTGCTGTGAGGAGCTGTCAATTAAGTCGGCAATTGCTTCCGCCTGCGCTAAGTCGAGTTTGTCATTTAAAAAAGCGCGTTCAGAAAATTCCCCCGGCCGGGCGAGTCGGGCACCGAGTGATTGAACACGTTGAAGCAGAAAATCCATGACTACAGGGCCGCCGTGCCCTTGTAACTCCAGAATATCCTCACCGGTAAATGAGTTTGGACCGGGGAAATACAGTGCAATGCCTTCGTCCAACTCGTTGCCTTGTACATCTTTGAAAGGACCGTAGTGTGCATAACGCGGTTTGGGCAGATAACCTAACACCTGTTCAGCTATTTCAGCTGCTTTTGGACCTGATACACGAATAATCCCCACACCTCCACGCCCGGGGGCAGTCGCTTGTGCGGCGATGGTTTCTTGAGATATCAGGCTCATAAGTACTCCATTTTTCTGGCGACATTGAAAAAGGCTCCCGCAGGAGCCTTTCTTGTGTTCGTTGCGCTATGTTAAGACGCGACAGGTTCCGCTTCAATCTGTTTGTTAATCACATATTGCTGTGCGATTGACAGAATGTTGTTAACTACCCAGTACAGCGTCAGACCTGCAGGGAACCACAGGAAGAAGAAGGTGAACAGGATAGGCAACATCTTCATTACTTTAGCCTGCATCGGGTCCGGAGGCGTTGGGTTCAGCGATTGCTGAATAAACATACTCACGCCCATGATGATCGGCAGAATGAAGTAAGGATCTTTTGTTGAAAGGTCAGTCAGGTACAGGAACTCAGCGTGACGCAATTCTACCGATTCCATCAGTACCCAGTACAAAGAGATGAAGATAGGCATCTGCGCGACGATAGGTAAACACCCTCCGAGCGGATTTATCTTCTCTTTCTTGTACAGTTCCATCATTGCCTGAGACATCTTCTGGCGGTCACCACCATGAAGCTCTTTCAAGCGTGTCATCTCTGGACCGAACTTACGCATTTTAGCCATGGATTTGAAGGCTTTAGCGTTTAACTGGAAGAGCAATGCTTTCACGAGGATGGTGATACAAATAATAGTCAGACCCCAGTTGCCGACAATACCGTGAATCCATTTAAGAACGACATACAGGGGCGATGCAATCCACCATAACCAACCGTAATCAAGGGTTAGTTCAAGGTTTGGAGCCGCGGCTTCCATCTGATCAACATCTTTAGGGCCTGCATAGAAAGATGCAGATACCGTTTTTTCGCTGCCGGCAGGTACTTCAAAAGCAGGCGAAACAAAACCAGCGATATAGTTACCGTTCAACTTGCGGGTGCTGTAAGTATATTCAGCGCCGGGTGCAGGAATCCATGCACTCAGGAAGTAATGCTGAATCATACCCGCCCAGCCATCAGGCGTGGTTGCATTGAAGTTGACTTCATCAACATCATCGAAAGAGTATTTTTGATACTTATTTTCAGCGGTAGAGAAGACAGGTCCTAAGTAAGACTGCATTCCCATATCAGTAGATGAGTTTGGATCTGAGCTTTGGTCGCGCTTGATCTGAGCGAACAGGTTCGCCTGGAAGAGTTCAGCAGATCCATTATTTACGATATATTCATGCCCAATAGTGTATGAGCCTTTGCTAAAGATATATCGCTTAGTGATGGTAACGCCATTCGGGTTAGTTAATAGCAAGTCGACATTGAAGCTATCTTTATCACCCAGCGTAAATTCGTTGCTTTCTACTACATAGGTTGGGCGACCATCCGGACTCGCATCTGGACCGTTTTTGCCCACCAAGCCGCTTTGGGATACGTAGGTGCGACCAGGTGTTTGTTCTAGCAGAATAAATGGAAGTGGACTGCCTAACGATGCTTTGTATGCTGGCAGGGCAACTTGAATGATATCACCGCCTTTGGCATCTATAAGCACGTCCAGAACATCAGTTTTTACCGTAATAAGCTGTGCTTTAGGCGTGCTTATTGGCGTTGTTTCGGTAATAGGTAAGTCACCAGAAACGCTTTTTTCGGTATTTACTGCGGTTGGGAGATCACTGCTTGTCGCTGCGCTGCCATAGACAGATACAGAAGCAGCCGGGGCTTGTGCTGTTGGTTGCTGACCGTAATCTTCATTCCACTGTAAGACCAGCATGTATGAGATAAGTGCCAGAGCGGCAACTAGTATGACTCGCTGTACATCCATAAGTTTAAGACCGTTAATCTTGCTTGTTAAGTACGTGTTTGGATTTTTTATTCAACCGAGACCAGCATTTTACGGCAAGGCGATGTAAATCGCATCCGCTCATATCCCCTAATCCTGGGCGTGCCAGAATAATTATATCGACGGGTGGTAAATCATGCTGATTAAGGCGAAATGACTCGCGAATGATACGCCGAACATGATTACGTTTCACTGCTCTACGTACATTTTTTTTTGATATTACAAACCCGAGACGTGGATGTTCGAGTCCGTTATGACGGGCGAGTATGAGAATTTTCTGGTCTGGTACTTTAATAGTTACACTATCAAAGACCTTTTGAAAATCCCCGGCAGTCAGCAGGCGCAGCTGTCGGGGATATCCGAATTCGGTCATTCAACTACCAGATCCGGCCGCTGTCTGTTATTAAGCAGACAGACGTGCGCGGCCTTTAGCACGACGGCGATTGATAACTGCGCGACCACTTTTAGTAGCCATGCGAGCACGGAAGCCGTGAGTACGAGCACGTTTTAATACGCTTGGTTGAAAAGTTCTTTTCATGAGTCAGTCCTACTATTAACGCTTGTTTAGGTGCTCGGTTATTAGCTGGCTGAAGCCTACAGAGCAAAATTAAGACGCGAAAGTCTAGTGAATTAATTTATATAATTCAAATGCTTTTTTAACTAATAACGTAATTACTTGTAAGAATGAGTGTCGGATGGGGTTGATTCATCGGTGAATAACAAGCACTGAATAAAAATGTTTATAACGCCTGTATTGTATTTATAACAATGGGTTACCCTGTGAATAATCTGTTAGATATCGTGTTTGTTTGTTGTATATAAGTGCTGATTTGTTTAATAAGTAATCAAAACATGCGTCTTTTAGTCGGTTATTTTATTTTGACCTGCCGTTTTTAATATTTTCAGCCGTCGTGTGGATAACTGATGTGTATCACTGTAGAATAGCCGCGACATAACAGTCACTTACGTTGACTTACGTTGTTTTTGGCGCGTCACTATTTTTTTGCGGAGAATCTATGTCGGGAGATTTGTGGGAGCGTTGCTTGCCTAGCTTGCAAAGTGAATTCCCTGCCCAGCAATACAATACCTGGATTCGCCCTTTAAGTGCTGATGATAGTTCCGGCTCTTTGGTGGTTCTTTTTGCACCGAATCGATTCGTCCGTGACTGGGTTAACGACAAATTTTTATCTCGTATCCGGCAAGTTATTTGCGATGTTTCTGGTGATATCAGTATTGATGTCAGGATAGAAATTGCTGCCGTTGGTTCTGCGTCAACAACCGCCCGCAGGATGCCTCCGCGCCCTCGCCCTGTTGCACCGCCTGCAGCGCCTGCATATGCCGATACGGTTCAAACTGAGTATCAGCCAGCGCAAAGAAATACAGATCAAAACAAAGAAGTAAGTGCTCACTCCGGCTCTGGATCCCTCATACAGGCTCCTCAGTTGGAACTCGATGTCGGCTTATCTGAACCCGATAGAGCCGTTGAGGTGGATGTAGAAGGTGGTTTACGCCATCAATCTAATTTAAACAGAGCCTTTACTTTTGAGTCCTTCGTACAGGGCAAATCAAACCAACTGGCATTGGCGGCCGCACAGCAAGTTGCAGATAACCCCGGTGGCGCTTACAACCCTCTCTTTATATATGGCGGCGTTGGCTTAGGTAAAACTCACTTAATGCATGCCGTTGGCATGGAAATGTTGCGCCAGAATCCGAATGCTCGCATTGTTTATTTGCATTCAGAGCGCTTTGTAGCGGACATGGTTAAAGCATTACAGCTGAATGCGATTAATGACTTTAAGCGTTATTATCGCTCGGTTGATGCGCTGCTTATTGATGATATTCAGTTCTTTGCTGGTAAAGAGCGCTCGCAGGAAGAGTTTTTCCACACCTTTAATGCCTTGCTTGAAGGCGGCCAACAGATGATTCTGACCAGTGATCGTTATCCGAAAGAGATAAACGGTGTTGAGGATCGTCTCAAATCACGTTTTGGCTGGGGACTAACGGTGGCTGTTGAGCCGCCTGAATTGGAAACGCGTGCTGCCATCGTGATGAAAAAAGCCGAAGAAGCTAAAATTATCCTCCCGGATGATGCTGCTTTCTTTCTGGCACAAAAAATCAGATCCAACGTCCGTGAGCTTGAAGGCGCCCTGAAACGGGTCATTGCCAACGCGCATTTTACAGGTAATGCAATAACTACGCCTTTCATTAAAGAATCATTGAAAGACTTACTGGCATTACAGGATAAACAAGTTAGTATTGACAATATTCAGCGTGTGGTCGCGGAGTATTATAAAATTAAGATATCCGATTTGTTATCCAAGCGAAGAAGTCGCTCGGTAGCACGTCCCCGTCAGGTCGCCATGAGTATTTCCAAAGAACTGACCAATCACAGTTTACCTGAGATTGGCAATGCCTTTGGTGGTCGCGATCATACGACGGTTTTACACGCTTGCCGTAAAATCAAAGAGTTGCGGGAAAGCGATACGGATATCCGAGAAGATTATCAGAACCTGCTACGTCATCTGACGGCGTAGTATCGGAGCGGAATAAGGGTAGGTTGCCATGAAATTCGTTATTTCACGTGAAGCACTGATTAAACCGCTGCAATTGGTAGCGGGTGTAGTAGAGCGTCGTCAGACACTTCCGGTGTTGTCCAATATTTTATTGGTCGCTGAAGATCATAAGCTGTCCATGACAGGAACTGATCTTGAAGTAGAGCTGGTTGGTTGTGTCACGCTTGATGAGCCGGCTGAGCCAGGTTCGGTGACAGTGCCTGCGCGTAAACTTATGGATATTTGTAAATCACTGCCGGATGATTCACAAATTGAGATGGCACTGACTGGCCAGAAGATGGTTATTAAGTCAGGCCGTAGCCGCTTTTCGCTGTCTACACTGCCAGCTGCTGAGTTTCCGAATGTTGAAGACAGTCCGCAGACATTTGATCTGACACTCTCGCAAGGTCAACTTCGTTATTTGATTGAGCAAACGGGCTTTTCGATGGCTCAGCAGGATGTGCGTTATTACCTGAACGGTATGCTGCTTGAAATTGCTGACGGTTCATTGCGCACGGTTGCGACCGATGGACATCGACTGGCGACCAGTGTTGCCAATGTTGAAACGGATCAGCAATCCGCACAACAGATTATCGTGCCACGTAAAGGCATTCTGGAATTGGCGCGCTTACTTCAGCATGGTGATGAACCCCTGAAACTGGTTGTGGGCGCTAATCATATCCGCGCACATGTCGGCGAATTCATCTTTACCTCTAAACTTGTTGATGGAAAATTTCCTGATTATCAGCGTGTTATCCCGCGCAACGGCGACAAGTTTGTATTGGGGGATCGCCAGGCGTTGCGAAAAGTATTCAGCCGTATCGCGATTCTATCTAACGAGAAATATCGCGGCGTTCGTTTAACATTAACCAGTGGTTTTCTGCAGGTTATGGCTAATAACCCAGAGCAAGAAGAAGCAGAAGAAACGATTGCGATCGATTATGAGGGAGACTCTCTTGAGATCGGTTTCAATGTTAACTACTTGCTGGATGCGCTTTCTATTCTTAATTCAGATATTGTTCGCTTTACCTTGTCGGATTCCAATAGCAGTGCGTTGATTGAAGGGCTCGATGAGCAGGGAAATCTTTACGTTGTTATGCCGATGCGAATGTAAGATAGGATGATCTGTGTGGAGCCGTTTTAGGCTTCACGCAACACTTTATGCCAATCAGATCTCTCTCCGTAGAAAAGATACGTAATATCTCTGCACTGTCTTTCGAACCCTCCGAGCGAATTAATATCATTTATGGTGCCAATGGCAGTGGTAAAACCTCGCTGTTAGAGTCGTTGCACTTTCTTGGTCTGACGCGTTCCTTTCGTACTAATCAGTTCCGCTACCTGATAAGCGCTTCAGAAAGTCAGTCGTTGGTGTTCTCGACTATTGATGCCATGGGTAACGGTCAGGTTAAACCCCTGGGCGTGAGCCGCGATGTGTCGGGCGAAGTGAACATTCGTTATGGTGGAAATAGTATTGATCTGTCGGAGCTGGCAGGACTGATTCCACTGCAGTTAATTAATACGGATACTTTTGAATTATTGGAAGGTAGCCCCGCGACACGGCGTCAGTTTGTTGATTGGGGAGCGTTTCATTCAGAAACAGCCTTTATCCAGTTGTGGCGTGCTTTTAAGCGTGTATTACAACAGCGTAATTCTTTGCTGAAGTGTGGTAAAATTGATCCTGTTTTACGTCAGATATGGGATCAGGAATTTATTCTCTACGCCGAGCAGTTAACGAGCATGCGACAACGCTATATTGATTTGTTAATGCCCGATTTTGAAGAGATTTTATTAAGATTGGTGGGTGATTTGGCGATCACGCTGAAGTTCTCAGCGGGATGGGATAAAAAGCGGCCTCTGGATGAACTGTTATCAGAAAACTTACTCAGAGACCTGAAGCAGGGTTTTACCAGTATCGGCCCACAACGCGCCGATCTTAAAGTGAAATCTGAGGGAGTGAGTGCTGCAGAGCGCCTATCCCGAGGGCAGAAAAAACTAGTGGTTAGTGCATTGAAATTAGCACAAGGCGCTTTGTTTCATCGCTTAAGTAATCGCCCATGCGTTTATCTGATTGACGATTTGCCGTCAGAACTGGATGAACGCCATAGCCGTTTATTTTGTGAATTTTTAGAACAAACAAATAATCAATGCTTTATTACCTGTGTTGAACCAGACGCGTTAAGCAGATTCTGGAAAGCCGATACAGCAGTGGCCTATTTCAATATTGAAGCAGGCCAATTAGTACAAACACACTGAGTCAGGAGAGTGCCATGAGTGGCGAAGAGCAGAATTACGATTCCAACAGTATTAAGGTCCTTAAGGGGCTGGATGCGGTTCGTAAACGCCCAGGGATGTATATAGGTGATACAGACGATGGAAGCGGTCTGCACCACATGGTTTTCGAGATTGTGGATAACTCAATCGATGAAGCACTTGCTGGCCATTGCAGCGAGATTAGCGTCATTATCCATCCGGATGATAGTGTTTCCGTTTCAGATAATGGCCGTGGTATTCCTACCGGCATGCATGATGAGGAAGGCGTATCTGCTGCAGAAGTTATCATGACGGTTCTGCATGCCGGTGGTAAGTTCGATGACAACAGCTATAAAGTATCCGGTGGTTTGCACGGTGTAGGCGTCTCAGTTGTTAACGCACTTTCCGCTGAGCTGAAGCTGACAGTTCGCCGTGATGGCAAAGTACATGAACAGACTTATGTTCATGGTGTGCCTCAGGCTCCGCTTGCGATTGTCGGTGAAACTGACCAATCGGGTACAGAAGTAAGGTTTAAGCCATCAGAACAAACCTTCACGAATGTTGAGTTTCAGTTCGAGATATTGGCTAAACGTTTAAGAGAACTCTCTTTTCTTAACTCCGGTGTGCGTATTGTCCTGACAGACGAGCGCACTGCTCGTCAGGATATTTTTGAGTATACGGGGGGCTTGAGTGCGTTTGTTGAGTATCTGAATCAGAACAAAACCGCCGTCAATAAGGTCGTTCATCTGACCGGTATGCATGAAAATGGTGTGGGTGTTGAAATAGCACTGCAATGGAATGATACCTATCAAGAAAATCTTTACTGTTTCACCAACAACATTCCACAACGTGATGGTGGTACACATCTATCCGGTTTTCGTTCGGCACTGACGCGCTCACTTAATACTTATATTGAGCAAGAAGGTCTGAATAAAGGCAGTAAAGTCAGCACCTCGGGTGATGACAGCCGTGAAGGCATATGCGCTATCATCTCTGTTAAGGTGCCGGATCCTAAGTTCTCTTCGCAGACCAAAGACAAACTGGTGTCTTCAGAAGTTAAAACGGCTGTAGAGCAGATGTTTGCTCAGCACTTCAGCGATTATCTGCATGAAAATCCGCAAGAATCCAAAGCCATCGTTAATAAAATGATAGAAGCCGCGCGGGCACGTGAAGCGGCACGTAAAGCGCGTGATATGACACGTCGTAAAGGCGCACTGGATATTGCTGGTTTGCCGGGTAAACTGGCTGACTGTCAGGAAAAAGATCCCGCCCTTTCTGAACTGTACCTCGTAGAGGGTGATTCTGCGGGCGGTTCAGCTAAACAGGGACGCGACCGTCGGACACAAGCGATTCTGCCGTTGAAAGGTAAAATACTCAACGTAGAAAAAGCGCGTTTCGACAAGATGCTCTCCTCTGTTGAAGTCGGAACACTCATTACCGCATTGGGTTGTGGTATTGGCCGGGACGAATACAACCCGGATAAATTACGCTACCACAGCGTTATTATCATGACCGATGCCGACGTGGATGGATCCCACATCCGTACCCTGCTACTGACCTTCTTCTTCCGCCAAATGCCTGAACTGATCGAGCGTGGTTACATCTATATCGCTCAACCGCCGCTGTATAAGATCAAAAAAGGTAAGCAAGAACAGTATCTGAAAGATGATGATGCGTTAGAGAATTACCTGCTACAGGGTGCTTTGGATAACGCCAGCTTCCACGTACATGAAGGCGCACCGGCAATTTCTGGCGCGGCACTTGAGTCGCTGATTAATCAATATCGCGCTGTGGATAAGCACATTACACGTTTGAGCAAACTCTATCCGCCATCCGCATTAACACAGATGATTTATCAATCCGTATTGAGCGTAGATGATCTGGCTAAACCAGAAATCGTCGAGAGTTGGTTAAAAACACTGGTTGAAGCGATGGAATTACAGTCCAGTGTTAGTGAGCGCTATGAGTCTGAGTTGATTTACGATAAAGAACACAGTGTTTACCTGCCAAAGATTGTGCACATCAACCACGGCGTTGATACCAACTTTGTCTTTCGTAGAGACTTCTTCTCATCACGTGAATATGCCGCCATATCTGATCTGGCTAAGGTGCTGGAAGGCCTTCTGGAGCCCGGCGCATTCGTTAAACGCGGCGAGCGTACATTCCCTGTCACCTTCTTCAAAGATGGCATTAACTGGCTATTAGAGCAGTCTAAGCGTGGAAACTCGATACAGCGCTACAAAGGGCTGGGTGAAATGAACCCAGACCAGCTATGGGAAACCACCATGGACCCAGATGCGCGTCGTATGCTGCAGGTCACCATTGAAGACGCTATCTCAGCAGATCAGTTGTTCATCACACTGATGGGCGACGAAGTCGAACCAAGACGTGCCTTTATTGAAGCCAATGCGCTGCATGCGACGAATGTTGACGTTTAGGTTGTCTGTTTTGTCAAATCTCATGAAAGATGACATGCCGTCTCATTAGTGTGAAACGGCGTCTCATGAGAGATGAAATGAAAGCTAAAAAGCAGCCGTCACTGGCTGCTTTTTGGTTTGCTGAGGGAAAAATTTGTAACCTTGATAGCTCGCTTCTTTCTCCAGACTCCCCTTTGCCCTAAAGCCTTACTTGAGCTGCCTCAGAAGCATCATCATGAAACTTGCCTCTTGTCGTAACGGACAGCGCCTCAGCGTTTTACGCCCATCAGCTACGTCGTATGTGTTCATTATAGTTAGACATTGAGCTGTTTTTCTGTCCGAAACAACAGCCACAATATACATTCGGGACACCCGATATAGCGGAGATCTTTGTGTAATTCAGCGGTTACGCAGCACGAAGGATTTTACTGCCCTGAATATAGGCAAGCGCTATGGAGCGATTGCTGGCATAGCAGAAAGCGCTAAGTCAGCCACCTCTGTTAACTCTTCCGAAGTTGCACCATTATTCGCCTGGATTGCCATACCTTGCATAACCGTTCCCAGATAACGTGCCAAAGTCACTACATTTGTCGTTGCCGGGATATCCCCTTCGGCTTGGGCACGTGCCAGGCGATCACGCAGACGTTCTTCGCCATCCTGCCGGCGGGCCATCAGCGCCTCTTTCACGGAACTGGCTGTTTCGCTGCAAGATAAAGCGCCTTGTATAATGACACAGCCTTGCGGGTGGCTCTTGTCTGCAAAATTTTTGGCGGCACCGTAGAGCATTTTTTTAACCACTTGGTGAGCGGTTGGCTCTTCGAGTGCAGGCCCCAAAAAAGCACAAGGGCGATTTTCATATACCTCGATTGCTTTTAAAAATAGCTGGTCTTTATTACCAAAAGTAGAATATAAGCTTGGCTTGTTAATGCCCATTGCTTCCGTTAGGTCTGCTAACGAAGTGCCGTCATAACCCTTACGCCAAAAGACGTCCAAGGCTTTTTCTAATGCAGCTTCCGGATCAAAAGCACGTGGTCTGCCGACCGAAGCTGTACAACGTGATTCCGACATAGCTATTCTCCTAATGACATTTTTTATCGCAAATAATCGACACAACTCATCTATTCAATAATGCCCTTCAAAAGCAGCATGAATTATCTGCAAATTATCAGCCCAACAAGGTGAGGTAAGAATCGCTCACCTGTTGGAATTTGAGTGTAACGTATAGCTGGCAAAACTACAGGGTTATACGTACCACAGGCTTATTTACATGGTCTTACATGCTTATTTAAAAGCATTGTTGCAATCGCAAGATACAGCGTTCGAAAAATAATATACCAATCGGTACAAAATAGATTGTACATATCACAGGTAAATTATATTCTTACCGGGCGGTACAAAACTAGTGCAAGCGTCAAGAAAATATAACTTTTCTGCAACCGCTGTACTCAGACACTCGCTTTAAAGCGGTTTTATCAAAAATCACATGACTCAAGAGACTAACGCTATGAGCAACAAAAAAATGATCAGAAACCTCACGCTTGGCAGTATTGTTACCCTGTTGCTAACAGCGTGTGGTGGTAAAGAAGCAGCCGCACCCAGTGCATCTTCTCCTCCACCGACAGTCTCCGTTGCGCAAGTGATTCATGAACGTATTACCGAATGGGATGAGTTCACCGGCCGTTTACAAGCCCCACAAACAGTGAGCCTTGTACCGCGTGTTTCTGGCTATATTGAAAAAGTTATGTTTCAAGAAGGCGCGCTGGTTAAAAAAAGCGATGTACTCTTCCTTATTGATTCACAGCCGTTTGACACCGAAGTAAATCGTTTAAAAGCGGATCTGAATAACGCCAAAGCAGCGGCAAAACTGGCTAATCACGATTACGATCGGGCAAAAAAGCTGGCTAAACAACGCGCTATCTCTAACGAGGCTGTAGACAACCGCTTCGCTCAGCAACAACAAACTGCTGCACAAGTCGCCTCTGTTCAAGCGGCATTAACACGCGCTCAGTTAGACGTGGCATATACCCAGGTTACGGCTCCGATTGATGGCCGTGTATCCTATGCACTGGTGACTGAGGGCAATTTTGTTAATGCAGGCCAAAGCGAGCTAACCAGCCTGGTATCTACCGATAGCATGTATGCCTATTTTGATCTGGATGAACAAACTTATCTAAAATACGGCATGCTGGCTAATGCTGGAAAACGCGCCGATACACGTGATACCAATACCGATAAGCCTGTTTATATGGGGCTTGCAAACGATACTGGTTACTCTCACATCGGCTATATCGATTTTGTTGATAACCGCATGAACCAACAAACCGGCACGATTCGGGTTCGTGCCCGCTTTGCAAATCAGGATAACAACTTAATTCCTGGTTTATTTGCACGGCTCAAACTCATCGGCAGTGATACCTACGAAGGTATTCTTGTCGACAACAAAGCCATCGGTACCGACCTGAATAACAAGTTTGTCCTGGTGGTCAATGCCGAGAACACGCTGGAATACCGCCCTGTTACCTTGGGTGAAACCATCAACGGATTACGAATTGTAACCCAAGGGTTATCGCCTGAGGATGTCATTGTTGTTAATGGTTTACAGCGCGTTCGTCCCGCCATGCAGATCAAACCTAAGTCCGTTGCCATGGCCAGCGATGAAGAACTCGCGCTAATACACGCTGAGCAGCAGACCTTAGACAGAGCCAGTGCTGCGGCACTTAGCAGTACTGCAGAACCAACAGATAACCGCAGTTAAGCCAACGCTCAAGGTTCAGTAAGGAGCCACTATGTTATCCCAGTTTTTTATCAAGCGACCGATATTTGCGGCCGTTATCTCACTGTTGTTTTTTATTGGTGGTGCAATAGCGGTATGGCAGTTACCCATTACCGAATACCCCGACGTGGTACCGCCAACGGTTGTCGTCACGGCTAACTACCCTGGCGCGAACCCAAAAGTGATTGCTGAAACGGTTGCTTCACCGCTGGAACAAGAGATCAACGGTGTAGAAGACATGCTGTATATGTCCTCTCAGGCTACCTCTGATGGACGTATGACACTGACCATCACCTTTGCGATTGGTACCGATATCGACTTGGCTCAAACCCAGGTGCAAAGCCGTGTAGAGCGTGCTAAACCTCGTCTACCACAAGAAGTGCAGCGTCTGGGCGTAGTAACAGAAAAATCATCACCCAGCCTCACCATGGTGGTGCATTTAACCTCACCGGATGACAGGTACGACATGCTCTACCTTTCAAACTACGCGGCACTCAACGTTAAAGATGAGCTAGCGCGTATCGAGGGTGTCGGTGCCGTTCGTTTATTTGGTGCGGGCGAATACAGCATGCGTGTTTGGCTGGATCCTAATAAAGTCGCTGCTTTGGGCTTATCTCCTACAGACGTTATTGCGGCTATTCGCGAGCAAAATCAGCAGGCGGCTGCCGGTAGTTTGGGGGCCCAGCCCACAGGTGATGCTGACTTCCAATTATTGATCAATGTAAAAGGCCGTCTTTCAAAAGTAGAAGAGTTTGAAGACATTATCGTTAATGTAGGTGCGCAGGGAGAGATCACACGCTTAAAAGATATCTCACGTATCGAACTGGGATCTTCTACTTACGCCCTGCGGTCTTTATTAGATAATAAAGAAGCGGTTGCGATTCCTGTCTTCCAGGCGTCAGGTTCGAATGCCATTCAGATCTCTGATGATGTACGCGCGAAAATGGCGGAGCTATCACAAACCTTCCCGCAAGGCTTGAGCTACGACATCGTCTACGATCCAACCGTATTTGTACGGGGTTCCATTGAAGCCGTGGTTAAAACCTTACTCGAAGCCATCTTGTTAGTCGTTATCGTTGTTGTACTCTTCTTGCAAACATGGCGCGCATCTATCATTCCATTGGTAGCGGTGCCTGTATCCTTAGTCGGTACCTTTGCTTTTATGCATTTGCTGGGCTTTTCATTAAACGCCCTCTCGCTGTTCGGATTAGTATTAGCGATCGGTATCGTTGTAGACGATGCCATCGTTGTCGTTGAAAACGTTGAGCGTAATATCGAAGAAGGCTTATCACCTATCGCGGCAACACAAAAAGCGATGAAGGAAGTCACAGGCCCCATCGTGGCAACTACCCTGGTGTTAGCCGCGGTCTTTATTCCTACCGCCTTTATGTCGGGTTTGACCGGGCAGTTCTATAAGCAGTTTGCTCTGACTATTACCATTTCTACCTTTATTTCTGCGATCAATTCGCTAACCCTTAGCCCTGCCCTGTCTGCTTTACTACTGAAAGGCCGGCACGAAAAAAAGGATTGGCTAACACGCTCTATGGACACCGTGTTAGGTGGCTGGTTGTTTAAGCCGTTTAATCTCCTTTTTGCAAAGCTCTCTCACGGTTACGGCTGGCTGGTTAAAAAAGTAATCCGTTTTGGCGCACTGATTGGCATACTCTACATTGGCTTAATTGGCTTGACCGGTTACCAATTTAATACGACACCAACAGGCTATGTGCCAGGTCAGGATAAGCAATACCTGATTGCATTTGCTCAATTACCTGATGCAGCATCGCTTGACCGCACCGAGGCCGTTATCAAAGAGATGTCTCGTATTGCCCTTGAGCAACCCGGCGTTTCTCATTCAGTCGGGTTTCCCGGCCTTAGCATCAATGGCTTCACCAACAGCCCTAACAGTGGTGTGGTATTCACTCCGTTGACTGATTTTGATCAGCGTACAGACCCTTCACTTTCAGCAAAAGCGATAGCCGCTGCACTCAACCAAAAGTTTGCAGGGATCGAGGATGCTTATATTGCCATTTTCCCGCCACCGCCTGTCATGGGTTTAGGCACTATTGGTGGATTTCGTCTACAGATACAAGATCGGGCAAATTACGGTTATGACGAACTCTATAAAGTTACTATGCAAGTTATGCAAAAAGCATGGGCTACACCAGAATTGGCCGGTGTGTTTTCCAGCTACCAGGTTAATGTTCCGCAGTTGGATTTGGATATAGACCGGACCAAGGCTAAGCAACAATCCGTCTCGTTAAATGAGTTGTTCGATACACTGCAGGCATATATGGGCTCGGCCTATGTTAATGACTTCAACCAGTTTGGCCGTACTTACCAGGTAAACGTACAAGCGGATGAGCAATTCAGACAAACACCTCAGCAAATCAACCAACTAAAAGTCCGCAACGAAAACGGCGATATGATCCCGCTGGGCTCCTTCATTAACGTGACTAATACCGCAGGCCCAGACCGTGTGATGCACTACAACGGCTTTACCACTGCCGAGCTGAATGGTGGTCCGGCTCCCGGCTTTAGCAGCGGTGAAGCGCAAGCGGCTATTGAGAAGATCCTAGCGGATACTTTGCCTAACGGCATGACTTATGAGTGGACGGAGCTAACCTATCAGCAGATTTTGGCAGGTAATGCCGGCATGTTTATTTACCCATTGGTCATCTTGTTAGTGTTCATGGTGTTAGCCGCTCAGTACGAAAGCCTGAGTTTACCAATGGCCATCATCCTGATTATTCCAATGACACTGTTATCAGCACTTACGGGGGTACTCATTTACGGCGGTGATAATAATATCTTCACGCAAATTGGCTTAGTAGTGTTAGTGGGATTAGCGACCAAGAATGCCATATTGATCGTCGAATTTGCACGAGATCTGCAAGGTCACGGCATGAATCGACTCGAGGCGATTTTAGAAGCAGGACGATTACGATTGCGCCCTATTCTGATGACCTCTATTGCCTTCATCATGGGTGTAGTTCCTATGGTTTTCTCCAGCGGTGCAGGTTCTGAGATGCGCCAGGCGATGGGCGTAGCCGTGTTCTCAGGCATGATTGGTGTCACTGTGTTCGGCCTCATTTTAACGCCATTGTTTTATTACGCGCTGGCAAAGCGTGACACTAACGCAAACGCTACTGCTGCTATTGAGTCCAAGCAAAAGGCAGGAGTGTAAAGCATGAAAGTACCTTTCAAACTAGCGGCCCTTGTCTTGATGGCCGGCACACTGACTGCGTGTGCCGTGGGCCCGGATTACCAGGTACCTGAACAAGTAAAGGACGTGCCTTTTAGCAGCCCTTACCAGCACTCGAATCTGGCGCTTAACTGGTGGCAAGCTTTTGATGATCAGGTGCTTAATCAACTGATCGATAAAGCATTAGTCGAAAACCGCACAATCACTCAAGCGCGCGCGAATGTGGGACGCGCTTATTTGGACTTCCGTGATGCGGATAATAATGGCTTGCCAACAGGCACTATCGATTCCGGCTATCAAGCCTATGAGAACAGCACGTTAGACCCGAGTGATGATGACATCGTTACCCGCGGTTATAGCACGGGGATCAGCCTATCCTGGGATATTGATCTGTTTGGCAAAATCCAACGCGCCAGTGAAGCGGCCCAAGCCAATCTGCAGCAAGCCGATATTTTATGGCACGATGCTCAACTGCAGATCATCAGTCAGGTGGCCATCAGCTACGGTGACTATCGAGGAGCGCAATTGCGCTTAAAGGTCGCCCAGGAGAATCTGAGTAACCTCGAGCAGAGCAGAGCTATCGTTCTTGCGCGTTTAGATGCCGGTATGGCATCAGAACTTGAACTGGCACGAATGGATGCCCAACTTTACGAAGTAAAAGCAAACATTCCTGCCTACGAGAGCCAGCTACAAACAGCCGATGCGGCTCTCTCCTCTTTACTTGCGCAACGCCCTGGACAGCTTGCTTTAGATGATAGTAAAAATTCACTGCACCTAAAACAGCTACCTCAATTACAAAAACCAGTCGCGATTGTGCAAGGTGAAAACTACCTTCGCTATCGTGCAGACGTTGCTAGCAGTGAGCGTGCGCTTGCTGCCAGTACGGCTCAGATAGGCGTTGCTACAGCAGACCTATACCCCAGCTTATCCATTGGCGGTTTTCTGGGTTTCTTATCGGGCTCAGGGCTTTCGTTAAACAGCAGCTCCCAGAGCTGGTCGGTAGCGCCAACGCTGAGTTGGAAAGCGGCTGATTTAGGGTCGGTAAGAGCTCGCATTAATTCAGCTAAAGCCAGCTCACGTATGGCCTTAGCTGATTTTGAGCAGAGTGTATTTACCGCGCTCAATGAGATGTCGCTATCACTTAAAAACTACAACCTGAGCCGCCAACAAGAAATAATGATCGCACATCAGCGTGAAGCCAGCCATAAAGCAGTTCGTATTGCCCGCCAACGCTACAACGCAGGAAGCGGTGAGTTTCTCGATCTATTAGATGCCGAGCGTGAACTACTGCGCAGCCGTGATCAACAAGCGCAGCTGGAACAACAAACCTTTACCCGCTTGGTGGGTATTTATAAAACATTTGGGGGAGGTATTAATGTCTTATAACTTAACTGTGACTACTGACAGGGATAGAGATTTCGTAGTGCCAGATAAACAGCGCTGGCTTTCTCTAAATCCTGGCTGCTGCTTGCATTTTCGACTTCTGTCAAAATAGCATCAATGATGACTTCTTCTGACGTGTTCTGGGGTAAACAGAAGCCGGCATAATATGTGGCTGGGACACTAGGCTGGCGCTTACCCACGCGAGTTTTGAATGCCCTCTTGAAAAAGTCTGATGGCTCCTCATTGTCGGTATAGCTATCAAATTGTTTAACAATTACATTGTCGGTTAATTGGGCTCCAGCCAAAAAACCGGCAATGTAAGCATTATCTAAACCATCATTGTTAGTGTTTTCGGCAAATAAAGCTGGTGAGAACAGACAAGCTATTATTGTAAAGATATGCGCTAAATTTTTCATTTTTACCCCTGGGCATGGTTCGGATAATGGTTTGATTCACTTTTTATTATTCGCGTATATGCAGGATATGCAGAGCCTGTCTTGCTGACCGCATGAGCCTGATTGAGAGTCCATCATGATATTAACTAAAAAACTGCTCATGACCTAGACTTGTGATTTTGATTTATATCATAAATTCAACGATCAATGTGCTGTAAAGTGCTGATCGTATGAAGTACCACCGCCAATATTGGCAGCTTGTTCCCTATGCTTGGCCTCTTCACTTAGTATTCCCCCCGCCTTCATTATTTTGCTAACAGAGATGACCCCTGGCCTAAACCTGGTATCGCCACGACCTTACCCGTCGGGCATTATTATTTCTGAAATGGGCATAAGCACGGGTACTTCAGTTACAAGCTTTCTGAAAATTCTTCCTCAGTATGGGGTCTTGCTTTTCCCTACCAAGGCGTCAGTTAACGCATCGTGTAATATTTGAGGAATGATAATTATGTGTGGATTTATTTCATATGAGGTTGTTGAGTGCTTCGGCTTTTATGTAATGTTCCACGTGAAACACGAGTGCATATAGATGAAAAAAAACCGGCCCTTAGGCCGGTTTTGTATGTAAGCAACAGAGGCTTAACTATTCAGCAGTGAGATGTCAGCTGTTCTTAAGAACAAACCACGCAGGTTTGACAAAAGAGCGATGCGGTTGTTGCGCACGTTTTCTTCCTCAGCCATCACCATGACGCTGTCAAAGAAAGCATCAACATCACTTTGTAACGATGCTAATTCAGCAAGTGCAGATGTGTAGTCACCCGCATCGAAGAATGGCTGTGCGCGTTTCTGCAGTGCCTCTACGCTATTGTGAAGAGTGATCTCTTCAGCCTGACTTAATAGTGATGCATCTACAGTGAGGTTTGCATTAGTTTTATTTTTTGACAGTATGTTTGAAACACGTTTATTTGCCGCTGCAAGTGAGGCCGCCTGAGGCAACATTTTAAAGCTATTAACCGCATTAACGCGCTTATCAAAATCAAGTGGCTGGGTTGGCCGAACCGCAACGACGGCGAGGTAGCTATCGATTGATACGCCCTTATCTTCATACCATGCACGTAGGCGCTCCAGCATAAAGTCAGTCACTTGCGCTGCTGCCGTATCGGCGGCTGGTAGGTTTGCATGTAATGAAACAGCTTTTGTAACCAGGTCTTTAAGGTCAAGACTCAGCTTGTTCTCGATGAGAATGCGTAACGTACCCAAAGAGGCGCGGCGTAATGCGAACGGATCTTTAGAGCCCGTAGGCGGCTGCTTGATGCCGAACAAGCCGGTCAGTGTATCCAGGCGATCCGCCAGCGCTACGGCGATTCCTGCGTCGCTTTGCGGCAGGTCGTCACCGGCAAATTTAGGAAGGTACTGTTCGTTAATAGCTGATGCTACTTCTTCAGGTTCGCCGTCATGCAGTGCGTAGTGATATCCCATCAGGCCTTGCAGGTCTGTGAATTCAAATACCATATCGCTCAGTAAGTCGCCTTTGGCTAAGTAGCCGGCCCGTTTGGCGTGGCTGACGTCTGTTCCGAGTTGCCCGGCGATGTAGCCCGCGAGTTCAGAGATGCGTGTTGCTTTATCGTATACAGTGCCGAGTTGGTTCTGAAAAACAACGCTTGAAAGTTTTTCAACGCGGGATTCCAGTGTGGTTTTTTTGTCGGTTTCAAAGAAGAAGGCAGCGTCTGCCAAACGTGGTCGAATAACCTTTTCGTTCCCTTCGATCACTTGCTGCGGGTCTTTGGATTTAATGTTGGCTACTGTGATGAAGTAAGGTAATAACTTGTTGTTCGTATCGACTGCATGAAAGTATTTCTGATTTTCTTTCATGGAGAGGATCAGTGCTTCTGCGGGCACATCCAGAAAGCGTTCTTCAAAACGGCCAGTCAAAGCCACTGGCCATTCATTCAGTGCCGTCACTTCATCAAGCAATTCAGAATCAATTTCTGCAGCGCCACCTAGTTTTGTACCGGCGGCAATCACTTGTGTTTCTATTTTTGCGCGGCGGATGGCAAAGTCTGCTATCACAAAACCTGGTGATAGCAATTTGTCTTCATATTCAGAAGCGGCCATTAGCTCAATGTCGTGATTATAATGGAAACGGTGACCGCGGGTTTTGCGACCTGAAGTCAGTCCCAGAATGGTTGCCGGAACCACTTCATCGCCAAACAGCATCACCAGCCATTTAGAAGGTCTTACGAACTCAATTCGGCTTGCGCCCCAGCGCATACGTTTGGGGATAGGCAGTGCGTTGATTGCGTCCTGTACAAAGGTGGGTAGCAGCGAAACAGTATCTGCGCCCTTCTCTGTTGTGCGATAAACATAGTAGTCGCCTTTGTCTGTCTCTAGCACTTGTAACGCTGAAGACTCGATACCGCATGAGCGCGCAAATCCATCAATGGCTTTCTGAGGAGCCTTGCACGAGGGCCCCCGCTTTTCTATATCGCTATCCGGTTGTTGGCTGCTGACCGCAGAAATCTTTACGGCTAAACGGCGTGGTGCGGCATACGATGTCACACCCTCAAAGCTTATATTGGCTTTAGAGAGTGCATCTACGATACCTTTGGTAAAAGCAGCGGAAAGGCTTTTCAGGGCTTTGGGTGGTAACTCTTCAGTTCCGAGCTCTACAAGGAAATCACGGGTGCTCATTACTTTTCCTCCTTGTTTTCAGCCATGTGTGCGGCGAGTACTTCGTTACGTAATGCTTCTGGCGCTAATGGAAAGCCTAATGCTTTACGTGTCTCAAAATAACCTTGAGCTACGCCGCGAGCTAATGTGCGCACTCGTAGAATGTAGCGTTGGCGCTCAGTAACTGAAATGGCGTGGCGAGCATCAAGCAGGTTAAACGTGTGTGAAGCTTTAAGGACTTGTTCGTACGCCGGAAGTGGAAGATTCACCGCTAAAAGTTTGTTGCATTCTGCTTCGTAATGATCAAAATTCTCGAACAACTTCGGTACGTCTGCATGCTCAAAGTTATACGTTGATTGCTCCACTTCATTTTGGTGGAATACATCACCGTAGGTTACTACGCTGCCATCCGGGCTTTTTGCCCAAATGAGATCATACACGCTATCGACGTTTTGCAAGTACATAGCAATACGCTCAAGACCGTAAGTGATCTCCCCCGTTACTGGGTAGCATTCAAGACCGCCTGCCTGTTGAAAGTAGGTAAATTGAGATACTTCCATTCCGTTAAGCCAAATCTCCCAACCTAATCCCCATGCGCCTAATGTGGGTGACTCCCAGTTATCTTCTACGAAACGGACGTCGTGCACGAGTGGATCTACACCCACTCTTTGCAGGGATTCAAGATAAAGTTCCTGAATATTGTCTGGGGAGGGCTTCAGGGCTACCTGAAACTGATAGTAATGCTGCAGGCGGTTTGGGTTCTCACCGTAGCGGCCGTCGGTTGGTCTGCGGCTGGGTTGAACATAAGCCGAACGCCATGTCTCAGGACCAATTGCGCGCAGGAAGGTGGCGGGATGAAATGTCCCTGCGCCTACTTCCATATCCAGCGGTTGAATAATGACACAGCCCTGCTCGGCCCAATAGGTTTGAAGTGCCAGGATCAAGCCCTGGAACGTACTTACATCCGGAGTCACATTGTCCGTCACGGGAACCACCATTTATGAAAGAGAGTGAAAAAATAGCGCTAAATTATACACCATTGACTTTCTTTTTCCTTTTCAAAACTAAACAGGTGTGGCCGAAAACACGAAACATGCCGTTTTTTTTATGTACTATTTTTATTCAGATAGTTAAAAATATAAAAATTATTTGAAAATCCTATTTATGAAATTCTTTTTATCTTAATTATATATAATGATATTTTTATTTTGAGGTCGTCTGATGAAGCAAATAAAAGCTGTTGTTGCGATTGCAGTTCTGGGGCTGATGTCTTTATTGCCTCTTAAATGGGCGCAATCAATAGGTGCATTCATCGGCAAACGCGCAGAAAAAAACCAGGATTCTGACTTAGGAAGAATTACAAAAACTAATATAGAGCTATGTTTTCCCGAGCTAACAACTGAACAAAAAAGCAGACTGATAAAAGAGAGCCTTATCGAAACAGGAAAAACATTTTCAGAAATGGGGATGTCCTGGATGTGGCCGCCTGCCCGCACTCTGAAAATGATTAAAGAGGTTAATAACGCAGAGCTGGTTGATGAGAGTTTACGCCATGGTTCGGGCGTTATCATGATCGCGCCGCATTTGGGGAACTGGGAAGTACTTAACCTCTACCTATCAGAACGTTATACGTTAACGGCAATGTATCGTCCTCCAAAATTAAAATTGATGGATGATATGATAAAAAAAATGCGTGCCCGATTAGGGACTAAGCTTGCTCCCGCTGATTCATCGGGTGTCAGAATTGTGATGAAGGCTTTAAAACGTGGAGAGATGGTTGGAATATTACCTGATCAGGAACCTGCTAGCGGTGGTGTATACTCCCCTTTTTTTGGCCAGTCCGCCTATAGTATGAAGCTGCTGCCACAACTGGTCAGGCAAACGGGGGCCCGGGTTATTTGTGGATATGCTGAACGATTGGAAAACGCAGCAGGGTTTACTCTGCATTTTGTTGAAGCAGATCCTTCTATTTATGATAAGGATCTGACGCTAGCAGTTGCAGGCATGAATCGCTCTGTAGAGCGTTGTGTGCGTGCTTTGCCAGCGCAGTATCAGTGGGAATATAAGCGCTTTAATCATCAACCTGAAGGTCTTGTGAGTCCTTACCGGAATCGTTAGTTTTAGCGCTTCCAGAAGGCCGGCGTAAATAATACCAACAGTGTAAACACCTCTAAGCGCCCTAGTAGCATTGCGAAACATAAAATCCATTTAGCCGTTTCGTTGAGGTTGCCATAATGGACGGCCACGTCTCCAAGCCCTGGGCCGAGATTGTTTAGCGCAGCACCTACAGCTGACCAGGCGGTAACCTGATCAAGCCCTGTCCCCAGTAGTGCAATCAGCATAATGATAAATACAATCAAATAGACCGAAAAGAATCCCCATACGGCTTCAAGCACTCTGTCTGAAATAGGTTTGTTGCCCAGTTTTACAGGGATTACAGCATTGGGGTGTACCAACCTCATAATCTCCCTGTGGCCCTGTTTTAGGATCAGAAGTACGCGAATGACCTTCATACCTCCACCTGTTGATCCGGCACAACCCCCTGCAAATGCCGCAACGAACAGCATAAAGGGAAGCATCGCTGGCCAGTGGGCAAAGTCGGCTGTTGAGAATCCTGTTGTAGTGGCAATTGAGACAACCATGAATATGGACTTTCGCATTGACTCAACCGGAGCGTATGTTTCAGTGCCGATCAGAGCAAACATTGTGATCATGCTAACGGCTGCCAATATGCCAACGTAGAATTGGAATTCCGGATCCTGGAAGTAATGTAATATTGATTTCTGTCGCCATGCAAAGAAGTGAAGACTGAAGTTGACCGCCGATATGACCATGAAAAATGTGCAGATCGCCTCGATAGTAGCGCTATCAAAATACCCCATACTGGCATCGTGTGTGGAAAATCCACCGATGGCGACTGTCGAAAAACTATGCCCTATCGCATCAAACAAGGTCATTCCCGCCGCCCAATATCCTAAGGCGCAGGCAACCGTCAGTGATAAATAGATATACCAAAGCGCTTTTGCTGTTTCAGTAATGCGAGGTGTCAGTTTGTTGTCCTTAACCGGGCCTGGTGTTTCGGCGCGATACAGCTGCATTCCCCCGATACCTAGCATCGGAAGTATGGCGACAGCAAGGACGATAATACCCATGCCGCCTAACCACTGCAGCTGTTGCCGATAATAAAGAATAGACTTGGGCAGAATGTCTATGCCGGTCATGACGGTTGCACCGGTCGTCGTTAGCCCAGAGAGTGATTCAAATACGGCATCTGCCACCGTTAGGTGTGGGCTTTCTGAGAGCATTAACGGCACGGCTCCGAACAGGCCTAGCACCACCCAGAATAAGACAGTAATTAAAAAACCATCCCGTGTTCGTAGATCTTGTCTCACGCGATAAACAGGTAGCCAGATCAAGAATCCGGTTATTAGTGTGATGGCAAATGCGCCAACGAAGGCGTAATCATGGCCGTCATCATAAAAGATAGACACTCCGATGGGTGGCAGCATTGTGATACTAAACACCATGAGGAGTATGCCCAGAATTCTTAGTATAACGCGATAGTGCATAGCCAGATCTCAGGGTTAAAAGAATGCAAGACCGACTTGGAATAGCCGCTCTACTTCACCGATTCGTCGTTTATCTACCAGGAACAAAATTACATGATCACCGTTTTCGACGACAACATCATCATGTGCGATGAGTACTTCATCGTGGCGTACGATTGCACCTATGGTTGTTCCGGGAGGTAGGTCTATATCTTCAATGGTCCGGCCAACCACTTTGGAGCTTCGCTTATCGCCATGTGCAACGGCTTCTAATGCTTCCGCTGCGCCGCGTCTTAAGGAGTGAACGGCGGCAACATCGCCGCGTCTTACATGTGTCAGCAAAGCACCAATGGTGGTTTGCTGAGGTGAGATGGCGATATCAATGACGCCTCCCTGAACAAGATCTACATAAGCAGGGTTGTTGATAAGCGTCATGACAGTTCTTGCACCCAGCCGTTTTGCCAGCATGGATGCCATTATGTTGGCTTCGTCATCATTTGTCAGTGCGCAGAAAACATCAGTGTCTTCTATGTTTTCTTCCAGCAGTAGCTCTTTGTCCGAGGCGCTGCCATTCAAAACTATGGTGTTGTTTAATGTTCTGGCTAGCTGATTACACCGCGGCATGCTTCGCTCAATTATTTTGACGCGAAAGTTTGCTTCGATATTACTCGCCAATCTAGCGCCAATGTTGCCTCCACCCGCAATCATGATGCGTTTATAAGGGTTGTCTAGTCGGCGCAACTCACTCATTACCGCACGGATATCTTTTTTAGCGGCGATGAAAAACACTTCGTCATCCGCTTCGATGACAGTGCTTCCTTGAGGGATGATGGGTTTTCCTTGTCGGAATATTGCAGCAACGCGTGTATCTACTGCTGGCATATGTGTCCGTAGGTAGGCTATTTCTCTTCCTACCAATGGGCCGCCATAGTAAGCTTTTACTGCAACAAGTTGAGCCTTACCATCAGCAAAATCCAATACCTGTAATGCGCCAGGTTGCTCTATCAAACGTTTGATATGCTGAGTGACCAGTTGCTCTGGGCTGATAAGTACATCGATAGGCAGCGCATCTTTATTGAACAGAAGTTTGTCTTGTTTCAGATAGTCATGCGCACGAACACGGGCAATTTTTGTGGGAATATTAAATAACGTCTGGCCAATCTGACACGCGATCATATTAACTTCATCGCTGTTCGTTACTGCGATCAACATGTCTGCATCTTGAGCGCCGGCTCGTGCCAGCGCGCTTGGATATGACGCGCTACCTTCAACGGTTCGGATGTCTAGCCTGTCCTGCAGTTCGCGAAGTCTATTGATGTCGGTATCAATAATAGTGATGTCATTCGCTTCGTTTGCCAGGTTTTCTGCCAGGGTGCCGCCAACCTGGCCAGCCCCAAGAATAACTATTTTCATCCGTTGATTCCGCTAAGTTGGATCGGTAGCTTTTTTCAGCGTTGCATAAAAGAAACCATCATGCCCGTTTGGCTGTGGGAATAGCTGTTTGCCAAAGGGACGTTCAAGACCCCAGCTTGCGTCTATGGGTTTATGGATCGCGTCACTATTTTCTTTTATGAAGCGCTCTATGAGTCGTTCATTTTCCTGCGGAAAAATTGAGCAGGTTGCGTAAACCAGTGTCCCACCCCTTTTCAGCATATGCCATAAATTATTAAGTATTTTTAGTTGCAGATTAGATAATTGATGTATCTCTTCCGCTTTACGCAGGATTTTGATGTCCGGATTACGACGAATAACACCGGTGGCGCTACAAGGTGCATCAACAAGAATTTTGTCATATTCTTTTTGATCCCACCATTCTGTTGATGTTGCATCCGCAATAATGATTCTTGCGTTGAGCTTTAATCGTTGAAGATTTTCATTAATTCTGTCCGCGCGCTTCGCGGATATCTCCAGCGCATCAACCGTAATGTTTGGGCTTGATTCCAGTAAGTGACAAAGTTTTCCTCCTGGGGCTGCGCAAGCGTCCAGAATTTTATCGCCCTCTTGTGCAGCAAGAAGAGAGCTGCTCAGTTGCGCCGCTTCATCCTGGACGCTCACATCGCCTTCGGCAAACCCCGGCAGTTCGTGTACATCGACTGCTGAATTCAGCGTGATGCCTTGCATGGAGTACGCGCAAGGCATTGCGCTAATGCCTGCGCTTTCTAATCGTGAGAGATATGTTTCACGTGAAACATGTAGTTGATTAACGCGCACTGTCATCGGCGCTTGAACGTTATTTTGGGTTAAAATTTCTTGCCAAAATTCAGGCCAGTTATGTTTTAGTTTTTCAATAAACCAGTTAGGGTGGTTGAAGAGAAATACTTGTTCGTCATATAAAGACTCAATGATTTGGTCTTTTTCCCGGCTGAAGCGTCGAAGGATGGCATTGAGTAAACCACTGGCTCTTGCTGCCTCGAGCTGATGAGTGGCTTCAACTGTCTCGCTAATTGCTGCGTGTGCCGGAATACGCATTTCCAGTAACTGATAAAGCCCCACTAAAAGTAAAGCACGTATATGCGTGTCTGACTTACGAATGGGCCTTTCAAGTAAAGCGTCAGCAATCAGCTGGAGCTTTGGGTAATTTCTTGTTGTGCCATAACAGAGCTGCCTTAAAAGCGCCCTGTCCTTATCGTCACAGCGTAGAAGTGATTCCGTCAGCGTCTGTTTTAGCGACCCCTTGTCTTCTAGTAACGGGGCTATGGCTAAAGCGGCAAGGCCGCGTACATTAATCATTTTATTAAACTCTTGCCTAAGTTCTCACCTAAAATCACGCCGACCGAAAAAAGCTCTTTACGGGAATTAAGCACATCGCGAGTAAGCAAAGGCTTTCCTCCTGGCAGTTGCAATCGTTCTATCGCCAATGCTGTGCCGTTACCGCATGCCACAAGGAGGCTATCTTTGCGTGTTTCGAGAATAGTGCCAGGCGTGGTTTCGGTGGTAGTGACTGGTGACGCTTCAGTGAATGGCGATGCTTTTAATATTCGTAAGGTATTGGATTCAAGTATTGTGTAAGCAATGGGCCAGGGTGAAAGCCCGCGTATTTGTCTGCAAATGTCTTCTGCATTATCAGACCAGTCAATCAGACCTTCCTGCTTTGCTAGCTTATGTGCATAACAGGCATCCGCATCATTCTGTTTGATGGGGTTGAGTTGGTCCATCTGGATGATGCGAAGAGTCTCGATTAATGCCGTGGCCCCTATTTCAGCTAAGCGGTCATGTAGGCTGCCACTGGTATCGTCAGGTTGGATGTCACAGCTGCTTTTATAAAGCATATCTCCTGTATCAAGTCCTTCGTCCATCTGCATGATGGTAATGCCGGTTTCTGCATCCCCTGCCAGCAGTGAGCGATGTATCGGTGCGGCGCCACGCCAGCGAGGCAGTAGCGATGCATGAACATTAATACATCCATGTCTGGGTATGTCTAATACCGCTTTTGGTAAGAGTAAACCATAGGCGACAACTACCATTAGATCTGCGTTAAGTGCAGCCAACTCTGCCTGCTCAGTGCTGCCTTTGAGGCTTTGCGGCTGAAAAACCGGGATATCATTGCTTGTGGCAAGCGACTTTACCGGGCTGGCTTTTAGTTTGCGGCCTCGGCCAGCAGGACGATCCGGTTGCGTGTAAACGGCAATAACCTGATGCTCACTGTTGATAAGTGCGGCTAAACTGCTTGCTGCGAAGTCGGGCGTGCCAGCGAAGATTATTCTTAATGGTGTTGTCATGTGGTATCCATAAACAAAAACAGGCTTGCATAACGCAAACCTGTTGATAATCAGTATTGAATAAGCTTAGTTCACTTGTTCAAGTTTATGTATTTTCTCTAGCTTGGAGCGAATGCGGTTTCGTTTCAGTGTGGAGAGGTAATCGACAAACAGTTTGCCATTGAGGTGGTCTATTTCATGCTGAATACACACGGCGAGTAAGTCATTCGCCTCCATTTCGAAACTCTCTCCATTTCGATCAAGTGCTTTTACCCGGATATGGTTTGGGCGTTTGACCTCTTCGTAAAAACCGGGAACGGATAAGCAGCCTTCCTGCATCTCTTCTAGTTCACCAGAAATAACTTCGAAAGAGGGATTAATCAATACTAATGGTTCATTATTATCTTCTGATACATCAATAGTAATGATTTGACGATGAATGTTGACCTGAGTGGCCGCCAAACCAATACCAGGGGCGTCGTACATGGTTTCAAACATGTCATCGATGATGCTGCGCAGCTCATCGTCAACGTGCTCAACAGGTTCTGCGATGGTACGCAGGCGGGGATCAGGGAATTCAAGAACGGTTAACAGGGCCATAAAATCACATATTCTTCAGAAAGTTATAGAGAAGCGCCATATTCGGCACAAAACATCAATTAACCTATTATACTGATATAGCGCTACGATGCATTTGTCGTTTACCGTTGTTTATTAGATGTGCAATGGAGTATTCCGGGCACTCAGCAAGGGAACTGAGATGAAAAAACTGTTGGGTATATGTTTGGCTTCATGGCTTGCTCTGTCAACGCCAATTCAAGTACAAGCAAGGGCTGATCAGATACAGCTACAAGAAAACCATCCGCAAGAATATGTGGTTGTGAAGGGAGATACTCTTTGGGATATCTCCGGACATTTTTTGAAAAAGCCATGGCGTTGGCCTGAGCTATGGGATGTTAATCCGCAGATTGATGACCCGCATTGGATCTATCCTGGAGACGTTCTTTACCTGACATGGGTAAATGGTCAGCCAAAATTGCGTTTAAAAGATGACAGAATGCAGCCTCGTGCCCGCGTTTCTAAGCTTGATAACGCTATTCCTGCTATTCCATTGAAGGATCTGTATGCTTTCCTTAGCGACAATGTAGTACTCGATGACGAGCTGCTTAGGCAGACACCTTATGTTTTGGGCGGTCGTAATGCGCGCATTATTGCCGGTGCAGGTGACAGGATTTATGCACGCGGTGAGATCGATCAGGGGCATATCGAGCAGAATGTCTATCGTCCTGCTAAGGAATATATAGATCCTGATACTAAGGAACTATTGGGATATGAGTTATTAAAAGTAGCTGAAGCTCGCATTACGGCATTGAACGATGATATTACCAGCCTGGATCTCATTAAATCCCGCGAAGAAGTGCGTGTAATGGATCGGGTTATCCCTTCACCTGAGTCTCGAATTCAGTCGGTATTCTATCCGGCGGCGGCCCCTGTAGAAGTTAAAGGGGAAATTCTGGCGGTGTTACGTGGTGTCACTAAGATTGGCCGCTATGATGCAGTAGCCATTAATAAGGGCAACCGTGAAGGCTTGAAGTCGGGACACGTGTTTGTTGTATCAACCCGTGGTGAGACAATTACTGACCCACTTACTAAAGAAAAGATAACGCTCCCTGCTGAAGAGGCAGGCACGTTAATGATCTTTAAAACCTTTGAGAAAGTGAGCTATGGGTTAGTCATGACAGCCACCAATGTGTTGTCTATTGGCGATTCTGTTGTTTCACCTGATTTCGAATCTTATTAAATAAGAGAATGATATGCCTAGCGATCCAAAGGACTGGATCGCTATCAGTCAGTTGCCCGGTATTGGACCGGCGACACTGGGTAAACTTTTCCGAGGGAAATGGACACCTGAGCGACTGGTAGCGGGTCACAGCGAAAATCATTTAACTTGCGATACACTTCCCTTTCCTCGACTTAACCGTCTGCAGATTACACAGCTACAGAGTTATGTGATGCAACGCGGTGATCTGTGGGATTCAACCAATCAATTTTTAGAAAAACTACAGAGAATAAACGTCGAATGTTTATTGTCCGACAGCGACGCCTATCCTGCCCTGCTGCGTGAAGCTCCTGATCACCCCGTTATATTGTTTGTGCAAGGTAATATGGATGCAATGCATTTACCCATGGTCTCGATTGTGGGTAGTCGAAATGCCAGCGCTGCCGGGCTGCGGCATGCTTATCAGTTCTCCCGCGCTCTTTCTTCAGCAGGCTTTGTGGTATCCAGTGGACTCGCTTTAGGGATTGATGGCGCTGCTCATCAGGCAGCCGTTGATCTGCAACTGCCTACGGTGGCGGTGATGGGTACCGGCAGCGATCGTATTTATCCGGTGCGCCACAAAAAACTTGCTGAAAAAGTTCTAGACACGGGCGGTGCACTGGTGACCGAACTCCTGCCAGGAAGCGGGCCCTTAGCGGCGCACTTTCCGCGCAGGAATCGGATTATTAGTGGTTTATCTACCGGTGTTCTGGTTGTAGAGGCTGCGTTAAAGAGTGGCTCCCTTATTACGGCGAGAATGGCCATGAATCAAGGCAGAGAAGTTTTTGCCTTACCCGGATCAATTGATCATCCCGGGAGTCGTGGTTGTCATTCATTAATCCGCGAAGGGGCTGTTCTGGTCGAATCTGTCGAGCATATGCTGGAAGAATTATCTGTCATGCTCGGTGTCCTCAGAGAGGTGTCGCAGCATGCAGAACCAAGCGATGTTCAGAATAATTTATCGGTCAATCAAAATAAAATTCTGAATGCGGTCGATTTTTCGTTAACATTATTAGAAGAGATCGTCCCCAGATTAGGTCTGATTGACAATAGTTTGCAGTCCTCTCTGCAGTCCGGTTTAGTAGAATTGGAGCTTTTGGGGTGGCTGGAATCGGTCGGCGGAGGCTATCGGCGTATCCGTTGATGTAGCGTTGATGTACATAGGTAGAGTTGCAACTCGGAGACGAAACAGGTAGTTTTCCGGCTTTAATCCAAAGAGTTTCCTGCATGAACCAGTGGCATTATTCACAGGCTGCCAGAGCATTAGATGCCGGGGGAGTGATTGCCTATCCGACCGAGGCGGTATGGGGTTTGGGATGCGACCCTTATAATGAAACAGCCGTTCGGCGATTATTAGCACTCAAGCGGCGTCCCGTACATAAAGGCGTTATTCTAGTGGCCGCCAGCATGGCACAGATAGCGCCTTTATTGCGAGGATTGGCACCTGAACATCTGGAGCGCTTAGAGGCAAGCTGGCCTGGGCCAAACACCTGGTTGCTTCCTGATCCTGATAATATTATTCCGTCGTGGATAAAAGGCAAACATCCATCAGTAGCGGTTAGGGTAAGTGCTCATCCAGGCGTTATTTCACTCTGCAACGCGTTCGGTCGGCCGATTGTGTCAACGTCTGCTAATCCTTCAAGTGCTGAGCCTGCAAGGACTCTATTAAGAGTGAATACTTACTTCGGTACAAAACTGGATTATTGCCTGCCAGGAAAACTGGGTGATTTGGCACAACCCACAACGATACAGGATCTGCGTGATAGCCGCGTAGTCCGTTCATAATATTCGACTGACACTGGAGACTGACAGGCTATGTCCGCACCCGATATTAACGCAGTAAAAAGTTACTTATTAGACCTTCAGGATCGTATCTGTCAGGAATTAGAAGCGGCCGATGGTCAACAAAAGTTCATCGAAGACAGTTGGGATAGACCGCAAGGTGGCGGTGGTCGTACCCGTGTTATTGTTGATGGCGGGATCTTTGAAAAAGGCGGTGTCAATTTTTCACATGTCTTTGGCGATGCCCTCCCCGCGTCGGCAACGGCGCATCGCCCTGAATTGGCAGGCCGTACCTTTGAAGCGATGGGTGTCTCTCTGGTGATGCACCCAAAAAATCCCTACATACCTACCTCGCATGCCAATGTGCGTTTTTTTATTGCGGAAAAAGAGGGTGAAGATCCGGTGTGGTGGTTCGGTGGTGGTTTTGATATGACACCTTATTATGGGAATGATGATGATTGCCGTCACTGGCATATGACGGCCAAGGCCGCCTGTGATCCTTTTGGAGATGATATCTACCCTCGCTTTAAAACCTGGTGCGATGATTACTTTTATCTAAAGCATCGTGATGAGCCGCGTGGTGTGGGTGGTTTATTCTTTGACGATCTCAACGAGCTCGGGTTTGACAAAAGTTTTGCGCTGATGCAATCAATAGGAAATGCCTATCTTCCCGCATATGTGCCCATCATTCAGCGCAGAGACGGAACGCCTTATGGTGAAAAACAGCGTGACTTCCAGCTGCATCGTCGTGGCCGATATGTTGAATTTAACCTTGTTTATGATCGTGGAACCTTATTCGGTTTGCAGTCAGGTGGCCGCACAGAGTCGATCTTAATGTCATTACCGCCTGAAGTACGCTGGGGATATGACTGGAAACCAGAAGCGGGCAGCGAAGAAGCCGAGCTTTACACACGCTATCTGCAGCCACAGAATTGGCTCGAGGTATAATCAATGGATCGCTATGCTGTTTTTGGTAATCCTATATCGCATTCAAAATCACCCGCGATTCACACTGAGTTTGCGCAGCAAACCTCACAGTCACTGACGTATGAAGCTATCTGCGCCCCTGTGGATAAGTTTGCGGCAAGCGTTGACGCGTTTCTTGCTGACGGCGGCAAAGGACTGAATGTCACTGTACCCTTCAAAGAAGATGCCTGGAAGATGGCTGATATTTGCTCTGAGCGTGCTCAATTGGCCGGTGCTGTGAACACTCTTTATCTGAATGATCAGGGGCAACTGTGTGGTGAGAATACCGACGGTGTGGGTATGGTGCGCGATATCCAGGACAATTATGGTTATGACATGGCGGGTAAACGTGTCCTGATTCTAGGTGCGGGTGGTGCTGTGCGCGGGGTGATCAGGCCGGTATTGGAGCAGAATCCGCGAGAAGTGGTTATCGCTAATCGGACACTCTCAAAGGCAGAAACGCTGGCCGAACTGTTTGCTCCCTATGGACATGTCAGTGCCTCGGCCTTTGAGGCCCTTGAAGGGCCTTTTGATCTGATTATTAATGGCACTGCTGCGAGCCTGCAGGGCGAAATGCCGACCTTGCCAGAAGGGATGGTGCATACGAAAACCTGGTGCTATGACATGATGTACGGCGCCAGCCAAACCCCATTCAATCGCTGGGCTGAGCAGCAGGGTGCTTATCAGCAGCTTGACGGACTGGGCATGCTGGTAGAGCAGGCAGCTGAGTCTTTTTATATCTGGCGGGGTGTTCGCCCAGACACTGCAGGCTTGATTAATCAGCTGCGGAGCCAAATATTAAATCATTGATTTAGAAGCGTTAACGCTCGCTTATTTGCAGCGTTTTCTTGCATACTGGCCGATCAGGGTTTATAAGGTTTATAAACTCTCCGGCTCAGGATGTACCGATGGAAAAGCTCAAGTCCCTCCCCCCCGAAGCCCTGTACAAAGTTTGTGATACCGACATTCTTCCCTTCAGAACAACTGAAACACTGGAAAATTTTAATGGTTTCTTTGGTCAGGAGCGTGCCATTGAAGCGATGGGGTTCGGTGTTGGCATGCGGCGTCCCGGCTATAACTTATTTGTGATGGGTAATCCGCATACCGGGCGTTTCTCTTTTGCCATGGAGAGCCTGAAGGGCATCGCCAAAAAGGAAAAGAAGCCGAGAGACTGGTGTTATCTGAATAACTTACTGGATGATCGCTATCCCGTTGCAGTTGAGTTACAGGCAGGCAAAGCCACTCAGTTACGGCGTGATAACAAACGCATGATTGAAAGCATCATGACTGAGTTGCCAGCGGTTTTCGAAAACCCTGCCTATCAACGTAAAAAAAGCAAAATTGAGCGCGATTTTAATCGCTATTATGATCAGGCTATCGATAACGTTGAAAAGCGCGCCCGTGAACAGAGCATTGCTGTCTATCAGGATGCCGGCACTGTGGGATTTACGCCGGTTGCTGATGGTCAGGCGATGGATGAAGCGGCGTTCTCACAATTACCCGAAGAGACACGCGATACCTTTTCAAAAAACATCTCTGAGCTTGAAGACTACCTGACCGAGAGTTTGACAGGGCTTCCCCAATGGCGACGTGAAGCGGCGGAAAGAATGAAGGTGCTGGATCGTGAGACAGCACGCCAAACAGTCTCTCCGCTTATTCAGGCAGCCAAAGAAAAATATAATAATATCAATTTTCTACCAGATTACTTTAATCAGCTTGAATCTCATATTGTAAAAAATTGTGCCGAGCTGATTAATGATGAAAAACTGATAGAGGCGCGCACAGAAAACGGCCGGCGTACCTTGCTGGATGAGCAGTTTGGCGTCAATTTACTGGTGGATAACAGTAAAACTAAAGGATCTCCGGTCATTTTTGAAGCACATCCCAGCTATGAGAACTTATTTGGTCGGGTTGAGTACAATAATGATATGGGGGCGCTGGTTACCAATTTTCAGATGATTCGTCCCGGTGCTTTGCATAAAGCCAATGGCGGCTATCTGGTGATGGAAGCCGAAAAACTGTTGGAGCAACCCTTTGTTTATGGAGCACTTAAGCGGGCTCTGAAAGCCCATGAGATACGTATAGAGAATCCGATGAGTGAATTCTCGGGTTTCAGTACCATTACCTTAAGCCCTGCCCCGGTTCGCCTGCATCTTAAAGTGGTGTTGATTGGTGGTCGCGATACCTATTACTTGTTACAGGAGATGGATCAGGACTTTGAAAAGATGTTTCGTGTGGTGGTAGATTTTGATGAAGATGTTGAGCGTGCCCCTGCGACTATCAGAAACTATGCGCGTTTGATGAAAACACTGGCGGGCGAAGAAAACCTTGCGCCGTTGACGCGCGAAGCGGTGGCGCGCTTGGTTGAGCAAAGTTCTCGTCTGTCGGGAGATCAGGACCTGCTCTCTGCGCATATAGGGGAGTTGGTTGACTTGCTGTGTGAAGCCGACTTTCGGCGGAAAACTGCCGGAGAAGAACTGATCAATGCTAAACATGTAGAGACGGCGCTGGATGCTAAGGAGAAACGTACCGGACGTCTCGCGCAGAAAATACTTGAAAGTATTCTCAATGAAACGGTATTAATCGACAGCGACGGTGAAGCGGTCGGTAAAAGTAATGGCCTAACGGTATTACAGGTGGGCGACGTTTCATTTGGTACCCCTGCAAGGATAACCGCCACAGTGCATCCGGGTAATCGCGGTATTGTTGATATAGAACGTGAAGTGCAGCTAGGCCAGTCGATACACTCAAAAGGCGTTTTAATTCTTTCCGGTTATTTAGGTCATCAGTATGCGCAGGATTTCCCATTAACCCTGTCAGCGAGTATCGCACTGGAACAGTCTTATGGTTATATCGACGGCGATAGTGCTTCATTGGCAGAGATATGCACGCTGATATCTGCGCTGACTCATATACCTATCTTTCAGCAATATGCCCTGACCGGTTCGATCAACCAATATGGCGAAGTGCAGGCGATTGGTGGCGTTAACGAGAAAATTGAGGGCTTCTTTAAATTATGCGAAACACGTGGCTTAACCGGTAAACAAGGCGTGATTATTCCTCGTGCTAATGTGCGTAACCTGATGTTGAAAAAGACAGTCGTGCAGGCGGTGGCGCAAGGTGATTTTCGTATTTATGCCGTTGCAACGGTTGATGAATGCTTACAAATTCTCATGGGGCGTTCTGTCGGACAGCGTAAAAATGACGGGAGCTTCACGCAGCGCAGTATTAATAATCAGGTAGTAAAGCGTCTCAAAGAGCTATATAAAGCGACGATTTCCGGCAAGTAGCATTTCAATAACAGATATAAGTCTGCCGGGACATGCCCGGCTGACTTATTATCTGGCACACTAGCGTATGCAGAACTATTTTAACGAGCGTAAAAAACTGATCAGGTAATCCTGCTGAGCTTGATCGGTGATTGAAACATGGCGCATTCTCGTACCCGGAACCAGTGCTTCATTATCTGAAATCCATTTGCGCAGATTATCTTCTGTCCACGTGAGGCCAGAGGCTTTCATTGCATCAGAATAAGAAAAGCGTGGCATTGACGCTGCCTGGCGCCCTACTACACCAATCAAGCTTGGTCCGAAAGTATTTTTACTGGGCTCAAGTGAGTGGCATGCGGTGCAGTTATGGTTAAAGATCTGTCGACCTGCTTCCGTCATTCCGCCCTCTTCTGCCTGAACAGATAGCGGTGCTGCCAATGCACCACATACGACTAAAGACGATAGTAATTTTGCTTTCATAAGGTGTCCCCCCTCTCAATAACACGGTAAAGACAGTATATTGAGTAAGGCTTTTGTTCGGCTCTTCTACAAAAGCACCGGTTCTATAAGACCTAAGTACTTTTATGCATTAGCAGATGAGCGTAAAAATAGGCTTAATGATCTAAAAAACATATTCGTGTAACACTTTTAAAAGCGCCTCGTAGTATCGGCGGTTATTTTGAGTATCAGCATGTTGTTCTATTAGGGTTAACGCTTGTGGCACGGGGGGCCCCGGTAAGGGTGGAGCGAATAGCGCCATGAAGTATCAAAATTGCGTCATTGTGGGAAAATTTTGCAGAAACCTATGAAAGAGTCGACTAAAGTTGGATGTGCGTCATTTCAGGGCATATCATACTGAAAGCAGCTAGATCTGATAATACGAGTAATGATTTACATCGATGCCATTTTTTACTGATGCCATTTATCCCGATAAGCGAATAGCGGAGCTCACACTCAATGGACAACGAGATAGCTAATAAAAAAAATAACAAAACCCTGGTCAAATTAAAGGAACTACTCCACAAAAGACTCGGAGACGCGCAGTCTGCTGAAGTTGGACAGTTTGCTGATCTTTTTTTCACTTATGCCCCTGAAGACGAAATTGCGCGACGCCCGATGGAAGCCATTTATGGTGCGACATTATCTTCCTGGTCTTTCCTTAAACATTTAAATACGTCATACGCTAAAGTGCGGGTGTTTAACCCTGATCTTGAGCAGCATGGCTGGCATAGTAACCATACCGTGGTACAAATTCTTGCTACGGATTCTCCTTTTATTGTTGATTCGGTCCGTATGGAGCTGAATCGTCAGGGGATTGGTATTCATGTTATCCAGAATATTGTGCTCTGGGTTCATCGTGAAGGTGAAGTGCTCAAAGAGCTGGCTACTGCCGGAGAAGGTACGTCCGAGTCCTATATTTATCTCGAAGTGGATCGCCATACTGAGCCCGAGCTTTTAAAAGGTTTGCAAGCAGAGTTGATGACCTCGATGGCCGCTGTTTCTGCTTCGGTCAAAGACTTCCTGCCGATGAAAGCGCGCGCTGCTGAATGTGTGGCTGGCTTGGCTGCTGGCGGTTATGAGCAGGAAAAAGCGTTTACCGAGTGGTTACTCGAAGATCACTTTACATTTTTAGCCAGCGATCAGATTGAGTTTCATGCCGATGGTATGCTG
This sequence comes from Neptunomonas qingdaonensis, assembly GCF_900113275.1. GTDB lineage: Bacteria > Pseudomonadota > Gammaproteobacteria > Pseudomonadales > Balneatricaceae > Neptunomonas > Neptunomonas qingdaonensis. Next base: position 79,732 of record NZ_FOOU01000001.1, read on the forward strand.
GTAGAGAAAAACTCGGGCATGGGCGTTTTAACGTTACCCAATTTAATTCATCTGGATAAAACCGAAGCTTCAGATCTGCCATTGCGTCTTGTCCGCCACGGCGAACGCTCGCGGGTACACCGTCCTGCGTATTTGGATTTGGTGATTATCAGCCGTTTCAATGAGAAGAATGAATGTATCGGTGCGACCCGTTTTCTCGGGTTATATACCTCGCCAGTCTACCGCGAAAGGCCTAAGCGTATCCCGATGATCCGTCAAAAGGTTGAACGCGTTCTGGCACGGTCCGGGTTTAATCCTCACGGACACAGCGGGAAATCATTAGAACAGGTGCTGATCGATCTGCCGCGTGATGAGCTGTTTCTGGCATCAGAAGAAGAGCTGTATAACATTGCGTTGAAAATCTTTTATCTGCAGGAACGACGTCGTGCTTGCTTACTGGTGCGTGCCGATCAGAGCGGTAAGTTTTTCTCTTGCCTGTATTACGCGCCGCGTGACCTGTTTAGTACTGCGCTGCGTTTGAATGTGCAGAACTTATTGGGGAAAGTGTTTAACGCACAGGATATAGAATTTACAAACTCGTTCAGTGAGTCTGTATTGGCACGTACACATTTTGTCTTGCGAGTGAATCCAGGCCAGATGGCCCCGGATCTTGAGCAATTAGAAGCAGAAGTGCAGGAACTGTCGCGTTCATGGAGTGATGATCTGCAGAGTGCGTTGATTGAAGCCTTTGGTGAAGAGCTGGGCACAACCCGCAGTAACATTTATCGTGAATCGTTCCCGGCCGCTTATCGTGATCACTTTACGACACTGCATGCCGTTCATGATATCGAAAAAATGGAAGCGCTTTCCGCACAGCCGCTAAGCATGAGCTTCTACCGGCTTCTGGAGCAGTCGCGCTCGGTATTGCGCTTTAAGCTGTTTACTGCGGAAAACCCACTGATTCTCTCTGATGTTATTCCTGTACTGGAGAATCTCGGCTTACGTGTCGTCGGAGAGCATCCGTATGTGGTCAGCTGCGTTAACGGGAAATCGTATTGGATACATGATTTTTCTTTGTCACATCGCGGGGGTTCAGCGCCGATTGAACTGGATCAGGTTAAAGACATTTTCCAGCAGGCATTTGCCGCTATCTGGCAAGGTCTGGCTGACAATGATGAGTTCAACCGTCTGGTGCTGAGTGCCGGTCTTAATTGGCGTGAAGTGGCCATGTTGCGCGCTTATGCACGTTATAACAAACAGATTCGATTTGGTTTCAGTCAGGCTTACATTGCTGAAACGATGACGCGTCATACGCAGGCCACACGCTTGCTGGTGGCTTTGTTCCGCGCCCGCTTTGAGCCATCCCGACAGGGACGCGGTAAAGTACAGGCGGTGCTCGGGCGTATAGAAAACAGTATTCTGGATGCGTTGGATAAGGTTGATAACCTTAACGACGATAAAATCCTCAGAGGCTTTCTTGAGCTGATAAAAGCCACACTGCGCACCAACTTTTTCCAGTTAAATGAAAAGGGTGAGCCTAAAGAATATCAGTCATTTAAACTCAACCCGCACCTTATTGCGGCTATCCCTAAACCACGGCCGATGTTCGAGATGTTTGTCTACTCGCCACGGGTTGAGGGTGTTCACCTGCGCGGCGGTAAGGTTGCCCGTGGTGGATTACGCTGGTCAGATCGCCTGGAAGACTACCGTACAGAAGTGCTCGGTTTGGTAAAAGCTCAGCAGGTAAAAAATGCGGTCATTGTACCTGTCGGGGCAAAAGGCGGGTTTGTTGCCAAACGTCTGCCGCAGGGCGGTACGCGTGACGAAATCCTGGCGGAAGGTATCGCCAGCTATAAGATCTTTATCCGTGGCCTGCTGGATGTCGCTGATAACTTAAAAGGTGGCGAAGTTATTCCACCGGAAAATGTGGTACGCCATGACGGTGATGACCCTTATCTGGTCGTTGCGGCCGATAAAGGCACCGCTACATTCTCTGATATAGCCAATGAGATTGCCGAGTCCTACGGCTTCTGGATGGGTGATGCTTTTGCTTCCGGCGGAAGCCAGGGGTATGACCACAAAGGGATGGGAATCACGGCGAAAGGAGCATGGGAGTCGGTTAAGCTGCACTTTCGTGAGAAAGGCATCAATACTCAGACCGATCCTTTCACCGTTATCGGTATCGGGGATATGGCAGGTGATGTATTTGGTAACGGTATGCTGTTGTCGGATAAGATCCGCCTGGTGGCAGCATTTAACCACATGCATATCTTTATTGATCCGACACCTGATGAAGCGAGCACTTTTATTGAACGCCAGCGCATGTTTGCTCTGCCACGTTCGGGCTGGGAAGATTATGACACTTCATTGATTTCAAAAGGGGGCGGCCTCTTCCTGCGCTCTGCAAAATCGATCACGCTGACGCCTGAGATGAAGCAGCGCTTCGATATTAACGAAGATAAGCTCTCTCCGAACGATCTGATCTCGGCTTTACTCAAAGCACCGGTAGATCTGCTTTGGAATGGAGGTATCGGTACCTATGTGAAATCGAGCCTGGAAAACCATGCAGATGTGGGAGATAAGGCCAACGATGCGTTGCGTGTGAATGGGAATGAGTTGCGTTGCAAGGTCTTGGGTGAAGGCGGAAATCTGGGCTTCACACAGCGGGGTCGTATCGAGTTCTGTCTGAATGGCGGTTCTTGTAATACCGACTTTATCGATAATGCGGGTGGGGTTGACTGCTCCGACCATGAGGTGAATATTAAAATTCTTCTCAATAAATGCATTGTCGATGGCGATCTGACAGTGAAACAACGTAATGACTTGTTACGTGAAATGACCGATGCGGTGGCTGTACAAGTGCTGAAAAGTAATGACCGTCAGGCAAGAGCGCTCAGTTTAGCGCTTGAGCATGCCGGTAAATCGCAGGATGAGTATGCCCGCTTGATGGATCGTCTTGAGCGTGAGGGTCGCCTGGATCGTGCGCTTGAGTTCTTGCCTGATGCAGAAGCATTGCTGCAACGTCAGAAGAATCATCAGAGTCTGACACGCCCTGAATTGTCGGTATTAATCTCTTACACCAAAGCAGAGCTTAAAGAGCTGCTGACTCAGAGCTGGATAACCGACGATCCTTACGTTAAAAATGAGATTAAAGAAGCGTTCCCTGAACAGTTAGTCAAGCGCTTCCCTGAAGCGGTGCAAGAACATCAGCTGAAGAAGGAAATTATCGCAACCCAGGTTGCCAATGCGATGGTTAACCACATGGGGATCACCTTTACCAACCGCATGATGGAAACCGCTGGTCAGTCTGCTGATCAGGTTGCTGTAGCTTATCTGGTGGCGCGTGATGTCTTCCAACTGCGTGAGATCTGGGAACAGATAGAAGCATTAGATAATCTCGTTTCGACACAGTTACAGCAACGCATGATGGTGGATATGTTGCGCTTGATGCGTCGTGCCAGCTATTGGTTATTGCGCAATGTGTGCAACCGTGGCTGCTTTCAACTGCAGGAAGTAATTGATCGCTTCAAGCCTGCGGTTGCTGAGATCAGCGCCTCCTTTACTGAGCTGTTGTCTGGTGACTTAAAAACGGCCTGGTTAGGTAAAAGGCAAAGCCTGATCGATGAGGGTATTCCTGAAGATCTGGCGTCGATGATCACCTCTGCAGAGCGACTCTATGCTGCCCTGGCAATCAGCGAGGTATCAGATCAGGTTAAACAGCCTCTTCTTAATACCGCAGAAGTTGATTTCTGGTTAGGCGAGCGGCTGCAGCTGGATTGGGTCAGCGAGCGCATTCGTCAGATTGATCCGCAGAACCATTGGCAGTTGCTGGCGCGTGAAGGTTTCAATGAGGACCTGAATACTCAGCAAAGTCGCCTGACACGTTCGGTATTGAGCAGTGACAGTGAACTGACCGGCCAGGCGTTGGCACAAAGCTGGTTAGATAAGAATTCGCAGGGACTGAAACGCTGGGAGCATGTGCTTGAAGAACTGCGTTCGACGGCCGTTGCCGATAGTGCGACATTCACGGTGGTTATTCGTGAGCTGACGGAGCTGTCTAAAAAATTCTGATGAAACTGCAGGAAGTGTATTGAGTACACCTTTAATGCTTGAACCTTTCGGGGTGCAGATGGGTTGTATCCAGACGTATATCCAAAGGTATATCCAGGGGGGCATGGCAACATGCGCCCCTTTTTTTTGTCTGAAATGTGCTAATGTTATAAGGTGTTACCGTGAAAAAAAATTCAGAGAAAGTTACAAAAGAGTCGAGAGCGCACGAATAAAACAGGTCAGCCGATGGTTAGCGAAATCACCCAAAAACTATATTCCGATATACCTAATGAAACTATCTACCATTACACCTCATTTTCCGGGTTGCTGGGTATCGTAGGGAGTGGATCTTTATGGGCCAGTGATATTCGTTATATGAACGACTCTGCAGAGTTGAATCATATGGTGACGCTGATCAGAGAAGAGGTGAATGAACGTATTGTTCTGGGCCACCCCAATCCAAAACTGCTGAATCAGTTCCTTGATTGGATTGCCGGTCGGGTAACGAACGGACACATGTTGTTTGCGGGATCTTTCCGGGCGAATGGTAATCTGCTCAGCCAATGGCGTGGCTACAGTGAGCTGGGAAAAGGTGTGAGTATTGGTTTTGACCCTAAGCAGATAATCAGCTGCGCCCGTCAGCAGTCATTTATGGTAGGGAAGTGTATTTATGACCGTAAACAACAGCGACAACTTATTCATCAAATAGTTGATTTTGTTGAAGATCTTGCGGCAGAATTTTGTGGAATGCACGGCTGCCGGGATGATATTGTCTTCGCCGAGGTGTTTGAGCAGGTCGAAAGTGATCTGTTACGTATTGCGGCGATTCTGAAGCACCCCTCTTTTCAAGAGGAGGAGGAGTGGCGCATTGTTTCGCCGGTTGTTACCGACTTCAAAGACCCCTCTGTCCACTATCGGGAAGGTACTTCTATGCTGGTGCCCTTCTTTGAGTTTTCGTTGGTGGCCCCGAAGGCAGACAAGCTACAGATACAGCATATTTTTCTGGGCCCTACCCCCAATATCAGTTTGTCGATGAACTCATTGTCGATGTATCTGGCGAAGGAAGGTGTAGCGCCTAAACGAGGCATTGGCTATTGTCAGATCCCTTACAGACAACGTTGAGGCATTTTATGACGAGCGAGGCTGAGGCTTTTATGACGAGCAAGGCTGAGGCTCTTTTATGATCGACAATATTAATCGCCGTATTTTAAAAGCCTTGCAAAAAAATGCGCGTATATCTTATGCGGAACTGGGAAAACAGGTGCATCTGTCAGCGCCTGCTGTTGCTGAGCGAATACGAAAATTGGAGCAGGAAGGTGTTATCAGCGGTTATTGCGTATCGGTTGATATGGATAAGCTGGGACTGCCGGTCGTGGCGATTGTGCAATGTAAAGTATTTCGCGCGATGGAGCGCCAGTTTAAAGAGCTGTTACTGACGATCCCGGATATTATCGAATGCTACAACACAACCGGTGAGCAGGCATTTGTTATCAAAATGGCCACCGCGTCAATGGCCAGACTTGATGAAATACTGGAGCAGTTCGGCGACATGAGCGACACCAATACCATGATGATTCTTTCGACGCCGGTGCATCGCGCCCTACCGGACACTTTTTTTGACTCAGCTGTTTAACCCAGCTTTTAAAATCGGCTCATTAATTAAGCTTATAATTAAGCACGTCGACTAAAGAGCCCTTGCCACCCGCGCTAAACGGCATCTTGAGCTAAACGGCACCTTGCTCCATGGCTAGTTTAGGTTTTCGTTCCGGCCATTGGCTAATTAACATCCCCAGTAGCATTAATCCACAGCCTGTAAACTGATTGCTGGTGAGTTGCTCGTTGAGTAGTAACCAGCCTCCAATCACTGCAAAAACCGCTTCTGTGGACAAAATAAGAGCGGTGACGCTCGGTGCGACCTGGCGTTGAGCAATGATCTGTAGAGTAAAGGCGATACCGCTGGAGGCGACACCCGCGTAAAGTAAAGGCAGTAGCGCCAGCTCAAACTGCACCATTGTTGGTTCTTCAAGCATAAACATCATGACGGTGGCTAACACAGTGGCTACCAAAAATTGCACAATCGATAGGCTAATGGCGTCTACCTTGCGACAAAGCCAGCCAAGAATAAGCACATGTGCCGTCCAGAAAAATGCACCGACGAGCACTTGGGCATCGCCTTTATTGATGCTGAAATCATCCGAAACGGAGAGCGCGTACAGTCCTGCCAGCGCCAGAATAACACCAACCCAGGTTTTCATATTAGTTGCATGGCCTAGTGCTATGCCGGCGATAGGCACCATGACAATGTACATACCGGTGATAAAGCCCGCATTACCTGCGGTGGTGTGCTGCAACCCCACCTGTTGAAAGCTAAAACCTGCAAACATCACGCTACCTGCCACTAACCCACCAATGAACAAGTCTTTGTTCAAGGGTAATTTATGTTTACCTAAAATAAACCATAGAGGAACAAGTGACAGTGCTCCCAATAAAAAACGCGCCGCGTTGAAGCTGTGGGGGCCAAGGTGTTGCATACCGGTGCTTTGGGCAACAAAGGCGAAGCCCCATATAGCCGCGACCAGAATCAATAGTACATGCGAGGGTTTTAGAGTGGTCATAACAAACAAGCATCCGATAGATGATCAATAATGGCGCTATTGTAATCGTCAGTGGTGCTATTGAGAAAGAAGTTAGCTATCGAAAACAAAGCAACAAGGCTTTTATATAAAGGTTTAAAGAGGTCTTTGCTTTGCTTTCGAAAGTTTGTGTTATTTGTGAGGCTAATGTTATCTTTTTAGCGACCCCAGCCATCCAACAGATCCAGATAATTACTGCGCTCATAGCGGCTCGGATCCGGCGTATGGGCGTATGACATGCTGCCTTTAAGTTGCGCCAGTGATTCATATTCATTGGCGTCCAGCCACTGACCGATGCCTTGGTTGAGTTCGCTAATAACACCCAGGCCGTTGTGTAGCAGCACACTGCAGAGTTGAGTAATGTCTGCACCTGCCAAAGATGCCTTGAGAACGTCTTCAGTGCTGTGTATTCCGCCTGTAACAGCAATATCGATAGCAACCTGATGCTTGATAATAGCGGTCCAGCGTAACCTTTCGAGCAGCTCTGAGGAGGTGGAAAGCTGAATATGGCTATCAACATCGAGGGTTTCCAGATTGATATCAGGTTGGTAAAAACGGTTAAAGATAACAATCGCATCAGCGCCTGCTATTTTCAGTTTATCCACAAAATGTACCGGACTGCTGAACTGCGAAGAAATTTTCACCGCGAGCGGAATATTGATGGCGGCTCTGACGCGGCGGACAATCTCGACATAACGATTTTCAACGTGGTTTGCACTCTCTTTGAGATTGGCGGCGACATAATAGATATTCAGCTCCAGAGCATCAGCGCCCGCTTGCTGCATATTAGCGGCATGCTCCTCCCAGCCCTCCAGCGATACGCCGTTAAGGCTGGCGATTACCGGGATGGACAGCGCCTGTTTTAATGATTGCAGTGTTTCCAGATAACGCTCTTCTGTGGTTTTTAATTTTTTCATAATGGGAGACGGCAGGTAGCCATCAGCTTCGAAGTGACCGATATCCTGGTCGTGAAGGATTTTATGAATCAGATCATTATCCTGCTGGCAGTGCTCTTCAAATAAGCTATGCATAACGATGGCTGCTATGCCGGCTTCTTCGAGTGCCAAGGCGCTTTTCAGACTGGACGTGAGTGGTGAGGCCGATGCTACAAGCGGGCTTTTTAACGTCATGCCCAGATAGTGACTGGTAAGCTTGCTCATAATGGCGTCCTCTCTGAATTGCCTTTATCGGCTATGGGTTCTGCTCTGGGTTCTGCTCTGGGTTCTGCTATGGTTTCGGTTATGGATTGAGGAATAGCAGCCGCTTGCCAATCCATGTCAGCCAGCTGCTGGTAGCGTTTATAACGCTCACTGACCTCATGCTGAGCACGTTCGAGTAACAAGGCCGCTTCTTCAGGATGAGTGCGGTAAAGCATGCTGAAACGGGACTCCAGTAAGGCAAATTTCGCATACGGAATTGAGGGCTCAGCTGAATCCAGCTTGAGAGGGTTCTTACCCTCTGCTGCCCGTCGCGGATCATAACGAAACAGTGGCCAATGGCCGCTCTCTACGGCTAGCTTTTGATGCTGGTGATTGTCCTTAAGGTCGTAACCATGGGCAATACACGGTGAGTAAGCGATTATTAACGAAGGGCCATCATATGACTCAGCTTCGATAAAAGTACGCAATGTTTGTACATCTTTGCTGGCATAGGCGACATGCGCGACATACACATGCCCATAGTCCATGGCCAGACGCGCGAGATCTTTTTTAGCGACGGACTTACCCGCTGCCGAAAACTTGGCAACAGCCGCTAAGGGTGTCGCTTTTGATGTTTGGCCACCGGTGTTGGAATAGACTTCGGTATCCAGCACCAGAATGTTCACATTTCGATTGGAGGCGAGTACGTGATCTAAACCGCCGTAGCCAATGTCGTAGGCCCAGCCATCGCCGCCGATGATCCAGATGCTTTTACGGCATAGCTGATCCGCAATGTGGATCAGTTCTTCTGCATCGGGTTCAGAAAGGCCGGACAGTTGCTCTTTGAGTTGGCTTACCCGCTGGCGTTGCTCTTCTATATCGGATTCGTCATGCTCAACCGCGTTTAAAATAGCATCGACCAGTGCCATGTTGAGCTGAGACTTTACACCGAGCTGAGGTTTTAAGCGTAACAGTAGTTCGCGAGCGTACTCATTCTGTTTATCCACCGCTGCCCGCATGCCCAAACCGAATTCGGCATTATCTTCAAACAGTGAGTTATTCCATGCAGGTCCCCTACCCTGACTATTCGTGGTCCATGGCGTTGTGGGTAAGTTGCCTCCATAAATGGATGAGCAACCGGTCGCATTGGCAACCAGCATACGTTCACCAAACAGCTGGCTGGCCAGGCGGATGTAGGAGGTCTCGCCACAACCAGAGCAGGCACCGCTGAACTCAAATAATGGCTGCATCAGCATCGCACCTTTGATGGTGCCGGCTTTCAGCCCTTTGCGATCAAACTCAGGCAGTTGTTCAAAGAAGGCCCAGTTGGCTTTTTCCTGTTCCAGAGTGTGTTCTTTCGGCACCATGTTGAGGGCTTTACGGCTCACATTGGTTTTGTCTTTTATCGGGCAGATATCGACACACAGGGTGCAACCAGTGCAATCTTGTGGCGATATCTGATAAGTCATCAGCGTGCCTCCAGGGAACTCTTTAGCGCCTTTAATAGGCACAGCTTTAAAGTGTGGCGGAGCATTCTCAAGTAATTCAGGTGCAAAGGCTTTAGAGCGTATTACGCTATGCGGGCAGACTAAAACGCACTTGCCGCAATGGGTGCATAGATCCTCTTCCCATTGCGGTATCTGATGCGCGAGATCGCGTTTTTCATAACGAGCGGTTCCCGTTGGCCAGGTGCCATCCTGAGGTATCTGACTGACAGCAACCTCGTTACCCAAACCGGCGATCAGTTTTGCGGTTAATTGCTTAACGAAGTCGCTGGCGTTTTCGGTGTGTACTTCATGCATCGGGATACGACTGCTGATTTGTCGGGGTATATCGAGTAAGTGCAGTTGTGCGAGTGTTGCATCGATAGCCCGTATATTAAGATCGACAATCGATTTGCTGTGGTGCCCGTAGGTTTTTTCTACTGCTTTTTTTATCTGCGCAATCGCTTCGTCATGCGGCAGAATGCCTGAAATAGCAAAAAAGCAGGTTTGCATGATGGTGTTGATACGCGTGCCTAGTTTGGATTCACTGGCGACTTTATAAGCATCGATAACATAAACGGCTATTTGCTTATCGATAATCTGCTGCTGAACAGCGGCCGGAAACGTTTCCCAGGCTTGTGAGGCTGGCGCGGTGGTGTTGAGCAGAAAGACAGCGCCCTGTGCAGCCTTATCCAGCATAGGGTATAGCTTTAAGAAGTCTGTTTGGTGGCATCCAATGAAATTTGCGTGGTTCGCCTGGATTTCATAAGCTGAATGAATCGGCTCGGCACCAAATCTGAGATGTGAAACGGTTATCGCACCGGATTTTTTCGAGTCATAAACAAAATGTCCCTGTGCATAAAATCCATCCTGTTCGCCGATAATTTTTATACTGTTTTTATTCGCACTGACCGTACCATCAGCACCGAGTCCATAAAAGAGTGCCTGAAAGTTGGAGGCATACGCATCGGTTGTAAATGCCGGATCATAATCAAGGCTGGTGTGTGTCAGGTCGTCATTAATACCGACCGTAAAAAGATTCTTACTGTGCGGCTTATCCAGCTCATCGAAAACGGCTTTCAGCATCGCCGGGGTAAACTCTTTGGACGAGAGCCCAAAGCGACCGCCGATAATCTTCAGCAGTCTGGCTGTGGGTAACTCATCTGGCTGACGTTCGTCTAGCAGCACCTGTAACAGTGCTGTGGATATATCTTTATACAGGGGTTCTCCATCCGCGCCGGGCTCTTTGGTGCGATCCAGCACCGCAATTTTTTGCACTGAATCAGGTAATGCCGCCAGCAGTCGCTGCGCATCAAAAGGCCGGAATAGACGCACTTTTAACAGCCCCGTCTGCGCACCTTGTTTATTCAGATAGTTGACGGTTTCTTCGGCTGTTTCAGCGCCAGAGCCCATCAGAATGATCACTTTATCGGCGTTTGGTGAGCCAACATATTCATATAATTGATACTGGCGCCCGGTCACTGTTGCGAAGCGGTTCATCGCGGCCTGAACCACATCAGGAAAAGCCGCATAGTAAGGGTTGCTGGCTTCACGTGATTGAAAAAACAGATCAGGGTTTTGTGAGGTGCCACGTATGACCGGATGTTCTGGTGATAGGGCTCTGTCCCGGCAGGCACGAATCAGTGGTCTGTCGATTAAGTCTTGCAGCATCTGTGGGGTAACGATCTCGACTTTGCTGACTTCGTGGCTGGTACGAAACCCATCAAAGAAATGCAGAACAGGGACGCGCCCTTGCAGTGATGCCATTTCGGCAATGGTTGCCATATCCATCACTTCCTGCACACAATTTGAGGCTAGCATGGCAAACCCGGTGGTGCGGGCCGCCATTACATCACTATGATCACAGAAAATAGACAACGCATGCGTGGCAACCGAGCGAGCAGCAATGTGAAATACCGTCGGTGTTAATTCAGCTGCGATCTTAAACATATTAGGGATTTTTAGTAACAGGCCCTGAGAGGCAGTAAAGGTGCAGGTTTTAGCGCCTGCCTGTAACGCGCCATGAACCGCACCGGCAGCACCGGCTTCGCTTTGCAGCTCAATGACATCCGGGACTGTGCCCCATAGGTTAGGTTTACCGCTGGCGCTCCACGCATCGCTTAATTCACCCATCGGAGATGCCGGAGTAATAGGATAGATCGCGATCACATCGTTTAACTGATATGCAATATAAGCCGCCGCCTCATTTCCGTCCATCATCCGGAACTGATCAGGCTTACCTACTTTATCAGACATTCCTACTCCATCAGACATGACTAAACCCCTGGCTTTGTATGCTCTTTCTGATCAGGATAGAACTTTCAGCAGGGTAATATCAGTGGAATCTGATTAACTCTTGAGATAGGTCATAATAATTCGGCCGCTTAAACGGGTCACTCAGACGGGTGGGATAAAAGAGAGATGGTTATCCCATCGGATGTTATCCGCAGCTGCCAGTAGCGAAGGCCGGGCGGATGTTAACGCATTGAGCATGTATAGCTGGCCTGTTCCTGAGCTCACTAAGAACTCCCCGGGGCGCCCTGTGTTGGCTAGGCCACAAGCGTCTTTTACTTTTACTGCTTTACTAAATTGCCGGGATTGCATATCCCAGAGTGTAATAATGTTTCCTCTGGGGGCTGACACAGCAGCGTAGTTGCCAGAGCTATCAAAGCAGGCGCTGCCGCAATATTGATTCAGCCGGCTGTGTATGCCTGAAGGCATGCTTAAGGGCTGAATGGATTCTCCACGCGTGTGATAAGCGATTAGTGGGACGCTGTCACCGGGGTTGCCCTGATATTGCATGGCGATCAGTATCTGTCCATCCGCGGCAATATCCAGATGGCGGATGCTCGACTGATGATACTCCTCCGGTAAGCGAACCTGCTCAAGTGGCTGGCCTGTGTGTAAATCGAGATAAACTAATGATGGTTGCATCGATTCCAGATTAAGCTTCTCGCGGCCTCGCGTTTTGATGCCACCATTGGCAATCACGAGTGTTTTCTGGTCTGGCGACAGGCGCAATTCATGCGGGCCGATACCTGCGGATGAATACTCTTCGACTATTTCAAAATTTATCGTGATGTCACGTATAACGATGCGACCCTGCTCATGTTGCTCGCTCTTTTCTGTGGTGAGCAGATAGCGGCCATCGGCACTGATCTGAGCATGTCCGTAGAGGTGATACCCATCGGTACACATAATCCGTTGTACCCGTTTGCCGGATTGGTAATCGAGTATATCGATGGATGTTCCCGGGCGTCGGGACACCGCAAACAGCCAGGGTTGAATAGGATGGCTGACGATCTGGTGGGCGCGACAAGGCAGCGGATGACGTATCAGCTGCTTACCAAGGCCATTAAACAGATTCAGGTAGTTCTGTCCATCCATTCCCTGGCTGGCAGAAGCGAAGCGTTGCGATGCCTCGGAGCCTTTTGATGAATAGCCCTGCGCTGATCTGCTTTGTAATAACACCGAAGACGCTGCCAGCCAGCCTAAAAACTGGCGGCGGTTAATCCCCGTCACGGCTGTTGAATCCTAATTGGATATTCAGCGTTTGCATGGCCAGCTCCAGATGATTCTGCAAGGTTTTCAGATGGTCGCTAACCTGCATGAGTTGTTGGTGCATTTGCGCAGTGATGTTCATCTGGGTAATGGCGGGTAGCTGAGCCAACTGCGCTGTAATCATCTTAAACGAGGTTTCAATATCAGCGGCACGCTCACTGTCATTCGATGCCTCTAACAGAGTTTTCACACTGACGGGGTGAGTGCCACTGTAGAGTTCATGCAGAGCGATAATATTTTCCTGGATATTGTTGATAGATTGCCCACTACGCCATGATTCGCTTTTCTTCCAGCGGCTTTGCTGCGCTGATGTGTCGAGTGGTTTCAGGAGCTTGTTATCACGAATAGCTTCAATGGGCTCAACAAGCGATTTCATAAACTCTGTCGCGGCCTCTGAGGGTGTTTCATAGGCGAGGTACTCCTCAAATCCAGATTCAATTTCAGCCTCAGTGTCAGTATCCGGCGTGTTGGTATTGTTACTCGCCAGTGAGATTGAACGTGCTTCTTCTGTCCATTCACTGTGGATAGCCTGAGCGGTGTCATAGATGTGTTCTGCAATAGCATTGGCCAGACGGCACTCAACCGCATTGCGATCTTGTATCTGCTTATCGTCAGCAAAGAGTAGGCGCTCAAGTGCCGGGAAGCCTTTGACGCTGATACTGGCGGAGCGGAAAAATTCGTCATCAAAGCTTGCTTCAGTGGCCGCCAGAATAGCACTGAGTTGTTTTGCCCCAATATTCTTTTTATCCGGCCAGTATTGCAGAGAATAATTTCGCATCAGCAATGTGACCGGGCCAAACTGTATATGCTGTACGCCCTGCCAGCTGGCCTGAGCACGGTTAAAACTCTGTTGTGCTGCGTCTAGTTGCTGATCGGTTGGCGCTTCACATAAATGCTTAAGCTGCTCTGACATGGCTAAACTGTTATCCGCCAGACGTAGGTAACGCGGAGACAGGTGTTGCCCGATAATGACGTTGTTTAATTCACTCCACTGTTCTTCAGTGGGTGCTGCATGAACAACGCCAACGCCGAACAGGAATAAAGAGAGACTCAGTAAAACGGGTGTTAATGAATGGCTCGGTTGCATTAGAGTGATTCCAAAAATGAGATGAGAGCGTGTCTGTTTTGTGGTGAAAGTTGCATGAAAAGTTTTTTACTGGCGTCTGCTTCCCCGCCGTGCCAGATAATCGCCTCCGCTAAATTCCTGGCACGCCCGTCATGTAAAAACTGAGTATGGCCGCTGACAGATTTTGTCAGGCCAATGCCCCATAGAGGAGCGGTTCTCCATTCGCGCCCCGTGGCCAGAAATTCATCACGGTTATCGGCTAAGCCTTCACCCATGTCATGTAATAACAGGTCAGTGTAGGGGCTGATTGTCTGTTTCAGCGGGGACTCGGATGAGCCATTGTTAATTATATAAGCGGGTGTGTGGCAACGCTGGCAGCCGATAGCGGTGAACAGTTTTTCGCCACGGATTACCTCGGGTGCGTTCACATTTCGTCGCCCCGGAACTGCCAGATTACGCGTATAAAACGTAAACAGATCGAGCATCTGCGCAGAGGCCTCAGCATTATCCAGATGTGTGCTATTACCGTTGGGCAGCATCTGACAATGTGTTTGTGCTGCTGTGCAATCACCTGATCCATCCGGGAACATCGGGGAAGAGATACCGATATCCGCGTGTAGGGCTGAAGCATTCTGTTGTTGTAACATCGGATGGCCTGCCTTCCAGCCAAAACGGCCAATACTGAGATTTTGTCTCTGCATATCCCAGACACGGTTTACGCGTCCTGAAATACCGTCGTTGTCGAGATCGTCGGGGTCTTCGCTCGCGAGAATAACGGCCTCTGGGATGGCTTCGAGTAAACCCAGGCCGATGATAGGCGGAGCTACCCGCGCTGACATCCGGGTATCGGGATGCAATGGGCCGTAGCTTAGTTGTTTAATATCATACTCAGGCGTACGCAGTGAAATAGTGGCGGTCTTTTCACCGGCTAAAGGTGACACGGGAAGCTCGGTATAACGCACTTTTATACGGCCTTCTGCGGCAATTCCCTGTACAGAAAAGTCTTGTAGCTGTGTGCCATACACGGGTTCGGGGAGTACGCTTTGCTGGCCTGGTGCCTGCATTGTAGGCTGCTGCGTTTGCGCAGGAATGCTCAGGCGCAGAATCATGGAGATCGCTGCATCTGCGCTGTCGTGTGTTGTCGTAGGACGACCACGGCCATTGCGGATATGGCAACTGTGGCAGGAGCGAGCATTAAAAAGCGGACCAAGACCATCGCTGGCCGTGGTTGACGAGGGCGACGAGACCCATATTTTACTGAACAGGCTGCTGCCCAATGCAAAGGACATCCGCTCGTCTGATGACAGGTGCTCTGCGGGTAACAAAAAGGAAGATGAAAAGGCATTCCAGGGTGCTGACAGAGTTACTGGCAGAGCCTCTTGCTCTGATACGGGCTCAGGCTGCTGCTCACTGGCATAGGCCTGGGAGAACAGCCAGTGCTGGCTCGCCAGCGTTGCGGTTAGTGCCGCAATCGCGACTATGCTAACCGCAAGAAAGAAGAGGTTTTTCATCGCTGCATTACTGAACGGTGCTTGGGTTATCGAGGCTATCAGAACCTTCCAACGTTACGCTGCCCAGTTCCAATGCATTCATCGCTTTCTCGATTGAGCGCGTCTGAGCGGTTAATGTATCGACTACTTTCTGTACTACCGCGTTGCCTTCTGTATTGCCGCTGGCAATCAGTACATCAAAAGTATTACCCAAACTTGCCTGATCTACCATGCCTTGCATGGCTGCTTCGGTGGAATTCAACTCGCTGCGCAACTGTTGATCAACGTCCGCTGCTTTAGCCCTGACCAAATCTGATAACCCCGGCCCTTTAACTAAACTGCCATCAACACGGGTGTATTCGCCCAGATAAACATTCTTTATGCCTTTTGCATCGAAATAGTGCGAACTGTGAGTGTTGTCTGAGAAGCAATCATGCTCTTCTTCAGGGTCGTGTAGCATTAAACCAAGTTTAATACGCTCGCCAGCCAGTTCTCCATAAGAGAGGCTACCCATGCCGCTAAGGATGGTTCTTAACGCTTCACTATCGCTTTTGGCTGCCAGGTCTTTGCGTGCTGCTCCACCCTCTTTCCAGTTATTGGCCATCTCTTCCAGGTCAGTGATCAACAATGTCGTGACAGCACTCAGGTAGTCGCGACGGCGCTCACAATTACCGCCAGTACAATCCGTTAAACTATAATCAGTTGCTGGGCGAGCCCCGGCGCCTTTCTCTGTGCCATTCAGGTCCTGTCCCCAGAGTAAAAATTCGATGGCGTGATAGCCTGTCGCAACATTCGTATCAATCTCATCGACTTCATGTAATGTTTCAGCAAGAAGTTGCGGGGTGATGTGGGTCGCATCAATTGTTTTATTGCCAAGTTTCAATACTGGGTTGGCAATCACGTTGGCCCTATACAGGAGGTTTTCATCGGATTCAGTGCCGTAACTTCCACTGTTCACATAATCGATAAGCCCTTCATCCAAAGGCCAGGCATTTACCCTGCCTTCCCATTCATCAACTATCACGTTACCAAAACGGAATGCTTCTGTTTGCTGGTAAGGAACACGAGCATTGATCCACGCTTGTTGTGCGGCATCCAGGTTTGCTTGTGTCGGCGAGGTTAACAGGTCATCAATAGACGCTTTGAGTATTTTAGCTGTGGATAAAGAGTCGGCATAAGCGGCTTCAGCAATATCACCATAAGTGCCTACAACAGAGGCAGCACTATTCGCTAATACAAGAGTATTGGTTGCACTGAGTGCAATAGTGAGTGCTAATTTTGTAAATACTTTCATTAATTTATCCTGAGCTTAGAATATTTTGATGTGAATATAAATGATAAGCGTTATCATTACAAATAGTGTTTGTTGATATTTTTTATTCTGTCGGAGAGCGTTATATTGAAGATGGCGGCGGTGTTTCTTTCTGGTTCGATGATGCGTCTGGTAGTAGTTGTAGGTGTACGTCTAAGAGTACTTTTAGGAATACTTCCAGGAATAGTGGTAGTCGCTATCGGCAACGTCAATGCTGAGCCTCGCCAAGTACAAGCATCACAGGGTTCTCTGGATGCAGCGCTTATCGAAAACCGAAAAGAATCACTCGGCCGGCAGTTATTTTTTGATGTTAATTTGTCACAAAATAGAACCGAGTCATGCGCGAGCTGCCATGCTCCTGATAAGGGGTTCTCGGATCATCGCGGAACGGGAGCTGCATCAGCAGCCTCACGAGGGGATGATGGGCAATCGTTAGGTGATAGAAATGCACCCACAGCCAGTTATGCCGGGTTTTCGCCTGTTTTTCATCAAACCAAAGAAGGTGTTTATAAAGGCGGACAGTTTTGGGATGGACGCGCTAACACGTTAGCAGAGCAAGCAGCAGGACCACCACTCAATCCTGGTGAAATGGCTATGCCGGATAAAACCAGTGTCATTGCTCGCTTACAAGAAAACAGTCACTACCAGGCGGCTTTTAAAGGCATCTATGGCGAGGCCATTTTTCGGCACGCCGATGACGCTTATGCTGCCATGACGGATGCAATTGCTACGTTTGAACGAACCGATTTTTTCTCACCATTTGATGCCAAATATGACCGTTATTTACGTGGCGAGTATCAATTAACACCCGAGGAAGATTTAGGACGCACCCTGTTCTTCTCCCAGCAATTCACTAACTGTAATCTGTGCCACCAACTGCGTACATTGCCTGAGCAACAGGAAGAAACCTTTAGTAATTACGAATTTCATAACATTGGCGTGCCAGCTAACACTGCATTACGTGTGATCAATGAGGTTACACAGCTTGATCAGGGTTTGCTGAACCACCCTGATGTAGAGGACGTAGTCCAGCGTGGTAAATTTAAAACCCCCACACTGCGCAATGTTGCCGTGACTGCCCCCTATATGCATAACGGTATTTTTAAGGACTTACGAACAGTGATTTTGTTTTATAACAAGTACAACAGCCGTAGTGTAAAACGTCAGATTAATCCTGAAACGGGTGATCAATGGCGTGAACCAGAAATACCAGAGACACTCTCTCGTAAAGAACTGGAAACTGGCCCTGCGCTGGATGATAAGCGTATCGATGCGCTGGTGGCATTTCTTAAAACACTGACGGATAAAAAATACGAGCATTTGGTTAAGCCGTAAAGTGATTAAAGGTTATAACTAAAAACTTTTAAAAAAAAGTTTTCTTATTTCAGTTTTGTTTCAGCTACGGGTTTTAAAGTAGCGCCATCAAACAGCGATACACGCTGACGAATTTAAGGAAACGACCATGAAAACTTTACTGACTACTGCTCTTCTTTCTTCAGCTCTTTTGGCTTCACAGGCATTTGCCGGTGGTTTAAGTGATTTTTCTGCACCGTCTGTTGAGGCTAACCTGGCAGTTGGCCAAGTAGCCAGCGCTCAGGGATTTGCACCCGTTGGTAGCCCACTTTCTGATCTGGGTGTTTCGGCTCAAGCGCATTTTGCTGATGCCCATCACACCATTGCCAGTGCTTCTGGTCATGCAAATAGCAATACGCTTGCGTTGACAGGTTTAGAAGTGCCAGCTAAATCAACAGAGGCACAGCTTTAATCATTCGCACGGGAGGCTTTGCCTCCCTTAATTAAACAACAACTCTCATCGTTTTAGCTACCAGAACTTGTCGTTTTAGGCGTAAGCAGCCCCGTAACACTTTTGCTCTCTCATCATGAAGTAGATAGACCTTTAGCCGCTGACTTTCTCATGTTTCATGGACGCTTCAGCGGCTTCTTTTTGTCTGCAGGAAAGTCTTAACCTTCTAACATTACAGGCGAAAGTGCTCTTGTTAAATCTGTAGCTGAAATCTCTTTGCACCCGGTCGCATTTTGTCCACACCAGAGAGGTGAAAAATCAGCGCAGTTATTGGCTTCCGCTTTTGAACGCAGAGCCGTAATGGCGGTTGTGGCCAACGGAAACTCAGGCGTGCTATTACTCATAGGGCCAATTTCCCGAATAACACGGTTGACGATGCTGCGAGCGGGTCTTCCGGAAAATAAGTTAGTCAGTGCAGTGTGCTGTGCTGAGGCGCTTTTCAGTGCGGCGCGGTGAACCTGGCTTGTTTTAGTTTCCGGGCAAAGTAAATAAGCCGTACCGATTTGTGCGGCAATAGCACCCAGCGAAAGCGCTGCGGCAACGCCTTTAGCGTCGGCTATACCGCCAGCCGCTATTACGGGAATATTAACGGTCTGAGCAATTTGCGGCAGTAATGAAAAAGTACCGACCTGCGTGGTTAAATCCTCTGATAAAAAGATCCCTCTATGGCCTCCTGCTTCCAGTCCTTGGGCGATAATGGCATCTGCGCCATGCGCTTCAAGCCATACTGCTTCTTCAACGGTCGTTGCGGATGATAGTACCTTTGCGCCCCACCCTTTTATGCGTGCTAATAAATCAGGAGCAGGCAGGCCAAAATGGAAACTCACGATGGGCGGGCGAAATGCTTCAATTGCATCAGCGATGTCGTGTGAGAACGGTGCCCGGCCAGGGCCTGCGGGGATATCATCAGCATTGATGGCATATTCTGCAAAATAAGGCTGTAGTGCTGATCGCCAAATGCCTTCGCGTTCTGCATTCGCCTGAGGGGGCGTGTGGCAAAAGAAATTCACATTAAAAGGTTTGCTGGTTGTTGCTGTGATGGCCGTTAATTCTGTTTGAATCATCTCAGGTGTCAGCATGGCGCAAGGCAAAGAACCTAGCCCCCCTGCTTGTGATACGGCAATGGCTAACTCGCTGCCCTGCACTCCAGCCATCGGTGCTTGAATAATAGGTAACTCGATACCTAAAAAATCCTTGATATTCATATTTTTAACTTCCCTTTATGTTGCGTACAGCTCAGGCAAACAGTGAATATTTTTGACTCCACACGAGGCCTCCTTACTCTCTATGTTATCTATATTTTGTAATTAATACATATAACTAAAATATTAGTAAAAATAGTTTTTTTATTTCAGTTTCGTTTCAGGTTTGGTTTGTAAAGTAGCCCCATCAAACAGCGACACACGCTGAACTGTTTAAATTAAAGGGAACCATCATGAAAACTTTACTGACTACTGCTCTTCTTTCTTCTGCTCTTTTTGCTTCTCAGGCATTTGCCGGTAGTTTAAGCGATTTTTCTGCTCAGTCTGTTGAAGCTAACCTGGCTACTGGACATGCAGTGACAACGCAAGGTTTTACGGCAGTAAGCAGCCCACTGTCTGATTTAGGTGCTTCTGTCGAGGCGCAATTGGGAAATGGTGCTCATGCTGATGTGAACAGCGCGCATGACGGTGTTGTTGCAAATTTTGGTTTAGTGGCACCGGCTCAATCTAAAGAAGCTTAGTATTAATATAGATTGATAAAAGCTTCAGCATCAACAGGCAATAAGGTGTTGCCTGTTGATGCACAGCATTATGAGCAACACGTTTTTTAAACCGGCTGATTAGCCGGTTTTTGTTGTCTGAAGGCAGCGCCTTGCCGGTCTTTGAAAGTGAAAGCCAGCCTATACTGCCCACTCTTCCTGAAGATGTTGATCTTTTAGTTTTACATAATTACCTGCTGTGTAGGTAAAGTAGCTCATCTCTTTTTCGGTTAACGCCCTCACCTGCTTGACGGGCCTGCCTACATACAGAAAACCGCTGACGAGTGTTTTGCCCGGTGGGACTAAACTACCGGCGCCAATAACCACATCTGATTCAATGACCGCTCCATCCATAATCATGGCTCCCATCCCTACCAGAATACGATCACCAATAGTACAGCCATGCAGCATCGCCTGATGGCCTACGGTGACATGATTGCCGATGATCAGCGGGAAACCGTCTGGATTGTAAGGGCCAGCGTGTGTGATATGCAGAATAGAACCATCCTGGATGCTACATGAGTGGCCGATGCGGATTCTGTGCATATCGCCACGAATAACTACCAATGGCCAGATAGAGGTATCGGCGCCGATTTTTACATCGCCCAGCACGACTGCTGAAGGGTCTACAAAGACTTTATCGCCAAGCGTTGGCGTGATTCCCTGAAAAGATCGAATATTCATTAATTATTACTCGCTTGCATCGCCATCATCAGTCCCCATTGTATACTAATCACTATTTTCTGTTGTACTGCCTATTTACAGACATGAGCACTTATATAAGCACATACAACCGCACCCGTTACGCATTTTGCACGCTCACCTAGCGTTCAGAGCCTGATTTGGAGAGATCAATGAGCAATCCGTTATTGGAACCCGCCCTGCTACCCCCGTTTAGTAAGATTAAACCGTCCGACATTACCCCGGCGGTTGATCAGCTGTTGCAACAAGGGCGTGAGCAGATTGCCAGGCTGACTGAGGATGTCAGCAGCGCTGAGTGGGATAAAGTGATTGCACCGCTGGATACGATTAATGATGCGCTTAATCAGGCCTGGTCCCCTGTGTCACATCTGAACATGGTACTGAACAGCGATGAATTGCGAGAAGCCTATAACGAAAATCTGCCAAAGCTGTCGGCCTATTGGACGGAGATGGGTCAGAATGAAGGCTTGTTTAATGCTTATCGACGGGTATCGGAACAAGCCTCCGGTTTAGATACGGCTCAGAAAAAAGTCCTGGAACATAGTCTGCGCGACTTCCGTTTATCCGGTATTGATCTGCCTGTGGATAAAAAACAGCGTTATGCCGATATTCGCCAGCGCTTATCTGAACTCAGCACTAAGTTTTCTGAAAACGTGTTGGATGCCACGCAGGGCTGGGAAAAGCTGATTACTGATCCCGAGATGCTAAAAGGTATGCCTGAAATGTCGCTGGCGGCGGCCAGGCAAGCGGCTGAAGCCAAGGGCAAAGAGGGTTATCTGTTATCGCTTGAATTTCCGTCCTATTTTCCGGTGATTACGCATTGTGATGATAGGGCCTTGCGCCGTGAAGTGTATGAGGCTTATGCGACACGTGCATCTGATCAGGGACCCACCGCTGGCCAGTGGGATAATTCAGAAGTAATGACGGAAATTCTGACCCTGCGTCAGGAGATGTCGGCATTACTCGGTTTTGACAGTTATGCCGATTACTCACTCGCCACTAAAATGGCCGACACACCCGAGCAAGTGTTGCAGTTCCTGTATGATCTGGCAGATAAAAGCGTAGAGGTCGCACGTCAGGAATATAAAGAGTTATGCGCCTTTGCTAAAGAGGAGTTTGCTGCAGAGAGTGTTGAGTCCTGGGATGTCGCTTACTATTCTGAGAAACTCAAACAAGCACGTTATTCGTTATCACAAGAGATGTTGCGTCCTTACTTTCCGTTTCCTAAAGTTCTGCAGGGAATGTTTGAGGTTGCCAATCGCTTATTTGATATCGATATTGAAGAAATTGCTGAGATGGATAGCTGGCATGCGGATGCGCGTCTGTTTGTCATTAAGCGTAATGACGAGATCATTGCGCGTTTCTATCTGGACCCTTTTGCCCGTGCAAATAAGCGCGGTGGTGCATGGATGGATGTGTGTCGCACGCGTCGACGTTTGCAAGATGGCGCTTTGCAGCTGCCAACGGCTTACCTGGTATGCAACTTTAACGGGCCGGTGGGTAAGGACCCGGCATTGCTGACGCATAATGAGGTAACCACGCTGTTTCATGAGTTTGGTCACGGCTTACATCACATGCTGACGCAGATGGAATATGCGGATGTGAGTGGTATTAGCGGTGTCGCGTGGGATGCAGTAGAGCTGCCTAGCCAGTTTATGGAGAACTGGTGCTGGGAGCCTGAAGCGCTGGCGATTATCTCAGGGCACTATCAGACGGGCGAAACACTGCCGGTTGAATTACTGGATAAGATGCTGGCTGCAAAAAACTTCCAGTCTGCATT
Organism: Neptunomonas qingdaonensis; assembly: GCF_900113275.1. Lineage (GTDB taxonomy): Bacteria > Pseudomonadota > Gammaproteobacteria > Pseudomonadales > Balneatricaceae > Neptunomonas > Neptunomonas qingdaonensis. Next base: position 102,473 of record NZ_FOOU01000001.1, read on the forward strand.
AATGATGGTGCGTCAGTTAGAGTTTTCAATTTTTGATTTAAAACTGCATCATGAGTTTGAAGCGGGTAAAACCGATATTCAAGGGTTATTAAACGGCGTTCGCCAGCAGGTTGCGGCGATAACACCCCCTGAGTTCAATCGCTTTCAGCATAGCTTTAGTCATATTTTTGGTGGCGGTTATGCGGCGGGTTATTACAGCTATAAATGGGCTGAAGTGTTATCCGCCGATGCATTTTCAATGTTTGAAGAGCAAGGCGTCTTTAATCAGGAGGCAGGCCAGCGTTTCCTTAAAACCGTTTTGGAAAACGGCGGCTCTAAAGAGCCGATGGAACTGTTTGTCGCATTTCGTGGGCGAGAACCAAAAGTGGACGCATTGCTAAAACATTCCGGCATCAATGTTTAGAAACTTTTGCACGATGGCTCCTTTGTCTGCTGGCGGTGCTAGAAACGTACTCAATGGTTATTTATAAACATAAATTCCCTTATTGCGTGCGTTTTTGCCTGGCCAGAAAACAAAGCTTCGGTGCGTGCAAAAGTATCGTTTAATATTCAGTTCCCGGATTCCTGAGAAAGAGAGGTTATTATGTCGGTTATCAAACGCTTTGTGGCGGGGGCTGTATGCCCTCGTTGTGGCGAAATGGACACGATTCGCGTTTATCGTAATGAGATTCGTGAATATCGTGAATGTATTAAGTGTGATTATGTCGATGGACAAAACCTGGACGGTTCGCCAGAGGATGAGGCTGAGCTGGTAACTCGGGTGAATCAGCAAAAAGAAGATACGCCTGATACACAAGTTATTCAAATTATGGCAAACCCGAAACCGAGTAAAAAGCACTAGGCATGACTCACTGCTTATTTAATCAAACGTGTAAAGGGAGAGGGTAATGTGTCAGCGCTGCTTTTGGGCGACAGGAGTTACCGAACTAGAGGCTGTTTATCATGATGAGGAGTGGGGGGTTCCGAAAACAGATGATCAGACACTCTTTGAATTCTTGATTTTAGAAGGCGCGCAAGCAGGCCTGAGCTGGCGGACGGTTCTCGAAAAACGCGAGGGCTACCGCCGCACCTATCATGATTTTGATCCTTTGGTTGTCGCTGCATTTGGCGATGCCGAGCAGCAAAAAATGCTGGCAGATCCTGCTATTATCCGAAATAAACTTAAAGTAGCGTCATCTGTCTCGAATGCGCGTGAGTTTCTGCGCTTACAGCAGGCGCATGGAAGTTTTGCCCGTTATCTGTGGAGCTTTGTGGATAACCGGCCGATTCAAAACAGCAGGAACGATCACAGCGAAGTACCCGCTGAAACAGAGATATCCAAACAGCTCTCTAAAGCATTGAAAAAAGAGGGGATGCGCTTTGTTGGTCCCACCATCATGTACGCCTATATGCAGGCGGTGGGCATGGTGAATGATCATGAAGTGAGTTGTTGCCGATATCAGGCCTGTCGGGAGGCGGGTGCCACATTTTCTTTGGCTTAATAGCGCTTTATGAAAGCAAAAACTCAGCGCGTTCAGGCAGCGGTTTTTCGTATGATTGACCACTGCTGTTTACGGCTCAATTGCCAGAAAACCCAGCCACCACTGATACCGCGGGCGAGAAACAAGCTCAGATAGGCGATCCAGAGGCCATGATTACCCAGGGGCAGGAGTAACCACCACAGAGGAATAAATACACCGAACACCGAGAGTAGCATGGTGTTCTGCATCGCTTTTACCTGCGTAGTCCCGATAAAAATCCCATCCAGTAAAAAGCTCCACACGCCAATCAGGGGTAAGATGATTAACCAGGGCAGGTAAATCATGGCTTGCTGCTGTACCTCTTTAATGGAGGTTAGCAGCTGAATAACCCAGCCACCGGCGACCCAGAAAAACAGTGTAAAGAGTAGGGCGGTTATCACTGACCAGATGGCAGCAGTCGTGACCGTGCGATAAAAGCCAGCCATATCCTGGCGGCCGGTGCGTTTACCGATTAAGGCTTCTGTTGCGTGGGCAAAGCCATCCAGACCATTCGAGATCAGCAGTATAAAGTTGAGTAATACCGCATTCGCAGACAGAATATCAGTGCCCTGGCGTGCCCCCTGTGCGGTAAAAAATGCCATCGAAAAGAGTAGGGCAAGGGTGCGGATAAACAGATATCGGTTGACCTGAAACAAAGCGGTATAGTGTTTGATCCGGGTGAGTGATGCGGCCAGCAGTTGTCCGCCCATCGGTCTTAAGAGGCGCCGACAGAGGTACAAGCCGAGCAACAAGCTGCCATATTCTGCCAATACCGTCGCCAGTGCGACACCATCGGCATGCATCCCCAGCCCGTAAACGGCAATAATATCCAGGATCATATTCAGCAGATTAGTGACCGTCAGCAAAAGGAGCGGGATTTTGCTGTTCTGATTGCCGAGAAACCAGCCGAGTAATGCAAAATTACACAGCACCGCGGGCGCACCATAGACGCGAATCGACGCGTATTGGCGAGCTTCTTCGGTGACTAATGGCTCGGCGGCTATCCACTGCAGTGCCAGCTCTATGATGGGCCCTTGCAGCAGAATAATACACAGGCCAATACCCGAGGCCATCACCAGTGATTGTGCCAGCAGGGTGCGATTGGCGGTGGCGTCATTTGCGCCGACAGCCTGTGCCGTCAGGCCGGTGGTGCCCATGCGTAGAAATCCGAAGGCCCAGTAAACCACTGAGAAGATCATGCTGCCGATAGCAACAGCGGCGAGGTGCTTGCCGTCCGGCAGGTGGCCGATAACAGCCGTATCGACCAGGCCGACCAAGGGGACGGTGATATTGGAAAGAATCATCGGCCATGCCAGCGACCAGACTTCTTTATGGTCGCGTTTGGAGGGGCGCAAAGCAGTCCAATTGATGTGAGCGGCCCTGGACATCAGGCGTTGGATGTCTGTCGGGATGGTAGTAGATAAATAACCATGAACTCAAACAGCGCCGCAACCACCACGGAGGGGCCGGCGGGAGTATCCCATGTCCATGAGCCCCAAATACCTAATAAAACAGCAAAGCAGCCCAGAAGCGAGGCGTAAATGGCCATCTGCTCCGGTGTTGTTGACAGGCGACGCGCGGCAGCGGCAGGTATAACCAGCAGCGAGGTAATCAACAGAATACCGACGATTTTCATCGCCACGGCAATCACAATGGCGATAAGCACCATTAAAATGAGACGGGTGCGGCTGACATTGATCCCTTCGACCTGTGCCAGTTCTTCGTTGATGGTGATAGCGAGTAATGGCTCCCAGAATATACGTATGGTGATTAAAACCGCTGCGCCGCCGGCAAGAATCCATACCAGATCGGCCGGGGCGATGGCGAGCAGATCGCCAAAAAGGTAATCCATAAGGTCAAGCCGGACATCGTCGACAAAGGAGATGGCGACTAAACCTAAAGAAAGGGTGCTATGTGCCATGATGCCCAGCAGGGTGTCGGTGGCGATAAGGCGTTGCTTTTGTAACGCAACCAGCAGGAGTGCTAATAATACGCAGCAGACGATCACCGCCAGATTCAGGTTGAGGTCCAGCAAGATACCCAGTGCCACGCCCAGGAGCGCCGAATGCGCCAGACTATCGCCAAAATAGGCCATGCGTCGCCACACCACAAATGCGCCCAGAGGGCCTGCGACTGCCGCTACACCCAGTCCGCCGATAATGGCATAAATAAGAAAATCGTAAGTCATTTAGTGGTTACACTCTTTATTATGCGCTTCTTTGTGTAATGCTCTTTGTGCTTCTTCGGGATGCGGATGGTCAGCAATGACATCGCCATGCGTGTCATGATTGTGGTTATGGCGATGGTTATACAGCGCCATGCTGGCTGCGCCCTGTTTGCCGAACAGCTCGATAAAAGACGGGTCGTTACTGACATGTTCAGGATGCCCCGAGCAGCAAATGTGATGATTAAGGCAGACCACATGATCGGTTGATGACATCACCAGATGCAGATCATGAGAGATCATCAGTACGCCACAGCGACGTTGTTTGCGGATGCGGGCTATCAAGTCATAGAGTTCTACCTGGCCATTAATATCAACACCTTGCACGGGCTCATCCAGGACTAATAATTCGGGTTCACGCAGCAGTGCCCGCGCCAGCATTACTCGTTGTGTTTCGCCGCCGGAAAGATCATGGATTGAGTGGTTCATCAGGTGTCCGGCACGGACATCGTCCAGTGCTGTTTGCATCTGTGATGCATCTTTGACGCGTGTGGTTTGTAAAAATCGCTTTACCGTGAGCGGAAAGGTGCGATCAATATGCAATTTTTGCGGCATATAACCGACACGTAGGTTCGGTTGTAACCAGACGTTGCCACGCGTGGGCCTGATCAAGCCAAGAACTATGCGTACCAGGGTGGTTTTACCGGCGCCATTGGGGCCGATCAACGTGGTAATACAATCTTTATGCAGTGTCAGGTTGACGTCTTGCAGCACATGGTTGTGTCCAAACTGGACATTAATCTGGTCGAGCCTGACTAAGTCTACGGGATGGCTCATAGGGTATTGTCTTCTTGTTGGCAGTTCGGGCAGATGCCGGCGACTTCCAGCATTTCGCTTAGCACGCTAAAACCTACGGCATTTGCCGATGCTTTAATTGCTTTAGACACGGCCTCGGATTCCAGCTCAACCGCACTGTGGCAGCGGGTGCAGATCAGAAAGCTGTTATTGCAATGATGTTCAGGATGGCTGCAGCCGATAAACGCGTTAAGCGAGGCAATGCGGTGAACCAGCCCTTGCTCCTGAAGAAAGTCTAATGCCCGGTAAACCGTAGGCGGAGCCGAATTAAAACCGGCCTCTGCCAGCGCCGGTAAAATATCATAAGCACCGAGCGGTTTATGGCTTTGCCAAATGAGCTTTAGTACCAGCTCACGCACGGGCGTCAGGCGTTGTTGTCGGCCACGGCAAAGCTCAGCCGCATCCTGTAACGCCTGAGTAATGCAGCGACTATGATCGTGCTCGGGTAGAAAAGCGACTTCGGCATTGTTCATAGGTCATCGCTCATAGATAATGAGTCATAGGTTATAAATTATGGGCAATAAGTCTTAGTTTTGTTATATTGTAACATCAAATTAGACTGGAAGAAGAGCATGCGTCCACAAAGTTTCCTTTTGTCATTAGTATTCACCGTATTTCTTCCTGTTGCCGCCGCATCGGAGCTGAAAGTACTGACCAGTATTGCGCCAATACAGCTGATTGCCAGTGAAATTCTGGCAGACGTCACTAAGCCGGATGTCTTATTACCTGCTGGCGCATCGCCGCATCAATACTCTTTGCGCCCCTCGGATGTGCGCAAAGTGAAGCAGGCGGATCTCATCTTCTGGGTAGGACCCGGGTTAGAGCGGTTTCTGGAAAAAACATTACGTTTAACCGATGCAAGGGTGGTGCAATTATTGGAATCCGATAGTGAGCATGCGCATGTGCATGAATCACAACATCAGGATGCCTCTGATAATCTGTTAGCCAGCAGTCAGCAACACAAAGAGCAGCATGAAGACCATCATCATGGTGATTCAGATCCGCATATCTGGCTCGATCCACTGCATGCACTGGAAATAGCCGAAGTCATCCGTGATGCAGCGGTTAACGCGGCACCTGAACAGCAACAAATACTCGACAAAAATTATGCAGAGTTTGCTGAGGCGCTGTTGCAACAGGATAAGCGCATAATGACAGAATTAGCGCCGTTGAGTCAGCGGGGATTTGTCGTCTTTCATGATGCTTACAGTGGTTTTGTTGAGCATTATAATCTGTTGCAATTGGATGCAGTCACCGTTGATCCTTCCCGCAAGGCAGGCGCAAAGCACATAATAGAGCTACGTGAGGCCGTCATTCAAAGTAAAGCAGTGTGTGTGTTCAGTGAGCCGCAGTTCAATGCCGCGGTATTAAAAACCATTACTTCGGGAACCTCTATTCGTACGGCTGAGCTCGATCCGCTGGGGCAAAAAATAGAGCCTGGAAAAGGGGCTTATTTAGCATTTCTCGCTGACTTTGCAGAAGCGTTTAAAGCGTGTTTACAGAGTTGAAGCTGGTCTGGCTGTCGGTCTAAAAGTGTTGTCGGTGCTGAATTTTCCAAATTACGGCAAAACGGCTTCCCAAACAGAAATTCGGTCTATATAATACCGCCCACTTTCGAGCAGATGTGGTGGAATTGGTAGACACGCTAGCTTCAGGTGCTAGTGCCTTCACGGGCGTGGGAGTTCGAGTCTCCCCATCTGCACCACGTCCTGTTTCTTCAGGGCGGGTGCTGAAAGTAAAAATCCTCAGAGTGTACCCTCTTTAAACGTACACAGGTTAAATACGACCGATGCAGATGTGGTGGAATTGGTAGACACGCTAGCTTCAGGTGCTAGTGCCTTCACGGGCGTGGGAGTTCGAGTCTCCCCATCTGCACCAATCGGTTAACCTTTATGTCCCATAAGCGTTTCATTTAACGAGCCACTTCCAACCCCTAATTCTTCTTTCATCTTCTTTGTTATCTATATCTCTTTTGCGTGAATAGCCGCTGCTGCCTTATTTCTTTTTTTGCCTTACTTATATCGCGCTTGTATACCTGGCTCATACAAATAGCAGACGTGAAAAAGCCGGGGCGGCCCCGGCAAAAAATGGGTGGGCAGGGTGTCTATTTCATTAAAATAACAACCTGCACAATGGCGGGCAAAATAGCGATAGCCAAGCCTCCCACCACCATCAGAATTGATGGAACTACACCGATTACTTCAACGCCTTGTTCTACATGTGAATCTGTCATTGTTGTATCTCCACGTATCTTTGTTTAATTACTATAGATATAGCAATGACAGTGCCAGCTTTTGAAATATATATTTAACTAATTGTTTTTAATGTATTTTATGGAATTATTTAGCGGTTGGTTAAATCAGTGAAATAAAATAAAGTGACATGAATTACGCCAAATATGGCATTTTTTGTCATATTTGGATTTGTGGTTTTTCTGGAAATATTCCTCTGATCTGTTTTGTTGCTGAAGCGTCCATTTAGCCTACCTTTAGCTGCGTAATTGACGCTGCATAAATACAGAGATCTGACACTTAAATCGATACCATAATATTAGGGATGAGTGGTATTGTAGCAATTAATAGGTCTTCTTCTTTTTTGGTTGGTTGTCTTCCTGCGTACCGCGACTGCAGTGGCTGGGGGAGAAGACTGAATAAGTATCAAGTCAAAGCAGGCGGACTTGGTAAAGCTGTTTGAGGCTTAGGCGCTGCAAATATTTTTGCTAAGGAGAATCTATGAAAACCCTGATTAGTAAAGTGTGCTTCTTTGCGGTTATCGCCTTGTTTTTAACCTCATGTGCATCATATTTTGGGCTGGAGGGGCGTAGAGGCGTTTCCAGTAGTCTCGTCGATTATCTGTATCCAGATGGTCAGGTCCCTCCAAAGCATGATGAAACCACACCGCATCTGCGTCTTCCGCTTACCGTTGGTTTGGCGTTTGTTCCGTCGGAGAAAGGTACATCTTTTTCGCTGCCAGAAGCCAAAAAAACCCAACTGCTTGAAGTGGTTAAACAGAAATTTGTTGGACTGGATTACGTAAAAGAAATAACCATTGTTCCAGAAACCTACATGCGCTCCTCTAAAGGGTTTGAGGGCGTGGGGCAGATAGCGCGGTTATACGGTTTAGACATAGTTGCGTTGGTATCCTATGACCAGGTCGCCGTTACCTCGGAAACGAAAAGCTCCGTCTTGTACTGGACCATTGTTGGCGCTTATTTCATAAAGGGAAACCAGAATCAGGCGACTACTTTTGTCGATACCGCTGTATTCGATGTCAATTCCAGAAAAATGCTGTTCCGTGCGCCAGGCGTCAGTGATGTTCAACAATCCTCTTCGTTGGTGGAAGTGGATCAGGTGAACAGAGGAGTGAGAGAAAAGGGCTTCGAATTAGCTGTGGCAGACATGACAAATAATCTGGCCGTCGAACTTGACCGATTCAAGGAAAAGATAAAAGAGGATAAGAGTGTGCAGATAACACACAGTCAGGGATATGGCGGGGGTGGCGGAATTCAATGGCCATTTTTGTTGATCTTGGCCGGACTGGCAATTTTAAGGATGGCTAAAAGGTAGCGGTCTTATGCGGGCGGCAAGGGGCAAAGTTCTGGGTGCGAGTGCGTTTGTTTTTTGTCTTTGGCTACTCCAGAGCTATCGGGAGGTGTTGGAGCTCGACCGACAGCAACTATTATCTGGAGAGATTTGGCGAATCTGGACCGGCCATTTAGTGCACACCAACAGCTTTCATTTCGCTCTAAATATTGCGGCGGCAATCATTATCTACTTCACGTTTTTTCTGAGGATAAAATCAGGCGAACTGTTGCTGTATAGTTTTATTTTTGCGGCGCTAATCAGCGTAACTTTATTATATATCTACCCAAGTCTCGGTTGGTATAACGGCCTGTCAGGTCTGCTACACGCACTAGTGGCCTATTTCTCGGTGCGCCTGGCCAGTGATGGAGACAAGGTATTTTGGGCAGGCTTGGTCATTATATGGCTGAAAGTATTGGTTGAGGCGATACGTTCACACCTTGGTTATGAAAGTCTGGTTGGCGATATGTCAGTGATAACCGAGGCTCATCTGATAGGTGCATTTTTTGGTACTGTCACAGCCTTGATTTGTATGGTGTATTGGCGAGGGAAAGACAAACCTGAACTTAAATCAATAAGTAAATAAAGGAAAAGCGACATCCTGCAGTCAGTAATCACTTTCATTAGACAAATATAGGTTTGAAAATGAATATTGAAATTATTCACTTAACTTCACAATGGGATAAATCAGTAGCGAATTGCGATTCAGGTTCACTAGCAAAAGACTATATCGAAAACGTAGAAGTATTTGATATAGGAACTCAACTGGTTGGATGTGAGAAATATAAAGCGTTATGGAATTCCTGCTTTCCGTATTTTGGAAAGTCACCGAAAGTAAGCAGAAGAAAAGTTAAATTATATGCAGGCAACGATCTGGCTTTTATGCATTTCTATTCAAAGGTTAGCGGCAGCAAAATAGCTAATCCAGATGAACAGCCCTGGTGTCGTACGACTGTTTGTTTTCAAAAGTTAAGCGGCGAGTGGTTCGTCGTGCATGAGCATGTTTCCATGCCGATTGACTTTGAAAAAGGGGTGCCTGCTTTAATAATGGGTGAGCCGTAAGTGCCAGACCCTCGATCCTTAACGAGGGCGCTTTTTTGGGCTCACTGAAATACTTTAATAAAGAGTGTTAGTGCACGTATTGAGTCCAGTCTTTTTAACATTGGACTATCACAAAGGGTGTGGGGTTTTATCGGCTGATATACATCAGCATATTTTCCAGCCTGAAAATCATCATTAAATCTGTTTTGCTAGTTCATGCACCTGAGTATCTGTTATATCTTTATCTTTGGACAGAAAACCCTGTTTGCGCCAAGTGTCGCAAGACCTTGCAGACTATATTGGGGCGACAAATAAAGGTTTGGTTTTAGGCAATGATCGTTTTATCGATATGCGGGTTGTTTATACCCCGGCTCAGCCGAACAGTAACCCTTTGATTGCCCGTAAAAAGATTACGCTGTTGTGATTATTTACTGAAGATGGTGGGTGAATTTTGACCCGCTTAGGTGAGTGAATAATCAGGTCATATTGGATATTTCCATTTATTTCAACTCATTAGGTAATGATGACTGCTGGCACGGAACTTGTATTGCTCGTTGTAAGTAGAGAAGTGAGTTGTTTGAGCTTTCTCAAGTAATTAAGCCAAAGTAACGCTTATTGGCCGCGTTAGTTTTAATTACGTTGAAATTCAATTTTATCGGAACGTGAACGGAATTATTTCTAAGATAATCACCAGGTCTGAATATGACATTATTCCTACAAATTGTATCTTTCGTCTTCATTCTCGCGGCTGCCGTGGGTTGGGGGCATTGGGTATGGGATTCTAATCGATCGATCGAAGTGCCTGAAAAACTCAGCCAAATTCTAGTACACGGGATTCCGGAAAGCGACGCATTAGGACTTGCCGATGCCGTTGCAGTTGGCATTATCGGACGTATTGCGGAACACGGGCGAAATGTAGCGTTTATTAATGAAGCAGCGGTTACTGCTGTTGATGCATATGGTATACAGGCGTTGACTCGTGTATCCCAGCCAGCGCCATCTTTATTGCAAGCCTCAGGACAACCAAAAGCATTAGATATAGCTATCGAGTTCGCTGGATCAAAGGTAGAAACTAAAGGTTTGAATAGCCTTTTAAGCATCGACTCACAGCATAAAGGGGCGCTTTCAATTGCTTTGTTGCTCGAAAAACAGGGAGATAAATTTATTGGTCTTGCCTCTTCCAGTTTTGCATCAAACAACGCCTATGGTTTTGCCATACCTATTGAGGGTAAAGCGCAAACAATAGCTGAAGAAATAGCAATGCGTTTCGTGCAAGCCCATTATGCAGAAGAAGATTCTTTTTACTCTGCTCTCGAACCAACAGACTTTCGTACATTCTGGATGATCCGCAAAAACGCAGCAGAAATTGCTATTAAAGCATCTAGTGGAAATGATGCATCAGTCCAACAAGAAGCAAAAAATGCCTATGATAGTATCAAGCATTTAGTACATCGTTACACCAAGCGTCCAGAATTGCAGAAGCTGGCTGCCTACCTGTCGTCAGTTAGCGAAGATTATGCACAAGCAATCACACATTTGAGATTTTTAAGTGATTCAATTCAAAGTGATGAAGAAAAAAATAAAATTTATGGAATGGTGTCTGCTCTTGAGGCTGATGCCCGGTCGAACATTGACATAGAAGCGACGACATCTTCGCAATCATTAGTGTCCACCGCATACCCAGGGTTCACCGAACTTGAAGCCGGCATTCTTTCAGATCCTTTGATCAGTGCAATGGGTGCTAGCCAGCTTTCTCAGGTAATTCAGCATATGGATTCTGCAAGGAAACCAGATTTAATTCTCGTACTTGGTGCATTTGATAAGCTAGCTCCGTTCGGAAGCCGAGTGGCGCCATTATCTGAGCAGGATCGAGATGTGAATGATAGCTTACTTCCACATACCGAAAGCGTTGCGTCTGTTATAGCAACATTAGCACCTTCAGCAAACGTGAAAGTAGTAAAAGCACTCGATGGAAGCGGTGGTGGAACAGAAGCAAAAATACTTGAAGCAATAAATCGCGCTATTGCAGCCAAACCTGAAGTCATAGTCATTCCGTTAGGGCCAATCTCAGACATTGTGAAAAGAAGCCTTGCTCAAGCGGCCAAAAATTCGTTAGTCCTGGTTGCCGCAGGTAATGAGAGAGAAAAGATGGAGCATGCAAAAATACCTGGAGTAGTGTTTGTCGGCGCGGAGAACGAAGGCGCACCTGCAGGGTATTCTAACTATGGCAAGGGTGTCGATTTTTATGCGCCTGGATCCGTAATGACCTTTGATCACGGTGGGAAATTAGCAAGAATGACTGGAACCTCGTATTCAGTAGCAATTGCATCAGCAATTGCAGCGAATCTTGCTGCTTTATCAAAAACCCGAATAACACCGGATATTCTGGAACAACAATTACTACTTCAAACAGAAATATCTAAAGCCGGGAGGATGCTGAAAATAGCAAGTGAAAACTGATACATATGGTTTTCTCAAGTGTAGGCTTAAAAAGAAAGGGAGAGCTACATATGACAGCCATCACTTTCCTATCAATTTGTTTTCTAGCAACAATACTGTCTGCATGTGTTACGCAATCTCACAACTAAGTCCAGAAATTCAGGCTTTAATTAATTCAGAGAATACGGATCATGCTGAGGTAAAATTTAAACTGCTAGTTCATTTGATTTTGGGCGCGGTGTCAGTCGCGGCGAAAAAGAAGCTTTGAAATGGTCTCCAAAACAATATTAATAATAAAAAAATATACAAAAAAAACCGCCTGACGAAAATTACTTAGGGACCGAACCTGAACGCTTCGGTCAACGCGCACGGCAGTTAAAAGTTAACCGCCAAATTCAGCACGGCACAAAGTACAGTCTTGAAGGCGACAAAGGATTAGAGCGTTTGACACTTAGCGCAAAAAGAAAATGAACGCTTAGTGTTTAATGTACTGCCTGGTAAATAATATCGACATAATCGCTAGCCAGGGAGAAATGAGGTATTGATGGAAGGCTCAGGCGGCTTTCGACCAGAGTAAGCCTAATAGCCAATATCTGAATGAATTTAAGCGTGTTTGAATCGATAAAAGTGAGCGAATACATAGTCGCTCAGGGATTAATAATAAACCAGGAAGGGCTGTGTTTTTTTAGAGATGATGAATCCGACAGTATCGTTAGAGGTATCGAAGATTAAAACGATAACTCACAGCTTCAGGTAGGGCTAATCTAAATAACTCTAATAAAATGTTGGACCTTGAACATTAACTATACATAGAAGATATCAATGAAGAAAAAGATTCAATCGATGACAGCGGAAGTCGCTGGAGATCTCGCAATTTATGCAATGATGTCTGCAAATGCATATAAAAAAAAGGCTAAACGTGTTCGTTTTGATTTGAATAAACTTGGATGGCAGCAAGTAGATCTAAATGGAAAACTAACCGATAAGCCAGCAAAAGTGCACAAGATATCAGGCTTGGCTTACAATATTTATGAAAAAGTAGGTACAAATAAAGTTGTATTTGCTTTTCGAGGTACAGATAGCAAGAACGATTATCTCTGGGCAAATTTATCGGTCCCACCTTTTAATTTTCAATATCGTCAAGCGAGAAAGGCTATAAGGAAATATCTTATTGAGCATCGTAATAAAGATGTGGTTGCTACAGGACATTCTCTCGGTGGTGGTTTGGCACTGAGTGTATCGGTACGTCTTGGCGTTAAAGCTTTCGCATTTGATCCATCCCCACGAGTTTTTGATGGACTAGGAAATGTGCATAAGCCAGCAGAACGAGTCATTGTGTATCAAAAGGGAGAGATTCTAAGGCTTGTAAGGAAGCTATGGAAAAAAGACAATGAAGTCGTGAAGAGAAAAAATGTATACGAGTGTAATTATCCTAAGGTGTTTAAGGGTAAGAGCAAACATAGAGGGGACTTGTTAGCCAAAGGACTCCTTGTTGAAGGTGCCACAGCAAATCCTGAGCTAAGTCTGGATTTGGCATTTATTGTCAGTTAGCTTACCCGGCAATGGTATTTACTGGAATACAAGCAGTACGGTTTTGCAAATGTCATGTGTCTATTATTCCGCTTGTTTTCAGTGATACCGGTCGTTATGAGCTTTTAAGTTATGAAATTTAACATAATTAAGGAAGTTGCGCCTACCATCCAGAGTGTGTTGGTTTCGTTGGCCATAATATCGGGTGGGCTTTGGGCTATTATCACACAAACCCAAGAACTGAGTTCATCGATAAATGTGTCCATGACAGCAGAGCAGGTTTTACTACCTGAAGAATCCACGTCAAAAAAAACTATACTTGTTGAAGTGGTTACTCAAAGTACCGGTGGACAAGTAGTGGAATATAACTTTGCCCAGACAACTCTTTCTGTTTCAAAACAGATACCTGTAGATGATCAAAATACGTACAAAACTGGACAGAAGCTATATGTGGGGAAATTCGTAGGGGAAGAAACTCCTCCAAATTTTGGTCGGCTAGCTCCAGATGGAAAGATCATTTACAAGTACGCAGTACTAGTTGATGCTCCTGGTTTGTACTCAATACTATTTAAAGCAATTCCAATTGGTAGTAAAGACGAGAGGAGCTTCTACTTTTCGGCAAGGGAAGCAATTGTTGTAAAGTAGTATTCTGAATTAAGCGAATTGCGCGATAATGTATTCACTTTAGATGGTTGCCCGCAACTTACATAACACATATGAGCCTTATCAAGTGAATATGTCAAAGTAACTTTTTTCGGCGGCGTCAGCAGTCAATTATAAAATCATTATCAGGGCCGTTTACTCCATTTGTCTTTGTCGGCTGTTAGTTTAGTAACAGTAGACATACCACGGACATTGCTTCGGGCGCGTATGGATAAACGGAATCAGAATACTTATTATTTAGCCCAGTCTTTTTAAAATAGAACTATCACAAGGGTGTAGGTTTTTACGGTAAGGGAAGCACTGTTTTTAACGGTAGATATACTGCAGCATATTATTAAGCGTGAAAATAATCGCCAGATATGATTTGCTAGCGAAGAGAACTTTAAGGCCTGTATTCACCGGCTGAAAGAGTAGATTGGGAACCATAAGGTGTCGATCCGTGCTTATGTCTAGCTACTCGTTAACTAAAAGAAAGGCGCTTCCCTATAATAGTTAGCGCCTTTTTCGTTGGCTAGCTCATCAGTAGGCCCAAGCTCATCAGTATGCCCAAACAATGACCAGCAATAAAACCCAAGCCAGAAAAGAAGCTGCAATAATAGTGTAGGTCGCTGACATACTAACCACATCACTTCCTGAGCCTTGGCTCAATGCCTTACAACCCTGATACATCAGGATAATGGACAAGATTAGAGCTAAGCTTACAATCAATATATTAAACAGCAACACCGGCACCAACAGGGCTAATGAGGAAAGCCATAAAGGCAAGGGTGCAATAGCTGCTACAAGATAAGCATCATGGTAACTGACTTGTAACTTGTGCCCTTCCAGCACCGATTGAATCAGCCAACCCATAACAAAAAAGGTGAGTAGCTCTGCTAAGTAGAGGGTGGTGGTTATAAAGTGCCAATCTTTATCGCCAAACCCAGGCAGAAAGCTGTCGCCATAATGGGTACCGGCATAATACATAATTACCGGAGGCACAAAAGACAAAGGAACCACTAAAAGCCAGGCAAGTGCGGGAATGGATAGATTTTTTTGCTGTAGTTCAGACCAACCTTTTGCAGAGAAAGGTAGCCCAATGATTAATGAAATATTCATGGTTGCCTCCATATACATCATGTTGTGATATATATCTTATAGTTCATTTTTTGATCACTGACAAGCAGATTTTTATCAATGAGAGTTATATTGACGAGAGTTATATTAATGAGAGTTTTATCAATGAAAGGACAATTAAAGTGAATCAACTCAGCAAGCAGGATTTTCAAAATCTGTCAGATTTTCGTTTTCGGTTAAGAGCCTTTCAGCGTCACAGTGAAGATATCTGCAAAAGCCACGGCTTAACCTCACTGCAATATTTGCTCTTACTGCACCTTAAAGGCTTTACTGATAGAGAGTGGGCAACCATTAGTGAGTTATCAACAAAGCTACAGTCCAAACACCACGCTACGGTTATGCTGATTGACCGTTGCAGCGAGCTGGGTTTAGTTGAACGCCGCGTGTCTGCAAAGGATAAGCGCTGCATTGAAATACATCTCCTGGCCAAAGGTGAAACGCTCGTTGAAGCCATCGCCTGGCAACATCGGCCTGAACTGAACCATCTACAGCAAAGCTTTCCTGCAGCACAATAGAGACCTTTAATAAGTGATATAGGTTAAAGTAGTCGCTGCATATTATTTAGCATGGAAATAATCGTCAGATCTGTTTGGTAGTGAAGGGGACTTTAAGGTCTGTCATCACGGGCTGAAGTGAAAATCTTCATTGACCATTTATCACATTGATAACAAGAAGTAGGTATTAGACATGGCGGGAGGCTGGGCTCGTGACGGAGCCGTACAGGATCAGATTGACGCTAGCGTAGAAGATGCGGTGACGCTGGCAAGGAGCCATATTCAATCCGGAGAAAGTGCCGAGTTCTGCGAAGCCTGTGATTCTGCCATTCCAGAAGCAAGACGCGCAGCGGTTCCGGGTGTACAGTATTGCGTATCCTGCCAATCGAGCTTAGAAGCTGAGGAAGTTAGTGCCGGCGGAATAAACCGTCGTGGCAGCAAAGATAGTCAACTCAGGTAACTCACGCTTCAGCTTGTTCGTTTATTCCATTTGCTTTGCTTTCCTGCCGTATCAATAACCTCTTGATTTATAAGCGGCATATCAGAGTGCGCTTGTGCCTGGGGCTGGTTGCAAGAGTCATCTCCTACGACCAAAACAGGTAATTTTTCGTTCCAAAGTACCATATAGGTATAGATTGACCTCTCCTATGATAAAATGAGTCTTCAGACATTTCTGAAGAGCACTCAATAACAACAAGAGAGGTACCTTCTATGTGGACTAAGCCAGCTTATCAAGATCTGCGTATCGGCTTCGAAGTAACAATGTACTTCGCAAACCGTTAAGCGTTCTAGCACTCTTAATAAGGAGTGCCAAAGCCAGTGCCGGGTTCATGCTCCCCGGTACTGTGCCCTCTTAGAATAATAACTACTCTCTTCCGAGCACTGAGTCTTTTATGAAAATACAGGTATTAGGTTCTGCCGCGGGTGGCGGTTTTCCACAATGGAATTGCAATTGTCGCAACTGTAAGGGTTTTCGGCAGGGTACGCTCAATGCTAAATCGCGTACGCAGTCTTCGATTGCCGTCAGTGTGGATGGCGTCGAGTGGATTCTGTTTAACACCTCACCGGATATCCGCGAACAGTTAGCGTCTTTTGCTCCGATGCAGCCTGCCCGTACTATTCGCGATACAGGCATTGCGGCTATTGTTTATATGGATAGCCAGATTGATCACACCACTGGTTTGCTCATGCTGCGTGAAGGTTGTCCGCATCAGGTGTGGTGCACCGATATGGTTTATCAGGATCTGACGACAGGTTTTCCGGTGTTCTCTATGTTGAAGCACTGGAATGGCGGTATTGAGCGCCATACAATCCCTGTTAGTAGTGATAGCCATGCCGAAGGCAGCAGTTTTGTGGTACCTCAGGTACCGGAGCTAAAACTCACCGCTATCCCTTTGCGTAGCAGTGCGCCGCCTTATTCGCCACACCGTAATGATCCTCATCCCGGGGATAACATTGGTATTCTCATAGAAGACACGCGCAGTGGAAAAACACTGTTCTATGCCCCGGGGCTTGGCAAGATCGAACCCCATTTGAACCCGTTGATGTCAAATGCCGACTGCTTGCTGGTCGATGGCACCTTATGGCAGGAAGATGAGATGATTACCGCCGGTGTTGGCGATAAGCTGGGTGTCACCATGGGGCATCTGCCACAATCCGGCGAAGGTGGCATGATTGAGTATCTGGATACGCTGGAAAAACCGCGCAAGATACTTATCCACATCAATAATACCAATCCGATTCTGGATGAGGACTCTGCCGAGCGCAAAGAAGTAGAAGCGCACGGTATTGAGATCTCTTATGACGGAATGAGTATCGAGTTGTAGGTGCGCTGATGAGTAACCCGACTAGTTTTACAGATACATTGCCATTGACACGTAAAGAGTTTGAAGCTGCTTTACGAGCCAAGGGGAACTTTTATCATACTCAGCACCCGTACCATGTCGCTATGTACGAAGGCCGCTGCACACCTGAGCAGATTCGTGGCTGGGTAGCGAATCGCTTTTATTATCAGATCAGTATTCCGATAAAAGATGCGGCGATTATGGCTAATTGTCCGGATCGTGATGCACGTCGTCAGTGGGTGCAGCGGATACTGGATCACGATGGTTATGAGGGAGCCGAAGGCGGTATTGAAGCCTGGTTACGTTTAGGCGAATCGGTAGGTTTAACCCGCGAAGAGATCATATCCGAAGAGCATGTGTTGCCCGGTGTGCGCTTTGCCGTGGATGCTTATATTAATTTTGCCCGGCGAGCTAACTGGAAAGAAGCGGCCAGCTCCTCCTTAACTGAGCTGTTTGCGCCGACGATTCATCAGAATCGTTTGGATACCTGGCCCACTCACTATCCGTGGATCAATGCGGATGGGTATCAGTATTTTCGTAACCGCTTAACCGAAGCGCGTCGTGATGTGGAGCATGGCTTAACCATTACGCTGGATCATTACACGACACGTGAACAGCAAGAACGTATGCTGGAGATATTGCAATTTAAGCTGGATGTCCTCTGGAGCATGCTGGATTCCATGACCATGGCTTACGAGCTGAACAGACCTCCTTACCATACGGTAACGGATGAGCGCGTATATCATCGGGGGCTATCTGTATGACCAGCTTAGAGATGATCCCTGTGTTGGAAAAAATGTTCCGGTTCCAGTGGGAAGAAGCGCAGCAGTCTTATGTATTGCTCTATCCGGAAGGGATGGTCAAGCTGAATGGGCCGGCGGGAGAGATATTGTCGCTGGTGGATGGGAAGCGGAATCTGACTCAGATCATTGATCTGCTGATGGAAAAGTATCCGCAAGCGGAAGGCTTGAATGACGATGTGCTGGCGTTTATTGATGATGCCATAAAGCAGCATTGGATACGGGGGTAAGTATGAGTGGCAGTTGTCAGGGGAAACCCTCTTCATTACCGGAACCTCCCTCTCATGGGCAGCCATTGTGGCTGTTAGCAGAACTAACTTACAAGTGCCCATTACAGTGCCCTTACTGTTCCAATCCGAAAGACTTTGCTGACTTTAGCGAAGAGCTGACTACTCAGGAGTGGATTAAGGTCTTTGAAGAAGGGCGTAAGCTGGGCGCCGTCCAGTTGGGGTTCTCCGGTGGCGAGCCACTGGTCAGGCAGGATTTAAGCGTACTGATTAAGGCGGCGCGCGATCTGGGTTATTACACGAATTTGATCACCTCGGGTGTTGGCCTGAGTGAACGCAAGGTTGCAGAGTTTCGTGATGCCGGCCTGGATCATATTCAGGTCAGCTTTCAAGCCAGTGATGAAACCGTTAATAACATGCTGGCAGGTTCGCAAAAAGCCTTTCAGCAAAAATTGAAAATGGCGCGCGAAGTTAAAGCACAGGGTTATCCTATGGTGCTCAATTTTGTTACGCATCGCCACAATATAGATCAGATCGACCGTATCATTGAGCTCTGTGTTGAACTTGAGGCCGACTATGTAGAACTGGCGACGTGTCAGTATTACGGTTGGGCTTTCGAGAACCGTCAGCAATTAATGCCTACACGTGCTCAATTAGAGCGTGCCGAGCGTATCACCAATGAATACCGCGCTAAGCTGGCTGCAGCGGGCAATCCGATTAAGCTGATATTCGTCACACCTGACTATTACGAAGAGCGTCCTAAAGGCTGTATGAACGGCTGGGGGCAGGTATTTCTCACAGTAACGCCAGATGGTCAGGCGTTACCTTGTCACAGCGCCAGAATGCTTCCTATTGAGTTTCCAAACGTACGTGAGCATACGCTTGATCATATTTGGAATGAATCATTTGGCTTTAATCACTTTCGTGGTTATGAGTGGATGAAGGAGCCGTGTCTTTCCTGTGATGAGAAAGAGAAGGACTTTGGCGGTTGCCGTTGTCAGGCGTATATGATGACTGGCGATGCGCACAATACCGACCCCGTCTGCAGTAAATCGCCAAACCACGATATGATTCTACAAGCGCGTGCTGAGGCTGAAGCGCCTGCTACCGAGCCTTTACTGTATCGTAACGAACGCAATTCCCGTGTCTTCTGCAAAGGTTAAACTACTCACCCCTCAATCCATAAATCCTGGCACAAACCAAGTCAGTGCTGAGCAGGCGGTCGCCGGGCTTAAAGATTATGGCCAGCTCGCCTGCGATACCGACGGTGTTTTATTCTGGGTGGAGTATCGTCCTGAAGACGCCGGCCGTAACTGTCTGATTCGCTATGCCAATGGTGTTGCACAAAACCTCACACCGCCAGACTTTGATGTGCGCAGCCGGGTGCATGAATACGGTGGTTTAAGCTGGTGCCTGCTGGATTCGCAAAGCTGGGTTTTTGTCAACAAGCGGGATCAGCAACTCTATCGGCAACAGATCAGCGCTGAAAAGCCTGAGCAGTTAACATTCCTTATGGAATCTCGTTTTGGTGAACCTGTTTATGATGCGATTCATCATAGGGTTCTGATGATTGAGGAGCAGCATAGTAGCGAAATACATTCTTACGAGAATGTAATAAATCGCCTGGTGTCCTTGTCTCTGACGAGCGGCGAAATAGAGGTGCTCCATGAAGGGCATGACTTTTATAGTTCGCTGGTACTTTCCGGGAATGGCCAGCAATGCCTGTTTATTAGCTGGGATCACCCCCATCAACCATGGATCGCCACCCAGTTACATCATGGTTTTTTTGGGCCGGATGGCCTGATTGAGCGACAGCAGATACTGGCCGGACAGGGGATGAATACCTCAATCCTGCAGCCTTCGTTCGATCATGACGGTGGTATCTGGGCGATGAGTGACCAGTCCGGGTGGTGGAACTTATGCCGTTATTTTCTTGCTGAGCAACGCTTACAGCCTTATTGGCAGGTAGACGCCGATTGTACAACGGCTCCCTGGCAGTTTGGCGGGTATCATTATCATGTGTCGCAACAGCAGGTCATTGTGATTCGCCTGCAGCAGGCCGCGGCAGATCTTTTACAATTGAAAAACGCCGAGGTGGCTCAGCAACTGGTTAGCGAATACAGCCAATTTAGGGCGATCACCCAATCACAGAATAAAATCTATGCGGTTGCCAATGCTCTGTCTAGTTTGCCGCAAGTAATTGAAATTGATCCGCTTAGTGGCCACACCCGGCAGTTGTCAACCCCTGCTGATAGCCCGGTTGTGGACGGTTTGGCTGTGGATAACTTATCTCTGCCGCAGCACATCAGTTTTCCGGTAGGCGATCAGCAAGCCTTTGGTTTTTTTTACCCGCCTGTAAAAAGCGATGCTAACAAAGAGGATTCGCAATCAACCGATAGCCGCTCGTTACCGCCGGTGGTGTTCTTCTTTCACGGTGGCCCTACCGCCTGCACTTATCCGGTGCTGAATCCACGTATACAGTATTGGACGCAGCGCGGTTTTGCTGTGATGGATCTTAACTACAGAGGCAGCAGTGGCTATGGCCGGGCTTATCGCTTGTTGCTGCATAAGCGCTGGGGGATATCGGATGTGGAGGATGCGGAAGCTGCGGTGCAGTACTTATCGGATAAAGGCTTAATTAATCCACAACAGGTATTTGCTCGTGGTAGCAGTGCCGGCGGTTTTACGGCATTGGCAGCACTGGCCTTTTCCGATCAATTCTCCGCTGGTGCCAGCCTTTATGGTGTGACAGATCCGTTGGCGTTAGCAACAGCCACGCATAAGTTTGAATCGCATTATCTGGACTGGCTAATTGGCTCGCCTGTCACCGAGAAAGATGTTTATCAGGCACGCTCACCGTTAGCGCATGCCAGCAAGATTAAAGTACCGGTGATCTTTTTTCAGGGAGAATTAGACGCCGTTGTTGTACCAGAGCAAACTCGGGCGATGGTGTCGGCGCTGCAACAGCAGCAAATTCCTGTTGAGGCGCATTACTACGCGCAAGAAGGGCATGGCTTCAGATCTGCAGAGAACCTCGCCGATGCGCTGGAAAAAGAGTATCACTTTTACCAGCGTATTATTGGCGAAGAATAATCGCCTGGTGTTAACAAAATAACGAGCCACTTTGCTCTGAGTTTGGAAATAAAGTGCTAAGTTATTGATCTTTATAACTAACGATATATGTTTCTAGAATAGGGATTGAATGTGTCGGGCAACGGATTGGCTCTTTTCTGTAAAATCACTTCCGAATAAATTCACTTATCTCTTTGATTAATAATAAATTAATGCTTATGTAAAGTTTACTTGGAACCCAAATAGGGCGCCAAAGTGATAGTAAGCCATAGGCAATTAATAATCTGTTAGCGCATACAAAGGAAAAGCGTGTGACCGAGATAATTTTTTATGTTGGCCTGGGGATATTTATTATTGGCGGAATCGGCCTGCTCATAGCAGCCTTAGAAGTTACGTCCAAGTTACGGGGACAGTTTACTTAATTCCTTAAAGTGGGCTGAGTTAAGTAAACTGTCCCTGGAGTTTCTTTACTTGAAACTCAAATGGGCACCAAAGTGAAAGGAAGCCATAGGGTATGGAATAAACTATTAGCCTTATAAATAACTAAGGAGTCCTATGCATATATCAAAAAAGCCAATTGGGTTTTGGTCAGCCGTATCTATGGGAGTAGGTTCGATGGTTGGAGCAGGCATTTTTGCCTTGCTTGGTGAGGCGAGTGCCATCTCTGGAAGTGCAGTATATATTTCATTTATCATGGGTGGAATTATTGCGTTATTTAGTGGTTACTCAATGGGCAAGCTAGGTGCCCGTTATCCTTCTTCTGGGGGGATAATAGAATATTTATCACAGTCTTACGGTGTTGGCTTTTTTACCGGAACAATGGGGATTATGCTTTATTTCTCAGCCATAGTTTCCTTAAGTTTAGTTGCCAAAGCCTTTGGCAACTATGCAGTTACCTTTTTTCCCTCAATTGCTGAATCACAAATGTGGAGGAATATATTTTCCATTGGCATCATTATTCTATTTGTATTGATTAACCTCAAAGGGGTAAAGGATGTTGCTGTTTGGGAAAGGATCACCGTAGTCATAAAATTTTTGGTATTGGCAGGTTTATCTGTAACAGGAATTATATATTTAAACCCCGTTTTGTTGTCCCCCAGTTATTACCCACCACCCAACGATATATTTTTTAGCATAGCGATCACCTTTTTTGCTTTTGAGGGGTTCCGGGTTATTACTAATACAGCGGAAGATATGCCTGACCCTGCTACAACGCTGCCCAAGGCAATGTTGACCGCTATTTTATTGGTTATGGTGCTTTACGTTGCTATCGCCTTTGCTGTTTTTGGCAATTTACCCGTTGCAAAAGTTATTGAAGCAAAAGATTTTGCCTTAGCAGAGGCGGCATTACCCATATTTGGTGAAATAGGTTTTACGGTTGTGGCCTTAACAGCGTTAGTTGCAACGGCATCATCTATCAATGCTAACCTGTATTCTGTGACAAACGTCACTTATCAGTTAGCAAAAGACGGTGAGCTGCCTGCGGCATTTGGCAAACCCATTGGCCACAGCCGGGAAGGGTTAGTTATTAGTGGTGTATTGATCATTATTTTATCGTTGTTATTTGATTTGTCAGAAATAGCTGCAATTGGCTCAATATCGATTTTGTTTGTGCATACTGTTACCCATATTGGCCATATAAAAATCATTACTCAAACAGGGGGCTCATTCATTTTAGTGCTTATTGCCGCTATGCTTAGTTTTATTGCCATGACTCTTGCTTTTGTTTATGTGAGCCAAAAATCTGGTCATGTTGCTTATATTCTTATTGGATTTATCCTAGTCGCTTCAATTACAGAAATTGCGTTGCAAAAAGTAGCGAAAAGAGAAATAAAGCCAAGGGTTGCATGATATTAACAAGGCTGATCAGATTCCGGGGACAGTTTACTTAATTCCTCAGCGCTGGTGCGATAAACTATTTTCGACAAAGATGTATCAGGTACAAGGAGCAAAACAATGGCCAGGATGGCTCGAGCGGTTATTCCAAAATACCCTGACCATATTACCCAACTTGCAACCGCCGCCAGTATAATTGGGGCAGAGTAGAATGGCGATAAGTTAAAACTGTTTGGAGCGGTACCTGCGCCTATGGTTTGTCGCTATCATTTTATGTAGGGGGTTGGTTTAATAGTTGGATTAATGCTCAAGTAGCAAGAATCACTTGTTAGTGCCTTCTTATTGACCTACTCGCTTCTTTGTAAAATTCTTGTGTCCGCAAGCGCCATGATTGCTTCGGCAACCTTGATTCCGATGCAGAATGTCATACTTGTTCAAAAAGGGTGAGTGAAATCATATTTAAAATATTGGGAGAGTATAGGAAGTAATTATACCCACACAATTCTATTAAACTACTACAAGATCCAGGCTACAGATAAGCGCGAATATTACTCGCGTCGATTTTGTCGGTAGCGAAACGGCAGATAGTATTGAACAGGTTAGTGCTTTAATTAATAAATCCATAGAACAACACCCCGGAATAAAACGGGTGTTTATTGAAGCTGAAGACGAAATAGCCAGACATTAGCCAGCCTATAACGTCTTTAGTTATTTCTCTGTACGTTCTATCAAATCTTCAATTTTTTGCGCAAGCACATCCCAGATAGCCATAGGTCCTGAATTCCGGATGGTATCTTCGCGCCAGTGATCTACCGACATTCTCTTGAATTTCTCGGTTTCTTCAACCAGCTTCGCTTTTTGCCCTAAATATTCATTGAGCTCGGTTTTGATATGATGATCGTCACCCAGATCTTTTGTCGCATCGTAGGCACGAGCGAAGAGTTCATCAATATGTTTACTGCGAGACTCGTACTCGCGGATGTGTTGCTCCACTAACTGTTCTTTGGTGGTCATGTTTTAGACTCCATATGGGGTTATTTTTACAATAAACCCGAAGTTACTAGTAGGGTATGATCCAGGTCAAGTAGCAGATTAACAAGCAGTATAGGAAGGATTTACACACCCGATTTACTATAATCTACTAGAGATTCAGGGTGCTGGCAATCGACAAGCTATTATAGTGCCATGTCAGGAAACCCTTATAAGGGGCTTCAATAAGCAGCGGACAGCTAAAGCGACAGGCTGCTTTAGACGTTAATGACCGCTGTGGGTCATAGCTGTCAGGTTTAATCTGGCACGTGGATTTATCAGTGCCAGATTAAGTCTAAGATGCTACAAATCAGCAGGTGTAGATATCCTTAGTATAGGCAGTTTCATACGGCCTTAGCCCATATTCTTCTGGTACCTGGCTACCATTTTCTTGAAGGCTATACGGTCTTTGCCCTCTATTTCTGTCATGATCGGGATGTCAGAACTCATTGCGTTGACGGCACGGTTATTGATGTGTAGTTCATAATGTAAGTGCGCGCCCGTAGAGCGGCCTGAGTTACCAGATAGTGCAATTTTCTGTCCCCGCGATACACTTTGCCCTTTGCGCACATAGGCTTTTTTCAAATGCAGGTAACGGGTTTTATATTTCTGGCCATGTTTGATTTTGATATAAAGCCCGGCATAGGCGTGTTTTTTCACTTCAATGACGACACCATCACCGGTTGACAGCACCGGAGTACCAATCGGTGCAGCGAAATCAGTGCCGTTATGCGGCCTGACCAGGCGGGTAATAGGATGACGGCGATTGGGGTTGAAGTTAGAGGAGATACGTAGCTTTCTTTCCAGAGGGTAACGGGAAAACGCACGTTCCAGGCCAGTACCTCTTTCATCATAATAACTATTGTTATAAAGAAAGGCTGTCACTTCACGTTTCTTATTGATTATCTTAATCGCTTCGATGCGTGTTTCACCGGTTTCCTGCCCTTTTACCATCTGCTTGGAGCGTACGATTTGGAATGTATCGCCAAGGCGAAAACCTCGATTAAAATTGATTTTTTCTTTAAGGAGCGATGAAATCTCCATGATGTCGCCTGCGTCCAGGCCTACCTTGGATGCTGAATTGTAAAAGCTGCCTTTGACTTCTCCCGAGAGTACTTCCTGTGTCCAGTCACCCGGTATAATTAACTCTTTGTATTCAAAGCCTCCTCCATCAACCCGTTGATATGTCACCGTGTGTGCCAGACTGAAGACTATTTCAAGCTTATCCAGCTGTTGTGTCCGGGAATCTAACCAGAAGCGCAGTGAGTTGCCGGGCTTGAGGGTATCTAGCGCCAGCAGTGCAAGGTCGGTTTCCAGAATTTCGTACATCGTTGCTTGTGGAATCCGCAACATATCGAAAATTTGGCTCAGAGAATCTCCTTTTGTGATGCTGTAAGCGTAATTTTCAGGGGTCATAGTGGTGAGTTTGAATTCGTATTCGGTGAAGCCCGCTTCTGAAGAGATAAGTTGTGGCAGCGCTAGTGTTTGAGATTTATCACTGTTACCAAGAAACATGAAAGCCAAGACCAGAAGGGTCAAAAAAAGCGATAAAATTTTATGGATAGAGGGGAGTCTGGACCAGAAAAGATCCGCATACATAATTACTTGGCGCATATGACCATAAGACCGTACGAAAAATGAGTTATAGCCTGCTAAAGTAGCGGATTCAACACTATAAGCCAAGTCCGAAGGCTGTTTTACCGCGGCTAATGATATAATGCCAAGGTTCTTATCCGGATGTGCATACGACAAGATAATATTTCCAAGTAAAACACGCTGAGGGGTGCTTCGTAAAAATGAGTAAATTAAACAGGCACTACATCTTTGGTTATGGCAGTTTGATTAACAGCCTGAGCCGTGCAGTTACCGGGGAATCGGGCTGCGTATTGCCGGTTAAAGTCTCTGGGTATGAAAGGTCATGGTCAGTGATGTCTCCGGATTTTGGCATGAGTTCCGTCGCAGTCGTGCAGCGTGAAGGCGCTATCTGTAATGGCGTTTTAGTTGAGGTGCCGGAAAGCGAGATCCAACACTTTGATCTACGCGAGCGTGGTTATCAGCGATCACGGATTGAAGCGCATCAGATACAGACTTATCAGGAAGTTGAGTTGCCCGAAGGGACGTTATGGATCTACCACGCCTGTGAAATTGTAGCGCCCACACATACCTGCCCGATTGCGCTGAGTTATGCCGATGTTATTTTGGCCGGTTGTATCGAGCACGGGCATGACTTTGCATTAGAGTTTATCGCCCTGACGAAAGGTTGGGAGTATCCGGCCCTGAATGATCGCGATACGCCTCGTTATCCGCGTGTACAGCGACAGCTGCATACGCCGCTACTGAATCGGTTAGTCGCGGATGTCATTAGGTTGTCAGATGATCAGTTATCAGCATCTTATGATGAAGGCCCTGCGGACTAGTAATGCTGAAGCCGCATCTATCAGCAGTGCTGAGGGCCGGCACCGCTTGGCATGGATGCTGCACTAATACTAAAGTTTCGAATCCAGAGTAGTAGTTTACTGAGGCTAATGCCGTAGTGTGCATTGGGTTGGTGAGCCGCATAATATCTGTGTTGTTTCTTTTACTTATCCTTGTATTTTTTGTCAGTATTTTGTTGTTTCTGACCCTCCTTTTTTGCCCGCATCTGATGCGGGTTTTTTTTGGCCGCGATTTGCCAGAGTCAGACATTATTCATATAAATCCGTTATGATTTATTTCTTGTCTTCAAATCAGATGTGAGAAATAAAATGGCCGGTTCAAGCCTGTTAGTCTTAATTGATGATATCGCAACGCTACTCGATGATGTTGCAGTGATGTCAAAAGTGGCTGTTAAAAAAACCGCAGGCGTGCTCGGAGATGATCTTGCGTTGAACGCTGAACAGGTTTCAGGTGTGAAAGCTGATCGTGAATTACCCGTGGTTTGGGCTGTGGCGAAAGGTTCATTGCTGAATAAGGTGATTTTGGTACCGGGCGCATTGGCGATTAGCTATTTTTTGCCGTGGTTAATTGTCCCGATGTTAATGCTTGGAGGCTTGTTCCTCTGTTTTGAGGGCTTTGAGAAACTGGCTCACAAATATCTGCATAGCTCTGACGAAGATAAGGCGCACCATGACCAGCTGGAAGCGGCGGTTAAGGATAGCAGTGTCGATATGCTGGCATTTGAAAAAAATAAAATCAAAGGCGCTATTCGTACGGATTTCATACTCTCAGCAGAAATTATCGTTATTACCTTAGGTACGGTGGCTGGTGCGCCATTCGTCACGCAACTTGCGGTGCTGGTGGGTATCGCTTTGGTGGTGACGGTCGGTGTTTACGGGATAGTAGCAGGTATTGTTAAACTGGATGACCTGGGCCTTTATCTGGAGCGTAAACCGGGTCAAGGTGGCTGGGTTAGCTTTCAGCGCTGGTTAGGGCTTCGCATCGTGATCGCTGCTCCATATTTAATGAAAGGTCTGGCTATCGTGGGGACGATCGCTATGTTTTTAGTGGGTGGCGGTATTATTTCCCACGGCATCCCTGTTTTACACCATTGGATAGAAGGTGCAGAAACGACAATAGCGTTGCTGCCTGCTGTCGGTAACGTGTTAGGTGCGTTAACTCCGACCTTGTTGAATCTTGTGATCGGCTTGTTAGCAGGTGCTTTGGCTGTTGCTGTGGTGACGTTAGGGCAAAAACTGCTGGGTAAAAAAGATTCAGCCGCATGATTTGGCGCTTTAGAACACAAATCTAAACTCAAAGCAAAATGTGGGGTTATAGATTTTTAGGATATAAAGTGCGGCGATACAGCGCAACAGTGAAGGGGGCTGTGCGCTGTACCTCGCATTTTGTTAATCGGTCAGTTGATTTACCAGGTCAGCACAGCACCCAGCGCAACAGTATCGGTTTCACGAGCATCACTTTCAGTGCGATCGTATTCAGCGACTAATTTTAGATTGCTGTTGACCGTGTGGAACCAGGCAACGGCAGTATTCTGAGCATCCAGGTTATTTGCTGCTGCTGTCGTTCCGCCTGAGTTTTCGCCGTAAGATGCAACCAGGCGCTCTTTGCCCATCGTATAAGAAGCCTGAACCAGGTAGCCATCAACATCTGCATTATCTGCTGTGACCAGATTAGCTAACCCCGCCGTTCCTACACCCGTAGCGCTGAAACCAGAGGCGCTTAAGGACAAGCCAGCAACTTTAACGTTAACGCCATACGCTACGCCGTTAGAGTCAACATCGGTAGCGCCGCTGGTGGAGCTTTGCGCCATGCCGCTAACCCAGGCTTTCAAGGGTACGTTGTCGCTGAGTTGCGTTTCGAAGGTTAATTCGGCCTCGATACGTGGTGTGCTCTCTTCTGAACCGCTGGCAGACTTGCTTGGGTCCATCAGACCAACGGCCAGTTGGAAACCGTTATTTTTAGGCGTGCGGTAGGTGATCTGCGCATTTGGGAAAGGATACAGATAACCTGTACCTATGTTTCCGAATGACACGCCCTGGCCATCAATCAGACCATCAGAACCGACTTGTCCGTATCCCAGTAGCAGCTCATCACCAAGAATGTTGCTGCGTCCAAACAATGCAAAATCTTTACCGATCAGTACTTGTCCCCACTCTCCATCGACGGTGCCATAGAATTGGCGAACGTCGATACCGGTAGAAGTAAGGTTGGTATTAGCATCATTCACAGAAACCCAGAAAGATGACCGCGCACCGAGTTTCAAATCGTCGACCTGTTTGCCGAAATTAAAACCTATATAGTTGGGTAAGAAGCCCATTTTGACGCGCGACTGGGTGCGATCCAGCGTGTCATCAAGATCGTCAACCTGGCTATGCACATAAAAGGTGTTGATAAGGCCGTCAGTACTGAATGTGGTGTCGTCTTTATCGTAGAGGTTTAAGCCGGCAGATGCTTGCGTACAAATACCTGCAGCAATGGCACAGGTGAGCAGCTTGAGATGTGTCTTCTTATTTTTCATATTGTCCCCATAAGAGTATTTTTCAGATTAGCCGTGACCTGTATATTTTCGGGGTTGGTGGCGATTGGAAGAATGCCTCTTTGGCACTGAGCGATTGCCACATTGGCCTTGTTGTACCCGCTGCTAAAGCCTCTAATTCTTTTTAATATTAGCTACTTAGCTCAATGGTATTGGGTCTGGTAGTAATACCGAATACCCCTTGTGAGGTGCGCATTGAAATAAAAGGGTAAACTCCCTATCCTTTGTATACGTCAGCGTGAGCAAGACGTTTCATATAATAAGAAGCTTGAGTGCCCATCGATGAGCTCTGATATGTCGAATCTACGTAAATTTGTATCCCCCGAAATTATTTTTGGTGCCGGCGCTCGCCACACGGTGGGAAATTATGCGCATAAATTCGGCGCTCGAAAGGTCTTGATTGTTTCAGACCCGGGTGTTGAGAAAGCAGGCTGGGTACAGGATGTGCGCCTAAGCCTTGATGAGCAGCATATTCCCTATGCTATTTTCACGGGGGTATCTCCCAATCCTCGTTGTGAAGAAGTGATGGCCGGGGCGCGCTTTTATCAGGAGCAGAGCTGTAATGTGATTGTGGCTGTCGGCGGGGGAAGCCCGATGGACTGTGCAAAAGGAATCGGTATTGTCAGTGCACATGGACGGCATATTCTTGAGTTTGAAGGTGTGGATAGGATTGATGTAGCCATTCCACCGTTGATATTTATACCCACAACGGCCGGCACGTCGGCTGATGTTTCTCAGTTTGCGATTATTTCTGATCAGAATGAGAAGATGAAATTCTCGATTGTCAGTAAAGCGGTCGTGCCGGATGTCTCTCTCATTGACCCGGAAACGACCGCTACCATGGATGGTTTTTTGAGTGCTTGTACAGGGATTGATGCATTAGTACATGCGATTGAAGCCTTTGTTTCAACCGGGGCAGGTCCATTAACGGATATGCATGCATTGGATGCTATCCGCCTTATCAATATTAATATTGCGCCTTTGGTCGCTAACCCAAAAGATATGCACTTGCGTGAGCAGGTTATGTTGGGGTCGATGAAGGCGGGTCTGGCATTCTCTAATGCGATTCTTGGCGCTGTGCATGCGATGTCGCATAGCTTGGGTGGTTTATTGGATCTTCCCCATGGCCTTTGTAATGCGATGTTGCTGGAGCACGTGATCGATTTTAACTACTCTGAAGCGACGGATCGCTTTAAAGTAGTTGCCGAAACGATGGGTATTGATACCCGTGGGTTAACCACGCCACAGATTAAACAACGATTAATGCAGCATGTTATCGCGCTAAAAACTGAAATCGGATTGACCCAAAAACTGTCGGAGCACGGTGTCAGCGCATCGGATATACCGGAATTGTCAGTCAACGCATTACGAGATCCCTGTCTCCTCACCAATCCACGTAAATCTAACCAGCGAGATGTTGAAGTCGTGTATGAAGAAGCCCTCTGAGAGAAATAATGCGACTTTTGAGGACCTTATCGGCCTTGGAGACCATTCCGCACGTAAAAACTATTATCCGGAGCTTACGCAAAAGCTGGATGAGCTGGATGTTGAACGTAACCGTTATAAATGGTTGTTCGATAACGCCTTGCATGGCATCTTTCAGGCGGATTTATCAGGGCGATTCAGAGCCGCAAACCCTGCAATGGCTTCTCTTTGTGGCTACTCATCAGCGAGTGATCTGGTTGAGCAAATAACAGCGATCGATCAACAGTTGTTTGTTGATGCGCAGGACTACCGAACGCTGCTGATGCGCTTGAGCCAAGATGGCAAGGTCCATCGCTATGAAACCCGGCTGTTAAAAGCCGATGGCTGTTTTATTTTTGTGTCGATGAATGCACTGCTAAAACGAGATGCTGATGATGTCACTCTGGAGGTATTTGTTCAGGATATCAGTGAGCGTGTAAGCGACCAGGCACGACTGAAAAAATTGAATGAAGAACTTGAAGAGCGGGTAACCGAGCGCACCTATGCGCTAGCGACGGTTAATCATAAACTGTGGGACGAAATTCGCGTACGGGAAACCACACAACAAGAGTTATTGGTTGCTAAAGAGCAGGCCGAAGACGCTAATACCAGTAAAGATAAATATCTGGCGGCAGCCAGCCATGATTTGTTGCAACCGATGAATGCAGCACGTCTGTTGGTCTCTACGTTACGGGAGCGGAAGTTGGCGGTTGCTGATGCTCAACTGGTCGAGCGAATTCACGTGGCGCTTGAAGGTGCTGAGGAGCTGTTAACGGATCTGTTGGATATATCTAAATTGGATCAGAACGCCGTACAGTCAGATCCATGCGCGTTTCACCTTTCACAATTATTAAACGCCTTAGAAACTGAATTTCAGCCGCTTGCCGAGCGTGCCGGACTGATTTTGAAAATCAGAAAAACAGATCAGATGGTTTTCTCTGATGCCCGATTGTTGATGCGCGTTTTGCGAAATTTTGTTAGTAATGCGTTGCGCTATACCAACCAAGGGGGAGTGTTAGTCGGTTGTCGGGTACGGGGAGAATATTTGTACCTGCAGGTGTGGGACAGCGGTGAGGGGATTCCTCAAAAGAGCATAGTGGATATTTTTAGTGAGTTTAACCAGTTAGAGCAGCACCGAAACGGAATGCGAACCGGTGTCGGGCTTGGCCTGGCGATTGTTGATCGTGTTGCACGGGTGCTGGGGCACCCGATAACAGTGCGCTCACGCGTGGATAAAGGCTCAGTATTTACTGTTCAGGTGCCGTTACTCACTAGCGACATGGTTGCGCCTCGCCCTGTCGCAAGAACTACCAGTGTCAGTGGTTTTTCCTCTGAGGTAGTGTTGGTGGTGGATAATGATCAGAATATTCTGCTCAGTATGGATGTATTGCTGACGCAGTGGGGATTGACCCCGTACATTGCCACCAATGCGGCATCCGCTATCGAACTGTGTAAACAGCAGCAGATAACCCCTCATGTTTTACTGCTGGATTACCATCTGGAAAAAGGCGAAACCGGTTTAGATGTACTGGATAGTCTGGAACAACATTTCAACACGCGAATTCCCGCGGCGATGCTGACGGCCGAACGCTCTGATATTAGCCTCAGACATTTTCGCACATTAGGTTTACAAGTCTTAAATAAACCGGTGAAACCGGGAAAATTACGCGCACTATTGACCCATATGCTTTCGGCATCGGAATAAATGACATCGGTGGGTATCGGGCTGTAGAGGACGATGTTGCAGGTGCGAAAATATTTAGGTCACAAGTACTATTTGATATAAGCAATAGTCTGCCTAGACTGAAGTAAGACCTTTTCATAAAAGGATTTTTATTATTATGGCTGAACCCGCTGTTACCTGTTTCTCAAATCACAGTGATCCGTTTGCCGCTGCTGCAGAGTTGCAACAACAGTTGCGACAACAGTTACGCTTTGAAGATTTAGGGTGCGTGTTGTTTTTCTGCACAGCTGAGTATGATTTGTCGCTATTGGCTGAGGCAATGAATCAGGCGTTTGAGGGGGTTCAGTTGGCCGGATGTACTACAGCCGGAGAGATCACCGCTGAAGGTTATGCGCAGGGTGCTATTAGTGCGATTGGCTTTAATCGTCGGCATTTTGCGGTAGAAACTTGTCTTATCAGAGCGATGGATGATTTCTCACTAACGCACGCGCAATCGGTTGTTGAGTCTTTTATTAATAAAGGTCGGGTCAAACAGCTGGCCCCGATTAAAGGCAATAGTTTTGTTCTGACCCTGCTGGATGGTTTGTCAGTGCAGGAAGAGCAGGTACTGGCAACGTTAAGTTCGGCTTTGGGCAATATTCCGCATTTTGGCGGGTCTGCCGGTGACGATATTCATTTGTCACATACGCATGTGTTTGCGCATGGGGCTTTTTACACGGGTGCCGCCGTTGTGCTGTTATTTAATACAGACTGCGAATTTGAAGTATTCACTACACATCACCTCTTAACCTTGAGTGAAAAATTGGTAGTGACATCCGCCGAGCGTGAAACCCGGCGAGTTTATGAGCTGAATGCGGAACCGGCAGCTGAAGAGTACGCCGCCCTGATTGGCGTCCCTGTCGATGAGCTGACGCCGCAAGTATTTGCCTTGAATCCCTTGGCGGTCAGAATTGGCGATGACTTTTATGTGCGATCTATTCAAAAGGTTAATGCTGATCTTAGTTTGACGTTTTATTGTGCCGTGGAGAATGGGATTGTCCTGACCCGCATGCAACGAGGCGATATGTTACAAAATCTGACCAGACAGCTGGAACGGATTGAGAAAAAAATAGGTTCGCCGCAATTGATTATCGGCTGTGATTGTTTTCTTCGACGCTTGGAAATAGAGCATTTAAATATCGTACAAGAGGCTTCTGCCTTGCTGCGCCAGCATAAAGTGGTGGGCTTTAACACATACGGAGAGCATATTAACGGCATGCATATCAACCAGACATTTACAGGCGTGGTGATTGGGAAGCCTGCAAATGAGTGAGGCTGAGTTACTTTTAAGACTAGCTGAGCTGGAGCGGGAAAACCACAAGCTTAAGCGGATCAACCATGCACTGATTGAACGGGTTGAGTCGAGTAATGTGCAAGGGGCTAATCCGTATGCCGCTTTTGAGCATGCGGTGGTATTGGCGGATCAGGTTCGCGAACGCACGGAAGCTTTGAACGATGCCCTGTCTGAGTTAAAAGTCAGTCATCGGGCCCTGAAAAATGCCAATCAGATTGCAGACCTGGCGAATCAGCGTTTAGTCGATGCTATTGAGAGCATTTCAGATGCCTTTGTTTTGTTTGATCGTGAACGGCGCATCGTCCTTTTTAATAGTAAATTTCAAGGTGTCTGGAAAGGTACCGGGCAGGTGATAGCAACAGGCACTACGATTCGGGATATCCGTCGTTTGGCTGATCAGCATGGTCTGATTGCAGAAGAATATGATGGAACCGGAGACGCTAATAAAGTGTTCCGCATGTCTTCCGGGCAATGGGTACAGATGAGTGAGAGGCCGACTTCTGATGGCGGTATGGTGATATTGTATACCGATATCAGCCAGCTAAAAGCGGCTGAAACTGAACGTCGCGAAGCGGCGTTGGCGCAAAAGTCGTTGTTGTTACAACGCACAGTAGACAACCTTTCTCAAGGCGTCGCCCTGGTCAATGCCAGTGATCAACTGGAGATATGGAATGACCGGTTTCTTACATTAACCGGTGTGTCCCGTTCAGAAGCAGAGTCATTCCCGCCATTTCGGGCGCTCAATCTCAAACATTTTCATGACAATAATGCCAAAGGAAGACAGCCCGGCAGTTCGCATATCATGCGGCATAATGATCATATCATTGAAGTAAGGACACATGCTATGCCGGACGGTGGGTATGTGAATACTTACACCGATATTACCGAGCGTTATCAATATGCCGAAACGCTTAAAGAGAGCGAGCAGTGGATTCGTTTGATTACCGACCATGTACCCGCCCTGATCGCTTATGTGGGCGATGATCTCTGTTACCGCTTCACCAACAAAGTTTATGACGAATGGTATGGTTGGGAGCGTGGTAAGTTAACCGGTGAGAGCATCACGCAGGTGCATGGAAAGCGAGGTTTTAATGAGTTGGAGCCCTATGTCCAACGGGCGCTTTCAGGTGAGAATGTCACTTTTGATATTGCCGAGCGAAATGCTTCTGGTGAGCAACGTTATATGCTCAAGTCCTATGTGCCGAATATCGGTGAAGATGGGAAGACCGTTGGGTTTTTTGTCATGATCCGCGATATTACCGACCGGCGTAAAGTGGCTTTAGAACTGGAAGAAGCCTATCAAACTCTGGAGCATCGGGTTGATGAGCGCACTTCGGAACTAACAGCGGTCAATGAACATCTGCTCACTGAGATTGAAGAGCGCACCCAGGTCGAAGCCCGTTTACGTGAAGCGAAAAAAGATGCTGAGCAAGCTAATTTGTCAAAAACCAAATTTCTCGCAGCGGTGAGTCATGACCTGTTACAGCCTTTAAATGCCGCGCGCCTGTTTACCGGTGCATTAGCTGAAAAGGAGCTGACTAATGTTACCCGTCCTCTAGTAAATTCTGTGTCACATGCATTAAGTGATGTTGAATCATTGCTGGGTACGCTTGTTGATATATCTAAACTCGATGCCGGCGTGGTTACGCCGGATATCACCACCTTTCGGGTGCGTGATTTGATGGAAAATATTGCCAATGAATTTTGTCAATTTGCGCAGAAAGATGGGCTTAAAATGTCTTATATTCCGTCATCTGCTACGATTTCGACAGATTCTCAATTGTTAGCACGTATCCTTAGAAATTTTTTATCGAATGCGATTCGTTATACGACGAAAGGGCGGATATTGTTTGGCTGTCGCCGTAAAAAACATTCACTCGCGATCGAGGTATGGGACACCGGTGTAGGTATTCCTGAAGCGCAATTACAGGAGGTTTTTCAGGAGTTCCGGCGACTTAACCCGCAGGGGCTGGGTTCTGATACAAGTTCCGATAAAAGTGGCGATAAAGGGCTGGGGCTGGGTTTAGCGATTGTGGATAAAATATCCGGGGTACTCGGCCATCCGATTACGGTTCATTCGATTGAGGGAAAAGGTTCTGTCTTTGCGGTTGAAGTCCCTTATGGTGAGCTTGCGCTGTATTCTGAGGTTCCGGGAACGGATTGGGCTGCGGCAGCAGATTGTTTGCAGGGTGCACATATCTGGGTGATTGATAATGATCTTGCTATCTGCCAAGGGATGCAAACGCTGCTTGAAGGGTGGGGGTGTCGTGTTACCACCGCACTTTCATTAGAACATCTGTTGCAGCGGGTAGACCCGACAAAGGATCCGGTTGATCTGTTGATTGCGGATTATCATCTGGACAATGGGAATAATGGCGTCGATGCAGCGCGGGGGTTGGCCAAGCGGCTTCCCCATCCACTTTCTGTGCTGATGATTACAGCAAACTACAATAAAGATCTGAAACAAGAGATACGTGAGCTGGGCTACATTCTGATGAATAAGCCGGTTAAGCCTTTAAAGCTGAAGTCGACGTTATTGCATCTGTTAAAAGACCGCTGACTTTCAGCTTTTCGCCCTGTCCGGTAAACCTCAATCTTTAACTCTTACCTGTTAACTCTCACCTTTTAATTCTGGGCGCTAACGGCTATCCATCTACGGCTAACGACACCAGACCCGTTTGATTTAGCGTTTGAGGTATTCGCTGAAATCAATATTGCCAGCGGATAGAACGGCCTGAATTCGATTATGCACATTGAGTTTGCGTAAAATAGCGGAAACATGCGCTTTTACTGTAGTTTCGGCAATGTTGAGGTTATAGGCGATCTGTTTGTTTGACTCGCCTGTAGACATCCTTTCCAGTACTAATAACTGGCGGCGGGTTAGCGAAGAAAGCATCTCAGGAGCGATGCGTTTATCATCGTTACGTGGCTGACGGCGTGTTTCCGGTGAATTACTGCGGATGATATCGGATGGCAGATATACATTCCCAGCCAAAATCTGCTTCAGCGCATTGGTCATCTCCTCACGAGACGAGGATTTTGTAATAAAGCCGATCGCACCATAGGTTATTGCTTGTAAAACGATCTGTTTATCTTCTTCGGCCGAAACAATCACAACCGGAATCGTCGGTGATTCGTTACGCAGGGTAATTAAGCCGTTTAAACCATTCATGCCGGGCATGTTCAAGTCTAACAGGATCAGGTCTAAATCATCTTGCTCAAGCGAAAGCTCAAGAGCACTTTCCAGTGTTTGTGCTTCCAGCAGGTCACTATCAGGAAAACTGGTATGAATGACATTGCTAATCGCCTCTCGGAATAGAGGGTGATCATCCGCAATCAGGATTTTATACACAATACTCTCCCACTCTTATATTTATTATGGATCACGATATCAGATATAGGTGCCTGATAAGATCAGGGTGAAAATTTTTCCGGTATTCCTTCGGCTGTATCCAGATCAGCTTCCTGCCAACCGTCTGAACCATCCCGGTACCAGTAAAGATGAGAGTATCCCCATTCTTTTGCGCGTTTTATAGCGTTCCATGACATCCAGCAATCCGCTGTGCAGTAAATCACAACCGGGTAGTCTTGTCGTCCCTGTGTTATCTCCTGCAAGTTCTGCTGAAAATAGTCAGCCCATGTATCTTCGAGTTCTCCCTGGCCTACATTCGGTGTCCAGCGGCTGCCTGGTATATGCAGGCGGGGCTCTTTCTGGATGAAAAAGCCATCTTTCCAGATCAACGGCTGCACATCCAGTAGTGCCGGAGTCGGTATATCCTGTAGCAAGTTAAGCAACTGTTCTGTTGATAACGTTTTTGCCTGTTCATGTTGTGCCGGCGTTGGGCTGCGATAACGCAGTAAACGATAACCCTCTAACGTAAACAGTTCGCTTTCATCGTCAAAGCCTCCAAGCCATGAGACGGCAGGTATTATGGCGTTTTGGGTGCGCTTGTTTGTTTTTTCTATCAGCGTTGTTTCTGCTTGTACCGAAGCGGTAAGGGTCAGCAATAACCCTGAACATAACCAGTACAGCCAAATAGTGCATCTACGCATACTACATCACCTTTTTTGACTGCTGGTATTACAACGCGACAGTCAAAAAGAATACATTCTGCAATGGAGTAAAAAAACCAGTACTAAAGTATTGGTTTTTAGTAAGTATCAGTTTTAACACATTCACTCAGTTTGGCTAGTGGCGTGTTGCTAAGAATGCCCCTGCTCCGATCATGATAGAACCCGCGGAGCGGTTCAGATTGCGCATTGCTTTGGCGGATCTGAATATCCTACGCGCCTTCGATGCCATATGGGCGATCAGCATTACTCCGAGCATCAGTGCGAACAGTTGCAAGACGGAGGCCAAGGCAATATCGGCGATACTTAACACCGACAGGTTCATGAAGGTAGGCAAAAAAGCGATATAAAATAATATCACTTTCGGGTTGGACGCCGAGATCAAAAATCCCTGAAGAAAGCTCTTTATTCCATGGCGGGGTTTGCTGACAGGCGTGTCCTCACAAAGATCTATCGGTGTCGTCCATAGTTTCCAGCCAAGGTAACAGAGGTACGCCGCTCCGGTGAAGCGGATGATGGTAAACAGCTCGCCCCAATGCTCAGCGATGGCGGCTAAACCTAAACATGCCAGCACCAGGTAGACAATATCACTGCTCACCATCCCCAGCGCGAGCAAAAAACATGAACGGCTGCCCTCCACCATGGCGCGTGCGATAATCGCAAAAATGCCAGGGCCCGGCGTGATGCCGAAAATAAAGATCGCGATAAAAAAGGTGATGGCGCTCTCGAAAGACACGGTTGTTAACCTCTGGGCTTATATGGCAGGTCAATGATGGATATTCTGAGTTTATATCATGTATTCATGATGGCTGACAGCAAGCTGTTCAGTGCGAACTGCGCTATTTCTGACTGAGCAGTATTATTTCCATTTTATGAAGGCATAAATACTGTTTAATGCTTCCTGATGTAAGTTTTCTTGGCTAACGCGCACCGTATGGTAAAATATATTTTATTGTATAAATACGGGGGTAGAAATATGTTAGAAAAACCAACGCCTCCAGGTGACTGCGAGTGCTGTGAAGCCGGTTGTGAGCCGTGTGTGTGGGATATCTATTACGAAGATATGCGCGAATGGAAGGCGGCTCAGGAGAAGCTAAAAGCCGCGCAGGAAGTAGAAAGCGCTGACGGAAAAACAACAGAAAACGCTGACGAAAAACAGGCTGAAAGCCGTGTTTAATTCGGCTTTTTGCCTGTGCCTGCGGCGGCTCGTTGTGGGTTAAACCCTGTTATTGCCAGCACTGAAAAGACCAGTGTTGTCGCCAGCGTAACGCTGAATGCGACGCTATCAAATTTCAGATAGAGCGCATGCCTGACCAATTCGACCGCGTAGGTGAAGGGATTGGCTATACAAATCCAATAGATCCATTCGCTGGCTTCCTGCATTTTCCATAACGGATAAAGGGCCGAAGAGAGAAAAAACATCGGAAAGATGACGAAGTTCATCACACCGGCAAAGTTCTCCAGCTGTTTTATCCAGGATGAAATAAATAGTCCGATAGCGCCGAGCATCACGGCAACCAGTAACAGCGCCGGTAAAACACTCAGGTATCCCCACAATGGCGGTTCAACGGCGACCAGTAACGCGATAATCAGAAACGCGTAAACCTGCAGCAACGACACAAGCGCAATCGAGATGAGTTTACAGACGAGTAGAAACCAGCGCGGTAGTGGGCTCATTAACAGTACGCGCATACTGCCCATCTCGCGGTCATACACCATCGATAGTGAGCTTTGCATGCCGTTAAACAGCAGGATCATGCAACATAGGCCCGGGGCAATATAGACTTCGTAGGTGATGTACGTTTCGTAGGGCTCGATGATAGCAATCCCGAGGGCTGCGCGAAATCCTGCTGCAAATACGACCAGCCAAAGAAGAGGCCGTACCAACGCACTGAAAAAGCGGGTGCGCTGCTGAATAAATCGCAGGTATTCACGCGTGAGTATTCCCCGGAAACAGTACCAGTAGTGGGTTAGAGAGATCTTCATGCCGCCGTATCCGTTTGTTGGGTAAGATACTCAAATGCATCGGCTAAATGCTGTTTGTTGCTCAGCTCACACAGGTCATGGCCCGTACCGGAACTGAGTAGTTGGCCTTGATGGATTAATAAGACGCGATCTTCAGGCAGGATCTCGTCGATCAGGTGTGTTGCCCATAATACAGTGAGTTGTGTGTCTGCACAGAGTTGTCGCACGTAGTGATTAAGTGCTTTCCTTGCTTTGGGATCAAGGCCTGTCGTGGGTTCATCCAGCAGCAGTACGCTTGGCTGGTGTAAGAGTGCTCTGGCTATTTCGACGCGCCGGCGGTGCCCGCCATTGAGCGCGCGAACTTTATCATGTGCCCGGTTACTCATGTCCATGCGTTGCAGTTCTTCTGCGATGCGCAGACGTGCTTGTGTACCGCAAAGCCCATGCAGTGACGCATGGTATGCAAGGTTTTGCTGCACGCTTAAGTCCAGATCCAGCGTGCTTTGTTGAAACACCACGCCAAGCTGCTGCATGACTTGGGTCGGATGCTTTTGCAGATCTAGATCGTTCAGCACAATGCTACCATTTTGCATGGCATACAGGCGTGTCAGGAGTGCGAATAAGGTGCTTTTCCCTGCTCCGTTAGGGCCGAGCAACGCGCAGAACTGACCGCTCTCCAAAGAAAAATCAACGTCTTTTAATGCAGCTTTTTTTCCGTAGCGGAAGCTGAGCTGCCTGACCTCGATACTCATTTTGTTTTTGCTTCTGTTGTTTTCACGACGACACCCCATGGATAGCGACCGACCTTGACGGTCTTGATCGCTTTCATTTTTGCGATATCGATGATACTAACATCGCCGCTGATACCATTGGTGGTTAAAAGTAATGATTGATCCGCATTAAATGCCATATGCCATACACGCCGGCCTACCAGAATATAATCAATAACTTCGTAGGTCGCTGTATCAATAACGGCGACATGGTTGGCCGGGCCC
The DNA here is from genome assembly GCF_900113275.1 of Neptunomonas qingdaonensis. Classification (GTDB taxonomy): domain Bacteria; phylum Pseudomonadota; class Gammaproteobacteria; order Pseudomonadales; family Balneatricaceae; genus Neptunomonas; species Neptunomonas qingdaonensis. Next base: position 143,147 of record NZ_FOOU01000001.1, read on the forward strand.
AGAGCAACAAAGGCGTATTGGCCATCATCACTGAGCTTGATGCCCACGGGTTGAACTTTGTCTGGATGAACGCCACGAATCTTAAAATCAATTTTATGTGAAATCTGGCGTGTCGCTACATCAATGACTGAAACAGTTGCACCAATTTCAGAGCTGACCCAGAGAACCTTACTATCTTTTGAAAATTCAGCATGGCGGGGGCGTTGATCTACCAGTGTGTTATCCACAAGCTGCATGCTTTCGGTATCAATCCAGTGCACCATATTAGTCGTTTCACTGGTATTAACGGCGATCTTTCCATCGGGGCTTACTGCCATCCCTTCGGGCTCTACACCCACATCAATCTGAGCCAGTACTTCGTTGGTTTCGGTATCAACGACAGTCGCCAGCGCATCATCTTCATTCGAGATATACAAGTGGCGATTGTTGGGGTGTAATGCAAACTGCTCCGGATCTTCCCCGGACGGCAGCTCTTTAATGATCCGGTGTGTTGCTAAATCCATTACCTGTACGGTGTCGGAATCTGAAGCACAAATATACAGTTTGCTTTGATCCTTAGACAGGATGATACCGCGTGGGCGCTGGCCTACATCGAGAGTGGCGGTGACCTCGTAAGTATCAAGGTCAATCACTGACAGGGTGTCATCTTTCTCGTTAGATACATAGGCAACATCTGCTAATAGAGGTTGTGTAACGAGCAGCAGGCTTGCCATGCTCAGTGCCAGGCGGCGGGGGAAAAAGCGGCTGCTTTGCATACCAGATATCATATTGGTCTTCATAGTGAATCCTGTCTCTAAAAGCGTTCCAAAACGCGGCATTGGCTTTCTGGTTTATCAAACCCCAGTGTATCCAGTTCAGATACGGGATGCAGAAAGCCCTCCTGCGGAGATTGTGATACCAGCGAGCGCGGGTGTATCAGTGCAATAGGTTGGCGTAACTGCCCATTCCATGAACGAAAATTAAGTTTGCGGCCTTTAAAGCCGGCGAGCTCGAAGGCATCCGAGGCGATGTAACTTTTGAGCACCTGAACGTCTTCGCTATTGGTACGGGTGACGGCTTCGGCAATGGTGCGTACGGCGGCCCATGCGGCGTAGTCTTTCTCGCCCATCCAGCGGCCAGTGAGTTTTTCAAAGCGCTTCTGAAGTTGAGCGGCTCCCCATTGCTCGACAACGCGGTGCCAGGTTACGGGTGTCAGGCCTTGTGTCCCGACTACGGGACGAGGGTACCAGGTGTTATATAAAACATACTCGCCAAAATCGCCTCGCTCATCCGCTACCACAACGATATCGTATTCTTTCGTTTGCGTGAATAACGGCATTTCCCTTTGGGCTGTGCGGCGTAGATCAGTATCGAAGTCCCACGCTTTTTCAGCGACAATTTTGAGACCATAGCGGTTAGCTGCACGTTTAATCGCGGCCGTATACGCCTGATCATCATCGGTTGGACCTGTGATGAGCAGCAGATCCGTGAGGCGGCGTGCTTTTAGCCATTGTCCCAGTGCATCGGTTAACATCGCGCGGCTTGGAATCGTGTGTAGTGTATTTTTAGGACAATTTGTTTGGCGTAATTGATCGTCTTTAGCGCCTGCATTGAGAATCAGCACATCATTGGGAAGGCTATTACTTAAGGTGTTTAAGGTGCTGGCTGGTAGATTAACGACAAAGCTGTGAATGCCTTCCTGGTACATGTGCTGAGCGCGCTCGATGATACGCTCTGAGTTTTCATCACTGAAAGCATCTAATACAAAGCTCTGTTTTAAAAATTTTCCGGTTGTATTGCTATCGTTGATGGCAAGATCGACCCCTCTCAGGCCCGCATCTTCAGGTTCCGGCAAAATATTAGATAACACCGGCCCTGTATCTATTTCCTGAGCTAAGTAGCCAATCTTTGTCGTCACATCAGCCAGTATTACTGTGCTGAGTAGCATGGCTGGCACGGCCAATAGCATACTTAACCAGGCGCGACATAAAGCGCGGCGTTTCTGTTTAGTATAGTGAGCGGTAAGGCTTATTTTATAAGTCATAATGCTTGGCTGTACTCGCAAAGGTCTATTCTAATTGTTATGTGATGTGGCCAGCTTAGGTGGGAATGCTTATCAATTAAATATGTAGAAAGTAGAAAAGAATTAGTCCCTAAGTAGTATTTTTAAAAATTAGAGTGAGCATAGCATTGGGCACTAAGAATAAATCCAATTATTAAGGAGTTAACATGTCATTCAAACGTAGTCTCGGTCTGGCGGCCTTAGTAGGTATTCTCAGCAGCTCAGCCATGACTGCCGTTGCAGAAGGGGATTTGACCATTCGCCCTAAAAAACTACCGGATTTGGTCCTGGGCACAGAAGACAACCGTTACCACTTGTCTGAGAAACGTTATGAAATGGTTACCGGGCAGTCTTATAAATTAAAAATTATCTCCAGTGGTCAGACAGAATATGCCTTCGTTGCGCCTGAGTTTTTCCCGACTATTTATCTGCGAAAAATAGAAGCCGGTGATATGGAGATTAAAGCGATGGCCTTAACTGAGCTTGAGTTTGAGCAGGAAGGCGAAGCGGAAATCTACTTTGTACCTGTGAAGCCTGGCGAATACGAATTCTATGCTGAAGGCTTTGAAGAGAAAGGCATGATTGGTGTCTTTAGCGTCAAATAGCCTTGTTTTAGCTATTTGCGGTATCAATTACCGCTGTTTGGCGGCTAAATGTACGGGTTTTAATTGCGCTTTGTGCGTTGGCCGCACACTTCAATCGAATGGCGTTTTATGGGCAGTCATAAAAATAAAATCGTTATGATGCTCAGTGGATCGTTGCATCTCTTTCCAGGATAGCCGAGCATTAGTTTTTTCATGGAAAAGGACAGGCTTGTTTTATGGCTATTCACCCCGATGCAGGAAAGATTGCCCCGCACCATTCTTTGGTTAATATCCCGGCGCTGGTGGCTGCTTATTATCGGCAGCAGCCTGATATTAAAGCGAACCCTGAGCAACAGGTTAGTTTTGGTACGTCGGGCCATCGAGGTTCGGCGTTAAAAACGACTTTTAACGAAGACCATATTATAGCGATCTGCCAGGCTATTGCTGAATACCGAAAAGAGCAAGGTGTCACCGGGCCTTTGTACTTGGGTAAAGATACACATGCCTTGTCTGAAGCTGCATTTAGCACGGCACTGGAAGTGTTAGTCGCTAATGGCGTGCGTGTTCGTGTCCAAGAAGGTGATGGCTACACGCCGACGCCTGTGATATCGCATGCGATTCTGACGCATAACGCACTGGGCGGTGATGTTGCTGACGGTATCGTGATTACCCCTTCGCACAATCCGCCGGAAGATGGCGGCATTAAATACAACTCGCTTAAGGGTGGCCCTGCCGATCAGGATATTACTAACTGGATTGCCAAACGTGCTAACGAGTTGCTGGAAGCGGAGTTAGAGGGTGGGAAATGGCTACCGGCTGAAGCGCTTAAAGATAACGCATTGATCGAACCGTTTGATTACATCGACCATTACGTGAGTGATTTGGCATCCGTGATTGATATGCAGGCGATTGCTAAAGCCGGTATTAAAATCGGAGTGGATCCCATGGGTGGTTCAGGCTTGCACTTTTGGAAGCCCATCGCTGAAAAGTACCATCTGAATATCGAAGTCGTGAACGATAAGGTCGATTTTACCTTTGGCTTTATGCCGCTGGATAAAGATGGCCGTATTCGTATGGATTGCTCATCCAGCTATGCGATGCAGAACCTACTCGCGCTTCAGGATACGTTTGATATCTCTATCGCTAATGACCCTGATTTTGACCGTCACGGTATTGTGTGTGCCGGATTAGGTCTGATGAACCCGAATGCTTACTTAGCCGTTGCGATTGAATATTTAGCGACGCATCGTCCGCAATGGTCGGATGATATCCAATTTGGAAAAACGCTGGTGTCCAGTGCCATGATTGACCGTGTTGTTGATGGTCTGGATAAAACGCTGTGCGAAGTTCCCGTTGGTTTTAAATGGTATGTCGAAGGCTTGTTTAGCGGCGAGATGGCGTTTGGCGGTGAAGAGAGCGCAGGCGCTTCTTTCCTGCGTAAAGACGGTAGCGTTTGGACAACAGATAAAGACGGCATCATTTTAGGCCTGCTGGCGGCTGAGATCTTAGCCGTTACCGGTAAGGATCCGCATGAGCTGTATGAGGCACAAGTGGCGCGTTATGGTCGTCCCATTTATAAGCGTATTGATGTACCGTGTTCTGCTGAGCAGAAAGCCGTGCTGTCTTCGTTGAGTGCTGATTCCGTCCAGGGTGATACCTTAGCAGGTGATACGATTACCGGTATTTTAACCGAAGCGCCGGGTAACGGAGCCTCTATCGGTGGCGTAAAGGTACAAACCGCGAATGGTTGGTTTGCCGCACGCCCATCGGGCACTGAAAATATCTACAAAATCTATCTGGAAAGTTTTGTATCTGACGAACATTTAGCGCAGTTAGAAAGTGATGCGAAAGCGTTAGTCGATCGTGCACTTGGGTAGATTTATTTAGCGTTATTAAAATCCCGGACTGTTGGCAGTTCGGGATTTTTTGTCTCGGTGCCTCCTTCTTACAGAGCTTAAGTTCGAGCAGCAAAGTACGGCTGAAAGTTTCTTCGTACTAGTTATTAATGCATTTGTTTAAAGGAATAATACATTATGCAGCAACTTGGTATCTATGAGCAGCTGATCACTCAGCTTATCGAAAAGCGATTAGATCGAGATAAATTCTATGTCGGTGAGCGTGCGTTAGTTTCCTCAGAAGCATCGATTTGGCTGTCACGCTTCTTGGCAAATATTCTTGAATTTGTGATTTCATCTGTACCCTCTGGAGAGAATCAACTCCACGAGCAAATTACGCTATCGAACCAGTTGTTAATGTGGCTTAAAGATAAAATTCAGGACACAGACTTTATTGAAGAAAATCTCCTGGACTGCCAAGGAAAAATCCTAACCGCCCTGTACGAATTAGAAAACCCGATAGCGGCTGATTTAAAAAAGCATGTAGAAGAGATATTCCCATTAACCGGCCTTACACAAAGTGAATTATTTTGTGGCAGTAATGCAGGCCTATCGCTGGAGTCTGAACTAAAGAGGGAAATTCTGTCCTCAGATAAGATTTGCTGGCTCGTTTCTTTCATAAAGTGGGCCGGTATACGTATTTTTCGTAAAGAACTTGAAGCGTTCACTCAAAGCGGTCGAGAGTTGAAGGTGATTACTACCTCTTACATGGGCGCAACAGATGCAAAAGCGGTTGAGTTTCTTGCCAGCCTGCCCAATACCCAAGTGAAGCTTAGTTATAATACCCAGCGTGAGCGTCTTCATGCTAAGAGCTATCTATTTTGGCGAGATACCGGTTTTCACACCGGTTACATAGGATCATCTAATCTATCTCATTCGGCTTTGACGAGCGGTCTGGAGTGGAATTTAAAGATCACCTCACAAGAAATTCCTCATATTATTAATAAGTCCCTAAGTACCTTTGACACTTACTGGGCGTCGGATGAATTTGAACCCTTTGATGGCAAAGCAGAAAGTACTGAAAAACTGAATCAAGCGCTGAAACAAGCCAGAGGAATAGGCGAAACGGCTTCACAACACTTTTTCGATATCACACCTTTTCCGCATCAGCTCGATATTTTGGAGCAACTCTTAGTTGAAAGGCAGCTGCATCGGCGTTATCGAAATCTTGTTGTGGCAGCAACTGGAACGGGTAAGACTCTGATATCCGCATTTGATTTTGCTCGTTTTTTAAAAACAAAACCGGATGCAGCCTTTCTTTTCATTGCTCATCGTGAAGAGATACTGAAACAAGCACGTGATGCCTTTCGTGGCGTTCTCAAGAACAATGCCTTCGGTGAACTTTGGGTTGGAGGAAATACGCCGATGCATTATCGTCAGCTATTCGTTTCTATTCAGACGATAAACAAACAATTAAGCAGCCTTCGTTTAACAGATAATTATTATGATTACATCGTAATTGACGAAGTGCACCACATTGCGGCAAGCAGTTACCGTGCGGTGCTTGATTACTTTACGCCGACTATTTTATTGGGATTAACAGCGACGCCAGAGCGCCATGATGGCTCAGATATTCTTGGTGATTTTGGTGGTGTGATTGCTGCTGAGCTTCGTTTGCCTGAAGCTATTAATCGACGTCACCTTTGCCCTTTTCAGTACTTTGGCATTGATGATGATACGGATTTACGCAAGATCAGCTGGAATCGCGGGCGCTACGATATCGCCCAGTTAACGAATCTTTATACACACAATCAAAGTCGAGTGAATAAAATCATTCAAAGCTTGGGCGAGATTGTCACCGATGTTAGCCGTACGAAGGCCCTGGCTTTTTGTGTCAGTCGTGTACATGCTAAATATATGTGCCAACAACTGTTATTAAAAGGCATTAAGAGTGATGTGCTGACCAGTGATAACAGCCAAGATCGTCAACAAAAACAACAGGCGATTCGATCGGGTGAGATCAATGTGTTGTTTGTCGTGGATATCTTTAATGAGGGTGTAGATATTCCCGAAGTGGATACCTTATTGTTCTTAAGACCTACGGAGAGTCTGACCATCTTTTTGCAACAATTAGGACGTGGCTTACGTATAGCCGATGGTAAAGAGTGTTGCACGATCTTGGATTTTGTCGGTAACTCACGGCCAGAGTACGATTTTTCCAATAAATTTCGTGCATTGGTTGGGAAAACAAACAAAGCAATTAGCGACGAAATAAAACAAGGATTCCCTCATGCTCCGCTTGGTTGCCGAATCGAACTTACAAAACGTACGCAAGAAATGGTGCTCAGTCATATTCGACAAGCTAGCCTCACGTTGAATCGTCTGATCAGTCTGATTCGTCAGTATCCACAGGACTCAACTTTACCTTTAACGCTAGGTAATTTTCTTAGACTTCATCCACATATAGACATTAATGAGCTCTATAAACGTGGTAGCTGGATGACACTTGTAAATAAGGCCAAAGGTTACAAAATAAAAGAATCATCGCCGGATGATGTTTTATTCAAAGCTGTTGAGAGGGCAATAAAAACACGTTTACTCTGTTGTGATGCACACAACTACCTATTGTTTCTAAAGCAGTTATGTCTTCAAAATTTTGAATTAGCCGGCGCTATGGATAACAGAATGGCTTTAATGTGCCATTACGACTTCTGGCAAAAGACGGGTGCTACTGTTGGCTTTGTCTCCTTAGTGCAGAGTTTGAAGGCCTTGAACAAAGAAAATATAAAAGCGGAACTATTGGATGTACTTGAATGGCTCCTAGACCAAACTAAGCACGAACAATCTAAAATGAGCCATTTGCCGGAAGTGCCACTTCTTCTGCATGCACGTTACGCACGTGAGCAAATATTGGTTGGTTTTGGTGCTGCTACATTTGATCATCAGCCGCCGGCGCGTGAAGGTGTTTTTGTGATCCAAGACCAGAATGTAGAACTGTTATTCGTCACCCTCAATAAAAATGAAAAACAATTCTCACCCACAACTATGTACCACGACTTTGCCATCAACAATCACTTATTTCACTGGCAGTCGCAAAATAGTGCTCGGCCAGACCGTGGGAGGGGGCAGGATTACATTCGACATCGTGAGATCGGAAAGCGATTGTTTTTATTCGTGCGCGAGCAAAGTAAAGATGAGTATGGACGCACCATGGGTTTTGTGAATTTTGGCGAAGTGGAGTACGCATCCCATACCGGCGCTCAACCGATGAGTATTACATGGAAACTTGATACTTCCATGCCTTCATTTATGTGGCAGCAAGCAGCAAAATTAGCGGTAGGATAACCCCTCTACGTCAGTAGAGTTCGACCACCACAGTTTTTTAGTTCACACCCAGTTTGGCTGGTGGATCAGGAGAGTGTTTTCACGACTTTAAGGAGTATGTGTCGAGCCTCTGCTTCGCTCATCTAGCTTAAATAAAATTGTTGCTCATTATAAATTAGTAGGGTCAGATGAAACTTACTTTTATTATTCCCGGCATGTTTCATCTGCCCCCGCTTAATTACAAAATCTATAGTAACCATGTCCTTTTCGTTCCGTTTGAAGGTTACCTCAATTGGCTGTCTTTGCTGCCGCGTCGGTTATAGCTACTGAGGTTCGCTTGCTGTTTGTCGAGCGCTGTCTGGCAGCGGACACATAATCGCACGCCGGGCACAGCCTTGCGTCGGGCTTCTGGGATGAAGGCTTCACATTCCTCGCAATGCGTTAAACTATCGCCGATAGGTAACCGACTGCGAGCCAGTGCTATCGCATCTTCTACACTGGCATCAATTTGATCTTGAACCGCCCCGTCCCGGGACCAGCCACCCGCCATGATTCGCTCCTGTATTTATTCTTGACTGGATTGATAAGGAAGGCACAACTATCTATAACAATAGTGTCAAAGCTATACAACCGATTAAAGCGCTAGCCCAGCGTAGTCTGAATCTGGAAAAAGCAATCTGTAGGTAAGCTACGGGATTGATTATTAAATGCCGGTGTCGTTTATGTTGAACATCTGAGGTTTAACGTACTCTTAAAGGAATAGGTGAATAAACAATTTCTGCTTGGCGCAAATTAAGGCATGCTGCGTTGGCAACAGACAAAGACTGGGGTAAAAAAAGATTGAATCACATCACACTACTTGATGGGGGCATGGGACAGGAGCTTTTACGCAGAAGCTCGCGTAAAACTACCCCTCTTTGGTCTGCCGATATTATGTTGAATGAGCCAATGCTGGTGCGAGACTTACATCTCGATTTTATTCAGAGTGGTGCTCGTGTTATCACACTCAATACCTATACCGCGACGCCACAGCGTCTGGCACGGGAAAATGAGCTGGCTCAATTGGAGACGCTTCACAAGTCTGCTATGGAGGCTGCCTTAGGTGCCATTGAGCTGGCCGAACGCGATGATGTTGCCATAGCGGGGTGTTTGCCGCCGCTGGTTGCCAGTTATCGGCCCGATGTATCGCTATCGTTCGAGGCTTCACTGGACGCTTACCGTCGGCTTGTTGAGTTGCAATCTCCCGCCAGTGATTTTTTCTTGTGCGAAACGATGGCCTCCATAAATGAGGCACGTGCAGCCTGCACAGCGGCAATGGAAAGTGGCAAGCCCGTATGGGTGGCGCTGACTATTAGTGACTTCCATCCGGGGCTGTTACGCAGTGGTGAATCGCTGCATGAAGCCTTGCAAGTACTCGCTTCTTTGGGGGCTGAAGCAACCCTGTTAAATTGCAGCCACCCTGAGGCTATTAATGGTTGCTGGCCGCAGATACGTAGTATGGGTAACAAGGTTGGGGCTTATGCCAATGGTTTTGTTTCGGTAGGGCCTTTGCTGCCGGGTGGCACTGTTGAGCAGTTAGAGGTACGTCAAGACTTGAGTCCAACACAATACGCAGAATATGCTATGGGCTGGGTAAGAGAGGGGGCCTCGATTATTGGAGGCTGCTGCGAGATTGGCCCGGCACATATAAAAGTGTTGCACGAAAGATTGTGCCAAGAAGGCTTTCTCTAAATTGTTTATTTGCTTGTACAATTTTATTGTGCATTTTTTGAAGCTGACAAAGAAGATAAAAATATGAGTACGGATAAACTGCGCAAATATTCAAAAAAAATCGTAGATGGTGCAGCTCAGGCTCCTAGTCGCGCTATGTTAAGGGCGGTAGGATTTGGCGACGCAGATTTCAAAAAACCGCAGGTGGGTATTGCCTCAACCTGGTCAATGGTCACGCCATGCAACATGCACATTAACACCCTTGCAGAAGAGGTGGGCAAGGGCGTCGATAGCGCCGGTGCTAAAAGCGTGATTTATAACACCATTACCATCTCTGACGGTATCTCCATGGGCACCGAAGGCATGAAGTATTCTTTGGTTTCACGTGAAGTTATTTGTGATTCTATAGAGGCGGTATCGGCCGGCATGGGACATGATGGCATTATTGCTATTGGTGGCTGCGATAAAAATATGCCCGGATGTTTGATGGGGCTGGCACGCTTGAATCGGCCTTCTATCTTTATTTATGGCGGGACGATTTTACCGGGCGAAAACCACACAGATATTGTGTCAGTATTTGAAGCGGTAGGTGGTTATGCCAGCGGCAATATTCCCATCACTCAGTTGGAGCATATTGAAAAAACGGCGATCCCCGGGCCGGGCTCTTGCGGCGGCATGTATACGGCAAATACCTTAGCCTCGGCGATTGAAGCGTTGGGCATGAGTATGCCGAACAGCTCTGCGCAAAATGCGGTTTCAGATAGCAAAAAACAAGACTGTGTCGATGCAGGGAAAGCCATTGTTTACTTGCTCGAACATGACATTAAGCCCTCTGATATTATGACCAAAAAGGCATTTGAGAATGCTATTACGCTGACCATTACGCTAGGTGGATCTACCAATGCCGTGCTGCATTTAATTGCGATGGCCGACGCCGTAGGGGTGGAAGTGACATTGGATGATTTTGTGCGCATTGGTGAAAAAACACCGGTGATTGCCGACTTGCGTCCAAGTGGTCAATATTTGATGTCTGAATTAATTGCAATCGGTGGCATTCAGCCTCTGATGAAGCGTTTGTTAGATGCAGGCATGCTGCACGGCGATTGCATGACAGTCACCGGCAAAACCATGGCCGAAAATTTGGCCGGGGTAGCTGATTATCCTGAAGGGCAGACTATTATTTTACCTTTTGATAAGCCAATCAAAAAAGACAGTCATTTGGTGATACTCAGCGGTAATTTAGCGCCTGAAGGCGCCGTTTCAAAAATCACCGGCAAAGAGGGTTTAAACTTTACCGGCATGGCTAAAGTGTATGACTCAGAAGAGCAAGGTTTTGCCGCTATTATTGATGGCCAGGTGGTCGCCGGTGACGTAGTTGTGATTCGCTACGAAGGTCCGAGAGGCGGCCCTGGCATGCGGGAAATGTTGAGCCCCACCTCGGCAATTATGGGCAAAGGCTTAGGTAATGATGTGGCGCTTATCACCGATGGTCGCTTTTCAGGCGGCAGCAGGGGCTTTGTGGTCGGCCATATCACGCCTGAAGCATATGAGGGCGGTGCCATCGCGCTGATAGAAAATGGTGATAGCATTACCATTGACGCGCAAAAACGTGAGATCACGCTCAATATCAACGATGAAGAAATGGCCAGGAGAAAGCAGAACTGGCAACAGCCTGCACCAAAATATACCAGAGGACTGCTGGCAAAATATGCGAGAACAGTAAGCTCTGCTTCTACCGGAGCCGTGACTGATAAGCCTGATTGACCGTTTTCCTCCACTAGATCAAGAGTCTGGTGGAGGATTGTATATAAGTAAGGAGTTCAGACAGACGAGCAACAATAGCTTTGATACTAAGCGAGATATTGAAGCTTTATGTGCCTGGGATGCTAAAACGCCGTCCCAGCAACAAGTTGCATTTACACCAGCACGAGTGGTACTACACGATTTTTGTGATGATCTGGCCTCTCTCTCGTAGCGCTCTTCTCCTTAACCCTTTATAACACCTGTATCTGGGGTATCCCGTAAAAAGCTTATCGGATTTTGTGTGTCGCCGTTAAAACCCAGTACCAAGGAACTAGTTTTTGCGCGCCAAAGTACACTTTTTGAATTGTTTTGTCTGGGTCATTATTTAAGCAAGAGTGAGACACTATCCAGTTTCAATCCGATATGTGTGTCGTGCTAACAAAAATGTGGGTGAATCTAATGTTCCTGAAAAATAAACTATTACTATCGACAGCTGCACTGGTATTTTGTGCGGGTCTTTCAACGCAAGCGATGGCGCATGGAGATGTGACACCTCAGGGTGTTGATACAGAAGGATTGGAACCATTGGGCGAAGAATGGCTTGATGAAAACCCTTACCGCCCACCTTATGAAAAGAATGCTGAAGCTATCAAAATTGGCTTCTCTGCCTATACCCAGAACTGTGCGCGTTGTCATGGGTTGGAGGGTATTTCAGGGGGTATCGCGCCTGATTTACGTATGCTGGAAGCCGGCTTGGAAGGCGATGAGTGGTACCAGTATCGTGTCGTTAATGGGGCCGTACGTGATGGTGCTGTGTATATGCCCGCAATGGCAGACTACCTGAGCCAGGAAGCGCTATGGGCGATCCGTACCTGGTTGGAGTCGGTCAGTGTTGAGGAATAAGCTCTGCGCTTTCCTGATAAGTATCTGTCTGGGATTCTCCGGGCAGATACATGCCCGTGCTTACGATGATGTGATTGCCTCAGGGCACCTCGTTGTTGGCGTTTATCATGACTTCCCTCCTTATTCGTATCTTGTCGAAGAGCAGCCCAAAGGCGTTGATGTAGAGCTTGGCGCAGCCATTGCTGCCGAGTTCAATCTTGAGCTGAAGTTGCACTGGATTACCCCGGACGAAAATCTGGAAGATGATCTGCGCAATAATGTCTGGAAAGGGCATTATCTGGACAAGGATGCAGAAAACCCACTGGCGATGAAGAAAGTCGCTGATGTGATGATGCGCGTTCCTTATGACCGTGAGTTTGCTTACCGGCAGGATATGCAAACAGGCGAAATGGTGAATGAACAGGTCGTGATGTTCGGCCCTTATCAGCGTGAATCATGGCGGGTAGCTTTTGACGCAGAAAAAATCGATGCAGTAAAAACTATGGCGGTTTTTCAGTACTACCCGATTGGCGTTGAGATCGATAGTTTGCCGGATTTTTATCTGACCTCTGCTTTTCAGGGGCGCATGCGTAAAAATGTGCATCACTATACAAACCCCGGTAAAGCCTTTGCTGCTATGCAAACGGGTGAGGTAGACGCGGTAATGGCGATGCGCTCTGAGATAGATGATCTGTTATTTACAGCGAATGAACCGCGTTATCAGGTGGCTGAAAATGGTTTTCCGTCGATAGGTAAGCAGAAGTGGGATGTCGGTATGGCAGTGAAAAGCAGCTATCGACAACTAGGCTACGCGGTGGAAGAGGTGGTGGAAAAAATGGTGCGTTCCGGTGAAATGGAGTCGCTGTTTAGTCGTTACGGTTTAACCTATGAGTTGCCGGAGCTTTATAACGTTCCACAATAACCCTTTCAAAAAGCGCAAAAAGTATTTAAAGGAGACTCGGATGCAGACTATAAAAGCCGCTATGTGGCGTATGTTGATAGTGCTTGGTCTGCTATTCAGTCCGTTAGTTGTGGCGTCGGATGATCCTCTGAAATCTCCGATGTGGGATTATCTGAGAAATGTATTTTTAGGTGATGCGCCTTATCAGTTTGATGATCGCGTTGTCGTTTCGGTTCCTCCTTTTGCAGAAGATCCCACACAAGTACCGGTCACTGTGGATACCACTGCGTTATCTGAAAAAATCGAAAAAATTGTAGTCTGGGCTGATTTAAATCCGATTCAGCATATTTATACCTATTACCCGCTGAAACAAGTTGCGCCGAATATCTCCTTGCGAATCAAAGTTCAACAGGCCACACCGATACGTGCGGCAGTGTTAACACAACAGGGGACATGGCTGGTGGGCGGCAGCTATCTGGATGCTGCTGGTGGAGGCTGCACAACGCCAAGTGTGGCTAATGCCAGCCCTTATTGGGAAAGCCACTTAGGTGAAATCAGTGCTAAAAAAATACTCCGAGAGGATCTTGGCCGCTACAAGTTTAAGGTGATTCATCCGATGGATACCGGCTTAGTCGATGCTATTCCGGAGTTTTATCTACAGCAGCTTGAGTTGCGTGATGAAACGGGTCAGGCATTACTCAGGATGGAATTATCACAACCGGTCAGCGAGAACCCTGTGTTCTCTTTTGATCTGGCTTCTGAGCTTACTTCCAATGAGTTGTATCATTTATGGCTAAGGGATAACAACGGTAACGAGTTTGAAAAAGCGCTGTAGGAGCAGATGATGTACATAATGCGATTCGTTTTTTTCACTCTCCTGATAAGTACATCCTATAGTGCTTTAGCGGCAAAACTGGAATATCAACTTATCCCTGAAAAGATTGCAGAAGATACCTGGTTGCTACAAGGAGAGTTGCAAGACTTTACGCGTGAAAATGGCGGTAACATCGTCAATACCGCCTTTATCGTTACAGAAGAGGGGGTGGTTGTTTTTGATACAGGGCCATCGAAACGCTATGGCGAAGCATTGCGCGAAGCGATCCGTTCAGTGACAGATAAAGCGGTTATTCATGTGTTTAACAGCCATCATCACCCGGATCACTTTCTGGGAAATCAGGCGTTTACCGAGGCAAAAATCTGGGCGCTTCCTGAAACGGGCAAGCTGATTGCGCAGCATGGTAATGCCTTTGCTGAGAATATGTATCGATTGGTAGGTGACTGGATGCGATCAACTGAAGTGCAGCTACCGACTCAGCCACTCGACATCGATCAAATGCCGCTGATGCAGGTAGGTAAACATCGCTTGCGTTTTATCGCGATGAGTGGGCATGCCGGTGCCGATCTGGCGATGCTGGACGAAGCGACGGGCGTTCTCTTTGCTTCTGATATCGTGTTTTTTCAGCGTGCGTTGACCACGCCACATACACCGGGCCTGGACGTCTGGCAGAATGATTTGGCAGAACTGGAAACCTTGTCTTTCAAGCTGATCATTCCAGGTCACGGGCCGGTGGATAAAACTGGCAAGTCTTTACAACAAATGCAGGCTTATCTGCAATGGCTGGATCAGACATTAACGCATGCTGCTGAGCAAGGTTTGAGTATGAATGAGGCCATGGGGTTGCCTCTGGATAGTCGCTTTGAAGAGATAGCATTGGGCCGCTCAGAATTTATCCGCACGGTATTTCATCTGTATAGCCGTTATGAAGAGGCTGCCTTTTAAGCGCTGATATTTAGCGGTTTAGCAAAGAGCATCTGCAAGTTTTTGGCGCCCTGGTGGCGTCTTTTTTTGCCTGTTCGAAGCAGGGAGTAGTACTAAGTGACGAGAAAAGTTGTTCTCGGGAGTAATTGTCGGAATCCTGCAAAACTTCAGAATAAGAGAGAAGATTCGGGGAGGCTTTCTCAGCTCATCCCAGAATGCCTCACAATAAAAAACGATTCCGTAAAGGAGCTAGTGATGAACAAAACGACTTTAGGCAAAGGCTTCGCGGTCAGCACGCTCGCCGCAGCCATCTCGTTCTCTGCTGTTGTCTCGGCCGGTGTAACTGACAAAGATATTATGAATGATCAGGCAACAACTGAGGATGTTGTCTCCAATGGTATGGGCTTACGCGGACAGCGCTATAGCTCATTGACGGCAGTTAACCCAGATACAGTCAAAGACCTTCGCCCGGTGTGGGCATTCTCGTTTGGTGGTGAAAAACAGCGTGGACAAGAATCTCAGCCTGTCGTTAAAGATGGTGTGATGTTTGTTACGGGTTCTTACTCGCGTGTTTTTGCCATCGATGTAAAAACGGGTGATGAGCTGTGGCAGTATGATGCCCGCTTACCCGATGCCATTATGCCTTGCTGTGATGTAATCAATCGCGGTGTTGCTCTGTATGGTGACCTGGTTATCTTCGGGACGCTGGACGCTAAATTGGTCGCGCTGAACAAAGACACCGGTAAAGTGGTTTGGAAAAAGAAAGTTGAAGATTATAAAGCCGGTTACTCATTAACGGCGGCACCTATCGTCGTCAAAGGCAAAGTGATCACCGGTGTGTCCGGTGGTGAGTTTGGTGTTGTCGGTAAAGTTGAAGCCTATGATGCGCTAACAGGTCAGTTGGTGTGGACCCGTCCTACGGTTGAAGGACACATGGGTTATGTATGGAAAGATGGCAAAAAAGTTGAAAACGGTATTTCAGGTGGCGAAGCCGGTAAAACCTGGCCTGGTGACTTATGGAAAACCGGTGGCGCAGCCACATGGTTAGGCGGCACCTACGATGCGGATGTTGATCTGTTGTTCTTCGGTACAGGTAACCCGGCACCATGGAACTCACACCTGCGCCCTGGCGACAACCTGTTCTCCTCTTCACGTCTGGGTATCGATCCTGATGACGGAAAAATCGTTTGGCACTTCCAGACTACGCCACATGATGGTTGGGATTACGACGGTGTAAACGAATTGATACCTTTTGATTACCAGGCGGATGGGAAAACCGTTAAAGCGGCTGGAACCGCTGACCGTAATGGTTTCTTCTATGTTTTGAATCGTGAAAACGGTGGTTTTATCCGTGGTTTCCCGTTTGTTGATAAAATGACGTGGGCTACAGGTCTGGATGAGAATGGCCGTCCAATTTATAACGACGACTTCCGTCCGGGTAGCCCAACAGCATCTGCTGATGGTAAGCAGGGTAGTTCGGTTGCAGCAGCACCGGCATTCCTCGGCGGTAAAAACTGGATGCCGATGTCGTACAGTCAAGATACGGGTCTGTTCTACGTGCCTTCTAATGAGTGGGAAATGGATATCTGGAATGAGCCGGTATCATACAAAAAAGGCGCGGCATACTTAGGTGCAGGCTTTACGATCAAAGCGATAAATGAAGAGTACATTGGTGTATTGCGTGCGGTTGATCCTAAGACCGGAAAAGTGGTTTGGGATTACAAGAACTACTCACCACTGTGGGGTGGCACTATGGTTACCAAGGGTAACTTAGTGTTTATGGGTACGCCTGAAGGCTATCTGAAAGCCTTTAATGCTACAACCGGCGAAGAGATGTACAAGTTTAATACCGGTTCCGGCATCGTTGGTACGCCGATCACCTGGGATATGGATGGCGAACAGTATCTTTCCGTTGTGTCCGGCTGGGGTGGTGCGGTTCCATTGTGGGGCGGTGAAGTGGCTAAACGTATCAAAGACTTAAACCAGGGCGGTACGGTTTGGACGTTTAAGTTACCAAAGCAGAACGCCAACCTGGCAACTAATTAAAGGGTTCAGGGCAACCCCTTGAAAAAGGAATCTTCAAGAAAAAGCCTTTGAAACAAGTGTATTGAAACAGGAGCCTCTCAAAGCCTGAATCCTTAAGGATTCAGGCTTTTTTTTAACTGTCTAACAGCGCTTTGCAGCGCTGGCGTAACATATCACGGAACATCAGAACGGCGGGCGTTACCTGTTTACGGTTAGGGCAGATAAGCCATAAATTGGCGGGCTCAGTCGAATACTCCGCTAATAACTCGATAACATTGCCTGCTTGCAGGTCCAGCACCATATCCAACCGGGACTTAAACGCGATCCCTTGCCCTGAAACGGCCCAGCGGTGTACCAGGTCCGCATCATTGCAGATTCTGTTTCCCTGTACGCGTACTTTCATCGATTCCTGTTGATGTGAAAAACTCCACACATCATAGGTACGCTCACCCACCAGGTAGAGCAGGCAGTTATGTTCTGCCAGTGCTTTGGGATGTTCAGGCGTCCCGTAACGCGCCAGGTACTCTGGAGCGGCACACAGCACCCGTTGTGTCTCGCAGATAGGAAAAGCGACCAGAGATGAGTCTTCGGGCTTGCCATAGCGTAAGGCGATATCCACACGGTCACGGTAGAAATCAGAGAGGCTGTCACTGGCATTCAGGCTGATGGAAATCAACGGATGCTGTTGCATAAAGTCGTCCAGCCAGGGGAGTAACAGATTGCGGCCAAAATCAGAGGATACGGAAATCTTAAGTGCACCGCTTAACTGGGTCTTATCTTGAGCGAGCGCTTGTGTTGCTTCTATCAACTCGGCCAGCACACGCCGGCAGTGAGGTAAAAATCGCTCACCCGCAGCGGTTAAACGTAATTTGCGGGTAGAGCGAATAAACAGGCTGTTATCTATCTGTTGCTCAAGACGCTTAATGGCGGCGCTGGCCGCGGCTGGCGAAATATCCAGCTCACGAGCCGCTGCTGTAATGTTACCGCTATCGGCAGTGCGAACAAAAAGATCGAGATCTTCTAGTTTCATAAATAGCTCATCAGATTAATCAGTTACTTTGTAATCAACATTTTTTTGAAAAAGTAATAAAAATTACTCTGTTTTTTTTAGTTTAAATTATTTTTTACGTATTAGCCTGCGTTATTCATTGAAGAGAAAACAGGAAATCAATCGGAGCAAAGATCTACTACCAGACGGTCATATGTGCGGCCTCTCTTTAGGAGCGAATTAGGTGGCAGGCACTAAAGTAGTAGTTTTTCGCATCCTATGGGCGATATCTGAGCTGGCTTATGAGTCGCTAATATCGAACTGTGATTAATTGAATAGTACCTGCTGGTTGGGCAGGGCTTGAATAACAAGAAAGAGGCCAAGAACATGATTTATGCACAGCCAGGAACTGAAGGCTCAGTTGTTACATTTAAAAAGCGCTATGGTAACTATATTGGTGGTGAGTGGGTTGCGCCGGTAAACGGAGAGTATTTTAAAAACACCTCACCTGTGGATGGCGAGATCTTTTGTGAAATTCCTCGTTCAACAGAAGCAGATATTAATTTAGCACTCGATGCTGCACATGCAGCTAAAGATGCATGGGGCGCTACATCGGTTACCGCTCGTTCGAATCTCTTGTTAAAAATTGCTGACAGACTTGAAGCTAACCTTGAAAAGCTCGCTGTAGCTGAAACCTGGGATAATGGTAAAGCGGTTCGTGAAACTCTGAATGCTGATGTTCCTTTGGCTGTTGACCACTTCCGTTACTATGCAGGTTGTATCCGTGCGCAGGAAGGTACTATTGGTGAGATTGATGGCAATACCGTTGCTTATCATTTCCATGAGCCACTGGGTGTTGTTGGTCAGATTATTCCGTGGAACTTCCCGTTATTGATGGCGGTATGGAAGCTTGCTCCTGCTATCGTTGCAGGTAACTGTGTGGTTATGAAGCCTGCCGAGCAGACTCCGGCTTCTATTCTGGTCATGATGGAAGTGATTGGTGATTTATTGCCACCAGGTGTTATCAACATTGTAAACGGTTACGGTGCAGAAGCAGGTCAGGCATTAGCAACCAGCAAGCGCATTGCTAAAATTGCCTTTACAGGCTCGACTCCGGTCGGCTCACATATTCTGAAGTGTGCGGCAGAAAATATCATTCCTTCAACAGTAGAATTAGGTGGTAAATCCCCTAACATCTATTTTGCTGATGTTATGGATCACGAAGAAGAGTTTCTCAGCAAGTGTGTTGAAGGCGCAGTATTGGCGTTCTTTAACCAGGGTGAGGTATGTACTTGCCCATCACGTCTACTGGTTCAAGAATCAATTTACGATGATTTCATAGCTAAGATAATTGAACGTATTAAACTGATCAAACGTGGTAACCCTCTCGATACAGATGTAATGGTGGGTGCGCAGGCGTCTCAGGAGCAGTTTGATAAGATTCTGAGCTATATGGAAATTGGTCGTAATGAAGGCGCTGAAGTACTGATCGGTGGCGAAGCAGAAAGCCTCGAAGGTAGTTTCGGTAAGGGTTACTACATTCAGCCTACCTTGCTGAAAGGTACAAACGACATGCGTGTTTTCCAGGAAGAAATTTTTGGTCCTGTTGTTTCAGTGACAACCTTTAAAGATGAAGCAGAAGCGCTGTCGATTGCCAACGATTCCGAGTTTGGTTTAGGTGCGGGTGTCTGGACGCGTGATATGAACCTGTCTTATCGTATGGGTCGTGGTATTCAGTCGGGCCGTGTATGGACTAACTGCTATCACCATTATCCAGCACATGCGGCATTCGGTGGCTATAAAAAATCGGGTGTTGGCCGTGAAACACATAAGATGATGCTGGAACATTATCAGCAGACTAAAAACATGCTGGTGAGCTACGATATCAATCCGATGGGCTTCTTCTAAGTCGCCATCATCAGGATTATGAAAGAGAGCTTCGGCTCTCTTTTTTTTTCATTTTTTTGTGGATTATGTTTTTTCGCCCGTGTTGTTTTTAACCCTGTTTTTGATGTCCGCCACTTTGTGTCAGATGCTTATTAGCAGATCAGTAGATGGTTATTAACGGATCGGTATATCAGGGTTTCAAATCGCTGAGAATTGATTGGGTGACCGTTGATAGTTGTAGCTGGTCACTTTGTTCCTGGGGCAGAGGACGACACAGCCGGATAGCTTGTAAGCCTGAGCGCGCTGTAAATAAACCGGCGCCGATTCCCTGACCTGCTCTGGCAGAAACCGTTGAGGTGAGAGAGCTGCCGAGCACATGGGAGCTTGCGTGGATCGTCATCTCGCTCAGTCCTGCAAAGGCGATATTGTGTAACACTTTTTTGAGCAGATTCCATTGCGTGGCTGCACCGGGTGAAATGCCGTAAATATCGGTGATTTCGCGCAACATTTTAAGATTACGCCAACCGACAAGCCACATATCGAAGGTGGCATAAGGGCTAAGTGCCACCATAATACCGGATTGCACGCTATAGCGGTGTACACAACGACGGGCGGCTTCATCCTGATCTTTTAAGGCATGTTGTGATATGTAGCGGATAATCTCGCCGTCATTGTAGGCCGAGTCTATCTGTTGCAGGGCTTCTTTGAAGGATTTATTAACCGCTGTATTTTCATAATAGCTATCCAGTTTTTTAAGCAGAGGGACGGCTTGTCCATGGGTTTTTTGATGGCGTAAAGCGTCTGCCTCTGCATGCAGTGCTTCGGTTTGTTTTAGTTGTCGTAATCCTTTAAATCCCTGCCATGTCCAGATGAGGCCGCTAATCGCTGCGATACTGGTAACGGCTACAAAAGTCACACCTAGTACCGGATGTGTATCAAACCCCCAGCGCACCAGTCGGTAAATCTCACTGATGACGCCGACACTTAGCAGCGCCACAATCGAGGTACTAAACAGCGTGGTCCAACGACTGTTTTTTTTCTTCGGGCGTGTCAGTCTGTCAAGCCGGGTACTCTCATCCTGCTCCTGGGTGACCGAAACGGATGCCAGCGGGAACTCTTGCGCAAGTGGCGCTGCGTCCTCTGCCGCTGTTTTTTCCTTCAGGTTGTCAGGGTTAATGAATACCGGCTGTTTCCAATTTGGTTGGTCGCTCATCAGAACATATCTCCTGTGAGGTATTCGAGTGCCTGATCCAGACGGATATGATGCGTCGGTTTCAGGTCTGTTTGGGGCAGTTTACACGGCGCAAAGTCGAGAAAGCGAAAGCGGCTGCTGTTCCAGTCTTTCCCGGTAGGCAGTTCCACAGGCACTTCACCGGGAAAGAGTGCCATGGTCTCTCCCGTTTCTTTATTGATTCCCTTGAGACAAGAGATAGTCTGGCCATCGAGCACGGCTTCGGCGGATTCGGTTGAGCGGATCGACGCCAGCGCCATACAGCGGGTATCAATGCCTTCAAAACGCATTTCGCGTTGTGCATCCTGAATAATCAGTTCAAGAAATTTATCAAGATTGTGATGCTGGTTTGCTGTCACGTGATCGGCTTTGGAGGATGCAAACAAGACTTTGTCTATTTGTGGGCTAAACAGCCGACGCAAAAACCCAGACGACCCGTAATTGAAGCTTTGTAATATTTCAGTTAATGCCAATTTCATATCATCAAAGCAGGGTTTGCCATGATTCAGTGCTTTCAGGCAGTCGACCAGAACTACCTGGCGGTCAAAGCGGGAAAAATGTTCCCGATAAAAGCGTTTAACAATCTGTTCCCGGTAGTCATCATAGCGTTGCTGTAACCGCTGATACATTGAACCCGCCGTTATCTGGGATAGGTCTGGCGGTGGATTGAGGATAGGGAACAGTTGTAATAAGGTACTGGACGCCAGTTCACCCGGTAACACGCAACGCCCTGGCTGAATCATGCTTAAGGCATTTTCCTGATTGCGCAGCAGGTGCAGTAGTTTTGTATACTCGCTGCTGAGTATGGCGAGCGTGTCGTCATCGGCAGGTGCGAGCCAGTCGATGTCGCTTTGTGCTTTGCTCCAGTTTGCCGCAAGGGAGGCGCGAGGCTCGACGCTGAATAGCTGCTGCTGTTTGCGGCACCATTGTGCAAAGTCCAGATGGAGCAACGGCAGATCCAGTAACCACTCGCCCGGGTAATCGATAATGTCGAGATAGAGGGTGGCACTGTCATTGATTAAACGTTGCAGGCGCCCGGACGGCTTGTAGCGAATCGCAAGTTTGACTTCGGATAAACCCGTTGTGGATTCTGGCCAGAGAGGGGGTTCCTGGCCTAAAGCCTGAACGGATTGACGCAAAGGAAAAGGGCTGTCTGATGACGAGCTGAGGTCTTTTACACTGATAATACGTTGATCACTGGCGACTTCAAAAAAAGGCAGTGAACGGCTTTGATTCGCTTCCAGCAGGTGATGCACCAATGACGTGATAAAAACGGTCTTACCACTACGGCTGAGGCCGGTTACTGCGATCTTTAAATGGCGGTCCAGCCCTTGGGTTGCCACCTCTTTGAGCTGATGTTGAATATCATCCAGCAGATCTTCACCAATCAGACTTTTTAACCTTGAGCCCAGCCCCATGTTTCTCATCCTGAAAATTAACGTCAGTGCGTTCTGTTAAGTGAATAGTATCAATCCCAGCGGTTTAACTCACGTAAACCACGCATACTCCGGCAATAAGTAGCACATGCGGAAATGCGACCGTAGGACGGATCGCCTGAGATAGGTATTCACCGATTAAACCGGCGAAACCCTGGCGATGGGCTAACCACTCCGCATTGAGCTGGCAAGGAGAGACAAGCTGTGTATCGTTGGGGTCTGGTTTTACCTTCAGCGCACCCTCTACTGTCAGAAGACGCTCAGTGATGCGGGACTGGAATGTTTTCCAGATAGCTTCCAGCAACCAGAGCACAGACAGCAGAGCTATGATGCCGAACCCTGTTTGGTTGAGGAGTAATGCAGCAGAGACAAGGCCGATACTCATTAACTTTATATATAAAGCGTGTTTTTCATAGGTATCGGCCTGCGTTTGTAAAATCGTCCATTCTTGTATCAGTGCGCTTTTCGTATCCATTTACGCTTCCTTTCAGATCGGCCTTCATTGCAGCGTTATCGTTGATGGTTAGTATTCGGCAACCCATTCTGACTGATAGGGTGCCAGCTCTGTAATATTGTATTGTTGTTGCAGGTCGCTCAGCTCTTTCTGGCTCTTGGCTAAATCATCCAGCGTGATCGTATTATTGTCCAACTCGAAGATGTGACGGGAAGCTCGATAGCTAAAATCCAAAATGGCCATCGCTCGGGGGTCGCCTTCTGCAGCCGCCGCTTTAATCTTACGTTGTTTACGATAGATGCGATTAAGTTCGGCTTTCACCTGGCGCATATATACCACTTCATAGAGAAAAGGGTGATGTTTATAAGTGATCAGTATTCTCGCTAGTAAGACTGCAGCAACAACGACACCGGTGATATTCCAGAGGAGATTTTCGCCTTCAGGCCCACCCCAGAAGTGAATCAGTAGTGTCGAGACAGTTAAAGACACCGCCAGCATAAAGATACAGATAGCGATAAAGGTGATTTTAATATGCTTGTTGTAACGGGTTTTATTAATATCCTGAAGTTGCATAAGGTCGTTATTCCGCTGGGTGCTCGTATTTCGTAGTTTATAGCTACCAATACTAGATTCGAAGTCTGCTGATAAATGCGGTTAGTTTACAGATTATTCTTGCGCTGGCGATGGTTTTATCCACTTGTCCGAATCATGGCCTACTACGCGGTTTCGGCCTGCTTGTTTTGCGCGATACAAGGCACTGTCTGCGCGTAACACAAGGCTTGAGGAGCTTTCAACATTCGCCCTGTTCCAGCAGGCAACGCCAATGCTGATAGTGACACACTCTGCGGCATCACTATCCGGATGAGGAATGGCAAGCTCTTGAATTAATATGCGCAAGCTTTCTGCGGTATCGACAGCACTCTGAATCGAGGTATTCGGCAGGATGATGCAAAATTCATCACCTCCATAGCGAGCCAGTTGATCTCCGCCACGGCGGAGTCTTTTGCGCAGGGCGTTGATGACCTGAATTAAGCAGAGATCTCCGGATTGGTGGCCGAGGGTGTCGTTATAGGGCTTAAACGAATCGATGTCGAGGAAGATCAGAGAAAGTGGTTTGCCATCCCGTGAAGCATAATGAATCTCTTGGTCCAGCATGATATTAAACTGGCGGCGGTTTGCCACATTGGTCAGCTCATCGGTTAAGGCTAAACCGCTGAATTTTTTTGTCATGGCATTGAGCACCAGCTCGCGCTGAACCATGGTGCTGACGTCAGAAACTTCGATCATGCAGTAGGTCTGATCAGCATTAATGATCGGTGACACACGTATCAACTGATCCATCGGTTTTCTGCTGTTGCCGCCTTGATACAGGGGTAAAGGGTAACGGTTAAGTCCGGGAGAAAGAAATGATGGCAGGTTGTTTTTAAGAGAGTCATTTATGGCTGCATGCAAACGGCTGTCTTTAAGGTGAGGAAAACAGTCTAAAAAAGAGTATCCCTTTATGGCCGGATTTTTGTCTTGTAGCGCGGCTTCCAGCCAATGATTGGTAAACGAAATAGTCAGATTACTGTCTAGAATCAGTATCCCGGAATGCAGGTTCTGTAACACTTTTTCAAACAGCTGCATCCTCAGGCCTCAACCTTAGTTAAGAACTGTTTAATGGCTTGGTGTAAACACTCTTCTGATTGATTTTCGAGCAAAAAAGCCAGAAAACCTTCAATGTTATGTTTCTCCAGGCCCATTTGGATCTGGACGATCAGCACTTGTTTGTTAGGTGAGGTTTGATTCAGGATATCGGTTATATATCCGGCTTTCAGTACGGGTAATTGGCAACAGAAGTGTTCAGACAACATGCCGCCAATCGTAGAAAAGCAAGCATTCAGGATAATGTTACCAATCTCACACATGGCATCCTGTTCTACTTCAGATAACTGCTCCAACGGCATCTCTGATCCGAGCATCAGGCGAACAATCTCAAGAGAATTAACGCTGGGGAAAATCAGTAAAGCATTTCCGGAAAAACTGCCGCTAAACGTTTGTGATATGCAGGTAAGGATACGGTCGTGATGTGGGTCTAAAAATTCGCTGGCACCTTGCGGCGATAACATATGGATCACAGGTACCGACATGCTGATCGGTTCATTCGTTAATTGGCTGAGGCTAGACGCTGCACGGCCGACACCGACGTTGAATATCTCCTGTAGTGCGTCCAGTTCCAGAGCATTCATATCAGACATGTTCTGTGCTCCAGAACTCAAGCGCTTGTTGCACGACGGACTCGGTAATGGGTTTTTCAATAAAATGAATGCCGAGACTGTTCACTTTGGCTTTACTTGACTCCTGAATGTCCGCGGTCAGAATCACAAAGGTGGTATTTGGCATCTTGGGTTTTAAAATGAGTGCCGCATCTAACCCATTAAGAAGCGGCATATTAAGATCCATGATTATCAACGACGGCTGATGCTTTTCTGCTTGTTGAATGGCACCTTCTCCATTTTCAGCTTCAATAACCGTCCAGTCACTCGCAAGGCTGCTAAACACCTTTGAGAGAATCATTCTGGATACGCGGCTATCATCAACAATTAATAAGGTGTTATTCATTTTCAGATCGTCCGTGTCTATTAAAAAAAATCTTATATCGAATATGAAAAATATTGAATATAACAAAGATAGTCGGTTTATGCAGGCGCAGATGCGAACTTTCAATCTAAATCAAAATTACCCATGCTTTAGGCGACTCTCAGGTCTAACCCGCTTGTCAGTGCTGTCAGAAGGCTTTAACGGTTGCTTTCAGATCCAGAATCAGTTTACTCAGATCAGTAGAGGCCGCCGACGTTCTTTCTGCAGCGGATTTATTGGCTTCAGAAATATCTCTGATGTTGTGAATATTGCGGCTTACTTCTTCGGAAACCGCGCTTTGCTCTTCTGAAGCCGCTGCAACTTGTGTGCTGCGGTCTGAAATTTCGGTCATAGCCAGGTTTGCTTCCTGAAAAGCATCACCGGCTTCTTGTGCGCATTGTATGTTGTATGCGGCGTGGTTATGACACCGCTCCATTGCTTGTGCCGTCAGATCGACCTGGTTTTGAATAGATTCAACAGTCCGCCTTATTTCGCTGGTTGATTGCGTTGTGCGTTGTGCAAGGACTCGTACTTCATCTGCGACTACAGAGAAACCTCTTCCTTGCTCCCCTGCGCGGGCTGCTTCTATGGCGGCATTGAGTGCCAGCAGGTTCGTTTGGCCGGCAATTCCATTAATAATATCGACAACCTTTTCGATTGAGATGGCTTCTTTCTTTAGTTCCAAAGAGGCGCTACTGGCATTCTCAACATCGTTTACCAGCATTTGAATTCCTGCAATCATCTCATCGACTTTACCTTTACCGGCTTTAGCGAGTGCTGCTGTTTTCAGTGTGGCCTCAGATGTCTGGGCGGTGTTACTGGCAACATCATGTGCGGTAGAAGACATTTGATGGGCGGCGGTAGCGAGCATATCGCTTTCCTGATTCTGTTGTTCGATTCCTGCGGTTGTCTGCGCGATAGACTCGTTGGTATGACGCATTACATCAATGAGGGTATTGATACTGTCTTCTACGCGTCCGACCACTGTGCGCATGCGAGCATTCATCATGCGCGTCGACAACTCGACGGCTCCGGTTTCATTGATGCTGTCGGTCATGACGCGTTGCGCTAATGGGTTGTTGTAGACATTGTTTGTCAGTTGGGTGATCTTTTTAATCGGCGCAGCCAGCCAGGCAATACTCGCTACCAAGGCACATGCGAATCCAACCATCAGAGCATTTTGTAGCATTACCGGGAGCGGAGCAAAGTGTGTTGTGAGCATTGATAGTGAAAAAAGCACGGATACTAAGGTGAGTTTTGTCGCTATGCTTGACGTGGTTATTTTAAGATCAGGTTTGCTCTTGATCTTCGCGTATACCTGTTCTGCACGAGCAATCTGTTGATCGGTTGGGCATGTGCGCACAGATTGATATCCGATTTTAGTACCTGCCTGATCAAATAACGGCATCACATAAGCTTGCACCCAATAATATTCTTTGTTTTTACAAAGATTTTTTACCATACCCATCCAGGGCTTATCATTTTTCAGATGTGTCCACAGGTCGGTAAAAGCAGCGGGAGGCATATCAGGATGTCTGACCATATTATGCGGTTGGCCAATCAGCTCTTCGGCAGAGTAGCCGGCCACTTCACAGAATGCCGGGTTGGCATAAATGATGTTTCCACGTAAATCTGTGGTAGAAATTAACCGTATATCATTAGAGAACTTGCGTTCAATGCTAGCCATTATCCAATCTCGTCCTTATTCAAATGCTGAATTCAGATAAAAAATTCATACCTGAAAGGTAGTGTAGTATTGAACTCACTGTTGCGTGGTAACTCAGCAAAAAATAGTAAGGTGATTGTGAAGCGCTAAGCCGTTACTGTACGCAAACGCGCGACCGGACGCTCATCAATAACGATGTGAATTAATGCCGTAAGGAGTGCAATAGCGGCAGCTGACCACCAGACAACATCGTACGCTCCTGTTTCATCATACAAATACCCCCCAAGCCAAACACCGAGAAAAGAGCCGAGTTGATGGTTTAAAAATACAATGCCGTAGAGGGTGCCCATATGGCGCAGACCAAACATCTGAGCGACCAGCCCAGACGTGGGTGGCACGGTTGCCAGCCATAAAAAACCTGTCAGGATAGAGAATACATATACCGTGGTGGTTGAAATAGGAATCAGCATAAATAGGGCAATAGTGACCGCGCGTGAAGCGTAAATGATCCCCAGTAAATTCTTTTTCGAATATTTTCCAGACCAGGAGCCGAAGAGTAAACAGCCAAAAATATTAAACAGTCCTATTAATGAAAGACTGATAAC
Source organism: Neptunomonas qingdaonensis (assembly GCF_900113275.1). Taxonomy (GTDB): domain Bacteria; phylum Pseudomonadota; class Gammaproteobacteria; order Pseudomonadales; family Balneatricaceae; genus Neptunomonas; species Neptunomonas qingdaonensis. The sequence goes on from NZ_FOOU01000001.1 coordinate 170,837, forward strand.
CGCGACTTTTGCATCAAAACCTTCATCGGACAAAAATGCGGGCATATGCACCGTAATAAAAGCCAGCTGAAATCCACATACAAAAAAACCAGCAATCAATAACCAATAGTGAATGTGTCCACTGGCTTCTTTGAGCGCATCAGGAAGCGTTTGCTGGATATTTTCCTCTGAAGTGGTCGAAGAGTTGGCTGCGGCATCTCCTCTAAACGGCACTGCCAGAAACATCATGCATAAAGCACCGCCAGCCAGTAATAACAGCGCTGTTTGCCAGCCATAGCTGCTGATAAATTCCTGGGCAACCGGTATCAGCAGTAGCTGACCTGCAGAGCCTGCCGCCGTACCTAATCCCAGTGCAAATGCCCTCTTTTCCGGCGCTACCATGCGGGCCAGTGCGGGTAATACAACACCAAATCCGGTACCTGCGATACCCATCCCGATTAAAATACCGGCACCGCTATGTAATGCAAAAATACTGTCCGCTGTTGAAGTTACATACAAACCCAGCGCATATAGCAGTGCTCCTGCGAGAATGGCTTTAGCGGTACCAAAACGATCAGCAACCGCGCCGGCGATTGGTTGAAAAAGACCCCAGCATAGATTTTGCAGCGCAAGTGAAAACGCAAATACCTCACGTCCATAACCAAACTCAGTGGATATGGGGGCCATGAAAAATCCCATAGAGGAGCGTAATCCGAAGTTAATGGCCAGCAGAATGCAGGCACAAGCAACAAAGACACTCAGTAATTTAACAGGGTGCGTCATGGGGACTGTTTCCAATCGTATAGGTTGATGATAAAGAATGTGTGAATTAAGCGGGTGCTATATTAACAGCAAACAGTCGTGAGGTATTTGTTGTTCAGGTCAGTTAACGACAGCGGCCGGTCAAAATAATAGCCTTGCGCTATGTGGCACTGGAAACTGTTGAGTTTTGCCAGCTGTTCGGCTGTTTCAACGCCTTCAGCAACGATCGTTAGTTGGTATGACTCACCAATAGCTACGATAGCTCGTATCAGGTTTTCTGTTTCACTACTGGTTAACAGTTTATCAACAAATGATCGGTCTATTTTTATTTCATTGATCGGTAAGATACTCAAATAGCTTAATGATGAATACCCCGTGCCGAAATCATCCAGTGACAGATTGAAACCATTATCCCGCAGTGTCTGTAATATGGGGGAGACATGGGCCAGATCTTCTATGAGTAAGCTTTCAGTAATCTCGAAAGTAATCAGTTGGCTATCGATAGTATGCTTACCCGCAGCCGCGACTAACTTGTCGATAAATTTTGGCGCGTTCAACTGTCTCGGTGATAGATTTACCGAGAGCGTTATGGGGTGTTCCCGATGATGGTTGAAGTCGCTAATATCTGCTAGTGACTGTTCAAGTACGAACATGCCTATTTCATGAATCAGGCCGGTATCTTCTGCAATGGGAATAAAATCTACCGGTGACACATGGCCGAGTTGTTCATTGTGCCAACGCAGCAGTGCTTCAACACCGTTAATATGGCCGCTTTGGATACAAATCTGCGGTTGATAGACGACACTGAATTCATTATTTTTCAATGCCAGGCGCAGCGCTGATTCTAGCTGTAAATCTTTGTGTACTTGTTGGTTTATCAGTTTGTTGAAGAACAGAAAGCTTCCTTTTTGCTGGGCTTTCGATTTGTACAGTACAATATCGGCTTTGCTGATCAGCTCTTCGGGGTCATCACCGTCATTCGGAAAAATAGTGACGCCAATGCTGCAGCTGGAATGGATGGCTTTACCGGCGATGGAAAATGGATCTTTGAAAACGTCTTGGATACGCTTAACTTTTTCCTCTGCTGCCCGTAAGTCTTTAAGCCCGGGGAAACAAAAAATGAATTCATCTCCGCCAAATCGGGTGATGCTGTCGCCTGCTTGCAAAACACTTTCAAATTTATGGCTGACGGCTTGCAATAAATCATCACCGACAGAATGACCATAGAGGTCATTTATTTTTTTAAAGTCGTCGAAGTCAACAAACATCAAGGCACACTTTTTATTGTTACCTTTTGATAGCTCAATGGCTTGTGTAATACGTTCTTCGAGCAATAAGCGGTTAGGTAGTTTTGTCAGGGCGTCATGGTGAGCAACAAAGTGCAGTTGATCTTTGGTACGCTGCAGCTCTTCAATATTACTGCTTATATGTTGTTGGAACTTTTCAAATCTTCGCGAAATATTTCGGCTTATATACACTAAAACAAAGACCAGAAGTAACGTAGAAAAAAAACTGAGTAACAATATTTTTTGAAGTCCTACTGTGTTTTGGTTTTGGACAATGGTTTCTCTTTGCGTCAGGTAGTTTTCAATTTCGTTGATGTACACCCCGGTACCAATGACCCAATTCCAATCTGCAATGCCGGTTACATAGCTTATTTTTTGTGCGGGCTGTCCTGTGGATGGCATGATTGAACCGATATACTCAACATAATCGCCTCCCTGTTGCGCTGTTTGAATAATCTTTTGAACGACAGGAAATCCATTGCTGTCCTTGCGGTCGAGGTTGTTTGTTCCAACCAATGATTCTTTAAAATGAGAAAGATAATTACCCTGGTAGTCGACGACAAAAACGTAACCGTTATCACCGTAGCGAATATTACTTATTCTTTCTAATAAGCGTTTCTTAATATCATTTTCGACATCGATAAGGTACTCGCCGGTGCCGATGAACCAATCGTAGGGCGCGAAGTACTTACCAAAACCAATTTTCTCGAATTCTTGAGTTTTATTCTGTGGTTTTACAAACCACCAGTGGTAAAAACTTTCGCCTTTGGTTTTTACTAATTCTCCCATTTCCTGAACAATGTAGCTGCCTTTCACATCTTGCAGCTCCCACTTTGATTTACCTTCCATGTGAGGGAGCAGTGGATGCATAACACTGAGGCCGTTGGTTTTATATATAAAAAAGTAACCCCGTCCTCCATTAAAAGAGATGCTGCGTAGGCTATCGGTGATTAACCGGGTGACTTCTGCTTCCGATTTGTCTTTATGTTGTTGATAAATGTTTTCTGCAATAGCGTAGGCTTCGTTAACACGCTGTTTGATGTTGTGCTTTAAAGAGGCTTCGGTTTGATTTTTTTCGAACTGAATGTCTTGAAAGACCTGCTCAACCTGACTCTTGGCAACCGCTTTTTGAAGATCCATAAAGTTGCTGCGTAGTGACGCTATTTCGCTTGTTGCTTTTGTATGGTTGTTATAAATGATGATAGCGCTGAGCAATACGATAAATATCCCGACGACCAGAACCGGAGCTACTTTGATAAGACGGATAAGTTTCTGGTCGGATATTATTGTCATAAAATGATGTTTTGACCGTATCAGTTCGTAAAAAATTGCTGTTTTACGTAGGTATCATGGCAGCAAATGCTGTCTTATTGTTTTACGCTATATTGAACTATAGACTAGGTTTTTATGACTGACCCAGATATACATAAATCCCTGTTAAATTATCTTCTGTACCTCTGAGACCCCCTCAGCAAGTTGGTTTAAAGTAAGTGCCTTATCAGTGCTGCAGCTCAGCGACGAATCATGGCTGTTGATGATGACTAATTTCCCTTTCCAGTGATGGTGTAGTTTGCTGAGTATTCTTGCCGCGCTAAGTTGATCTATACCGGCAGTTGGTTCATCTAACAGTAAAATTTGCGGATCCTGAAGGATTAGTCTGGCCAAACCTAAGCGTTTAAGTTCGCCTCCTGATAGCATACGCTCGCCTTCTCCGAGCCAGCTGTCAAAACCATCTGGGAGCTGCTGAAACCAATGCTCCAGTTCAACCAAGCGGAGAGTTTCTTGTAAGGTTTCATCTGAGTGCTGCTGGTGTAAGCAGAGGTTGTAGCGCAATGTGCCGCGTAATAAGTCGATTTTTTGAGGCATCAACCCTATCTGCTCAGCGCTGCTTTTTTCGATTAACAGAGTGCCGTCGCTGGGCTGCAGGTGCCCCATTAACAGGTGTAAAAAGGTAGTTTTTCCATGTCCACTGGGGGCGGTAATCCAATACCAGTGAGGGGCGCTTAGCTCGGTATTTACTTTATCAATAATCAGGGTTTGCCGTTGCGGATAATGATAACTGAGTTGCGTGACCTTAATCACAGTGGCGTCTGCGGATACGAATTGGCGTTGGTCTTTTTTTGAGATATTTGATGCCAGGTAATCAATTCTTTTCAGGGCCGTGTATCCCAATCCGAAATTGGCCAATGAGTTAACGCCAGTCAAAATAACTTCCTGTACACCCAGCGTTAGCAGTAGCAGCATAAACAGGTGAGCACCTTCAATGTACCCGTATGATAAGGCTAATAGTCCTTGCCAGAGCATAACTAATACCTGGACGGCTAATATCAGTTGGCTCAGCGACATCACATGCTGCTGGGCGCGGCTGGCTTGTTGTTCTGAATAATCTGCCGTACTCGCCGCTTGCTGCAGCTGTTGTGTGCTGTGCGTAAAACGTTGAAAGAGAATCAGTGTGCGTACATTGTTGAACAATGAACTGGCACTGCTCCATTGCTGGCTGCGTTGCTGATGAAGCACGTCCTGTGGTTGCAAAACCAGATGCATATATAACCAAGGCATAAAGAAAACAGCGATACAGAGAGTAGGCGCTAACCATATCCAGATATCGGGTACAAACAGAGAAACCGTAATCAGATATAAAAGAGAGCAGAGCAACATGACAAAGCCCGGTACCAATGCAGACAGGTAGAGGGCTTCGGCATGTTTTATGTCTTCCATCAGACGGCTGCTGGCATCATGATTATTTAACGGTTGCTCTTGCCAGGAATGCTTGGCTAACTCACCGAAGAGCTCGGCTCTTAATCGTGAAATAACCCGTAATGTTGCTTCATGGGTGGTCAGGCGCTCGCCATAGCGGCCTAGGGTACGTGTAATAGACAGACCCCGGACAATGGCACCGGGTGCAAAGTAGTTAAAACTGTGCGCTCCCGCGATACTGAGCCCTGCTAAAGCAGTTGCACTGATAAACCAACCCGACACGGCGAGTAATGCGATCCCGGAAATTGCCGTAATGGTCGCCAATAACAGCCCCAGGGTGGCCATGGTGCGTTGCTGCCAAAGCAAGCAGAAATAGCGCTTAACTAATCTTGGCATGTGTGTCGTCTCCCTTTATAGAAGTGTTCTTTTCGACAACACCTTTTTCTGCAGAGTCGATGACTATGACGTGATCAAAGCGATGCTGATCATTCAGTCTGTGGCTGGCGATTAATAACATGCCTCCCTCACGGGTGAACTGTTGAAGCGATTCTAAAAACAGTTCGGCTGTCTGATCGTCAAGATTGGCGGTGGGTTCATCCAGTAACAATATATTGGGCTGATGTAAAAACACCCTGGCTAAAGCAATGCGTTGAGCCTGGCCTCCGGATAGGTAACCCCCCGTTTCGCTGATGCGATAATCCAGAGTGCCAGGTAGCTCCCGGACCACTTGCGCTACCTGAGCAGAATTGAGTGCTGCAAATAACTGATCATCTGTGAAATCACGCCCCAGACAAAGGTTACTGCGGATCGTGTCAAATAACAGTTCCGGATGTTGTGTCATATAGCCAATTTTACTTTGCCAGTCGGTATTGCTTTCTAGCAGGTGTACATGGCTATTAATCAGTACTTGCCCTGATACCGGAGGTAAAAAACCTGCGAGCGTTTCTAATAACGTGCTTTTACCTGCTCCGGATGGTCCTTGAAGCAGAATGCTTTCGCCGGGGCCTAGTGTGATGTTAATTGGTTTGCCTATTTTGCGACCATTGCGTCCGGTTTGCAGCGAGCTAAGGGTGATTGAGGTGATTGGCTCAACCAGCGGAGGATTGTCTTTAGGCTGAGTTTCTGCTGTTTTTTTTTGAAATAACCTGAGTAGATGGTCGGCTACACTGAGGGCATCGGCACGGGCATGGTAGAGCGCTCCCAAGCGACGCAGGGGTAAGTAAAACTCGGGAGCCAGCATCAACAGAAAAACACCCTCGCCTAATGTGATGATCTCACTCCAATTGCCTATCTGGTATTTGCCGAGAAAGAGTAAACCTAAATAGACGGCTACTAGTGCAACGCTGATAGCACTGAAAAATTCCAGAACAGTGCCTGATAAAAAAGCCAGTCGCAGTACTTGCATCGTTGAGCGTCGATAGCTCTCTGATTGCTTATACAAAGAGGCTTGCTCATGCGCAGTTGAGCCCGCCAGCTGTAAAGCACTCAGGCCCTGAATTCTATCGGCTAACAGGCTGCCTAATCGGTTGAGTTGTGTCAGGTTTTGTTGGCTGGCAGCGGTAGCTTTATGTCCCACAATGATCATAAAAAGAGGAACGATCGGCGCCGTTAGTGCCAGTATCAGAGGGACAAGCCAGTTGATTGTGCAACAGGCTAGTATTACCAGTAGAGGCGTTAGCATGGCTAAGCGTTGCTGAGGCCGGAATTCTGCAAAGTAATCGCGCATGCTGTTGATTTCTGTACTGATCAGGCTACTGAGTTCTGCGGCTGTAAAATCAGGAAACAGATGGATATTCAGCTGTTGGCAGTGTTGTAGCATTACTGCTCGTAAGTTGTCGCGTATCTTTATGCTGGCGCTGTCGGCTAAGCGTGCTTGTAGTATGGGTAAGCAGGCTTTAATGCAGAGAATTGAAGCGAGTCCGATCCACCAAATGGGTTGTCGCCACTGATCTTGCTGTTCATATACGCTTGAATTAATCAGCAGGGCGACCAGGGCGGCAAAGCTGATGGTACAGAGTGTTTGCAGTACACCAATGACCGTTAGCCAGTCGTTTTCTTTACGGGCTATTTTTCCTGCCTCACGCAATAGTGTTTTGGCATCGGCACAATGGCGCAGGTCGGGATTTAATGACTGTTTCATATTCGTGGTTTCATATTATTGGTCATATTAATTGCCGTATAAAAAAAGCTCTGTAATTCATATTGACAGTTCTGGTAGATGGTCAATTTTTTTGTCATTATCGTCATAGTAGAGACAAAAGTGACGGAGTTGATGCATGACTAACGCTAGCTGGCTGGAAACAATGCGCAATGTGCTGGATAGTTATGCTGATCCGGCAGTGCTGGTGGATACCGATTATAATGTGGTAGTGACGAACAGCAGCTACGATTTTCGTTTTGGTGGGCTTAAAGAGAATAGCCCCGCAAAGTGCTATTTTATATCGCATGGTTATCAGCGCCCATGTGATCTGGAGGGTGAAACCTGCCCGATGCAGGAAGCTCGTGAAACGCGCAAGCGTGCCAGCGTTTTGCATATTCATAATACGCCTCAGGGAAAAGAACATGTCGGAATAGATACTATTCCTATTGTTGACGAGGAACAGCGGACTTACTTTATTGAGGTGATCAAGCCGATTCTGGAAGTGAGTGCTGAACCGATTGCCAACAAGATGATCGGCCGTAGCCCGGCGTTTAACCGTCTGGTCGATCTGATTCATCGAGTCGGTAAAACCAATACGAATGTGCTCCTGATCGGAGCATCGGGTACAGGTAAAGAGCTGGCGGCGCAGGCGATTCATTCGGTTAGTCCAAGAGCAAGCAAGCCCTTTGTTACAGTTGAATGTTCCGGGCTGACCGATACTTTGTTTGAAAGTGAGCTGTTTGGCCATATGAAAGGCGCTTTCACCGGAGCGACTTATAACAGAACTGGGCTGGTGCAATCCGCACAGGGTGGCACTTTGTTTCTTGATGAAGTCGGCGATGTCCCGTTGCATCTTCAGGTAAAACTGCTGCGCCTGATTGAAACCAAAACCTTTCGCCCCGTCGGTGACAGCAAGCCTGCAGCAGCTGATTTCAGGCTGGTGTGTGCGACGCATAAAGATCTGCCTACGATGGTTGAGCGAGGGGAGTTCAGGGAAGACTTGTATCACCGGATCAGCACCTTTCCTATCTCTTTGCCTTCTTTGGCGGAGCGGCGTGAAGATCTGCCTTTGCTGGTCCAGAGTATCCTGCTGCGTATTGCCGGGAATGTACCCCTTAGCCTGACCGACGATGCACAGGCGTTGCTCTCTCGACAGTCTTTTAAAGGGAATGTACGCGAACTGAAGAATATTCTCGAGCGGGCTATAGTTTTGCGTCATGATGACCTTATCGGTGTTGATGTAATCCTGCAAAGCTTAAACCTGCTTCCTGCTCAAGATGTGATGCGAGCAGGTCAAACCGTTGCATCGCACACTGTTTTTCAGCAATTGGCTCAGCAAAAGTTAAGTCTTGACGCGTTAGAGCAGCGCTATTTAGAGGCACTACTGCAAACCTATTCCGATAAAATACAGGTGGCTGAGATTGCCGGCTGTAGTTTGCGCACTTTGTATCGTAAATTAGAACTCGTGAATCCCGAGAAATAAACCCGCCGGGGCGGGTTCAGCTTGAGACGATTTTATTCGTCGTCGCTCATCTGGGTTTCTAGCCACATAGCATTAATGATGCCGAAACTGCACGCCAGTAAAACCCCAAGAATCCATGCGAAATACCACATAAAAACCTCCTTTTAGTAATATGAAATACTATTGCTTTCGATAGCTTCAGGTTCGACCCGGCCCCACATTTTATAGTAACCCCACACTGTGTAGGCGAGTATCAGCGGTACAAAGAAAAACACTACCCAGAGCATTATCTCTAACGTCAGCCTGCTTGATGTCGCATCCCACAGTGTAAGGCTACTCGCTAAATCAGTGGATGACGGCATGAGGAACGGAAATAGCGTAGAGCCTGCCAGCAAGATAATGCTGGTAATTGCTAATGAACTGGCTAAAAAGGCCCAGCCATAGCGTTCAGCACGTGATAGAACGCTGGTTAATAAAGGCAAAATAACAGCCAGGATAGGTAGCAGCCAAAGTTGCGGGTAAAGGTCGAAATTTGCAAACCAGCTATCAATGCGAACTACGCTTTTGCTCAGTGGATTAGAACTAGCATCACCGATAACGGTGCTGCTGATCTCATAGCCAGGTATGGCTGTGAGTAACCAAAAACCGGCAATTACCAGTAGAAGGCTTAATAATGGGCCCGTCACTATTGCCATTGATTTGGCCCGGGGCTGAACGTCTCCACCGGCACGCATTTGCAACCATACGGCGCCATGAAGGATCAGCATTATCACACTAGCCAAACCACAGATGAGTGCAAACGGATTGAGTAATTCCCAAAACGAACCGGTATAGGTTGGGCGGGTAAATTCATCAAAGCTGAAAGGCACCCCCAAAAATAAGTTACCGAATGTAACACCGAATACTAACGCCGGTACAAAGGAGCCAAGGCTCAGGCCTAAGTCCCAATTGCTGCGCCAGCGTTTACTTGGCATCTTGCTACGGTATTCAAAGCCGATCGGGCGGAAGAACAATGCAAACAATACCAATAGCATCGCCCAGTAAAAGCCGGAAAATGCAGTCGCGTAAATCAAAGGCCAGGCGGCAAACAGAGCGCCGCCCGCAGTGACGAACCACACCTGATTGCCATCCCAGTGAGGTGCAATAGTATTAATAATCACACGCCGTTCGGTATCTGTCTTTCCCAGTAAGGGCAGCAACATGGCAGCGCCGAGATCAAAACCGTCTGTGATGGCGAAGCCTATCAATAAAACGCCGACCAACAGCCACCAGACCAGTCGCAGAGTTTCGTAATCAAACATGCTGCAATTCTCCTTGTGGTTCTTTGTCGTAACGGCCGGTTTCTAACGCGCTGGGGCCCTTACGGATATATTTCACCATCAGGTACACTTCGATCACCAAAAACAGTGAATAGAGACTGGCGAAGCCTGCAATGCTCATCCATAGATCGGTCTCAGTGAGATTGGATGTCGCAACGTAGGTGGGTAAGATTTCACCAATAGCCCAAGGCTGGCGTCCGAACTCAGCGATAAACCATCCCGTTTCAATGGCTATCCAGGGTAGGGGCAGAGAGAGTAGTGAGAGTTTTAGCAGCCAGGGTGTTTTATGCTCTTTTCGGCGTGCAGTGTAATAAAATGCTGCCGCAAAGGTGAGTAGCATAGTGAAACCGCAGGCGACCATAATACGGAACGTCCAGAATATGGGGGCAACCTGTGGAATACTATCCAGAGCGGCCGCTTTGATCTGTTCTTCAGTTGCATCGACGACATTTTCAGTAAAGCGTTTTAACAGTAATCCGTAGCCAAGATCGTCACTGACGGCGCTGAAGGCCGCACGATTTTCGGGATTATCTTCACCTTTACGTAGCTGCTGTAGAAGTCCATAAGCAATCATACCTTGACGAATACGCACTTCATGGGTGGCGATTAAGTCCTTTAGACCGATCACTTCTTCATCAATAGAGCGGGTCGCGATTAGGCCCAGCAGATAAGGTATGCGTAGCGCGAAATCAGTGGTTTGCTCTTCCTGATTAGGAAGACCTATCAGTGTAAAGGCAGCGGGTGCTGGATGTGTTTCCCATTCTGATTCTATGGCGGCTAATTTAACTTTTTGCACATCACCGACTTCATAACCACTTTCATCACCCAGAATGATGACAGAGATGATCGACGCCAAACCAAAAGCAGAAGCGATGGCAAATGAGCGGCGGGCAAAGCCTACGTCTCTGTTACGCAGCATGTAGTAGGCGCTGATAGAAAGTACGAACATCGCACCGGTGACATAACCGGCAGAAACGGTATGTACAAATTTGACCTGAGCAACGGGGTTGAAAATCACTTCAGCGAAGCTGTTCATTTCCATGCGCATGGTTTCAAAATTAAAGTAAGCCCCAACCGGGTTCTGCATCCAGCCATTGGCAATAAGAATCCATAGTGCCGAGAAGTTGGAGCCAATCGCTACCAGCCAGGTGACTGTAAGATGTTGCACCCTGGAGAGGCGATCCCAGCCGAAGAAGAACAAACCAATAAAGGTCGATTCTAAAAAGAATGCCATTAGGCCTTCAATGGCCAGTGGAGCACCAAAGACATCACCCACGTAATGTGAATAATAGGCCCAGTTTGTGCCAAACTGAAATTCCATAGTCAGGCCGGTAGTGACGCCTAATGCGAAGTTGATACCAAAGAGCTTGCCCCAGAAACGGGTCATGTCTTTGTAGATTTGTTTGTTGGTCATCACATAGACAGATTCCATGATGGCCAGCATGAATGCTAGTCCCAGAGTTAATGGGACAAATAGAAAGTGATACAGCGCCGTTAAGGCAAACTGCCAGCGGGAGAGCTCCACGACTGTTTCGGAAACCATAAGCCACGACCTTTGTTAAATGTAAAACCGGCACATGCCGGAAGTAATGAACAACTACAGCAGTGTAATAAGCTGAGTTGTTTATTTAAGATAAGCACAGGTTATGCCAGTTTCTTCAAGTAATATAAAATACCTGAAAGCCTGCTATCAGTGGCTTACAGACAGCAGGCAGGTATGTTTTTAGAATTTTATATGTCAAATTTGTCATTTATTGTGTTTTTCATGACAAATCCGGCAGCTAGATCCGTAACTTGGTAGCCAGCTAAATAGGCGTGTAACCTTCAAGCATTACGTCGTAAACAGGCTTTATTAAGGATTTCTCCATTACCCAGGCCAGTTTACTTTTCTCCAGAGGATCCACCACCTCAAAGGGTAAGGCAGTGATGGGTTGCATGCTGTAGTCGAACTCCCACAGCATGGCGTGACCCACATCAAGAATCATTGGGCAGGAGGTGTAACCCATCCAGCGGGCAGTCATCTGTTCATCACGCAGTAGCGATGTCAGGTTTTTAGCAACAACAGGGAGTTGCGCTTTTACTGACGCGGCTGTTTTACCTATCGGTGTACCAACCGTGTCGCCTAAGCCAAAAACGTTAGCATAGCGTTTGTGTTGTAAGCTGTATTGATCGACTTCCAGATAGCCTTTGAATTTATCTTTGTCAGCCAATACTGAGTTACGCACAACGGGAATGGGAGACATAGGGGGAACAACATGTATGAAATCCCACGACTGTTGCAATTGGTTACCATCGGCTGTTGCAAACCAAGCTTGCTTACTGGCGCTGTCAATTGCTTTAAGCTGATGCTGGTAGTGCGCAGTGATCTGTCTTTCTTGCCAGATTTCTATCAGGCGCTTATCAAATGCTTTAACTGAAAACAGGAAGTTTTCGGCGGTCATATAATTGAAGTTAAATTGATCTCTTTTACCCGCTTGGCGAACAAAATACTCTACCAGGTTGGTTGCTTTCATCGGCGCACCAGCACACTTCATTGCACCGTGTGGGCGGGTAAATACTCCCTCTCCACCGTTCGATTGCGCAAAGTCTAACGCTTGCTGATGGCTGGCAAGACCTGCTTCAGGGCTTAAGTAAATACTGGCAATACCATCCTTGCCTATTTGTTGCGTATCTAATCCTTCTATCAGGTCGTAGCGTAACTCCAGACCCGTAGCGACGATTAGGTAGTCGTATACCAGAGTATCGTTTTGGTTGGTGCGCACCTGGTTGTTATCAGGATCAAACTCACTGATTGCTGCTGTCACCCAGTTTGTTTCTGAGTTGATATATTGTTGATTGCTACTCATCACATCATCGAGGTTTTTATAAGCCCCGGCCAACAGTAGTGTTTGTCCTGGTTGGTACCAGTGGTAAGGGCGCGGATCGACGATGGTGATTTGGGCGCCTTTTAGGTACATTTGAAGCTTGTTAGCGATACTGATACCGGCCGCACCACCGCCGGCGATGAGTATGCGCGCCTTCGTCTCTAATTTACTAAGTTCCCAGCCCAACATACCTGCAGCGGATGCTGCACCAAGTGAGGCGCCAGATATAAGAAGGTTACGTCGGCTAATTGGCATAGTATTTCACCCTTTCAGTATAATGTGATTAAGTGGGGGTCGAGTTGTTAGATTTTTCTCCCTGATTAAGACAAAAGGAATATGCCCTGACACAAAAAATAACTCTTAATTCTTTGATATAACAATACGGGCTCTGTAAACCACAGCAGTGCCCGTGCAGTGCTAACCTACCTTTTCTGTAAATCTATTCTGTATATTTTTTCAGGGTTAGGTTTGGCCTTCCAGGGGAGTCCTTCATTTTGCCAACCGTTCTGAATCCGTAGCCCAGCTTTTTCTCCCTCTTTTAGCGCGTCGCCTTGAAAGCCATTCACGACATAGCGGGCGTTAGCAAAGCCATTGTCCTGCAAAAACTTAGCACTGGGTAAGCCGCGCTCGCTACCTGAGCGACACATAGTGATGATGGTGGCGCTTTCATCCAATCCTTTTGCGGTTAAGGCAGCCTTGACCTGACTGATAAAGTCCGGGTTTTGATAAAGGCGAAAGCGGTTTTTATCTGTATCCCACTGGGAACGATCCACCATTAAGTAAGGAATATTGGTATCTACTTCATCCGTAAAGCCAATAAACATGATCTCAACCGGATCGCGCACATCAATAAACAGAACACTATCGCTTTGTTGGATCAGAATTTGCGTTTCTTGTGGGCTAATACCGATCTCATTGGCGTTCGCGGTGTAGATTGGCAAAGCTAATGCTGTTGTAAGTAGTGTGCGTATGATTAGGTTTTTCATGATAAGCGCTCTCTATAAAACTCATTAAAAGCTGTAAACACGGGTACTGTCTGAAGACATCATGCTTGCCATTTGTGGAGGTGTTGCAACACTAATACCCTCGCGCAGGTCTTGCTTGCTATGCGTACTGTTGGGTAGGTAAAGCGCGCATACACTGACATTAGCACCACTGTTCTGTAACTTAAGCATCAGTTGCTCTGGCGTGACGTTTTGTGGCTTTAACGCCTGGCTGGTGGTTGAGGTTAACGCTAAGTCACCTGCGGTATCACACAACAGCACATCAACAGCCACTCCTTTTGCCTGCATAGCGTTCCCCAAAACCATCGCCATACCCTGAGTTTGTAAAGATGGACTCGTGAGTATAATAAGTGCTTTATCTACCTGAGAGGCGTGACCTTCAGCTTGTACGCTTGTAGCAGATAGCAAAGACCCAGCGACTAAGCACGATGCGGCAACATTTTTGATAGTTTTCATTTCAGCTCTCACTTTTATGGAAGTTAATATTTAATTAGAATACATTAAATTAGAATAACCTAATATATAAGATAATATAACATCTGTAAAGAATGATGACGTGTTTATATTGCGATCAGGCAGGCGGCATTGACTGCATTAGAAGCGAAGGGTGTGTGACATAGAAAAAAGGCCGCTCTCGAAGAGAGCGGCCAATGGACTGGCATAAAGGGACTGACTTATAAGGACTGGTCTAATGGTGATCAGATCATTTTGCGTACATTGTCGGTTGGAATGTGTGGCACTTCCTGTGCATCTAATGCTCTGTATTCAAACTCTGCATTGATGGCTCTTATCCATTGATGCGCGCGAGGTAACAGTTGGCGGTCATCGGTTTGCATTCTTCCGCGAGCGACCAGAATACCCATATCTGCACCTAGGTAGGCGTAATCGCCAGCATCATAAACACGTAAGTAAAATGCATCCTGATTATCGCTGACGTTATTCCAGTCTATGCTATTACGAACAAATTTTATCTCGCCATTATCGAGCATACGCCAGATACCGGAGCGGGGCGCTTTTGTGATCAGGCGCACCTGATCTTCGGTATGTTTGAGTACTAACTGTGTCCAACTGCCAAAATCTGCCCAGCGCTTTTGAATTTCATCTACATCGATCTCAAAGTCGACATCCATAAATTCAAGCAGGTGGAACAGCATTAACGGAATGCCGCCGTACTTTGAAGTCACCAGATTGGTTAGCGGGCTGGCTCCACTGATGCGTGGATTGATCTCGCCAAGATAGACTTCGCCGTCATCCGTATCAACCAGATAATCGAAACAGAAGGTACCTCGGTAGCCGTTCTCATAAAGCTTGTCACCCATCGCCTTAACCATCGCGATAATTTTTTCTCGCTGTTTTCCTTCAAGGAGTTCAGGGAATATATCGTTACCGCACCAACCGCCTTTATACGGTGTGAGTTCTTTATAGCCGGTAATATCGGTTTGCAACGGCCCCACCATAGTGCCGCAACGGGTTGCAACCGCTTCAACTGTGCCCGGGATGTGGTTGATATACTTCATCACCTTGAGCGTTTCACCGATCACTTTTTTGGCGACCTTGTCCCACTCTTCCTGGTTGCTGATGAAAAATGTGGTTTTGCCAGAATCCCCATAAGGCGTTTGAACGACTAATTTTTCACCCAGATTATTTTTTTCAGCCAAGGCGCGCAATTCTTCATAACTGGATGCTTGCACATCGACAATGTTGGGGGCGCTGGCTACGCCCGCTTCATTAGCGAGTTGGGTGGTGACAATTTTGGAGTCCAGTCGTTTACGTAGCTCCGCTGATGGTAAAGCAATCTCGACCCCGAGTTGTTTAGCAATCTCTTCGGTTTTCTCATCAAACATAACAGTGAGGATTTTACCTTTACCGCCGTTTCTCTGAAAAAGATCGACGGATTCTTTGTGGCTCAGCAGGTAGTTCACCATATCTTCCATGGACTGAAACTCGCGTTCCGTGTTCTGCTGTGGGTTGGTTACACGAAAATGACCACCATCGAAAGAGTCAAAGTGAGATATGTATTTGAAACCTTGAATCCATTGGCCCAAACCAAGAATGTTATAGGCGGTTGGCGATACAAAGTAGATAGGCGTGGTGTTTTTGCGAAAAAAACGATAGATATCGGATAAGCCGCGAAGTTTTTCTGGCTCGCTCATGATGAGGTCCTCAATATTATTTTTTGAAGGTAAGGTTATTGGTTCTTCTGGGTCCTGGGTGACACGCGCTGGGAAAACTGATCTGAAAATACCATTGGCTATTGATGTTATTTTACGTAACAGGCTGGCCATAGTGTTCCTTAGATACTCGTTAAGCAATGGATCGGAGGCCTTGCAGCGTTGCTAGGCATAATGAATATCAATTGATTGTTCGGGAAAGTGGTCAAAAGTCAAGTATAGGTTTTGGTGCGGCCAAACATAATTTACATACCCTTGTGTGGGGTTATAGACCGCTGTATATAAAGTGCCTGATTGTTGGTCTCCATGTTGACGATACAGCGGCGGATGCAAGAATTGAGTAATGGTATCTGAGAGTGAGTAATCGTTGTTTGCTACTAACCAATTCAGTGTATCTAGTCTGGTGGTTGAATCTGCAAGGAACAGGGGCTTGCCATCCTTGATATGTGCCTGATGATTGGTTGAGGTGGTTTGCGGGGTAACATGGGGTGCCTGGTCAGGGGCTATAAAAACCGTTGCATGCTTTCCTGTCTTATCGAGTAACGCAATATTGTAATCAAGATGCACTGGCACTCTGTTAAATACGGCAATCGCTTCATCTACTGTGCTACAGGTTTCCAGCACATAGCGCACTACAATGGTGATACCAAAACCAGAACCTTCGATCAGGCGTCCACCGTAGTTGATTGATACAACCAAGCCAGCATCGTTGATTCCATCGAGTGCGCCCCATACGCAATCAGTCATCGCTATGATTTTTTTGTCGATCCATTGGCTGCTAAGAATCGTGCCTTCACAAAGGAAAGCAGGAAAATCGTAGTTGCGGATCAGAACAGATTGTTCTTTTTTATAAATGAGCTGAGAACAGGCAGAATAAAATGTCGGTGGGCAATACAGACTTAAAAAACGTGCTTGCAGGTCATCGCAGTCTAACAGCTTGATAATTTGATGATAAAGAGGAACCAGCTCAGGCATGTGTTTTTCTAATGCAGATACACATTCAAGATAACTGGGGCGTGCTTCTTCGCCTTCATCCAGATACCAGGCGCGATAAGCGGGCCAGCCTTTTTGAAAAAGCTGGCTAAACTTATCACCCGGAACTGACTCGTTTATGACATCAAACTCAAGGTTTTTCACGTAGCTCGTGTCTCCAGCCCTATTTGCGGCTTTGTGAGATCATTATTCTCCAGAGATTCTTTTAGGGAATCTTTTGGCGAGTTATCCCAACCAATCAGGCTTTCCAGGTGCTCTGCTATATCCAGTACAGCAGCATCGCTGCCCAGAGGTCCTGAAATCTGAATGGATAATGGTAGCCCCTCATCACCTAACCCCATGGGTAACGCGCAAGCAGGCATACCGGTCAGATTAGCATCATAAAGGAAAGAAACCCAGTCGAGCCAAGGATTGGTGATTTTGGTCGAGCCAACATATTTAGGATAGCGACGTGTATGTTTGAATGCCTCAACGCCTAACGTCGGTGTCAGGAAGAATGAACTGGCATTTCTTTCAAACATCGCCATGTAAGCCGCATGAATTACTTCTCTGTGCTCTTCGGCGGCATTAAATTCTTCTTCTGTGAGGCTTGCGCCAAAATGCAGCGTCTCCAGTGTTCCTTTTTCAAGGCCCTTCAGAGGAGATTTTTTCTCCTTCTGAAAGCTCCATGAGTCGTAATGTGCCGATGTTGCCCAGGCTACGACTGATGAAGGGAGGTGTGGGTGGTCATGAACGATTTCTGCACCCGCGCCTTCCAGCAGATGAATAACTGTGCGGAAGGTTTGGCGTACATCATCATCAACCGGAGCGATGCCTAAGTCTTCAGAGACGATAATTTTTTGTCCCGTCAGCGGGAGAGGGTGTTGCGCATGTGCTGCCAGAGCATCCAGGTAGGCATTATCTGTATTATTAGCGGCAACAACAGAAAACATCAGTCGGGCATCAGCAACGGTGCGTGTCATGGGTCCATAGGAGACAATGGTGCTCCATGAAGGAAAACAGGGTTCTCTTGGTACGGCTTTGAAAGAGGGTTTGAATCCGACGATGCCACAAAAAGCAGCGGGGATACGGATAGATCCACCTCCATCACCGCCCAGTGACATAGTGCCTGCTCCGGCGGCGACTGCTACGGCCGAACCACCTGAAGATCCGCCACTTGTGCGCTCAATGTTCCAGGGATTAGACGTTACCCCATAGAGCTCTGAGGATGTAGTTCCGGTTAAACAGAACTCAGGGCAGGTTGTTTTAGCAAAAATAACAGCCCCGGCTTCTTCCAGGCGCCTAACGGCTGCACTGGTGCTGTGTGGAATAAAGTCTTGTTGGGTGCGGGAGCCATTAGTGCAGGGCACGCCTTCAAGCCATTGCGAGTCCTTAATAGTAATGGGTAGGCCGCATAATGCCCCACCCAGGCCTTGGGCTAATAGTTCGTCAGCATGAACCGCTGCTTTGCGTGCGCGATCATACAGTTTTATAGAGAAGGGGTTATATGTCTCTGCAACATGCTCTGCGTGCTGGATGGTTTGCTCTAGCAGCTCTACCGCTGAGATATGGTGAGCGCGAAGATCAGAAAGTAATTCCACGGCTGTTTTATTGCTCACATTCATAAGGTGTCCTTCATCATACTTGTTGGTTAGGCTCTTCACCTGCCGGTAAAAGTGGATAGTGGCGTAGGGTTTATTACGTCGTAACCAGTTGTCGATCCGTACAGCATGTACCATAATGTATGATCATCTTTCCGAAAAAGCAACACCATGACTCATGATGAATAATAATGAGAGTTTAGAAGCTTACCTGCAAATTGCCGGAGTGATCACCCAGGCAGAACTTCCGATTGTTCGTGAGCAGGGGCGAATAGGCGATTTTGCCGTCGCCTACCGTATCTATAGGAATAAGCAAGGCGGCGGTTTTGGTGATCCCGGTAAGCATCCATTTGCCTGGGCTGCGCTGGTTTATGTTGATGGCTCACCGCTACGCTTAAACAGTGCCCGGGGATGCTGCCGGGAGTGGTTAACTTTGGATCGTGTAGGCCAGTGGATGTTAGCTAACGGTTTCAAATATTGGTGGACACGCAATGATATTGAGCCAGGAAACGGCGGGCTTATTGATGTGGAGAGTGACCTGGATAGCGAAGTGTCAATTGATGCTCAAGGCTTTCCGGAGTTATAAATCTCTCGTCACTTCAGCCTTTATAGAGGTGTAAATAATCCGCTGCCTTTCTACGTCGTACTTAAACTCGTAAGAACCTCCTCCTCTTTCTTTCCTGTGTTCAATATATTAGACATTAATTAATATCGGTTGCTTATGAATCTCCAAGAGAAATAATCATTGCAAAAGGTAAGGTTTTCTTTTTCTCATGGCTCGATGATCTGTTTTTTTTCATTTAAAAACAATTGATTGTCTGGTTTTAAATAATAAATATTCTTTTCATTAATTAGTTTTCACTAATAAATAAAATCTTCTGCGTAAATCGCCAATAGACTAAATACCGAACAAATGTAGCTTTTAATTTACACTTAACGGTGTTAAAAATACTGCGTAACTACTCGGTAGTCGGTAGGAACGTTATCAGAGAGCTTCTGTTAGAACGTAAATAGAATGTGCTTTTACGATTCCTAAAACTCGCTGCTAATAAGCTATCAGAACTTATGAAAAGAAAGGAATAAGAGAGTGAAAAGAAGAGACTTATTGAAAGCAGCTGCCACCGGTATCGCTGCAGCACCGCTCGCCCTATCAGCAACTTCTGCACATGCCGGCGATAAAGTTAATCTGAGAATGCAAACATTATACGGAACAGAAACTGACGATCTGTATAAAGCCTTTGCCAATGATGTTAAAACCAGCTCGAACAAAAATGTACGTATCACTCGTTTCCGCGGAAGCGAGTTAGTGTCTAACGATCAGATGTTAGATGCCGTATCCAAAGGTACGCTGGATATGTGTCAGGGTTATGGTGGTTATTGGGCCGGCCAACTGGATATGGGTAACATTGAAAGCGGCATCCCTGGCGCATGGACAAGCTATGACGAAGCGATGTATTTGCACCAGACTAAAGGCCTTGGTGATCTACTGACAGAAGCTTATGCCGAGAAAGGCGTGCATTATTTAGGGCCTGTGTTTGGTGGCCCATACGATTTGCTGACAACAAAGCCTGTTAAGAGTCTGGAAGATCTGAAAACCATGAAAATCCGTGCGACGTCTACGGTTGCAGCGATTTTAGAAAAATTTGATATCCCAACGGTATATCTGCCAAGCCAGGAGCTGTATATCGCGCTATCTACCGGCGCTATTGATGGCGTTATCTATGGGGGGACGCTTGAGTATAAAGCGTTGAAACTGCACGAAGCTGCCAAGCACTACACTTACCTGAATATGATCAACCCTGGTTATGCCGATGGCATGCTGATCAACAAGAAAAAATGGGACTCTATGTCTCCTGATCAACAGAAAATTATCGAATTGGCAACGGCTAAACACGCTACCAACATGCATGCCTGGAATGTGAACGGTTGCTTGGATGTGAATGCCGAAGGTATCTTTGAATTTGCGTCTCTGCCTGCTGAAGACTCTAAAGCGCTCACCGCAGCTGCTATGGATGTCTGGGCAGAGGAAGGTAAAAAGTCTGAGCGTACCGCTAAAGCGATTGAAGCGATTATCGCAACAGCGAAGGCTACCGGGAGAGCTTAATGTCAAAACTTTCTCAATATCTTGCTTTTCAAGACAGGGTATCTGAGTGGGTTGGCAAGAGCATCTCCTGGATGTGCCTTGCCATGATTGCTGTACTTGGCTATGAGGTGACGGCACGTTATTTATTTAACAGCCCTACCTCATGGGCACATGAAAGTACCACGATGTTATATGGTACTTTCTGCATACTGGCAGGTGTCTATACTCATAGACACCACGGCCATGTGAAAAGTGAAGTGATCTATAACCTGTTCTCAGTTCGCACCAGAGCAATTATGGACGTGATAACCGGCACACTTGGTTTAGTTGTATTCGGCGTTTTCTTTGTGATCACCTTTAACTACGCTGCGGAGTCATGGGCGATTAGAGAGGTATCTTCAAAGAGTACCTGGGCGCCAATTGTTTATCCTTTCAAATCCGTTCTCCCTCTGGCTATAGCCCTAATGATGTTGCAAAGCTTAGCTGCCTTGATTCGTAGCCTGGTGGTTGCTCTGGGTATGCCAGCGGAAGCAGAAAGTGAGTCCTGAGTAGCGTCCTACCTGGCTGATTTTTGAATGGGTTGATAGCTCTGTAAGTTTTTTATATCTGTTAATTTTTCAGAGAGCCTTACTTAACAAGGGTCTGATAAGAATTGTGCAGATGTATACTGAAAAAACGAAGGTGTATCCGTGTTAGATCTAGATCCTTTATTGGTTACCTTAGGCATGTTTTTGTCCATGCTGGCTCTATTGGCGATGGGCGCCCCGTTAACCTGGGCGTTATTGACCGTAGGCACAGGTTCAGCCTATTTTCTATGGGGCCCCGCTGGCCTCGAATTAATGGCCAACAGTGCTTTCTCAGCGATGGATAATTTCCTGCTGGTGGCGCTCCCTATGTTTATTTTTATGGGATTAATGCTGCAGCGATCCGGTATAACCGATGACCTGTTTGAGATGATTAACAAGCTGATGGGAGGTGTACCCGGTGGCCTGGGAATGGGCACTGTGATTGTATGTGCGATTATCGCCGCGCTGGCTGGGGTATCAGGTGCAGCAACCGTCAGTTTAGGTATCATCGCCTTACCTGCAATGCTCAAGCGAGGTTACGACAAGAAGCTGGTTACCGGTACTATCATGGCGGGTGGCGCGTTAGGTTTTTTGATTCCTCCTAGCGTATTGATGATCGTTTACGCATTTCTTGCCCGAGAGTCGGTCGGTAAATTGTTTGCAGCAGGTTTGATGCCGGGTTTAATGTTGGCCGGTATATACATGCTTTATATCTTCCTGTTTGCCGTCAAAAATCCGGAAAAAGCCCCTTCAATTCCTCTGGCTGAGCGTGTTAATGGTCTTGATAAGATAAAAGCGCTCAAAGCATTGATTCTGCCGGGTCTCCTTATCGGGACAGTGTTGGGCTTTATTGTCGGTGGTATTACATCGCCTTCAGAAGCATCAGCGGTGGGTGCGGCAGGTTCTATTTTATGTGCGGCTATCTATCGCACATTGAATATCAAAATGCTTAAAGAAGTACTTATGAGTACTACTCAGCTTATGGGTATGTTGATCTGGATTACCGTGGCGGCTGTATTTTTCAGTAAGGTCTATATTGGTTTGGGGGCAGGATCTCTGCTGACTGAACTGGTAGAAGATTCGAATCTTTCGCCTTACTGGGTGATTATCGCGATGCTGGTCACCTACTTCGTGCTGGGTATGTTCCTTGATGATTTTGCGATTGTCTTTATTACCGTACCTTTGTTTGTACCAATTGTTCAGGAGTTGGGATTTGACACAGTGTGGTTCGCCGTATTGTTTATTATCAGTATGCAAACGGCCTATCTAACGCCCCCCTTTGGGTATAATTTGTTTTATATGCGATCGGTGGCGCCTCCGTCCATTACTATCTATGACCTGTATAAATCGGTAGTTCCGTTTATTATTCTTCAGGTGATTGGTCTGGGGCTTGTTGTTGCTTATCCACAGATTGCTCTGTGGTTACCGGGAGTGATTTTTGGGTAGTTACGCTTAATACCAAAAAAGCTCACAGCATTGATTATCAATGCTGTGAGCTAAGCTTAGTTGGATTAAGCAGTCTTAATAAAGAAGTGTGTGATTACCCCTCACCTTCATTGACGGCTACTTCCGGACCACGAACAGCTTTACGCTTGTTCAGTCGTTCCAGAATGGGTGGTAAACATAGCATAAGAATGGCCGCTATCATGATGCCTAGTGTTAATGGCCGTTCCCATAAAAACGCAAAGCTACCATCTGAAATCACCAGCGCCCGGCTGAGGTTGATTTCCATGAGTCCGCCCAGAATATAACCGAGTAGCATCGGAGCCATGGGGAATTCCAGTAACTTCAGCAGGAGCGCAATAACGGTAATAACCACCATCATATGGATATCAAAGGTATTGAAGCTCACCAGATAGACACCCGTGATTGAGAAGAACAGGATCAGAGGAATTAATATCGGACGAGGAATGGTCAATAATTTCGAGATATAAGGGATCAGGGGTAAGTTAAGAATTAACAGTACCAGGTTACCAAAATACATCGAGATAATGACTGACCAGAAAACATCAGGGTTATCAACAAACAGGCGAGGGCCGGGTTGTACGCCAGCGGCAATCAGGGCACCTAACATAATCGCAGTCGTGCCTGATCCAGGGATGCCGAGTGTCAGCAGGGGTACGAATGAACCTGTTGAGGCTGCATTGTTGGCCGTTTCTGGCGCTGCCAGACCGCGTAATGAGCCTTTACCAAATTTAAGTTTTTCTTTTGCGGATGCAATGTTTCGCTCAAGTCCGTAAGCAAGAAAAGACGCAATAGTCGCACCAGCACCGGGAAGAACACCGACAATAAAGCCAAACACAGAAGAGCGGGCGACAGTCGGTGCGACATGTAATATCTCTTCTTTACTCAGCTTCATGCTACCGAGTTGAGCCATATCCAGCTGTGCATCTTTTTCTTTGTGCTTTCCATTGAGGATAGTCATTACCACTTCAGCGAGCGCAAACGTCGCCATCGCCAGCAGAAGGAAGCTAATGCCGTCGATCAGGTCAATGCTGCCGAAGGTGAAGCGGGGAACACCAGAGGTTTTATCGGTGCCGACCGTGGCTATCATCAGACCAAAAACAGTCATAATCATCGCTTTAATGACCTGTCCTTTACCTGAAAAAGCAGCAACAGCGGTCAGGCCTAAAACCATAAGGGCGAAATAGTCGGTAGATTGAAAGCTCAGGGATACTGCAGCTAAGGCGGGTGCGGCAATGAGTAATGCTATTGCACCAATGGTGCCACCGATAAAGGAGCTGTATGCCGCTAAAGCCAGTGCTTTGCCTGCTTGTCCCTGCTGTGCCAATGGATAGCCATCAAATGATGTAACAACGGTACTCGCGCAACCGGGTGCATTGATAAGAATAGAGGAGGTCGAACCGCCAAATACCGCACCGTAATAAACACCGGCCATCAGAATGATGCCTGATGCAGGGTCGATGCCGTAAGTAATCGGGATCATTAAGGCTACCGCTGAGATGGGTCCCAGTCCTGGTAACATGCCGATGAATGTTCCAGCGAAGCAGCCGACAACAACCATCATTAAATTAAAGGGCATAACAGCCGTTGATAGGCCGGTGAAGATTCCGTCTAACATTAGCTTATCCTCCAAATAGTTGTGTGTAGAGTTGCCCCGGAGCCAGATAGACATCCAGCAATTGGGTAAGGGCAAACCAGATCCCGATAGCAAAGGGAACCGACGCTAACAACAGCATTTTGGGGCGACGCTCGCCGAGTAACCAATATCCACCTACTAAGAAGAATACGGTTGCTAACAAAAATCCAACCCACTCCAGTGCTAATGCAAACAGCACCACAAGTACGAGTAGCTTGGCGACCAGCACAAAGTCATACCCCCGCAAGCTAAGTTTATGGTTAAGGTCTGATTTAGCGGTGATGAGTAGTGCCAGAGAAAGCCCTCCCCCCAGAATTGCTAAGGCGTATGGTAATGTCTGCGCATGGAACGGTTCATACTCATCACCTGGCAGTAGTGCAATATCGCCGGCGTAGTAACCGTATGTGACGGATAAACACAGGAATATAAGTCCACCAATATGGTCTTTGGTAAAAATCATGGGGTACTCCGGACGGCGGAACTCTCCGCTTTGTGGGGTAATAGAGATCTCGGGCCAGGCACTGTTTTTCTGTCAGCGACCATGGCCCGAAGATTGTGAAAGTGACTAGTTCATTGTGCAGAGAGGCTTGTTACTACAGAAAGCCGAGCTCGCGCATCAAGTCGCCTATCTCTTGCTCTTGCTGTTCAAGGAAGCTCACGAACTGTGCTCCAGGCTTGAAACTCTCTACCCAGCCGTTACGGGCTCTGACTTCTTCCCATTCATCGGTTTGGTACATTTTTTCAAGGGAGTCGATAAATTCATTTTTCTGTGTTTCAGATATGCCTGGTGCTGCAAAGAAGCCGCGCCAGTTTACGAACGAGGCGTCATAACCTAATTCTTTCAGAGTGGGTACACTTGGATCTGCGTCATTACGCTCATCTCCGGTCATTGCCAGAATGCGTACTTCACCTGCTGCAGAGAGCGTCAGCGCTTCGCTGAAGCCGGTAGAAAGAATTTGTGTTTCGCCTGACAGTAGTCCTGCCATTGCTTCTCCGCCAGCATCATAAGCGACGTAGCGTACTTTGGACGGGTCGCCGCCAGCGGCTTTAAATGCCATTGCAGCGACTAAATGATCCATGCTGCCCCGCGCTGAGCCACCAGATATTTTCACTGAGCGATTATCTTTTTTGAAGTCTTCTATAACTTGCGTAAAGCTGGTGTATTTAGAGTCATTTTTGACAACAAAAGCACCAAAATCTCCTATGGTCGCGGCAATCGGTGTGAGATCCCGAAAAGACTGAGGGAACACTTTGGAGAGCGAGCGGATGACGATTGGCGTTGAATTCACCATTAAGGTGTCTTGCTTTTGCGTAGCCGTTTCAATCAGATGCGCAATGGCTTTACCGCCGCCGCCGCCTGACATGTTCTCGTAAGAGATTGTGGAAACAAGGCCCGACTTAGACAGTGCTTCACCTGTACCGCGTGCGGTTGAGTCCCAGCCGCCGCCAGCACCACCCGGTATCAGGAAGTGGATGCTTTCTGTTGCTGAAGCGCTCAATGAAAAACCGGCGGTCAGGCAAGTGGTTAACACTGCGGCCATGAGAGCCGAACGTTTTTTAGGAGTTGGTTTGCAGAACATAAAAATTACCTCGATGCTGTTTTATTTATTGTTATGATGGGAGCAGGATAATTGTTCAACTGGCTTTGTTATAGATTATGAGTTTAAAAGCTTTTTAAAATTTTTAATTCTTTTTGTGCATACTGTTCACGGGTGTTGAATTTGTTGCTTGATTACTATCTCACCAAAGGGCTGAACTATAAAGACCAGTAGACCTGATCACTTACCTGGTTTATTGATGAGAGCCACCTGGGTAAAAACCATGAAATTACTGAGTCGTTTAAAGCTCAAAACGCGAATGATTCTTGTGTTGGGGCTGATGGCCCTTTTACAAACCGGGTTGCTGGGTGTTTTTGCTGTGCAATACCTGCACCAGTCTCTGGAAGAGCAGATAGGCGAAAGGGCATTGCATGTTGCTAAGACGATTGCTGCTGTTCCGCAAATTTCAGAGGCTGTTGCTCGTGGCGATACAGATGCACTGCAGCCGATTAGTATGCTGTTGGCAAAGAAAACACAGGCCCGCTTTGTGGTTATCGGTGATAAAAACGGTATTCGTTTGGCGCATCCCAACCTGGAAAAAGTAGGTTTGTCGATGGCCGATGATGAAGGTGATGATAGTGCTCTCGCATTGAAACAAGGAAAAGGCTACATTTCAAAAGACTTAGGTAGTTTGGGCTGGTCGATGCGCGGAAAAGCACCGGTATTTGCGAATAATGATCGTGATGTTATTGGCGTGGTTTCGGTGGGTTATCATCTTGATCGGGTTGATGAAATTATCAGCGACTATCGATTAACGCTGATGGTTGTCATAGCGCTCTCGTTTTTGTTGAGTGCGATTATTGCTGTTTGGTTTGCCAACCACTTTAAAAAAGCAATATTTGGTCTGGAGCCTGAACAGATAGCGAGATTATTTGATGAGCAAAAAGCTACATTGGAGTCTGTTCGTGAGGGCATTATAGCGATTAATAATAAAGGAAAAATCACTATCTTTAATCGTAATGCTATTAAAACCCTCGGACTTTCAGAAGATACACAGTTAATGGGCAGGTCAATCGAAGAAGTATTGCCCGGTAGCGCGATGCTAGAGATTCTTAAAACAGGAAAACCACATTTTGACTATGAAGTATGGCTGCAGAATCATAGTCTGATTGTAAACCGTATCCCCTTAAAGCAGGGAGATCAGATTACCGGCGTCGTTTCGAGTTTTAGACGAAAAGATGAACTTGATTTGGTGAGTAAAAAATTAACCCGTATTCAGCAGTATGCCGACGGTCTGCGTAGCCAGGCACATGAATACTCTAACAAATTACATACCATTGCAGGCTTGATTCAGTTAGATGCTAAAAATGAAGCACTGGCGTTTATAGGGCAGGAGACACAAGAGCATCAGGAGCTAATTCGTCTGCTGCTTGAGGTGGTGCCTGATCCGGTGTTGGCAGGGTTTTTCTTAGGTAAATACAATCGTGCCAGAGAACTCGGTTTGCGTCTGGTGATTGACCCGGAAAGCAAAATGACAGAGTTACCAGAATATTTGCCCAGAGAGCAATTGGTGAGTGTGCTGGGTAATTTAATTGATAATGCCCTGGAAGCGACCTTGCGACATAAAGGTGCGGGTGGAAAGGTTAAGGTGTCGATGACTGATCTGGGTAATGATCTTATATTTGAAATAGAGGATCAGGGCGCGGGGATCTCCTTGCATCAGCAGCAGCAAATTTTTGAAAAAGGCTTCACCAGTAAGACTGAAATGGGTCACGGTATCGGTCTGCACTTGGTCAAAGGCCTGCTGGAAACGCTGGGGGGTACTATTATGCTGGAGAAAGGCGAGGAAGAAGGAAGCCGTTTTATTGTGTACCTGCCTAAAATAAGAAAGGCCTGAAAGAAGAAAGGCCTGAAAGAAGAAAGATCTCAAATATGAAAACTTAAAATAAGAAAAAAATATGAACTTGATACGTATCGTCATCGCTGAAGATGATCAACAAATAGCAGAGATACAAAAGCGCTTTCTTGAGCGAATAGAGGGCTTTGAGCTTGTCGGTATTGCCCATAGTTTAGAAGATGCGGAAGATCTGGTTGACGTAATGCAACCTGAACTCTTGCTCCTGGATATACACTTTCCAACAGGGACAGGGCTGGATCTATTACGTAAATTACGTGCCAGAAACAGCAGTGTCGATGTGATCCTTGTCACTGCGGCAAAAGAGGTGGATTCTCTTCGGGAAGCGTTACACGGCGGAGTGTTCGATTACATTCTTAAACCATTAGTCTTTGAGCGTTTACAGGAAACGCTGGATCGATATCATCAGCATTTGGGAAAATTCCAAGCCATGCAAACTCTGGGGCAACGTGATGTCGATACTATTTTACCTTACAGCACTACAGCAACGTCTAATGACGGTTTGGAAACTCGTCTGCCAAAAGGCGTGGATGCCCTGACGTTAGAAAAGGTACGAAGCGTTTTCAGTACGCATTCTCATGCGTTGAATGCAGAAGAGGTCGGTGAATATATAGGTGCCAGTCGCACCACCGCGCGTCGCTATTTAGAATTTCTGGTGAGTAATAATGAGCTATCGGCAGAAGTCAGCTACGGAAGTGTCGGCAGGCCTGAAAGGAAATATAAAAATATTTAAGGTGGGTAGCGGTTTTAAGGCATCGAAGGATTTTGTCTTGGTTGCTGCGTGTCCCAAACGGAGGGTTCTCCCTCCGCTGTCATGGTACTCTTGCCGGTAACGCTTGCCGTTAACGCTTGCTGGCAATCAACGCCGCTTACTTCATAGAAATCGTCGTGTGGACTTTGTCAGACGTTGTGCCAGGCTCAAACCAGCGAGCTGATACGGTTTTCGTCTGAGTCCAGAACTGTACTGCTTGTTGACCGTTAGGCCCTAAATCACCTAGTTTAGACGCACGAGATCCCGTAAAGCTGAAGTAGGCAACCGGTACCGCGATTGGAATATTAATACCCACCTGTCCTACATCAACGTTATTTTCGAACCAGCGTGCGTTCCAGCCTGAGTTGGTAAAGATTGCCGTACCATTACCATTTTCATTGGCATTGATAATATCAGTAGCGCTCTCAAGATCATCAGCGCCCATCACGCACATCACCGGACCGAAGACTTCCTGAGTATAGATATCCATGTCGGTCGTGACATCGGCAAACAATGTAGGACCGACGAAGTTGCCCTTTGGATAACCTTCAACGCTGACACCACGGCCGTCGAGTAATAACGACGCTCCTTGCTTAACACCTGTTTCAATCAGGCCTTCAACACGTGCTTGTGCCTGTGGAGAAACTAACGGTCCTAAGTCTGCCTCGCGATTGCTGCCAGGGCCTACGATCATACTTTTAGCGCGTTCCACCATTTCTGGCAGCCATTCACGCGCTTCACCCACCAAAATAACAACGGAGTTGGCCATGCAGCGCTGACCTGCCGCGCCAAAACAAGACCCAAGCATATGGTTGATCGCTTGATCTTTATTGGCATCAGGCATGATAACCGCGTGGTTTTTTGCACCCATCATGCACTGTGCGCGTTTACCGCTGTTGCTGGCACGCTGATAAAGGGATGTGCCGACATGAGTTGAACCGATAAAAGACAGCGCCTTAACATCAGGATGCTCTGCCAGACGGTTAGCGACATCGGCGCCACCGTGAACGACGTTCAGTACGCCCGCTGGAACACCTGCTTGCATCGCCAATTCTACCAAACGCATTGTCGATGTCGGGTCCTGCTCAGAAGGCTTGAGTACAAAGGTATTACCGCATGCGATGGCTATCGGGAACATGAAGCAAGGCAGCATAATCGGGAAGTTAAAGGCGGTAATACCGACACCGACGCCCAGTGGCTTGTTTAACGTATATACATTGACGTCACCCGCAACATTGTCAGCGATCTCGCCGAGCTGGATTTTAGTGACCATGCAGGCATTTTCTATTGCTTCCAGTCCTCGACCGACTTCACCTTCAGCATCAGGCAGTGTCTTGCCGTGTTCCAGACTAATTAGCTCGGCGAGCTCTTTGGTGTTGTCGCGAACCAGTTGTTGGAAACGCAACATAATGGCCTGGCGTTTGGCGACTGATACTTTGCGCCAGCTTTTGAAGGCTTCTTTTGCACTAGCGACAGCCGTGTCGACCTCATCAAGAGTGGCAAACGGTACTTTGGCAACCACTTCCTGAGTGGCGGGGTTGAGCACATCAACCCAAATGCCGCTGGTGGTTTCAACTTTTTCACCGTTAATAATCATTGCTACATGGGGAATGCTCATAATTGCCTCCAGAGACATCGTGAGTAGATATCTGATTTATGTTGCACTGCATATAAAGATGCATTTATGCAAGCAGTGTATATTGATTGATATCTAGGATAGCGGCAGGGTATCGTGTAAACAATAGACAGTATGGCAATGCGCCCTTGCATAATTGCAAGCCTATGATCACAAAGAGAATAGAGATGAACTGGGATGATTTAAAGGTCTTTTTAGAAGTCGCGCGAACTGAGAAACTATCACAAGCGTCTAAGCGCTTAGGTATAGATGCTTCGACGGTTTCACGCCGTTTACACCGACTGGAAGACCAGTTGGCTACTCAGTTATTTGATCGCAGTGCAGAAGGCCATAGTCTGACCGAACATGGCCAGCTACTCTTACAGACTGCCCGCGATATGGATCAGCGGGCACAAGCGGCCAATGAAATTTTGCAAGGCAAAAACTTAGAGAACCAAGGTAAGGTGCGTCTTGGAGTAACAGAAGCTTTTGGTAATGACTTTATAGCACCGGAGTTGGTGCAGTTCTGTCAGCAGTATCCGCAGATCATTATTGACCTGTTGCCGTTACAGCGTTTTGTAAAGTGGTCTCATCAGGAAGTTGATATTGCCGTCACGATTGAAAAACCGCCAAATACCTCGCTGGTTGTCGCCAAGCTATGTGATTATCGCCTTACTATGTACGCTTCTCGTGATTACCTTGCGCGTTCGAAGGAGATCAATGTCGTTGAAGATATCTACCATCATCCGCTCATAGGCTATGTTGATGACCTGGTGTTTAGTGACCAGCTTTCCTATTTGGAGCGCTTACTTCCAAACTCAAATCCATGCTTTCGAAGTACCAGTGTCGTGACTCAGTCTATAGCGGTTCGTGAAGGTCTGGGGCTGGCGATATTGCCTTGCTTTTTAGCTCGCCGACATCCTGATTTAATACCGGTATTAGCGCAACAAACGAGTATCGTGCGGACTTTTTGGATTGCAGTGCATCCGGAACAAAAAAAGCTCGCCAGGGTAAATAAGGTTTGGCAGCACTTGAAAAATCACGCAGCGATGAATGCCTCTGTTTTGATGTGAAACTGCTTGGTTACTTTAACCCTACAATAATGCCGTTTTCCAGTAACCTGATACTATTGGCGGCAGGTATTTTAGGTAATCCTGGCATACGCAGAATTTTTCCGGTGAGGATGACTAAAAAGCCCGCACCTGAGTTAATTTGAATAGAGCTGACAGTGACTTCAAAGTCTCGCGGTCTGCCATGTAACTCCGGGTCGTCCGATAAAGAACTAGGCGCTTTTGCAATGCACACGGGAAGGTGGGTCAGCCCTAATTTCTCGACCTGTTTGAGATCTTTTTCTGCATCTTTTGAAAATGCCACATCATCTGCACCGTACATAGCTTTAGACACGGCACGCACTTTTTCTAATACGCTGGCGTCCAATTCATAGAGAGGTTTGAAAGGACGATTTTTTTCAACAGATGCCATGACTGCTTTGGCTAATTCGATTGCTCCTTTGCCACCGATTGCGTGATGATTTGTTTCGGCAAATGAAACGTCATATGCTTCGCAGCGTGCGCGAATCAATGCAACCTCCGCATCGGTGTCGGTGGCGAATCGATTCAGGGCAACGACGGGGTGCTTATTAAATAACTCTACACTCTCAATGTGCTTGTCGAGGTTTTCCAGGCCTTGCTTTAGTGCTGGCAGATCCTCGTTTTCTAAATCGTTTATATTTTTACCACCATGCATCTTTAATGCCCGTACAGTGGTGACCAGTACGACTGCATCCGGATCTAATTCGGCTATTCTGCATTTAATATCAAAGAATTTTTCGGCGCCTAAATCAAAACCAAAGCCGGCTTCTGTGATCGCCCAGTCGGCATGGTGCATCGCCATTCGCGTGGCGATTACACTATTGCAACCATGCGCGATATTGGCAAAGGGGCCTCCATGTACAAAGGCTGGCGTGCCTTCAAAGCTCTGTACTAAATTAGGTTGTAAAGCGTCACGAAGCAACGCCATCATTGCTCCTGTAATCTCTAATTGTGCAGCATAGACGGGGTCTCCCTGGTAAGTGAAGCCGATTAAGGTGCGGTCCAGTCGCTGTTTTAAATCATCAGCGTCATTCGCTAAACACAGCATGGCCATCACTTCGGAGGCGGCGGTGATATCAAATCCTCCTTCGCGGGGGATACCCTGCATCTTGCCACCAAGGCCCAATACTATTTTCCTTAGGCTACGGTCGTTCATATCCATGACGCGGCGCCATACGATTTGGCGGGGATCGATGCTTAACTCGTTTCCTTGATAGATATGATTATCCAGCGCCGCGGAGAGTAAATTATTAGCACTGGTGATGGCATGAAAGTCGCCGGTAAAGTGTAAATTGATGCGATCTGCGGGCATTATCTGACTATACCCACCGCCCGTTGCTCCGCCTTTCATACCCAGGCATGGGCCCAGAGAGGGTTCACGTAGCGCCATACACACCGATTCATTCAGCTGAGAGAATGCCTGGCCTAGTCCGATGGTGGTTGTCGTTTTTCCTTCTCCGGATGGCGTCGGGGTTGTTGCTGAAACCAGAATCAGCCTGCCCTTTTTTTGGCTGGGAGTCGTTAGTGCTTTTAAACTCACTTTTGCGATATCACGGCCATAAGAATAAAGATATTGTGCATCAATCCCAAGTGCTTCGCTGATGTCGGTAATAGGCTGCGGCGTAAACTGTTGAGCTATTTCTACATCTGTAGCCATCCCTTTAGTCATGACAGTCTCCTTGGTTTTTACTTATGTTGATCAGCCCTTATATAACTGATTTAACATTGAAAAACTGATGCGCAACCAGTAGTAAACTTATCTGTTTTGATGCCCGGTAAGCGCACAACGTCTATGCAAGGTATCACTTTTTTTGAAAATCACATAAAGCGTTAAACGCACTGATCCGGAACCTCAGCCTTGGGAAGCCTGATCAAAACGCTTAACGCAGGCTTTCAAATATTTCAGGAGTCGAATTCAGATCAGTTTTTACGTTAGGGATGGACTACCTGAGCTTGCTTTATATTGGGTTCGAGAGATTTGAGCGTTACCAGTAGAGCACTGCCAAACGCCATGACAATCGCTGCCATATAGAGACCATCGTTATAGTTTCCACTTTCTTCAGCGAGCAGCCCGGCGATTAGGGGACCAATAATCTGGGCTACGCCGAAAGATAACGTCATCTTGCCCATCATTTTTGCCGGACGGGTTGGATAATACCGGCCGGCCATGGTTAACACCAAACAGACCATGCCACTAAAGGTAGCACCAAAGAGAAGCGCACCTGTCATTGTGAATATTAAGTTGGGCTCAATGACGGGTAGCAGTATGCCAAGAATCTGAAGTATGCTGGCGCTGATCAGAGCATTCAGTAAGCCTATCCGCCGTGCGATCAGGTCCCAAATGATAGCACTAACTGTAGCGCCTGCCCCCATTGCCATAAAGGCCCATACCCCTTTGCCTTCCAGGCCTGGCAATTGTTCAACAATAGCGACGATAAAGGTAGCGCTAACCACATACCCAATACCCGCACAAAAATAAGCGACTAAAAATACACGCATAAAAGCTGGGCCAGGAGGAGAGTCGGTCATCGTTTCACCGCTACTGGTGACTTTTGTTGAGTCCGGAGGCGGGAGCCACACCCAGGCAGGTACCATAATGACGACGGCAATAACGGTAAATAGCAGCCATTGCTGGCTCCAGTCAAAGTATCCGCTCATCAGCTCGACAGCAATGGAGCATAAGACCATTCCCAGGCCTACACCGCCGAAGGTAATCCCTAACTCACTGCGATAGCCGTTACGAATCAGCCAGTTTAGAATTAATCCCCCGCCCAGCAACATGCCTGCAGCGCAACTCAGTCCGGCCAGAAAACGAAACAGGGACCACAGCCATATATTCTCTGTTAACCCCATACCTGCGGTCGTGATGACCGCAACCACCAGCCCTATGCGATAGAGCCGGTCTTTAACAGACAGATCACTGATCATAGTGGCAACCAGCGCGCCACACAGGTAGCCCAGGTAATTAACTGCCGCTAACCATCCTCCTTCTGCCACGCCCAGACCTGCTTGCTGTTGCATGACAGGTAGCAACGGGGTGTAGGCAAAACGAGCCACACCCATGGTGAGTATCAGACTGAACACGCCGGCGCTAAGAATTTTGAATCGTTGGATGTTGCTGCTCATACATTTCCCACTGGATTAACAAAGTTTACATCGTCACCGCAATTTTCCACTCAATCCGCCATTTAGCGCGGCCATCGTGGCTATACCGATCCCGGCTAACAACATAATAAGTGAATATGTCAGGGAGTTATTCAATTTTGATTTCAAGCATTAATTTGGTCAGTCAGCGCTCTTTCGACCCAATCCAGACGATCTTGCCCGAAATAAATTTCGTCACCAACAAACATAGTCGGAGCACCAAATACCCCTCTGGCTGCCGCTTCTTGCGTCGACGTGATCAGCGCTTGTTTAATCTCTGGCCGGGTGATCGCTTGCATAACGGTGTCGGCATCAAAACCCGCTTTATTTAGCGTATCAATCAGGACGTCTGCAGAGGACAAATCTTTTCCTTCAGCCCATGCGGCTTGATACATAGCTTGGTTGTACTCTTCAATCCGGTTTTCTGATATGGCCCAAAGAGCACCACGCATTGCGTTGACCGTGCTGAAAATAAAATGTGGATTGAGTGTGTAAGGAATACCGTAGTATTCGGCGGTTCGGGCAAAATCAATTTTAATCCACTCCCATTTTGCCGGTACCGTCACCGGAGCAGTATTGCCTTGGGCTTTGAATACACCGCCTAACAGCATCGGCTTGTAATTAATTGTGGTGCCGGTTCGCGTGCAAATCTCTTTTAATCGCACGAGGGCAAAATAGGAGGCAGGGCTAATAAAGTCGTAATAAAAATCAATAGTTTTACTCATTTAATCTTCCTCACTTAATGCTCTTCTGATGATATCTGAAGCGATGTGATCACCATGTTTCTGAATATGGGCGCACATCCTGCTCGAATGTCCATGTACTGCGGGGTTGGTTATGAATCTGCCAGTAAACTTCGGCCAGATCATCGGGTTGAATAATGCCGTCCTCTCCTTTGCTGGCAAATAGATCAGGCAGGATTGCTTTGGTGGCTTCGTTTTCGATCAGTCCATCAATGACCACATGGGCAACATGAATGCCCTGAGGGCCCAGTTCTCTGGACATGCTTTGAGCTAGCGCTCTTAAGGCGTGCTTACCACCGGCAAAGGCTGCAAAGCCACTGCTACCACGTAAGCTTGCCGATGCTCCGGTAAAAATGATGCTGCCTTGCTGACGAGAGATCATTTTCCTGGCGACTTCCCGGCCGACCAGAAAACCCGCAAGGGCGCACATTTCCCAGACTTTACGGTACACCCTGGTTGTCGTTTCCGTGATGCTGAAGCGTACATTTCCGCCAACGTTAAATACCGCAACCCTGATAGGGCCTAGTTCTGATTCCACTTTATCAATCAGTTCGGTTACCTGTATTTCATCGCGTGCATCCGAATGCAACGCGGTAGCTTCAGAACCAATTGCCTGAATATCACTGACCAGTGCGTGCAGATCACCACGGCGACGAGTAGCAACGATATAATAACCTTCTCTGGCGAAACGCCGTGCGATCGCTGCCCCCAGATGATCGCCGGCTCCGATAATCAGTGCGATGGGTCTGTTACTCGTTGTCATCAGCTACTCCTCATTATCTTTTTGTTAACTTGTAAAAGGGTAGAGCTGTATTTAGAATAAATAAAATCGATTATTTCTATCGTTACGATAACTAGTGGTTATGATATGGAATTGCAACAATTACGCCTTTTTCTGGCCGCCGCAGAATCCGAAAGCTTTACGCGCGGTGCTGAGCGGGCCTTTGTCTCACAACCGGCGCTTTCTGCTTCAGTTTCTAAGTTAGAAGCAGAAATGGGCGTTAAATTATTTACCCGCAATAAGCGTAACGTCGTATTAACGCCGGCCGGAAGGATGCTGTTGAAACGCGCAGAAGTTATTGTAGATGAATGTTCCAGGGCCAAAGATGAGCTAAGACGCCATGATGAGCTCCGCGTTCTCAGGCTGGGGGTGATCAATACACTATCGATCCATTACGTCACCCGTTTGGTGGAGCAGTATCGCCGGGAAAATCCAGGCTTGGTTTTAAATGTAACGGATGCCAATAGTCTGAACATTGAAAAGCTGGAGCGAGAAGAGCGTATTGATCTGGCATTGACGATATTGCCGCACCCGCCCCTTAGCAGCCGGAAATTTGTTTATGACAAAGAGCTGTTCAGTGAAGCCTATGTGGTCGCTATGTCGCAAGACCACCACCTGAGTCAATCTCCTTCGCTGAGCATTAATGACCTGATTAAGGAGCCGTTTATTTCCCGTTCTCACTGTGAACACCGACGGGTGATTCAAGAGCTGCTGAAGTCACGGAACGTACGGCTCAACTCCATCTATGTGACCGATCAGGATGATAGAGCACTGGCACTGGTTAAAGCCGGTATCGGCATCGCGATTGTGCCGGAGCATTGCCGGTCAGCCGAAATAAGGACCTGCCCGTTGGTAGAGTCGAAACAAAAAAGATCGATAGGCTTTATGTGGGGCCAAAGTGAAAACAAGGATGAAATTAAGCGATTTGTTGATTTCGCCAGTGCGATCCGTTGGGATTAATTTGTATCGTCTTAGATCTCAGTATGGTTAACAAAGACTTGATGGAGCGCTTTATTGCTACGTCATGAGTCTGTCTGCACTGAGTATAATATTTCAACCAGAGGGTTGACCCACATTGTACTGATAAGTACGTTAGTTAAACACTTTGTTGACACGTTTGACCGGAGGTAATGATGACAATTACATTGGCATTTGATGTATACGGAACCCTGATTAATACCCACGGGTTGTTGACTCAACTTGAAGAGATGATCGGCAATAAAGCGCAGGCATTCTCGAATACCTGGCGAGAAAAACAATTAGAGTATTCATTCCGTAGAGGGCTGATGAAAAGTTACCTTCCCTTTTCTGAATGTACCCGCAGCGCACTGGAATACGCCTGCAAGTTACACCAGGTAGATATGAGTTCAGATCAGAAGTCCAGATTGCTCTCACTGTATGCAGTGCTACCGGCTTTTCAGGATACTCTGGATGGATTGGCAGCGTTGAATCAAGATCAATTCCGCCCGTATGCATTTTCCAATGGCACTGAAGCTGCTGTTCGAAAACTCCTGCAACACTCAGGTACTGAGCAGTACCTGCTTGATATTGTCAGCGTTGATTCCCTGAAAACCTTCAAGCCTGATCCAGCAGTCTATGACTATTTTTTACAACGCAGCGCTTCGTCCAAAGAGCAAAGCTGGCTAATATCCAGTAACCCTTTTGATGTTATCGGTGCTCTGAATTTTGGTATGAAAGCAGCGTGGGTTAAACGCAGTGAATCCTCATTGTTTGATGACTGGGAAGTGACACCGACACTCGTAGTTGAGTCTCTGGAGCGGATTGGCGATCAGATCCTGAAAGCCTGAATTTTCGCTAATCAGTCGCTCAGGCTGATTTTTTCCATTCGACATTGAAGAGCTGCATGAAAAATTTAAACCGATGATCGAAGAATACAAAATGAATTTTTGGCCAGTTGACAGCCGCCAACCGAAGAAATTTGTCGAAAAGTTTTTATACGTTTTATAGCAAGAGTAATGATGAGGTTTGATTGATGTCTGCAGTAATTTTGGATGGCAAAGCACTGGCTAAAAGTCGTGAGCAACAACTGCAAGCCGCTGTGAGAAATCTACAGGATTCTGGTGGTTTACAGCCTGTCTTAGCCACTATTTTAGTGGGTGATGACCCTTCTTCTGCAACCTATGTGCAAATGAAAATTAATGCATGTGGCCGGGTCGGTATGGGGTCGCGCTGTATTAATCTGCCAGCGACCACGACCACAGAGGAATTGCTGACAACGATTGATCAGTTAAATCAGGACTCGGATGTGTGCGGCATTTTGTTGCAACACCCGGTACCAGAGCACATTGATGAGCGGCTATGTTTTGATGCGATCGCCATTGATAAAGATGTGGACGGTGTGACTACGCAGGGCTTTGGCCTGATGGCGATGGGTGAGCAGGCATTCGGTTCGGCCACGCCTGCAGGTATTATGACGTTACTCAAGCATTACGATATTCAACTCTCAGGCAAGCATGCTGTGGTGCTGGGGCGTAGTGCTATTCTGGGTAAACCGATGGCCGCTATGCTGTTGAATGCCAATGCCACAGTAACCATCTGCCATTCCCGTACAGAGAATCTGGCTGAATTGGTCGCTCAAGCCGATATCGTTGTGGGCGCAGTGGGTAAACCAGAACTGATTAAAGCCGCATGGATCAAGGATGGCGCGGTTGTCGTGGACGCGGGTTACCATGCTGGTGGTGTTGGTGATATCGAGAAAACGGGTCTGGAAAAAAGGGTCGCTGCACTGACGCCGGTACCTGGTGGCGTGGGGCCTATGACTATTAATGCTCTGATTAGTCAAACGCTGCAATCAGCAGAACAAAAAGGAATTCTGAAGGCGAGCCTGGCGGGATAAGCTGTTACTGTGGCTCTTTAGGGGCCACTCCCGTAAGCGGGTTATGATTTTCATCTTCATAATTTACACTTTAATAAATCCTTATCAGATCCGATCTGTCACAGATGACGTAGAAGGGGGACAAGCCCTGAAAACGCTCATTGGAGACTCACATGAAATGGATCATGCCGTTGCCTTTCTTAATGTTGCTTGCGATGTTAACACTATCCCCTTATTCAACAGCCCAGAAGGAGATCAAGGTGAGTTCGCAGGCATGTTCTGCAGAGCTGAGACAGGCCTTAAACTACAACTTCAAGAGGCTGGGGCAAGACCAGCAGGTTAATTTGTGTGATACCTATGGCGGAAAACTGATCATGATTGTGAATACCGCCAGCAAGTGTGCGTTTACGCCGCAATATGATGGCCTGGAATCGCTTTATTCACGCTATAAGGATAAGGGGTTTGTTGTACTTGGATTCCCTTCCAATGACTTTGCCGGACAAGAACCCGGTAGCGAAAAGCAGATAAAGGATTTTTGTCAGCTAACTTATGGTGTCAACTTTCCGATGTTTGAAAAGACTCATGCAGCCAGGGCAAACGCATCGCCTTTTTATCAACAGCTGGCAGCAATGGCAGGTGAGTATCCGGGTTGGAACTTTCATAAATATTTGATTGCTCCGGATGGGAAGATGCTGGCCAGTTTTAAGAGCCATATCATACCGAATGATCCGACAGTGATTAGCATGATAGAACAGCATCTGCCCGCTGGTGTAGCTGATGAGTAACTCACAAAACCGAAAAAGCGCGGCAGTACCTCAATCGAGAGTGTCTCGTCTGGCACGCATGGGATCATTAGCCGGACGGATTGCCGGTAATGTCGTTCTGGAAGGTGGCAGGCACTTGGTTCAGGGTAAAAAACCGGTGATCTCCGATCTGCTGCTAACGCCAAAAAACCTTCATCAGGTGGCTGATAAGTTGTCCACCATGCGCGGAGCGGCGATGAAAATGGGGCAGTTGCTGTCGATGGATTCAGGGAGTTTACTGCCCGATGAACTCTCTTCGATACTGGAACGGCTGCGCTCCGATGCCGTGACTATGCCGATGTCGCAACTGGTGATGGTACTGGAGCGTCATTGGGGCCAAGACTGGAATGAGCGCTTCAGTCGTTTCTCATTTGAACCGCTGGCCGCGGCCTCGATAGGGCAGGTTCACGAAGCCACCTGCACACAAGGCCGTCATCTGGCTATCAAGGTGCAATATCCCGGCGTGCGTCAAAGTATCGACAGCGATATCGATAACGTTTACAGCTTGTTACGTATGACGGGGCTTATTCCTAAAACACTGGATTTGCAGCCGATACTGGATGAAGCTCGCCAGCAACTGAAACAGGAAGCCGATTACCTGGCAGAAGGCGCTCACCTTGATGCTTATCGTCAGCACGTGCAATCTTTTAAGCGCAATGCCGATCTCGTTATACCGAGGTTTCATGCCGACCTGTCTACCACTGAAATCTTAACCATGGACTATGTCGCAGGGGATTCACTGGATGCTCTTCGCTCGAAGTCTGCTGAAAAGCGCACAGATATCATGTCATTAATTTTCAGTCTTTTTTTTGCTGAATTATTTGATTTTAAATGTGTACAAACCGATCCTAATCTGGCGAATTACCTTTATCAGGCTGACCAGCATAAACTGGTGTTATTAGATTTTGGTGCGGTCAGGGTTTTTAATCCGGATTTTGTACAGAAGTACCAAAATGCGATGTGTGCCGCCGTTAAACAAGACAGGCAAGCGTTAGATACAGCATTGCATAATTTAGGCTTTTTTCAGAACGGCATGAAAGTGGCTAACCGGGAAGTGGTATTAGATATCTTTATGATGGCGGCAGAACCGCTACGCTACAACGGCGACTATGACTTTGGACAATCTGATCTGGCGAAACGGATTCAGGCTCGCGGCTTAAGCGTCAGTGGCGATCCTGATGCCTGGCATACACCGCCGCCGGATGTGCTCTTTTTACATCGGAAAATGGCAGGTTTGTATCTGATGGCGGCGCGATTAAATGCGTCAGTCAACGTGCATGCTTTGTTTGCAAACTATCTGAATAATCAACAAGAGTAGATAACATGGGGTTGCTTAATAATCAGGATGCGTCGCTTAAGGTCGCCGTTATCGGTGCTAGCGGAGGCATTGGTCAGGCATTGATTCAGCAGTTAACCAATATGCCTGGTATTGGCTATATTTACGCCTATTCAAGAACCTATCCGCAGGCGCTGTCTGCTATTGAAAATCTGAGTTATTCGCCATTGGATTATCGCAATGAGCAAAGCATCGCCGATGCGGCTGCCGCGTTAGGTAAAACCCGCCTGGACCTGGTTATTGTGGCAACCGGCGTATTGCATGGTGAAAACTTCACTCCTGAAAAAAGTATCAGAAGCCTGCAGCCTGAAAGCTTTGAAGAGGTATTTCAGTTAAATACACTCGGGCCAATGTTAGTAGCGAAACACTTTTTGCCCTATATGAATAAAAACAACAAGACAGCCTTTACCGCAATTTCTGCGCGGGTTGGAAGCATCAGCGATAACCGCCTTGGTGGCTGGTACAGCTATCGCGCCAGTAAAGCCGCGTTGAATATGATGTTAAAGGGGCTGGCGATTGAATGCCGCGTGCGCTACCCCGATCTGATAGTTGCCGGTCTGCATCCGGGCACTGTCAATACTTCACTTTCAGAGCCATTTCAGAAAAATGTACCGGCCGATAAACTATTTACAGCAGAGCAGTCAGCCAGTTACTTGTTGCAGGTTATTGATAACCTTGATAAACAAGACAGCGGCAAGGTGTTTGCGTGGGATGGAAAAGAGATACCGGCTTAATCTTTATCCAACATCTGCTAATTATTTTTACTATTCACCTTAACTATTCATCTTCAAAAAAGAGAATCACATGAGCTTTCAAGGTCAGACAGAATATGAACATAAAGGCCCTAAGCCTAAAAAAGGTATATTGCTGGTTAACCTCGGCACACCCGATGCCCCCGAACCAACTGCGTTGCGGCGCTACCTTAAAGAGTTTTTAAGCGACCACCGAGTGGTTGAGATACCCCGTTTACTATGGCTGATGATTTTGCACCTGTTTATCTTGCCCTTCAGATCTAAAAGCTCAGCTAAATTATATGCATCAGTATGGACAGATGAAGGCTCTCCCTTATTAGCTATCACTAAGCGTCAGGGGGCTGCGCTACAGCAACAGCTCGATGCTGATTATGCTGAAGGGCAATTACCGGTAGTGATAGGTATGCGCTATGGAAACCCGTCGATTAAAAGTGCGCTCAAATCGCTCGCTGAACAAAATGTACGTGATATAACAGTACTGCCGCTGTATCCACAATATTGTGCGGCTACGACAGGTTCTACTTTTGACGCCATTGCGCGAGAATTACAAAGCTATCGTTGGGTCCCCTCCATACGCTTTATTAATGGCTATCATCAAACCCCTGAATACATAAACGCTATCGGTCAATCGATAACAAACTATATCAAGCAGTCCGGCATGCCCGAACGGTTGATATTTTCATATCATGGCACGCCGCAGCGCTATCTTGAGCAAGGCGATCCTTACTATTGTTTTTGTATGCAGACCACTCGCTTAGTGGTTGAAGCATTAGGATTAGATAATGAGCATGTTATCAGCAGTTTTCAGTCGAGGTTTGGTAAGGCGAAATGGTTGCAGCCCTATACAGATGTCACGCTTAAATCGTTAGCGGAGCAAGGCGTGAAACGCGTCGCTATTATCTGTCCGGGTTTTTCCTCTGACTGCCTGGAAACAATTGAAGAGATAGAAGTTGAAAACAGAGACTACTTTATCGATGCCGGAGGTGAGACCTACGATTACATCCCCTGCCTGAATGACAGCCAGACGCATATTGATATGATGCATAAGCTGATAAAACAAAATATGGTTTAAATTTAATATTGTCACAAATAGTTTGAATCAAATAGTTTGACACAATGGTGTGATTTTAGTCTCAGGATGGCCTCATGGCTTGGATCCGTCCTGAGCGCTAAGACTCTTGAATTATAAGAGTAGGGATTCACTCATCGTGTGGTGCTCACCCTTAAGCGGAGAATTTTTCTACAAAGGCTTCTACCTCATGAGCCAGCAAGGGTTTACTGAAGTAAAAGCCCTGAATGTAGTCACAGTTTTCCCGGGCTAAGAAATCTAACTGATCCTGGGTCTCAACCCCTTCTGCAACGACGCTATGCCCTAATGCATGCGACATGTGAATAATCGCGGTTACAATGGCCGAGTGATTACCCTGATTGATTCTACTGACGAACGTGCGATCAATCTTCACGCTAGTAATCGGAAAATTTGATAGATAACTTAAGGATGAAAATCCGGTTCCAAAATCATCTACCGCAATGCTCATACCTAATGCACGAATTTTTTCTAAACTCTCTAAGATACCTTTAGAAGAGTCGATGACACTCGATTCAGTCATTTCTACTTCGAAATATTCAGCTTTCAATCCATGCCGTGTTAAAGCCGATACAATCATCTCACTGATGTCTTCTCTGACAATATGGGTGCCAGAAAAGTTGACCGCAATCGGTACCTTAATCAGGTTGTTTTTCTGCCACAAGGCATTTTGCCGGCAAGCCTCATCCACAATCCATTCTGTTAAAGGCACAATCAGATTTCGTTGCTCTGCCACATAGATCATTTTTTCGGGATTGACGCTATCCCCGTTTTCCAATGTCCAACGAATCAGCGCTTCAAAACCACCGACGCGATTCGGATTAAGTGCAATTTTAGGTTGAAAGTGCAATTGTAAGCCCGTTTTGGATTGAATCGACTTGCGTAACTCCGATTCTAGCCGATTGATTTCCTCTTGCTCTTCCCCCAATTCTTTAGAGTAAAACTGGAAAGTATTTTTGCCCAAGGCTTTGGCATGGTACATGGCGATATCCGCATTTTTAATCAAGCCCTCCATGGTATCCCCATCATGGGGATAAACCGAAACACCCAAACTGGTTGAACCAAAATGTTCATAATCATTCAACATGATGGGCTGGGAGAGCGTTTGAATAATCCGCTGGGCAACAACGGTAATATCATTGCTTTTTTTGACATCATGTAGCACCACAATAAATTCATCGCCACCTAATCGGGCAATAAAATCGTTAGCTTCCTCGCTAAGAGACGAGGTAATAAAATCCTCCACTCTTATCGAAGCACTAATCCGCTGGGCAAAGCTTTTTAGTAAGATGTCGCCCATGCCATGCCCGAGGCTATCATTCACGACTTTAAAGTCATCCAGATCGATAAATAGTAAGGCGAACTGGCTATTATTTCGTTTAGAGCGTGCCAATAATCGACCTAGGTAGTCATGAAACATCAGGCGATTAGGTAAGCCGGTTAAACTGTCGGTAAAGGCCTGTGTTTTCAGATTCTTTGTCGCAAATAAAAGTTTTTTATTCATGCTTTCAAACGAACGTGCTAACAGGCCCAGTTCATCTGCTGTTTTGACAGGAATAACAACTTCGTGGTTGTTGTCACCGATCCGCTGCGTGGCGTGATTGAGCATAGCGAGCGGCGACAACACAAAGCGTTTAAGACCAAGAATCAGAAAAAACGACAGTATCAGAATAGACAGCACCACCAATACGAATAAACCTTTTTGAAGTTGCGAGCCTTCCTGTAAATACAGTGACTGCGGGTAAGCCGCGATGAGCAGAAACTCATTATCCATTGGCAAGGCTGTAATGTCATAGACGACCCGCATAAGTTCTACATGTAGTTCGTCGTATTGTTTGGCATCGTTAGTTATAAAGGTTGAATTTTTAAGCGTCTGCTGTAATCGATCAACAGGCAAAGAATCAGTCGCTGAATCTTGATTCTCTGTCAGTTGTGAAATTAACAGCGGATCATGCTGCTGATCAACTATCATAAATTGTATCTGTGAATCCGCAGCCATTCTATTAAGATGCTGCTGCAGCTCATCTAAAGAAGTCGTTAATAGCAGATAACCTCTTAACTGCGGTTTTTTATCATAACCGTCCTTCGAAAAGTCATTTAAGATAATCTTGCGCGCAAAATATACAACAGGCTGTTGGTTGTCTGGATTGATGCTAAACAAAAAAGTGCTGTTAACCCCGAGTCGATTCAACTGCTGAATCGCCGGGTGATTCAACTCCTCTTCGGTAATATTCTGGCTATTATTTGAATAACGGACATCTTCATAACCATCCGGCAA
Organism: Neptunomonas qingdaonensis; assembly: GCF_900113275.1. Classification (GTDB taxonomy): domain Bacteria; phylum Pseudomonadota; class Gammaproteobacteria; order Pseudomonadales; family Balneatricaceae; genus Neptunomonas; species Neptunomonas qingdaonensis. The sequence goes on from NZ_FOOU01000001.1 coordinate 215,513, forward strand.
AATAAAGCGAATCTCCGAATATTCCGGATAAGCATTATGAAACGCGTGAAAAGTATTCAGAAGAATAGGGTGCAAAAGGTTGTAGCGTTCATTTTCCGCTGCAAGTGCATACTGAGTGATCAGGTCATGCTGTGCAAACAGTTCCAAATTAGACTGCCCAACAGATAAAATATTTTCTATTAGGCGCTGCGTTTGACTGGCATAGTTGAGAATATTTGTTTCAATATTCTCATGTGCAATGCTGGCTATTCGCTGACTCGAAATCAAACCAAAAAGCATGATAGGCACTATCACCATAGGCAGTATTAACGCCAACAATTTGCTTCGTAGCTGATTCATTACCAATCAGGCTCGTTAATTCACAACCCGATTGTAAATCTGGCTACGCGTTCTTAACGCTCTGCCCTGGAGCTGGTGATACGTTTCTAAATTCTTTAATTGCTCTGCATGTGGGTGGATTATTGAATCTTCGAGAAACTCCTCTGAAAGAAACTCTGCGGCTGCAAGGTTTGGCGTTGCAATATAAAGGTATTCTGCGTTTTGTGCCGCGATTTTCGGGTCATTGATAAAATTAAGGAATTGATGTGCCAGAGTCTTGTTGGCTGATTTTACAAAGACCACCCAATGATCCACCCAAACAGTACTGCCCTCTTTAGGCACGACATATTTAATATTGGGATTTAGCTCATTTAAGACCAGTGCATCACTGCTATAAGTGATAGTCGCCAGTGCTTTTCCTGTGGCTAATACACTTTCAGCACCGAGCTCAATGTGACCATATCTGAAGACATGCGGTTTTTGAGTCAGGAGTAAAGCTTCTGCCTCGGCTAACTCTGTTTTATTCATACTGTTGACAGAATAGCCCTTGGCATTTAAAGCGGTCCCAAGTAGCTCTCTTGCGCCCTTAATCATCACGATTTTTTGATGCAACTCCGCTTCAGGCTGAAAAAGATCCATCCAGGTTTCAATGGGTTTATTCACCAGGTCTGCCCGATAGGCAATCCCCAGGGTGCCCCACGCATAAGGAAGGCTATAGCCATTCGCCCCTTCATGAGAATTTTTCTTAGCTGTATCGATATACTGGAGGTTAGGCACATTCCGTTGGTTGATTGGATCAATCCAGCCTTTCTGTTGATAGGTCTCCAACATTACACCACTGACAATCCCGACATCATAGCCACTGCCACCTGTCTGAATCAAAAGCTTATCCCGCTCATCATCGTTCTCATAATAGACGTCGTGAACTTTGACATTATATTTTTTCTCGAATGCTGAAACGACATCAGGGTCGAGGTACTCAGACCAATTGAGGACGGTCAAAACAGGCGTACTGTTTTCTGCGTTAGCAAACGATATAGCTGTTGCATAAACCATCAGACACAAGGTCACGAGATTAATGAGTGACTGTTTAATTTTTTCTTTAAACATAAAAAATTATTCTCTTTAAAGGCTGACAGGGCATTGCCGATGTAGTTGTCGCGAAAAGTAATACGCGCCCGGATCTGGTCATTGTGGCAATCTGATGCGTCATAAATGAAGAGGCACGAACAGCTCTTTGCTCACACTATTAGGAGACAGGCTCGGATTTGAAATGTGCCTACTGCGTTATCTTCAATAAAACGAACCAATAAATTTATTCTAAGACTAAAAAAAGTGTAGCCGAGAATACACAGAAATAAAGAATTTCCCGTTTAAATATACGTGACAAAAATCATCATGTTATTAAGCGTATTGAGGAATTACACCTGAAAAAGTACCAGAAGCCTGCAGCCGGAAAGTTTAACTCTTAGGGGGGGTACATGCCCAATATTGTCTACATCGCAACGAGCCTGGATGGTTATATTGGAGATAAAAACGCTGATTTGATTGATGAGTTGACTATCACGCAGATCCCCATCTTGCTGGGAGGAGGCGTCCCGTTATTTAGTAGATTGCCTCAGGCATTAGCATTTGAGCATATCAGCACTCAGGTTCACCTGAGTGCTATGGTTCAAACTCACTATCGGCATAAACGCTAACGGGCTGAACGGACGTTGTGGCTACTGACGAGGGCCATGGTCTGGCATTGATGTCGGCATAGCCACCAGTTCACCGTCACGCTCCTGACAAATGGCTTCAAGTGTTTCTCCCTTACGGCCGGCAAAGCCTACTTCATCGCCCACCTGCTTGTCTTTGCACGCTTCAATAGCTTCGGGAGGCGGCCCTTGGTGTGGGCGACGCTGCCCCGAATTCTCTGCGCCGAAGCTGATCGTCGGCGCTAGTCCGAGCAGAGTCGTAGCCAGCGTCAGTACAAGCATTTTTTGTTTATTCATCACATGTGTCCTTATCGGTATTTCGATCTTTTTCATTTTGCTGAAAAGCTATTTGACCGCTTTCAATATTAAGCTGTCGTCTCCGTTAATTACGCAGTCACGTTGATCAGTCCGCCTTCAGGTGCGGTTTCCTTGAGGATGTCGGTAATCGAGGTGAGTGTTGATGCCTGCTCTTCCTCTGTCAGGTCTCCGCTGTAATAGTCATTCAGCAGGTCGTTCAGGGATTGAAGCATCTCATCACTGATATTCAATCCTTGGGATGGCGGCGGAGGAGGCGTGCCTCCTTGTTGCATCCCTCCCTGCTGAGGTCCGCCAACGCCGGCAAGGTCACCGATTGTCCGGGCATCGAATCCTGCATCAGACATGGCTTGTGCCATCTCTCGGCCGGGTTGAATGCCCGCATCCGCAAACGTTTCGGTAATGGACAGCGCGTCAGCTTCTGTCAGTTGGTCGACATTAAACTCAGCCAGCGTATCCTCAATTAACTGGCGCTGATCGGTAGACAATGAAGAAGAATTACTGCTGGACTGAGTCTGAAAGACCGCCATTGAGGCACCGGATATTCCACTAATCATCTTTGTATCTCCTGACATTGATTTGAGATCAGAATAACTCATAAGATCGCTGAGAATGTGAAGGAAATGTGGAACCGTATATGTGGGAGGATAACGATGCTGCAGGCTCTACGCACAAGGCATTAGTTGCTGCTAGCATCCGTTTCGAAGATATAACCGGCACCGTAAATTGACCGAATCAGTTCACGATCAGGCACATGAGGATGAATTTTTTTACGCAGATTTTTGATATGACTATCGACGGTACGTTCTGAAACCAGGCGGTAATCATCATAGATCACATTCAATAGATCGTCGCGCGAGAATACGATGTTCGCATAGGCGATAAAATGCTCCAGGAGCCTGAATTCAACGGGTGTCAGGTCTAGCGGTTGGCCATAAACAGAGATGCTCATCTTAGCCGGATTGACGTCGAACAGGTTATTGAGTTTCTTTTGACTGGTTCCTTGCGATGAATTCGAATCCATACGTCGCAGGATGGCCTTAACTCGTGCGACCATCTCTTTCAGACTATAGGGTTTGCAGACATAATCATCGGCCCCGATCTCCAGCCCTTTGAGCCGATCCGCCTCTTCGACTCGAGCGGTCGCCATAATAATCGGCACATCAGAATAGCGGCGGATCTCACGACACAGGATGTCTCCATGCTTGCCCGGTAACATCAGGTCGAGTATCAGCAAGTCGGCCTGATGGGTATTGATCCATGGAATTACCTGATCACCGTCGTGAAGGCAATAGGCCTGATACCCAGCCATTTCCATATATTCCAGAAGAAGTTGGGCCAGTTTATGTTCATCTTCGACAATAAGAATTGTTTTAGTGGTGGCTGACATAGGTACGTAGCATACTCCTCATCGCATTAACCTTTCAGGCTTGTGCTCAACGGTAATTGGACAATGATATTCAAACCGCCTAGTGGCCCATTTTGGGCAACGATTTGTCCCGCGTGAGCTTCGACAATTGTCTTGCAGATCGAAAGCCCCAGACCCGAACCGCCCACAGAACGGCTACGTGATTTATCAACACGGTAGAGACGGTCAAAAATTCTGGACAGATCCGATTCAGGAACCCCCGGTGTAGAATCCGAAACGCAGAGAGTGAGTTTATTCCCGGCCGTGGATATTTGAATGCGAACCTCTCCGCCGCTATCGGTGTAGCGCAGGCTGTTTTCTAGTAGATTGCTGATCAGTTGGATCAGTCGGCGTTCATCACCGATTACCGAGAAGTTATGAGCGGGTTCAGCGTCCAAAGAGAGTTGTAAACCGTGTTCTTGCATACGGGGCTCAAACAGCAACAGCAGATCATGAGATATAGCATAGATATCCACGTCGGTAAGCAACAGTTCCATGGCGCCCTGATCGGCCAGCGAAAGCTGGTGCAGATCGTCTACCAGCTTGCTCAACGAACGAATATCGTTATAGAGAGAGGATATCCGTTGCTGGGTGGGCTTGCGAATACCGTCGAGTAGCACTTCGACTTCACCACTGAGAACGGCGATTGGCGTGCGTAGCTCGTGGGAAATGTCGGCAACCCACTGGCGGCGAAGTTGTTCGTTACGTTGTAAGGTCTTGGCCATCTGATTGAAATTAAGCGCCAGCCCAGCCAGTTCATCATGCCCTTTTACCTGCACCCGGGTCTCATAGTCCCCCGCAGATAATTGTTTCGCACCTTGAATAACGTTATGAATAGGGCGTAAGAACCAGCGCGCCCAACCCGCTGCAACTAATACTGACAGTAGCAGAACTGAAACGGCGACCCAAACAAAGCTGTGGCGCTGCTGGTTGATAAAGCTACGGGCGAGCTGGTCAGTGACCATATCGATGGGTTGCAAGCCTAACCAGCCCACGGTAGTTTCCTCAACTTGAACCGTTATCCACTGTGTATTACCAGGCGGAGTTTTTGGTCCGATCAGCGGTTTGCGATCAACATCAAGAACGCTGATTCGGTGGGCTAAAGGCGCCGACGCAGCGGGCCGGTCAGCTGACGAGCGTTCGGCTGGCTTAAGTGCAGGCTGATAATGTGGGGGCTGGCCGCGCTCGCGGAGCTGCTCTCCCGGAGGCTCTCTTTGAGGAGAGGAAGCGTGTGGAGGAGGTGGTATTTCGATGCCTGCTGATGCCAGAATTTGTGGCCAGCGACCGCGGCTGTTGCTTAAAAAATTCCAACTTCCCTGTTTGGCGTATTGTTCGCTTAACAAGTCGGCTAGTTCGGTGACCTGTTCAGTCTCACCCTGCTGGATATAGGCGACAAAACCACGCTGAAAAGACCAATTCACGACAACCAACATCAGCACCACAGTTACGGCAAGCGTAGCCAGTAGCGTTAGCAGTAGCTTAATAAATATTCTTGATCGCACCGGCCTTCCTTTGTTATGTGGTATCGAGGCGCCATGTCTCCCAGGTTAGCCGTCTCGTACGTTGACTTATAAAGTGCTGATTAGTGTATCGCACAAATGTGGAGAAATTATGGTGATTTTTGACTATCGGCGCAGACCCGCATGCGGCTTGATATGAGGGCCGGGAGTTAGAGCCTCTCGGCCAATTAATTAGCCACTTCTCTTCGCGTTGGTATTCACGTTTTTATAAAATTGTTCTCAGGCGAGAAGAATCTAATATTATTCTTACCCGAGCGTTTTGCAGCATACATTGCCGTGTCGGCATTCTTGATTAAATCAACGCAGGTATCTCCATCAGCGGGGAACATCGCAATGCCAACGGATGCTCCTATCTGGAGTACTTCTCCGAGAGTCTCAATAGGCTCATTAATCGAGCTGATAACACGATTAGCGACATACTCAATTTCGTCTTTTCCTTTCGGGTTGTCGAAGATAAACATGAATTCGTCGCCACCCACGCGGGCGACAGTATCTGATTTTCGTAGCAGTGCCAGCAGTCTTTTCGCTACCTCCTTTAAAAGGTCGTCCCCGACGTTATGGCCAAACTGATCGTTGACCAGCTTAAATCCGTCAAGGTCGAGAAACATCAGCGCCAGACTGCATTGTTCACGATTGTAATGGAGAAGTTTTTGGTTTATTCGGTCGGTTACCAAGGTACGATTTGGCAAATCGGTTAAGGCATCGTGAAAAGCCAGATGCTTTATGTATTCATCTTTACGCCAAAGCGCGGTAATGTCGCTGAATACCGAGACATAGCGAATAGGTTCGCCATCCTCGTCGCGAACCATGCTGATGGTCATGCGTTCCAGGTAAAGATCCCCGTCTTTACGACGGTTCCATATCTCGCCATTCCAGCGTCCGTTAGTTTTTATCTCCTTCCACATGGATGCATAAAATACCTGATCGTGCCGGTTAGATTGCAGCATGCGAGGGTTTTGTCCGACGGCCTCTTCGGTCGCATAACCGGTTATTTCGCTGAAGGCGGGATTAACCGACAAAATAACCCCATCGGCATCGGTGACGAGGACACCATCAAGCGTGTTCTCAAAGACGCAGGCGGCCAGTTTGAGTTTCGCCTCCGTTTCCTTGAAGACAGTCACCTCGCTGGCCAGAATTGAAAATCCTTTGACTGTACTGTCGTTATCAGTACCAGCGGCATCGAAATCGGGGATGTAGTGTCCGATAATATGCCCTACGTTTCCGTTGGCTTTGTTCAGGATCCGCTCAAAGCGTTGCGGTTCGCCGGCCAGAGCGCGGCGAATATGAGGCTCATTCAGAGTAAATAGGTGATCGCCAGCCAGCTCCTGGAAAGTGATGCCGATAATGTCCTCGGGCGGCTTCCCGAACCACTCGCGGTAGGCATTGTTAGCATAACGACAGCGTAAATCACTACCCCAATAGCCGATCATACTTGGCATACTATCAATAATGGATTTGATGAATTGCTCACGTTTGATACTGGCCTTGGAGGCTGTCTCAGCCTGATCGAGTGCCTTTTGAGTACGCCGCACGGTTTCGACAAGGTACGAGATAAAAACACAGGTGATGGCGAAAATGGCCATCTCCAGAAGGTCAAAGCGATTCTCAATAAAAGGCTGAGTAACAAATAACTGCCAGAGAAATGTCACCGCAAGACAAGCCAGCACGGTTGCCAGCAATCCTGCGTAAAGTCCTGCGTAGAGGGCAGCGGAAATTACCGCAGGATAGAATGTCAGCCAGGTGAGTTCCGACTCAAACGCTTGTAGCGGCCATACCCTCAGGCCAGCGGCGAAGCATACAAGTAGCAGTGCGGTGAGAGAATGTCTGAGATGTGCTGAGGCCGTTGCATGATTTGCTACCGGGCCTTTTCCCGTTGCGGCATTCATGTTTTATAGTTGGGCATAGACTTTCAAATCCGATGCCATGCTAGCGTCTTTGGAGTTAGTAATATTCCACGGCATAGAGTCTTCCTTGTTCTGCTCAATAAAGACATCAGCAACAGCCTTTGCAGCTATGCGCAATTATTAAAGAGTAGACTGCATCTGTGTTTCTGCAATGTCTAAGAACTAAAATCAATAACTTTAAACACTATCAGCTAAATTCAGGCCATTTATCAAATGACTGCTTTTCAAGTTGCATCTTGCCCGTTTCATCCTGGTGAATGTTAATCCACGCTTGCCAGTTTTTGTAGTCAATATCCGGGCAATCTAAGCGGTAATGGCTACAGCGGCTTTCTGTCCGCATGATGGATGCTTTCAGTTTCATCTCGGCGGTGATTATCATATTTTCAGTTTCATGCGCTAAACGTAAACTATGCAGATCGCTTGCAAGTAGCATAGGGACATGATGCTCACGTAACTCTTCCACATAAGCAAGCGCCGCCTGCATCATCCGCTCTTTTTTTATATAAAGTACAAAATTAGGAATCATCACGCTTTGTAGTACTTGTGTTACCCACGCCGGGCTATAGCCTCGCTGACGTTTGAGTGGGGCCAGTATCTCTTCAGTTATCGTATCAGAGTATTGCTGAGTTACTTCTATACTCAGCTTTAGGTTAAGGCTGTCTTTTGCGGCGGCTTCTCCGGCAATCGCACCTTGTACTGCTGAGCCTGCAAGTGATGAACCAATCTGGGTGTAAATGCCACCCGACATATATGAGCCTAAGGCATCTCCTGCTGCGTACAAGCCGGGTAAGGTCGATAGGCCCTGCTCATTAATCGGCACCAAACCTTCAGCTTTATGGATCGCCATTCCAGCACTCGAGCCGCCAACTTGTTCTCCTCCCATGCCCGGAGGCCCTGAGTGTCCTTTGCCTGAAATCAGTGTTCGTAACAGTCCCTTTTGCGGGGGTGGCGGAGGTGAAGTCATTCTAAATGCCTCCGGGGTAAACGGCCCACCTTGTCGTGTCTGGGGTTCTGATTCAGCTTGTCTCATCGGCGGGCCCATCGTCACAGGAGCACCATATATATAACCTTGGTAGTTTAAATCCATACCCAGATGATGGTTGATAGTAATAGAGGTAGTTGAGGGTTTTTCTTCAACCTGACCATGCCAGTTGTCATAACTGGAACCCGAGTTTGTAGCTGAACCGGGATGCCCGTCATTCCACTCTTTACCCGTCACCTTTGCACCTGCTTTATAAGCCATGATTGTGCCATCATGGGTCAAATCACAAACAGGAAAACCACTGGGCTTAAAACCGCCAGAACCGGTACACAAGATCACCGACTTAGCGTGATAGTGAATGATTTTGTTGTCGTCCAAACTAAAACCTGAAGCACCGATGATGCGACCATCTTGCTTAAGCAGATGTGTAATCATGACGCGCTCTTCAACGCCAATGTTGCGCTCACTTATCGGTCGCATAAAGCTTTCGTTATACAATGGAGAGTCAAAAAAGCCCCATGTTTTTAACTCTTCTACACGGGCATATGAGTGCTCTGCTAACTGGCGTGTAAACACAGGGTTATTGGTTTGAATTGCCGACTCTGAGACTTTTTCAACAAACTGATCAATACTCATAGAAGCGTTATTTTTGTCATAGCTAAAGATGCCTTTGGCAAACGGCGTCAGACCGGAGCTGCCGATTCTCCCTTTCGACACCATCAATACTTTTGCCCCGGCATCATGCGCTTTCACCGCCGCAAATAATCCAGCCATACCACCACCAATCACCAGCACGTCAAGCACTCGTTTTTCTTCAGTGAAATCTGAAGCGTCGATCTTAGGCTTGTTTTCTATTGCCGGGGCATCAAATGCAAAGCTGGCTAACGCAGCTGCCCCGGCAATTCCACCTGCAATTCCCATAAAATGACGACGAGATAAATTTGCTTTTGATTTCATTATTATCTCCAGGACACCATGACAGGAATATGCTTTTCAGGGGTAATTGTTATTGCGCCTACAGGGCAGTATAAGCGACACAAATGGCAGATTTGGCAATCTTCCGGATAACGTATTTCTGCTTTATTGGTCGTTTTGTTCATATGGATCACATCCGTTGGGCAACTTTTTACACAGGCTTCGCAACCAATGCAGCCAGAGATTTGTTGAATAGGCATCCTATGCTCCTCATTAATAGGCAAGTTGTTCAAAATGGACCTGGCTGGACGCCAGACCGAGCTGTTTTAAGTGAGTGGTTGTTGCGTCTATCATTGCCGTTGGGCCACAGAGATAAACAGCCCAATTCTGCTGCTGTCCTGCAGTGAAACTGGCGTCGATTTCCGACTTGCCGATCAGACCCTGGCGTACATAAGGGCGCAGCGTATCTTTAGCATTTTCAAGCTGCTGACATACCAATTGCAGTTGGACGTTGGCCATACGCTTTTCAAGCGCCTCAAGTTCGTCCAGACACACCATTCTTTCCAGACTTCGGTTGCCATAAATTAATCGAATAGGTCGGGTATCATTTTGTCTGGCGAGTCCTCTTAAAAGACTCATCATCGGCGCAATGCCTGCACCACCGGCGATGAGAGTAATACCTTGCGATGTTCGGCTCTGATCTAAGCTCATGCTTCCGTATGGGCCATCAACAAACACCGTCTGCCCAATTTCAAGTTGATTTAACGATGAGGTGTAATCGCCTAACTCCCGAATGATGAAAGACAATTGCGCCGCATTATTCTGCACAGAAGCAATCGAGAACGGATGTTGCTCAAGGTTATAAGCCGAGCCGCTGGTATTGATCCAGGCAAACTGACCGGCTTCAAAAGCAAATCTTTGCTTAGACTTTGATTCGATGGTGAGCTGCCAGTCGCATGGGCTCACTTTTTCAATGGATGTAATCGTAAATGGCTGTCGTTGAATAATACGAGGCTTAATGAAGTAGTTATAAATAACGATCATCATTGATAATGTGTAAAGTGACCACCAGATGACATTAAATTCCTGATTATATTGTCCATGGCTACCCACAGTGGTGATATGCAATGTGGCCAGCGTGGCAATCGCCACCAAGCCGATGACATGCCATAAGCGCCAGGTTTCATAGCGCATGTTGAGTTTGTCTTTATATACTGACATCAACACCCATACGGCCATGACCACCCAGGCAATCAATCCGGTAAGAAGCTGAGGCGACGTAATCATGCTAATGATGCTTGTACTTAACGCATCAAATGACAACAGCATCTTAGGCGCTACGATTAATAACGGATGTAAAAAGAAGAACACGCCAAGGTATTTACCTATTTTTTTATGTTTAGCAATACTCCAGTCTATATTGGCAAACAAAGGCACATGTCTGAGGCGGCCTGCCAAAGGAAATTGAACAAAAAACGCCATCATAGCACTAAGGTTTAGTGCACTCAGTACCCTGTTGTACATGCCTTCAAACAGCATCCCTAAACTTTCAGCGACGACAAATGGTAGTAACAGCAGAACGAGATAGGCCAAGGTTAATGTATGCTTATTGGTTAAGCGAAACCTACTCAGCCGAAATTTTATTGCCTTTAAATTGAATGTATTTGGCATACTCATGCGCCACTCCAAGGGATTCGTAACAATATGGAGGGCAAATTATCATCAGGGAGGTTAAAGTCTGGTTAACGTGCAAAATTTGTAAATTGACTCCTTAGCTATGCCTTAGCTATTCCTTAACCATGCTTTAACCTGATTATTGTTATTTTATTTACATCGGATGCAGTATTAGACAGAAAAGTGAGAGGCAATCATGGGTTTAGATAAGTTGCAGTTACTATTAGTCGAAGATGATATTGACTTGGCGACCGCCGTTATTGATTACTTTGAGCTTGAGAATATTCAATGTGACCACGCCGCCAACGGCCTGTCGGGTTTAAACCTGATTAAATCAAATCACTATGATGTCGCAATTTTAGATTTGAACTTGCCAAAAATGAATGGATTAGAAGTATGTGAAACACTCAGAGCTCAGGGGATAGATGTGCCTATTCTCATGCTAACGGCAAAAGATACCCTCGATGATAAACTGTTAGGCTTTTCGAAAGGCGCTGATGACTATTTAGTTAAACCCTTCGCCATGCAGGAGCTTATTGCCCGGGTTCAAGTGTTATCCCGCAGACGCAGTGGACAAGTGACGAAACTAACCGCCTGTGGTTTGGAATTGGATTCTCAGCAGCAACTCATTTCTTGGGGCTCTACCCCCGTAAAGCTGTCACCAACGAGTTTCAAAATATTAGAAACCTTAATGCGGGCCAGCCCAAATCCCGTTTCCAGAGAAAAGCTAATACAAAGTGTTTGGGGGGACGAACAACCTGACAGTAATAGTTTAAAAGTACACATGTTTAATTTAAGAAAAGTCTTAGATAGCCATGCAGATAATGGTTCAGAAAGTAAATTGATCCACACCCTTGTCGGACGTGGCTTTGTATTAAAAAATGAGCGTCAGGGATGAAGATCAGGCCGAGTTTGAAACTGTACTTTTTTGCCATGATGATTATGACGGGAGTGGTAACAATTTCGGTTATGTCAGTGGTGAGTATTAACTACTTTTTTGCGGGCATTGATTTCTCCATGAGTGGTGCTATGCGATCGTATGCATATAAACAGCCGGTATCCAATGGTAATCCGGTAACATTCAATGACTTTGTGGTTGCCAGCCAGTGGGATGATCTGCCTGCGCCCATAAAAGCCAACCTGAAAGAACATGAACTCATCGAAGGTGACTTACTAAAGCACATTGACGGCAATCCGCTATTTGCTAAACCAAAGGCCGGTTATTTTGCGATGAAGGTCAGTCGCGATGGACAAGTACGTTATGTATCATCGATGTTTACCAGAGAAAAAAATACAAGATTAACAGCAGGCCCGCCGCCTGAGTTTCTCTACATTATTTTAATAGCATTAGTCGCGATTGCGCTGTTCTCTTTGGTTCCATATTTTATCCTGCGTAATGTGGCTAGCCCTGTTGAGAAATTAATAGCGTGGGCAACACAGTTAAATAAAGAGCAGCTTTCACAACCCATTCCTGATTTTTATTATAGTGAGCTCAATAGCCTGGCAACGATGGTGCAATCAAGTCTGCAGTCAGTGCAAGAGAGCTTAGAGCGAGAGCAGCGCTTCTTAGGCTACGCCAGCCATGAACTACGAACCCCTATTGCCGTAACGCGCACCAACACCGAATTGCTACGTAAAATGATGTTGAAAAATATTAGTCAGGAGAAGCAGCTTCAAGTACTCGAGCGTATCGAACGGGCCAGTTTTACCATGACAGACCTGACCGAAACACTGTTATGGCTTAACCGCCAGTCAGACAAATCCATGCCCATTAAACCGGTTTCGATCGGCTTATTGTCTAAACAACTACTAGAAGAACTATCGTACTTGATCAATGGGAAAATGGTTGAAGTGACGGTTGAAACAGATGAAACCACATACCTTTTGCCTGAGGCGCTGTGTCGGATTATTCTGACAAACTTAATCAGAAATGCGTTACAACACACCAGTGAAGGCACAGTTGCTATTAAACAATCTGACGCTTGTCTTATCATTAGCAATCAGAATGTGACAAGTTCACACAAAAGCGATGAACTCGGATTTGGCTTAGGGCTGGAGTTAACGGAGCGCCTTGTCCAACACTATGGTTGGCAATATCAAAATGTTACAACCAACAATGGCCATTATGTAGAAATAAACTTTTGTAGTGACGCGAACGTAACGTGCAAGGAGGCTATATGATAATGTTTAATAAATGATGACGAATACGAAAACTGTAAATTGCAGCAAGAAGGAATGTAGGAATATATTTGACACCGCCCCGACCAGATATGGACCAGAGCCCAGATACAACAAAGCCCCACATTTGACTGCGAGGCTTGTTAGTACTTGGTGCCCGGAGGCGGAATCGAACCACCGACACGAGGATTTTCAATCCTCTGCTCTACCGACTGAGCTATCCGGGCATCTCAAGAGGCGCGTATTAAACCCTTAATCTGCAGGGTTGTCAACATCTTAGCCTCAATTATTTTGAAGGAGGGACGTATCCTTCGGCTTTTTCGTAATCGCCACCGTCCATGAACTTCTCCATCTCTTCCTGCAGGAACTTACGGGTGGCAGGATCCATCAGGCTCATGTGCTTTTCGTTGATGATCATGGTTTGGTGTGCGGTCCAATCTGCCCAGGCTTTTTGGGAGATAGTCTCGTAAATTTCTTGTCCTTTAGGGCCTGGATAGGGTGGTTTTTCAAGACCAGCCAGCTCTTCTTTGTATTTACGACACATGACAGTACGGCTCATCTAACTCTCCAAATCTATTTGCTAGTGCGGGTGTATTTTTGCAGCAGTCGTTTAACCGGTGCTGCCAACCCGATGTTCTGTGGTTGCTGTATGTTATACCAGAGAGTGGGATTTCCTTCCATGACACAGTCTGTAAGGTTATTGCAGCGAACCCGGACGGGGGTGATATCCAGATGAAAGTGGCTGAACGTATGACGCACCGGTTCCAGGGGCTCAGCACTGTCTATATCCAGACAAAGCCCTGTGATGTTATTGGCATCGCGTAGGTCAGCAACCTCGGGCAAACTCCATAACCCGCCCCATAAACCGGTGGGTGGGCGTTGCTGGAGCAGCGTCTGGTGTTGATCATCCTGGAGTAACAGCATAATGGTTTGTTTGACCGGGATCTGTTTTTTCGGCTTTGGGTGTGGGAACTCGTTACTACGGCCTAGTTTTAATGCTGTGCAGTGGTTTTGCAGCGGACAACTTTGGCAGTTTGGTTTGCTGCGGGTGCAGAGGGTAGCTCCCAGATCCATCATCGCTTGGGTGTAATCGCCGACACGCTGTTGGGGGGTGTTGCGCTCTGCATATTCCCACAGTGTTTTTTGGTTAGCCGTGGAGCCCGTCCAGCCCTCTAGTGCATAAAAGCGAGCCAGTACGCGTTTTACATTGCCATCGAGTATAGCGGCGCGTTTGCCGGTTGAGATAGATAAGACGGCGCCAGCGGTTGAGCGGCCAATGCCGGGCAGTTGTTCGAGCGCTTCTACTGTCTGCGGGAACTCGCCGTAGTAGTCGTTGGCAACGATTTGCGCGGTTTTGTGTAAATTGCGTGCGCGGGCGTAGTAACCGAGCCCTGTCCAAAGGTGCAGAACTTCATCCTGATCGGCGTTGGCGAGTGTTTGAACATCCGGAAAACGCGCAATAAATCGCTCAAAATAGGGAATGACGGTTGTTACTTGCGTCTGCTGCAGCATGATCTCAGAGATCCAGGTGAAATAGGCTGTCTTGTCTTGTTGCCACGGCAGGTTATGCCGGCCGTACTGGTCAAACCAGTCCAGCACGGCAGTATTAAATTCTTCAGGGGTCATGAGGTACTTATTGTTGGTGGAGTATCCGGGTTATTTAAAGAGCCCTTTTAACAGGCCTTTGACTGCATCATCGCCGCCAATTTTGTCTTTTAGTTTATCGCCCAGCTTGTCTTGAACCTTATCGCTGAGTTGCTCTTTAAGTTTACTGGTGACCGCATTTTTAAGAATGTCGCGAATCGCTTTAGTGTCGGGTTTACACAGCTGAGTGGGCTCCAGATCAAATGAGCCTTTGCAACGCACTGGCCATTCTACACCTTCCAGGCGATTATTGACGGGGCAGGTTTTCTTGAACAGGTTTTCTTCGATAATCAAAGCCAACTGATAATCGACTAATGCTTGAGGTAAATTCACATCGCCTTTACCTTTGATGTTCATGGCATCCAGTTTAACGCCTAAGTCATTATTGCTGACGACACCGTTTTTGATGTTGAAATTGCCGCCCATTTTAGCAAAAGGCGTTGATTGGTCGACCGTTTGAGCTGGCTGGACAGAGCCTAGTGAAGACAGATTATTTATTGTCTGGCATAACTCCTGCGCCATGTTGATGCCATTAACGACACCATCGGTGACAGTGATGTTTGCGTTGCCCGTCATCGTGTTGATGATGCCGTGCACCGACTGGCCATATGAAACGATATTGGTATTCGTGCCAAGCGTTCCGGTTAATGTTGCTTCACCGCTCATGTCAGTGAGCAGGTCGCCAATCTGAAGGCCTGAAATTGAAGCTTTTGTAGTGATTTGCAGCGGTTTTTTGCGTGCATCCAATGTGATGCTGTTACGGATTTTTCCGCCATACATGTCCAGATTAATACGCTCAGCTTTGACAATGCCGTTATTGGCATTGACGGCAAAGTCGATGTTACTCATGGAAAACTTCTGATAGCTCGCTGACTTTAAGCTGACAGCAGCATCCAAATTGAGGCTTTGCAGAGGCTCCATCGGAATGACCTCTTCTTTTGAGTAACGAGCGCCGTTATCGCTAGTACTTTTTTCAGATGCTTTATCGGTAGTAGACGCTTGCTGTGTCTCTGCCGGTAGGTAGCCATCCAGATTAATGCTGTTACCCGCTAATTTTAATTTAATTCTACCCGTCTTTAGATTAACGCCTGCACTGCCATCAAAGCTGGTGTCGTCGAGTTTGATAGAAAGAGATGAGGTATTTATAGCGTCGGCGTTACCACTGAATGTGCTGATAAGGCCAATGTTCTTCAATGCCTTTTGATCTGCTGTTTGCACGGGAGCCTGTCCCAGTGTTGTTAACAGGGGGTTGAGTGCAAAAGGAGCAACAGTCACGGTACCGTTCATCTCCAGAGTGTCCAGATTAGCAATGTTGAGTTTGCCGTTAAGTTGTAAATTGGCAACTTCAGCACTCCAGTTATCCACAATAAGCTGGCGGGAGATCAGATCGATACTCGCATCGGTTTTTAATTGAACTTGCAGGTTCGTGCCGTTTTGAATATGCAGATCACCGATAAAGTCTTTTAGCTGATACTGTTGCTGGCTCAGATCGAGCTGGATTTTGCCGTCAAATTGAGCGGCTGCTTCCAAAACCTGCTTACCATTCTGATCTTGTTTGGCATTAAGGCTTAAGCTTAACGGAAATGGCGCGTTATTGGTGATGCGGCCTGTTTTCAGGTTGATGTTGTTGAGTAGAATTGATTGGGCCGTTTGTTCATCGCTATAGTTCACGGTGCCGCTAATAATCTGCACACTCTCAATATCTATTTTAAGGTTACTGCCTGCAGGCTCTGCTGCTGTAGTTGTCGCAGCGGCGTTATCTGTGGCTGTAGATGGCTCGCTTGTGGCGACATCGCTACCGGCATTACTTTGCCAATTGACCTTGCCTGTGCTGGTTTTTGTAAGGTTGAGGTTCAGCCCCTCAATAA
Organism: Neptunomonas qingdaonensis; assembly: GCF_900113275.1. Lineage (GTDB taxonomy): Bacteria > Pseudomonadota > Gammaproteobacteria > Pseudomonadales > Balneatricaceae > Neptunomonas > Neptunomonas qingdaonensis. The sequence continues at coordinate 231,936 of NZ_FOOU01000001.1, forward strand.
TAATACTGTTCATCTGAACATTGCCGGAAAGTAATTCCGGGATGCGAACAGAAATTTGTGCTTGTTCCAAACGAGCAAGAGAGGCTTGTTGAGGGTAACGGACATCAATATTGTTGACGGCCAGACTTAAGCGTGGAAAAAAAGACCAGCTGATGTCGCCGCCAATTTTAAGCTCTATGCCACCTTGATCAAGGGCCGCTTGTTCAATTTCGGGTTTATAGTCATTAGGGTCAATAAAAGCGCTCAATAGCGCACCGCCCGCTGCAATCAGTATGATGCATGCCAACAGTAGTCCCAGAACGATTTTAATTAACTTACCCATAATGTCCTCTATCCTTTTATTTTTATCCAAGTCCAGCAGATAACCGCTGGCGAAAACTATCAACACTAGTACCTATAGCATGCACGTCCTATGTGAATATGACGTTAATCATCTACTGCGGTGCATCCTGACTCTGGTAGTTATATAATGATCCATTATGTTTTGAAACAGTTTTGAATAGCGGAGAGTCAGCATGGCTGAGCGTAAGGCTACAGTAAATCGGGAAACTCTGGAAACTCAGATCACCGTATCTATTAATCTCGATGGCACGGGTAAGTTTAGTGCTGATACTGGCGTGCCTTTTCTTGAGCACATGATGGACCAGATTGCTCGTCATGGGCTGATTGATATCAATATCGAAGCCAATGGAGATATCTATATCGATGATCACCATACGGTGGAAGATATAGGTATTACGTTAGGGCAGGCGTTTAAAGAAGCGGTAGGTGATAAAAAAGGCCTGACGCGCTATGGACACGCTTATGTGCCACTGGATGAAGCATTGTCACGCGTGGTTATCGATTTTTCCGGCCGTCCGGGACTGAGCTTTAACTGCGAATTTACGCGTGGTTCTATCGGCCGCCTGGATACTCAATTGTTCTGGGAGTTTTTCCAGGGGTTTGTGAATCATGCCGGTGTTACGCTGCATATCGATAACATCAAAGGCTTTAATGCGCACCATCAGGCAGAAACGATCTTCAAAGCGTTTGGTCGGGCGTTGCGTATGGCCCTGACGGTTGACCAGCGTGCCGCTGAGATGATGCCATCAACCAAGGGTGTTCTATAGATGAGTAGCATTGCCGTTATCGACTATGGCATGGGCAACCTGCATTCGGTGGCTAAGGCACTGGAGCATGTGCAGCCCGGTGTTGAAGTGTTAGTGACATCTGATCCTAAACAAGTGGCCAATGCAGACCGGGTATTGCTGCCAGGTGTCGGTGCTATCCGTGACTGTATGGCTGAGATTTACAAGCAGGGCGTGGATAAAGAAGTGGCCGAAGCGATTCGTTCAGGCCGCCCGTTTTTAGGTATCTGCGTTGGCTTTCAAGCACTTATGCAGTCTTCTGAAGAGAATGGCGGCGTTGCTTGTCTGAGTGAGTTTGACGGAACGGTCAATTACTTTGGCGATCAACTCAAAGATGATGCCGGAGAGCGCCTGAAAGTACCGCATATGGGCTGGAATGAAGTGATGCAGAGCGGCGATCATCCGCTTTGGCAGGGAATAGAAAACGCTAGCCGTTTTTATTTTGTGCACAGTTACTATGTGAAAGCCGCGCAGCGCCAGCAAGTAGCCGCCACCTGTAATTACGGTGTCGACTTCGATGTGGCGCTGGCGCATGACAATGTATTTGCTGTGCAGTTTCATCCGGAAAAGAGCCATACGGCTGGTTTGCAACTGCTGAAAAACTTCCTGAACTGGGGTGGAAAGCCTTAAGCTGAGCGATTGGATTAAGCTAAAGCGCTTCTAAACAATAAGTGCTTTTAACATAGGTACTGCTAAGGAGTACTCGCGTGGCATTAGCAAAACGAATTATCCCTTGTCTTGATGTTGAGAATGGACGTGTGGTTAAAGGTGTCCAGTTTCTGGATATCCGCGATGCCGGTGATCCGGTTGAAGTCGCCAAACGCTATGACGAACAAGGTGCTGACGAAATCACCTTTCTGGATATCACGGCAACGCATGAAGGCCGCGAGACCATGGTGCATACCGTTGAACGTATGGCCTCTCAGGTGTTTATTCCATTAACCGTCGGTGGCGGCATTCGTACCTGTGAAGATATCCGTACTATGCTCAATGCCGGTGCTGATAAAGTGTCTATCAACAGTGCAGCAGTGACTAATCCGGACTTTGTCCGCCAAGCGGCAGAGCGTTTTGGTTCACAATGCATTGTTGTTGCGATTGATGCGAAAAAAGTCTCCGCTGAAGGTGAACCTGATAAATGGGAAATCTTTACTCACGGCGGCCGTAAGCCAACCGGCCTGGATGCAATTGAGTGGGCGAAAAAAATGGTCGCGCTGGGCGCGGGTGAAATCTTGCTGACATCGATGGATCAGGACGGAGTTAAAAACGGTTATGACTTAGGCGTTACCCGCGCTATTTCAGAAGCCGTGAATGTGCCGATTATTGCTTCTGGCGGTGTCGGTAACCTTGAGCATCTGGTGGATGGTGTTTTAAAAGGGAAAGCGGATGCCGTATTAGCCGCATCTATTTTCCATTTTAATGAGTATTCAATACCAGAAGCAAAAGCCTATATGCGGGAGCGGGGTATAGAAGTACGCCTATAACCTGTCAGTATAATAAACCCAGCTTTGGCTGGGTTTTTTGTACATGTGGGGTGGCTAACTGCAAGGGTAAAGGGAAGCACAAGGCTAAAGAGAATCACAGGGGTGAGATGAAATGAATAAGGGACATCGGGCTATTATCGGCTTAGTCACTTTACTGAGTATTCAGGCAGGTATTCAAAGTACATTCGCCGATACACTGGTCAGAGTGAAGCCATTAGCCGATGTACTAGAGCCCACATTTTATTCAGCGCCGGCTGATGTTGTGAATGAGCAACATATCTCACTCAGTGCAGAGCTTGCCGGTGTACTGGCAGCCTTGCACGTACAGGTGGGTGATGCTGTGCTTAAAGGGCAAGATATCGCTGCACTGGAGTGTCAGGATTATCGTTTGTCTGAGGCGCAGGCAATACAAGGTGTTAACGCGTTGGCGAGCCAGGTAACGCTTGCTCAGCAGCAGTTTAAACGTACCCGTACGCTGCAAAAGTCGGGTAGCGCCTCGATAGAGCTGCTAAATCAGCGCCAAACAGAGCTAAGTGCGTTAACTGCACAACTTAAAGGGCAAAATATTCAAGTTCAGCAAGCTCAGCGTAATACGAGCCGCTGTATTGTTAAAGCGCCTTTTGATGGCGTCATTACACAGGTCATGACAGCTCAAGGCGCTTATTTGTCTGTCGGTGCACCTTTGGTGAAGTTGTTAAATATCACCCAGGCCGAGGTGAGTGCGCGCCTTTTACCGCAGCAGCTTGAGTCAATGCAGCAGGCAGTCCGTCTCGACTTCAGCTTCAACAGGCAGAAATATCCGCTGTCCATAAGGGCGGCCGTTCCGTTGGTTCAGCAAGTAGCCAGAACGCAGGAAGTTCGTCTTAATTTTATTCAAACTCCTGGATTGAGTGCCGCATTGAGCGGCGCCTCGGGTGAGGTCATCTGGGAGTCGTCAGTGGCCTCGATACCGCCGGAGTATCTGGTGAAGCGCAACGGCTCGCTGGGCGTGATGTTGGCAGAAAATAGCGTAGCAAAATTTATTGCTTTACCGAGTGCTAAAGAAGGCCAGGCTGTTATGTTGCAAGCCTCGGCTGAACCCATGCTATCGTCTTCTTCTGACAATAATGTATTGCTCATTGTACAGGGGCAGCATGTGCTGAAAGAGGGGGATAAAGTAGAGATTGAAGCAGAAGCTATTGTTAGTGGTGAAAGTAATAATGGCGCAAGGATGGAGGTGAAAGCTGATGCTGGCGCGCCTGCTGAATAATCATGTACTGGCTAACCTGACCTTTGTGTTGGTGCTGATGATCGGCACCATCGCCTACATGCTGTTACCTCGCCAGCAAGACCCGACTATCAATTTTAATTGGATTGCGGTGACTACGGCGCTGCCCGGCGCCTCGGCTCAGGATGTTGAGCTGCGGGTAACCAATCCTTTGGAAGACGCGGTTCGTAATATTGCGGATATCCGCTTTGTCTCATCAAACAGCCGTGAAGGCATATCAAGCATGCTGATCCGCTTTGAGGACATCGATGAGCGAACCTTTGATAAGCATGTCAGTTCTATTCGGCGTGAAATTCAGAATGCCGAGCGGGATCTGCCCGCAGAAGCTGCTGAGCCTTTTATTTTAGAGATCACTTCTTCTAACGCGTTTCCGAGTGCGATGCTGGCGGTTACAGCGCTATCTGATGATGATAATTTGCGTCAACAGGCTGAAAATATCCGAAAAGACCTGGAACGTATTAAAGGTGTTGACCGGATTGATCCTGTTGCGCTGGATGACCCGGAGCTACAAGTCAATCTGGACTTGGACGCCTTGCAGTCGCTCGGGCTGTCGCCGGTACAGGTCTCGAATTCGGTGGCGTTATGGTTCAAAGATGTCTCAGCCGGCAGCGTCAACGTAGGCGATCAAAGCTGGTTGGTGCGTTTAGAGGGACGTAATGCAGCACCCGATCAGGTGAAGCAGATCCCGTTGGTCGGTAGTAGCGGGGATATCCGTCTGGATCGTATTGCCGAAGTGGTGAGCGGTCACGAGAAACCGACGCAACTGGCGCGTTTAAACGGCCGGCCTGCCGTGATGATGGCTATTATCAAGAAAGAAAGTGCTAACACGCTGGCGTTAATTGAACGTGTTAAAGCCTACATGGCAGAGCGTAACGAACTTGAAGTACAGGCCGGTGTACGACTTGAGCTGATCGATGATCAAACGGTGCCGACGAGTGAAGCGATCACGTTAATGCAGAACAACGCCAGTATTGGCTTGTTGTTTGTTTTGCTGGTGGCCTGGTTATTCTTGGGCCTGCGTATCGCTCTGCTGACCGCTATCGGTATTCCTTTTATTCTTGCGGGTACTTTCTGGGTGCTCTGGGGAATGGGCGAGACGCTCAATGTGGTTGCCTTATTAGGTGTGGTGATTGTGCTCGGGATGCTGGTAGATGACGCCGTAGTGGTGGTTGAAGCGATCTATTATCGATTGCAGCATGGCGACAGCCCGATGGAGGCTACGCTCACCTCGTTGCGCGAAGTTGCCCAACCGGTATCAACAGCGGTACTCACTACGATGGCAGCATTTTTACCCTTAATGCTATTGCCCGGTATTCTTGGCGACTTTATGCGAGTTATCCCGATGGTGGTGACTATTGCGCTGGCAATTTCTCTTTTAGAGGCCTTTTGGATGTTGCCCGCACATGTGCTGGTCGCCAAAATAACACTGGATAAACCCTCGCGTACCCAACGAATACGCCAGTCAATGACGCGGAAAATACAACGCTTTTATATCCGCTCATTATTAAAAACACTCAGGCGACCGGTGATCACACTGGTAGCCATGGTGATGCTGTTTATCGGTTCCATCGGTTTGATTGTGACAGGTCAGATTAAAATGGATTTTTTTGCAGCTGATCCGTTACGACTTTTTTATGTGAATATCCAGATGCCTCCTGAGATGCCGCTGCAGCGGACCCTGGAAAAAGTCCTGGAAGTTGAGCAAAAAGTAAAAGCGCACCTCAATACTGAAGATGTGCGGGCGGTAGCGAGCTATGCTGGGCAGATGTTTACTGAAATGGAGCCGTTTTTTGGTGATCAGTATGGCCAGATACTGGTCGGCTTGCAGCCTAAAACACAGCAGAACCGCAGCGTTGATGAGATCATGGATGCTATGCGCGCTGATGTGATGCGTGTGGCAGGCCCGGTGCGTGTGTCTTTCTTGCGTATGGCCGGCGGCCCGCCAGTCTCTAAACCTATTAGCGTTAAAATACGCGGCGATGATTATGCTGAAATCGGCGCAGCAGCCAGAGATATGCAGCAGATGTTGCAGGGGTTACCCGGCGTAAAAGATATTGCTGATGATGCGGCGAGTGGCCGTATGGCCATGACGCTGAAGCCGGATTATCGAGCTATTACCGCGGCAGGTATCAACCCCTCTGAAGTACTGAGGACACTGCAATTATTGGTCGATGGAGAAGTGGTTGCTGATATGCAATCACGTGGTAAGAAGCTGGAAGTCCGGGTGAGGGCTTTACCTAAGCCTTATCAGAATATTAATGATTTGTTGGCGTTCCGCCTGCCTGATGCGCAGGGCGCTATGATTCCTCTGTCTTCGCTGGTATTTGCTGACTATCAAATGAGTATTGGCAATATTCGACACTATAATTTTCGCCGCGCGATCACTGTGGAAGCAGATATAGAAGAGGGTGGAATGGATACGGTACAAGCGAATGCGTGGTTGCTCAGTCACTGGGACGAAGAATATCAACCGCGTTACCCAAACATCAGTCTGGATTTCTCCGGTGAGTTGGATGACATACAAGAAAGTATGGACTCTATTGCATTGCTCTTCCTGTTTGGTGTTGGCCTCATGTATCTGATATTGGGAACACAGTTCTCAAGTTACTGGCAGCCCTTTATGATTATGGCGACGGTGCCGATGGCGTTCACCGGCGTTGTACTCGGCTTGTGGGTAACTCAGAACCCATTGAGCTTATTTACCTTGTACGGCGTCGTGGCATTAGCAGGCATTGCTGTAAATGCAGCTATCGTGCTGATATCTGCAGCAAACCAGCGCTTGGAAGGTGGGATGAGTGTGTTACACGCGACACTTTATGCGTCGCGCCGTCGTGTTATTCCTATATTGATTACATCGTTGACGACCATTGCCGGGCTGTTTTCTCTGGCAACGGGTTTAGGTGGGCACTCGCTGATTTGGGGGCCGGTTGCCACCGCTATTGTCTGTGGGTTAGCCTTCTCCACTATTCTTACTCTGTTTGTGATACCGCTGCTGTATCGTTTGTTTATGGGACGCTCTCCTGGAAATCAGAAGCGAAGTCCAGTATTAATTGAAAAGCCAATTGTTAAGGTATAAGTATGCTCGTTATTTATGCAGTCGAAGTTGAGAGAGTATTATCTTTTGATCGTTTAGTGGAGGCGCTCAGAAGCGCTTTTTCTAATGATTTTGGTATGCCACAACGTCATGTTTATCATCTTCCTGCTATCGGAGGTGAGAGAACCGGGCATGAAGATTCTTTTGCTGTACTGCCTGCCTGGAATGATCAGGTGATGGGCGTTAAAGCCTTTACTCACCTGCCGGGAAATCCAGCTAAAGGCCTGGAAACGCTGGCGTCTAAGATGCTGTTATTCAGCCGAACCAGCGGTGCACCGCTCGCTGTTGTAGATGGTACGCAGCTGACTTTCTGGCGCACGGCGGCCGTTTCTGCGCTGGCGGCAGATTACCTGGCAAAAGCCGATGCGAAAAGTTTGCTGTTATTTGGTACAGGTAAATTAGCTCCCTATATGGCATTGGCCCATGCGAGTGTGCGACCACTGAAAACCATCTATGTCACAGGTCGTAATGCTGAAAAGATCGCTGCAACTGTTGCTGAAATACAAGCACAGCGGCCTGATCTTCAGGTTCAGGGTGTAAGCAATCCGGAGGCCGTCATTGGTCAGGTTGACATTATTAGTTGTGCGACCGGTGCAGCGGAGCCCTTGTTTAACTATGAGCAGGTGAGTGCAGGGACCCATATCGATCTGGTGGGTAATCACAGCCGTAATCGCCGTGAATGTGACTCTGCAACCGTGCAGCATGCCCAGGTATTTGTAGATAGCCGTCTGAATGTATTGAATGAGGCCGGTGAACTATTGATTCCCATGGCTGAGGGTGTTTTCTCTGCAGAGCAAGTGCAAGGTGAGCTGGCAGATTTATGTCATGGTCGCATGGCGGGCCGATCGCAAGGCGACGCCGGGCGTGCGCAGATAACGCTGTTTAAGTCGGTGGGTACGGCGCTATCGGATTTAGCGGCGGCTTATCTGGTGTATCAAGAGTGCCAGATGCGATAGAGATAGGCTGTATTAGGGGAGTCGCTGTGTCCCACTGTATGAGAAACAACGACTCTTCGACGAGGCTCTTGTAAATAGGCTCTGCAATAGCCCTTGTAAATAGCCCCTGTAAATAGTTCTGTGCGAATGGCTAATCGATCACATTTTTAAAGCAGGGGTTTTAAATCCATCGGGTTTAATCGCCAACACTGAACATTGAACCTGCTCCAAAATATATTCAGCGGTATTGCCGATAATAAAGCCAGGAATGCCGGTTCGCGCAACAGTGCCCATAACGATAAGATCTACACCATATTGCTTTGCCATTAACGGGATTTCTTTCGCGGGAAGTCCTTTAACTAAATGCACTTTTGGGTGTAAAAAATTTATTGTGTCTTTTCCTAGCTGCTTCGACATTTCTGTGACAAGGAATTTTAGCCTATCAGAACATGCACGTTGCGCTTGCTCCTCGTAAAGGTCCGCTTTTTCCTCTGATACGTGGGAAAATGCGCCGTATCTTAAAAAATCTTCACCATAAGCTTCCCAAACGCTACCAATATGGAGTTCGGTCAATTCAGCAAGTGAAAAGACGGCACTATATTCCAGTACCTTTTCATTCAGTCCGTCCTGAACGCGATTTTCATCCAGCTCAGTAAAGTCATCGTTGACATCAACCGTTGCTAGTACATTTTTAAAAACTTCGTTATGTCCGGGTTTAAGTATTAATAGCGGGCAAGGACACCTTCGCATTAAATGCATGTCCTCATTCCCAAATAACCGATCCAGCCAATCCATGTCATTTGCACACTTGACTACCAGATCGTACTGATTCTCTAATACACTTTTTACAATTTCGATAAACCCTATTCCGGTGTAAATCTCTACATCTGCCTTTAATTCAGGCTTATATAGCTTTACCCATTTTTCAGTAGCATTGCGTTTTATTTTGGCAGACTCGGATATGGTTTCATTTCGCTCTTTTTGGTTTTTAAAAATTCTATGAAAAATACCCGTCGGGTTCAAAGTGGATGCTATTGTAATAGTGGCTTGGTGGTCATTGGCAATTCTTATCGCTTGATCCAACGCTGCTTCCGAGCTGATATCCGGTTCGACCAAACACAGAATATTGTTAAATCGCTTCATGATTTTGTTTCTCCAAGAATAAAAACTGTGGATCCGTCACTACACTATAACAATCCAACTGATACAGATCTGTCTTCTTGATATGAATGTTAATTCTGGGAATAGTTCATCTGCTGCTCAAAAATTGACAAATATTCCGATGGCTATCAGAACAGCCATGAATGCCCCTAGGGTAGCCAGTTAGATAAACTCACCTCTGTCAACCCCTCATTGTTATGATCATCTATTCCCATCAAATCTATGCCATACTGGCACTCTGGCTGAGATCTTCGGGCGCCGCCGCCCTGTCGTCAGGGTGAGTAGAGTGCAGCGTTGGAGGAGGGGACGGGCTTCCATGTTGGAGGTGTGATGAATCGTATAGCTGATAAAGGGTGGTCTCTCGACTCGGTGATTCCCTATTTCCGGAGTGGCTGCTTGCGTGCTGTTGCATTTGCCCTGATATGGTGGATGCTTACCACCGGAGCAGTGGGCTCATGGCTGGTCGGTGTGCCAATGGTGCTGATTGCTACGCTGGTTAGCCTGGTACTGGTGCCCACTATTCTCTGGTCCCCGAGCGGGGTCGCACTTTTTGTGCCGTTTTTCGTTTGGCGTTCGCTGTACGGAGGTGTGGATGTGGCGTGGCGCGCTTTTCACCCCAGTCTACCCATCGCCCCCGGTCTCATTGAATACCCTTTACGTCTCTCGCCGGGGCTGCCCCGGGTATTCATGGTCAATACGGTCAGCCTGTTGCCTGGCACTTTGAGTGCTGAGTTACGTGCGGACTGCCTGAAAGTTCATGTCCTCGACACAAGGAAAAACGTCTTATCGGAACTGATGGTGGTGGAGCAGGCCGTGGCTCGCATGTTCGCTACATCTCTGAAAAATGCTGAACGAGGTGACTGTAATGAACAGATTTAAAGACATACTTTGCGTGGTGGGACTGGAGGAGTAAGGCGTATGCAAACCCTTTATTTCGCACTGGCGCTATTTCTCTTGCTGAACCTTGTTGCCGGGATGTGGCGGGTGCTGCGCGGCCCCACCGTTGCAGATCGTATGTTGGCGGCTCAGCTGTTCGGCACGACCTCAGTGGCAATTCTTTTATTGCTGGCACAAGCTGAAAATGTAGCAGCTTTGCGTGATGTGGCGCTGGTGTTTGCCCTGCTCGCTGCAGTGACGGCGGTAGCCTTCGTTCGGCGTGCCTGGACGGATCCGGAGACAAAACATGACGCTAATTGATGTCTTCTCCGCCGTCCTGCTAATCGCCGGGGGCGTTTTCTTTCTGGCGGGCACTCTGGGACTGTTGCGGTTTCCGGATGTCTACACACGCCTCCATGCCTTGACAAAAGCCGACAACGTGGGTTTAGGTCTGGTGATCGCGGGGTTGGCTGTTCAGGCGCAAAGCTGGGCCACGATGGGCAAGTTGCTGCTGATCTGGGGTTTGGTATTACTGGCCGGAGCCAGCATTTCCCATTTGATTGCCAGTCGTGCGCTACAGCGGGGTATCCGTCCGTGGAGACGTTGAGCATGTTGCACTGGGCGTTCGATAGCCTATTGGGGCTGAGCTTACTTTGGCTGGCCTGGCGAGCACTCACAAGCCCGGATCTGTTCAAGGCGATTGTGCTGTTCATCAGCTTTGGGTTGCTGATGTCATTGGCTTGGGTACGGCTCGGTGCGCCGGATGTCGCCTTGGCTGAAGCTGCCATTGGCGCAGGCCTGACCGGTGCCTTGTTATTGGCGGCGCTGGCAAGGCTTGAATCAATAGGAGAGGCAGGCAGGCAAAAAGGCAGTATTGGGGAAACCGGGGCTCATGACAGATAACAGAAAAACAGGTAAGGCGCTTCGCCTGCTGCTCGTATCGCTGCTGTGTGCCATTGCTGCGTGGCTGGGTTATGCGGTGCTGGGACTTAGCTTGTCTCACGTCGGGTTAGGCCAACTGGTAGGGGCGAATCTTGAAGCCAGCGGGGTCAGTCATCCGGTTACTGCGGTGCTACTCAACTTTCGTGGTTACGATACTTTGCTTGAAATGGGGGTGTTGTTAGTGGCTCTGCTTGGCGTGTGGTCTCTCGGCGGCATGCCTGATTATGACGAATCAAGCCCGGGACCGGTCCTGGACATCTTGTCACGTCTGCTGATTCCCATGCTGATGCTGGTGGCTGGTTATCTGTTATGGGTGGGCGCGCACGCACCGGGTGGTGCCTTTCAGGCCGGGTCGGTACTAGGGGCTGCCGGTGTGCTGATGATGCTTGCCGGCTGGCGTCTGGACAGCAGATTCGCTGGTTTGTTACTGCGGGTGGTAATGGTCTCGGGCTTGGGCGTGTTCGTCATGGTAAGCACAGCTATGCTCCTGATCGGAAACGGATTTTTGGAATTTTCACCGCCAATGGCCGGTGAGCTGATATTGCTGATCGAAGCGGTAGCAACTATGAGCATTGGCGCAACGCTGGCGGCCTTGTTCCTGGGGAGTCGGCCAGCGGTGGGGCCGGATAAATGAGCGGCGTCTTCCTCTATGCGCTACTCGGTGTGGGGTTGTTCGTCCTGGGCCTGTACGCCTTGATTATTCACGCGCATTTGCTACGCAAGATCCTAGCCATCAATGTGATGGGCACGGGGGTGTTTTTGGTGCTGGTGGCGCTGGCCGCTGGTAACCCGGATGCCCCGCCGGATCCGGTGCCGCATGCCATGGTGATCACCGGCATCGTGGTTGCCGTGTCTGCCACGGCGCTGGCTCTTATCCTGATGCTGAAGGTGAGCGTGGCAACGGGAAAAAATCACCTATCTGACAGTACACGGGACTGACGCGCATGACAGGCGATATCGTTGGCATTCCCTGGATTGTGGTGTTGATCGTGTTGCCTCTGACGGGGGGGATGGCGTGCTTTTTATTTCCGACAATATCGAAATCGCTGGGTCTGATTTTCGCACTGGCTATCTTTACTGCTGTCGTTGGCCTGGGTTGGCAACTGGTAGAACAGGGTGCGCAACGCTATGCAATCGGTGGCTGGGGCGCGTCGTTGGGTATCGATCTTTATGCCGATGGACTGAGTCTGCTGATGCTCGTGACGGCGGCTCTGGTGGGACTGGGCGTCAGCGTCTATTCCGGCGCTTATTTCAGTCGTGAAAAAGCGAAGCATTTTTGGCCTCTGTGGTTATTACTGTGGGCAGCGCTGAATGCACTGTTCCTGTCCGCAGATATTTTCAATCTCTATGTCACACTTGAATTGCTGGGATTGGCGGCCGTGGCGCTGATAGCGTTGGCCGATGGTGCGGATGCCCTGAACTCCGCCATGCGGTACCTATTGGTCAGTCTGTTGGGCTCGTTGTTCTACCTGCTAGGTGTCGCACTGCTCTACCACAGTTTTGGCAGTCTGGATATCGCGATTCTGGCTCAGCGGATGGAGCCAACCCCCGCCGTGTGGTCGGCTGTGGGGCTGATGAGCGCCGGTCTGCTGCTTAAGACAGCGCTGTTCCCGATGCATTTCTGGCTACCGGCAGCTCATGCCTGTGCTCCGGCACCTGTGAGTGCGCTGTTATCCGCACTGGTGGTGAAGGCCTCCTTCTATATTCTGCTGCGTCTGTGGCTGGAAGTCTTTGCGCTGACCGATACTTCACTCGGTCAATTGCTGGGTCTGCTTGGCGCGACCGCTGTCCTTTGGGGTGGGATTCAGGCGCTGCGCCAGACACGGCTTAAATTGCTTATTGCCTATTCCACGGTGGCGCAACTGGGTTATCTGTTTTTGGCTTTTCCGCTGGGGACGAATATTGCCTGGAAGGGAGCCTGTTATATGTTGCTGTCTCACGCTATTGCCAAGGCAGCCATGTTCATGGCGGCGGGCAACATCCTGCGTTTCTGTGGGCATGACCGTATCGCGGATCTTGACCGAATCGCCCAGCGTCTGCCATTGACGCTCACGGCGTTCGCGCTGGCGGGTGTCAGCATTATGGGGCTGCCACCTAGCGGCGGGTTCATCGGAAAGTGGTTACTGTTGGAAGCATCGATGAGTGCTGGGCAGTGGTGGTGGGCGGTTATTCTGATCCTGGGTGGTCTGCTGGCCGCCGCCTATTTTTTCAGAGTCATCGGCTATGCGTTTACCCGGGCTGGGCTAACCCATGAGGTCGGTGTGGTGCCTGCCAGAATGGAATGGGCCGCTCTGGTTCTGGCGCTGGCAGCGATACTCCTGGGGTTTATCTCGCCTGCCGCGCTTGAGCTGATGGGCATCGGTACGCCGTTCGGCGGGGAGCGTGCCGGGTGAACTGGGAGACAGCACTGCCGTTGCTGATCGTCCTCAGCTCACTGATACCCGGGCTGATCATCTTCTTTCTGGCGGAGAAGCAGGTTGTCGCCCGAATTACGTTGAATATGGCTGCTGCCCTTATCAAGCTGGCGTTGGTAGGCGTCATGCTCTGGGGCGTTTTTCACGGCCATCACTACGAGATCCGCCTGCCATTTCTGCCCGGGCTTGACTTGGTCCTGCGTGCAGACCCTCTGTCGATGCTGTTCGTGACACTTTCCGCCAGCCTGTGGCTGGCCACCACGGTCTATGCCATCGGCTATCTCGAGGATTCTCCCAACCGCAGTCGATTTTTCGGTTTTTTCAGTCTGTGTGTGACGGCCACCGTCGGTCTGGCGCTGGCGGGTAATTTATTGACCTTCGTGCTGTTCTACGAACTGCTGACGCTGACGACTTATCCGCTGGTGGTGCATCGCGGCACCGAGGTAGCGCGTCTGGCGGGGCGCAAGTATCTGATCTATACGGTAGGAGGAGGTGCCTTGCTGTTGCTGGCAACGGTGTGGCTTTACACGCTGGCGGGTACCCTGGAATTCACGGCGCGTGGATTCCTGTCAGGTCTGGATGCTGTTCACTATCCAGCACTGATCATCATCTTTGTGTTGCTGATAGCCGGTCTGGGTGTCAAGGCCGCACTGATTCCTTTTCACGGCTGGCTGCCGCAGGCCATGGTTGCGCCGGCACCGGTCAGTGCATTATTGCATGCAGTGGCGGTGGTGAAAGCAGGCGCTTTTGGCATCGTGCGCGTGGTGTATGATGTGTTTGGTATTGAATTCGCCGCTAGCCTCGGTGTGACCCTGCCGTTGGCGATACTGGCGTCAGCAACGATTATTTACGGCTCATTGCGGGCGTTATTTCAGGATGATCTGAAACGCAGGCTTGCGTTTTCCACGGTCAGCCAGGTGTCGTATATCGTGCTCGGTGTGGCGGTTGCCGGGCCGATTGCGACCATTGGTGGGCTGGTTCATCTGGTGCACCAGGGGGTGCAGAAAATAACCTTGTTCTTCTGTGCCGGTATTCTCGCGGAGACGCTGGGAATCCACAAAATCAGCGAGATGAACGGGGTCGGGCGACGTATGCCCTGGACCATGGCCGCATTCACGATTGGCGCCTTCGGTATGATAGGGGCGCCGCCGCTGGCGGGTTTTATCAGTAAATGGTATCTCGGATTGGGAGCGCTGGATGCCGGACAGAACTGGGTGATTTTTATCCTGGCCGCAAGCAGTCTGCTCAACGCGGCCTACTTTTTGCCGATATTGTATCGCGCTTGGTTCAAGGCGCCTCCCGCTAGCTGGCCAGACGAACGCTCGTTTGGCAAGCGTGAGACGGCCTGGGCTCTGCTGGCCCCCGCCGTCATTACCGCCGCACTCACTCTGGGCCTGGGGCTGCTGGCTTCGATGCCATACAGCCCATTGGAGTGGGTGCGTTTTATCACCGAGCAGGAATATGCACCGTGAGTAACATAGTGAATATTTTTTTGCTGCTATTGGCACCCGGGTTGCCACTTCTGCTGGCGATTCCGGCACTACGTCGTCGTGTCCCTTGGCCGGCTCATCTCGCCTTGCTGCCGACGATTGTTCTGCTGTTTCTTCCGGGTAGCTTCTCTGTCGAGCTACCCTGGATATTATGGGGCAACGCCGGGATGGGTATCGACACGGGTGCTCGCTGGTGGCTGGCGATATCAGTGGTGATTTGGGCCGCGAGCGCAAGCTGTTTACAGACCCCGGATCGGCGTGGGGCTGGTAACCGCCTGACAACATTGTTTCTGTTAACCCTGGTGGGTCAGATAGGTGGGATTCTGGCGACGGATATGGTCAGCTTCTTCACATTTATGACCCTGATGGGATACGCGTTTATCGGTCTGTTGATTGATGGTGGTGATGAGAAGACACGCCGGGCTGGAAGGATTTATCTGGTGTTGCTGATCCTTGCGGACATTGCCCTGTTTGAGGCGCTTCTGATCGCTGCCAGATCAACAGATGACCTGGGATACGAGGCTGTAGCGCTTGCAATACCACCATCACCGTCCTCTGCCCTCTACTTGTCGATGGTGATCGCGGGCTTTGCACTCAAAGCGGGTTTCTGGCCACTGCACGTATGGCTCCCGCTGGCCTATGGATCGGCCCGTCCGGCAGTGGCTCTTTTGCTGTGGGTAGTGCCGGTCGGTACAGGATTGTTTGGCGCCGTGCGTTGGTTACCACTTGGTGAGCTCAGCGCGCCCATCGCGGGGACGCTGCTCCAGGCTTTGGGCGTGGCCGGCATTCTTTATGCCTTGCTGTTTAAGGTGATGCGGGCTCAATGGAAACAGCTGCCTGCCCATACTGCCATCATAGCGGTAGGCATGTTTGCGATGGGCTTGGGGACTGGCTTGCTCGACCCCGCCGTGTGGAATCAGTACGGCCATTTGGTGCCTGTCTTCGTTGCTGCAGTGGGATTAGCGTTGGCGATAATGATCGCAGCTTTTGTATGGCTGGAAAAAAGGGAGGTTTTTCCATCTGAGTCTGATAGAGAAGCGTTGTGGCTTGAGCGTTGGGCGAAAGACATTATTCGCTGGGGACGGCGGGCGGGGGGCGACACTTTGCCAGAGCTGTGTGCTTTATGGTTAGCCAGGTGGGATAGTTTCTGGCAAGCATTTACATGGCAGGAACTGTTCGATGCCGGTGAGTATTTATTACAGCGTTGGGAGTTGGCGATCACGTTGTTTTTGCTGTTAGGCATGGTGTCGGTAGCGCTTCTGTGGCTGGATGCAACGTCGGTTCTATGAGGCGGCTAAGTACGATAAATCGTTTCAATTAAGTGAAAACCAAATTTGGTCTTTACCGGCCCATGCACGGTTAATAAGGGCTTTTTGAACACCACGTTATCAAATGCTTTCAGCATGGTGCCGGGGCTGAATTCTCCGAGGTCGCCGCCGCGTTTAGCGGAGTTGCATAGCGAATGTTTCTTCGCAAGCGTGGCAAAGTCTGCACCCTTTGCCAGCTGTTGCTTGAGTTTTTCTGCTTGCTCTTTAGTTTTCACCAAGATATGTCGCGCATTTGCTTTTGCCATTCGTCAGCAACTCTCTTTGATTAAATAAGGTTTTTCAATTAGCCCGTTGTAACTGTTTAGTTAAGCTCGCTGTAGCACTTTAATCACGCCCGCTGTAGCACTTCAATCAAGCCCGCTGTAGCACTTCATCAACCAGCTTGTTAATGCCGCTGGCTGCTTCGGTAATGGAGCCGGCCAGCATATAAGCGGGTGTGCTGATGATGTTGCGTTCCTGATCGATCACAATATCATTAACCGGGCAGTTCTGGTGCTTGCCGCCCATGGCTTCGATAGCGCTGGCGGTATCGTTATCCGTGCCAATCGTACAGGTAGCGCCTTCGCCGAAAATCAGCGGCGTCATTGCAGGTGCAATGCAGATAAGACCAACCGGTTTACCTGCTGTGTGGATGGCTTGTGCAAAGCTTTTCACATCTGCATTGATACGGGCATCGGCACCCTTAAGCGCAAAGTCGCAGAGGTTCTTCGCCGCACCAAATCCGCCGGGGAAAATCAACGCATCGTAATCGTCAGGGTTAGCCGTCGCCAGGTCGATAATTTCACCTCTGGCGAGGCGCGCAGCTTCAACCAAAACATTTCTGCTCTCTCCTTCAGCGACTTCGCCTGATAAATGATTGATCACATGCAACTGTTCAATGTCAGGTGCCATGCATTGATATTCGCTTCCCTGTTGGGCAATCCGCAGTAGGGTTAAAACAGACTCGTAAATCTCTGATCCGTCGAATACACCGCAGCCGGATAAAATAACGGCGATCTTTTTCATTTTCAGGCCCTCAATATCAGGTATATGTGAGCTGTACATTATTGTGTATTTTATCTTGTAAAGTGCACAGCAAGATTGTTAAAAGCATATCACTACCCGCATCAGGGTATAAGTGGCCTGAGTTTAGTGCTTTAGATTTTCATGTTCAGGCATGGGGGTTATAATCGCGGCCCTCTTTGTTGAAACAGTGACACGATAGTGGCTTGGTTCGCACGAAAGCAAAAAAATTATATTCCACATGAAGAAGCCCCGCTTCATCCGGAGCAGTCGGAACACATCTGTATCGAGCAGGTCGATCTGCAACGCGCAGGTGATCCTTTTTTTCAGCAAATTTCGCTTCGCTGGAATGAAAAACGTGTAGGGCTGATAGGCAATAACGGCTCTGGCAAAAGTACCTTGGTGCGTTTGCTTAACGGGCTGATGATGCCGGAGCAGGGGCGCGTTTCAGTATTTGGCTATGATACGGTTAAACAAGCGGCATTGATGCCGGCGTTGGTAGGGTTTATTTTTCAGAACCCGGATCACCAAATGATCTTCCCTACGGTGGCTGAAGAGCTGGCATTTGGTTGCGAACAACTGGGCCAGACGACACAAGAGGCGCGTGCTTCTGCATTGGCTTTGTTACGTGAGCAGGGTATCGAGTCATGGGCTGACCGGCCAGTGACGCAGTTATCCGAAGGACAGAAACAGCGCGTCTGTATTCTGGCTGTTTTGATCATGAAACCGCGTTTACTGATATTAGATGAGCCGTTTTCGTCGCTTGATCTGCCGACACGTCGCTTGTTACTGCAGCTTATTCACAACAGCGACACGCATGTTTTGCTGATTAGTCATGATCTGAGCGTTTATGATGAATTTGACCGCCTGATCTGGATGGAAAAAGGTCAGATCCGCGCAGATGGCACACCCGATGAGGTAATTAGCCGTTATATCGACGCCGTCAATAGCAGCGTTAACGACTGATGATCAGCCTGTATCTTTCTCATTCCAGTTGGCTGCATCGCTGGCCTGCCGGTATCAAGCTCGGTTTGCTGGCAGGCTGCAGTATGATGATCCTGCCCGTTGTGCGGCTTGATCTGATGATAGCGCTGTTGCTGGCTACGGGACTGTTATATACCACTTTGGGTGATCGTGGCTGGCGGCATCTTGAGATGCTCAGGCCGCTGCTGCCTTTTCTGGCCGTTATCATGCTGTTTCATCTCTGGGCGGCGTCCCTGTATGAGGGCAGTGTCTCAGTACTGCGTCTGGTGATTATGTTTCTGTTGGCCAACCTTATTACTCTGACAACCCGGATGAGTGACATGATGGCAGCACTGCAACCTGTTTTTCGGCCGTTTCAGTGGTTAGGTCTTTCTGCACGCTCGCTGGCGCTGGCCGTGGCATTAATGGTGCGTTTTGCGCCTGTGCTGGTCATGGTGATGAATAATCTTGACGAAGCATGGCGTGCGCGTGGTGGCAGAAAGCACAAATGGCGCTTAATAGTCCCTCTTATTATTCAGGCAATTCGCTTATCAGATCATGTTGCCGAAGCATTAACCGCACGCGGAGGTAGCAGTGGTATCACTGTTCGACCGCAAAAAAATCAGGAGATAACCAACAATGAACAAAGATAAAACCCTGGTGCAGATTGCACTCTATGCTGCGTTGATTGCCGCGTTGGGGTTACTGCCTAAGTTTAATATTCCGGTAGCCGGGGGTGTCCCACTGACGGCTCAGACATTAGGTTTAATGTTAGCGGGTGTTATGTTGGGGCCTGTGCGTGGATTTTTAGCGGTAGCCTTGTTTATTTTGGTGGTCGCCTTGGGAGCACCGTTGTTAGCGGGTGGTCGCGGTGGACTGGGTGTGTTTGCGGGTCCAACGGTCGGTTTTATCATCGGCTTTCCGTTTGCGGCTCTGGTAACCGGATTGATGATGCAGATGCTAAAAAAGACGAGTTTATTTGTCGGGGTTTTTATTGCATCGGTCGTTGGCGGAATTCTGGTGCTTTATGCGTTTGGTATTCCCGGTATGGTGGCGATGACCTCTTTGACTTTTGCCGGGGCAAGCAAAGCTATATTAGTCTTTATTCCGGGCGATCTGATTAAAGCGCTGATTGCCGCATTAATTGCTCAGTCTGTTGCCCGCGCGATGCCGGGCATTATCCCTTCACGCTGATTTCTGTCATATTAAATATTATCCGTTATACGTTAATATTGAAAAGATGGACTGTTCTACACCATGTCAGCTAGTAACTTAGAATCAAATCAACATGGCGTTTGTCATCAGTTTGTCATATAGATTTAGTTAAAATTACTTAGATTAAAAGGATATAACCGTGGCTTTTAATGATAGTCAGCGCTTTTTTCCCGAAACGCGTATGCGACGTATGCGTGCCGAGAATTTTTCGCGTCGTTTAATGCGGGAAAATCAGCTGACCCCCAATGATCTTATCTACCCTGTTTTTGTTATTGAAGGCAGTAATAGCTTAGAAAGCGTTGCTTCCATGCCAGGCGTGCAACGCATGAGTATCGATCTACTGGTAAAAGAAGCCAAAGAGATTGCTGCGTTGGGAGTGCCGGCGATGGCGCTGTTTCCGGTCACCCCTGCATCGGCAAAATCTGAATTTGCCGAAGAAGCTTATAACCCGGATGGCCTGGCACAACGAGCGGTTAAAGCGATTAAAGATGCGTGTCCTGATTTAGGCATTATTACCGATGTGGCACTGGATCCATTCACGACTCATGGGCAGGACGGCATCATTGATGATGCGGGTTATGTACTCAATGATCGTACGGTAGAAGCGCTTATTCAACAGGCGCTATCGCATGCGGCAGCCGGTGCTGATGTGGTTGCTCCCAGCGATATGATGGATGGCCGTATTGGTGGTATTCGTGAAGCGTTGGAAGAAGATGGCCATGTGAACACACTAATAATGGCCTATTCTGCTAAGTATGCGAGTGCTTACTATGGCCCTTTCCGCGATGCAGTGGGTTCTGCGGGCAATCTGGGTAAAAGCAATAAAAACAGCTATCAGATGGATCCTGCCAATAGTGACGAAGCCCTGCATGAAGTGGGCTTGGATCTGGCTGAGGGTGCAGATATGGTTATGGTTAAACCGGGCATGCCTTATCTGGATATTGTGCGCCGGGTTAAAGAAGAATTTAAAGTACCGACTTTCGCTTATCAGGTGAGTGGCGAATATGCGATGCATATGGCTGCTTTTCAAAATGGCTGGTTGGATGAACGTAGTGTGATGATGGAGTCGTTACTGGCATTTAAACGTGCGGGTGCTGATGGTGTCCTGACATACTTCGCCAAACGAGCAGCACAACAGATGAACGAATAGACGGTATCTCACTTATACTGGAGGACAAAATGACTGGGAAGGTAACGGCGATTGATGAACAGGTAGCGACGATGACTGAAGAGATATTGCAAAATCAGGCTGCGCAGGCGCTGGTGGATAGCCGCGAGATTTTGCCCACGGTGGATCATCCCGTTGAGGTAGAACCGGTTGATCTTAAAGCCCCCGAACTCTACATCAATCGAGAGCTCAGTCATCTTCAGTTTAACGTCAGGGTGCTGGAGCAAGCGCTGGATGTGCGTTATCCATTGCTCGAAAGGTTGATGTTTCTGCTGATCTTCTCCAGCAATTTAGATGAATTTTTCGAAATCCGTGTAGCGGACCAGTTACGTCAGCTCAAGTATGGACGCGAGACCGTTGGGCCGGATGCGATGTATCCGAAAAAGGTGTTGGAAAAGATCCGTGAGATCTCTTTGATTAACGTTGACCGCCAATACCGTATTCTCAACGAGATCATGTTTCCTGAAATGGAACAGCAGGGCATCCATTTCTTGCGCCGTCGTGACTGGACACCCGAGCAGTTGGAATGGATCAAGACATTCTTTGAAGAAAAAGTCGTACCGGTCATCAGCCCTATCGGTCTTGACCCTGCGCATCCCTTTCCACGTCTGGTGAATAAAAGTCTTAACTTTATAGTTCAACTGGACGGTAAAGATGCGTTTGGTCGTGAAACCGGACTGGCGATTATTCCTGCGCCGCGATCATTACCACGTCTGATCCGTTTGCCTGATGAGCTGTGTGAGTCGGGTGAAAATCTGATTTTCCTCTCCTCTGTGATACATGAGTGTGCGGCAGAACTGTTTCCTGGCATGACCGTGCTGGGTTGTTACCAGTTCCGAATTACCCGAAATGCGGATTTAACCTTCGATTTTGAAGAGATGGATGATCTGGCGCGTACGTTGCGTGGTGAATTACACTCGCGTAAATACGGAGATGCCGTCCGTTTGGAAATAGACAACCGTACACCCGAAGAGCTGACAGAGTTTATTAAAAAAGAGTACCACCTGGATGAAGAGCAAGTCTACAAAGTGGATGGGCCGGTAAACCTGACGCGTCTGATGGCGGTGCGGGATCTGGTGGATAGGCAAGACCTGAGATGGCCTCCTTTCTCGCCTGGTGTGCCGGGAAAATTGAAAAAAGAGAAAGATGTTGATGTTTTTCAGGCACTAAAAGCTAGTGATCAGCTATTGATGCATCCATTCCAGTCTTTTACGCCGGTCGTCGACCTGTTGATGAAGGCGGCTAAAGATCCGGATGTCATAGCGATTAAACAAACGCTTTATCGTACCGGCGATAAGTCCGATATCGTCAATGCGTTGGTAGAAGCGGCGCGTGCAGGTAAAGAAGTTACCGTTATTATTGAGTTGCGCGCCCGTTTCGATGAAGAGAGTAACCTGCACCTGGCCAGTCGATTACAAGAAGCCGGTTGTCTGGTGGTATACGGCGTTGTCGGTTATAAAACTCATGCCAAAGCGATGCTGATCGTGCGCCGGGAAGGCACTAAGCTGGTACGTTATTGCCATTTGGGAACAGGGAACTACCACTCGGGCACGGCACGTTTATATACCGACTATAGTTACCTCACATCCAATGATGAAATCGGAGAAGATGTACATAAGGTATTTCAGCAGCTAACCGGCATGGGTAAAATCCAGCGACTTAAGAAGCTCTATAATGCGCCCTTTACCCTGCATGCCAAAATGCTGGAGATGATTCAACATGAGGCGAAACTAGCCTCCAACGGAAAACCCGGTCATATTATTATTAAAGTCAACGGTTTGACGGATCCTAAGTTGATTCGTGCTTTATATGAAGCTTCGCAGGCCGGTGTGAAGATCGAACTGATCATTCGTGGTATGTGTCGTTTGCGTCCTGGCTTGCCCGGTATATCAGAAAATATCACGGTGCGCTCGATTATCGGACGTTTTCTGGAGCATACACGCGTCTATTATTTCGGTAACAATGGAAAGCCTAATGTCCTCTGTGCCAGTGCTGACTGGATGGAGCGAAACATGTTACACCGTGTGGAAACCTGTTTTCCGGTCACGGGAAAACAAGGCGACAGGGTTAAAAAAGAGTTGGATTACTACCTCGCTGATAACACCCAGAGCTGGGAGTTGAAAGCCGACGGTAGCTATACGCTTTTAGTGCCGGAAGAAGGTGTCGAGCCCTTTAGCGCACAACAGCAATTGTTACGTGATTTTGCCAGTTAGGCTTATTCCATCCATGTAAGAGCGCCTTTATCAGGCGCTCTTTTTCGTTATGGCGACCTTTTTTTAGAATTTTCAGACAAACCACCTACGCAAGCGAGCCCTGGCGTTGCGTTTTTAATTCAGATCGGGAAATATAAGAGCAGAAGCCAAATGTTTCATATAAGAAATAAGATGGCGTATTATGGTCTGTTTACTGATCAACTATGCGCCCAATAATGGAAAACACTATGCCTGATACCCCGATCGCGCTCGAATTGACCGATATACATAAGTCCTATGGAAGTCTTGAAGTGCTCAAGGGGGTTTCACTGAAGGCGAAAGATGGGGATGTGATCTCTATTCTCGGCTCAAGTGGCTCAGGCAAAAGTACCTTACTGCGTTGCATCAACCTGCTGGAACAGCCCGTGAAAGGCCGGGTGATTATCGGCGGTGAAGAACTGAAGCTTAAAACCGGTAAATCGGGTGAGCTGGAAGCAGAAAACCGCAAGCAACTCGAAGATATGCGCTCGCGTATCGGATTCGTTTTTCAAAACTTCAATCTCTGGCCGCATAAGACCATCCTCGGTAACATTATCGAAGCCCCGATGAATGTGTTAAAACAGTCGCGTGCACAGGCGGTTGAGCGTGCCGAAGGTTTGCTGAAAAAAGTAGGGCTATACGAAAAGAAGGATGCCTATCCGGGCAATCTGTCCGGTGGACAGCAACAGCGAGTTGCCATAGCCCGCGCATTGGCAATGGATCCGCAGGTATTGCTGTTTGATGAACCGACGTCTGCATTGGATCCTGAGTTGGTAAACGAAGTGCTTAGCGTTATGCGTGAATTGGCAGAAGAGGGCAGAACCATGTTAATCGTTACGCACGAGATGCGTTTCGCGCGTGATGTATCCAGCCAGGTCGTGTTTTTGCATCAGGGACAGATAGAAGAGATAGGGACACCGGAGCAAGTGTTTGACAACCCGAAATCTCAACGTGTACGTGACTTTATGTCCAGCCACAACTGATTTCAGCTCCACACAAACGAGATCAACTATAATAACTATTCATAATATAGAGAGAAACCTGATGAGTGTTCGTAAAATTATTGCAGCTGTTACGCTGGTCGCTGGCGCATTTGCCGGTACATTAATCGGAACCCAGGCTTTTGCGGGTGATAAGATCCGTATCGCTACTGAAGGGGCTTATGCGCCTTTCAATATGAAAAATGAACAAGGCGAGCTGGTCGGCTTTGATGTCGAAATTGCTAAAGCCTTGTGTGCCGAGATGAAAGCAGACTGCACCATCGTTGAGCAGGACTGGGATGGCATGATCCCTGCGCTGAAAGGTCGTAAATTTGATGCGATTGTTGCTTCTATGTCGATCACTAAAGAACGTTTACAGGCTGTCGATTTTACTGACCCTTATTACACCAACGCATTGGCATTTGTTGGTCCTAAAGGAGTTGAACTGAAAACCGATAAAGCATCGCTTAAAGGTAAAACACTGGGAGCACAGCGTGCCACCATCGCAGGTCAGTATCTGGAAGATGAACTCGGTGATGTCGTTTCTGTAAAACTGTATGACACTCAGGATAATGCTTATCTGGATATGGCTACAGGCCGTTTAGATGGCTTGGTATCCGACAAATTTCCTGCCTATGACTGGTTACGTACAGACGAAGGGCAAGGTTTTGAGTTCAAGGGCGAAACCATTAAAACAGAATCTGTGGATAAAATCGGAATTGCCATTCGCCACGGTCAGGATGACCTGAAAGCGAATTTCAACAAGGCCCTGAAAGCGATTGTTGAAAACGGTACTTACGATGCAATCAATGCTAAATATTTCCCGTTCTCTATCTATTGATCAGCTCAATGCGCGAGCGAGAAGTGCTCGCGCATTGTAAAAAATGGATAGTCCACTAACGTCCCGCTGTAAGAGAATAATAACGTGATAGATCTGCATGGGTTTGGTCACCTGTTATTGGCTGGAACATGGGTCACCGTCAAACTGGCACTGGTCAGTTTATCGTTAGGCCTGGTTTTCGGTTTGTTAGGTGCAGCCGCCAAGTTATCAGAATATAAAGTGCTGCGTGCAATAGCGACTACCTATACCACTCTGATTCGTGGTATCCCTGAGCTGTTGATTGTATTCGCTATTTACTTTGGTGGATCGGCCTTGGTCATGGGCTTTGCCAGCATGTTTGGCTACGATGAATACATCGAAGTTAATCCGTTTATGGCGGGTGTGGCTGCACTGTCTATCGCCTTTGGCGCGTATGCAACCGAAGTCTTCCGTATGGCGATCCTGTCGATTCCGCAGGGGCAATGGGAGTCTGCTCAGGCATTAGGGATGACGCGTGGAAAAACCTTCTTCCGTATTATTCTTCCGCAAGTGTGGCGTGTGGCACTGCCCGGATTAGGTAATTTATTCCAGGTATTGCTGAAAGATACTGCATTGGTGTCGGTGGTTGGTTTGCAAGATATTATCCGCCAAGCCACTACCGCGATTAGCTCCACAAAAGAACCGTTCACATTTTATCTGGCAGCTGCTTGCATATATCTGATACTGACGGCAATCGCGACGGCCGGCACACTATGGATGGAACGAGCCTGCACACCGCAGTTGAGGTATAAAGGATGAATTGGGAAATTATTATTCAGTACTACCCAAAACTGCTGGAAGGCGCATTGCTGACGCTGGAGCTAGTGGTTATTTCAGGTGTTATTGGTGTATTGATGGCCGTGCCGATCGCTCTGTTGCGCGCCTCAAAAACACCGTGGGTACGTGTTTTTCCGTTCTGCTTTATCTACTTCTTCCGTGGTACGCCACTGCTGATACAGATATTCCTGATCTACTACGGCGCTTCCCAGTTTGAAGCGGTACGTGACTCAGTATTATGGGTAGTGCTTAAAGAACCTTATTGGTGTGCCATCATCGCCTTTACGCTGAACACTGCTGCTTACAGCGCAGAACTTTTCCGGGGGGCGATACAAGCCATTCCAAAAGGCGAGCTGGAGGCGGCAGACGCTTTTGGTATGAGCTGGTTGCTGAAAACGCGGCGTATCGTTATACCGCGTGCATTCGGTATCGCTTTACCCGCATACGGTAACGAAGTCGTATTGATGCTGAAAAGTAGCGCGCTGGCCTCTACTATCACATTACTGGATCTCACCGGCATGGCACGTACCATTCAGGCCCGCACCTATACACCGGTAGAACTGTTCACCGCTGCAGGTGTTATATATCTCGTCATGGCTGCCGTCGTGATTGGTTTATTCCGCTTAATGGAAAATCGCTTCAACCGCTACCAATATTACAAACCGAATGTCGATCAGCTAAATGTTGATAAGCCCTAGGAAATACAAACAATATAGTTTTCATCAGCGGCCATTTGGCCGCTTTTTATTGCCTGCTGTTTAGCAATAAAGCCCCCTTCGTATTAACAACCAACTGCTGATTGCATGACAATTGTCTGATCGCCAGAAGTTCTATGCACTACTGGGCGAAATTTTCAAAATGAAAGATCTGAATTTTTGCTTTTTTGAATCGATTTTCAATTTTTACAATAGCTATAAACAGGTGCTATAAACAGGTCTTTAAGGAAGGGTAGGGTTGTTATGCCAATTAAATTTTCTGAAGATGTAATCCCTCTTACAGACCTTAAGGTTAACCCTGGTAAAGTGGTAAACCATGCTAAAGACACGCATCGGCCTGTTCTTTTAACGAGCCGTGGCCGCGGAGTGGCCGTAGTGCAGGGTTTGGAAGACTATGAAAGTGATAGAGAGGAGCTGGCTTTTGTCCGTGCTGTAGCGCAGGGATTAATGGACCTAAAGGATGGTGATGTTTCTGATATCAAGGATGTAAAAAAGAGGCTAGGTATCCAGTAAGTGAATATATCCTTCTCTAAATCTGCTGTTGAAGATCTTGAAAGCAACAAAAATTATTATTTGGATCAAGGCGTTCCACATATAAGAGAAGGTTTTGTTATTGCTATCGTAGAGCATATAGAGACGCTCGCTCAGCATCCTGAAATAGGTAGGGCTGTTCCAGAATTTAACGATGAGCATATCCGCGAACTCATTCATCCACCTTATCGAATTGTTTACCTGCGTGAGACTATTTCAATAAAAATTGTCAGAGTCTGGCGCAGCGAAAGGCTGCTTAGTTTCCCAAGCAATTCGGCTTAATGGAGCTGGGCTGTTTATTTCTTTAAAATCACATTTGAGCGCCTTAAAAACCAGTGCCAGGGTTGAACATAATGTGATTAACCCTTCAGTAATTGACATCACGCTAATAGAAGTGGAAATTAAGTAGTTTTCAGTTGTAGCGCGTGAGGGCTCAATGATGAAGCTGGTTTATACCAACGAGAACTCATTCTCAGTGAGTAATGCTAAAAACCTTATCGAGGCAGAGGGCATTGGGACCTTTCTTAAGAATGAGTTTGCGCAAGGGGCCGTTGGTGAGACATCAGCCTTTGATGCCTGGCCTGAGGTCTGGATCTTTAGGGATTCAGATTATGAACGCGCGCTCTCCACATTATCGAAACATCATTTAGCCGCGAAAACGCTGTTGAGTGGATATGTCAGAATTGTTCAGAAACGAACGACCCTTCTTTTGAAATATGTTGGAATTGCCAACACAGTAAGGGTTAAAAAATACGCTCTAATCGCAGAAAATTATATTTTTTGTTCATCCTGTATTCGCAGACTACACTTAGTATTATATACTTTTAATGAGGTTTGCTTTACTAAGTGGCGAGGTTCAGAGTGCTGCTATAAAGATAGTAATAAAGGACTATAAATGAGTGAAAGTGCTGAGTTTGAACCCGAAGTGTTAACCGCGTTAAATGCGGGAAGAAAAATAGATGCAATCAAAGCGTTGAGATCACTCAGAGGTATCGGTCTTAACGAAGCGAAAGAGTTGGTGGATCGCTATGTCGATGAGAATGCACCAGAAGGTGGGCCTGTTCAGAAGGTCGATAGTAACTTTAGTGTGGCTAAGCTGCTTTTTGTTGGGCTGATAATTTATTTGGTTTATATGTTCTTCAAGAGTTAATACTAGGGTTAAAGCTAAGGCAGGGGCTGTTAAGCCAAACTACCAAGAAAAATGTATCTCTCTTGAAGCTCGCTGTCCTAAATCGACCCGTCCTGAATGTATGTCACTATAATGAACCTCTCTTAGTTGTAAATTGCTTGATAGTGCCAGTGCGTTAAAAGCCGTGTCTAAGTAAGCCTTTTCTTTTTCTAAAATCACCTATCTGAGTTCCTCAGCAACCTGTGCCGGTATGTGTTTCGCCAGCGAGATAGATTTTCTCTGAATTGTGTTAATCCTGATATGATAGCGGCGCTTCAATAGCCTATTGAGATATATGTTGTGAATCAATCGAATGCGCTTAAATCAGATCTGATACTTGTTGTAGTCACGTTACTCGCGGCTGCTGGGTGGATTTTCTCTAAAGAAACCCTCGCAGGCTTACCTCCTTTGATGTTTATTGGCTTGAGGTTTCTGGTTGCCGGGATGGTTTTAGCGGTTTTCGGTTGGCATGCGCTGCGGGCTCTTGATCGTCACGGAATTTTGCGCACGGCGCTGGTGGGATTATCATTTGCTGTGGCTATGATGTTTTGGATTTTAGGTCTTCATCACGCGCAGCATTTGGGAGTCGGGGCTTTTTTGAGCTCTTTAGGCGTGGTGCTAGTACCTATTGTCGCGACCTTGTTTGGTGAGCGTGCTAACCGGGCTGTCTGGTTATCGCTTCCGATTGCGGCTGCCGGTCTCGCCCTTTTGGCACTGGATAGCCAGTTTGAGATGGGCTGGGGCGAGCTGTCTTTCTTGTGTTCGGCTGTGTTGTTCGCGTTTACCTTTGTGCTGAATAGCCGTGCGGCTGCAAAAACATCACCTATCGCACTGGCGGCTGTTCAGTTGATGGTTGTTGGGCTGGTGGCATTGCCTGTGTCTGGGGTAACTGAAACCTGGTCGTTTGATTGGCCCGCGTCCATCTGGATGTGGATGCTTGCGAGCATCTTTATTGCGACCAGCTTGCGGTTTTTTATGCAGGTATGGGCGCAAAGCATGTCCAGCGCGAGTAATGCGGCGGTTATTATGACATTGGAGCCGATATGGACTGCTATGCTGGCGGCTTTGTGGTTTGGAGAGACCATGACCGGCATGCAGTTAGGCGGATGTGCGGTTATTTTTAGTGCCTTGTTGGTTAGTCGTTGGCGCAGTGTGCGTCAGGTTTTACGTACGTTAATCAAGTAAGTGGTTTCAATCCATGGTGAGTGCTTCTTTCGCGGGCGCATAACCTTGCGCGGCGGCACGTTGTAACCATCTTTGTGCCGCTTCTGAGTTTTGAATTTGTCCTTTGCCTGTTTGTAGCATAACGGCGAGTGCATATTGTGCTTCGGCATCACCTTCTTCTGCTGATTGTTTGAAAAGAGTCGCGGCTTTATCAAGGTCGCGGGGCATACCCTGACCTGCTTCATACATCCAGGCCAGGCGTGTGCGGGAGCGGGTGTCAGCGGCCTCGGCCAGTTGCTGCCAGATGACAGCGGCTTCTTTGTATTGCCCGGCGGCGTGCAGGTTTTCTGCATTGAAAAAATCTTTATCGCGTTGGCTTATTACGCTACTGCTGCGTTGTTCAAGCAATGCGGCGGCATCCTCGTCGCCTTGTGCAGCAGCCGCGGCCAGCCATTTATCCGCTTTTACATCATCTTTTGGGGTTTTAATGCCCGCAGAATAAAGCAGCCCTAAACGGTATTGCGCTTTACCGCTGCCAGCTTGCGCTGCTTTTTCGTAGTGCGCTATGGCTTGTTGATTGTTTTGTTCTACGCCGAGTCCGTCCTCATATAAGATGCCAAGATTAAAGCCCGCCTGTCCGTTGCCCTTTTCTTCAAGTGCTTCCCAGATGGCGCGTGCGGTGTCGTAGTGCCCCATTTTGAACTCGGCATAGCCTTTGTAATTGCCGATCACCGGGTTGCGTACAATCTCGTATAGGTCGAGCTCTTCTGCCTGTGCAGCAACAGTAGATAAGGTTATCAAGGGTAATGTTAATAAGATCGGCGCGATGAGCTTAACCATTGTATTGTTCAGCATGTTAAGGCCTCGCCGTTTATAAGCTGGATGTGATGCAATTTTTAGGATGTACATAATATATACAGCAACTGATCCGCAGTAAAAATTGAACTGAAGAACTATTTTACGACTCTACAATAGTCGAGCGGTAGTTTTGGGCCTTTATGCACAGAGGCTGGTAGCCAGTATTATTAGATAAGGAGAAGCACGTGCTTCCAATGGGAACAATTATGGCGGGAAGCATGCTGACGGGTTTGCTGTTGGCTACCCGATTACCGGTATTGCGTAGATTGCAGAAATTACCTGCATGGTTCAGAAATACACTGGCCTTTGTGGTGTTTGCTGCCGGAAGCTGGAATGTGTTTTGGTATGCCTTGCGACATCTGGATGAGTTCTGGGGTGTTGCTGCCCTGGTCTCGGGATGTTTGATGTTGCTTACGTCGGCATACATAGTTAACGCAAAGTGTTTGCCGCGTTTTCTGCAAAAGATTCGCCCAGGTGTTTTGTTCCTGCTGCTATGTTGTTCAGTGTTGTATGGTGTAACTATTTACCGGCTTTGATCTATCGACATTGAGTGCATTCTATCGGCTTTGGGTCCATGCTAGCGATTATTAACTCATTCTGATGCTTTAACTTAATTTCATGTTTTTTAAATAAAGAAAGGAGGTTGGTATGGGCATTATTATTTTTTTAGCCATTGGCGCGCTGGCTGGCTGGTTGGTTGGCGGGTACGTTTATGAAAGGCCGCGGCTTTGGGCTGCTAGGTAATATCGCCGTAGGTATAGTCGGCTCGGTGGTTGGCGGATTCGTGTTTTCTTTGATTGGGATATCTGCAGTTGGGATGATCGGCTCAATTGTTACTGCAACCGCGGGAGCTGTTTTGTTGCTTTATGTTGTCGGCCTGATAAAGAAATAAAAGTAAATTCCTTGATTTAGACTCGGTATGCCTCATTAGTTTTTAATTGTTTTTGAGTGCTGCTGAGCATTTTCATCGATCTTGAATCTGTTATAACAATAGATATTAAAGGGTTATTGAGATGGTTGTTAATATGTTTTTTATTACGCCTGTTTCGTTATGTTCGGGTGATATTGAGGCTAGTTATGTCTATTAAAAAAGAGTTTGAACATCTATTTGAAAAGCTCAAAGCTGAGCGCGATGAAATCGTCGTAAAAACACGTCTGGCTTCAATGGAAGCTCAGGATGAGTTCCTGGAAGCTGAAAAGAAATGGGAGCAGTTAAAAACTAAAGCAGCGCATATTGCGGAAGATTCACAAGATGCGACAGCAGCATTTATTGATAAAGCCAAATCTGAATGCAAAGAGCTTGAGGAGTCTTATAAGCGTTTAGGGCCGTATTGTTCTGAAAAGGCGTCTTTTCTTCAAGATGAGTTAGGTGACTTGTACGAGAAGCTCAAAACGGAACGAGATGGAATCATCGTTAAGTTGCATCTGGGGTCAATGGAAGCCAAACAAGAGTTTGCTGAAACAGAAAAAAAGTGGGAGATGCTAAAAGAGAAAGTCTCGGATATCGCCGATGATACCAAAGACACATCTGAAGAGTTTGTCGCTAAAACCAAGATTGTCACTGAAGAGCTGAAAGATACCTACAAACGCATTATTCAGCGCCTTTCTAAGTGATAAGTAACGTTTTTCAGTGATCAGCAAAGCCTTTGTTTGCGGGCTATTGATCGACGGGGCGGGCTAACTCTTCTTTGAGTCCTGCCTGAAACCCTGCTTTATAGTCTGGATATAGGAACTCATATCCGGACTGCTGCAGGCGCTGGCTGTTACAGCGCTTGCTGCCCCCGCGTCTGATCGGCGTTTCCTGCGTGATTTTTGTATGTAGTTGTTCTGCCAACCAAGCGGTGATGTCATGAATAGGCGTGGGGTTTGGGTCGCTGGCAAGGTATATCGGTTCTATTTGGTTGCCTGTATTGACCTTCTGTATCAGGTGCGCAAGCACTCCGGCACAGTCGTCCCGGTGGATTCGGTTGCTGTAGTGAAGTGGATTTTGCGGCGCGATCGTGCCAGCGCGCACGGTGTTGATCAGATGATTTCTGCCCGGCCCGTAAATACCACTAAAACGCACTACGGTGGCATTATCTTTGTTCAGCACTTGTTGTTCTGCCCGTCGCATTATCAATCCGGATGGCTGGTCGGCCTGCGTTGGCGATTGCTCGTCGACCCATTCATGCTGGTTTTGGGCATAGACGCTGGTACTGGAAGTGAAAAACAGGTGTCTGGGTGGGGTAGACAGTGCTGTGTAGATGTTTTTTAGACCATCAATATATGCTTGTTGGTAAGCACTTTCACTGCGCCCCGTTGCTGCAGCGCAATAGACTAAGATATCGGTGTCTGGTAAGTCTGATAGTGTCTCTTTATCGCAGAGGTCGGCTGAAATTGCATGGATGCAGTCGGGAAGCTGGTTTATAGTACGCTTTAAACCATACACGTGATGGCCCTGGGTTGATAATAAAACCCCGAGTGCGCTGCCAACATCACCACAGCCCGCTATAAGGATTCGCAGCTTGCTCATTGAACACTCCTGTTTAAGAAGTCTGTTTCAGAAGCTGCATAATAACAGAGGATTTGAGCAATGACGCTCACCGAATTGCGTTATATCGTAACCCTGGCAAAAGAACAGCATTTTGGGCACGCCGCCGAAAAATGTTTTGTCAGCCAGCCGACATTGTCGATTGCTGTTAAAAAGCTGGAAGAGGAGCTGGGGGTTGCACTATTTGAGCGCAGTAAAAATTCCGTTAAGGTGACCGATGTTGGCAAGGTCGTCATTGAACAGGCTCATAAGGTGTTACAGCAGGCCGAAACGATTAAGGATCTGGCGCAGGTAGGCAAAGATCAGTTACGCACTCCCTTACGTGTCGGTGCTATCTATACGATTGGGCCTTATTTGTTTCCTCATCTGGTGCCTGAAGTACAAGAGCTGGCACCGAATATGCCGCTTTATATCGAAGAGAATTTTACGGCACGCTTGCGTGAGAAACTGCGTAATGGTGAGCTGGATGCGATTATTATTGCACTGCCTTTCGAAGAAACGGATGTGGTTGTACGCACGCTCTACCAAGAGCCCTTTGTGATGTTACTGCCTAAGCTGCACCCGTGGTGTGAACAGAAAATGATTGATGCAACGAATTTGTCGAGCATTGAGTTATTGCTGCTGGGTGAAGGTCATTGTTTTCGTGATCAGGTGCTTGAATCCTGCCCGACACTGCAGCAGGCTATCCAGCATCAAAGCGGCGTAACCGAGGGAAGTTCACTGGAAACCATCCGTATGATGGTGGCGAGCGGGCTGGGTTCCAGCGTATTACCGATGTCGGCTACTAATGGCTATTATCAATCTGAGCTTGTTGTCACCAAGCCTTTTAAATCACCTCAGCCAACCCGAACGGTTGCGGTTGCCTGGCGGGCAAGTTTTCCCCGCTCTAAAGCGATCGATGTGTTGGTTAATGCGA
Organism: Neptunomonas qingdaonensis; assembly: GCF_900113275.1. Classification (GTDB taxonomy): domain Bacteria; phylum Pseudomonadota; class Gammaproteobacteria; order Pseudomonadales; family Balneatricaceae; genus Neptunomonas; species Neptunomonas qingdaonensis. Next base: position 265,129 of record NZ_FOOU01000001.1, read on the forward strand.
TCGGTCGTTGTCAGATGAACAACCAGCAGAGCAGCCCGTTGAGCAATCGATTAAATAGTAACAAAGGGGCTGCGTAGCAAGGTGCAGAGCTCTTTTAGTCATTCTCCTGCGGTAACGGCATTGAAAGGTGTAGGTGCCGCGCTGGCCTTGAAATTGGAGCGTCTGGGGATCGTTTCAATTCAGGATTTGTTATTTCATTTGCCGACACGCTATCAGGATCGCACCCGTATCATACCAATAGGGACATTACGTCCTGGTGATGAGTGTGTGATTCAGGGGACCATTGTGGCCTCAGATATCCAGATGGGACGGCGTCGCAGTTTGTTATGCCGGATTCAGGACGGCAGTGCCGGAACACTGACGCTACGCTTTTTTCATTTTTCTGCAGCACAAAAAAATACATTAGCGGTGGGTTCTGAGATTCGCTGTTTTGGTGAAGTCCGCCCGGGACCCGGCGGATTGGAGATGGTACATCCCGAATACCGCGCCAGTAATGCACAAGGCTTGACGCCTGTTGAAGAAAGCCTGACTCCCATCTATCCGATGACGGAGGGGCTGCAGCAATCCAGAGTGCGGACATTAGTGCAGCAAGCGCTAACCTGGCTGGAAACAGGCAGTGTGTCTGAGTTGTTACCGGAGTCTGTGCGACGTCAATGGCGCTTACCTGAACTGAAAGCCTCATTGATCTATTTGCATGCACCGCCAGTCGATGCGAATCAGCATCTGCTTCTTGAAGGCTTGCACCCTGCACAGCGGCGTTTAGCGTTTGAAGAGTTATTGGCGCACCACCTGACCTTGTTACAGTTACGCCATAAAGTTCAGGAGAATGGAGCCCCCTTGTTACCGCCTACACATCAGTTAACGGCTGAGTTTTTAGCGCAGTTGCCCTTTCGTTTGACGACGGCACAGCAGCGGGTCGGTGAGGAGGTGTCGGCTGACCTGAAAAAACCATTGCCTATGTTGCGCTTGGTGCAGGGTGATGTGGGTTCGGGTAAAACGGTTGTGGCCGCCTTGGCCGCACTGCAAACAGTCGAAAATGGTTATCAGGCTGCCGTGATGGTACCCACCGAAATTTTAGCTGAACAGCACTTTATTAACTTTTCGCAGTGGATGGAGCCACTAGGGATTAAGCTGGCGTGGTTGGCCGGTAAGGTCAAAGGTAAGCAGCGGGTCGCGCAGTTGGCGGCTATTGCAGATGGTTCCGCGCAGATTGTTATTGGTACACATGCGTTGTTTCAGGAAGAGGTCAGGTTTTATAACCTTGGCTTGGCGGTGATTGATGAGCAGCATCGCTTTGGTGTGCATCAGCGCTTGAGCCTGCGCGAAAAAGGCCGTGATGGGAAACGCAGCCCGCATCAGTTGATTATGACGGCAACGCCCATTCCGCGTACCTTAACCATGAGTGCTTATGCGGATCTGGATTGCTCGGTGATTGATGAACTGCCTCCGGGCCGCACACCGGTGAACACGGTCGTCATTGAAGATTCACGCCGTGATCAGGTGATTGAGCGGGTACGCGTCGCCTGTGCTGAAGGCCGTCAGGCCTATTGGGTGTGTACCCTGATTGAGGAATCAGAAGCATTGCAGTGCCAGGCGGCTGAAGTGGCCGAAGTGACGCTTAAGGAGCTACTACCCGAGTTACGTATCGGTTTAGTGCATGGCCGCATGAAAGCACAGGAAAAAACTGAGATCATGCGCCTTTTTAAAGCCGCTGAACTGGATCTGCTGGTGGCTACGACGGTAATCGAGGTGGGTGTGGATGTGCCCAATGCGAGTGTCATGATTATTGAAAATCCCGAGCGCTTAGGCTTGTCACAGCTGCATCAGTTACGTGGACGGGTCGGGCGTGGTTCAGTCGAAAGTTACTGTGTGCTGATGTATCATGCGCCGCTGTCAAAACAGGGGCGAGAGCGTCTGGCGGTGATGCGGGAAACAACCGATGGATTCCGTATTGCTGAAAAAGATCTGGAGTTGCGTGGGCCTGGGGAAATTCTTGGTACGCGACAGACCGGTATGATGCAGTTTCGTATTGCTGATCTGCAGCGTGATGCTGATTTACTGGATCGGGTTCGACAGGCGGCTAATCAGTTGTCGAATCAACCCGAAATCATGCAAGCGGTAACGCGTCGCTGGTTAGGCCATCATGATGAATATGGTCATGTATAAACTGTTTTTTAAGAAGTTTTAAGAAGTTCTTCTAAGCTTTTTTATTAGTTTTGTTAATTAAAGGTGATTGATGAGGTTTATGTGAGCGTTTCAGAACAGCAGTTGGCTGTGATTACCGAACAGATTGGTCGTGAACCTAAAGGGCTGATTAAAGTAGCCGTCGCGAACCCTGAGGGAGTGCCTTTGGTGTTGCAGATGCGCTCATTGTTGGATGATGCGCCCTTTCCAACGCTTTACTGGCTCTCTTCTAAAGACTTGTGCAAAGCGATTGGTCAGATTGAAGGTAAAGGCTGGGTTAAAGAGGTAGAAAGCCGCTTGCAGGCAGATACGGAGCTAAGAGGCGCCTATCTGCAAAACCAGAAAGACTATGTGGCGCGTCGCTGGGAGTTAATGCTGGCGGAAGATAAAGCACGTATAGAAGAACTAGGCTTTACCGCGATGTTTACGCGCTACGGCATTGGTGGGATTTCCCAGTGGGATAAAGTCAGATGCTTGCATATGCAGTATGCGCATCATCTGGCCGAGGGTAATGTGATTGGTGCGTTAATGGATCAGGAGTTTGAGTTGAATCTCAGGCGCTACTCTCAATAAGCCTTGGCGCTCAGTAAGTATCCATAGACTTACTGAGCAGATACTTACTGAACTGATATGTCTCTACAGATAGCTTCTGTCAGGCAGATTCTTCTGCATCCTGGATTCGTTCGATGCGTTCCTGTTCTTCCAGCCAGGCGGCTTTGATCTCCTGTAAAACAGTATCAACATCCGCCGCTTCTGTGCTTTCTGCAAACTGTCCGGTTAGCTCTACGTCAGGTTGTAGGTCGCCGTTCTCAAAGAGTGCCCACATTTCCTGTGCATAGCGGGTATCTAATAGCTCGGGTGCGTATTGGGCATAGTAGGCCGTCATATTGTTGACGTCTCGCGTCAGCATTTTCTGAGCATTGTTGTTGGCTGCTGCATCGACGGCTTGTGGCAGATCGATAATAACCGGGCCGTATGAATCAACTAACACATTAAATTCTGACAAGTCGCCGTGGACTAAGCCGGCGCATAGCATCAGCATGACGTAATGCATGACAACGGCATGATCTTCCAGAGCTTGCTCTAAGGTGAGTGCCACATCATTCAGGCGAGGAGCGACATGGCCATCATTGTCAGTGACCAGTTCCATTAATAAGACGCCATCGAAGCAACCAAATGGCTGCGGAACTCTAACGCCGGCATCTGCCAGGCGATAGAGCGCATCTACCTCTGCATTCTGCCAGGTCTCTTCTTGTTGATGGCGGCCGAATTTAGAGCCTTTTTCCATCGCACGAGCGCGGCGGCTGTTACGGACTTTGCGGCCTTCCTGATACTGTGCGGCTTGTTTAAAGCCACGTTTATTGGCTTCTTTGTAAATTTTGGCGCAGCGTACTTCGGTGCCGCAGCGTACGACAAAAACATCGGCTTCTTTGCCGCTCATCAGCGGTCGTAGAACCTCGTCTATCAAGCCGTCTTCAATTAGGGGCTGTAATCGTTTTGGAGCTTTCATGGCACCCTTGTACCTTATTCTTTCATGGTATGATTTGCGTCAGCCAAAATTATCGCAGTTTTGTAGAGACAAAACTGCTTCTGTACTACGCGTTATGTTTTAATTAGCTTAGTCGAGAAGTTAAATAGTTGGGAAATATAGTGAGCGACCTTTCTGAAAAACGCCTCAATAAATATATCAGTGAGTCAGGTTTTTGCTCCCGACGTGAGGCTGATAAATTAATTGAACAAAAGCGCGTTACCATCAACGGTAAACAGCCTGAATTGGGTACAAAAGTTACTCCGACAGATAAAGTGTTCGTTGATGGAAAACAAATTCATGCCACTGCAGATAATAAATCTGATCGTGTTTATATAGCTTACCATAAGCCGGTAGGTATTACGTGTACCACCGAGCGACACATTAAAGGCAATATTATCGATGCGATTGGCCATTCGCAGCGCATTTTTCCAATAGGGCGGCTTGATAAGCCATCAGAGGGGCTGATTTTCCTGACCAGTGATGGTGATATTGTGAATAAAATTCTGCGTGCAGAAAATGCTCATGATAAGGAATATGTGGTTACCGTTAACAAACCATTAAATGAGCGTTTTGTTGAGCGGATGTCGCAGGGGGTGCCTATTCTGGATACGGTTACCAAGCCTTGCAAGGTAACGATTCAAAGTCGGTTTGTTTTTAAAATCATCTTAACGCAAGGCCTCAATCGGCAAATTCGGCGTATGTGTGAGTATTTGGGTTACGACGTCACTAAGCTAAAACGCACGCGTATCATGAATGTTCAGTTAGCAGGGCTAAGGCCAGGCCAGTGGCGGGACTTAAGCAGTGGCGAACTTGCTGAAATTAATCGCGCGGTAGCCACATCGAATAAAACGGCTGTGAATTCTCAAAAAACGACAGCCGCGGTGAAAGTGAATACATCAGGCGCTGGCCAGCCGGGCAGATCTTCGTCTAAGCGTCAGAATCGAAACGCAACGCGAAAATCAGTTAGTCGCTAAAGTGGGTGTCTATCTGTAAGCTTTATTCGGGACAGGCAAGCAAAAAAAAGCAGGCACTAATTGCGCCTGCTTTTTTACTCTGATGATTAAATACGCAGCGACTAAGAAGTCAGCTTAGTATATTTGTCCATCAGTTGATCTTCAGTTTCCACATGATCCGGATCTTTTGGAATACAATCAACCGGGCACACTTCAACACATTGTGGTGTGTCGTAGTGACCTACGCACTCGGTGCATTTGTTAGGATCAATTTCATAGATCTCTTCGCCCGGAGCAATGGCTTCATTCGGGCATTCAGGTTCGCATACATCGCAGTTGATGCATTCGTCAGTAATAATTAATGCCATGTTGGCTTTCCTCTCAGGCTCAGACGGATTTTTTGCAGTCTTTTCTGACAGCAAGATGATTCTGTAATGCTGCATTGACGGCGGGGTGAACAAATTTGCTCACATCGCCGTTCAGCATTGCTATTTCCCTTATCAGCGTAGATGAGATAAAGGATAGGTGCTCCGCAGGCGTCAGAAAAAGACTTTCTGCCTGGGGCGCTAGCTGACGATTCATGTTGGCCAGCTGAAATTCGTATTCAAAGTCAGATACAGCGCGAAGACCACGTAATATTATATTCGCTTTTTTCTCGGCGACAAAGTCAGCCAGCAAACAATCAAAACCGACCACTTCGACATTATCTAAATGAGCAAAGATTTCTTTGGCGAGGTCCGTGCGCATTTCTAAAGGAAATAGCGGTTGTTTTGTTTGACTTGTCGCAACGGCCACAATGACTTTATCGAACAAACGTGATGCGCGCTGTACGAGGTCAGAGTGACCATTTGTGATAGGATCAAATGTTCCTGGATAAATGGCGATATTCATTCGTTATTCACTCTGTCCTGTTTTGCTGTGGTATTGCCACTGTTGCAAGTGCGGCATATTATCGGAATTGCTGCAGGGGTACAAATACAATAATGGAATGTGTTCATCTTTATTGGTTATAAAAAATATTTTTTATATTTCCATCAGGAATATAAGAGCGTTGCGCAGGTATTAAATCAAGTATTAAATCAGGTGTTAAATATGCGGTCTCCATTTATGAATTCTGTTGTTAAAATTTTCCCGCTCTTTATGAGCGTTGCATTCCTTAGCGGCTGTGAGTCGCTGCAAAGTGTAGATCGGGGGCTTTATAGTGCGGCTGAAGCGGTGAGCGAGCGGGATCTGGTTACCGGCCAGCGAACGTTAAGCATGGCAAGCCGGGGCCAACAGATTGCGCAAGGTAATGCGGCGGTTGAGCAGATTCTCGCAGAGCAAAAGAAAGCAGGGAAGAAAACAAATGCGGCATTGGATGAGAAAGCATATCAGCGTGTTGTTCGGGTGTTTGATCGTATACACCGTGTGAGTCATTTGGCGAATGAACGCTGGCTGCCAGTGTTGATTGATGATCCCTCCTTTAATGCTTTTACAACGGGTGGAACCTACATCGTAGTCCATAGTGGCTTAATGAAGGATCTGAAAGATGATGCTGAATTGGCGGCTGTGCTCGGGCATGAGATCGCGCATACCGTGGCTAATCATGTCTTTGAACGTCAAACGCATCAAACGGCCGCATTAATTGCCGGATCTGAAGCGGCGCGTCAAGGCGGCTATCAGGCGGCATTTACCCATGAAAGTGAAATTGAAGCGGATAAGATAGGTATTCTGTACGCGGCACTGGCCGGTTTTGACCCCTATGCAGCGAGTCGTATCTGGGAGCGACAATATAAGAAAGAGGGTAGCGCCAAGGGACTTTTCTTCCATTCACACCCGGTGAATCCTGAACGTGCGCTATTGACGCGAAATGTCGCTAACCAGGTGAAGCAATATTACCATGATGGGCAACAGAACCCGGAAGCGGCCGCATTACTGGATAATAATGCTCTCTGGCGCAAAGGTTCGGAGTCGGTGGAAGCAGGCAGTGGTGGTGGTTTGTCTGCGATTCTTGGCACGGCCTTAGGGGCCTATGCTCAGCATCAGGGAACTAAGCAAGAGGCCAGCCGCCAGGCGCAGCAGATTCAGATGATGCAGGCGCTGGATAAGCAGGTTGTTGTTGTGGGTGAGAAGGTGATTGATCAGCATTCTTGGCAGGTGGTGTGGGAAAACAGGAGCAATGTTAGTCTGAAGGATGTGGTTATGGGTGTGTTGATTAAAGATTCCACAGGAAAGGTAAGTCGTTATGTGACACATGTGGCAGGTAATATAAAACCGGCAGCGCGTTTTGCAGGAAGCTTTACCTTACCGGATCTTAAGGTTGCTCAGCTTCAGCAGATGCAGGTTAAATACTATCTGGATGATGCGACGCCTGTTCGTTAGCGCACATCGTTAGCGCTCATCAGTGTTATTCGGGCTTATACATGCGCAGCTTAATGTTAAGTCGGGCGGGATGCGTTAGACTGGTTTATTAGTGAGCTTAACCTGTCAAAAAAAAGCAGCTTTTCATAAAGCCGCTTTTCTTAAAGTAACTTGTTATAAAGTAGCTTGCTGTAAAGTAACTTGCTGTAAAGTAAAAGGAGCCTGTGTTGGCGCGTCGCACCCGTGAAGAAGCTGAACAAACACGACATGAGTTATTAGAAATGGCCTTGCAGCAGTATGCTCTGCATGGCATTCACAATGTTAGTTTAAAGTCGATTGCCGCTGCGGCAGGTGTTACTCATGGTGCTTTGTATTGGCATTTTAAGAACCGTGAAGATCTGATCTGTGCTTTAAGCGCATCAGCGACGCTTCCCTTTGAGCAGCACTATCTTGAGCAGTTACAGGCCATTGACCAGAATGCGTTAAAGGCATTGAAATCTTTTTTACTTGATACGGCATGCCATATCGCTTCTCGTGACCAGGCCATGCAGGTGTATGCACTTTTTTATAGCCGAAGAAAAGATCTGCCACAGCAAGCTGAGTTGCACGATGTGCTGTCGGACGAATGGCAGTCGTGGGTTGGTTATATCGACCGGTTTTTAAAACAAGCACGTAAACAGAAACAGATTGCGAAGAAAACAAAGCAGCAGCCCATGGCGGAGCTGCTACTTTCACAGGTGTTTGGTGTACTTGCCGTTAGTGAATATATGCCAAAATCGACTTCGTTCAGAGAGTTGGCAAACCTCACCATTAGTAATGCTATTGCCGGGCTGGAAACGACCAGATCGTAGAAAAGGAGTAGCAGCCTGCTTTAGCCGATCCAGAAAAGCTTAGCTGGAGCCTGTTTCGGTTTGGTCTTCAGGCGATCTGAAGAACAGCCGGTAAGTGACCTGTCCTGCAGTTTTGGAGCGGCTCTCTTGCCAATTATTGGGAACTGTCAATAGACTTAATTCGGACTCGGCTTCTATATAGATAACGGCATTATCGGAAAGCAGGTTACGTTTTTCTAACAGTTCACAGATAAGCGGAACCATATCCTTCCTGAAAGGCGGGTCGAGAAAAACTAAGTCATAGCGTGCTTCTGTATCCGTCTGACGTGCTTCCAGCCAAGTGAGTGCCGCTGATGTTATTACTTCGCCGTTCTGGCTTTTCAACAGATTTAAATTATCTCTTAGCTGTCGTGTTGCTTCGTGGGCGTTATCGATAAAAGTAACCGAATCTGCACCGCGAGAAAGTGCTTCCAGCCCTAATGCACCACTTCCGGCAAACAGATCAAGGCAGCGCGCGCCGGGAGTAATATTTTGCAGCCAGTTAAAAAGAGTTTCTCTCACCCTGTCAGGTGTCGGGCGTAAGCCTTCTATTTCCGGGAAAGGGAGTTTACGGCTACGCCACTCTCCACCGATAATACGTAACATCGGTTGGTTTTCTTTACGGCTGTTCTGGTTTACGCGGGGTGGGTGTCTTCGGGGCATCTGAATAGCCTACAAAGGTGAAATTGTTACAATAATGGCGTGCTCAGGATCAAGTAGCTGTTGTATATGCTCCTGAACCTGCTGAGTCGATATGGATGCAAGCGTATCACGAAACTCCTCGATCGACTGAAATTTCTCCACAGAGAAAAATTGTGAAGCCAGCAGGTCGGCGCGTTTCTCCGGACTGGCGAGCTGTCGGCTATATTGGGTTGCGAGCGCGCTTCTGATCTCTTCAAGCTTGTCGTTGTTGAGGTGTTGCAGCAGGTAAGTTTTAAGATTACTGATGACATTTCCCTGAAACGGGCGGTTTTGCGTCATCGATAAGGCAGCATAACCGACCGGTGTTGAAGGCTGGAGTATCAGGCGATAGTGGCTTAAATTTTTGTCGGCGATTTCTTTCAGTGACTGATTAATGTAATGCAAAGCTACAGAGCGACTCACATTGCTGCTATCGGCGGGTATGGCCTGTCCTATCAGATAAAGATAAGACGGGCCGCGGTGTTGCAAGCTGATGCGGCTAGCGGCTGCTAACTGTGGTGCTGATGTGCGGGGTTGGGCAGTGAAAGGGTAATGCTTTTTTAATTGTTCGCTGATTATTTTGCTGAGCGAGTCATTTTCTTCTTTGAATACCAGTAACGCCGTGGGTCGGTTAGAAAACAGGCTGTGCGCGGTATCGGCTGTGATTGGCATTGACGGCGTAAGAAGCTGTGCCTTTAGATTGCTCAGTGCTAGCTCATCGATCGTGTTTAATGCCAGATAGCGTTCTGCACCTGCGTGTTGCAGCGCTTGTGAATAATATCCGCCGGCTGAAGTAGTAACCTTGTCTAGCATTGATTCCAGAAGGAATGAGTCATCGCTCACTTTTTCTGCGGGCAGTCGTACGGTTAAAATGACCTTATCATCATGCCACTGGGCGGTGATGTTGTTCTCAGTCTGGAGTGCCTGTCCGATTGAGGATTGCAGAGCGATTCGTTGCTGGGCTTGCTGTTCAGAATAAGCGGGAGATAGCGGGTAGACCAGCTTCACCTGATCTTGTTTTAGCGCTTTGTCGATCGACAGATATATCCAGTTGTCTTCCAGTGTCTCGTAAACATCAGAACTATTATTCTGGCTGCGGGCTGTTAACAGCACGATAACGATGGCGACAATCCAGGGTAAAATTTTCAGATAGGTGCGGTTAAACAGGGGCTGATATTGCTGATCCATAATTTTCCCGAAGATGAAGCCGTTATGTATAAAAAACCACTATAATAAGTTACTTGGCACAACCTTGGCACAAAAATAGGATAGACCCACAGCACCATGATTCAATTTGAACATGTTAGTAAACGTTACGATGAGGGCTTTGATGCGCTCAAGGATGTCAGTTTTACCATTAATACCGGTGAAATGGCATTTCTAACAGGCCATTCAGGTGCCGGAAAAAGCACCTTGCTGAAATTGGTGATGCTGATGGAGCAGCCGACAGCAGGACACATTCAGGTGGGCGAGCAGATACTTAATCGGCTGGGACGTCATGATATTCCCTATTTGCGCCGTTCCATTGGTGTGGTTTTTCAAAATCACCAGCTGCTATTTGATCGCTCAGTATTTGATAATGTTGCCTTACCTTTGAATATCTGTGGTTATTCGCCGGAAGATGCGGCCCGACGTGTGCGTGCTGCGTTAGATAAGGTGGGCTTGCTGGACCGAGAAAAAATGAACCCTATGGCGCTTTCAAGCGGTGAACAGCAGCGTGTGGGGATCGCCAGGGCTATCGTGCATAAACCCAAAGTTCTGTTGGCCGATGAGCCGACCGGTAACCTTGATCCTCAGTTATCAGCAGAGATCATGCGCTTGTTTGAACAGTTTAATCGAGTCGGCACAACCGTATTAATTGCCAGTCACGATCTGTCGTTGATCAGCAGTATGCGCCACCGGATGTTGACGCTGAAGTCAGGGAGGTTGATTGCTGATGGATAAAAAAAGAGGCGCCGTACGTGTTCATCCTTCGCGCCCTGTCACCCCCGTCGCTCCGCCAACGACGCGGCGAGGAGCCGAGCATCATAAGGTTGATCTGAAAGGGCACAGTGAAAGCTGGCTACGCAATCATATCGCGGTATGTAAAGCCGCACTCACAAAGCTGCTAGGCACGCCTGTGGCGACCATGATGACGGTTGCCGTGCTGGCCATTGCGCTCACATTGCCTGGTTTTCTTTTCACCGTATTGTCTAATGTGCAAAGCCTGACAGAGGGTTGGGAAGGTGAAACGCGTTTGTCACTCTATTTAGAAACATCGCTGGGTGACGAAGACGCTGATCGCTTCAGTCGCAGCTTATTGTTACGCGATGATATTGCGGCGGTGGACTACATCAGCCGTAATCAAGGGATGCGCGAGTTTAAAAAATACTCGGGGTTTGGAGACGTGCTGGACGCATTAACAGATAACCCGTTGCCTGCCGTTGTTGTGTTGTTGCCACGTTCACGTGCCGTAGCTGACCTGGGGCTAATGCGTGCCAGTTTCGAAGCGATGCCGGAAGTGAACGAAGCGGTCCTGGACCTGGAGTGGCTGCAGCGGTTAGATGCTATGCTGGCGGTGGCAAAGCGTGGCGTATTTGTGTTGGGGCTTTTGTTAGGACTTGCTGTGCTTCTGGTGATCGGCAATACGATTAAAATGTCGATAGAAAGTCGTCGGGATGAAATTGTTGTCAGCAAGCTTGTGGGCGCAACCGATGCCTGGGTCAGGCGGCCTTTTTTGTACACAGGCGTTTGGTACGGACTGTTGGGGGCGTTATGTGCCTGGTTAGTTATTCAGGTCGCTTGGTTGATGTTAGAAACACCCGCCCAGGAGTTGACTCAACTTTACCGAAGCCAGTTTCAATTAACCGGATTAGGTGTTTCTGGTTCATCACTTTTGCTATTATCGAGTGTTCTACTAGGCTGGTTGGGTGCGTGGATAGCGGTTAGGCGTCATCTGCGTGATATCGAACCCAGCTAATTCAGTTAATATCTGGTTAATACGAATGTTTTGATTACTTATGAGCTGAAGATTAAGCGAAGAGGGCTTTATCTTTAGGGGAACTATTTGTAAGATTCATGCTCTTATTTGACGATTCTTGTGAATAAGTTGATTTTACGATTCAAAATCGAGGTTAAGACTTAATGCGTAAAAGCTTAGAACTCATCGAACATATTACACCGGGACAAAACCTGGATGCTTATGTACAGACAATTAGCACTATTCCTGTGCTCAGCGTCGAGGAAGAGCGTGCGTTGGCTGAACGTCTTTTTTATCAGGATGACCTGGAAGCAGCACGCCAGCTGGTTTTATCTCATCTACGTTTTGTAGTTCATATTGCACGCAGCTATTCTGGATATGGTTTGCCGTTAGGCGATCTGGTTCAGGAAGGTAACGTGGGTCTTATGAAAGCAGTAAAACGTTTTGATCCGGGTATGGGTGTGCGCTTGGTCTCTTTTGCCGTGCACTGGATTAAAGCCGAAATGCATGAATACATCCTGCGTAACTGGAGAATCGTTAAAGTAGCAACCACCAAAGCGCAACGTAAACTCTTTTTTAATCTGCGTTCCAAGAAAAAAGGCTTGGGCTGGATGAATAGCGATGAAGTGACGGCTATCGCAGATGATTTGGGCGTTGATGAAAAGGTTGTTCGTCAGATGGAAGGCCGCATGGCTTCTGTTGATACCTCTTTTGATCTGAGCGGTAACGACGATGACGATGCCGCAGGGTATTTGGCACCGGTTCAATATCTGGAAGATCATTCAGGTGATCCTGCAGAGCAGCTGGAAGCATCCAACTGGGAAGCAGATTCTCAGGCACGCCTGAGCGGCGCGATGGAGTCTTTGGACGATCGTAGCCGTGATATTCTGGCTCAGCGTTGGTTGATGGATGAAAAAGCGACCTTGCATCAGTTAGCGGCTAAATATAGCGTGTCGGCTGAGCGGATACGTCAGCTGGAAAAAAATGCGATGAAAAAACTGAAAGAGGCTATTGGACACGATTTACAGCCAGCGTAACGTTTTTTCGCAGTACTTTCTTGAAGTACTAAGGCCGCCTTTGGGCGGCTTTTTTGTTTTAGTCTATCGGCTATGCCTTACAGCCGCGCAGTTAATCGATGCTATAATCCTGGCCTAATATTTTAAGGCCGGTTTATCTGGGCACAACGATGAAAATACATGTATGACATCACTATTATGAAAGCACAGTTTTATATGGCTATGGCCGCTATCAGTGGCGCGTTGGCGGTCTCGATGGGGGCTTTCGCAACACACGGACTAAAAGATATCTTAAGTCCAAAATTGATGGCTGTGATGCAAACGGGTGTCCAGTATCAGTTTTATCACACCTTTGCGTTGTTACTGGTCGGAATATTGCTTCGACAGCAGGCTTCCAGGCTGTTGAGCCTGAGTGCCGCGGCATTCCTTATCGGTCTGTTCCTGTTTTGCGGCAGTTTGTACCTTCTGGCGTTTTCAGGGGCACACTGGTTAGGTATAGTCACGCCACTAGGCGGACTTGCTTTTATCGTCGGCTGGTTATCGCTGGCAGGTTTTTTCTTGTTTAAAGACAGAGGTGACGTTTGATGGAGCTTGAAGTCAACGGTGAAGTGACTCAGTTAGCAGAAGGCGCAAGCTTGCATGATCTGGTGATCAAGCTGGATATCGTTGGGCAACGTATTGCGATCGAAGTGAATCAGGAAATTGTTCCTCGCAGCCAGCATGCACTGCATCAGCTAAGTGCTGGCGATAAGGTCGAAGTTGTCCATGCTATCGGTGGCGGTTAGGCCTGGAGGGTACTGCCGATGCATTTATCTCTTATGAATAACACTAAGGATTGAGTACATGTCAGAGCAAAATGATGCGATGGTCATTGCGGGCAAACGTTATCTGTCACGCTTGCTGGTAGGAACCGGTAAGTATAAAGATATGCAAGAAACACGTCTGGCTATCGAAGCCAGTGGTGCAGAAATTGTCACCGTGGCGGTACGCCGTACCAATATTGGTCAGAACCCAGATGAGCCTAATCTGCTGGATGTAATCACACCCGATAAATACACCATCCTGCCAAACACCGCAGGCTGTTATACCGCAGAAGATGCCGTACGCACCTGTCGTTTAGCGCGTGAATTGCTGGACGGGCATGATTTGGTCAAGCTGGAAGTGTTAGGTGATCAAAAAACACTGTACCCGAACATAGTTGAAACGATTAAAGCGACCGAAACACTGGTAAAAGATGGTTTTAAGGTGATGGTCTATACCAACGATGACCCGATAGTCGCTAAACAGCTTGAAGAGATGGGCTGTGTAGCCGTTATGCCTCTGGGGTCGTTGATCGGCTCTGGTCTGGGTATACTCAATCCGCATAACATCAAGCTGATTATGGAAGCGGCGAACGTGCCTATTTTGGTCGATGCGGGTGTCGGCACGGCATCAGATGCTGCTATTGCTATGGAAATGGGCTGTGAAGGCGTATTGATGAACACCGCGATTGCAGGCGCGCGTAACCCGATTCTGATGGCGTCGGCAATGCGTAAAGCGATAGAAGCAGGCCGCGAAGCCTTTTTGGCAGGCCGCATGCCGCGAAAACGATATGCAAGTGCCTCATCTCCACTCGAAGGCATTATTGGTTAAACACAACAGCAAATAGTGGTTGGTAATGATAGAAGAACAGAAGCATATGCGTACCGTGCGCAGTTTTGTAAAGCGCGCAGGCAGGACAACAGAAGGTCAGCAAAAAGCACTGGAAGATGTCTGGCCGGTTATGGGGCTGGAAGTTAAAAACGGCCCTGTCGTGTTTAGCGAAGTATTTGGTCGCGACGCACCTGTTGTGCTGGAGATTGGCTTCGGTATGGGAGACTCTCTGCTAGAAATGGCCAGTCGGGAGCCGGATAAGAACTATATCGGTATAGAAGTGCATACGCCGGGTGTCGGTCGGCTGCTGAGCAATGCTAACGATGAAGGCCTGACCAATATCCGTATTTATGCGGAAGATGCGATAGAAGTACTGGCAAAGTGCATCCCTGATAATAGCCTGGATGTAGTGCAGTTGTTTTTCCCGGATCCGTGGCACAAGAAACGCCACCACAAACGCCGCATAGTACAGCCAGACTTTGCGCAGAACCTGCGGAAAAAGCTAAAAGTCGGCGGCTACTTTCATATGGCGACAGACTGGGAGAATTACGCCGAGCACATGATGGATGTTATGAGTGCGGCTGAAGGCTACACCAATAAAATGGGAGAAGGCCAATACTCGCCTCAGCCAGAATGGCGACCTGTGACTAAATTCCAGAAACGGGGCGAAAGGCTCGGACATGGAATGTGGGATCTGATGTTCGAAAAAACAGAATGAAATGTGAGTAAAGCGGTTAGATATAAAAAAGAGCTGTGGTTTTTATAACCTACGGCTCTTTTTTTATTAAAAGTGGCCCGATAAGGAATTTAAGCTCTCGCGTGTGTTAAGCGTCGCCAAATTCGACCGTCGATAGCGGACAAACCCAGCGCAATAAGCGCCATCCCCACAAGATGGATAACCTCTAAGGACTCGTTGAGGAACAGTGAACCGAATAATATCGCTGAGACAGGAACCAGTAATGTGACTAACATCAGATTAGTGGCCCCTGCCGATGCCAATATTTTGAAATAAAGAACATAGGCAATAGCGGTGGAGAGAACAGCAAGTCCAACAATGGCTGTCCATGTTTCCAGGCTGGGCTCTGCAATATCGAGAGGCCCGTCTACCATCAGGGTGATGGGTGCCAATACGAGTGCCGATGCAGTGACCTGACCTGCGGCCGTAATAATGGGATTTATAGCCATGGTTTTGAATCGACGGCCAAACACGCCTGCAAATGCATAAGACAAAGTTGCTGCGATGATAGCTAGTTGCGCAAGCAAGCTGTCGCCGCCACTTATCGCTGGTAATCCGATCATCACAACGACGCCGATAAAGCCGACTGCCACACCCGCAAGTTTCAATGGCGTCATACGTTCATCCGGTAGTAGTATTCCCGCGACGACAACGGTGAATATGGGGGTCGCAGCGTTAAGAATTGATGCGAGTCCAGATGCGATTTGAGTTTGCCCCCACACTATAAGAACAAATGGGATGACATTGTTTAACAACCCCATTCCCAGAAAAGCAATCCAAATCCCGACGCTCTTTGGAGGATGCAGCCCCATGAGCAGAGCAATACTCCATAATGCTATGGCAGCCAGTCCTACTCTGAGTGTAACAATTGTCAATGGAGGCAAGTCAGCAACAGCAACTCCGACAAAGAAGAATGATCCGCCCCATAGTATGGATAATACGATAAGCATTGCCCACTCACGAGCACCCATGGAGGTGTTGATAGATGAAGTCATAGTGAATGCTGCTCGTGTTAACTTATTGTGGAACCAGCTTAGTGAGAGTCAGAAGCATAAACCATCCGATTCTTGCGCTTTAATTTTATTGACAGCAATTGCTACCCTATTCAATGCTGTTGAATCGCTGCCCATTGACCAGGATGGAGATTATTCAGCAACAAACGGATGGAAACGCCTATAGAAGTAAGTTTTCATAGGTGATAACAACTTCATATTGAGGATCATATCATGTCGATGCCATCTGAGCAGGAGATGCGGGAAGCTATAGCCACAAGGGATAAGTCCCGCGACGGAGACTTTTTTTATGGCGTTATCACCACGGGGGTATTCTGCAAGCCATCGTGTTCCGCCCGGCGTGCCAAGCCCGAGAACCTAAGATTTTTCTCAAGTATTGAAGCCGCTATGCTGGCTGATTTCAGACCCTGTAAGCGTTGCCAGCCTACTGGGGAAGGAACCTCAGGAGTTGAGCGACTGGTAAAGGTCGCCCGCTATATTGAAGAGCATGCTGATGAACAAATGACGCTTTTAAGCTTGGCAGCAATGGCAGGCTTGTCTCCCTCCAGACTGCAGCGGATATTTAAAGAAGCATTGGGTGTTTCACCCAAAGCCTATCAGGACGCTGTTCGAATGCGACACTTCAAGCAATCGTTGAAAGAGGGCGGCGGTGTGACGGACGCAATTTTCTCATCTGGATTTGGCTCCGTTAGCCGCGTTTACGGCGAGGCGACCCGTAATATAGGCATGACCCCTAAAGCATACCGAACGGGAGGCGCTGGCGAGATCATCACCTACGCTTGCCGCAATACAGCGCTTGGCCTGATGGCGATGGCCGCTACGGATAAAGGTGTCTGTTTCGTACAGTTTGGTGATGATGAAGAGTCACTGATCACTAAGCTAAAAGCGGAGTTTCCTAGTGCCGAGTTAGGAGTCTCACCTGCTCAGAAAACGCCTGAACTTGATGCCTGGATGGAAGCATTGGAACAGCATATTGGCAAAGGTGCTCCCAGACCTGATTTGCCACTTGATATGCGAGGTACCGCTTTTCAAATGAAAGTATGGCAATTTCTGTTGAGCATTCGCGAAGGTGATGTACTCAGTTACAGTGAGTTGGCCGCAAATATCGATAAGCCCAAAGCGGTTCGGGCCGTTGCAACGGCATGTGCAAAAAACCGTATAGGCGTACTGATTCCTTGCCATCGTGTGTTAAGAGGGGATAAAAGTCTCGGTGGATACCGCTGGGGACTGGAGCGTAAACGAGCATTACTGGACATGGAAAGAGAGCGACGCACGAGATAGTGCTCAGCCAGTGCCACGCTCAAAGTCAGGTAGTTGAAGAGTTATCAGGCAAACGACTGCTTTGTGGTGTTGTCTAATATCAGAAGAGCAAGCTAGAAAGGCCCCTTTGGATCGGGTAACCGACCTGATCTGTGATACTGATTGGGGGCGCTACGTATTGCTGGTTAGATAGAGAATGGATTGCTATTATTGATGATTAGTAGGGAGTCAATTTACCGAATATCTAGCAGAGGTTAGCTTTATTTTACTGAGCTTCGATATTGGGCAGCGCACGTAAACATAGGAGGTCTATATGATTTCCCGGATACCGCAATATTTCATATACACAGCACTCTTATTTGTTTTCTTAAGCAACACTTCAATGGCAGGAGAGACCTCAGGTATTCTGGATGGTATGACTTTTGTCGGTAATAACGGCGAAAAGGGGCGCGAACTGGACCCCGAAGAATACGAGGAAATTGTCTTTCATAATGGACTATTCAGATCCGTTTCATGCGACCCCTATAATTTTAGTAGCAGCGAATATTCGACAACAGTTGTTGACAATACTATCCACTTTGAAGCGGTGACCGAAAGCCCGACCCATGGCAAGATTGCCTGGCAGGGGATCGTGGATGGCGATACGGCCGAAGTAATCTTCATTTGGACAAAAGAAAGATGGTATTGGGATATACGTAAAGAATACTGGTTTAGAGGAACTTTGAAGGAGTGAATGATCATTCTTTAATGAGTGGAATACATTATCGTTTATTGGGCCGCCTAATATGGTCGATTCAAATCACTATCAAACACAAGCTTCCAGACTAGCTCGTTATCTGAAGATCGCATTGATAATTTGTCTCATTGCAGCTTTGAATTTTGGCGGCACTTGGTTTGCGCATCAGATTAACTTTCAATTGTTTCCCAGGCATGCATCGATGCTTAATAGCATCGTTCTAGGGGCTATCTTCCTGTATATATTATTGATGGCTATACCATTTATGCCAGCAATAGAGATAGGTCTGGCTCTCATGCTGATGCTTGGGAGCAAAGGGGCTTTATTAGTATACCTGTGCACCCTTGCTGCGCTATCAATCAGTTTTATCGTTGGAAGAACCATCCCTCCTCGTCTGGTTTACAGGCTTCTTAAATGGCTGCATTTGGATAAGGCAAGCACTCTGGTACAGCAGCTTGAGCCCTTAAATCAACAGGAACGACTTAAATTTCTGAATGATAAAATGCCCGCTAAGGCCGCTCCCTTACTATTAAATTACAGGTATCTGGCCATTGCGGCAGCGTTGAATCTACCAGGGAATGCGCTTATAGGTGGTGGCGGTGGAATTAGTCTGGTTGTCGGCATGAGCAAGATCGTCCCTTTCCACGCCTTTATTCTTCTGTTGGCCATCGCTATTGCGCCAGTTCCACTGTGGTTTTACCTGTTTGGAGGCTAAATGGAAGCAAAGATGATGCATGAAAGGAGAAAATCTTAGGGATAATTTCTAACAAAACGTGCAAATGATAGTGGTTTTTTATCCGCTCTTCTTGCCAGATAGGTGATGTAATGATGTCTTATACCAATTTACACGAGAGGCCGTTCAAATACCGCGTAATAATATTGATCTGTTTCCTGTTTTTTGTCGTCACTACTTCAAGGCAAGTCTCTGCTGAATGGATTACATTTAACACAGCTCCCGTTAATGATGAAGACTCAACAATTATTCGCGGCCTTATTTCCAAGCCTGTTGGAGATGGCCCATTTGCGGCAGTCATAATCGCTCATGGTTGCTTTGGTGTTGAAGCGAACCAACATTCGTGGGCACAGCGCCTTAATGACTGGGGATATGTAACTATTATTGTAGATAGCTTCACCCCCAGAGATGTAAATACTGTTTGTGAAAGCCCACAGCAAGTCTCTCCGCAAACGCGCGCTTGTGATGTATATGGAGCAGCCGCTTACCTTCGAAAACAACCTTTCGTTAATCCAAATAAAATTGCAATGATCGGGTTTTCACATGGAGGATGGGCAGCACTCTATGTTACCCAGGATTACTTACCTGAGCAGGCAAAGGAAGAACCCATTCAAGCGGTGGTCTCATACTATCCATGGTGTGAAAATAAAAACCTCAAAACGACCACCACGCCTCTGCTTATCCTGGCAGGCGCAGCGGATGACTGGACTCCAGTAGAAAGGTGCTACAACTATATCAATGCTCAGGATAGCGGCTATCAACAGAATATTACGCTAAAGGTTTATGATCAGGCCTATCATGGCTTTGATGATCTAAGCATGGATCCAGCGGTCATTTACGACGGCTACACCATAGCCTACGATTTAAACGCAGCCACAAATTCAATTAAGGAAATAAAAGAGTTTTTGACTCGCTATTTAGAATAGCTGGCCAAAAAGGGCAGGCGTTAATGGTTAATATGGTCTCAACACCTATTAACTATGCTGTGCGTGAGTGGCCGCTTTGGGTAAGCACACTGAGTCCAGTCTTCCGGTTTATCCAAGTATAAAAAACACGTAAAAATGCGCCTAATTGAGGTAAAAATCACTTAAATATAGATTAAAATAGCTAATTATCAATAAAACTTGCCACCCCAGGGATAGGCTTTTTTGTTTTTTATTGTCATCTGTTTTCTGCTTAAAAATATTACATCCATCCATTTCTATGAAAAAGTGCCTTTAATTTAGTAGCTTATAAAAAATAGACAACGAATAGTCTTGAAAGTACAAATGCTAATCATTATCATTCTCGTATTGGGTTTAGTAACTATTTAGGTGTCGTTCGTGAGTGTTGAAGCAGAATTGATTGCCCCGGCTGAGCTGGGTACAAGTGTGGTGTCGGATAAGGGGGAATCAATAGCGCCGCAGGCTAAAGAGGCCGCTTCCGGGTTGTTGGATCAGGGTGATGCAATGACTTCGTTGGCTCAGCAGGCGCCTTCTGTAGTTGAGAGGATGCAGGACTTCTTATTAGTCGGTGGGCCTGTGGTTTGGATTTTATTGGGTTTTTCGATTATAGCGTTGAGTATTGTGCTGGTTAAATTGTGGCAGTTTGCCTTGTTGCGGCCTGAAAGTAACCGTGATGTTACGCAGGCATTGGCGTTGTGGCGGGCAGGGGAGCATGGTCAGGCAACGGTTGTCTTGAAGCGCAACCGACCTGTTTCTGAACTGGTATATATAGCGATGCGGGGCGTACTGAATGTTCGCCAAGATATGGATTTACTTAAAGATGAACTCGAGCGTGTGGCAGCGTTACGCCTGAATCAGTTGCGTGCGTTACTACGGCCTCTTGAGGTAATCGCAACATTAAGTCCTTTGCTCGGTTTGTTGGGGACAGTGCTAGGTATGATTACTGCCTTTCAGCGGATGGAAGCGGCAGGTAATCAGGTCGATCCATCAGTCCTGTCTGGTGGTATCTGGCAGGCGCTGTTAACAACCGCGGTAGGGTTGGCGGTGGCTATACCGGTCGTAGTAATACATAGCTGGTTAGAGCGAAAAGTTGAGCGAGTAGCGGCGGTAATGAGTGACTCTGTTACTCAGGTTTTTACCGGCCAGCAGATTTCCGTGGTAGCAGAGCCCGAGCTTGAGGAGTTAAAGCGTGCAGCTTGATTTACAGCCTGTACGCCGTCGTCAGGCGATTAGCCTGACGCCATTGATTGATGTGGTGTTTATCCTGCTGCTGTTCTTTATGTTGTCGTCTAGTTTTATGCAGTGGCGACAGGTGGATCTGTCTGCGGCGCAGGTAAGTAACGATACCTCATCTGAGGTGCATCGGCTTCGTTTAATCTCAGATCAGGGAGCCTTCGCGTACGCGGGGCAGCATTATCAGATGCAGGATAGCGTTGCGCTGCAAGCACTGGTAATAAAGGCGCCTGACGCTGTTTTTGCCATTGAAGTGGCACCGGGAGTGATGACGCAGACCATGATTAGCTTGTTGGATAATTTGAAGCAGGCGGGTGCACAGCACGTTTCGCTGGCCGGCGTCTTACCATGAGTGCCTTGCGATGAGCGGGCTGTTATTCAGGGGATCGACCTCGCGTATCACAAGCGTGAAGAAAGCACACAGCAGCGACGATAATTTGATTCCGTTGATTAATGTTGTGTTTCTGATGTTGATTTTTTTTATGGTAGCCGGACAAATTCAGCGTTCTGATGCACAACGTGTGCAGCCGCCTGAGTCATTCAGTGACACCCGGCAGACGGAAGACGGGATTACATTGATGGTTACCGCCGATGGTTTGTTATATCTGGATAATCAGGAAGTAGATGAAGCAGGGCTTGCGTCGGGTTTGCTGGCGGCTTTTTCTCAGACAGAAAAACCGGAGGCGTTTGTTGTGCTGGTAAAAGTGGATGCGGGCTTGCCTGTTGATGTTTTACAAAGCGTCCTACGCCAGATTAAGGCTACCGGATTGCTGCGTGTGTCATTGGCAACCCGCCAGATTATGGTGGATGACAAATGATCTCAGCGCGTCATCGGTGGATGGCTTTTATGTGTGCCGCACTGATGCACATACTAGCCTTAGGACTGTTCTTCGCCGCGCCGTCTGAAGGGGCAAAAGAGAAAGGCGAGCAAGGGGTAGAAGTTGATTTAGGCATGCTTGGAAACTTGGGAGAAGCGCTTAATACCACAGAGGAAGTGCCGGCAGATCCTATTAAAGAAATAATAGCAGAAGAGCCGCCGCAGGAAGAGCCGCCAAAAGAGCCACTAAGAGAGCCACTAAGAGAGCCACTAAAAGAGGCACTAAAAGAGGCACTAAAAGAGGCACTAAAAGAAGCGCCGCAAAAGCCTGAACCCGCAACGGTCAAGCAGGCAGAGGTGCCTCAGCCGCCAAAGCAAAAAGTGGCACTTAGGGTACAAAAGACTGCCAGGACTGAGGCAAAACAACTGCCGGCAACGAAGCAAAAAGTGCCTGTAGCAGAAAAGAAAATATCAACGGGTGTTGGTGACGCCCAATCAACGGGTGGTAATCCTGGGGCTGAACGATCTTATTTTGCTTTGCTGGCTGCAACGTTAGCCAAAAACAAACGTTACCCGACAGTATCACGTAGAAAAGGAGAGGAGGGCGTTGTTGTGTTGTCGTTCGTGGTGGATCGTTTTGGTCTGGTGTCAGCCGCACAGATAAAAACAAGCTCGGGCTATTTACGCTTAGATGCAGCGGTACTGCGCATGCTGAAAAAGTCCAAGCGCTTACCCGCGTTTCCGCCAGAGATGAAGCAAGCACAGTTGCTGATTAACATCCCGATATCTTTTGAGTTGAACACTATGCGTTAACAGGTTTTAAAGCTCGTAGTAAAAAATCACAGTAAGAAATCACAGTAAAACTCTTAATCAATAAATGAAATCTACATGGCCCCAAAAAGCGGCTAGCGGGACTGCTTGGCCTTTTTTTGGGGTCGGAATATTAATCTTGAGACCTTTGCACGAGCCGAAACTTTGTTTTCTGGCAAGGCAAAAGCGCACGGAATAAGGGAGTTTATGTTTATAAATGACCGAATGAGTACGTTTTTAACACCCCCAGAAGACAGAGGAGCAATTGTGAGAGGGTCTCATCTTGTAAAAAACTAAAGGGATAGTGCTATGTCTGTTAAGAAAATGGGTGATATTTCAATACGCGGTAATTCAATACGAGGTAGTGCAATAAAAGGTCAAGAGTCGACTGAAGGGCAAAACCTTTCAATGGTCGGCACGCTAGCGTTTGCTATCTCTGCAGCCATGGTTGGGCCAGCCCAGGCTGCTGGTGTGACGCTTGATACCCTGATTATAGGGGAAAGCGTGATTGAAGCAGATGCCAATCCTTATTCTGAACCAGGAGCGCCTTATAAAGCCAAACGCCTGTCAGATACCCGCCATACGCGTGATATTGCCGATACGCCACAGACGGTGACTGTGCTCACAAAAGAGACGATTGCAGAATCAGGAAAAACCGAGCTCAAGGATATTTTGAGTGCGCAGCCGGGTATTACATTAGGCACTGGCGAGGGCGGTAACTCTTTTGGTGATCGTTATATTATCCGCGGTTATGAAGCACGTAGTGATGTGTATACCGATGGTTTACGTGAACCGGGTCTGATTACCCGTGAAACATTTGCGCTGGAACAGATCGAAGTGTCCAAAGGGTCAAGTTCAACATTTGGCGGCCGTGGTTCCACAGGCGGAGCGGTCAACAGCGTCACCAAGAAAGCCACTCTGGAAGAAAATTTCACCACGCTGGAAGGTGGTTTAGGTACTGATAAATACAAGCGTGGTACGTTGGATACAAACTATGTCGTCAATGATGATCTGGCGGTCCGTTTGAACTTACTATACACCGATGCGGATATTCCTGATCGGGCACCGGCGAAAGAGAATCGTCAGGGCGCACTGATATCCGCTGTCTATCAGGCGACAGATAAGCTTAAAGTCTCGGCCGATTTTTATCACTTTGAGGGGGATGATAAAACAGATGTAGGCGTCGCGTTGGATCGGACAACGGGTGTAATTGACTCAGAGCGGCAGTATGTTGGCCAAGATGGACTGGATTTTCAGGAAACACAGGCGGATATCGCAACGCTGAAACTGGATCTGGATATTAATGATGAGATTCGTTTGGAAAATAAAACCCGGCTTGGCTCAACCAGCAATGATTATATTGTTTCTGCCTATAACAGCAACAGCAGTCGCTTTCCTGGTGGATTGAGGACTTTTACCGGGTGGCAAGAAAATGACTATCTGGGTAATCAGACCAATCTGATCATTGATAAAAACTTAAATAGTCAGCGTCATACGATCATTGCCGGGGTCGAATATGCTAACGAAGAGACCAAAGCGGGTAATTACAGTGTAACAACTGATAGTGTCAATATTGATCCTTATAACACGAATAATACGAGCTGGATCGGTTCTTATAACAAAAGCGCAGCGGCGACGCAGCTTTCTCTGGATACCGTTTCCGTTTATCTGATGGATACAGTGACGCTGAACGATGACTGGGAAGTGTTTGCTGGTGTGCGCTATGACTACTTTGATTACTCCCTGGATGTAGCTGCAACGGCAACAAAGTATCAATTCAGTGATGGTTTTTGGAACAGTCACTCAGGTGTTGTGTTTTCGCCGTGGAAGCGAGGCAACGTTTATGCGAGCTGGAGTACATCATCTAATATCAACGGTGGTGAAGCAGATGCCGGGACCAATTGTGGTTATGGTGGCTTGTGTACCGATGCAGATGGTAACTACCAGGGTGCAGACCCTGAGCAATCCACTAATCTGGAAATCGGTACAAAGTGGAACCTTATGGATGAAAAACTACTGTTAAGCGCTGCTGTTTTCCGTACCACGAAAGATGATGTTATTGAGGGTGATAACGACTCTTACGCCAGTAATGGTAGCCTCAATACGGGTAAGAACCGTGTCGAAGGTGTCGAGTTAGGTGTGTCCGGTAACATCACAGCAAAATTGAGTGCCCAGTTTGGTGTCGCGATTATGGATTCAGAAACACTGAAATCTTACGATGACGCTAATGTCGGTAAGCCAAAAGCCAACTTTGCTGATAACAGTGCCAATCTGCAGTTGCGCTATCAGGCAACGCCAAAACTAGCGCTGGGCGGTGTCGTGACCTATTCCAGTGAAATCTATGGTGGGCAGCCGGATGCGGGCGCTAGTGAAACTATCGAATTGCCGGATTACACGGTGTACGACCTGTTTGCATCTTATCAGGTGAATAAGCAACTCAGCTTGCGTGCCAATATTCAGAACCTGACAAATGAAGACTATTACACGGCTGTTTATCGTGGCGGAAGTATTGTTTATCTGGGCGATGCTCGTTCAGCGAACCTGACCATGACCTACAAGTTTTAGGCTTTCATCTTCAGAGTTAACGTCCATAGCAAAGGGACTTCCTGGCTCTTTGCTATTTTCTTTATCGGGTTTTTTTATGATTCCTATTCGTACAGTATTTACGTCTGAACAGGTGCAACAGATACGACTGCATTTGGATCAGGCGGATTGGCAATCCGGTGAGTTAACAGCAGGGCAGCAGGCTCGTAGTGTTAAGCATAATCAGCAACTGCCTCCGGACGGCGCAATCACTCAGCAGGTCGGTGATCTGATTCTGGATGCGCTGGCGCGACATCCTGTATTTATTTCGGCTGCTTTACCTCAAAAAATATTACCGCCGTTGTTTAACCGTTACAGCGAAGGAGAGACTTACGGTTTGCATGTGGATAATGCGATTCGGGTTGTTCCAGGAACCTCGATCCGATTGCGTACTGATCTTTCAGCGACGTTATTTTTAAGCGATCCCGATGAGTACGAGGGAGGTGATTTACAGATACAAGATCATTTCGGCTCGCAGCGTGTGAAATTAGCGGCAGGCGATATGATTCTATATCCATCAACAAGTGTGCACCAGGTTATGCCAGTGACTGCTGGAAGCCGGGTGTGTGCGGTTTTCTGGATACAGAGCATGGTACGCAGTCATGAGCAACGTAGCGCGCTGTTTGATCTGGACCAAAGTGTCCAGTCGCTTACTTCACTGCATGGCCATGAGCATCAAGATGTGACGCGGCTGTCTGGTGTGTACCAAAATTTAATTCGCCAATGGGCGGACGCATAACCTGGGAATGGCATCTGTATGACTGATAACGTTTTACCCCCATTGACGACTATTCCTGCGGATTTAGTCAGTGTTGCAGATTATGAACGCTATGCGAAACACCACATATCGCCGGCCGTTTTTGAATATATTCAGGGTGGCGGGGCAGATGAAATTACATTGAAACGTAATCGTCGTGCGCTGGATGATCTGATGATTTTGCCACGTATCTTGCAGGATTGTACTGCTGGAGGCACGCATACAACCTTGCTGGGAGAGGCGTTTCGTCATCCGTTTATGCTGGCTCCGGTCGCTTTTCATAAGCTGGTTCATCCTAAAGGAGAGCTGGCCATGGCGCAGGCCGCCAGTGTTTTAGAAACCGGCATGATTGTCAGCACACTGGCATCGGAGCCGATTGAGGCAATTGCTGCCGAACTGGATTCACCCAAGTGGTTTCAACTCTATTTTCAACACAGTCGTGACTTTACCCTGGCCTTGGTGAAACGTGCTGAAACTGCAGGCTACACAGCGCTGGTCATTACGGTGGATGCGCCACTTCATGGCATCAGAAATCGCGCACAACGTGCAGGGTTTCAGTTGCCGGAGGGAGTAGAGGCTGTGAATCTGAAAAAACGACCTCCATTGCCTTCACAGCAGTTTGAAGCGAGTGAAAGTATCGTTTTTCAGGGAATGATGAGTGAAGCACCCGTGTGGGAGGATATTCGCTGGTTGAAGCAACGCACATCACTGCCGATTGTACTCAAAGGTGTGTTGAATCCTGCGGATGCTTTATATGCGGCTGATATGGGCATGGCAGGCGTTATTGTCTCGAATCATGGTGGGCGTACGTTGGACTGCTTACCGTCGGCGATAGAGATGTTGCCATTAGTGCGCCAGGCCGTTGGCAAAGATTTCCCATTGCTGATGGATGGTGGCATTCAACGTGGCACGGATGCTTTTAAGGCATTGGCGTTAGGTGCTGATGCGCTCTTGATAGGACGTCCTCAGTTGTATGCGTTGGCTGTGGCTGGCGCGCTGGGTGTAGCGCATATGCTCAGGGTATTACGTGAAGAACTGGAAGTGACAATGTCGTTAGCCGGAACACCGACGATCAAGGATATTTCAAGCAAAGCTCTGTTTTAGCGTATTTTGCTGACGCTTGATTGTATGTATGTACTGTTGCTTCAGGACCGTTTAAGGGGCGGCGAATAAGCTGCAGATGCCTTTTTTGTGCTATGCAGCAATGTGTTTAAATTAGCTAATAATGAATTTATAGATATAAATACCTATAACAAATTCTCTGGAAAGGTGTTTTGTTTTCTGAAAATTAATAAAAATAAGGCTATTCCCGTAATACTTTAGTCAAAATTCAATACTAAAGTATCCGCTGTAGGTGTCGATTGTTGCATCGCAAAAGCATAACGTAGCAAGGTTTTAATAGCTCTATATCATCCGGAATAACTAGTAGGGGTTGTTTGGGGATGATGAGCCAAAATCTTACTAGGTGAAATGTATGGCGCTAATACAAAGACCTCATGGTGAAGAGCACCCGTTTTGGGGGTTTGGACCATTTAAAATTCGTTTACCCATTGTTCATTACCGCATTGAGATGCCTGAGGTTATTCAGGGGTTAGTGATGTTCGTGGTGGGACTGGCAATGATCCCGCTGCTGGAAAGATATTTAGGTATGCCTTATGAGGCGGCTTTGGCGTTCACTTTCGTTGCAGGGGTGGGATACATTTTACCTTCCTTGCTCGGTGTGCCGTTAGTCCCGGGTTGGATTACCGCGGCAATACCGGTTGTCCTGCTTTACCTGAACGGCTTTGAGCCAGGGCCGGAGGCTATTAAAGCCTTGTTTGCGCTACAGATTGAAGTAACGCTGATCTTTCTTATTCTTGGGGTTACTGGCTGGGGCTCTAAACTGGTTGATGTTATTCCTAACTCGTTGAAATCAGGAATAATCATTGGTGCGGGTATTGCGGCACTGATGGGTGAATTAAAAGTAGGCGGACGTATTGATGCAACGCCGTACTCACTGATCTTCGGCTCTATTATCTCTGCTTATGTTCTGTTTTCACTGTCGTTTAAGAATGTAGTGGACAGTAACCCACTGGCTAAAAAAATTGCTAACTTCGGTATGGTGCCGGGGATGTTAATTGCGATGGTGATTGGTTGGGGGGTAGGGGAGTACCCAATGCCAGAAGTTGAATGGGGCATTACTAATCCAAACTTTTCACTGATGTGGGATTATCTGGTCTTTTCTACAGGTTTCCCTGATTGGGATGTCTATCTGCTAGCGATTCCAACAGCGATTATTGCTTATGTTATTGCGTTCGGTGACATCATTGTTGGCTTTACACTGGTTGAGCGTATTGACCATCTGCGTGACGATGAGAAAATTGAAAGTAGTGTAGACCGTGTCCATTTGGTGACTGCTTTGCGTAACGGTATGCATGCGTTTCTGGCTCCGTGGCCAGGCTTGGCTGGCCCTCTGTGGACAGCAGCACATGCTACAGTGGCCGAGCGCTATGCGATGGGTCGTAAGGCGATGGACTCTATCTACAGTGGCGGTGGTACATTCTGGATTACTGGTTTAGTCGCACTGTTTTTGTTGCCGTTGGTTACCTTGTTTAAGCCGGTACTTCCTATTGCGCTTTCACTCACGCTCGTATTGACTGCTTATATTTGCATCATGGTGGGTATGGAGCAGCTAAAAAATTCAGCTGAACGCGGTGTAGCGGGTATTGTTGCGGTAACGTTAGCCATGCCTGATCCGAAATCAACGGTATTTGCCGTAGCTATCGGACTGGTACTTTATTTCTTGATTGAGCGTCCTCGTTTGTTGGGTAAACATGATCCTGCAGATGAAATTATTTTTGCTGATCCGGTAGAAAGTGAGCCAGCAGCTCCTCAGACGGAAAAGGTTAAGTAATATAGATTGTTAGTTAAAGTAAAAGGCCTGGAATTTTCCAGGCCTTTTGTTGTGTGGCAGTATTAGCCTGTAGGCTGTGTTTTACTGCTATCAGCTTTGTTACCTTTATTTATCACCGTGTTTATAGCCGTGCTTTTTGCCATGCCCTTCACCATGACGTTCGCGCATGTCTTCAAACTTGCTCAGCTGTTCTGCTGTTAAAATCTTACTCAGCTCAGCTTTCATGCTGACTTTCTGATCCACTTTTTTAACAGCAAGATCTGCAGCTATACGTTTCGCCTCAGCTAGACTTTTATCGTAATCCGCAGCATTGGGGTCAAGATTGCGCGTTGCTTGATGGAAATTCTGCATCTCAGTGCGCATTGTCTGGTGCTGTTCTTGTTTGTCATTAAACAATTTTTTCATCGCCACTTGCTGTTCGTCACTGAGTTCGAGTCGCTTTGACATACGCTCGACCATGCGTTCAGCCCGGTCTCCTTTATCTGACTTATGCATTCGGTCTTCATGACCGTGACCGTGTCCGCGATCACATTTTTCATTATCGTCATTATTATGCATGCTGGCAAAAGCCGCTGCGCCTGCAAGTAAGATAGGGGCTGTGATCATTGCAATAGTTAACTTTTTCATCATGTATCTCCGGTGTTTGATTTGATGAAGCTATTCTGCACTTTATGACCGCAAAGTTGGGTTGAGTGGTTGTAAAGTTAGGTAAAGACTTATCCGGTCGCGTTTATCAACGCTACAATATAGGCGTTGATAATGTTGGGTGTAGACCATGAATGAAAATCATATCTTGTTAGTCGATGATGATCAGGAGTTAACAGAACTGTTATCTGATTATCTTGAAGCTGAGGGTGTAAAAGTCAGTGTCGAAAATAGCGCTAAAGCGGCGTTAGTTCGTTTGCAGAGTGATGAATCTTTCGACCTGGCTGTTTTCGATATTATGATGCCAGAGATGTCTGGGTTGGAGTTGTTGCAGCAGTTGCGACCTCGTCTTCAATTGCCGGTGATTATGCTCACGGGTCGTGGTGGTGATATTGATCGTATTCTGGGGCTTGAAATGGGCGCAGATGATTATCTTGCAAAGCCTTGCAATCCGCGGGAATTATTAGCCAGAATTCGGGCTGTTTTGCGACGAGCACAGCAACGTCCGGAACCCGATGCTGTTCAGCTTTTAACGTGTTGGGGTGTTGCGCTTGATCCGTCGACACGTGAGGTTTCTTTTGGGTCGCATTCTATTGATCTTACCAGTGCAGAGTTCAACGTCTTATATCAGTTTATGCAGCACCCGGGAGAAATTCTCAGTAAATCCAAGTTGACTGAAACTGTATTGCATCGCTCATTAACGGCTTATGATCGGGCGATTGATGTGCATGTCAGCCGTGTAAGGCAAAAATTGGCTCCGTTTATAGGAGAGAAAGAGTTGATTAAAACGATACGCGGAGAAGGCTATCTGTTCGTGCGAGATAATCAATGAAGTGGTTTAACAGGCTGTTCTGGAAAATATTTCTGGCATTCTGGCTGGCTAGTTTGAGTGTCATAATTGTCACGGTGCTGGTGGTCGGAGAGCTGGCTGAGCGGGATAGTGTGCGTCAAGTATTTGAGTATCGGGCGCGCGAGCAAGCTCAGAAAATTATCGTGTGGTATGAAACAGGCAATATTCGTTTACCTTATACGCCTCGTAAAAGTCGGGAAAAAAAACACGATAATGATGATCATCGCTCGTCGAAGAGATCTTCCAGATGGCTTTCGATGAACATTTACGATGCTGAAGGAATGTTGATATTTGGCAAGCAAGCAGAGCAACAGTCCGATCGTGTCATCACTCTTGATCTTGAGTCTTCGTCAGGGAAAAATTACGTCGCTAAAGTAAATCTTGAGCCTGCTACTAACCATTTTGCGAGATTGCAGGCATTTTTGTTTTCAGTTCAGGCGATATTAGTGCTGATTGCATCAACGTTAGCCAGTATTTTGTTGACCATTATTGTCGTAAGGCCGGTGAATCGTCTTCGGGAATACGTGGAGCAATTTCACGGTGGGCAGTTTAATCTCAGAATTGAACCCGGATTGCTTAAACGCGGGGATGAAATTGGAGCGTTAGCGCGAGAATTCCAGCAAATGGCGGTGTATGTTGACCGTACTATGCAGGGGCAGCAGCGGTTATTGCAGGATGTTTCGCATGAGTTACGCGCGCCGTTGGCAAGGTTGCAGGTGGCGACGGGTTTAGCTGAGCAAAAGCTGGGTAGCGAGAGTAAAATTACACAGCGTATCAACCTGGAATGTGAGCGCTTAAGCAGGCTGATTGACGAAATGCTGACCTTGGCCAGATTAGATAATATTGAGGCGCAAGAGAGCCGTTTTGATGTGGCAAATGTCGTGGATGAGGCATTAGGTGATATCAGCTTTTCGCAGCCGGATAGAAAAATCACTGTGCTTAATAAGCTGTCATCGCCAGGTTACTGCCAGGGGAATTCAGAGTTGCTGATGCGTGCACTGAGTAATGTGTTCGGTAATATCCTCAAACATACCAACGCTGATTGCGCGGTCGATGTTGTATTAGCGCCATCCGATAAAAAATGTATGAGTATAACGATTCGGGATTATGGCGAAGGAGTGAGCGAGGAAGCGTTAGCTTCGCTGTTTGAGCCTTTTTATCGACACAATAATAATGCGAATAGCTTCGGGCTTGGGCTGAGTATTGCGAAAAGAGCCGTGGAGCGATTACATGGCAGTATTCAGGCTAAGAATATGGATGAGGGCTTCGCTGTGATTCTTCAGTTGCCTTTAGCGCCTGCTGATCGGTGATATTCCAGGCATTGAGCCAGATATGAGATATTAAAAAGCACCTTCTGGAAAGCTCGTAAATGAAGTGCTTTCCAGAAGGTGCTTTTTGAGAGAACGTGGTGAGAATTACAGCGCGTCGGGGCCGCTTTCGCCAGTACGGATACGAATAACTTGTTCCAGTGGCAGGACAAAAATTTTGCCGTCACCGATCTTGCCAGTGTTAGCTGTTTTGCTAATCGCTTCGATGACCTGATCAAGCATATCGTCGTCGATAGCGACTTCAATTTTTACTTTTGGAAGAAAATCGACAACGTATTCGGCACCGCGATAGAGTTCGGTATGGCCTTTCTGACGGCCAAAACCTTTAACTTCAGTAACCGTTACGCCCTGAATGCCAATATCAGACAATGCTTCACGTACGTCGTCTAATTTAAAGGGCTTGATTACTGCGCTAACAAGTTTCATAGATGTCTCCTTTTAATGTCGAATATAGTCATCGACTGTCGAGCATACTTAAATAATATGCCGCCAGTATACTCATATTTATCAAATAGCGCATTGCTTCAACACAAATTCAGAAAGGGTGCCGAAGCACCCTTTTTAATATATACGATATTAATTTGTAACCTTATTTTCCGGTAGATTTGAACTCTGGGTAAGCTTCCATGCCGCACTCAGCAATATCAGCACCTTCGTACTCTTCCTCTTCGCTGATGCGTAAACCCATGACCGCTTTGAGGATAAACCAGACAACTAAGCTTGCGCAGAATACCCAACCAAAGATAGAGACAATACCTAACAACTGAGCTCCGAAGGTTGCATCTGCATTGTTGAATGGTACAACCAACAGTCCCCAGATACCGACAACACCGTGTACTGAGATCGCACCGACTGGATCATCAATACGTATTTTATCGAGTGTCAGGATTGAGAAGACCACTAATACACCACCAATCGCACCAATGATGGTAGAACTAACGGCAGTAGGTGATAAAGGATCTGCAGTGATAGCTACCAGTCCAGCCAGTGCACCGTTAAGTGCCATGGTTAAATCAGCCTTTTTGAACAGCAGGCGGGCAAAAATAAGTGCGGCGATACAACCACCGGCGGCGGCAGCGTTAGTATTAACAAACACCTGAGCAACCGAATTAGCGTCTTCAACAGTTGATAATTTTAGTTGTGATCCGCCGTTAAAACCGAACCAGCCTAACCACAGTACAAATGTACCCAGAGTGGCGAGTGGCAGGTTAGCACCAGGGATTGCGTTGATAGATCCGTTTTTACCGTACTTGCCTTTACGGGCACCTAGTACCAGTACGCCAGCGAGTGCCGCAGAAGCACCTGCCATGTGGACGATACCCGATCCTGCAAAGTCAGAGAATCCTGCTTCGCTGAGGAAACCGCCGCCCCATGTCCAGTAACCTTCTACTGGGTAGATGAAGCCTGTCATCACTACAGCAAAAGCCAGGAAAGCCCAAAGTTTCATACGCTCTGCAACGGCACCCGATACAATAGACATCGCTGTTGCGACAAAGACTACCTGGAAAAAGAAGTCTGAACGTGAAGAGTAGTAGGGGGCGTCATCACCACCCGCCAGGACGGCATCAACACCGTTCTCATCACCAATCAGAGCGCCAATGTTAGGCAAGATTCCGCCAGCATCAGAGCTGTACATGATGAAGTAACCGCATATCAGATACATCGTACAAGCGATGGCATACAGGGCAATATTCTTGGTAAGGATTTCAGTGGTGTTTTTTGCGCGAACCAGTCCGGCTTCGAGCATGGCAAACCCTGCCGCCATCCACATAACCAAAGCACCGCATATAAGAAAGTAGAAGGTATCTACTGCGTATTTTAGCTGGGCCAGATCGCCCGCTGTACTATTTAATAACTCTTCCATTACATCTGCCCTCCGTCAGGCTCGATACTTAATTCGATTTACAGTGCGTCTTTACCAGACTCACCCGTACGAATACGTACAACTTGCTCCAGTGGCATGACAAAAATCTTACCGTCACCAATTTTCCCCGTCTGAGCAGCCTGGCTTATAGCGTCAACAACCTGGTCAACCATCTCTTCTGAAATGGCTGCGTCTATACGCACTTTGGGTAAAAAATCGACGACGTATTCTGCGCCTCGATACAGTTCGGTATGGCCTTTTTGGCGGCCGAAACCTTTAACTTCGGTAACGGTGATACCCTGTACACCGATCTCGGAAAGTGCTTCGCGTACATCATCCAGTTTAAATGGCTTGATAATCGCCGAAATGAGTTTCATTGGGTCTCTCCCTATAGTTATCTGTGATCTCACCGGCCGTTGTCGGGTCCGGTGACTCGTAACGGTTAGCGTGTCTATTGCGAAACTTGTGCCTTCTTTTTGAAAATTGATTAAAAACAAGGGTTTGGTTGTATTTTTTGGTAATTTTCTTGTTTTTTGGGGGGATATTAGAGAGCAGTGTCTGCGCTTTTACTGTGCATGCTCTATTTTGGTGCGTCGCGTGTCAGTGGATATCTGAAAAGTTGCAAAGCAATAATAGAAGGAAAAGGATTCTGCCGTTATAGTGACGTTAAATTGTTAAAACGTAAGAGAGGAAAAAAATGAATGAGAAGCTTATAGAAGGTTTGTCTGCACAGTTTTCACAGATGATGAATACATTCAGTAGCGGTACAGAGTTACCGGGGCAGCAGCAGGTACGCGTATTTCTGCAGTCTGCGTTAAGCAAGATGGACCTGGTAACGCGTGATGAGTTTGATGCGCAGGCCGCTGTTCTGATGCGCACAAGAGAAAAAGTAGAGCAGATGGAAAAGCTGCTGGCTGACCTTGAAAGCCGTTTAGATGCAGCGGCCACTGAGAATTCTGATAAGGAATAAGATAAGAAGTAGCATACAAAATAAGGACGAAATAAGGACATGTGCGCTATCAAGAGGCACGCAGTAAAAGCGGTTGTTGTTTAAGGGTATCGATAATGAGATGTCACCTTGCCTGGATAGACTTAGCTGGTAAGTATATTAATTGTACGCAAGAGTATGCTGCATTGTGCGGGCAGTCGGTCGAGTCAATGACTGGCTTGTACGTAAATGAACTTCATTCTTGTCAGAGTCTTCCGCTATTAGACTCTGCGTTTTCAGCGGCAAGAAAGGATGGGCAGACAGACCTGCTATTGGCTTTATTTGATGCGCACACGCTTTATGATTGTCGACTTTTGTGGATGGAGGTGGCGCAGCATTTTGTGTTGTATATCGAGCGCGCTGTAAAGCAGCCTTTGCTGTATGAGCAGCTGCTCAGTGCAACCAATGATACCCCCGTGCCTCTTTTTAAAGTGGCGCTGAATGCTCAAATTTCCAGTGCCATAAAGTCAGGTAAGCAGGTGGCCTTACTGAAACTGGGGCTGGAGCGGTTTCAATGGATTCAGGATTCGCTCGGTGAGGTTGCCAGTGAGGTGATTGTAGAAGAGGTCGCGAGCCGGTTACTCTCAACGCTGAGAGAGGGCGATATACTTTTCAGGGTGAATGATGATGCTTTTGTTATTCAGTTATCCCACCTGGATGAGGCGGAATCAGCGGTGAGTATTGCGCATCGTCTTATTCAACAGCTGTCCTACGGTATCCGTATCGATCAGCGGGAATTACATCTGACAGCGTCAGTGGGGGTTGCTTTAGCGCCGCTGCAAGCCAGTGATGCTGCCGGGTTACTCGGTGCCGCCAGTCAGGCATTGAATGCCTTACAAAACTCAGAAACGAGTGGCGTTCGCTTGTATGATCCGCTGAGGCAGCGCAAAGCGATGAGCTTGAATGATCTGGTGCAGTTGATTGAACCCGATTATCACAGTATTGAACTCGCCTACCGGCCCGTTTACGGTGCACGCAGTCACCGGATTGAAGCCGCCCAATTGGTGCCTTTATTGCGAGGGGTGCCCTGTGTGGGTGATGAAGAACATCTACTCACTCAGCTGTTAGAGGGCGGCGATAGCGGTTGGCACACTTATCTCAGTTGGATTTTTAATCAGCTGGAAGCGCCATTGCAGCAATTGTCGCAACACAAAGGCTTTCAGGGTGTGGTGGTTCGCATCCCGCCTTATGTATTGGAGTTGCCGTCCTTCATGGAGTTCATGACCACACGTCTGACGTTATCTGAATGTGTGCGTAACAACGTATTACTGGAAGTGGGTGCGATCGAAACACGTGATCATGAAGGTGTTTTATTTGATCTGGAAGCATTAGGCTTTGGCATTGTGTTGGGTGGATTAACTGACTATTTGCCGCCAATGCAACAGTTGAAAGAGCTGGAGCCGCGATTGCTGAAGCTGGATGCAGCGCTGGTTCAGGCGATGGAAACCGATGTGAAGCAGCGCTATCAGCTGGAAAAATTAGCGGATATGGCAGCAGATCTTGGGATTTCGTTAGCGGCGGATGGTGTACAGTCTGCCGGGCAACGTATGCAGTTGTCGCATCAGGGGGTTGAGTATATGCAGGGCGATTACTTCGGCAGCTTACTCAGCGTTGATCTATTATTTGAACAACTGCTGTTAGAAAATATCTGATTTTTATATTTTTTTATTTATAGTGTTTGATTATCCAGGGAAGGATGTATGTCACTTGCGATTGTTCACACCCGCGCGCAGCTTGGCGTAGCGGCTCCCTCAGTTACTGTTGAAATTCACCTGTCAGCAGGCTTGCCTGCCTTAATGCTGGTCGGGTTGCCTGAAGCGGCGGTGCGCGAAAGTAAAGAGCGGGTGCGAAGCGCGATTATCAATTCCGGTTTCGAGTTCCCACAAAGACGTATCACCATTAATCTGGCGCCTGCTGACCTGCCGAAAGAGGGAGGTCGATACGACCTTGCTATCGCGGTCGGTATCTTAGTAGCCTCTAATCAGTTGCCTGCAAAATTACTGGATAATATTGAGTTATTAGGCGAGCTGGCCTTGTCAGGTGAATTGCGCAGCATTACCGGTGTTTTGCCGGCGGCGGTGGCATGTAAAAAGCAGCGCCGTGCGTTGTGGATACCGACAAAAAATTGTTCGGAGGCTGCACTGGTACGCGAGTTAGATATACGTGTGGCAGACCACTTGTTGGATGTTTGTGCCGCACTAGCAGGTAAAAAAGAGCTGCAAAATGCTGAGCAAGAATCGCCACCGCTGACATTGCCTGTCTGTGTAAATGATCTGTCTGACGTGAAAGGACAAATTAAAGCGAAGCGCGCATTAGAGATAGCGGCGGCGGGTGGGCATAATTTGCTGATGAATGGCGTTCCTGGTAGTGGCAAAAGCATGTTGGCGGCGCGATTACCCGGATTACTGCCTTCGTTAATTGAAGAAGAGCGCCTGGAAACAGCCGCGATCTATTCGGTTGCAGGCTTGCCGGTTGATGATATTTGCCGGGGAACGCGTCCGTTTAGAGCGCCTCATCATACGGCGTCTGCTGCGGCGCTGGTGGGTGGGGGGAGTCATCCCCGGCCCGGTGAAATATCCTTGGCACATCATGGAGTTCTCTTCCTTGATGAACTACCCGAATTTTCGCGCAAAGTTTTAGAGGTGCTGCGTGAGCCTCTGGAAACCGGCTCGATACTGATATCGCGTGCGGCACGTCAAACGGAGTTTCCTGCGAGTTTCCAGTTGATTGCCGCAATGAACCCATGTCCTTGCGGTTATGCCGGTGACAGCTCAGGAAAGTGCCGTTGTACGCCGGATCAGGTACGGCGTTACCAAGAGAAGTTGTCGGGCCCATTACTCGATCGTATTGATCTGTTCGTTACTGTGGCTGCACTGCCGGCTGAAACATTGTTGCGGTTGGATAACTCAAAGGCAGAAAGCAGTGCGGATGTATCCGGCAGAGTTTCGGCTGCATTGCAGTTACAGTATCAGCGGCAGTCTTGCCGCAATAATGTATTGGCTGCGCAGTCGCTGGATGCTATTTGCCAGTTAACCGATCAAAACAGACAGCTCTTAGCGACGGCGGCGACACGTTTTGGTTTGTCTGCCAGGGCTTGTCATCGTGTCATGAAGGTCGCGCGTACCATTGCTGATTTGAACGCCAATGAAAAGGTTGAAAGTGCTGACCTGATGGAAGCATTAGGTTTTCGCCAAGGCCTGGCTAATCAGCCCTCAGTATTTTCATAAAATCAGTGAGTGGAACAGGAGGGCTGAAAAAGAATCCCTGCACCTGATCACAATTGTTTTGAATGAGGAAATCCAGCTGGGACCTGGTCTCTACGCCTTCTGCAATAACCCCCATGTTGAGGTTGTGAGCGAGATTGATAATGGCGCGGACAATTTCTGTATCATCCGAACTACTCGGGATTTTGGAGACAAAAGAGCGATCAATTTTGAGGGCATTAATAGGCAGCTTTTGCAGCAGCGCAAAAGAGGAATAGCCTGTGCCAAAATCATCCAGTGAAAAATCGATGCCAATCTTACTCAGCTCTCCGATACTTTGTTGAACATGCAGGTCATCACTCAGCAGGGCTGATTCGGTTAACTCAAATTCCAATATGCGGGTATCAATTTTCTCTGAATCAATAATGCGATGAATAGTTTGTGCAAGGTGATCATCCTGAAACTGTCGAAATGACAGGTTAACGCCTACTTTTTGCAGATCGAAACCGGCGTTTTTGATCAGAGCCAGGTCGCGGCCGGACTGATAGATCGCCCAGAATCCCATGGGAACAATTTGTCCGGTTTGTTCGGAAACCGGAATGAAATCATCTGGCAGAATCAAGCCGTGCAGAGGGTGATTCCAGCGCATTAATGCTTCGGCGCCGACAATTTTTCCTGTGCGTAAGTCGATGCGTGGTTGGTAATACAGCTCAAACTGTCCCTTTTTCAGTGCAGTCCAGATGTCAGATTCAAGTAGGCCTTCATAAGAAGGCGCTCTGTCTTTACCGGGTTCGTAGATGGAATAACTAAAGCCATGTATACGTTTTGCGCGGCTTCTTGCCTGGTTGGCCTGATTAGTCAGGCTGTCGCTGTTGAGTCCGTTTTCAGGTGCAAAGGTTACGCCGATACTAATGCCGAGAATATTTTCTTGCTCAGAAACCGTAAAACTGGCAAATAAAGAAGTCGCCATTTTTTCCAGTAGACGATGGGTTTCGGCGTGTATTAAGTCTGTGGATGCGGCTGTGACGATGAGGAAAAACTCATCGCCTCCGGTTCTGAATACGGGGTAATGTCGTGCACAACGTAGCAAACGATCCCTGAGATCTAAAAGTAGCTGATCTCCTGCGGCCACTCCCATGCGCTGATTAAAGGCTTTAAAGTTATCGATATCCACGCTGATCAGCGCGAGTGCTCCATCATGTTTTACGATCTGATTCAGCTGGTGTTGTAGTGCTTGATAAAAACTGGTGCGGTTTTTCAGCGATGTGAGTAGATCGTCGGCTTGTAGAGCAGAAATTTCAGATGTTTGGCTGTGGATCAGTGTAAGCAGCCGGATGCTACGGGATAATGTACCGTCACTTACATCGCTCTGCGACAGATAATCAGAGAAAGCGACTGCGAGCAGCTTATTGCCATTCTCCTGAGAGATCTCTTTATGAATAATAACGACCGGAGTTGAGCTCGGATAGAGTAGTGGCGCATATTGATCTAATGAGTTGAGTACATCATCGGGCGCGGAATCGATCATGATGATCTGAGGCCGGAATTGTTCTGTTTGAACGAATAGTTCGTTTAGGCTATCAACAAAGAACAGTTCAAAATTATTCGGGGTCAGTTTTGATGCCAATAGGCCCCTCATCGTTGAGTGTGGCGATAAAATAAGGATTTTAATAGGCATTTTTCTGGGATACCGCATCGTTGTTTTTTATCGGTATATCAATTCAAAATAATGGTAAGGAGCTGACCGCATCATATGTTTAGTTTGTATATAATGGGACAACCGACGCCAGAAGCTAACTGTAACATGAAGCTGATGCATATCAAACAAGTGTTTAAATTGGGCTTGCGTTACTTGATGAGTAATATAATGATTAAATATCAATTGTTTAGTGGCTTTAGAAAGGTATGAGTAAATTAAATCCACGACAAAATGAAGCGGTGAAATATATCAGTGGCCCTTTGCTGGTACTGGCCGGTGCCGGCTCTGGAAAAACCAGCGTTATCACGCGAAAAATAGCCTATCTGGTGGAAAGCTGCGGTATTGAATCCAAACACATTGCTGCGGTTACTTTCACTAATAAAGCATCACGAGAGATGAAAGAACGTGTCGGCCAGATCTTACAAGGTAAAGCCAAAGGACTAACCGTCTCGACTTTTCATAACCTTGGGATGAATATTATACGTCGTGAGCATAAACGCCTCGGTCTGAAGTCTGGTTTTTCTCTGTTTGATGATCAGGACAGTAAAGCCCTGATTAAAGATCTGATGCTGCATCATGATGAAGATAGCGATCAGGTCGACTTTGTCCGGAATATGATCTCTAACTGGAAGAATGAGATGATCGGGCCTGAGACGGCAGAGTCCATTGCTGTCGGGCCTCAGGAGATACTGGCGGCCCGCGCCTATGAAGCCTATAACCGCCATCTGCGTGCCTATAATGCGGTTGACTTTGATGACCTGATTCAGGTGCCGGTGAAATTGTTTGATGAACATCCTGATGTACTGGAGCGCTGGCAAAACCGTATTCGCTACCTGCTGGTGGATGAGTATCAGGATACTAACCTCAGCCAATATCGCATGGTACGCCAGCTAGTCGGACATCGTGGCTCGTTGACCGTGGTGGGCGATGATGATCAGTCTATCTACGCATGGCGAGGCGCCCGGCCTGAGAACCTCGAACAGCTTCAGGTCGATTTCCCCAGCCTTAAAGTAGTCAAGCTGGAGCAGAATTACCGTTCAACCAGTCGCATTCTGAAAGCCGCTAACACCCTTATTCGCAATAACCCGCACGTGTTCGAGAAAACACTGTGGTGCGATATGGGGGTGGGTGACCCGATACGCGTTATCCACACGCGTAATGAAGATGCCGAGTGTGAGCGCATTGCTACTGAGATTCTCGATCAGCACCTGCGAAAACACACACCGTTTAAAGATTTTGCCATTCTCTACCGGGGCAATTATCAGGCGCGTTTATTAGAAGTCAAACTTCAGGCCTTTCAGGTGCCGTATAAGCTCTCCGGTGGTACATCTTTTTTTGCGCGAGCCGAAATAAAAGATCTGATGTGTTATCTCAAAGTGCTGGTTAACCGCGACAACGATAATGCATTTTTACGTATTATTAACCTGCCAAGGCGCGAGATCGGTCCAAGCACTCTGCAAAAGCTGGGTGAGTATGCCTCTGAGCGGCAAGTCAGCCTGTTTGATGCCTGTGATGAGATGGGGCTGGAGCAATCGTTACCGCCAGCTGCTGTAGAGAAGCTTCGTCAGTTCACCCGCTGGTTGCATGAGAAATATCGCCAGTGCTATGAATCCGATCCGATTCAGGCGATTAAAGATCTGGTCTATGAGATCGACTACGAGGGCTGGCTACGACAAAATGCGTCCAGCGACAAAGTAGCTGAAACGCGTATGAACAATGTATTTTTCCTGATTGATTCACTGAAAAATACACTAGAACGTTTGCAGGAGGATGATCCGGAAGCCGGTATCGAAGAAGCCATAGCGCGTTTGATTCTGCTTGACCTGCTGGATCGCCAGGAAGAGGAAGATGACTCCAACCGTGTTCAGCTGATGACGCTGCATGCCTCCAAGGGATTGGAGTTTCCCCATGTTTTTCTTATGGGAATGGAAGAGGAGATACTGCCTCATCGTAACAGTATTGAAAATGGCGATATAGAAGAGGAGCGACGTCTGGCTTACGTAGGCGTGACGCGGGCCAAGCAAACATTAACTATTACACTGGCGCGTCAACGGAAACAATTTGGTGAGCTGCTTGATTGCGCCCCCAGCCGCTTTTTAGATGAGCTTCCACAAGAAGATCTGGAAATCGAAGGAAACGGTGAAAAAAATCCTGAGGTTAATAAAGCGCGGGGACGCGCTACGCTGAACAGCTTACGTAATATGTTTGATGATCTATAAGTTAAAAAAGATGAAGCGACAAGGTTAACGCTAGACATTAAAAAGGCTGCACATGGCAGCCTTTTCGTTTCGGAAAGCGCTACTTATGGAGCACTGTCCATCATGTGCTGGATAGAAGCTTGCAGCTCGTCATCCGAACATGCTGCACAGGTACCACGTGGTGGCATCGCGTTAATACCGCTGATGGCTGTTTTCAGCAAGGCATCAATACCTTTAGCGCCACGGTCAGCCCATTCACTGGTGCCAAACTTAGGTGCGCCTGCAACACCAATAGAGTGACATGCCGCACAGCTGGCGTTGTAAACTTCTTCGCCCGAACGTGCTCCGCCTGCTGCAGCAACAGCAGTAGCACCGCCACAAGAGTCATCACCCTCTACACACACGTTGCCAAGCGGCTTGATGCGTTCAGCAATTTTATCATCAGAAGTGTTAGCACCAACCGAAGTTGATAGCGCAACGCTTAAACCCAGAATACTTAGAACAGAAGCAATTTTAGCAGTCAATTTCACAGTGGTGACCTCATTACGATTTCAGGTAGATGCTATGACAGCGGCATCATGAAAATTAATTTGATCAGAATTATACCCACAAAAAGACCTGACGAAAATGGGGTACCTCTGCACCTTATGGCTTATATCGTGCTTTAAGTGACTTTAATTATGGGCTTTTTCTGCTTTTATGCCGGGTATCAGTAGCAATCCTATCTTCGCGTCAAAAAAGAGGGCCGCTAAATACTTTATATAAAACACCACTCAAGCAACCTTAGTTCTTGGCAAATGAGCCATAGCCCCGTATTATTACGCCCTTGAAAACTTCTAGATATTGCGCTTGTAGCTCAGTTGGATAGAGTAGCAGGTTCCGATCCTGTTGGTCGGGGGTTCGACTCCCTCCAAGCGCGCCATTTCTACTCCTTAGTTTTACTTCTCTAAGTCTCTGTTTTTTCTGCGGAACATACTACCCCATCCACATGAGCTACGGCGCAATCCTCGTCATTTTCGAATGCGTAAATCGGTTTGGTCACAATCTGGTCACAGTGCCGCTGAATTGGTAGCCGGAGGAGTAGGGTTGTCTTTCTGAATTCACCCTTTCAATTGCTTTGTATGAACTGGATGGTTAACACATGAAACCCCTTATTATTGTTTTACTGGCGCTCTCTCTGCAGGGCTGTTTCTTAACAAAGGTTGTAACAGTGCCTATGCGTGTTGGCGGAGCGGTCATCTCTGTGGTGCCAGTGGTCGGTAATGTTGCTGATGCTGCAATCGACACGACGGCGGATGTTATTGATCTGGTGCCGTTGTAAGGTAGTTTGGTTTCTTGTTTATGTAATATAATGCGCCATCAATTAATAGAAGACTTGATAAACCGATATTAAAATTTTAGATGGATCTAAAATATGAAAGCCATACTCCTTTTCCTCTTCTTTGCATTACAGTGTTTCTCTACTGCGAAAGCTTCCCTGATTACTTATGAATTCAGCGGCCTGTTAACTTTCGCTGGATATTACGATTGCCAAACTTACTCAAGTGTCGGTGGTTGCAGCTCTTCAGTGAATAGCTACCCTAGCACCTCAGATTTTTTTAACGGTGAAGCGGTTTCATTAGGGGATCACTTTTCGGGTCAATTCACATACGACACATCTGCTAGTTACAGGCTGTCAAGTGATGGGTTTCAAGCTGTTTATTTGGATGCAATTACAAACTATCAGTTAAAAATTAATGGGCTTATCTTGCCTAGTTCATTACTCTCATTGTCTGGGAATGGAAGTTTATCAATTGTAGATGACAGAAATGGCGCTGATTTGTTTTTTCTT
Source organism: Neptunomonas qingdaonensis (assembly GCF_900113275.1). Lineage (GTDB taxonomy): Bacteria > Pseudomonadota > Gammaproteobacteria > Pseudomonadales > Balneatricaceae > Neptunomonas > Neptunomonas qingdaonensis. Next base: position 308,415 of record NZ_FOOU01000001.1, read on the forward strand.
AACCAGTGGTTCACTAGTGCTGATTGGTTTGCGACTTCCTATATAAACTTACATGATGTAAGTGGGGTAATTTACAATGGTTTTGCTATACCTAATTCAGTTAACCTGAATGATTTTTCATACAACAGATTTCAGATAGGTTTTCTGCGGCGTTCGAATGGCGATCAGCTTCAACTACTGGGTAATGTAACTTATCTGGTAAGGGCAAGCGTACCTGAGCCTGGATCTCTATTATTATTTCTGACTTCTCTTTTTATTCTGTTGATTAGATCGGCAGGTATAAAGAAAAGATTCGTCGGTAGTCGGTGCATCGAAGCTACTGTAAATCAAAGAACGGTTTAGGGTAGGCTAAGTGCCGGTATAGCTGAATTCACTTGTACTTAGTAGGCATTGGGTTTGGCTATTGGTTTTGGTGCTCCTTCCGTTTAGTCACTTTTTATAAGATCTAGATATTTACATAAAGTACTTTTTTGCTCGTTCACGACACCTCAAGGATTGATTATGCCTGTCGTTCAGTTTACCTGTGGTTTTCTCTCCGGTTTATTCTTTTTAGCCATTAGTTTTTCTCTCTTATCGGGAGGGGGTGGATCATTTTCTGGAATGGTATTGCAAGTTCTACTTGCAGCTCTTGGTACTGGAGTCGGTGCTTTTGTTGCTTTTAGACTCCAACGTAGTTCAGCAAAGCAGGACGTGTTCAGGAAAGAGGTGATTCAGGGGAATCGCTTGCTATTTGCGCTGGGTTACCGAGTTATTGAGCTAGTTAATTGTAAGGATGCATCAATGATTAAAGACCATCGTGGTTACCCAAATTATGTAAGGTACAAGCCTTTAGTGCTCGTGCCTTTAAGATCTGATTTTTCTGACATAGTCATACCTGATCGCTTGATTGAGGGCGACCCGAACACAACTATCAATATTCAAGACATCGTTGCATGCCATCATACGTGTCTTGCCTTATTTGAAATACATAACAAAAATCACAAAAAGATACTTCAAGAGATGATGAGCAAGTTAAACGTAGGTGTCTATGGTAGTGCGAGCATGAAACTTGTTGATGTTCAACTACAAAAAGACTCTCCAAAAGATTATGCTGAACTAAAAGATATAGCTGATGACTTAAATCGCAATCTAAATAATGGCATATCTAATTCAATGAAGTACTTTAAGAAAATTCGTGAGTCGCTTAAATACGAATATCCTGAAGCAAAGTTTGTTGGTTTTGATTTCGAGGCTTTACTAAATGACAAGCAGCTCGATTTAAAAGAATAAAATTAAAAGAGGAGAAATTTGTAGCTCAGTATTAGTTGGCTTTGTGTGTTGCCCTTGCTACACAGTTACGCACATTTCCTGTGGGCAACTGAGTTGTTTTCGACGCAATGCGATGAATAATTGGCTGTGAATTAACAACCGGATTACGGCTAATATGACTAATTACGATACAAAGCGGGCCCTCATACAGATATTGAAAACTAAAGACTGTTTACAGACAGAAGATTTTCCAAATCATGATTTCGATGTTGTATCTTCTCTAGTCGAAGAAGGGCTAGAAGCAGGTGAATTCCTGAAAACCGGGCCAAAATGGTATATCAAAAACTACACAGCAGTAAGACCGAGAATGGCAAGGATTTACTCGATCAGCTTGAATAAAAAATGATTACTTTTTTAATCATTTATCTCAACCATCACTAGGTTAGGTATCCATTACTAACGCTCGGTATCCGACGGTTTGCCGTTTACTATATAGAGGTGTTACCGGTGAGGGTGGTGCTGTTGCTGGTGGGGCGGTTATCTCTGTGGTACCGGGCTAGGTAACGTTGCTAATGCTGTCATCGGCGCTTAAGTCAAGCGAAAGCACCACAATAGGCTCATGTGCGGTGCTTTTATGTGTCTGGCGGGAAGGGATTCAGTGGGTTAGCTTGGCAGCTCTTGATAATAGAGGTTGAGCACTCTAATCATTTCTTTCGCACATTCTTCAATAAGCGAAATTTCCGTATCAAAACCGACAGAAGTAATTATGTCGCTGACAATTAAAGGCGAATCGTTATTTAGAAAATGTGCAATATTGTTCCTAAACTCTGGTGTGAAGCGATCATCAAATACCGTTTTAATAGATTCCCCTCTAAGATCATTAGCTACCGTATTTTGATAATCGATGTCAGGTACTAAAATTTTATACCTGGCGATATTAATATCTAACTCTTTACATTTTTTAAATATAGCTGGAATCAAGTGTTGGTATGCACCTTCTAGTATTTTATATAAGCATAGAAATTTATAGAAAGGACTTCCGGAGTTTTTTGATTCTCGATATAACGCATATAAAGGGTGCATCTCAATTGGATACGACAACTCACCTATATTTAATAAAACGTTTTTGTACGGACTTACAAAAGATATTGTTTCTATATTGTTGTTTATGTCAATACAAGATACCAAATTGATATGTATTGGGATATTTCCTATGAAACTAACGTAATCTAAAAAAGGGGCTGTAATATTTGAGAATATCTTTCTTGCCTCTTGTTGTGATGTTGCTAGGCAATTAAAAATTATTTGTATAAGCTCATTTTTTTCATTTTTCAGAATATCAACATCTCCCATTTGAGTTGAAAACTTTATCATATCGTGATGTTCAGACACATTCATATACGAACAGCCATTGTTTTTGTCTAATTTAGTCGATACGTTCCCTTTTATACCTGAATCTTTCCCAAGAAAACCAACTATTTTGAAAGACCTTAGATTAATATCTTCTTGTTTTTCAATATACTTTTTATTATGACTTTTAAAAAGCGCTTCAATATGGAGCTCTATGAGTTGACCGGGACGACCTAAACTTTCCAATTGAATGCTGGTTGATGCCCCTTCTTCTTTAGAGACGCTTTTTAATAAAGTATGCTCTCTTTTTCCAGTTATAGGTTTTGAGGAACTGCTTCGTTTAAAGCCTTTTTTACTCTTACGGTTCCTTGCCATTATCGATTCCTTTTAAATTTGATTCACATAAGTATTAGCCTACCCCGTTAGACCTGTGTTAAAAATTCTTTTCACTTCTTTTTCGTATCAACATCGTCCTTGCTCAAAAATTCGTTTGAAAGCAGGTGCCTGCGATAATCTTGGTAAGTCGGAAGGCTATAAAGCTAAGTCCGGTGAGACCAACGGGTTTCTCAGTTTAAGAAGTGCAGAGGCGCACGCTCAGCAAATAAACAACCCCCTGCCTTTTATAACTAAAGGCAAGGGGTTATATGCATTAGCTTAAACAATTTAAGCAACATATTAGATACTGGTATGCGGCATCAAGGGCTCGGTGCATAAAAATATAAAGCAAGGGCTATCAGCAGCAGCGCAAACGTAATTAAGCCAAGCTTTCTCATCTCGGATCCTTAATAAGTCTATGGGGGTAACCATACACAAGGATGACACGATCCCCTTTACTGAATACCTCCTCACCGCTGTTTACTTGGGCTACTGTGAGTAATAGACCTGCTTCAGATTCGATGACATATTCAGTTCCGTCATAAGTTTTACCATTAGCCTCTAGAAGGTCGCCAACAACAGCTCCTGCAATTATTCCAGCGATCAAAGCTGTGGCACTGTCAGAATTATCAAGAGCCATTGCCCCACCTAATGCACCACCAGCGTTTGCGCCAGATCCAGAGGTTTGTTGAGCTATAATAACTGGATTGGCAGATAAAACTAACGCCGCAACAGACCTTTGTGCATTTCCAATACTTTGGACACGATACCTACCAACACCATCTGTAACGCATGATGTAAGAATGATCGAGCAAAGCGCAATTATTGATAAGCGTGAAATGCTAAACACGCTTACTCACCTTTAAATACAGGCTTGGAAATATCAGAGCTATCCAATGTATTAATAAAGTCAGCTATGTTGTTTCTGACCGCCCTGTTCCAAGATTCAACTGCACGCGCCATACCCAAAAAAGCATAATCAAAAGGAACAACGCCTTCACTTGATATTTGTTGTGTGAAAATAAGGTCGCCAGTATTTCTATCAACCATCTCGTAAATTGCTGAAACACGAGTTGTCATGGATGCGCCACCAGCAGGGACGTCGAATTCAGTAATTCGAACTGAGAGGTTGACCTTCTTCTCCATGTCGTCTCTGAAAACTAGAGATCTATTCAAAGCATCCTGAAGCGACTCTTTCCAAAGAGGTGGAATGGTTGCGTTCGCCTCAACCTTACTTTGCTGTGACTGCGGAGCAAAGCCTACAGTTAAAGATTTAAGCTCAACATCTTTCCTGTTATCAACCATTCCTACGTCTTGAACCGTGAAATCAACAGGAGGTACGCTCGTGCACCCAGTTACGATAAAAACACTCAAGATAGAAATAAAGGCGAGAGACTTCCATTGCATAATTAACTCCTCAATAAAAAAATAAGTTATGCATAGATGATTCGTTTTAGATCGTATTTCTATACATAAGCTCAAAATAGCTTCTTAAATACCGTATCGAAGCTAAGAAAAATAGGACCTGATACAAAGTCAAATATATCAATAAGTTAGATTGTTATTGAATGAGGGGAAATTAGCAGCAAGCGCATTGTTTGAATATAGGAATAATTCCTAAATTCACCTGTAATGATAAATAAATTCTTGGCCAATTTCGTACTAAAAAAGCTGTACATTGAACGGGGTAAGACACTTTTGGGGCGATGCCCGGTTGCGGGAATACCTGTTTTTCTAAAGTGGGTTTTTGAAAGTAACAATAGCCACAATCTGGTCACACTGCCGCAGCATAATCCACTGTGACCGCTTCTCCTCCGGATTTCGTTGCGATCACCTAAGTATGATGAGGTCTGGAGATTGCCGCTATCTACTAAATGGTAATAAAATCAAACGATTGATTTTGATGTATTGTGTAATATAAGTAGATTTTAAATTGATGTATATGTATAAACAATCCCGCATTTAAATTAGATGGTACTGTTTTAATATGGAAGTGATAACAACGATGGATGGTGTATTAGACTCACTTGTAGGGGTTTTATCTGGGGATTTTGGTGCAGCCATATTTGGGGCTTTTGTGGGCGCAGGAGTTACCTCATATTTAATTATGCGGCATGAGATTATTCGTGAAAGAAAAAAGCGCAGCCTAGATCTTATTCAGGAATACACCTCTCCCGATTTTATTCAAATTAGGAATGATGCTGGGCGTACTCTTAAAGCTTTGAAACCAAAAGACGGTCTAGATGATTCTATGCCTTCATGGAGTCAATTACATGATGAGCTCTCTCAAGATGACTGGCAAAAAATTTCTAAAATTGAGCACTTTTTCAAAAAGTTAGATTTTCTGCTGTTTGTTGGCGAGCTAGATAAAGAGTACATAGACAAGTATTTCAGAAAAGAGTATTGGCATTGGCAAGATAGGTATTTCACGGCCATTAATAATGCCTCAGAAAACGGTAATACCGAAAAGAGTAATGGCGAAAATGTGCACTTTAAGTGTATTCATAAAGTTGTGACGAAACCAGATAAGAACACCCATTAGGCACAAACTGGTCACAGTGCCGCAGCATAACCCACTGTAACCGCTTCTCAACCGGATTTCAGTGTGATTACCTAAGTATGATGAGGTCTGGAGATCGTTGCTTACAGAACCTTTGAGAGCGTTCTAAGCCCGGTTTCCGATCCTGTTGGTCGGGGGTTCGACTCCCTCCAAGCGCGCCATTTCTACTCCTTAGTTTTACTTCTCTAAGTCTCTGTTTTTTCTGATTAACCTACTACACTTCCTCCCAAGCTGCGGCGTACCCTCAATCATTTTCGAATGAATAATCCTCTATGGTCACAATTTGATCACAGTGCCGGTGTATTGCTGTCCGCAGGAGTAGGGTTGTCTTTCTGAATTCACCCTTTCAATTGCTTTGTATGAACTGGATGGTTAACACATGAAACCCCTTATTATAGTTTTACTGGCGCTCTCTCTGCAGGGCTGTTTCTTAACAAAAGTTGTAACAGTGCCGATGCGTGTTGGCGGGGCGGTTATCTCTGTGGTGCCAGTGGTGGGTAATGTTGCTGATGCTGCTATTGATACGACGGCTGATGTTATTGATTTGGTGCCACTGTAAGGCTGTTTACGTTATTCGTATGCGTAAGTCGGTGCGTCACTAGCAGATTTTAAATTGTCTGCTACATTCAATGTGCTTGTAATACACTCTGAATATTAGGATGTTCGTATGTCACGGAAAAGACGCTCCTCACCGCTTGAAGATCTTATGGATATAGCATCAACATTGCCTTACTGGGTGAGCTTGATCTTAGCCGTGATTAGTTATTTTGTGTTACATCACTTTGCCAGTCAGGCGCCCACTCCGGAGATGCAAGCCGGCAGTTACGTACCGCAAAACATGACACGAATAATGTTTCAGCCTTTCTTGATGGCCATGCAATATTTAGTGCCTTTCGTGTTTTGTCTGGGGGCCGCTATCTCAGCCATTAAAGCGTTTAAGGGGCGTCGTTTAGCTGAGAAATACGTTTCAACAGATTCCAAACAGACAGTTACTACAAACCCTCAGAATAGGGGTAAACCTACTGATGCCATGAATTGGCAGCAGTTTGAGTTATTGGTAGGTCAGGCTTTTCGTTTGCAGGGCTATAGAGTCATCGATGGCGGAGAGGTTGGCGCTGATGGTGGTGTCGATGTTTACTTGAAAAAGGACGGTGAAACCTTCTTTGTGCAGTGTAAACATTGGAAGGCAAAGAGCGTGGGTGTCTCGGTTATACGTGAGCTCTACGGTGTTATTGCTGCTGCCGGTGTTAAAGGTGGTTTTGTTGTCACGTCCGGCTATTTCACGGCAGAGGCGATTACCTTTTCCAAAGGCAAGAAGCTCGGACTCATCGATGGGCCAAAGCTGAAGAAAATGATTTTGGCTGCAAAGAAAGCTACCCCAGAAAGCGCGTTAGAAGAGCCTGAAACCACGCCTGAGACGCCGGTTTGTCCAGCATGTGCATCTAGTATGGTGAAACGTAAAGCGAGAAAGGGTGCGAATGCGGGCAATGAGTTCTGGGGGTGTTCTCAGTTTCCAAAATGCCGAGGGATTACTCAGATATGATCGCTGAATGTGAAAGTTATATTGCAAAAAATAAAAGTGCGCTTGATAAGCGGCTTAAAGCTATCCAGGAATACTCCTGAATAGTAGAAAAGTGCGGGCCAGCAACCTACTGCTGGCCCTGTTTAGTGGATATGATCAGGCAGCACATCCCAAATGCTTGCTTTATGTCTCTGCTTAGACAGGCGCTGCCATTCGCATATCACGGTTATCTAAGAAGCCAGATAAGCGAGTTAGAATTAATGCGAGAACAACTATCAGCGAGCCGATCCAGGGTGTATCCATCAGCGTCATATCTTCGACAATGTAACCTCCAATGTAAGCACCAAAAGCAATCCCAACGTTGAAGGCGGCGATATTTAGGCCCGAGGCAACATCAACCGCGTGCGGCGTGTGCTTCTCAGCCAGCTGTACGACATAAACCTGCAAGCCTGGTACGTTGCCGAAAGCAAAGGCCCCCCAGATCAACATGGTAAGTGCCGCCGTTATTTGATTACCAGCGGTAAAGGTGAAGGCAAGCAACGTCAGCGCTAATAAAGTGAAGATGATGTGCAATGCCCGGACCGGTCCCATTCGGTCAGCCAGTTTACCACCCCAGATATTACCGATAGCTACCGATACGCCATAGAAAACCATTAGCATGGCTATTGAACTTGGGGCATAGCCGGAGACCTGCTCAAGGATTGGCGCTAAAAAAGTGAAAGCGACAAAGGTGCCACCGTAACCGACTGCGGTTATGCAGTAGACCAGTAGCAGGCGTGGTTGTGTTAGCGCGTTCAGTTGTTCCGCCAGTCGAGGAGTTCTTCCTTGTTTCAGGTTGCTTGGGATCAGCAGAGCACTACCGATCAGAGCAACCAGCCCTAGGATTGAAACCACAAGGAAGGTGGTACGCCAGCCGAACGCCTGGCCAATCCAGGTACCCAGCGGTACGCCCGTTACCAAAGCAACGGTCAGGCCAGTAAACATAATCGCTATGGCGCTGGCTTCTTTCTCCTTAGGAACCAAACTAGTCGCGATGGTTGATCCGATCGAGAAGAATACCCCATGAGCCAGACCCGTGAGTATCCGTGCAGCGATTAACGAATCATAACTGGGTGCCATCCATGCCAGTAGGTTGCCAGCGATAAAGAGCGCCATTAATGATAGCAGTACCGATTTGCGGTTCCAGCGACCTGTTAGTGCGGTTAATACTGGGGCACCGATAGCGACGCCTAGTGCATAAAGACTCACCAGCAAACCGGCAGAGGGTAAGGACACACCCAGATCCTGGGCAATAGTAGGAACTAGACCGACGATAACAAATTCGGTTGTTCCTATCGCGAAGGCGCTCAGCGTGAGCGCAAGTAAAGCAATAGGCATAGGTTTTCCCCGTAATATTCAATTGACGAGGAGATTTTAATCGCGAATACTTATGCGAAAAATAGCATTAATAACAAATTACTTTTAAGAAAAATGCAATGATAAGTCGTTCTGATGATCTAGAGTTGCTGCTGACAGTGGTTGATTGTGGTGGCTTTTCGTCTGCCGCGAACCAGTTGGACGTAGCCGTCGCCAAAGTATCACGTGGTATTCAACGATTGGAAAAGCAACTGGGTGTTGCCCTACTTCAACGTACCACTCGCCGGGTGTCACTGACCGAGGAAGGTGAGTCCTTTGTTCGGGAAATACGCCAGGGCTTGCAACAGCTGGAGGCTGCAGAGGAGCAGCTTCGGCTCTGGATGGATAAACCTGTGGGTCGGTTGCGTGTTGATGCAGCCACTCCCTTTATGCTGCATCAATTGGTGCCGTTAATAGACGAATTTCAGAAGGCTTATCCCGGTATCAGGCTGGAGCTAAGTACCAACGAAGGGATCATCGACCTTTTGGAAAAGCGTACTGATGTTGCTATCCGTATAGGCAAACTGGAAGACTCCACTCTGCATGCAACTCAGTTGGGTAGCTCCCGGCTTCATTTGGTCGCCAGCACTGATTATTTGAAGCGTAACGGCACTCCACAATCCGTCGAAGATTTAGCACAACACCGATTATTAGGCTTTATTCAACCATCGCGCCTGAACTTATGGCCGGTCGGCGAAGGCCTTGAGATCAAGCCAGATCTGGCATCCAGCAGTGGTGAAGTGCTACGCCAAGTTTGTCTGGCAGGGGAGGGTATCTGCTGCTTGTCGAGCTTTATGGTGAAACAAGACCTGATCGTTGGCAGATTGAAAGTAGTACTGCCCGACCATGTGCAGTCTCCGCATCCTCGGGAGCAGGTGCAGGCGGTCTACTACCGCAACAGCGCACTATCAGCCAGAATTCATGCCTTTGTTGAGTTCGTGCGATCAAGGCTGACTCTGGATTAAAACAGTCATTTAGGGTGGCCTGACGACATATTGGAATTACAGCGGGCTTTTCAGCGACAGGTACCGGCGGGTTCAGGTTACTGGGTAGAGAGTAAATACAGCAGAATAAACATAAGGTATGCTCTTAGGTTAGCGGAGCAAAAGGTGCTCTGCCAGCTGATGAATAGGAGTTTAATTTATGAGCACTTCCCGGAATGTAAAGTTAAACCCACTGGATGCAGAAGAGCAGCGAGTGATTCTGCACAAAGGTACTGAGCGGCCTTTTACAGGTGAGTACGATGACTTCTATGAAAATGGCATGTTTGTCTGTAAGCAGTGTGATGCGCCTCTGTACCGTTCGACGGATAAATTTCCATCTGGTTGCGGTTGGCCGAGTTTTGATGATGAAATTGAAGGTGCTATCAAACGTGTGACCGATGCGGATGGTAGCCGTACAGAAATTGTCTGTGCTAACTGTGATGGCCATTTGGGGCATGTCTTTGAAGGCGAGCGACTAACTGAAAAGGATACGCGTCACTGCGTTAATTCGATCTCTATAAAATTTGTAAAAGCGTAAACGGTGAGTGTTAATACGGTTGGGCGTTTATTAAGCCGGCATCTGCAGGATCTTAAACCGGGCCGTTTGGAGTGGATTGGTTTACGTCCCGAACGCAAAGTAGAGATGCAGCGGGTTTTACAAGTAGAAGCGATTATTGATATGGGGCTTGCCGGAGACCGGCGCTGTCAGGGGTCGCCGGGTTCGGCCCGACAGGTGACCTTGATTAATCATGAGCATATCGGGGTAGTCGCTAAGCTGTTGGCGCTTGGGTCGATTGATCCTGCTGTATTACGGCGTAATTTGGTGGTGTCTGGTATCAATTTGATGGCACTCAGGCATCAGCGTTTTCGTATTGGTGACGTGGAATTTGAAGCAACAGCGCAATGCCACCCTTGTCTGCGCATGGAGCAAGCGCTGGGTAAAGGTGCGGTCGCCGCCATGCTAGGCCACGGTGGTATCTGCGCAAAGATTCTGAAGGGAGGCGTTATTGGGGTAGGTGATGAGGTGGTTAAGCTATAGTGTGAGCTTGTTTCAGGTATTCAGAATGATCCTGAAAATAATACAGAGAAGCTCCTTGTGAGGGCTTCTCTTTATCTTTAGCGCATCGGTATGAGCTGACTCTTGTTGGCTATTTGTGTCAGCTTAAGACTTTTGATTAGCGGCCGCGATCAGCGGCACCTTAACCCAGCAGTCGAGTAACACTATCATCGCCATAGCAGCCATTGAGCCTGTTAATAGCGCACCGGTAAACGGAATCAGGTAGCCCGCAAAGGCAATATATTTTGCCAATGTCCATGAGAGCGCATCGCCCCATAAGCCTATAAATGCCCCACTGATCAGCAGGTATTTAACCCAGTTGAGGGTTTGTGTATAAGAGAGCGCAATCGCTAAGATCATGATGAGTGCACTGATGGCAAAAAGGTGAGTGTGCGTTTGTACTGCTATTTTACTCCAGGGTTGCCCGCGTGAAGTGGTTGCAAGCACCTCTTCATAGGTGGTGAGCGGCATGGATGGGATCGCTTCTGTCATGGTCGAGTCGACGCTGTGGCAGTTAGTGCAATCGGTATCCATTATCTCTGCGATATGTGAATCATAAGTGTCTTCGGGGGCGTCTGCCTCAACCCATTGTTGAACCGCATCGATGGATTCATCTTCGGATACATGCTCATACATAGAGCCCCGCATGGCACTGACGATCATAATGCCCGCGTATTTTTGCTGCACTTTATCAAGGCTGGGAATAAGTGTTTGACCTCCGGTAACGCTCATGGAGATAGCCAGCATGGCATAAGCCAGTCCCATGAGTACGGACAGACAAAATCCAGATAGAGCGATACGAGCAGCAGGATTGAGAGCTTTAATCATCATAGGATTCCATATCAATTGTGTCTGGTGGGTGGGCTTTCGCCCACCTCAGGTATTGCTATTTAAACACCATGTTTAATACGCCGTTATGGTAAACGTGATTAATTTGGCTGTTATCGAAAATAGACAGGCCGAAAGAGTAGGTTTTTTTCAGGTCATTAAACTGTACATCCTGCACATCTGCTTGCTCTCCAGAGGTAACAAGAGGACGACTGATCTCTAAGTACCATTTTCCATCTTTCCATACCCCTTTAGCGGCGATATCACCACGTGAACCAGAAAAGGCCGATGTTACTATGCCTGGTATACGTTTGATCTCATCCATATCACTGCTGAAAGGCGTTTTCTGGCTTTCAAATATCACAGTGGCATCAGCGGCCAGGTCTGCTTGAACGAATGCCGGTTTACCGTCAGCTATGTTGTCCTTGTATCCGCCACCTGTTTTGTGGTCGCCGTGACGTCCCCACCCTTTGTTCTTCTCTGGATCGGTGTTGTCATCGATAAATTGATCGTCAATTTGAGCATTTGGATTGGTTCTGACGCCTTTCCAATGCCACATGTCGAGAGTTGTACCCGGTTTAGTGTACTTACGGCCGGGTGCTTTATCGTCCCGACCCTTTTGTTTGCCTCCTTTTGCCATGTGACAGGCAGCCCCGCAGCCTTTTTTGTCGAATGCCTTAACATCAATATTCCAGAGGATCGACATTTTATCTTCGTAATAGGTGTTGTCGTGTCCGGTATCATCTTTATTCGCCAGCTGTTTCCAGCTGCCGTCAGATTGTTTCATCCATGGGTAACGGTTCAAGCTCTCTGTTGGGTCATCCCACTCCAGGAAAAAGTAAACGTTTTTGTCATCGTGCATCGAGCGTACTTTCATCGTGGTTTTGGTGATGCCTTCATAACCGTTGTTTGGTTTGTAGGGGGTTTGATCCAGTACCACGCTAAGCACCGGGGCCGCATCCCATGCCGCTTCAGCCATACCATCCACTTCTATAGCAGTCGTGGTGGCGACGTTGTCAAGTATGCCCAGTGGTTTTGCCTGAGCGATAGGAACTAAAAGGATGCTAGTCGCCGTTGCTGCAATCAGAGTCTTACGCATTTTTTATTCTCCTTATATGTCTATCTTCAGCATAGAGCGTGTTGTGGCGTTTGGCTGCTCATATAAGCAGGGGTTTCGGCTAAACAGGGTATTGCTTGATGTATGTCAAACTTGAATCGTATGGGGCGTTGGCCAGAGCAAAGGCAAGTCGCATACAGGAAGGTCGTAGAACCTGCAGGACTATAAAGAATCACTTTTTGCGATGACCATTAGGCGCGACTCATATATCGATTACTTGATATCCATCAAGTCACTTTTAGTGGCGTTTCTATAACCTGCGTCATTATGTCGCAGTATGATATATAGCTTGAGAGGTTAGAACGTTTGATGAACAGATATATAAAACGATGGATCGTTACGCTATTTACGTTTTTTGTTCTGGCTTCCAGTGCATTTGCGATGGTCCCCGTTTCACAAGAACAGCAGCTTGAGTTAATTCGCAGTGTCTTTCCTGAAGCGACGGATATTAGTGAAAAAGCGCCGATTGCAGAGGGCTCTGCCATTATCCGTACCGTCACTAAGGGTGATCAAGTACTCGGGTATGCCTTTGAGTCACAGGATGTTGTTGATATCGCCGCTTATTCCGGTAAGCCCGTTAGAATGCTCATAGCCATTGATCTGGAGGGGAATTTCAAGCTATCCACAGTGCTTGAGCACCATGAGCCCATTCTGCTGGTGGGTATTCCTGAGCATACTTTATTTGATTTCGCTGCACAGTATCTGCCGTTCAAGCTGACGGACAGAATTAAAGTAGGTGCGGCTAATAGCAGTGATGTAATTAGTCTGGATGCTATTTCTGGTGCAACAGTCACCGTCATGGTGGTTAACGAAACTGTGATGCGTGCTGCCCGAAAAGTAGCTCAGCAGTTAGGTTTGCTGGGGTTATCTGAGGAGGCGAAAACTCCTCCTGCTACTGTTAAAACTGATGTTTTCAAGGAAGCTTCCTGGGAAGAACTTACCGGTGATGGATCTATTCGTCATCTGTCGCTAACTCGTGGCGATGTGAATGAAGCGTTTAAAGGCACGGCAGCAGAAAAGCAGGGGCCGGGTGAGGGGCAGCATCAGCAAGAACACTTTATCGATCTTTACTATGCACCGGTTAATATTCCGACCATTGGTCGCAACTTATTAGGTGATAGCGAATATAACTGGTTGATGGGTGAAATTAAGCCCGGTGACCAGGTGATTGCTGTGATGGGCAAAGGCCGCTACTCCTTTAAAGGTAACGGCTATGTACGTGGCGGAATTTTCGACCGGTTGCAGCTGCAGCAATCCGATAAGGTGATTAGCTTTCACGATTCCGATTTTTATCGTTTAAATGATGTATATATTAAAGGCTTCCCTGGTTTTACTGAGATGGCCTTGTTTATCGTTCGTGGCCAGTATGAGTTTGATATCGGCACCCCCTGGCAGGTTGAATTGCTGGTGCGTCGACAAGTCGGTGCATTAGACAGCGTCTTTACCAGCTTTTTTGGTGACTACATGACACCAGAGGCGTATATCACGCGCCCTGAGCCAGTGATTGTGGAAGCGCCGGTCGATGAGCCTTTGTGGGTATCTGTCTGGAAGGATAAAGCGTTTCAAATTGGTGTATTAAGTGTCAGTTTACTGCTCCTGACGATCATTATTTTCCTCCAGGACTGGTTGGTACGTTATCCAAAACTGTTACGTAATGTTCGTCATATCTTTCTTACCTATACGGTGTTCTTTATTGGCTGGTACACCTTAGGGCAGCTGTCGATTGTTAACGTATTTACGTTTGTGCATGCGGCTATGGGTAAGTTTCAGTGGGATGTATTTCTGTTAGATCCCGTGTTGTTTATTCTCTGGGGGTTTGTCGCTATGACCCTGGTGCTCTGGGGGCGGGGTATTTTCTGTGGTTGGCTGTGCCCGTTTGGGGCGTTGCAGGAGCTGATTAATGAGATTGCCAGAGCAGTAAAAATCAAACAGTTCGAACTTCCGTTTGCGGTACATGAGCGGCTCTGGGCGATCAAATACATCATTTTATTACTCTTGTTTGCTGTATCGCTTGAGTCGATTGGTGAAGCTGAACGCTATGCGGAAGTCGAGCCTTTTAAAACGGCCATTATGCTGAAGTTCCAGCGTGAGTGGGGATATGTTCTATATGCCGGCATCTTGCTGTTTATCTCTATCTTTACCCGTAAAGTTTACTGCCGTTACATCTGTCCATTGGGCGCTGCTTTAGCAATACCCGCGCGGTTACGCTTGTTTGATTGGTTGTATCGTCGTAAAGAGTGCGGCCAACCCTGCAAGCTATGTGCAAATGAATGTGAGATTCAGGCGATTCACCCGGATGGCACCATCAATGCTAACGAGTGCCACCACTGTCTGGATTGCCAGATGACCTATCACAACCATGATAAGTGTCCTCCACTTGTAGTGAAAAAACGTAAAGCTCAAAAAGCGGCAATGGTTCAAAACCACATACCGAGTATAGACATTACTGATCCGGTAAAAACCTGAGCAGTGAACTAACAAACATCGACAAATAATTGTTTCGGAGAAGATAAATGATTAATCCTAAAGATAAAGATTTGCCAGCGATTGATACAGAAGACCGCAATGCCAGTGAGCATGTAAAGCTGAGCCGTCGTCTTTTTCTGGGTGGCTCAGCTGCGTTAGTAGGGGCGGCCGGTGTCGGTTTTGGTTCGTCAATGATGCCGTCCGTTGCTCACGCATCTACAGATGCTAAGCATACCGTTGGTCCTGGTGAATTAGATGAGTACTACGGTTTTTGGAGTGGTGGCCATCAGGGTGAAGTGCGTGTTTTGGGCTTGCCTTCAATGCGTGAGTTGATGCGCATCCCTGTTTTCAATGTTGATAGTGCTACCGGTTGGGGCATCACCAATGAGTCTAAAGCTGTTTTGGGCCAAAACGCACCATTGAATGGTGACTGTCATCACCCTCATATGTCCATGACTGATGGTCATTATGATAGTAAATATCTTTTCATCAACGATAAAGCTAACACTCGTGTAGCCCGTATCCGCGTTGATATCATGAAAACTGATAAGATCACTACTATACCTAACTGCCAGGCAATTCACGGCTTGCGTGTACAGAAAGTGCCTTTTACCAAGTATGTCTTCGCTAATGCCGAATTCCGTATGCCTCATCCAAACAATGGCACCAATATGGATGACATTGCAGGTTACTACACCATGTTCAACGGCCTGAATGCTGAGACCATGGAAGTGGATTGGCAGATTATCGTAGACGGGAACCTTGATAACACCGATGCGGATTACACCGGTAAGTATGCATTCTCTACGTGTTATAACTCTGAAGGTGCAGTCGACCTGGCAGGCTCTATGCGTAATGAGCGTGATCACTTGGTTATTTTCAATATTGAGCGTATAGAAGCCGCAGTGAAAGCTGGCAAGTTCCAAACATTGGGTGACTCTAAAGTGCCTGTGTTGGATGGTCGTAAAGGTTCAGAGCTTACTCGCTATGTACCCGTTCCAAAGAACCCGCATGGTATTAATACGTCACCGGATGGTAAGTACGCAGTAGCGAATGGCAAGTTATCCCCAACTGTTACCGTATTCCAACTGGATAAGTTTGATGCATTGTTTGCCGATCAGATTGAGCCGCGTGATACGGTTGTCGCTGAAGTTGAACTGGGTCTGGGGCCATTGCATACAGCGTTTGATGGTAAAGGAAATGCATTTACCACTTTGTTTATCGATAGCCAGATCTGTAAGTGGAATATCGATAATGCGATTGCTGCGTACAAGGGTGAAAAAGTTGATTACATCCTGCAGAAGCTGGATGTGCATTATCAGCCAGGTCACAACCATACTTCGATGGGTGAAACCCGTGATGCGGATGGTCAATACCTCGTATCTTTGCAGAAATTTTCGAAAGACCGTTTCTTGCCGTGTGGACCGCTACATCCTGAGAACGATCAACTGATCGATATTTCCGGTGATGAGATGAAGTTGATTCACGATGGACCTGCTTTTGCGGAGCCGCATGACTGTATCATTGTTCACCGCTCGAAAGTTAAAACGCGTAAGCTGTATGACCGTAAGGATCCTACTTTCGCGATGACGGTTGATATGGCGAAGAAAGATGGCGTGACACTTGAAACCGATAACAAAGTGATTCGTGACGGTAACAAGGTACGTGTTTACATGACATCGGTTGCGCCAGCCTACGGCATGAATGAGTTTAAAGTGAAGCAGGGAGATGAAGTGACAGTTGTCATTACTAACCTGGATCAGATCGAAGATGTATCGCATGGTTTCTGTGTGGTAAATCACGGTGTGCAGATGGAAATTAGCCCGCAGCAAACAGCTTCGGTTACCTTTATGGCTAATGACGTCGGTGTGCACTGGTATTACTGTAACTGGTTCTGTCATGCTCTTCATATGGAAATGCGTGGTCGTATGTTGGTTGAAAAAGCCTGATCTACCTTACGGGAAAGTCTGACTTTCTCGTTATTTCCAACAGAAGCCAGTCGATTACGTCTGGCTTTTGTTGTCTTACGGTAAGTCATAGGGGGAATGGGATGAGATTACTGCACAACTTTATCGTTGTGGTGCTGGTTCAGCTTAGTATGCTGACGGTCGTCAGTGCAGATGTACGTGTTGTGACTCCCTCTTATGGCCTTCAGGTTGCCATTGATGGCGCGCAGCCGGGCGACCAGCTGCTGCTGGATGCAGGCCGTTATATCGGTAACTTTAAGATTGATAAGCCGCTGATTCTGACGGGTAACTCCGGTACGATTATCGATGCCAATGGTACAGGTCATGCGATCGTAGTTGAGGCGCCTGATGTTCGTATTGAGTCATTAGAGATACGCAACTGGGGTGGTGATTTGACGGAGATGGACTCCGCCGTGTTTGTTAAGAAACGGGCAGCCAGAACACACATTTTGAATAACTATCTGGTAGGCGATACTTTTGGTATTTGGGTGGACGGTACCCAGCAAGTACTGATTAAAGCAAACCGCATAGAAGGTAATTTACAGGTTCGGTCACAGGACCGTGGTAATGGGATTCATCTGTTTAATGTAGGCAAGGCGCGAGTTGAAGGCAACGAAGTGTGGCACACCCGTGATGGTATTTATATTGATACCAGTAATAACAATGAACTGATCGGCAACTATCTGCACGACTTACGGTATGGCGTGCACTATATGTATTCTTATCACAACCTGGTGTCGGGTAACCGCACGGTTAATACGCGTACCGGTTATGCATTAATGCAATCCAAGTTTCTGACTGTTACCAATAATATTTCAGAGAATGATTCCAACTACGGAATATTGATGAATTTCATTACGCAATCGACGCTAGAAAATAATCGAGTGTCAGGTGTGCAGAATAACCGTTCCGAGAGCGGCGGTGGAACAAGCGGCTCCTCTGTGACTGAAGGTAAAGCTCTGTTTATTTATAACTCTTTGTTTAACCAGATACGCGGCAACCATTTTTCAGACAGTGATTTAGGCGTGCATATGACCGCCGGATCAGAAGACAATATTTTTACCGGCAATGCCTTTGTGAATAACCGCGAGCAGGTTAAATATGTTGCTACCCGCCAGCAGAACTGGTCTCACGAAGGGGTAGGGAATTATTGGAGTGACTACCTCGGATGGGATATGGATGCCGATGGCATCGGTGATACACAATATGAACCGACAGATGGTGTTGATCGTCTGTTATGGAAATTTCCTGCTGCCAAGGTGCTATTGAATAGTCCGGCAGTTGAAACAATTCGTTGGGTACAGCGGCAGTTCCCGGTGCTTAAAGCACAGGGTGTAGTTGATACCCATCCTTTGATGCAAATGCCAGAAAATTTATCGCCTTCAACGGCCAGCGATGCGGCAGTGACGGAAAAGATTGATGACAAACATAGTTGAGTTAAGTGGTGTAGAGAAACGGTATCAGGGGGTGCATGCTCTGCAACCGTTGGATCTGGTGTTGCAGCAGGGTGAAGTGCTGGGCTTGTTTGGGCATAACGGTGCAGGTAAAACCACCACCATTAAATTGATTCTCGGATTGATTAAAGCCAGTGCGGGCTCAGTGCGTGTGTTTGGTCAGGATCCGACACTTTCTGAGTCAAGGCGGGAGCGCCACCAGTTAGGCTTTCTCCAGGAAAATGTCAGCTTCTATGAGCAGTTGACTGGTTTGGAAGTGCTGCGTTACTTCGCTCGCCTTAAAGGTATTCAGGTATCTGAATGTCATCGCTTGCTTGAACAGGTTGGCTTGAAGGTAGCGGCTGGCCGACGCGTTAAAACCTACTCAAAAGGGATGCGGCAACGGCTTGGCCTGGCTCAGGCATTGTTGGGAAACCCTAAACTGCTATTGTTGGATGAACCCACTGTCGGATTAGATCCGCTGGCGACTCAGGATTTTTATCATCGTATTGCCCAGCTTAAAGAGCAGGGTTGCACGGTGGTTCTTTGTTCTCATGTGCTGCCTGGCGTAGAGAAATATATCGATCGGGCCATGATTATGGGTAAGGGCGCTGTGTTGGCCCAAGGGAGTTTGAATTCTTTGCGTCAGCAGGCTGAGTTACCGCTCACGCTGAATGTGAAAGGTACTGACCTGCAGTTACCACAAGATCTACAAGCGCGTGCGATTACGTTAGCGGATGGTGTCAGTTTGAAACTCTCATTACAGGAAAAAATGCCAGTCATGCAGCATATGCTGGCGCAAGCCGGTGTGACAGACATTGACCTGCATTTGCCATCGCTTGAGGATCTTTATACCCACTATACCCGTACCTGTGTGGGTCATGA
The DNA here is from genome assembly GCF_900113275.1 of Neptunomonas qingdaonensis. Lineage (GTDB taxonomy): Bacteria > Pseudomonadota > Gammaproteobacteria > Pseudomonadales > Balneatricaceae > Neptunomonas > Neptunomonas qingdaonensis. The sequence continues at coordinate 327,601 of NZ_FOOU01000001.1, forward strand.
GATGGAGGGCATGCTATGAGCCCAATCATTACTGTTGCAGCAAAAGAGTTTCGTGATGGTTTACGTAACCGTTGGGTGCTTTCCATCGCTGTGATTTTTGCTGTATTGGCTACGGGCTTAGCCTATTTTGGCTCAGCGGCTGCGGGGCAAGTGGGCTTTACGTCGCTATCTACCACCATTATCAGCCTCGCGAGTCTGGCTGTTTTTATTATTCCACTGATCGCGCTGATGCTAGCCTACGACGGGATCGTAGGTGAGGATGAAAGCGGCACCTTGTTGTTGTTACTCACTTATCCATTATCACGTTGGCAGCTTCTGTGCGGCAAGATGCTCGGCCACGGCGCTATTATGGCGTTCTCAACCTTATTGGGTTTCGGCTCTGCTGCTTTGATCATGGGGCTGTTTGCGCCGGATATCAGTTGGGCGGAGTTAGTGGTTCCCTTTAGCTTGTTTATTCTGTCTGCCATTTTACTGGGCTGGATCTTTATCGCATTCGCCTATGTGATTAGTGTCAGTGTGACCGAAAAATCGAAAGCGGCAGGTTTGGCATTGGTTGTCTGGTTTTTGTTCGTGCTGGTGTTTGATCTGGGCTTGTTGGGCTTGCTAGTGGGTACGCAAGGCGACGTGGACGCTGAGCTTTTTCCCTATTTGCTGCTGTTGAATCCAACCGATATCTTTCGGCTGGTGAATATTACCTACTTTGCTGATCAGCAATTAAGTGGCTTGATGGCTATCGCTGAACATGTGCGCTTATCGACCACTTCATTGTTAATAAGTTTGCTGGTCTGGCTATCAGTACCCGTAGTATTGGCGCTGGCGTTATTTAACAGGAGAACATTGTGAAGAGCTTTTTCGGTATGCGCATCTGGGCTGCACTATTGTTATTGGCCGTGTTCGGCTTAACTGGATGTAATCAGGGTTCGACAGAAAAGGTGATGGCACAAAAGGCGATGGCACTTGAAAGTGCGGATGAGTGCCACCTTTGCGGCATGTTAATTGCCCGCTTTCCAGGCCCTAAAGGTCAGGTATACGAGCGTGGCATAAAGCAAAACATGAAGTTTTGCTCAACGCGGGATATGTTTGCTTATGCACTTGATCCAGAGCATAAACATAATATCCAGTCTGTGTTTGTACATGATATGGCGGTTAATCCGTGGGATGAGCCCAGCGAAGATACTTACATCGACGCTCGCAAAGCCTGGTTTGTTGTTGGATCGTCTAAAAAAGGTGCGATGGGGCCAACACTGGGGAGCTTTAAAAAGAAAGAAAGCGCCGAGGCCTTTGCAAAAGAGTTTGGTGGTGAGTTGAAGCGTTTTGATGAGCTGACACTTAATATTATCTGAGCATGAGGCTGGCGATGGGCTCTCACTGATGTGGGCCGTGGAAAGTGTAATGCTTTGATTAGGTGAAAAGTATTACACAAGCCACTGTATTATGGCTGAGGCTTATAGCGGGCAGCACTGATGATACTGATTAAGTGGATGATAGCGGCAATGATGGCGGGAAATATCAGAAAATACAGGGCGTATCCCGCTGCAGTTGTAAGAAAAAAGAAAAATGCGGCAAGCAAGCGTCCTTGTACCAAGTGCCCCAGTCCCGGAATAAAAATGTTACACAAAGCGGCTATTACATTGCCTGCACTGCCTTGTTCGCTCATGAAATCATCCTCCTGTTCATCTAAAAAAGAGGGTGCGTTATTCTTATCTATCTGTCAATAAACAAGCTGAAACACATCGGTTATCAGCCGCGTTGTTTTTGTACGGTATCAAAAAGAAAGCATTGGTCTTATTTAAATACAGAGGCTGAATTCAGATAAAGAGCGTTAGCGGCTTTTAAACGTTTTATAAAATAGGTATTTTTGTTTAGAGACCCCTATAGTATCTCACTCTAAAGTTTGGCTATACTGAATGTATTCTGAACTGAATAATGAACGGATTCATATGGACATTAGGAAGATGAAGTGTTTAATCCTTGATGACAGCAAGGCCATTACCGGATTGCTGCAGTTGATCATTATGGATGAACTGGGTGCAGCAGAAGCACTTGTTGCTAATAATGTGGCCGATGCACTGCTGTTACTAGAAAATAATCCCGCCTCTATTGATGTTGTTTTTTGCGACCTGAATTTGCCCGATGTTGATGGTGTCGCGTTTTTACGCATGCTGGCAGAGCAAGGCTTTCAGGGTTATATCGTTATTGTCAGTTCAGTCTCTCATCGTGTGCTCAAGTCTGTAGAGCATCTGGTGCGAAACCATCAGCTGAAATTTTTAGGTACTATCATTAAACCTATCTCTCCGCAGTCGGTTGTTCAGTTGCTGCAGAGTATCGGCAGTCATGGCGCAGTAAAACCTCCCGCTACTGTTAAAGAGAAATTAACAGTGCCCGAGTTAATTGAAGCTTTAGAAATGGGCTATTTTGAGTGTTATTATCAGCCCCAAGTGTGTGCGATGACACGTAATGTTGTTGGTTTTGAAGCACTTGCCAGATTAAAGAGTCCCAAGAGAGATCTGGTTTTTCCCGATGATTTTATCGCTTTAATGGAACAACATAGTTTGATTCTTCGCCTGACGAAAGATCAGATTATTTCAGTCTTCAAACAATGGAAAATATGGCATCAGCAGGGTCATTGCTATCGTGTTGCTATCAATATCTCTGCGTTGTTACTCAATGACTTAGAGCTTCCGGGCTTTATTCTTGAACAGATAAATAAATACGGCATTAAGCCTACCCTGGTAACGCTTGAAATAACCGAGTCCTGTTTAAATGAAGACCGTATCAAGGCTTTAGAAGTGCTAAGCCGCCTGTCGATGTATGGGATTAATCTTTCTATCGATGATTTTGGTACCGGTTACTCTTCTATTGAGCGTCTGCAGAGTTTGCCTTTCAATGAGGTGAAAATCGACCGCTTATTTGTACAAAATGCTGTTGCCTCTGAAAGTGAAAGACCTGTGCTCGATTCGATGATAGGCATGGCTAATCGTTTAGGGCTGAGAGTAGTTCTTGAGGGGGTAGAAACGCTGGCACATTGGCAGATGGTTTGCCACTCAGGTTGTGATAGCTTCCAGGGGTATTTCATCGCTAAACCGATGAGCGTTGATAAGCTTGAAAAGTGGCTACGTGATTGGGATAAAATGACTCACTAAAATAACGATGAAATTTGGCGTATCGTTAGGCTTGGGTGTTAATATTGACTAAGCTTGTTATGCGCCATCAATTATTATCAGCTATGTTATTAGTCAATTGATATCCATATATCTGTAGTCGGAGCGTTTTGTGTCAAAACTAGCATCTACCCTTCAGGGTGAAGAGCAGCTAAGTGTCCTGATGGCGCGTCAGCCCATTTTCTCAAAAAGTCAGGACGTAGTTGCCTTTGAATTGCTCTTTCGTGGAGAAGAAGGTTCAGATTTACGGGCGATTAAAGATGATGTAGCTACGTTTGATGTGGTCATGAATACCTACGCTAATATCGTGGCAGACAAAGGCAGTAAAAGACTTCCCTGCTATCTGAAAATTACCGACACAGTCCTCCTTGGTGATAGTTTACCTGAATTACCCCCCACGTTGTTTTCATTAGAAATACTCGGTCGTTCTGACATAACGCCTGTGTTTATAGCAAAAGTGAAAGAGTTTTCGCACAAAGGTTACCGCATTGTTTTAGCTGATTATGATCCTGAGGATTCCCGTTACGACCCACTGTTAAACGTTATTCATGTTCTCAAACTGGATATTCAGCGACTGGGTTTATCTAACTTGCCCAAAATCATCCACAAGCTTAAGCCTTATCAGTTGGATTTACTGGCTGATAAAGTGGAAACCAAAGACGAGTTTCGTCAATGTCTCGAAATGGGGTTTTCGTTATATCAAGGCTACTTCCTCAGTCGTCCGATAGCGGTGAAAGGGAAAAAAATCGGGACTAGTAAAGTCTTATTGCTGCAACTGTTAGGTGAGCTTCAGCGGGACAGTGCGACGGGCGCTTCGCTTGAAGGGATTGCGATTAATGACCCTGCATTGACGTATAAGATTTTAAAAGTTGTCAACTCGGCCGCTTTTCATGTGCCACGTGAGATCAACTCACTTTCCCATGCGATCACCTTGTTGGGCATGGAACAAATACGTCGCTGGATCCTGTTGTTTTTGACGACCTCAGAAGATGGAAAGCCGAATGAGCTGACACGTAGTATGCTTATCCGGGGAAGAATGTGTGAGTTGCTGGCTGAGCTGATGGGCCGGGAATCTTCCATGAACTACTTTATTGTAGGTTTGCTTTCGCAATTGGATGCCATGTTTGATATTGAAATGAAGGATCTGTTACAGGAAGTCCCTCTGAGTCATGAACTAAAAAATGCGTTGTTGCATTATTCAGGCCCGATGGGTGAAACGCTACAGGATGTGGAGAATTATGAGCGAGGCCAGTTTGATCAGCTACATGGACAGATAGACCGTCCTTTGTATGAAGTTGCCTATCGCCACAGTTTGAAATGGTCTGAGCAAGTTATGAATGCACTGCAAAGTTAACATTCTCGCCAACTAGGTTCAGTCTACCGCTATTACTTATCAGAATAAGGAGAGCAGTGGGTGAAACGTTTAACAATCTTACTATTGTTTCCGATCTCTTTGTTGCTGGTTTACATTTTACTGGTTGAACAGGTCTGGCTGCCTGGTGTGTACAGCAAAATACTCGAAGAGAAAGTTGCCGAGGTTAACCGTAGCGCTTATCTGATCGGTGAAGCCATTAAAATAGCCCCCGCTAGCGCCAACACATTGATCTCTTCTATGGATAATGATGCAGGGGAGGGTATGTATTGGCGAACTATTTTTATCGTTGACCCCAACTCATCTGATAATCACATGGCCCCTCCGCTTGGCTATGGCAGTGGTGCTCATCTTATTCGTTACCCTATTGAAGATAGCGCTTTGCAGTTGGCTGCCTGGATTAACGTGGATGCAATATTTCTTCAGTTAGAAAATCAAGTTCGCCCTTATGTTATGACCTCGGTTGTTCTGGTATGTGTGTTGTTTTTACTGATGCTGTTGTTGCAGCGTCGGCTGTTATTAACACCGATAAGGCAGTTGGTTCGTGCTTCAGAGCAGATAGTGACGGGCGATACTGATTATCCTCTTCCCCGGATTGCAAAAGGTTCGGTATTGGCGCCGCTCTTCTCCTCCTTTATTACAATGAGGCAATCGCTGGCAGAACAGGAGCTGCAAAGTAAAACCGAAATTAACGCCCTTGTTTCTGTTAAAGAGCGCTTTAAAGAGGCGCATCAGATTGCACGATTAGGTTGTTGGGAATGGCGTCTATCTGATGATCTTTTTTGGTGCTCAGAGAGCGTAAAAAATATTTTATCGATTCCAGACAAGCAGCTTCTGAGTTTAGACAGCTTTGTCTCAGTTGTGCATCCGGCTGATCGCGATAGGGTGTTAACACAACTGAAAAAAATGAAAGATGAAGCTCAGCCGATCAATATTTATTACCGCGTGGCAGCTCCGGCGGAGCCTGTTTCTAATGTACCGGTTCCTTCTGTGCCTTTTTCATCAGGAGCTATCCGCCATGTTCAGCTTTTGAGTGATGTCTCGGTTAATGAAAACGGAGAAGCTACCCGGATTTATGGAACGTGTCAGGATATTACTGAACATAAAAATATTGAAGCATCACTGAAAAAATTGTCCAGCGCTATCACGCATGCAGGATCCAGTGTGATGATTACGGATGTTATTGGTGCGATTGAATATGTGAATCCTAAGTTTACCGAGACAACCGATTACACTCTTGAAGAGGTAGTGGGGCAGCAAGCAGAGTTGTTGAGCCGAAAATGGATCAGCGCTGATTTTTATGATTCATTATGGCAATCACTCCTTTCTGGACAGCATTGGCGAGGGGAGTTGCAAAGCAGAAGGAAGAATGGCGGCACTTTCTGGTCTCAGGTGTCGATTTCCCCTATTAATAATGACGACGGTGAGCTAGCGCACTATGTCATCGTTAGTGAAGATGTGACGAAGCTCAAAGTTGCGCATGCGCGCATGGAGCGCTTGGCTTTATACGATGAACTGACAGGGTTGCCTAACCGGCGCTTTTTTTTCAGCGAGCTTTCAAGGCTGTTTGCTCAAGATGTGATGGAATACCCAGCGGTTGTGATGTTGCTGGATCTTGATTATTTTAAAACCATCAACGATACGCAAGGGCACAGTGCCGGCGATCTGTTGCTCGTCGAAGTCGCTCAGCGCTTGATTGATTGTCTGAGTAACAGTGATATTGCCGTACGCTTAGGCGGAGACGAATTCGCCATATTAATAAATCCGGTGCTGGATGTTGAGCATGTCGAATTGATGGCGGCAAATGTTTTGAATGAAATAGCCCGGCCATTTCATATTAATGAGAACGAGCTTCAGATCAGTACCAGCCTCGGGTTGGCATGGTTACCCAAAGATGGTGATTCACCGGAGGTGCTGCTTAAGCACGCTGATCTGGCCATGTCACAGGCAAAAGAGAAGGGGGGAAACCAATACCGTTTCTTTACAGAAAGCCTGCATGATCAGCTTCAGGCTTATATTAGCTTTTCCAGAGAGATGCCTAAGGCGCTGGATGCGCATAACTTCACGTTACTTTATCAACCTCAGATCGACCTGAAGTCAGGAGCCATCTGCAGTGTCGAGGCATTGGTTCGCTGGAATCATCCTGAGTTGGGGGTTATCTCGCCGCAGGACTTTATTCCCGTTGCTGAAGAGACCGGTTTTATTGTGCCGCTGGGGCGCTGGGTGCTACAAGCGGCCTGCAAGACTATTAAATACCTTGCGCAGCACCGCATGTCGCATATCAAGGTCGCTATTAACTTATCCCCCCGACAGTTTCGTGACCCGAATCTACTGGTCATGATTCGCCAGATGCTTGAGGAATATGAAATTGATCCGACCTGTTTGGAGCTGGAAATTACAGAGTCGTTGCTGATGCATGATATTGGTTTGGCCATTGATACGTTAAAAGCACTACAGGCGTTGGGCATTACTATTGCTATTGATGACTTTGGCATTGGTTATTCATCATTTAATTACCTGAAGACGTTACCCATCAATGTACTGAAGATTGACCGGGAGTTTATAAAAGATATTCCTCAGCATCTGGACGATATGGAAATCACCGCCGCCATGATTTCGATGGCTCATCGCTTAAATATGAGTGTCGTAGCAGAAGGGATCGAAACCGAGGTGCAGCGGGCCTTTCTTCAAGAGCATGATTGCGATGTAGGGCAGGGCTACTTGTTTAGTCGTCCTGTTGTGTTAAACGATTTACTGCTGTTGTTAACAGAGAACAATAGCAAGTGATGAGTTGGTTGCCGGACGGGCTCGGCCAGTTTGACTTGTGGGTGTTGGTGAGTATGAGTGCCTTTACATCGATGATGACGGCTGCGGTTGGGATTGGCGGAGGTGTGTTGTTATTGGCCATTATGGCGCAAATTTTGCCCGTGCAGGCCTTGATTCCAGTACATGGGTTGGTGCAATTAGGCTCCAATGGTAACCGGGCTTATATGACGCGCCAGCATATAGACTGGAAAATGAGCCGTTTGTTTATACTGGGAGCCGTTGTCGGCGCAGTGATTTCTGTCTGGATCGTTATTCAATTACCGTTAGATGTTATTCGCTTAAGTGTTGCGTTTTTTATCTTGTTTTTAGTCTGGGGGCCAAAGCCTAAAGCCGTTACTCTGTCAAACGTAAAGCTGGTTATCGCCGGCGGGGTGACAACTATTATCTCTGCCTTTGTCGGCGCCACCGGGCCACTCGTGGCTGCTTTCGTACATCGCCGGAATATGGAAAAATTGCCGACAGTCGCTACCTTTGCCGCCTGCATGTCGTTTCAGCATATGTTAAAAGCCATGGTTTTTGTAACGGTCGGATTCGCTTTCCAGGACTGGTTTTTCGTGATCGTATTAATGATTATTAGTGGGGCAGTGGGTACCTGGGTAGGTTTGCATCTGCTGAAAAGCCTATCTGCTGATCTGTTTAAGCAACTGTTTCGCTGGGTTGTTACTGCATTAGCGTTGCGTTTATCTTGGCAGGTTTTATTTTCAGGCTAGTGTATCGATAGCGATGAACGAAAAAACCCGCAGTATGCGGGTTTTTTGATTGGGCTGTAGCGCGTTTATTCCAGCATGCTTAAATCACGTACCGCACCTTTGTCAGCGGATGTCGCCAGCAAGGCATAGGCTTTAAGCGCTGCCGACACTTTACGTGGACGTGCTTCAACAGGTTTCCAGCCAGCTTTGCCTTTGGCATCCATAGCCGCACGACGTTTAGAGAGTTCTTCATCAGAAACCAGCAAGTTAATCGTACGGTTTGGAATGTCGATAAGAATTTTATCGCCGTTTTCAACCAGGCCTATCGCACCGCCTGCTGCCGCTTCAGGGGAGACATGTCCGATCGACAGACCCGATGTGCCGCCTGAAAAGCGTCCGTCGGTCAGCAATGCGCAAGCTTTGCCGAGGCCTTTGGACTTGATGTAAGACGTCGGGTAGAGCATTTCCTGCATACCCGGACCGCCTTTAGGGCCTTCGTATCTTACGATAATGATGTCACCAGGCTTAACCTTGTCAGCCAGAATATTAGCCACTGCTTCATCTTGTGACTCGGTGACGTGCGCTGAGCCTTCAAAGACCAGAATCGAGTCGTCTACGCCGGCAGTTTTTACAACACAGCCATCCAGTGCAATGTTACCTGTTAGAACGGCAAGTCCGCCTTCCAGAGAGTAGGCATGTTCAAGTGAGCGAATGCAGCCGTTTTCGCGGTCACCGTCCAGTGTTGGCCAGCGGGTTGATTGGCTGAAGGCTGTTTGTGTGGGTATGCCTGCCGGGCCTGCTTTGAAGAAGTTAATAACTTCCGCTGATGGGTTACGCATGATATCCCACTTTTCCAGACCTTCCAGCAAGGTTTTGCTATGTATTGTTGGGATGTCAGTATGCAGTTTACCTGCTCGCTCCAATTCACCTAATATTGCAAAGATACCGCCCGCACGATGCACATCTTCAACATGATAGAGTGGCGAGTTCGGGGCGACTTTACATAGCTGTGGAACTGTATGAGAGAGCCGGTCAATATCAGCCATGGTAAAATCTATTTCGGCTTCTTGAGCAATAGCCAGCAAATGAAGAATGGTATTGGTCGATCCGCCCATGGAAATATCCAGAGTCATCGCGTTCTCAAAAGCTTTGAAGTTGCCAATGTTACGCGGAAGAACCGATTCGTCATCCTGCTCATAATAACGTTTTGCTAACTCGACAATACGCTCACCCGCCTCTTCAAACAGACGGCGGCGGTCACTGTGCGTTGCCAGAGTGGTACCATTGCCGGGTAAAGACAGTCCCAGAGCTTCTGTGAGGCAGTTCATAGAGTTGGCGGTAAACATTCCTGAGCATGAACCACAGGTAGGGCAGGCCGAGCGCTCATACTCTGCGACCTTCTCGTCAGAGGCGCTATCATCAACGGCGATGACCATTGCATCAACCAGATCCAGCTTGTGTTCTGAAAGCTTAGTCTTGCCGGCTTCCATCGGGCCACCGGAGACAAAAATAACCGGGATGTTAAGACGCATGCCGGCCATCAGCATCCCGGGTGTGATCTTGTCACAGTTAGAGATACAAACAAGCGCATCGGCGCAGTGGGCATTGACCATGTACTCAACGGAGTCGGCAATAATGTCACGTGACGGTAGCGAATACAGCATACCGTCATGACCCATGGCAATTCCGTCATCAACGGCGATTGTGTTGAATTCTTTAGCAACGCCACCCGCTTTTTCTATTTCACGTGCAACCAGCTGTCCCATATCTTTCAGATGGACATGCCCTGGCACAAACTGGGTGAATGAGTTAGAAATGGCAATGATAGGCTTATGAAAATCGTCGTCTTTCATGCCGGTAGCACGCCATAAAGCACGGGCACCAGCCATATTACGACCCGCAGTAGAGGTCTTAGAGCGATAAACGGGCATGGAAAAATCTCTCTGTCAGTTGCTGATTATATTGGTCGGGAATTATATCAGAAACTCTGCTCAGATAGAGAATAGTGAACTAGAGAATGCTGCAATAGCAAATAGAGAGGCGTACAGAGGATCTTAAAAAGAAGGTAAAACATAGCCGTATCTTTTATTAAGAGAGAAAAGCTGGGATAGTCTTACCTGAATGGTCTTACGCATATGAACTGAGAATAATGATGTCTGATATAAAGTCTGAGCGCAAAAAAATAGGGTCTGATAAGTGGTTACGCATATTAATGAAAGCCGGTATTCCGCTAGCCGTTATTAGTTTGGGCAGCTTGTGGCTCGGTCATCTGTTGGCTAACCCCGCGTTTGGCAAGGTGTTTCTGCTGACCTTGCCTGTCACGCTTCTGATCGGCTTTACTTATAATATCCGCTACGTCATGTTGGCGGTTCGCCGGCAGCGTAATTCCTCCGCTGATGAATGATTTTTTTCAAGCCCTTCCTTTTATTGATAACCTCAATAGCCTGCAAATAGAACGGCTGCACAATGCTCAGCTGCTGACGATGGAAGAGGGGAGCGTCGTCTTACGCCAGGGAGATGCGTGCACAGGTTTCCTGATCCTTGTTGACGGCTGTATCAGGGTTTTTGGTCGATCGACTCAGGGAAAAGAGCTGGAGATGTATCGTATTGAGCAGATGGGAACGTGTGTGCTGAGTACCTCTTGCCTGCTGGCGGGTAACACTTATCCGGCAGAAGCGGTGGTTGAACAGGATGCGACGTTCTTTTTGCTGAGTGCTGATGATTTTACATACCTTATGTCTGAATCAGCTGCTTTTCGTAGTTTTGTTTTCGATTCATATGCGCAACGTCTGAGTAATTTATTGATGCTGGTCCAGTCGATTGCATTTGAGAGCATTGAAACACGTTTAGCACGCTATCTGCTTCATGAGGGGCGTAGAAGCCTGGTGTTATCCTTGTCTCATCAGCAGATCGCTGATGCGCTAGGCACGGCGAGAGAAGTCGTGAGCCGGCATTTGAAGCTGATGGAGCAGCAGGGGTGGTTGTCGCTTTCCCGTGGACAAATATTGTTATTAGCGCCCTCTGCGATGGAGGCTTTTTTAAAGCAGCAGCTTTGAATGTGACTTTTGTCACTGTGTTTGCCTTCGTTAAGAGGGAAAATCTATTGATAACGTTAAACATAGGTAGCGTTAAAGATAGGTAACGTTAAAACACAGTTGGAGATACGATCATGGAAAAAAATATTGGCTCTGTAGATAAAGTTATACGCGTTTTGGTCGGATTGGTTTTGATTGCTTTGGTTTTTGTAGGGCCTCAAACCCCGTGGGGGTGGATTGGTGTTCCGGTTATTCTGATCGCATTAGTGGGTATCTGTCCTCTCTATAAAATCATTGGTATGAGTACTTGTAAGACTTGTCAAAAGTAGTAACAGGTTCGCAAGTGAGAAAATAAATAGGCCGACCACACTCCCCCGCCTTATGTCAGGCTTGTGGTCGGCTTATCGTTTAATCCATGTTATTAACTATTCGTTAATGCTTATGGGATACAATCTGCTTCTTTAGTCGCGTCGAAATGAACTATTAATAATAATTTTCAGACCTGATTTTTTGTCTTGCTTTAGCTACGCTTTGATATAATACGGCATTATTTTTCATTTTTCGGATAAAACTGTGCTGACTATCTTTAGAGGCTAAACTCAAAAGGGTTACCATAATGCCTAATACCCGCAACACTTCATTACTGAAGCATTTGCCGAGATGGTTGATGTTATTAACAGTGCTTAGTTGCGCTGCCTTAGCTTCAGACCCTGCTGATACTGTCGTAATGAGTGATGCCATCGAAATAGCTAAAAAGGCCGTCGGTGGAGAAGTGGTGAAGGCTGATACACTCACTCTGGAAACAGGCTTGGCATATCGTATCCGTTTAGTTAACAATGGGCATGTAAAAGAGGTGTTGGTTGATGCAACCAGCGGTGAGCTGTTACCCCCGTAAAATCAGGAGCGTTATATGAAACTTTTGGTGGTAGAAGATGATGCAGATTTGCGTCGCCAACTGGTCAGTGGGCTGGAGTCCAATGGATATACTGTAGAAGAAACGGCCGATGGGCAGGAGGCTCTCTACCTGGGAACAGAATTTTCTTATGATCTGGCGATTGTTGATTTGGGTTTGCCATCCTTATCTGGCGTTGACCTGATAAAGAAATGGCGTGCTAATGAGCGTAACTTCCCTATTATTATTTTGACCGCACGAAGTGATTGGCAGGATAAGGTAGAAGGTTTAGAAGCCGGTGCTGATGACTTTCTGGTGAAACCATTTCATATGGAAGAGTTGATGGCTCGTCTGAATGCACTGCTGCGCAGAGCGGCAGGCCACGCCAAACCGGTGTTGGAATTCGGCGCCCTGAGCCTGGATACTGTTGGGCGTGTCGTTTCGTGTGACTCACGGCCAGTTAAGTTGACCAGTTATGAATACCGTACGTTAGAGTATCTGATGCTCAATGCTGGAAAAACGGTTTCTAAGTCTGAGTTAACTGAGCATCTTTACCATCAGGATTTTGATAGGGATAGTAATGTTCTTGAAGTGTTTATCCGACGCCTGCGTCAGAAACTTGACCCCGAGCAGAAACTTCAGCCGATTACGACCGTACGAGGCTTGGGGTACAGGTTCGATCTGCCATCCTCTTAATAAGCAATGAAGAAGTCTTATGCTGGTCTGGCATCCCGGTCTCTAAAGGCGAGGCTTCTTATCGCATCATTTATTCTGCTGCCCATGATCATTGGTGTGGCAGGTTATGCGTTACAAAACTCATTTGCTTATAGCCTTCAGGCGTCATTGGAGAAACGTCTGCGATTGCAGGTATACCTGATGATAGGCGCGGCGGAGATGCAGGATGGCAAACTAGCTATCCCTGAAACTCAGCATCAACTGCGTCAAGGAGACGAAACTTTCGGGTTTATTCATACCCATTTGGGATTGCCTCAATGGGAATCGACAAATGCCCATCAGTTGAGTGATAAAGTTCGCGACTCTGTAGTCGCTACCCGAATACGTATTGGCGAAACTCGCTTTAACTATTTTGAAGATGAAAATCTCTATCTCTACCAGTACCCTCTGCAGTGGGAGAGCGCCGGGGTGGCGCGTCGTTACCTGTTTTCCATTGTTGAAAGTGGAGCGCAACTGTCTGCTGAGCTGAACGCTTATCGAACGCAATTATGGGGATGGTTATTTGCTGTTACCGTATTGGCGTTGATGCTGCAAACGTTAATAACACGCTGGGGGTTGAAGCCCTTAAGTGGGCTAGTCGAGGATCTGCACAATATTGAACGTGGTTATTCGACCCGTCTGGCGGGTTATTATCCTGAAGAGGTGCAAGGCGTAACCGATAGCCTTAATCACTTGCTGCACAGTGAGCGCAATCAGCGGGAGCGTTACCGGAATACTCTCGGGGATTTGGCGCATAGTCTTAAAACCCCTCTGGCCGTTATCCGGGGCGCGGGCAACGAACAGATGCTCTACGATGGTTATCGTCATGTAGTGGAGGATCAGGTAAGGAGGATGGATCAGATTGTACAGTACCAACTGGCTCGTGCTGTTCGAAGTCAAACCAATAGTATCGCTCAGGCAACCCCGCTAGCGCCTATTATCAAGCGTATTACTTCTGCTCTGGGTAAAGTCTACCGGGAGAAGAATGTAGATATCAGTTTGCAGCTGGATGAAACGGCTCTGTTTGGTGCTGATGAGCGAGACATGATGGAGTTGCTCGGTAATATGCTTGAAAATGCTTTCAAGTATAGTCATTCTGCTGTGCGTGTCTCATTGACTAAAGAGGCTGACTGGGTGCAATTGGATATTGAAGATGACGGGCCGGGCGTTTCACGGGAGATGCGGCATGTCATATTGCAGCGTGGTGCCAGAGTAGATACGTCGGCGGCGCCGGGACAGGGTATAGGACTGACCGTCGCTGTTGATATTCTCAGTAGCTATGACGGTCAGTTAGAGGTAAGTGAGTCCTCACTAGGTGGTGCTCGATTCAAAATAATATTGCCTATTGGCTAATCAGAGCATTTTGCTAAAAACTTTCGAGTTTCTCTGATAGTTATAGAGTGCCTGTTTTTTGCCGGGTAGCTTTGCCAGCGCCATTTCTGCAAAACCATGCTCAATAAACCAGTGGGCTGTTCGGGTGGTTAATACGAAGAGATACTCCAGTTGCAGTTCACGCGCTCTTTCTTCAATTGCCTGAAGCAGCATCTCAGCCCGGTCTCCACCCTGGTAGGCCTTCGCGATGGCAACACAGGCAAGCTCGCCCATTTTTTCATCAGGGAACAGGTAGAGTGCGGCACAGCCAATAATCGCCCCATCACGCTCAACCACAAAAAATTGTTCGACTTCGGCTTCGAGCAGTTCGCGGGAGCGGCGCACCAGAATTCCGGAATCTTCTAACGGCTTAATCAGCTCGATAATGCCGCCTACATCTTCGATATTGGCCGCTCTGACTTGCTCATATGACTCTTGAATAATCATCGTGCCTGCGCCATCACGGGTGTACAGTTCCGCCAGTAATGCGCCATCATCTTTGTAGCTGATCAGGTGGCAACGGGGAACGCCTCCGGCGCAGACTTCTGTTGCCATCTGTAACAGTTTTGATAGCTCAGTATAAGCGGTTTCAGGGTCATCAGATTGCAAATGGTAATACTGCTGAAGAAAACGTTCCGCTGTGCGTGCCAGCAGTTCGCTGCGCAATATGCCACGGCTATCAATAATGCCTTTTTCAGCGCCAAATAAGATCAATTTATCTGCTTGCAGTGCAATCGCTGTCTGAGTCGCGACCTCTTCAACGGACAGGTTGAATATTTCCCCCGTGGGTGAATAACCCAAATTAGAGAGTAGTACGATATTGCCCTGATTAAGCTGGCCTCGAATGCCCTGATGGTCGATACGTCTGACTTCTCCGGTATGGCAGAGATCGACGCCTTCATAAATACCCATCGGCCTTGCGGTAATGAAGTTACCGGAACATACGCGGATCTCCGCGCCATGCATGGGTGTATTGACTAATCCCATAGACAGTTTTGCTTCAACAGTACTTCTGAGTACGCCGATTGCTTCGATGACGCATTGCAGTGCATCTGTGTCAGTGACTCGTAAGTCATGATGTAAGCGGGTTTCCAGCTGCTGGTTGGTGAGTCTTTCTTCAATTTGTGGGCGCGCTCCATGCACTAGCACGAGACGAATCCCAAGGCTGGTCATCAGGGTGATGTCGTGGACTATGTTGTCAAAGTTATCATCGGCAATAGCTTCGCCGCCGATCATCAAAACAAATGTTTTTCCTCTGTGGGCGTTAATATAAGGCGATGAATGGCGGAACCAGTTTACATAGTGGATGCTTTCGTCACGCACTGGTAGCGTCCCCTTGGATGTCTACACAATAGCGTTGAATCAGCCTTGTAAGAATTTCAACAGTCGGTTTAATCTGATCGAGTGCTAAAAACTCATCAGGCTGATGTGCCTGATTAATGCTACCAGGTCCCATGACGATAGTTTCCATACCTAATGCTTGTAAAAAAGGGGCTTCTGTTCCGAAAGCAACGGCTTCGGCGCTATGCCCTGTTAATTGTTCAGCCATTTTTACCAGGGATGTATTTTGTGCTGTTTCAAAGGAGGGAATCCCCGGAAAGAGTGGCCGGCAGTCTATGCTGACACCGAACATATCTTCAATGGGGCGCACCCGCTTGCTGATATCTTCTCTGATCAGTGACAAATCCATACCGGGTAAAGGCCGAACATCATACTCTAGTTCACATTGTCCGCAGATACGGTTGGGATTGTCACCACCGTGGATGCAGCCTAGATTCAGTGTCGGTACGTTTACACTAAATGAGCTGTGCTGATAGTTCTTTTGCAGATGATTTCTGTATTTTACCAGTTCAGACAGTACTGAATGCATCGCATCCAGCGCATTCGCGCCTAACGATGGGTCAGAGGAGTGGCCTGATCGGCCGGTTATCCGAATACTTTCCATCATCATGCCTTTATGCATCCTGATGGGTGTCATATCTGTCGGTTCGCCGATTACGGCATAACGCGCTTTGGGTTTGCCTGCATCTACCAGCGCTTGAGCACCAGACATGGAGCTTTCTTCATCAGCTGTCGCCAGAATAATTAACGGTGCAGTCAGAGGCGTGTTAATAAACTGTCGTGCAGCCTCAATGGCGATAGGAAAAAAACCTTTCATGTCGCAAGTGCCAAGACCATAGAGACGATTGTCACGCTCGGTCAGCGAGAAAGGGCTACTCTTCCACAGCTCTTCATTGCAGGGTACGGTATCAGTATGCCCGGAAAGCACTAGACCGCCCGGGCCTTTCCCCAGTGTGGCAATCAGATTGGCTTTGCCCGGGTAACCGGGAATGGGCATTATTTCTGTTTGAAAGCCAAGGTTATTCAGCCATTCTGCGAGCAATGTGATGACGGAAAGATTTCCCATGTCGTGTTCAGGCGTTGTTGAACTGACAGAGGGCGTTGCAATGAGCTGACCGAGCATCTGTAAAAGGTGTGGTGTTTGTTGAGACATAAAATAAAGCCTGCACAGGTTTTTAGGCTATTGTGCAGGCTTTTTTTTAGAAGGTCGAGTGTATCTGAAGCGGAGAGTGAATCCGCTTAGACAAACATACCTTTAAACATGAAGAAGAACATAATCGCCAGAGCAGCACCTGCTGGCAGGGTGATAATCCAGGATATAAAGATGGTGCCCACCACGCGAAGATTCAACGCAGCTAAGCCTCGGGCCAGCCCCACACCTAATACAGCACCCACCAGTGTGTGAGTTGTCGAGATGGGTAAGCCGGTACCAGAAGCAACAACAACTGTTGCCGCCGCCGCTAATGTTGCTGCAAATCCGCGGCTAGGGGTCAGTTCGGTAATATTATTACCGACCGTGGCAATAACCTTATGTCCATACATGACCAGACCTGCCACTATACCTGCGCCACCGAGTAGCAGGATCCATACAGGCATAGCTGAGCTCTGCGCAACCTGACCACCAGAACTGACAACCCCGACAATGGCAGCGAGAGGGCCGACTGCGTTTGCCACATCGTTAGAACCGTGCGCGAACGCCATTGCGCAGGCGGTAAACATCATCAGGACGCCAAATGCTTTTTCGACACTGGCAAAGTGATAGTCACGGTCTGCTGCGACATCCACTTTGACTTTTCGTAGCATGATAATGCCCACTAGCATTGTTATCACCCCAAAGCCAATAGAGATCAAAGCGCTATTGGCAAATGACAGGTGTAGACCGATATGTTTTAACCCTTTGGTAAAGGTAACCATTGAGATGATAAAGCCAACCATGAAGATATACATAGGAACATAGCGTTTGGCATTCTTGAAGGGATCTTCAGTATCCAGAATCAGCTTTTGTACGCTTCTGAATAAGAAAAAGGCAAAGAAGCCCGCGATCAATGGCGACACGACCCAGCTGGCAGCAATACTCGCTACTTTGCTCCAGTTGACGGCGTCAACAGAGATGCCGACGGCAGCAAAACCAACTATGGCACCTACAATAGAGTGGGTCGTGGATACTGGCCAGCCATAATGGGTGGCGATCAACAGCCATATACCGGCTGCCAGTAAGGCTGAGAGCATACCAAACACCAGAAGCTCCGGTGTGCCGGACAGCATGGCCGGGTCAATAATACCTTTACGGATGGTTGCAGTAACCGCTCCGCCTGCCAAATACGCCCCTGCAAATTCGAACAGGATAGCGATTAAAATGGCTTGTTTGAGTGTCAGTGCTTTGGAACCAACCGATGTGCCCATTGCATTGGCAACATCGTTTGCGCCAACACCCCACGCCATAAAGAAACCAAACACGCATGCGAGAATGACAATGATATCGCCGTATTGCGCAATAATATTCATATCTGAGCCTTGAAGCTAAAAATTAACGAGCCAGTAGAAGCTGTAAACGGCTTCCTACCTGTTGAGCGCGATCGGCAAGATCTCCGATCCATCTGATGACCTTGTATAAGAACATGGCATCAATAGGGTAGAGCTGTTTTTCGATAGCAAATAACTGGGAGCGAATTTCTCGCTCAAGCCCATCATTTATATGCTCCAAATCATCGAGCTCGATCAGCATGCGCTCTACAACCTCAACTTCACGGCCGCGAAAACCAGTGCCTACCAGTTCGTCGAGTTCGTTCATTGATTGTAGTGCTTGCTCGGTCGCGGCGAGCGCGGAGCGTACAAAATCCAGCATTAAGTCTTGGATTTCAACGGGAACAGGCATCTGCCGTCCCAGCATGATGCCGCAGATATCTTTGGCCCGGTTTGCAATCTTATCTTGCATACGCAGCAACTCTAGTAAGTCAGTGCGGGGTACCGGTAAAAAAATACTGTTAGGTAAGTGTTGGCGAACATCCTTTTTCATAGCATCAGCTTCACCTTCAAGTACAGCAATTTTATGCTGGATCTTGCTGGCTTCTTCCCAATCATCAGCAATAACTGCTTCAAAGAAAGGAAGTAGCTGCAGAGCACAGGCTTGTGCTTTTGCAATATGTTCTTGCATTGGTTTGAACGGTGAACGCGCAAACATCTGCAGTATCGGATTATTGGTGACCATGACCTTCACCTGTATAGGATTTAGTTCGCGCGAAGTATACGAGGAGATCTCATAAATTTGTAGTCTTAATGACATAAAAATAATAAATGTCTCTTTTTCTAGACATGGATCACTTTGACAAAAAGCTTCATGTGAGTCGTCTCAGGAGAATGACAGCACAACGATGACAATATAACTTTTTGACTTTGCTCAGCGCTTTCGGGTTAATAGTTAACTATTAGTCAGTAGGAAAAAGCAGATGGCATTAGAAACTGAAATTAAATTGTTGGTCCCTAAGGATGTAATAGCACGGGTTACACAGTTGCCGGCATTGCTTGCGGCAAAAGCGTATCAAACACAAAACTTGCGCAATTGGTATTTTGATACGCCTGAATTGCGCTTGTCGGCTGATAAAGTTGCACTTAGGATCAGAGAGCAGAGCGGTACCTATATACAGACCTTCAAAACCAAAGGTAATAGCGTGAATGGTTTGCATCAACGTGGAGAGTGGGAATGGCTGATTGATAAACCCGAGTTAGATATTAGCTTATTGGTTGAGGCGGATTACCCACCTGCTAAGCAAGGTGTTGACTGGGCCGCAGAGCTTGAAGTTATTTTTGCTACTAACTTCGCCCGAACTGTGTGGATAATTGAGTGGCCTGAAAGTGATACCGTTATTGAGGTTGCCCTGGATCAGGGAGAGGTGAGTTATACCTCGCTGCAAGGACAGACATATGCCGATGATATTTGTGAATTAGAGTTGGAGCTAAAGTCAGGTAAGGTTGAGGATCTGATGGCCGCATCGGCTATGTTTACAATCGCTATTCCAGAGCTTACACCGAGCAATATCAGTAAAGCAGAGCGCGGTTATCAGTTGTTTCATCTGGCACAGGAATGCCGGATTAATGATTAATCTATAGTATTTAACTGTGTTTTTTAACTTTAGTATTTAACTGGGTTAGCGCACTATATTTTTATATTAAGTTTTCGCTAAAAGATGGAGTTTTCTATGATACAGCCAGATTTGCCTAACCTGTCTTCATCTTTACAGACACTGCTGGCTAAACAGTGGGATCGACTCGGTGATGTACTGGCATCTACTGAAAAGCAATTAACTGATTCTGTACAGCAGGAGCTGGCGAAGGTGGCAATTGGAAGTGATTACCTGGTTGATCAGCTGATCAGGTATCCGCAGTTGTTGGCGTCTCTGCTGGACAGCGGGGTTTTGGATCGGCCATATCAGCCTTCTGAGTACAAGAGCCGGCTGGCCGAAGCGATGCTGTCGATCGATTCAGAAGCGTCAATGATGAGTGTGCTTCGTCAGTTTCGGCAACGCGAAATGGTACGGCTTATCTGGAGAGATCTGACGCGTAAAGCCAATATGGCCGATACAACGCAGGAGTTGAGCTGGTTAGCGGACGCGATGATTGATGATACCTTATCTTTGCTCTATGAGCAGTGTTGTCAGCGCTGGGGTACGCCTTATGCTTTGAATGACTACGGGAAGCGTGAGCAGCAGTATATGGTCGTGTTGGGGATGGGGAAGCTGGGCGCTAATGAGCTGAATTTGTCATCAGATATCGATCTTATCTTTTGTTTTCCTGCTAATGGAGAAACAGAAGGCGTCCGCAAAACGCTGGAAAATCAGGACTTCTTCGTACGGCTGGGGCAAAAGCTGATTCAGGCGTTGGATACTCTTAATGCTGAAGGTTTTGTTTTCCGTGTAGATATGCGCTTACGACCGTTTGGCTCGGCAAGCCCACTCGCCTGTAGTTTTGCAGCAATGGAGCACTATTATCAGGATCAGGGGCGTGACTGGGAACGTTACGCAATGATTAAAGCGCGTGTTGTGGCGGGAGATAAAGATAATGGGCGTAAATTACTGACGCTGCTCAGGCCTTTTGTTTACCGTAAATATATCGATTTCAGTGCGTTTGAATCACTGCGTGAAATGAAAGAGATGATTAACCGTGAGGTACGTCGAAAAGGGCTGGAGTTTAACGTCAAGCTTGGTTCCGGGGGGATTCGTGAAGTTGAGTTTATTGCCCAGGCATTCCAGTTGATCCGTGGAGGCAGAGATAGCCGTTTACAGCAACGTGAGCTGCGTAATATTTTACCTTTACTGCCTGAATTGGTCGGCATGCCTGAGCAAGCGGTACCGGAGTTAATGGCGGCCTATATTTTTTTGCGAAATGCGGAGCATGCGATTCAGGCTGTAGCTGACAAGCAGACACAGGAACTACCAAGAGATGACCTTGGTCAGGCGCGACTCGCCTTCAGTATGGGGTTTGATAACTGGACAGCTTTTGCCAGCGAACTGGAACGCCATCGGGCTGCGATAAGTCAGCACTTTGCTGATGTGATTGCACCCGCTCAACAGCAGACAGAGGAAGAGTCGCAGCAGCGAACAGAATGGCTGGCGTTGTGGAATGATCAGCTGTCTGAAGAGGAAGCTCTCGAGATAATAACTGAGAGTGGCTTTGATGATGTTGAGCGTACCCTGAAGCTGATAACAGACTTAAAAGCATCCCGAACCATTAAGTTTTTGCAGAATACCGGTGCTGAGCGTCTCAAGGTCGTGTTGCCTGTTCTTCTGGATATGATTTCTGACGTTGACAACGCCACTGAAACTTTGGCACGTATTTTACTCTTGATTAAATCGGTTCTGCGCCGCTCCTCTTATCTGGTACTGCTGGCTGAGAATCCTGGTGCAATGAAACAGTTAGTGAGGCTGTGTTCGAGTAGCGCCTGGTTTGCCGATCAGCTGGCTAAGAAGCCGGTATTATTGGATGAGCTGATCGATCCGCGTACGCTCTATTCGCCGCCTGATAAAGAGCAGCTAGGCGCAGAATTAAGGCAGCAATTATTGAGAATTCCTGAAGAGGATACTGAACAGTTGATGGAGGCTTTGCGCTACTTCAAAAGTGCACATTTGTTGCGCGTGGCGGCTTCTGACATTACCGGCGTTTTACCATTAATGAAAGTCAGTGATTATCTGACCTGGCTGGCAGAAGTGATTCTGGAAAGCGTATTGGATGTCGCTTGGCGGGGCATGGTTGAAAAGCATGGTCGACCGATGAAACAAGCGGGCGTGCCCTGCGATATGGATTTTATTATCGTCGGCTATGGCAAGCTCGGAGGTATTGAGTTGTCATATGGATCGGATCTGGATTTGGTGTTTATTCATGACAGTGATTCGAATCTGTCTACTGATGGTGATAAATCGATCGCCAATTCAGTATTTTTTACGCGTTTGGGGCAACGGATCATTCATATTCTGAATACATTTACAGCCGGTGGGCAGTTGTACGAAGTTGATATGCGGTTACGTCCTTCCGGCAATTCAGGTTTGTTGGTCAGCTCATTAAAAGCATTCCAGGAGTATCAGGAGAAAGAGGCGTGGACGTGGGAACATCAAGCCTTGGTTCGCTCCAGAGTTGTTGCCGGGTCGGCGCGCCTTGGGGCGGAATTTGAGCAAGTGCGGGCTATTATTTTACAACAAGTACGCGAGCCTATGGAGCTTAAAAAGGCGGTTGTGGAGATGCGTGAGAAAATGCGAGCGCATCTGGGGACTTCTGCGAAGGAGGCCGAAAACAAACACATATTTAATTTAAAACAGGATTTGGGCGGTATTGTTGATATTGAATTTTTGGTGCAGTACAAGGTGCTGGCTGAGGCGTACCGCTACCCTGAGTTGTTCACGTTTACTGATAATAT
The DNA here is from genome assembly GCF_900113275.1 of Neptunomonas qingdaonensis. Classification (GTDB taxonomy): domain Bacteria; phylum Pseudomonadota; class Gammaproteobacteria; order Pseudomonadales; family Balneatricaceae; genus Neptunomonas; species Neptunomonas qingdaonensis. The sequence continues at coordinate 349,906 of NZ_FOOU01000001.1, forward strand.
TCGTATTCTGGATGCGATTGAAACAGCAGGATTACTGGCTGCTGATGATGCAGAATCCTTACGTGAGGCGTATATAGCGTATCGTGCTGCCGGTCATCGTTTGACTTTGCAGGATCAGTCAAGTGTGATCAGTGAAAGTGAGATGAAAGACTGTCGGGAGTCGATCACCCGGATCTGGTCATCGGTGATGGAGGCTTAGTGAATGATTAACGCTAAAATGCTGAGGCTGGAACCGGCAAAAAAATAAGGCTGTAAAATAAAAAAGCCTGACTGTATGTGAATAGAGTCAGGCTTACATAAAGGGATTGTTAATTTAGGCTCAGACCCGGGTTAACCAGCCGTGAGTGTCTTCAGCTTTGCCCCATTGGATATCATTCAGCGCTTGGCGTAATTTCAGAGTGGTTGTGCCGACTCCGCCATTGCCTACTTTATATTCGTTGCCTTTGTGCAACAAGGTGCCGACTGAAGTCAGTACAGCAGCTGTACCTGACAGTGCTGCTTCACATTCTGGTTTTGCCGCTCGTTCCAGTAGTTCAGCAACGCTGAGTTGGCGTTCAGACACCTTCATGCCCATGTCACGTGCAATGGTCAATATAGAATCACGTGTAACGCCATGCAGGAAGCTTTCATCCAGCGCCTTAGTGATGATTTCATCGCCATCGATGAGTAGGAAGTTGGCAGCGCCTGTTTCCTGAACATCACCATTGGGACAAAACAGGACCTGATCCGCTTTTAAGTCTTGTTTTGCCTGCATGATAGGACGTAAAGCGCTGGCATAGTTGCCGCCACTTTTAATCATGCCCATGTGCGTAGCACAACGCATACCATTCTCTTCTAATAATAAACGCAGCGTTGTATCACCGCCGGAAAAATAATCGCCCACAGGAGAAAGGAGAATGTACTGGCAAGAGGTCTGCGTAGGGGCGGCTGCTTTACCGATGGCGGGTTCAGTACCGATATGTGTTGGACGGATATACATAGACCCGGGTGGTTCAGGTACATCATCGGCAAAACGGGCGACCGCATCGAGAATCATTTTTTGTGTCGCATCTTTATTGATGGCGGGGAGACTCAACAGGCGACTACTTTGGGCAAAACGCTCAAGGTTTTTATCCATGCGGAAGATATTGATAGAGCCATCGGCGTGCCGGAAAGCTTTCAAACCCTCAAAGCAGGTGCTGGAGTAGTGCAGCACATGAGCACCCGGATGAAGCTGAAGACTGTTGCTAGACACCATCTCAGACGGGCTCCAGCCAGAGCCGTCAAACCAGGAAATTGCCATTTCTGGCATGAAAACGGTACCGAATGCTGCCATGTAACCTACCTCGAATTCAAAAATAAGGGTCAACTGAGCCGATGTGTTGCAGCGGGCGAACTAAAAAGCGTCTGGCGCTGTAGAGAGACTCGAGATATTGATTGTAATCACCACGGGCGCAAAAGGGAATTGCCTCGTAAAGGTAAAATATAAAGCGCTCTCATTGGGTGTTTGCTGAAGACTCTTGTATTATGAGTCACAGTGCAGACACACGGGTCTGACTTTGTTGAGAAATATTCAAAACGACCAATCTAATTAGTGGAACCAATGTGTCCGATATTGTGCCTGATATTTGTATTATAAGTGATGGGAAACCCGGTCATTTGAATCAGTCTTTGGGCTTGGTCGAAGCGTTGTTGCGTACTAACGCATCCCTCACCTATGAAGTGTGCCCGCCTGTGTCATGGCGGCATCTTCTGAAATTGCTCATTAGTCACCTGTTTACGACACCCGCTTCATCAGAGGTTAGGCTTTTCGTAGCGGCCGGGCATCGCACTCATCTGACTTTGCTCGTGTATAAGTGGTGTTTTGGGCGAAAAACAAACGCGAAAGCCGTCGTATTGATGCAACCGTCTTTGCCTTTGCGCTGGTTTGATCTTTGCTTAATTCCTGAGCATGACCAGCCAGCGTCCATGCCGAATGTGATCGAAACCTGGGGCGCGTTGAACCGCGTTCAACCTGGTAGTAAAGCTAAAAACACTGGTTTGATATTAATAGGCGGGCCTTCGAAGCACTTTGTCTGGGATGAGTCGCAAGTACTCAACCAATTAAAACAGATAGTAGAGCACGAAGCCGATACCGATTGGATATTGACAACCTCACGTCGTACGCCCGAGTCGTTCTTAATCAGTTTGTCCGCCGCAAAGCTGAAGATAAACATAATTCCGTGCGCGCAGACAGGCAAAGATTGGTTGCCGGAGCAGTTGGCTATTGCCGAGACTTGCTGGGTTACAGAAGATAGTGTGTCAATGGTGTATGAGGCACTGACGGCAGGTTGTCGTGTTGGGTTAATTGAATTAAAGAGTAAAACAGACAGTCGGATTGCCAGAGGGCTGGCGAGATTAAGGGCTAGCGGTAGAGTGCGATCACTTAAACAGTCAGGTAATCCTTCGGAAAAGGTGCTGCCAGCGCTGGCGGAAGCCAGGCGCTGTGCTGATCTGATTATAAAAAAGGGCTGGATATGAAGGTCGTACAGGTACTGCCTGACCTTAATGGTGGCGGTGTAGAGCGTGGCACGCTGGAAGTGGCAGAAGCATTAATCAAAGCCGGTCACGAATCAGTTGTCATATCAGCGGGCGGTAAAATGGTCGCTGAGCTGGAAGCGGCCGGAAGTCGTCATGTCCAATGGGATCTGGGTAAAAAGTCGCTGCTGACTTTTCGGTATATCTGGGCAGTACGTAAATGGCTTGCAGATGAACAGCCCGACATACTTCACTTACGCTCTCGTATGCCTGCATGGGTTATGTGGTTTGCATGGCGCGGTTTGCCAAAAAAACAACGTCCGCACTTGGTGACAACGGTACATGGTCTTTATTCGGTATCCCGCTATAGCGCCATTATGTGTAAAGGCGAAAAAGTGATCGCTGTATCTGATACCGTCAGACAGTATATTGTGGATAATTATCCACAAACCGCAAAGGCGAAAATTGTCAGAATTTTCCGCGGCGTTGATGCAAAAGATTTTGTCTACCAATACCAGCCTTCCACTGATTGGAAAAAGGCATGGTATGCTCAGTTTCCTCAATCACAGCATAAAATAGTACTGACATTGCCTGGGCGTTTAACGCGTTTGAAAGGGCATAATGACTTCATTTCACTCATCGAACGGCTTGTGCGGGCTGGTCTGAATGTGTGTGGTTTGATCGTTGGAGGAGAGGACCCTAAGCGACAGGCCTATGCGCAGTCGTTGCATCAGAGCGTTATTGAAAAAGGCTTGAGTGACAGAATTATCTTTACGGGTGCCCGGTCGGATATACGAGATATTTATGGGATTAGCCAACTCGTCTTTTCGCTCTCCACAAAGCCTGAATCATTTGGACGAACCGTGCTCGAAGCATTGAGGATGGGGGTGCCTACGGTGGGGTATGATCATGGAGGCGTTGGCGAAATATTAACGGCTATGTTTGCACAGGGGAAAGTTGAATTGGGCAATGCCGATGAGCTTGATGCCGTCGTAAAAAGCCTGATTGAATCCGGGCAAAAGCCAGCAGAAAGTAGCTGTTTTACTAAGCAGGACATGCTGGAGAATACATTGGCGGTTTATAACTCCTTTGTTTGTCTGCCTGATAATAAAGAGAAATGAAACTTCTATGATTATTTGCCAAGTGATGGCCCGCTATGAAGAGGGTGATTTTGAAAATCATTTTATACAGCCGGGAAATAATAGAATGAAGACTTTTATTCATAAATTAGTATAGACATGACTTGTTATACTTGTCTGAGTTATCATCCTTTGTCATATATCTCCAGCGTTAAACTCCTCCTACATTAACCTACATTAATCTTGGGAACTCCGATGAAAATAGCTATTATTAGTGTTGATTTTGCGCCGAATGTCGGCGGGGTCGCAGCACATGTTGTAGAGCTAGGGAAGGCCTTGGTTACGCTTGGTCATGAAGTGCATGTCCTGACGCTACCCATCGCAGATAAACAAGAATCACTTGAAACCTGGCAGGGTATGATAGTGCACCGTCCACGCTTACCGAAACTAAAGCCTTTCTATACCTTTTGCATGAAGTTTTGGTTAAAAAGTTTTTTAAAGAAACACCCTGTGGATATTATACATGTACATGGAATGCGCCCTTTGGAAGCGACCAAAGGACTTAATATCCCGGTGCTATTTACCAATCATACTTCTGGATACCTTCGTCGCATAGAAAAAGGTCCGAAAGTCCACGCCGAATTGGCGCAGCGACTTGCTCATATTTGTCATGTTTTAGCGCCAAGTGAAGAGCTTTGTGAGGCTACCAGGATTGTTGGGTTTACTAAACCTGTCGACTTTATTCCTAATGGTGTCGATGTCACTCGTTTTACACCTGCATCTATACGCCCCGAGCGCCCTGTGACTATCTTGCTGGCAAGAAGGTTGGTCGATAAAAATGGTGTGACCGTTTATGCCGAAGCGGTAAGCGCACTTAAAGGGTTAGATGTACAGCTTGTTTTTGCTGGTAATGGCGCTGAGCGGGCAAAAGTTGAAAGCATTCTAAAATCAAATGGTATGTTTGAGAAGAGTACTTTTCTTGGTGATGTATCGAATCAGGATATGCCGGATGTATATCGGTCAGCGGATATTTCTGTGTTGCCATCTTTTATGGAAGCCACGAGTATTACCGGCCTGGAGTCTATGGCCTGTGGTCTGCCGCTTATTGGTACAAGAGTAGGGGGGATTCCCACCCTGATTACTGAAGGAGAGACAGGATTGCTAGTGCCTCCCGGCGACCCTGATGCTCTGGGTGAAGCATTAGTGCATTTAGCGAGCAACGCTTCGCTACGAAAAGAAATGGGGTTAAAAGCACGCACAAAAACAGAACAACAATTCTCATGGCTACAGATAGCAGAAAGAACAGCTACCATTTATCGACAGTATATTTAAGGGTAGTTGTAAAATGGGTAGTTTTACATTTTTAAAAAGTGCGGGATGGGCTCCTTGGTTACCGTTGTTGGCGGTAATATCAATCCCATTTGGGCGTTCTGTAGAACTTTTTGTTTTAATTATGGCTGTTATTGGCTTGTTCGATTTAATAAAAAATCATCAGAATCTTCGTCAATCTTTTGGCTTTAAAGCTTTTACCCTTGTCTTTATCTGTTTTATGCTGCCGGCGTTATTATCCCTGCCCGATGCTTTTGATTTTAAACATTCTGCAACCAGCCTTATCGGTATGGCGCGCTTTTATTTTGCCGGGTTGTTTATTATTAATCGGATAACAAACTATAACATTCATCTTTGGTTGGCGACCGGTATTGGTTGTGTTTTAGCTTTTTGGGGAGTAGATGCCTGGTGGCAGCAAATATCAGGTCACGACCTGTTGGGTCTGCCGCCTTTCTCCTCGGGTCGGATTAGTGGTATTTTCAGTGAAAATGCAGAGTTAGGCCTGATGATTATTCCTTTCTTGGGTGTGGCTATCGCTGCGTTTAAAGAAAGAATAAATGTCTACGCAGCAATGATATTCACTTTGCTGAGTGTGTCCGTTATTTTGATTAGCGGTGATCGTGCTGCATGGGTGTCGCTCTTAGCTACTGCGGTATTGTGGATATTGTTATTCAGACCTAAGAATTTTAAGTTTTCTAAGAATCATTTTTTCATAAGCATCAGTGGGATTGTTTTAATAGCTGTTGCCGTTTTTAATACGCCACAGTTTCAAGCAAGGTTAGATAAATCATTAGTCGGATTCAGTGGGAATTATGAATCAGTTAATACGGCATCCTCATTTCGTCTGCCTATTTGGAATGTCGCGCTAAGCATGTTTGCTGATAATCCTATTAATGGTGTCGGTGTCCGCAGCTTTCGTTATGCTTATCCTGACTATGCGCAGCCTGATGATATTTTTGTTGATAAAGCATTACCCAGAGAGCAACAGGTAGGTGCTTATCAGCCTCACCAGATAGTTTTAGAGTTTTTGGCTGAGATGGGTATCATTGGTATTATCGGTTTTATGGCTGCGATTTGGATACTTTTTGTTAAATGGTACCCTGTCGTGCGTAGTCAGCAATCAGCATTGGCGAGTGGCTATCTTATTTCATTAATGGCTATTTTATTTCCAATAAACTCTCATTTATCTTCTTTTTCTTCTAGTTGGGCTCAAGTGATCTGGTTGTTAGTTGCATTATGCGTATCCGCAATGGTGATAGAGAAACGAGATGACGGAATCAAAGACATTAAGTGTGATGCTGCAAAATCCGCTACTGCTGAGCTTAAAGTAGGGTTATAAGTATCTATGAAAGAATTAACTCAAGTACTGGCGGTGGGGCGAACGCGTACTGTGTATCAATACCCGGGTGAGCCTGATTGGCTGATCAAAATCGAAAACAGGCATGCATTGGTATCGGTTGGGAAAGTCAGTTTATTTCTCCGTGGTTTGATACATCGTCTGCTTCCCTTTTTTTCAGAGAATGCGCGTGAGCTGCGCATATATAAAAAACTAGCCTTTTCTTTGCAAGGTTTTATTCCTGAATATGAAGAAGTATTAGTTGTAACCGATAAAGGGCTAGGTTTAGCGTGTAGGCAAGTGTTAGATGATAATGGTCAGCTATCCAAAACGTTGGGGGACTATTTAACAGATAGTAAAATTTCTGCAGAAACATTAAAACCTCAACTTGAACGTTTTTTTCAAACACTGTTCTCAAAAAGCCTATATTTTTTTGACTTTAATCCTAATAATTTTCTTATTCAGATTAATGGAGGTAATCCAACCCTGCGTTTTATTGATCTGAAAGGGTATCGTAAAGACCGTGCGCTGTTACCCCTCAGCTATTTATCCTCGTCTTTAGCCAAACGAAAAATGCAGCGAAGAATTGAGCGCTTATATAAGCGGATTAATCTTTGATTGATCACTAAAAGAGAGACTTTATGATTGCTGGTCTGCACCGTAGCAGTTGGATGGCTTTACCCGTTGTTTTGGTCGCGCTGACTGTTTTTTCTCAACCGTTCGGTGTGTCTTTTGAACTATTTACACTGATCATGGCGGTACTGGGTGTCAGACTTTTTATCCTTAATAAGGATAACTTCAGGGGTAGCCCGGGGGTAAAGTTCTTTACCTTGCTGTTTGCCTGTTTCTGGATTCCCGCAATACTTTCTCTGCCTGATGCATACCTATTTAAAAAGGGCGCTATTGATGCGTTAGGTATGTTGCGCTTTTACTTTGCTGGTGTATTTATTATTCATGCAGCGTCATCAGTTAAAATTCATGAGAATATTGCCCGTGTCATAGCGGTCATCGTTATTTTCTGGATGATAGATGCCTGGATTCAACTTTTGTTTTCTGTGAATCTTTTTGGCATGGAAAGTTATTCGCCGGGGAGGATTAGTGGTGTCTTTGGTGATGACCCCGTCTTAGGTTGGATGTTAGTTGTTTATATTGGTATTGCCTGCGTTGCTGTAAATCAATGGGTAGGTAAAGTCGGGTTATTGATTATAGTGCCTTGCTTGATTGCTACGATTTTTATAAGTGGCAATCGAGGCGCGTGGTTAGCGGTTGCCTGGCTGCTGTTGTTTACTGTCATCATTGCTGTTTTATGGAAAGTGAAAATTTCAAAAAAAATAGTGCTTGGGAGTTTTTTGATAGTGGGCCTGGTCATCGCTGGTGTGTCAACTCACGAGGGAATTAAGGGACGTATAGCCTATACTTTTCAGGGACTCAGCACTGCTGATTATGCTGCTTTAGATCGGGCAACGTCGTATCGCTTAACGCTGTGGGGTACGGCAATAAATATGATAGAGGATAACTGGATTAATGGGGTTGGTTTTAAGAGCTTTCGTTATGCCTATCCGGACTATGCGAAGCCTGATGATATTTATGTGTTACGTTCACCTGAAGGGGAGCAGAAGAGGGGGGCATTTCATAGCCATCAGATAGTTATTGACGCGATGGCTGATACGGGCTTATTTGGCTTAATAGGTTTGTTGGCTGCATTCTGGTTAGTATTCCGGCGATTTTTTTTGCAGCTTGTCAAAATCAAACAGTGGATCCCATTGGGATATTACTGCGGACTGGTTGGGGTGTTGTTTCCAATCAATACACATTTGTCGCTTTATAAAGCCTACTGGGCGCAAGCATTTTGGCTATTAGCTGCTCTGTTTATTGCTTCATTATTTACTTATGCCCGAGAGGTAAATGACGATAGACATAATTCTTCCCCTCTGGATGTGTCTTAAAGCGTCGATGTACCCACATATATTGGCCGGGGTCTTTTAGAATGCCCTTTTCAAGTTCCTGGTTAATGCGTGTGGCATCTTGGGTGTCATCGCCACAGGGGAAGCCTTCAATAATAGGGAACAGCTCCAGTTCATAACCTGAATTATCGTGGCAGCGGTGATGGGTAAACATCAATATTGGAGAATTGTTCAGCTTGACGAGTCTGCTGGTCGCGGTAATTGTTGCAGCAGGTACCTTAAAAAAGGGAGCATACACTGAGTGTTTGAGCCCAAAATCCTGATCCGGTGCGTACCAAACAATTTCATTGTTACGCAGGGCTTTAAGTACTCCGCGTAGATTTTTGCGTTCAATGGTGTGGGCCAGATGTTTCTCGCGTTCCCGTTTGATAACGAAATCCATTAAAGGGTTATTATGCTTGCGGTACATAGCATTTACTGCATAAAAGCGAGCCAGTAGCCTCCCTCCCATATCCAGTGTAGAAAAATGCGCACCTAATAAAATCACGCCTTTGTTATGTGACAGCGCCTCATCCAGGTATTGTTTACCTTTCAGGGTGACGGGCATACTCAGAAACTGATCACTTTGCCACCAGCTCATACTTGTTTCAAACATGCCTATTGCATTATTTTGAAAGATATTGCGTACTAGGCGCTGTTGTTCTGCAGGTGTAATTTCCGGGAAGCACAGCCGGATGTTCACTTCAGTAATATGACGGCGCTTTTTAAAGAGCCTGTACATCAGGTTACCGGTACTTGTACCAAGTTTGATTTGCATTGCGTAAGGTAGCAAGCTAATGAGGTATAAAATGCCGAGTCCGGCCCAGGTAGGCCAGTATCTCGGACTAAAAAAATGCTTATCGGTAGTTGTCATAAAAGGTCTTTGAGTAAATGTATAGGCACGATTGTAAGAGGCTTTTGCAATGTCAGCAAATACTTATAAAAGAAGGTTATAATGAGAACATTTTTATATCTGTTTAAGAACTAAGTTGAGAGCCTGATGAGTTCAGATAAAAAGAATACTGATGTAATCTCCCAGGATACAACTTCTAAAGGTTGGGTAGTTTATAAGCGCCTGATAGCCTACGCCATCCCTTATTGGCCGGTGTTTACGGTGGCCTTTGTAGGTTATGCCCTGTATGGCGCATCTCAGGCAATGTCGGCTAAGTGGTTACAAAGTGTCGTTGATTCGGTGGAAGGGGGCCGGTTGGATGAACGGGTCTGGCTGGCGTTGGCGGTACTGGGTATTTTTGCCTTACGTGGCGTAGGTACTTTTCTCGGTAATTATTGCATAAGCTATGTGGCTCGCTTTGTCATCCACGGTTTACGTACAGATCTGTTTGACAGGATGCTGTTGCTGCCCGCGCACTACTATCATCATCACTCTTCTGGTGAATTGTTGGCTCAGTTGACCTTCAATGTTGAGCAAGTGACGGGTGCGGTGACGGATGCGGTAAAAATATTGATTCGTGAAGGGCTTACCGTGATTGGTTTGTTTGGTTACCTGTTTTACCTTAACTGGAAGTTGACCTTGATTTTTGTGGCTGCCGCTCCGTTTATCGGCATTGTTGTAAGGATCGCTTCTAAGCGAATGCGCCGCTTAGGGCATCGTATTCAGAAGTCGGTCGGTGATATCACCAGCTCTGCTTCTGAATCCATACAAGGGTATCAAGTTGTTCGGGTGTATGGCGGTACTGACTTTGAGCGTCAACGTTTTCATGGTGCTAGTGATCTGAATCGCCGTCAGTTTATGAAGTTGGTGGTGGCTGAGTCGATTAATACGCCTGTTGTTCAGTTTCTGGTGGCAATGGCGCTGGCGGCGTTGATGTATCTGGCCATGTCACCATCGGTGATGGGCGGCATGAGCACGGGTGAGTTCGTCGCTTTTATTACAGCGGCAGCCATGGTGACGAAACCATTACGTTTGTTGACTGAAATAAATGTGATGGTGCAAAAAGGCATTTCGGCTGCACAGGCCGTTTTTAATACGATGGATCAGGAAGAAGAAAAGGATGGGGGCACAATATTAGCGGACAGAGTTGCCGGGCATTTAACATTTAAACAAGTCGCCTTTGCTTACCCTGGTAGCAGTGAACAGGTACTCTCAAATTTTTCGTTGGATATCCCGCAAGGTAAAACTGTCGCATTGGTGGGTAAATCCGGTAGCGGTAAATCAACGGTGGCTGGATTGATTCCACGCTTTAATGATGGCTGGACAGGTGAAATCTTACTCGACGGTCATGCTCTCGAATCTTATCAAATGGTCTCGTTGCGTGAGCAGATCGCTATTGTCAGCCAAAGCGTGGTGTTATTTAACGGCACGATCGCCGAAAACATTGCGTATGGTTCTATGGCATCAGCCTCTATTGAGCAGATTCAGGCGGCTGCTGAAGCAGCACATGTGATGGAGTTCGTTGCTCGTTTGCCGGAAGGTTTGCAGACGCAGGTGGGTGAAAGTGGCGTGTTGTTATCCGGTGGCCAGCGTCAACGTATCGCCATTGCCCGAGCTATTCTGAAAGATGCGCCGATATTGATTATGGACGAAGCAACCTCTGCGCTGGATACCGAATCAGAACGGCATATTCAGAGTGCGCTTGAAGAGGTGATGAAAGACCGGACTACGTTAGTGATTGCGCATCGACTTTCGACCATAGAGAACGCTGACCTGATTGTGGTGATGGACCAGGGGCTCATCGTCGAACAAGGGACGCATCATGAATTATTACAAAAAGACGGTGCCTATGCTCAGTTGTATAAAATGCAGTTTGGTGAACTAGCGGATGACTAGCTGGCCTGGATTCCTTTATACCCTGCTTTTTTATCTGTTAGTTCCCGTACTATTAATTCGCTTGTGGTGGCGGGGACGAAAATCTCCGGGCTATCGGCAGCGTTGGTGGCAGCGCTTTGGCCTGGTGCCGCCGGTTACGGGTCGCCCTCTGTGGATTCATGCTGTATCTGTCGGCGAAACGATCGCCATCGCTCCGTTAGTCGAGCGGTTATTAAACGATTTTCCTGAAATACCGATTGTCATGACCAGTATGACGCCAACGGGTGCTGAGCGGGTTCAGGCATTGTTTGGGGATCGTGTTCATCATTTTTATTGTCCCTATGATCTGCCTGATGCCATTCAGCGCTTTATTCAGCGTATTCAGCCACGTGGATCTCTCATCGTAGAAACTGAGCTTTGGCCGAACATGATTGCCGGTTGTAAAAAGGCCGATGTGCCGGTAATTATCGCTAATGCCCGTTTGTCTGAGCGCTCTGCTAAAGGATATGCAAAGCTTGCCAGGCTGACACAGCAAATGCTGTCAGAGCTGACATTGCTGATTACTCAGCATCAAAGTGACGCGGAGCGCTTTAAACAACTGGGAATGCCTGCGGAGCGTATCTTAGTATCCGGCAGTATTAAGTTTGATATTCAGGTGGATGAGACAACACGTTTGCGGGGCCAGCAGTTAAGGGAGCAATTAGGTGAGCGGTTCACGCTGATCCTGGCGAGTAGCCATGAAGATGAAGAAGCGCAATTGTTAGCGGCAGTCAGCCCTTTATGGGAGCGTTATCCCGATCTGTTGGTGATGTTGGTTCCACGTCATCCTGAGCGCTTTGAGGCGGTTTATCGGACAGCATTGAAATTTTCGGATGATGTGGTGTGTCGTTCTGGCCGCAATCAGTTGCTTCCTGATGCGACAACCCGCATCTATCTGGGCGACACCATGGGGGATCTGATGCTGCTGTATGCCGCTGCCGATCTGGTGGTGATGGGGGGGAGCTTCGTCAATGTAGGAGGACATAATCCACTCGAACCCGCTGTGCTGGGCCTGCCGGTAGTGATGGGGCCGCATCATTTTAATTTTGCAGCGATCAGTGAGGCGATGGAACAGGCAGGTGGGATGCAGAGGCTACAACAGATGTCTGAGGTAACAGACCTGCTAGCGGCCTATATGCAGCGCCCTGAAATGCTGAGTGAGGTTGGCAGTAAAGCGATGCACTATGCTGATTCACAGCGGGGCGCACTCGATCGTCTGTATCGGCAAGTGAGTACGCACCTGCTATCCTAATAAAGCGCTGCATGACGCTTTTAATTTAAGCGCTTAATTTAAGTCAAACGTTAGCGGCTCACCCGTTTGTGTGACGTAGGCATGGTTGAGCATGTCTACGAGTGGCGTCTGGTCACTGTCGCGTAACCACTGTTTGCCAGTTGCATCATAATCGAAATGAAAACCGCCATCTTTGGTGGCCAGCCATAGTTGTAACACGGGGGTCTGGCGGGTAAATATAATCTGGCTGCGGTTTTCACATTTGATCGTGAGTACGCCGCCGCTGATCAGATAATCGATATCTGATTCAGCATCATCGAGACGCTCTTCAATCTGTTGTAGGGTCACATCAACAAGATCATTGAATTCGGATTCGGTCATCAAACAAACTCTTTATTTAGATAATTAAGTGGATGCGCAGTATATCAGCTTTCTTACGGTACTCATCAGGCTCTTTTCAAGGGTATAATCGATCAATTATTGTCTATGAATAGAGAATTGTATTGTGAAACTTAGCTGGGTTTTAGTGTTGGCGGGGATAATATTGTTATCAGGTTGCGGACAAAAAGGGCCGCTTTACATGCCTGAACCGGAAAAGCAGACTGAATATCAGTAGAGCTAAAATTAAACATGTGTTGCGAGTGAGAAGAGTAAATGGATAGTTTTGAATACCGTAATGGCCGTTTGCATTGCGAAGAAGTAGCGTTGAGTAAAGTGGCTGAGCGTTTTGGTACCCCTGTTTATGTCTATTCCCGTGATGCAATTGAACGCGCTTATTTGGATTATGCTCAGGCACTGGAAGGTCATGATGCGCTGGTATGTTATGCGGTTAAAGCCAACAGCAATCTGGCCGTGCTTAATATTCTGGCGAGATTAGGTGCGGGTTTTGATATCGTTTCATTGGGTGAGTTGGAACGCGTTCTTAAGGCGGGCGGATTACCTGAAAAAATCGTATTTTCGGGGGTCGGCAAGCAAGCACATGAAATTAAGAAAGCTCTGGGCGTAGGTATTCGTTGTTTTAACATCGAGTCAGAAGCTGAATTAGAACGCGTCAATCAGGTTGCCGGTGAGTGTGGGAAAATTGCGGATATCTCATTCCGTGTTAATCCGGATGTTGATGCGGGGACGCACCCTTACATATCGACGGGATTGAAAGATAATAAGTTCGGCATAGCGATTGGTGAAGCCGAGCGTATTTATTGCCATGCCGCCAGTCTTCCTTATGTGAATGTTGTCGGTATGGATTGTCATATTGGCAGCCAGCTCACTGAAATTGCACCATTTATGGATGCGCTGGATCGCTTGCTGATGTTGATTGATCAGTTGGCAACGCAAGGCATTCAGATCCATCATCTGGATCTGGGGGGTGGTTTAGGTGTGTGTTATACCGATGAAACACCGCCAACCCCACAAACCTATATAGCAGCGGTGCTTGAAAAGCTGGGAGATAGACCATTAGGCCTTATTTTTGAGCCGGGTCGCTCTATTGTAGCCAATGCCGGTGTGATGCTGACTCAGGTTGAGTTTCTGAAATGCACAGAGCATAAAAACTTTGCCATTATCGACGGTGCTATGAACGACCTGATCAGGCCTTCACTGTACAGTGCTTATCAGGACATTATTCCCGTTGAGCTTCGTCAAGAGGGTGAGGTCAAAGCGTATGATCTGGTTGGGCCAGTGTGTGAAACAGGTGATTTCCTCGGTAAAAATCGTGAATTGAATCTGCAGGCAGGTGATTTGCTGGCGGTGTGTTCAGCCGGCGCTTATGGCTTCGTCATGAGTTCTAACTACAACACCCGCCCTCGTGTTGCGGAAGTGATGATTGATGATGGTGAAATGTTTGCAGTACGCGCACGTGAGACAGTGGCAGATCTGATGCGCGGTGAAGTCATGTTGCCTAAAGGGCATTAACAGCGCATTGAACGGAAGAAAGAAGATGTTAGTACGTTTTACAAAAATGCATGGGCTGGGTAATGACTTTATGGTCGTTGACCTGGTGACACAGCGCATCCGCCTTTCTGAAGATAAGGTCAGGAGATTGGCAGACCGTCATATGGGTGTGGGTTTTGATCAGTTGTTATTAGTTGAGCCGCCTACCAATCCTGAGATGGACTTTCGCTATCGCATCTATAATGCTGACGGTTCAGAAGTTGAGCATTGTGGTAACGGTGCGCGTTGTTTTGCGCGTTTCGTGCGTGATAAGCGTCTCACCAATAAAGATGTGATTGCGGTTGAAACGGCTAAAGGTAAAGCGTTACTGACTATTCGTGCCGATAATCAGATTGAAGTAGATATGGGCGCACCGGCGTTGTCGCCTGCAGCGATTCCTTTTATTGCTGATGGGCAAGCTGCGGTGTATTCGCTCGACGTAAATAATCAGCGAGTGCAGATCTCTGCCGTATCAATGGGTAATCCGCACGCTGTATTGGTGGTTGACGATGTAGATCACGCGCCTGTTGAAACGCTGGGACCTGCGCTTGAATCTCACCCGAGATTTCCGGCAAAAGCCAATATTGGTTTTATGCAGATAATCTCACCGACACAAGTGAAATTACGCGTATATGAGCGTGGCGCAGGCGAAACGATGGCGTGTGGTACCGGTGCGTGTGCAGCGGTAGTGGCAGGTCGCCTCAGAGGATTGTTAGGCGACAGTGTGGATGTTCATCTTCCAGGCGGTGTGCTGCACATTAGCTGGAAAGGCGGTAAAGAAGACTCTGTGATGATGACAGGGCCCGCAGCCTCAGTGTTTGAAGGTCAGGTGTTTTTATGAGTCAGGAAGAAAATCAACAGATTAAGTCAGCGGTTATTAACGCATCGGACGTGGCTGATTATTTAGCGCAACATCCTGATTTCTTTATGCAGAATAAACCGTTACTGGAAGTGATGGCGGTACCGCATGAAAGCGGAAGAGCGATTTCGTTAATTGAGCGACAGACTTCGCTTTTGCGAGACCGAAATCAGCAACTGACAGTCCATTTATCAGATTTGATCGATACTGCTCGTCATAATGATTCTCAGTTTGAGAAAACCAAACGTATGGTTTTATCATTGCTCGACTCTGCAACACTGGATGATGTGGCGGTGGCGTTGGAAGAGAGTTTATGTCGTGATTTTTATGGAGATGAAACTGCTTTGGTGCTGTTTAGCGATAGGCCGCTGAACGTTAATAACCTGAGAATATTACCCCGTGCTACTGCCGGTGTGATCGAGCCGCTAATGACGACTAATCTACCCACCTGTGGGCAATTGCAGTTGATTGAAAATCGCTTCTTATTCGAAGAAGCGGCGGTCAAAGTGCAATCGGCCGCGGTCATTCCCTTAGTAAAAGGTGAAACGATTGGCTTGCTGGCGATTGGTAGCTACGACCCTTATTACTTTCAAAGTAGTCAGGGCACTTTGTTTTTATCTTATGTGGGTGAGGTGCTGAGCCGCGTTGCCAGCCGCATTATGCATGAGGAGCAGGTGTAAAGGATGCCTAACCGCTGCTTTGCTGAACAGCTCAGTCCTGCGGTTGATCTGTTTTTGGTGCATCTTCGGGCAGAGCGGCATTTATCACCGCACACCTCCAATAATTATCAAAGAGACCTGCTCAAGCTGGTGGGTTTTCTCGCTGACTGTCGTTTGCGACAGTGGAGCGATGTCACTGAGCGGGATATCCGTGCATTTGTTGCAGAGGTCCACCGTGACGGTTTAAGTGGCAAAAGTATTCAACGTATGCTGTCTGCCGTGCGCAGTTTTTATTTCTATCTGGCGAAAGAGGGGTTGGTCTCGCATAACCCCGCTCAAGGTGTGCGCGCACCGAAAGTTGGTAGGTCGCTTCCTGAAACACTGGATGTTGATCAACTGAGTCAATTGTTGGACTTTCCTGTAAATGATGCGCTTTCCAGTCGTGACAAAGCGATGATGGAACTGGTGTATTCTTCCGGGTTACGTGTTTCTGAATTGATCAGCCTTAATATTCACGATATTGATTGTCGCGATGCGAGTTTGGTCGTGACGGGTAAAGGACGTAAATCCAGAATGCTACCTGTTGGCCGGGTCGCGTTGAAGGCGGTGAATGCATGGCTTAAATATCGTGCTGCCTGGGCCGATTATAATGAAAATGCACTGTTTATCTCTAAGCGAGGTCAGCGTTTAAGTGTGCGTAGTGCGCAGCAGCGTTTTGATCATTGGGCAAAAATTATGCATACGCAAGGCAAAGTCTATCCGCACCGTTTACGTCACAGTTTTGCCAGTCACATGCTGGAGTCCAGTAGTGATTTGCGCGCAGTGCAGGAGTTGCTGGGCCATGAGGATATCTCAACAACACAAATCTACACGCATCTGGATTTTCAACATCTGATGGATGTCTACGAAAAATCACACCCAAGAGCACATAAAAAAGATGATTAAATGTATTACTTTTGATCTGGACGATACACTTTGGGCGGTTGATCCTGTTGTCAGAGCAGCCAATCACACCTTATATGAATGGCTATATGAGAATGCACCGCTGTTCAATAAGACCTACCAGTTACGTGATTTGAATACGCTCCGAACAGAAGTACTCCTGCAGCAACCTGATATTGGTTACAGCGTCTCACGTATTCGCATGGCAGTACTGGAATATGGCCTGGAGCAGGCTGGCTATACAAACCTTGAGGTGAAGCAACTGGCAAAAGAGGCGTTTTCTGTTTTTTATCAGGCGCGTCAGAAAGTGGAATTCTTTGAGCATGCTGTAGCGATGCTGGAAGCGCTTAAAGCTCACGGTTACCTGTTAGGGGCTATCAGTAATGGCAATGCTGATGTGGAGCAGGTGGGATTGTCGCACTTGATGGATTTTCAGTTCAGTGCCGACAGCGTGGGTGTGGAAAAACCAGATCCACTGATTTTTCAGCACATGTTAACCCATACGCAACTCAAACCTGAGCAGGTAATTCATGTGGGCGACCATCCTGTTCACGATATTGAAGGCGCTAAAGCGGCTGGATTGTGGAGCATCTGGGTGAACCTGAAGGCGTTGCAATGGTCGGGTATGGAGATGCCAGATGCGCAAGTGAGTTGTTTGAGTGATGTGCCACTGCAGGTCGAGCGGATAGCGGCTATAAAACGTGCCCGCCTGTAATCAGGTATCTTACGCGATAAAGGTTTCCAGCAGGTCGTTTAAGAACAGTTGCCCTTGAGGGGTTGCTTGCAAGCGTGTTGGTTCTAGTAGTGAACGCTGCCGTGCGGCTGCTAATGAGCCTTGGATATCGGTTAATGGCATAAGAGCGCGTTGTGCAAATACAGCTTCTTCGACACCTTCGTTGAGGCGTAAAACATTCATCATGAACTCAAACGGCCGATCTTCTCTGGCAATGGCCTGTTCGCCACCTAAGGGATTGATGCTTTGCAGGTAGGCTTTGGGTGAACGTTGTTTCCAGCGACGCAGAATCAAATCCTGCTGCACAAAAGTAACCTTCCCATGTGCGCCCGCGCCAATGCCGATGTAATCGCCAAACTGCCAGTAATTCAGGTTATGTCGGGCGCGTGCTTGCGAGCCTTTAGCATACGCAGATATTTCATATTGTTGAAAACCTGCCGCGGCGAGTAGCGCCTGCCCTGCTTGCTGAATATCCCACAGGGTCTCGTCCATTGGAATAATGGGTGGTTTTGCGTAAAACTCGGTATTCGGTTCAATGGTTAGCTGGTACCAGGACAGATGGTCGGGGCCGAGTGCGATAGCCGTTTCCAGATCATATAGCGCCTGTTCCTCGTTTTGCCCCGGTAATCCATGCATCAGATCGATATTCAGATGAGGATATCCCAGCTCACGGGCAGCGCTAATGGCTTTTCTGGCGTCATCGCCTGAATGAATTCTGCCCAGAGCCTGCAGATGTGACTGGTTAAAACTTTGCACACCTATCGACAAGCGATTAACGCCTGCTTTTAAATAGCCGGCAAAACGCTCCTGCTCAAATGTACCCGGGTTGGCTTCCATCGTAATCTCAATATCACGAGAGAACGGGATAATGCGGTTGGCGCCGTCAAGTATCTGAGCAATGGCGTCGGCTGTGAACAGGCTCGGAGTACCGCCGCCAATAAAAATCGTTTCTATTTCACGCCCTTGCGCCGCGGGCTGTTCATACTGCAGGTCGCTTAATAAAGCTTTCACATAGGCGGCTTCAGGTATCTCCCCCTTAACGGCGTGTGAGTTGAAGTCGCAGTAGGGACATTTGCGCACGCACCAGGGAATATGGATATACAACGACAGCGGTGGCAAAGTGCTCATTAGGGGCTCATCAGTTTGAAAAGGGTGAGTTAGTTTATACAGGGTTCTTCAGGTAACCGCTGATCTGTTGCAGAAACATCTGAACAGCCTGGCCGCGATGGCTGATCTGGTGTTTGATATCAGGCGTGAGTTCAGCCGCTGTTTTTTCCATAGCGTCAACCAGAAACAGAGGGTCATAGCCAAAGCCATTTTCGCCGCGAGGCATATGTCCGATACGGCCTTCGAGTGTGCCCTGGCAAATAAGCGGCATCGGGTCTTTAGCGTGACGCATAAATACCAGCACACAACGGTAGCGTGCGGTTCTTTCTGCATCAGGTGTCTCTTTGAGGGCATCAAGTAACTTACGGTTGTTGTCCTGGTCACCTTTTCCAGGGCCGGCAAAGCGTGCCGAGTAAATTCCCGGCGCGCCTTGCAGGGCATCGACTTCGAGCCCGGAATCGTCTGCCAACGCGGGCAAACCGGTTATTTCACAGGCGTGTCGTGCTTTGATAATCGCATTTTCAACAAAGGTCAGGCCGGTTTCATCTGCATCGCTTACGTTGAAGTGCGACTGTGGCAGAACATCAACGCTGAATTGCTGCAGTATTTCGTTGAACTCTTTCAATTTGCCTTTGTTACCGCTGGCTAGCACGATGCGCTGGGTCATGGGTTATTCCGTGTAAAATTTCTGGTCGAAACGAATGATAGTGGCAGGTTGATTCGGGTCTGGTTGCACATTGATGACAAGATGCATCACTTCTTCATTTCCAAATCTAAAACTACCAATATAATAAAGCGCTTTATCTTCTTTTATCGGCGTAAAGGTGACTTTTTGTGTTTGTTGCATCAGATTAGCCACTTCGCCTGACAACATAGCTGAGACGGCCTGCTGTGTACCGTCATCCTGCTTTTCGAAAACAGCCACATTCAGCATGGCGGTATAGCGGCTGCGCTGTAACTGATGTTTTTGTGCCACTTCTGGTGCCACAAGGCTGCTGTTAAAAGCATTGTAATGAATAACATAGCGCTCCGTTTCAATGGATTGCTCAGCGACTGCTACTTGTGTGGTCAGCAGTAATAAAAACAGTGTACGTAATAATTTCATAGTGCTCTCCTTAATGACGCTCTTCTGAATGGAGCTATCCGTATAACCAGATGACCGGCTATGTGCTTCATTTAGCGTGTGATTCGGTAGATCGCAATTTCACCCAGCATATTGGGCCATAACTTGGTCCACCACCTATGTTGATGCTCATTATCGACAACAGTTCGATTCAGAATGTGAATATTTTTCTGCACACACAGTTGTTCAAAATCCTTGAATGTACAAAAGTGGATGTTAGGCGTGTCGTACCAGCTATAGGATAGAAACTTCGATACAGGCATTTGTCCCCTGAAACCAAGATAGCTACGGGCACGCCAGTGACCAAAGTTCGGGAAGGTAACGATACATTCTTTACCGATGCGTAACATCTCATCAACGATATGATCGGGGCGATGCATCACCTGCAGCGCCTGTGTCATGACAACCGAATCAAAGCTATTGTCTTTGATCGACGCGAGCCCCTCATCGATATCTTTTTCAATCACATTAACGTGATTCAGAACGCAGGCTGTGATGTTGTCATGGTTGTTTTCCAAACCGTAGCCATGCACTTGTTTATGATCCATTAAGTGGCGTAGAAACTTTCCGTCGCCACAGCCAAGATCCAAAACACGGGTAGAGGGCTTGATCCATTCACGAATGATTTCCTGATCAGCGCGCATGCGTATTCTCCTTTGCTAAGGCCGGTATATCCGCAGCGATACGGCCCATATACGCGTTGAAAATTTCCATATAGCGAGGTATGGGAATTAAAAAAGCATCATGTCCCTGTGGAGAGTCAATTTCGGTATAACTGACATCCTTACCCGCATCCATCAAGGCATCCAGAATTTCACGCGAGCGTTCGGGTGAGAAGCGCCAATCTGTAGTGAATGCGATTAGCATGAACTTGGCTGTTACATGCTTTAATGCCTGAGACAGGTCGTGATTGAACTCCGAAGCGGGATCAAAATAGTCGAGCGCCTTGGTCATTAACAGGTAAGTGTTCGCGTCAAACGATGTGGAGAAGCGTTCGCCCTGGTATTGCAGGTATGATTCAACCTCAAACTGCGGATTGAAATCGAACATAAGTTTGCCGGCGCTCATCTCGCGGCCAAATTTTTCACGCATACCGTCATCTGATAAGTAGGTGATATGACCGACCATCCGGGCTAGCATCAAACCGGTTTTTGGCACCTCATCATGATCATAGTAACGGCCATTGTAGAATTGCGGGTCTTTTGAAATCGCCTGGCGTGCCACCTCGTTAAAAGCGATATTCTGTGCAGACAGTTTGGGCGCGGCAGCGATAACCATGCAGTGCCTCAGACGGTCGGGGTAGGTGATAGCCCATTGTAAGGCTTGCATGCCGCCCAGGCTGCCGCCAATAACGGCTGCCCACTGCCAAATGCCGAAATGGTCGGCAAGACGGGCTTGGCTGACTACCCAGTCTTTAACGGTCATTAAGGGGAAGTCTGGCCCATAAGGTTTGCCTGTCTGGGGATCAATCTGATTAGGGCCGCTGGAACCATGGCAGCCGCCGAGGTTGTTCACCCCTACGACAAAAAACTTATTAGTATCAATGGCTTTTCCAGGGCCGATGGCAGAGTCCCACCAGCCGGGTTTCGTATCGCCTTGGTGATAACCGGCAACATGATGATGTCCTGAAAGGGCATGGCATATCAGGATGGCATTAGTTTTGTCTGCGTTTAACTCGCCATAGGTCTCAATCATCAGGGTGTATTGATTGAGTGTCCTGCCGCACGCGAGTTCAAGCGGGTCATTAAATTCTATTGCCTGGGATTCAACCAGGCCGACAGAATCATCCGGGAATTTTTTCAACATATAAAAGTACCTCGACTAAGAAAGAGAACGACTATCAGTCGGGTATCACATCTCGTAAAGAAGGAGAGCTTCGCCTCTGGGCAAGAGTGTCTTTTGTCGGCTTAATTCACGTGCGTTCAATGTTGAGGAGCTCCGGTAATTTATCTGGATCTTCGATCCGAACTACTTTCTTTCGGCCTGTTTCACCGCTGGCAATGCTGACGGCTGATCTGCTCACACCAAATGCCTTAGCCAGAAATTTAATCAAATGCGCATTGGCTTTGCCGTCTACCGGCGGAGCAGTAATGCGAATTTTAACACTATCAGCTTGCAGGCCAACTATTTCATCACGGGAGGATTTAGGTTGAATCTGGCAAGACAAGGTTAATGTATTGTCCTGCCATCGGTAAAAAGTCAAAATTCTCTCTAAATGACCAGTCGTGCAAGCTGTGATTGAATAATTTGTATCACCAGAAAAATTAAAATAGGCGACAGATCTAATCCGCCAATAGGTGGGATTACTTTTTGAGCCAGTTTAAATAAAGGCTCAGTTATCTGCCCTATAAGAATTGGTGCCGGATGGTGGCTGCCGGGTGCGACCCAACTGATAATAACCGAACCAATCACTGCCCAGAAATAGATATTAAGAATGCTGTCAAGTATTCCTACTACGGCATAAATCAACAGTTTGAGCACGTCAATCTGAATATTGCCGCCGGCTAACATGATCAGCACAGCAAAAATACCCAGCTTAACCACTAGCGCCACAAAGATGGGTGACAGATCCAACCGGCCTGCTTTAGGGAGGATTTTCTGGAATGGCAATAACACCGGCTGAGTCAGTCGCACAATCGATTGAGAGATTGGGTTGTAGTAATCAGCCCGCGCCATTTGTAGCAGGAAACGCATAAGCAGGATGAAAATATAGAGTTCGCCAAGCGTTTTTATGATGAGCGTAATTGGATCTTGTCCCATATGCGGATCTGTCCCTAATCAAATAGTTTCGAGCAGTATAGTGTTTTTCAGAAAATGAATGAACCATCATTTTTGCCCGGCTCAGTCATCTCCCAGTTCTTTGGCCATGCTAACAGATCTCGCTGCACAGGCTTGCATGGCCTCTTCAACCAATCTGTCCAGATGGTTGGCCTGGAATGACAGGATGGCTTGTTCTGTTGTGCCTTTGGGGGAGGTTACACGGCGTCTTAGTTCTGCCGGATCCACATCGCTTTGCAAGGCCATTTCAGCCGCCCCGCGAGCTGTTTGCAAGGTTAGTTGTGTTGCTACTTCCTTGCTGAGTCCCTGTTTTTCGGCTGCTGCTATCATCGCTTCCATGAAAAGGAAGTAATACGCAGGGGCGGAACCTGAAACGGCTGTTACCGCATGTAATTGCTCTTCCTGTTCGACCCATAAGGTCAGCCCCGTTGCGGATAAAACACTGACAGCCTGGGAGCGTTGCGCTTCGCTTACACTTGCATTGGCGAACAGGCCGTTAGCGCCCATTTTAACCAGAGCAGGGGTGTTGGGCATACAGCGTACGATGGCTTGGTCGCCACCGAGCCACTTATTAATGCTTTGTGAGGTGATGCCGGCAGCCACAGAAATGAAAAGTGGCTTATTCCGGGCCGCTGCAGCAGCCAGTGGTTGCAAGACTGCTTTTAGCATCTGAGGTTTTACCGCCAGCACAACGATATCGGCAGATGACATTGCTTCTGCATTATCGGTAGTAACAAACAACCCCTGTGATTTTAAATCCGCCAGTCGATCTATCGTAGGTGAACTGGCGCGAATTTTTGCAGCAGGAAAACCGTTGCTGATTAAACCGCCAATGATGGCTCGGGCCATATTTCCGGCACCGATAAAGGCAAGTGTAGGATGTTGATTCAAAATGGGTACCTGCTGGTCATTAATTCAGGGTGATAGATTTGTCTGTCAGAGCTGCTGTTAAGGGCTGCTGTTAAGGTCAGTGTTGCATGGCTATGTTTTAAGGTCACGACGCGGGCCAAACAGAGCTGTACCAATGCGCACCATAGTAGCACCTTCCTGAATAGCAATCTGCATATCAGCCGACATACCCATAGAGAGTGTATCCATCTCCGGGTGTTGTTTCTGTAACCTGTTGAACAAGGTGTGCATCTGCTTTAGCGCTGCTCGCTGTTTGATAACATCGTCAGTGGCTTCGGGTATCGCCATCAGTCCACGTATCCTTATATGTGGCAGTGTTGCTATCTGCTTCAGCAGGTCTTCAGCCTCGTTGGGTAAACATCCGGATTTGCTGGCTTCACGGCTGATATTTACCTGTAGGCAGATGTTCAGCGGGGGCAGTGTCCGGGGTCTTTGCTCCGATAGCCGTTGTGCGATTTTAAGGCGCTCAACGCTGTGTACCCAATCAAAATTTTCAGCAATGGCGCGGGTTTTATTGGATTGAATCGGGCCAATAAAATGCCAGTCGATCTGCAGGTCTGCCAGTGCGGCTATCTTCTCCAGCGATTCCTGCACATAATTTTCACCGAAGTGCCTTTGCCCTTCCTGATAGAGGATGCGTAACTCGTCAGCAGCGCGGGTTTTACTAACGGCCAGTAAGGTAATCTCTTCTGGCTGACGGTTTGCGAGTTGAGCAGCTTGATTTATCTGCTGGCCAACATTTTTCAAGTTCTCTGCTATGCTGATCATATGATATTGACAGTTCTTTATGATAGTTCTTCAAATGTGAGGCGAGTGTCTATTTTGAAGTAACTGGTTAATTTTAGTAAGCCCTGAGTAAGGACATTATGGATATTACAGAACTTCTTTCTTTTACCGTTCAGCAGGGCGCTTCCGACCTGCATATTACCGCAGGTATGCCGCCCGTGATTCGTGTCGATGGTGATGTCCGGCGTATCAAGCTGCCAGCGCTAGAGCAGAAGCAGGTACAAACACTCATATATGACATTATGAACGATAAAATACGCAAAGATTTCGAAGATAGATTTGAAGCGGATTTTTCGTTCGAAGTGCCCGGCCTGGCGCGTTTTCGTGTCAATGCTTTTAACCAGAATCGTGGTGCAGCCGCCGTTTTTCGTACTATTCCGAGCAAAGTGCTGACGATGGACGATCTGGGTATGGGCAAAGTCTTCCAGGATTTGTCGCTGCAGGCGAGAGGTCTGGTATTAGTCACAGGGCCGACAGGTTCGGGTAAGAGTACCACGCTGGCGGCTATGGTCGATTATGTGAATGAAGTGCGTTCAGATCATATTTTAACCATTGAAGATCCGATAGAGTTTGTTCACGAAAGTAAAAAGTGTCTGGTTAACCAGCGTGAAGTTCATCGCGATACGCAGAGTTTTGCGAATGCACTACGGTCAGCATTGCGTGAAGATCCGGATGTAATTCTTGTCGGTGAGATGCGAGATCTGGAAACCATTCGTTTGGCGTTGACAGCGGCAGAAACAGGTCATCTGGTATTTGGTACCTTGCATACGACCTCTGCGGCTAAGACGATTGACCGTATTATTGATGTATTTCCTGCGGCTGAAAAAGATATGGTTCGTTCGATGCTGTCTGAATCTTTGCAGGGTGTCATATCGCAGACATTACTGAAAAAAGTGAATGGCGGGCGTGTCGCTGCACATGAAATTATGATGGGAACAGCGGCCATTCGAAACCTGATCCGTGAAGATAAAGTGGCGCAGATGTATTCGGCGATTCAGACGGGTGCCTCGCACGGTATGAAAACATTAGATCAATCCCTGACAGAACTTGTTCAGAAAGGTCTGATATCAAGAGAAACAGCGCGTGGAAAAGCTAAAAACCCGCAAGGTTTCTAATGCCGCGGTTTAGGGTTTAAGGTTTGTTTACTGGCTATGGTTCCGTTTAAAGGAGATTTACAGCGTGGAGTTTACTCAGCTTCTTAAGGTGATGATTGAGCGTGGGGCGTCAGACCTATTTGTATCGGCAGGTGCCAGACCTAGTATTAAGGTGGATGGAACGCTGAAACCTTTGACGAAAGAACCGCTTAAGCCATCTCAGGCGCGTTCGTTAGTTTATTCGACGATGACGGATAAACAGATATCTGAATATGAAAGCACGCATGAATGTAATTTTGCCATCAGTGCGCCAGGACTGGGGCGCTTCCGTGTCAGTGCTTACTTTCAGCGTAACTCCCCGGGGATGGTGTTGCGGCGTATTAATGCCACGATTCCGGGATTCGAGGAGCTTAACCTTCCGCCTGTGATGAAAGATCTTTCCATGTCTAAGCGCGGCTTGATTCTCTTTGTCGGGGGAACGTCAACCGGTAAGTCAACCTCGTTGGCATCCATGATCGATTATCGTAACCGACATAGCCGTGGGCACATTATCACCATCGAAGACCCGATCGAGTATATTCATGAGCACAAAGAAAGTATCGTTACCCAGCGTGAAGTCGGAATAGATACCGACTCATTTGAAGTGGCGCTAAGAAATACGCTGAGGCAAGCCCCAGACGTTATTCTTATGGGGGAGATTCGTACACAGGAACTGATGAAATACGGCCTGGCTTTTGCTGAAACGGGTCACCTGTGTATGGCAACATTGCATGCCAATAATGCCAACCAGGCATTGGATAGAGTGGTTAGCTTTTTTCCGCCAGAGCATCATGACCAGCTCTGGATGGAGCTTTCCCTGAACCTCAAGGCGATTGTTGCCCAGCAACTGTTACCTACCAAGGACGGCAAAGGGCGTCGTGCCGCGATTGAGGTAATGATTTGTACACCATTGATTCAGGACTTGATCCGAAAAGGAGATATTCATGAGATCAAGGAGGTGATGAAAAAGTCGACTAACCTTGGCATGCAGACATTTGATCAGGCGCTATTTGAGCTCTATAAAGAGGGTGCTATTAATTATGATACAGCGCTGGCGCATGCAGATTCTGCCAACGATCTTCGTTTGATGATAAAACTCAGTTCAGATACAAATCCGGATCTGAGTGCTCATGAAAGTAAGGACTCATTATTCCTCCAGGAAGAAGAGGATTTTATGAATCTGTCGGGAGAAATGGAAATCGGAAAAATGTGAAGGTCAATAGAAATAAAAAAACCGTACTTTTCTCTGTATAACAGATGAAAGTACGGTTTTTTTGTCGTGAGTATGTCTTGAATGTGTCTTGCTTATGCCTGGAAGACAGTTTTTCCGTTAATCAGCGTGTGGATCACCTTGCCTTGTAGCGGTACTCCCATAAAAGGTGAGTTTTTTCCGGCGGAAACACAGTTCTCGTCGCTGAGCTGCCATTGGGTTTCAGGATCAAAAATACAGATGTCGGCATCGCTGCCGATGCCTAAAGATCCCTTATTTATTTGCAGGATACTGGCTGGGGCCGAGGTGAGTTTTTCGATCAGTTGAGGGAGAGAGAGTAGCTGTTGTTTTACCAGCATCAGCCCTAAAGGCAGGAGTGTTTCTAGCCCGGAGATACCTGGCTCTGTTGCAGCAAAGGGGGCTTGTTTGGCCGCCGGATCGTGGGGTTGATGATCGGAACAGATGGCCTGAATACCATCGGTTACCAGCCCATGTAGCAGGCCGGCACGGTCGAGTTGGCTTCTTAGTGGCGGGATCACGTGGAACAGGCTATTAAAGCCGTTTACATTCACATCGGTCAGCAGCAGGTGGTGTATAGAGACATCTGCAGTGACTCTAAGGCCGAGTTTACGAGCGTCGGTCACCATTCTTACCGAGCGTTCAGCAGATAGTTGACCAAAGTGAGCACGTACACCCGTTTGCTCGACCAGTAGCAGGCAGCGCGCTACTTCAACTGTTTCGGCTGTCTCGGGAATGCCGGCCAGCCCAAGGCGTGTACAGGTCGTATCGTCATGCATACATCCTTTGGCCGCCAGTTCATGATCCTGCGGCTGAAAGATAACCAGAAAGTCATGAGTCGCTGCATATTCAAGGCAACGTAATAGTACCAGAGCGCTTGGGATGCCCTGTCGTGCGTTACTGAAGGCTACGCATCCTGAGCTGCTGAGGGCATGCATCGGCGATAGCTGCTCGCCCTGTAAGCCTTGTGTCAGGGCTCCCATCGGGAGTACATGGGCCAGGCCTGTTGCTTCGGCCCGATCGATAATCAGTTCCGCTACGGCCGGATTATCAACCACTGGCTTTGTGGTAGGCGGAGTTACCAGGGTCGTAATGCCGCCTGCCACGGCCGCTGCTGTTTCACTGGCGATGGTGGCTTTTTGGGTGTAGCCAGGCTCTCGGACATGCGCGCATAAGTCGATAAGCCCCGGGATCACGACTTTTCCTGATGCATCAATGGACTGGCTAATGCTTTGGCCTTCGGGTGCTTGGCCGATGGCGGCTACCTTGCCATTCTTAATGTACAGGTCACAGGTCTGATCCAGTTGATTTTTTGGGTCAACAACACGTCCATTTTGTATTACAAGCATGCTTTACTGCGCCTCCGACTTCAGGTTTTTCTCAGTCATTTGTCCAGACATTGACATCGACATGACGGCCATTCTGACAGCAATGCCGTTAGTCACTTGATCAAGAATCAATGATTTTGGGCCATCAGCAACGGCGGATTCAATTTCCACTCCCCGGTTAATAGGCCCGGGATGCATGACGACTGCATCAGGTTTGGCATGTTGCAGTTTTTCGTTCGTCAGGCCAAAGAGCTTGTAGAATTCGGATTCGCTCGGTAATAAGGCGCTCTGCATGCGTTCTTTTTGCAAACGCAGCATGATGACGACATCGGCATCTTTAAGGCCCGCCTGCATGTTGGTAAAGACTTTAACGCCAAGCGCTTCAATGTTTTTTGGTAGCAGGGTGGTGGGAGCGATAACACGTATTTCAGCGGCGCCTAAGGTGCGTAGGGCATGAATTTGTGAGCGAGCCACCCGTGAGTGAAGAATGTCGCCTACTATCGCGACAATCAACGGAGAGAAGTCTCCCTTATGACGCTTGATGGTGAGCATATCTAACATGGCTTGTGTCGGGTGTGCATGGCGGCCATCACCGGCGTTAATAACAGCGACATTGGGCGTGACATGCTCAGCGATAAAGTGCGCGGCGCCGCTGTCTGAATGACGCACAACAAACATATCAGAGTGCATCGCTTCCAGTGTTTGTAAGGTGTCTTTTAACGTTTCGCCTTTTGACGTCGACGATGTGCTGATATTCAGATTAAGCACATCGGCGGATAAGCGCTTGGCTGCCAGCTCAAAGGTGCTGAGTGTACGTGTGCTTGATTCGAAAAACAGATTCACAACGGTTTTGCCGCGTAGCAGCGGGACTTTTTTAACTTGTTGAGCGCTCATGTCAGCGAATGAGTCTGCTGTTTCAATAATTTCTGTCAGTAGTGCTTTTGACAACCCTTCGGTGGTAATAAAGTGTTTAAGCTGGCCTTCGCTGTTTAGCTGAATGCTGTTAGGGTCTTGAATTTCAAACATGTTGTGCTCCAGCTTGGGTTAGTCTTTTTGACTGATTTCTAATTCCAGCGGATCAGGGCCGCTTAGTTTGACTTGCTGATTAGGGCTTAATGACATAGTGCTGCCATATACGTCAGCCTGAATGGGCAACTCCCGGCGTTGAAGGTCTAATAGCGTCACGAGTGTTACAGAGGAGGGACGCCCGTAATCGAACAGTTCGTTGAGTGCGGCGCGAATAGTACGGCCGCTCATAATAACGTCATCGACAAGCACGATATCACGCCCTTCAGTGGCGCAAGGGATCTGAGATGCCTGAACTTTGGGGTGAAGGCCAATTTGAGAAAAGTCATCGCGGTAAAAAGAGATATCCAGCATGCCGATAGGACTTTCCAGTGCCAGAGCCGTATGTAAGCGTTCGGCAATCCAGATGCCGCCTGTACGGATGCCTATAATAAGAGGGTCATCTATCTGGCGGTGAATTAAAAGTGTTTTAAGCTCTGAAACCATTTTGTCGAGCAGAGACTCAACACTCAGTGTTCCCGTTACCATAAATATCCTCCAGTCGTGTGTGGCTTGGAATGCGTTGCGTGCTACTAAACCAGCTTTCCAGAATAATTTGTGCTGCGATACCATCGACCGATTCTTTGCGGAAATTAGTACCGCCACCCTGTGCGAAATGAATCTCTTTCGCTTCTGCTGTCGATAAACGTTCGTCCATCAGGTAGCAAGGTCGTTGGTAGCGATCCTGAATACGGTTTGCAAAACGCCGGGCTCGCCGCGACATCTCGCTGATCGTACCATCCATATTCAGAGGAATACCCACGACAAGTGTGTCGGGTTGCCATTCCTTGATTGTCTTATCCAGCATGCCCCAGTCCGGAGTGCCGTCTTTCGCTGGCAGGGGGGGGAGTGCTAATGTGGTGAAGGTGATTGATTGGCCTGTGGCTAACCCGATACGACGGGTGCCAAAATCGAATGCGAGCACTTGCTGGCTGGATGCTGTCATAGTTGTTTGGATTCAGGCGTGTCCGGTATGGGTTGTTAGTAAATTAAGATTAACCCCCAAGGTGGCAGCAGCTGCCTGTAGTCTCTCTTCGGCGGGTTTGTGAAACATTATATCTGAATTTGCCGGGCAGCTTAACCAGACATTGTCAGTTATTTCCTGTTCGAGTTGCCCGGGTCCCCAGCCGGTATAACCGAGAGTGATAAGGGCTTCCGTTGATTCGCTCAGGGCGAGGGCTTCAAGAATATCAAATGAGGTCGTCAGAAACAGTTCATCGGTGATCGCATGTGTCGAAAGCCAGGGGTTACCTAAATACGATTTGTGCAGTACAAAGCCTCTGTCATTTTGTACCGGCCCTCCGGAATATACCGGGATAGACCGGGCGATATGGCTGGTCGGCAGATCGAGATGGTTGAGCATCTTATCGAGGTGGAAATTAAGTGGCCGGTTTAACATCAAACCCATAGCGCCGTACTCACTATGGTCACAGATATAAATAATAGTTTGCGCAAACGTATCGTCCTCAAGATGAGGCATGGAGATTAAAAAGTGATCGCGCAGACAGGTCTGAGTATTAAGCATGAGATAACCACATATAAAAGAAAAACGGACTACTAAGGTTTAGTACAGATGTGTGTTTTTCTCAAACTTCCAGCTACGAATGATCTCCAAAACATCGGTGCTTTTTCTCATTTCAACGCTGAAGGGTTGAAAAGGTGAGGCGAGCTTTACAATCCTGATAGCGGCATCATCGAGTGTTTTGCTTCCGGATGATTGTGTTATTTCGACGCTTTTCAAGCCACCATCAGGGTAGATAGCAACTAACACGCGTAATGTGCCATAAATTTTCTGTCGCCGCGCTTCTTCCGGGTAATTCATGTTGCCAACCATCTCTATGCGTCGTCTCCAATTGTCGAGATAGATGGCATCTTCGTGCATCGTCGTAGAAACTGAGGTTAATCTACGGGTTTTTGGACGCTGGGCAAACTGCTCTTGTTGCATTTTAATCTGAGCCTGGAGGTTGGCTATCTCCAGACTTTTTGCCAGTAAAGATGTGGAGTGGCCGGCTTTTGGCTGAGAGGGTGCCGATTCAGTTTTACGTGGCTTGGTAGAAACCTTTTTCTTTTTTTCGGCTGTCGTCGTAACGACTGCTCTTTTTGCGATATCTGTTTGGCTGGCCTCACCTTTATCGGCAACCGGTTTCTTTTGAGCCTTGTTTGCAATCGGTGTAGGTTCTGGCTTGTTGGCCGGTTGTACGGGGGGCGCTGATTGGTTGCTGATCTTGTCATCCTGAAACGCAGAGCGCTCTGTTGTTGATGGCAGGCGTTTTTCTTCAACCGTACCACTGGCTAGCTGGTTTGCTTGCGCCAGGAAGTCAGTTTTTTCAGGGGGCTTTTCAACAGCGTATTGCGCCAGAGTAATTTCGAGTGTTTGTAGCGGTGGTGCGGAAGGTGTGCTGACGAATGAGCTACCCAGAATAAACACAGCATGCAGAGCAACTGCCATAAACAGCGTAAAGCCCAACCGATCGGTTGCGCTGACAGTCGGGGTTGCTGATGAATTCAGGGTAGCTCCGGACACTAGGTAATATTCCGCTTCTCTTCAATGGCGTTCATTAATTGCATGCCGATATCCAGCCCAAATTGATTATCCAGTTCACGGATACAGGTGGGGCTGGTGACGTTGATTTCGGTCAGGTAGTCACCAATAACATCTAAGCCGACAAATAATAGCCCCTTTTCTTTGAGTGTGGCACTTACTTGTTCGCAGATCCAGCGGTCACGGTCTGTTAATTCTCGACCCTCTCCACGTCCGCCTGCCGCCAGGTTGCCTCGCGTTTCTCCCGCCATAGGTACGCGTGCCAGAGCGTATGGAACGGCTTCTCCATCGATCATCAGGATGCGTTTATCGCCATTAACAATTTCTGGAAGATACTTTTGCGCCATGATGGTTTGCTGGCCGTGTTCTGTCAGCGTTTCGATAATGACACCCAGATTGACACCATCCTCTTTGATTCTGAAGATGGACGCTCCACCCATACCATCGAGTGGCTTGAAAATAACGTCTTTATGCTCCGCATGGAATGCACGTAGTAATGCTTCATCTTGAGTCACGATGAGCGGAGGGCAGCATTGTGGGAAATGAGTCGCGAAAAGCTTTTCGTTAAAATCACGTAAGCTTTGTGTGCGGTTAACAATCATCGTTCCTTCTGTTTCCGCCATCGCCAGAAGCTGTGTGCTATAGAGGAACTCATTATCAAATGGAGGATCTTTGCGCATTAAAATGACATCCAGAGATGAAAGGTCTTCAATCTGGTATTCACCGCGTGTGAAAAATGCTTCAGGGTCCATGGCCACGCTGAGGGGGGCCATTTTTGCGCGGGCTTTGCCGTCACTCAGAAACAGATGCTTCTGTTCCATGTACCAAATCTCCCAGCCTTTCTGCTGAGCGGCCCAAAGCATGGCGAGAGAGCTATCTTTTTTGTAGTTAATCCCATCAATAGGGTCCATCACAATACCGATTTTCAATGACATTCTCTACTATCCTCTGGTGAGCTTAATCGATGAGTTTACTCTAAATTTACGCTTGTCGGGGCTAGCTCAGGTCGCCCCATAAATATTGTAGAACGGCCTGGGCGGCAACCGGTGCTGTTTCGGTGCGCATGACCCTGGGCCCGAATGCAACGGGTTGAAAGCCGGCCTCTAGTGCTGCGCTTACTTCTGTTTCGCTGAGCCCTCCTTCCGGGCCAATCAGCAAAGCGATTGAACCCGGTCGGGGATAGTCTCCCAGTGGCTGTTCTGTATGATGATGCAGTACCAGTTTCAGGTCTGCTTCTACATCGTTAAGCCATTCCTGCAAGGATTGGATGGGTTCTATACGCGGAAGTTCATTTCTCAGTGATTGTTCACACGCGCTGATCGCAATTTGCTGCCAATGTTGCGTGCGTTTATCGCGTCGTTCATTATTTAAACGGACTTCACAGCGTTCGGTAAACAGCGGCGTCATGCATGACATCCCCAGCTCAGTCGCTTTCTGGATGGCGTAGTCCATTCTCTCGCCGCGTGAGATGGCTTGTCCAATATGTATGCTTAATGGGCTGGATCTGGAGAGTGGTATGTGAGTGATGACATCAACATCAACGTGCCTTTTATCGACTCTGGCAAGTGTGCATAAGAACTCGCTTCCTTGTCCGTTAAAGAGAGTGATTTGATCGCCGGCCTTCATGCGTAATACGCGGGACACATGTTGTGTTGCTGCTTCGCTTAATGTGTGTGTTTCGCCGATGGATAAATCAGAAGGTTCATAAAATCGAGGTATACGCATGCCACTCATACTCAGATCGACAATAAAAGCGCATATTATGCCATTCTTTTAATGGGATTCAGTCTACTTCAATAATAAGATTTTGATTTTCCAGTAGCTGTATCAGTTTTTCTTTCTTCAACGGCTTGCTGAGTAAAAAACCCTGCGCAATATCACAATTCATGGCACGTAAGATATTCAGCTGCTCTGGCGTTTCGACACCTTCTGCAACCACCTTAACGTCAAGCCCTTGTGCCATGAGAATAATAGCTTCTATGATCTTTTTATCGCTTTGATTACTTTCCAGGTCTTGAATAAATGAACGATCAATTTTGATTTTATTGATCTGCAGATTTCGTATCCTGCTTAAAGAGGAGTAACCCGTACCAAAATCATCAATGGAGATACTTATGCCCATTTCCTGAATCGTGTGGATTTTTTCCTGTAATGTTTCTATGGAAGCTATCAAAACGCCTTCGGTCAGTTCCAGCTCCAGCGCCGATAAGGGGAAGTCATACTCAGCCGTGGCTTCCTGAATCAACTGTTTTAAATCGCTACGCATGAAGGTCAGTCCGGAGAGGTTGACGGCTAGCTGCGGAACCTCAATGCCTGCTTCTTTCCATTCATTAATCTGTTTTGCGGCGGCTTTTAAGACCCAATTATCCAGTCGGGTAACGAGTCCGCTTTGTTCGGCAAACACCACGAAGGTGGCCGGCGATATAAAGCCGCGTTCCGGATGCTCCCAGCGTAAAAGTACTTCAGCCGAGATGATTTTATTGGTATGTAAGTCATGTAGTGGCTGAAAGACAAGGTAAAACTGGTCTTCTTCTAAGGCTTGCTGAATATCTTTCCACAGTACAAGGCGTTCATCCAGAGCAAAGGTTTTCAGCTGGCTGAAGAACATATAATCCAGCTCGAGGCGCCTTGCCTCGCTGAGGGCTTCCTCTGCATGGCCAAACAGCTGCAGTTCCTGAGTGCCGTCATCAGGAGCGATACTGACGCCCACACGGGATTGAAATGATAACTGCTGGCCATCAATTTGAGCAGGTTGCATGATGGCGGTTTGAATGGCGTTGATAAGAATATTTATCTCACGAGTATCTGAGAGTTCGGGGCGTATTAGCATGAGAGTATCATCGCTATAGCGTGCCAGCAGATCGTTCACTCCGAGTGTTTTTTTTATACGGTTAGAGATATCGATAAGTATCAGATTGCAGTAATCGGAACCCCAGCGTGACAGTATGTCACGTAGTAACGGAAGTTTGATCGCTAATACGGCACTTTGCTCACCTTTTGGCAGGCTTACCAGTAGTAGGCTTAGCTCATTTTCAATGCCTTTTCGAGAGAGTAGCTGAGTGACAGGATCGTAGGTAGCTAGATGCTTTTCCTGCAGGCTTATTTGTTTAAGATCTTGGTTTTCAATGGTTTGCTGGCGAAAATGTACCAGTGCTTTTGCAATGCTGCCAATCTCATCTTGCCGCTCGGCATCCGTGATCTCTTCGGTCAGATGCCCTGATGTCAGTTGTTCAATTTGAGTAACCAGTCGTGCTGTGGGTGCTGTGATGCTGCTGGCAATACGGCTGGCTATCAGGTAAGTGAGTAAGCCAAAAAAAGTAGCCAGTAAGGTAAAAGTGATACTGTGAGTGACGTATAGCTGTTGTATCTCTTCAAGGTGAATGCCTGAGCCAATGATCAGATCTGTGCCTGGGATGAGCTTTGCGTAGCTGAGCTTTTCAGAGGGTTCCGTCTCACCTGCTTTGGGCCAATAATAATGCCAGTATACTTCGCCCTGTTTGCGAATGCCCTGTAACATCGGTTGCAGCATGTCGTTGTTATTCTGACCTTTCAGATGGCGGGTATCCTGGCCGTCGATCTGGGATAAGGTCGGATTCGCTATTGTCTCCCCTGCAAGATTGTAAGCAAACAGGTAATTATTCTCGCCATAACGCAGTGTCTGTACCAGCTGTCTGATCTGAGTGCGCTTTTCTTTATCGGACAAGGTGTGGTTGTCCAAGGATAGAATCGGCTTTAATTGACTCGCGGCGCTATCGACAACGCTTTTAATGATGGTTTTTCGCGACTCGATCAGATCATTGTGTGCCAATTTTAAAGAGATCAGATAGATCGCTGTAATGCTTAGCATCATCAGAGAAACCAGAATAAACAGTTTCCAGCGGATGCTGATATTTTTTAAGTGCATTGACTCTCCGGACACCTATGTTTGCTTATTATTTTTCTACAGGTAAGAAGTGAGGTGTTTCGTTAATTAAAAGAGTCTTGGTCAGAAATGTATAAAACGCCAGTTTTAAAGGCTTGTTCTATAATTAAAACATAAGAAAAGCATAAAAAAGTGATAAAAAAAGGCACAAAAAGTGCCTTTTAGAAAAAATGCGGAGTGTTTAGATCCCGGCGTCTGCTTTTAGCGCTTCAATTTTGTCGGTACGCTCCCATGTGAAAGCGGTGAACGTATCGTCATTCACTGTCATCTCAACAGGGTTGCGGCCAAAGTGCCCATAAGCTGCTGTCGCGCGGTACATAGGGTGTAGCAGATCCAGCATGCGAGTAATCGCGTGTGGGCGCAAATCAAAATGACGATTGATCAGTGCAATGATTTTCTCATCAGATATTTTGCCTGTACCGAATGTGTTGATCGAGACTGAAGTCGGTTCAGCAACACCGATGGCGTAAGAAACCTGAATTTCACAACGATCAACAAGCCCTGCGGCGACCAGGTTTTTGGCAACATAACGACCCGCGTAGGCAGCAGAACGGTCAACTTTAGATGGGTCTTTACCCGAAAATGCCCCACCACCGTGACGCGCCATGCCGCCGTAAGTATCGACGATGATCTTACGGCCAGTCAGACCGCAGTCTCCTACTGGCCCTCCGGTAACGAATGAGCCCGTAGGGTTGATGTGAAATTTAGTTTCTTTGCTGAGCCATTCTGCAGGTAAAACATGCTTGATGATCAATTCCATTACCGCTTCGCGCAAATCGGCTTGCGATACATCAGGATTGTGTTGCGTCGACAGAACGACGGCGTCGATGCCTGATGGCTTTCCGTCTGCATAACGGAAGGTGACCTGCGATTTTGCATCCGGACGTAACCATGGCAATAAGCCGGATTTGCGGACTTCAGCCTGACGCTCGACTAAACGATGAGAATAAGTGATCGGCGCGGGCATCAATACATCGGTTTCATTCGATGCGTAACCAAACATCAGGCCCTGGTCGCCCGCTCCCTGATCTTCAGGTTTAGCGCGATCGACGCCCTGAGCAATTTCATGGGCTTGCTTACCGATAATGTTGATAACACCGCATGTCGCACCATCATAACCGACATCAGATGACGTGTAGCCGATATCGCAGATAACATTACGCACGATATCTTCAAGATCGACCCAGGCTGAGGTTGTTATTTCGCCGGAAACAATCGCCACACCCGTTTTAACCATGGTTTCACAGGCGACACGCGCATATTTATCTTCACTGATAATGGCGTCAAGAACGGCGTCTGAAATCTGGTCAGCTATTTTGTCTGGGTGACCTTCAGACACGGATTCGGAAGTAAATAGGCTGTATTCGCTCATCGCGTGTTTGTATCCTCAATTAAAGCTATTAAACAGAACTGTCTGCCAGCACTTTTTTAGGTTGAGCTACTTTAGCAGCGTTGTTCTAAGTAGAATCACCAGAGGCAGAGAAGGTGAAATAGATCTCTGTGCATCTGTGATTGTAAAAGCAGGGCGTATTTTAGCTGTCTTGAACCGGTAATGCATGATTTTAGCGTCGGTTTTTCATGAAAATTTCATGAATTAACATGAAATTCCTTCAGTTTTCGTCAAAATCAGGTTTTAGCGTTGAAGCGAAGACGTATCTGCGCGAAAATTGCGGCCTGTTTTTATACTTCGCTTCACTAAATTGGGAAAATCCCAGGAGTTGATTGAATGTCCTCTCGCAGAGAACTGGCCAACGCTATTCGCGCATTAAGTATGGATGCTGTTCAAAAAGCAAAGTCGGGCCACCCTGGTGCACCAATGGGCATGGCAGATATTGCCGAAGTGCTCTGGAACGATTTCATGCAGCACAATCCATCTAACCCGCAATGGTTTGATCGTGATCGTTTCGTATTATCTAACGGCCATGGGTCAATGCTGATTTACTCTCTGTTGCACCTGACCGGTTATGATGTCTCTATTGACGACATTAAAAACTTCCGTCAACTGCATTCTAAAACGGCAGGGCATCCAGAATACGGTTACTGCCCCGGTGTAGAAACTACTACCGGCCCGTTAGGGCAGGGCATATCAAATGCCGTAGGTTTTGCTACCGCTGAGAAAATCCTGGCTGCACAGTTTAACCGCGAAGGTCACGAAATCATTGATCATAACACCTATGTTTTCCTCGGTGATGGTTGCATGATGGAAGGTATTTCTCATGAGGCTTGTTCGCTTGCCGGTACGTTAGGTCTGGGTAAGTTGATCGCTTTCTGGGATGACAACGGTATTTCTATCGACGGTGAAGTTGAAGGCTGGTACACCGACGATAACGTCAAACGCTTTGAAGCTTACGGCTGGCAGGTCATTCCGGGTGTCGACGGGCATAATGCCGATCAGATTCGTGACGCGATTGTCAGCGCTAAAGAGACCACTGACCGCCCAACGCTGATCTGCTGTAAAACCACTATTGGTTTTGGTTCGCCGAATAAAGAAGGAAAAGAAGACTGCCATGGTGCGCCATTAGGTGAAGATGAAATTGCGCTGACGCGCGAGCGTCTGAACTGGCCTTATCCCGCGTTTGAAGTTCCGGAAGATCTGTATGCAGACTGGAATGCCAAAGATGCCGGTTGCCGTGCTGAAAATGACTGGAACTCACGCTTCGCTGCTTACCGCAGCGCTTTTCCTGAATTAGCGGACGATTTATTGCGCCGTATTTCTGGCGACTTGCCAGCCGATTTTTCTGAAAAAGCAGATGCATGGATTGCAGAAATCGCCGCTAAAGGTGAAACCATCGCTTCACGTAAGGCTTCACAAAATGCACTGAATGCTTATGGCCCACTATTGCCGGAGCTTCTGGGTGGATCTGCTGACTTGGCCGGCTCTAACCTGACAATTTGGTCGGGCGCTAAAGGCATTAGTAAAGATGATGCTTCTGGTAACTACCTTTATTACGGTGTACGTGAATTCGGTATGTCTGCAATGATGAATGGCCTGGCGTTGCACGGTGGTTTTATTCCATACGGCGCGACCTTCCTGGTATTCATGGAATATGCACGTAATGCATTGCGTATGGCGGCACTGATGAAGCAGCGCGTTATCCATGTATACACACATGATTCGATCGGTCTGGGTGAAGATGGCCCAACTCACCAGCCTGTTGAACAGGTCTCTAACCTGCGTCATACCCCTAATATGAGCTGCTGGCGTCCAGGTGACGCGGTTGAATCAGCAGTAGCCTGGAAAGCGGCGCTAGAGCGTACAGATGGCCCGACAGCGATGGTGTTCTCGCGTCAGAACCTACCACACCAGCAGCGTACACCAGAACAGATTGCCAACATTGCACGCGGTGGTTACATCCTGCGTGATACGGATGGCCAGCCTGATGCTATCTTGATTGCCACGGGTTCTGAAGTGGGATTAGCGGTGGATGCTGCTGAAGCTTTGGCTGCACAAGGCAAGAAGGTACGTGTCGTCTCTATGCCGGAAACTGGCGTGTTTGATCGTCAGGATGCTGCTTATCGTGAAGCAGTTCTGCCCGCGGCAGTCACGGCACGCGTCGCTGTTGAGGCGCTACAGGCTGACTTCTGGTACAAGTATGTCGGTTTGAATGGTGCCATTGTTGGTATGACCACCTTTGGTGAGTCTGCGCCGGCGGGTGACCTGTTTAAACATTTCGGCTTTACGGTTGATAATGTTGTAGCAACGGTTAAATCGGTTCTGTAAATCGATTCTAAGCCGGACATTTGTCCGGCTTCGTTCTTTTTTTGAGTGTAAAGCGAGTTAGATGAGCTTTCGAATTGCGATTAATGGCTATGGCCGGATCGGTCAATGCGTGCTGCGGGCAATCTATGAAAATGGATTGCAGCAGCAATTGCAGGTGGTTGCATTAAATGAGCTGTCTGATATTGAAACGGTCACGTATCTGACCCGCTATGATACGACGCATGGTCGTTTCCCTATTCCGGTTGAGCATGATGGTGAATGTCTGCTGATTGGTGATGATCGTATTCGGGTGATTAATCAGGCTGATCCCTCTCTGCTTCCCTGGGAAGAGATGGGCATTGATCTGGTAATCGAGTGCTCCGGATCGTTTAGTGATAGGGAAACAGCTGAAAAGCACCTGAAATCGGGGGCGAAAAAATTACTTTTCTCGCAACCAGCCATGGCGGATGTTGATGCAACGATTGTCTATGGGCTGAATCATCAGCTACTGACGGCGGGTATGACTGTAGTGTCAGCAGCATCCTGCACGACTAACTGTGTGATTCCTGTGTTGGAGTTGCTAAATCGCGAACTGGGCATCGTCTCTGGTGTGACGACGACGATCCACTCAGCGATGAATGATCAGCCGGTGATTGATAGTTATCATCAAACAGACTTGCGTCTGACAAGAAGCGCGATGCAATCGATTATTCCGGTAGATACCGGTTTAAGCCGCGGTATAGATCGTTTGCTGCCTGCATTAGCCGGACGCTTTGAGTGTTTGCACCTGCGTGTGCCGACTATCAATGTATCTGTTATGGATATGAGTATTAATGTCTCCAGGCAAACCAGCGCAGAAGAGGTTAATCAGATATTCAAAAATGCAGCTGCTCAGGGTTTGAAAGGCTTGTTAGGCTATACCGAAGAGCCACATGCATCGGTCGACTTTAACCGCGACCCCCGTTCGGCCATTGTCGATGGCACACAAACCCGCGTGAGTGGCGGCACACTGATTAAATTGCTCTGCTGGTTTGATAACGAGTGGGGTTTTGCGAATCGCATGCTGGATATTACTCAGGACTGGTTAAATCAGCCCAAAGCCGATTCGTAATAAAGTTAGAACATTAAGTCTGAAGCGCTTAATTATAAATCATTAGTTAAATAGCCACTATTACTACTGAATAGGACAAGCCCATGAGTGTATTGAAGATGACAGACCTGGATCTGAGCGGAAAGCGCGTACTGATCCGTGAAGATCTCAATGTTCCTGTTAAGGATGGACAAGTAACCTCTGATGCCCGAATCCGTGCGGCATTGCCAACCATTGAGTTGGCATTGAAAGCCGGCGCTAAAGTAATGGTGATGTCTCATCTGGGACGGCCGACTGAAGGCGAGTATGCAGAAGAGTTTTCGCTGGCGCCGGTTGCTGCACATCTCAGCACACTATTGTCGCAACCTGTGCCGTTAATTAAAGACTGGCTGGATGGTGGTTTTGAAGTGGCTGCCGGTGAGTTGGTGTTGTTGGAGAACGTCCGGTTTAATCTGGGCGAGAAAAAAGATAACGAAGCCTTGTCACAAAAAATGGCGGCATTATGTGATATCTATGTCATGGATGCTTTTGGCACGGCGCATCGGGCGCAGGCGTCGACACATGGTGTGGCACGCTTCGCTGATGTTGCTTGCGCAGGTCCGTTGTTGGCGAATGAGCTGGATGCTTTGGGTAAGGCGCTTAAGCAGCCCGCGACTCCTTTGGTCGCCATTGTCGGTGGTTCTAAAGTATCGACTAAGCTGGAAGTGCTGAACTCGCTTTCTGATAAAGTCGATCAGTTAATTGTCGGTGGTGGTATTGCGAACACTTTCCTCGCCGCCGCCGGTAAGCCAGTAGGTAAGTCATTATGTGAACATGACCTGATACCGGTAGCTCAGGCATTGATGAAAAAAGTAAACATCCCATTGCCTGTGGATGTAGTCGTGGCTACTGAATTTTCTGAGTCAGCGACAGCGACGGTTAAATCCGTTGACGATGTGACCGATGATGAGATGATTTTGGATATCGGCCCTGTCTCTGCTGCCGCGCTGGCCAGTGTGCTGAAAGGTGCTGGCACGATTATTTGGAATGGCCCGGTTGGCGTTTTTGAGTTTGATCAGTTTGGTGCTGGTACTAAAACATTATCACTAGCAATTGCTGAAAGCGCCGGATTCTCTATCGCCGGCGGCGGTGATACGCTGGCGGCTGTAGATAAATATGAGATTGCTGATAAAGTATCCTATATCTCAACTGGTGGGGGGGCTTTCCTCGAGTTTGTTGAAGGTAAGGTGCTGCCCGCCGTCGCTATGTTAGAAACACGTGCCAAGCAGTAAGGCGCTTTGCTTATTTTGTATGTTTTATATAGCTAAGCTGAAAATAATTTAAAGTAATAGGTGAAACACAATGGCTTTAATATCAATGCGTCAGCTGTTGGATCACGCTGCCGAAAATGGTTACGGCATCCCGGCGTATAACGTAAACAACCTGGAACAGATGCGTGCCATTATGGAAGCAGCTGACAAAACCAACTCTCCGGTGATTGTGCAGGCTTCTGCGGGCGCGCGTAAATATGCAGGTTCTAATTTCCTGCGTCATATGATTCTGGCTGCTATCGCTGAGTTTCCGCACATCCCTGTGTGTATGCACCAGGATCACGGTACCTCTCCTGCTATTTGTCAACGCTCCATTGCGATGGGCTTTTCCTCTGTAATGATGGATGGCTCGTTGATGACTGATGGGAAAACCCCATCCAGCTATGAGTATAACGTTGATGTAACACGTCGCACTGTTGAGATGGCTCACGCCTGTGGTGTGTCTGTGGAAGGTGAATTGGGTTGCTTAGGTTCCCTGGAAACCGGGCAGGCGGGTGAAGAAGACGGCGTCGGCGCTGAAGGCACTTTATCACACGATCAGATGTTGACTGATCCTGACGAAGCGGCTGATTTTGTGAGTAAAACTAATGTGGATGCACTCGCTATCGCTTGTGGTACATCTCACGGTGCTTACAAATTTACGCGGCCACCCACGGACGATATTCTGGCGATTGATCGTATTAAAGCGATCCATCAGCGTATCCCTGGTACCCACTTGGTGATGCACGGCTCCTCTTCAGTGCCTCAGGAGTGGTTGGCAGTGATTAACCAGTTTGGTGGAGAGATACCGGAAACTTATGGCGTACCGGTTGAACAGATTGTTGAAGGTATTAAACACGGCGTACGTAAAATTAATATTGATACGGATTTGCGTTTGGCATCTACTGGTGCGATTCGTCGTTTCCTCGCCGAAAACCCAGCCGAATTTGATCCTCGTAAATACCTGCAGAAAACTATCGATGCGATGAGCGGTATCTGTATTGCTCGTTATGAAGCATTTGGTGCGGCGGGTCAGGCATCTAAAATCAATGCTATTTCGCTTGAAAATATGGCTGCAGCCTATGAGGCTGGTAAGCTGGATGCAAAAATCGTGTAAAGCGATGCGTCTGAAAAAGGCCGTCTTTTGAGGCGGCTTTTTTGTTGATGATGACCAAACCCCCTTTTGAGATGGCGCTACTATGACTCTGATTCTTTCTACCTGGGTGAAATTTGCTTTTCTGTTCGCTCCCTTTTTTGTGGTATCCATGTTTTTGGCTCTGACGCGAACAGACTCGGTGGCCGTAAGACGTTCGACGGCCAATCGTGCGGTATTTGCAGCTTTGTGTATCAGCCTGGTGCTTTTCTTTTTCGGCTCTCCTCTTTTTGCTTTATTGGGTATAACGCTGGATTCATTTCGTATCGGAGCAGGTATTCTGCTGTTTCTTTCTGCTATTAGTCTGGTTAGAGATGGTGTCAGAGCGAATGCTGAAGTGCCTTCTGAGCAGCGTGATGATGTGTCGGTTGTGCCCTTGGCTATTCCCACGATCATCGGGCCCGCCACCATCGGTACTATTTTGGTGTATGGTGCCGAATTACACGGATTAGATATTGCCTATGGTTTGATTGGTCTGCTACTGGCATTAATCAGTTTACTAGTATGTCTGCATCTTTCGGCGTGGATGGAGAGGATTCTGGGAAAAACAGGATTGAATGTTTTAAGTAAAGTGACCGGTTTAATTCTGGCGGCAATGGCTTCGCAGATTGTATTAACCGGTGTGCATGGCTTTATGCAGTCGGCGGGTTCTTATTAGAATTAACATGCGATTCATGTTGCAGGGGGTAACGTGTTACCAATTATTTAAGATATCTGGAAATAAAAGGAGCTAAGTCGATGGATTTACTAAAAGTGGCAACCGATCTGTTTTTGAGCAAGCTAGGGTCATCAGCCGGTGGAATCAATTCTGAGCAGGTATCGAGTGCTCTGGGGTCGCTATTAGGCGGTGCAGATGGTCAGATTGATCTCAGTGATCTGATTTCAAAATTCAGTGGTGGTGGATTAGCTTCATTGGCTCAGTCATGGTTGGGTGATGGTGAAAACAGCAGCTTATCAGTAGATCAGGTGCTTGCTATGCTGGGTCAGTCTGAAGTGCAGGAGTTTTCAGCTTCACTGGGTCTGGAAGAGCAACAGGCAAGCAGCGCGTTGTCAGATATGATTCCAGAATTGATTGATAATAACAGTTCAGCCGGTGGTTTATTGGAAGCCGTTGGCGGGGTTAGTGGTTTGGCGGGGCTGGCGTCTAAGTTTTTCCGCTAATCTGG
Organism: Neptunomonas qingdaonensis; assembly: GCF_900113275.1. Classification (GTDB taxonomy): domain Bacteria; phylum Pseudomonadota; class Gammaproteobacteria; order Pseudomonadales; family Balneatricaceae; genus Neptunomonas; species Neptunomonas qingdaonensis. Next base: position 393,567 of record NZ_FOOU01000001.1, read on the forward strand.
ATTGACGATAGGAAAGTAGCTCTGTGTTTAAAAGTGCATCATTTTTTGTCATTTTCAACCGTGAAATATCAGGTTTGGTTTTAAATGGTGCACTTGTTGTTAATTTTACTCATAATACGCGTCCTTTAACTGGCATAGCTTCTGCATAGATTTTATAGCCGTTACCGGCACCGCGCCTGTGTTTTCCATAAGAAATTATCAGGCTGTTCTTTTCAGGTCTCTGGTCAAAAGCCGGAGCCGATGTTAGGGGTGTATTATGCATACAACGCATCGTTGGTTATCTATTCTTGAGGGATGTCTCCTGGTTGCATTAGGGATACATATACTTAACTCAGCCCGGTTGTTGATCAGTGGAACGGCTGGCATTGGGATGATTTTGCAAAGTTTTACCGATTTATCATTCGGGCAACTATTCTTTATTCTTAATCTGCCATTCTACTTTTTAGCGTTACGCTATATGGGGTGGAGTTTTGCTTTTCGAACCTTTTGCAGTATTTCGTTATTATCGTTATTAACGGAGTTAATGCACCGATATCTGCACATCGAGGTTGAACCGCTGTTTGCTGCCGTGTTGGGAGGGATGTTGATTGGTTTCGGACTCATCATTCTTTTTCGTCATAACGCATCACTGGGTGGCTTAAATATACTGGCGATGTATTTGGAGCGTCGCTTTGCGATCCATCCCGGAAAAACAACCATGCTCGGGGATGTGTTGATTATTATTGTCGCATTAACCTTATTTGAATTTCAGCAGGTTTCGTTTTCTTTTATTGCCTTTGCCGTTATGAGCTCGGTTGTGGGTCGCTACCATAAGCCACCGGAATGGGCCAAAACACCTGAGATGAAGGCCGTCAGCGCATAAGATGGCAAAAAAAAGCAGGCTCATATCAGCCTGCTTTCTATTTTGGCAGACAACAACAGTCACCTTACAGCGGCGTTACCTGATCTGCCTGAGGGCCTTTCTGCCCTTGGACTTCTACGAAGCTGACAGCCTGTCCTTCAGCGAGGGTACGACGACCTTCACCGATAATCGAACGGAAGTGAACAAATAGATCCGAACCGCTATCGCGCTGAATGAACCCAAAGCCTTTTTCATCGTTGAACCACTTAACGGTTCCTGTTTGTGTATCTGACACGGTATAAGTACTCTTTTTTAAATTTTAAAAAATCTCTCAGTAACACAGCTGAGATAACAGTGAATCACAGTACTAATGAGAACGGGAAGAGGGGTTGGAGCAGAAAGCGCTTATGAAAAAGTGATGGCTACTTCAACCGGTAAATCCGGTCTTTTAATACAGACTCATCTAAATTCTAGCGCTTCCATGAGGATAATGTAAATATTGAAATGGGCTATTGGAGGTGTATTTTGCCTATCAATCAGTCTTATAAAGGAGAGTGTTTCTCGGATGGCGTTGATAATGGCAAATATGAGTTTCTATTTACCTTATCTGTTCTAGTGTGTTTTTAATCGAAGCATCTATTTTTAGCGTTAGCAATTGATCAGCACGTGTTTTCCCCAGAGTCACTGCGCCAATGGGTATGCCCCACTCATGCGCACGTTTGCAAAAACGAAAGCCGGAATAGACCATTAATGATGAGCCGATGACAAGCAACGCATCGGCTTGCTGAAGCTGGGTAAGCGAGCGTTCAACCTGATCGCGAGGTACATTATCCCCGAAAAAAACCACATCGGGCTTGAGTGTCCCATTGCATATCGGGCAGTTGCTGACGTTGAATAGACTGAAATCTATATTCTCCAGATCCGCATCCCCATCCGGTGCGGCCGTCGCCTGGAAATGCTTAAAGCCCTCATTCTCCTCCAGCATCCAGTTATGAACCTGATCACGGCTGTATTGCGCTGTACATTCTGTGCATAGAACACGATCAGAACGCCCATGCAGGTCGATAATATTCTGATGCCCGGCTTCTTGATGTAAACCATCAACGTTTTGCGTAATCAGAAGCGGTATATGGCCTGCGCGCTCCATTTCAGCGAGCTTCAGGTGTGCTGTATTAGGTTTGGCGTCGCGCATCATTGGCCAGCCAATTAAGCTTCGGGCCCAGAAACGTTGGCGTGTTTCCAGGCTCTGCATGAAATCGTGATGTTGTACCGGTTGTTTGCGTTTCCATTGTGCGTTGCGGTCCCGGTAATCGGGAATGCCAGAATCAGTACTGATGCCTGCACCTGTTAATACGACTAAACGTGGATGTGTATCGATAAAGCCCTGAAGGGCTTCTGCCGCATCAGTGCTGCATGAGGGAGCGCTGCATAAAATAGTGCTCATACCGACGCTCCGCTTTCAGAAGGAAGCAGCGCTTGATGGCTCTCCGCTTTCACGACATGCGCTACCGTATCGATTGACAGGATTGTCCAGCCTTCTTTAGCCACCAGGGTGCTATCGGGGGAAAAGAAACGCAGCCGACCATCAGGGGTGATCGCCATGAGTAAGGATCGGGAAGTGCTGTGTTCGGCTTCCCAGCGTGGCAATGGGTAGTCGCTGCTTAATTTGGTAGCTTTGATACGGGCCCCCTGTGTTAGCAGGCTGTATATTTCTTTAAATGAAAAACTATCCTGCCCCATAATATTCCCTTGATGCTCAGTGGCGACCCCTTTTCTGGATGCCAACGAGGTGCTTTTATCTGTTTTGATGGTATAGATAAAGCGTGTTTCAAACTCGCTGCGAAAGTGCAGGCAGGTCAGGGTATTAATTTCATGTTGTGGGGTTGCCGCCAAAAGTTGCCCGTAGCCCCCTAGCTCGAGCTTTTCTGACACGCGTGTTGATAGCGGGTTACCATGCAATGTTGTAAAACCGGACATACGGGCTTCGCTGATATTTTCCCAACTGGGGTCGATCAATAATGTCGGGATATCCTGCTGTTTCAGTGCCTCAGCTATGGCACGGGCGACCTTATTCGCCCCAATGATGACCAGCCCTTTTGATTCAGGTTCGGTGACGCCCAGCTTCTGCGCAACAAAACCTGCCGTAGCACTCTGGAAGACAACGGTGCCGATAATCACAGAAAAGGTCAGCGTGGTGAGCACGTCAGCATTTGCGTAGCCACTTTCTTCTAAACGCAGTGCAAAGAACACAGATACGGCTGCTGCCACAATGCCACGTGGGCCGACCCAGGCGATCAGACCTTTCTCTTGCCAGCTAAGGCCGCTGCCGATGCTGCATAAACCGACTGATATGGGACGAACAACAAACTGAATGATGGCGAGCAGAGCCAAAGCAGGCAGGCCTAGTGAGATCAGACTTTCCAGATTGAGACGTGCTGCTAGCAGAATAAATAAGCCGGAAATCAGCAGGATGGTCAGGTTTTCTTTAAAGGTGAGTATCTCATCGATATGTATGCCTTTGGCATTGGCAAGCCAGATACCCATGACTGTCACGGCTAATAACCCTGACTCATGTGCCAGATGGTTAGACAGAGTAAATGTTACTAACACTAATGCGAGAGAGCCAAACGCATGCAGATATTCAGGTAACCAGTGATGGCGGATAACATAAGCTAACAGGAATGCTGCCAGCGCCCCTAAGCCTGCACCAACCAGAATTATTTCGCCGAATAGCAGTACCGTATGTGAGATTAATCCGCTGGCTTGTTGTCTGGATATTATCCACTCGAACACCAGTACTGCCATCAGCGCGCCGATGGGGTCAATTATGATTCCTTCCCAGCGCAGCACATTTGATATGCGGCTGGTGGCACGTAATGTGCGTAACATGGGAACCACCACAGTAGGGCCTGTGACCACCACTAATGCGCCAAAGAGCGCGGCAAGTTCAGCGGATAAGCCAATGACCCAGTAGGAAGCAATAGCGATTAACGCCCATGTGATCAGTGCTCCCCAGGTAACGAGTCGCCGAACGACTTTGCTGACATCGCGAACCTGATCAAAGTGCAGTGTCAGGCTACCTTCAAATAGAATAATTGCGATGGATAACGACACAAAAGGGAACAGTAAGTCGCCAAAAAGCGCGTCCGGATCGAGTGTGTTGCTGACCGGTCCAAGTAAAATACCGGTTAATAATAGAAACAGGATTGCGGGTAACTTCAACCGCCATGCCAGCCATTGACAGGCGATGCTGCTCAACGCAATAAGTGCCAGTAAAGAGGTATCTGAAAGTAGCATCGATAGTTCCGTTGTCAGTTAAGCTATGAGCTTGCTACTTTACTTGCTTCGCAGTGAAAAGCCAGTCATCAGAGTGTTGATCCTCTGTATGCTAATCGCTTGTTGTATTTGATGACTGTGGATATCGGACTTTTTGATAAAATAAAATTATCAGTTGTAGTAATTATTTTTCATTAGACAGTAGACCACTTTACAGAGCAAGCTATGATGATGGATAAATTGTTTAAATAGTACACAAACTTGAGGCACGCTATGGACGTTAATATCTCCCCTTACGATCTTCGCCAGTTAATTCGTAGCGGTGAATTTGCAGGTAATACATCAGGTTATTCAAAAGGCTTTGTGCAAGGTAATTTGGCGATTATGCCAAAGGAGTGGGCGAATGAGTTTTTGCAGTTTTGCCAGCTAAATCCAAAGCCTTGTCCTGTTATTGGTATGTCGGCTAATCCTGGCGATTTCCTGTTGCCGGATTTAGGTAAGGATCTTGATATCCGTAGTGATATCCCGCGCTACCGTATTTATGAAAATGGAAAACTGACTCAGGAAGTAACGGATGTTCGCCAATTCTGGCGTGATGATCTTGTCACCTTCCTATTGGGTTGTTCTTTTTCCTTTGAAGAAGCGTTGATTGCCGATGGACTTGAGGTGCGCAATATCACCGAAGGTGTCAATGTGCCGATGTATCGCACCAATATTGCTTGTCGTCCTGCCGGGCGTTTTAGCGGTACAACCGTTGTCAGCATGCGCCCGATGAAACCGAAAGATGCAATACGTGCTATCCAGATCTGTACACGTTTTCCCTCTGTGCATGGCGCACCACTGCATTTCGGCAATCCGGAGGATATCGGTATCAGTAATATTAATCAGCCTGATTTCGGTGATGCTGTTACCATTAACAAGGGCGAAGTGCCGGTGTTCTGGGCATGTGGTGTAACACCGCAGGTGGCTATTGAACAAGCACGTCCACCTTTCTGTATCACCCATAGCCCTGGTCACATGTTGGTGACGGATATCCCCAACAGCCATCTGGCTATTATGTAAGCGAACCAGGAGAGATATTATGACGTTAAAACTAAATAGCGATCTGGGTGAAAATTTTGGTTCCTGGAATATGGGGATGGATCATGCGGTGATGCCGCACATTGATCAGGCCAATATCGCCTGTGGTTTCCATGCGGGCGACCCTCTGGTGATGCAAAAAACATTAGCGTTGGCCAAAAAATACGGTGTTACTGTGGGTGCACATCCGGGATATCCCGACCTGGTAGGTTTTGGGCGACGCTCCCTGAAAGCCAGTGATGCTGAAATACAAGCCTTGGTCCTTTACCAGATTGCTGCGCTGGATGGTATGTCAGCATCCATGGGGTTATCGCTTGAGTATGTGAAGCCGCACGGTGCGCTCTACAACGATATGATGGCTGATGAAGCGGTTCGCGGCAGTATTATGCAAGCCGTTGCCAGTTATCATCGCCCGATATTTTTAATGCTGCAGGGCACCCCTGATGCGGTAAAACACAGAGCGGAAGCGGCCAAGTTTGGTTTGAATCTGTGGTTTGAAGCCTTTGCCGATCGTTGCTATGCCGATGATGGTAAGTTGCTATCACGTACACTTGAAGGTGCAGTTCATAATAAAGAGAAGATGTTGGCTCAGGTGGTTCAGCTGGCTACCAGCGGTACGGTGACCAGTGTCAATGGGCATACACTGGATCTGCATGCGGATACCTTGTGTGTGCATGGCGATAACCTGACGGGTGTGCAGGCTATCGAGGAGATTCGTCAACTCATTTCCGGGAGCACTGACTTAGGGAGCTCTAACCTAGGGAAGAATGCAAAATGAAAGTCGAAATAGCAGGCGAAAACGCTATCATCATCTATTTTGGTGAAGTGGCTGATCCATTGGTATCCGCTCAGGTTCAGCTGGCAGCAGCCCGACTGGAAGCGGTGATGGCTGATACCTTAATTGATATGGTGCCGTCGTATGCGTCACTCATGGTGATTTACGACCAATATAAAACCGATCATTTCGCTGTGCGTCGCCATATACGTGAAACGCTTCAACAGCTCGGTGATGTGACCCAACAGGAAGGCTCGGTCATTGCTTTACCTGTGTATTACAGTAGTGAGTCAGGCCCGGACTTAGAGGATTTAGCACGACGTGCGCAGTTGAGTGTTGACGAGGTTATTAAAATCCATAGCGGGATGGAGTACCGCGTCTATGCTATAGGCTTTGCACCAGGTTTTGCTTTTCTGGGTGAGGTGGATCCGCGTATTGCTGCGCCTCGCTTAAGCACTCCCCGACTGAAAGTTCCGCGTGGTGCCGTAGCGATTGCTGATCGTCAGACTGCCGTGTATCCGTCGGTATCCCCGGGTGGTTGGAATCTGATTGGTTTATGCCCGACACCGATGTTTAATCCCAAGGCCAGTCCGTCGATGCCGGTGAAGGTGGGTGACAGCGTGCGCTTTTCAGCCATTGATCGTAGTGAGTTTTTAGCATTGGGAGGTGAGCTATGAGTGGTTTCTTAGTAAAGCAGCCAGGCCTGCTAACCTTAATACAGGATGGCGGACGTTACGGACATCATCGTATCGGACTCACCAACGGAGGACCATTGGACGCTGATGCGTTTAAATGGGCCAATCGCCTCTGTGAAAATGACCTGAACGCGACTGCGCTGGAAATCAGCATTGGAGGCTTAGTGCTTGAAGCGCAAGTCGATACTATTCTGGCCGTGACGGGCGCGCATATGCCGTTCAAAATAAATGGACAGGAAGCGCAACGCTGGCAAGGTCACAAGATCAAAGCCGGTGATAAAATCGAGTTGGGTTTTACGACGGCGGGTACGCGTGCTTATCTGGCTGTGGCAGGTGGATTTCAGATGGAAAAAACCTTTTCCAGCACAGCTACGGTTACTCGCGAAGCGATCGGTGGGCTGAACGGTCAGAAATTGCAGCAAGGCGATATTCTTGCGTGCAAGAGCCATCATACGGATACTCTTTGGGCGCTGCCTGAGTCTGAACAACCTGATTACCTGCAGAGTGCGACGCTACGAGTGATTCTCGGCTATCAGCAGCATAGCTTTGATCCCGTTCAACAACGTTTGTTTTTTTCCAGTGAATATACCTTAACAGACCGTGCTGACCGTATGGGATTTCGTCTGGAAGGGCAGCGAATTCAATCAATGCTTGATGGTATTCTTTCTGAAGGTATCTGTCATGGCGCTATTCAGATCCCTGCAGATGGGCAGCCCATCGTGTTGCTGAATGATCGCCAGACTATTGGGGGTTATCCAAAAATCGGCTCAGTTATTGCTCGTGACACCGCAAAATTATCACAACGGATGCCCGGCACTAAACTCAGCTTTGAAGAGATTAGCCTCGAACAGGCTCATAACATTAATTGTTTGGCTGAGCGGCGATTTATTACCACCGCACTACAACGTATCGCCTGAACCTGCCCCCTTATTTTCGGAGAAAGAATAGTGAACAATCAAAACAGAGCGGATGACGCTACGCTGAGTTTGCAAATTGAAGATGCGCTGGTGGCGCGTAATTTACGCGGAATGAAAACCGTACAGTCAGCACTGCAAACGGGTTATTACCTGCGTGCCGCTCGTATCCTGAACAAGTGCAAAGGGCACGTATTGATAGGCACAGGTTTCCCTGTGATAGATACATTTGAAACGGATGGGCCGGTGGGTGCTATTGCGCTTTATGATGCGTTGGAAACACTGGGTGCAACCCCGGTTATTGTTTGCGGGCCTCCGGTGTCTCAGGCGTTAATGCAAAACTACCGAGTGCATGAGATTCGCGTAGGCGAGCATCAGGAGCGCGCGCTGGAAGCGTTTAAAGCGCTGTATCATTTTCAGCCGGATGCCGTGCTGTCAATTGAGCGTCCCGGGCAAGCGGCTGATGGCGGCTATTACAACATGCGCGGCGAGAGTATCAGTGCGCGTACCGCTTGTTTTGATACCTTCATCAATAACGCCAAATGTCCGACGATCGGCATTGGTGATGGTGGTAATGAAATTGGTATGGGTAACATTACCGAGGCCCTGAAAGATCTGGATATTGTATCGGCGACAACGCGGGTTGATGAGTTACTGATTGCTGACGTTTCTAACTGGGGTGCATATGGCATCTTAGCGATGTTGAGTGTCATGAATGATATCGATCTTCTTGCCAGCGTTAAGCCACGTGAAATTCTCGAATATCTTTCAAATCTGGGCAGTGTTGATGGTGTTACCCGCCAGAATGAGTTGACTGAAGATGGGCTTGATCCGAGTGAGGGTGAAGCTGTATTGCTGCAGTTGCGCCAGATAATCGGTATGGTTTAAAAGGGTCTTGATCCGATCAGCCTGATGCTGGAAACTGCATAATGGCGCGACTGCTATCTGCCAATAATCTGGGCAGAACGCGGTCGTCATCTAATCGCCAGCTATAACAAAAAGCCAGCTCAGGAGGCTCTGCCTGGGTTTGCAATGTCACCAACTCTGCGTTTTTTAATGATTCCTCAACTAACGGTTTGGGCAACAAGGCAATCCCGACACCCTGACGCACCAATGTTAGTAGATTAGCCACTGAGCTGCAGGTGTGAATAACCGGCGGCTCATTCAATGAGCTAAAGTACTGCTGTAAAAAATGCCAAGGGCGGCTGTCTCTTGGGAAGCTCAGGATGGGCGAAGCCGCTAGCTCTTCAATGCTGCAGACCGGGTTGTTGGCAAGTGGATGGTTGGCTATGGCGACCCAGCATTGCGGGTAGCTGCATAACGGGTCGATAACCAGATTCGGCGGAATGCTCTGTTCAGCAACCATCAGTGCCAGATCAATTTGATGATTCTGCAATTGGCGGATGAGTGTTGGAGTGACATCGCTGGTCAACTCAAATGAGATCAATGGGTATTCTTCCTGCCAGTGCTTGAGTAAAGATGACAACCATAAATGTGCTAACGTATCGGCAATACCAATGCGTAACGATCCTTTTTGCGGTTTATCCTGACTGACCTGCGCTTTCATCTCCTGACTGATCGCCAGGAGCTTTTCTGCATAAGGTAGTAATTGGTTTCCCCAGGCAGTAATTCGCGTACCGCTCTTGTCACGGCTGAATAGTTTAACGCCAAGCTCCTCTTCCAGCGCAATGATGCGTGCTGAAATAGCGGGTTGGCTGGCATGCAGTTGCTGAGCAGCCCCATGAAAACTACCCAGGCGGGCTACTTTAATAAACGTTGCTAGATTGCGTAGGCGCATAGATTTACCGCGTAACCGGAAAAGAAGGTATGCATTAGAGTATATTGTCAGTGTCTGTTGTTTAATAGCGTAACGCGTTTTATGTCGGTTTTATTAAGCAGGTGTTAATTGTACTGTGATGATTAGGCTATAAAAGGTATACTTTAGAGCGGTATTTTCACTAGTTTAATATTCTGATAGTAATATCTAAATCAATAAATAATCTGGTTTTTATTTTATAAGCAGGTGTTTTTTGTTTAATTGTTCTATGGCTTGCATATAATCCACTTTTTGTAATATAAATATTCTTCAGTTTTATAAATATTCAGGCTGTCTTGCTTTTCATAGCGACTTCAGCGAATAATCGAAAGACTTAGCAGCTTGCTGCAGAAAATCAATTTATCGTCAGTCCGCAAGCACATCACGTACATATTACGTATACATTACGTATATATTACGCACATATTAAGAGGTAAATAATTATGAGTATCGCATACTTAAACGGTGAGTATCTTCCATTGGCAGAAGCTCGTATTTCACCTCTGGATCGTGGCTTTCTGTTTGGTGACGGTATCTATGAAGTGATTCCCTATTATTCCGGGAAATCAGTCGGTTTAGTGCCTCATATTGAACGTATGATTGATGGATTGGCGGCAATTGAAATTAAATGCAAAAAGTCTGCTGATGAATGGAAAGTGCTATTAGATGATCTGATCGCGCGTAACCAAGGCGCAACTAATAACCTCGGCGTGTATGTTCATGTGTCGCGTGGTACCGATGTTAAACGTTTTCATGCCTACCCGGAAAATGTAGAGCCTACTATTTTTTGTTTCACCTTCGGTATTAAAGATCCTGAGCCAGTTGATCGTGAAAAGGTACATGCCTACACCGTGACGACATCAGAAGATTTGCGTTGGAAAAGATGTCATATTAAATCCACAGCCCTGCTGGGAAATGTTATGCACTTTCAGCAAGGCCATGCGTCGGGTAATAGCGAGTGCTTGCTGTATAACGCTAAGAATGAACTGACTGAAGGTAGTTCAGTGAATGCCTACATCGTCAAAGACGGTGTGGTTATTACGCCCATTCAGGATAACCAGATTCTGCCGGGTATCACCCGTCGTATCATCATAGATAGTCTCAAGGCTGAGGGTTCAATCAAGGTAGAAGAGCGTATCGTCAGCATGGATGAAGTGTATAACGCGGATGAGGTTTGGATCAGCAGCTCTTCTAAAGAGATCGCACCGATTGTACAGATTGATGGTAAGCCGGTTGGTGATGGAAAAGTGGGTCCTGTGTGGGAAGCGGCTTTTCGTATCTATACAGATGCTAAATTCACACACAGCTAAGCATGTTTGAGTCACAGAAAAGCCCCGCTACTGATTAAGTATCGGGGCTTTTTGTTTCTAAAGGTTTTTCTAAAGACTCAGTGCTTTCTTGCTTATAGTTCCAGGATCCAGTGCTTACCCGGAAATATAATTAAGCGGTATTACCGTACTCCATAGAATCACGGTAGTCACCATTAAGCCGACTAACACACATAGGCCGACAGTCAGTACTGATGACGCGAATAGGAACGCGCGGTCTTCAGGTATCTGCATGACGATAGGTACGCCGGTGTAAAGAAGGTAAATACTATAGGTAAGTGCGGCTAATACCACCATGACGTTTAACCACAGCATAGGGTAAAGGCCAGCCAAGCCCGAAATAAACATCGGTGTTGCCGTAAAAGTAGTAAGCAGCAAACAATCCTCATAGGAAGCTTCACCGCCATAGGTTTTTTCCATCCATCGAATGGCATAGGCTATTAAGCCAACAGCAATCCACATGGCAAAATAGAAAGCAACGGCTGCCATTAGAGCACTGGATGTCTGTAACTTGATGAACTCCCCACCGGTAATGCTCCAGCCGATCTGGGTGGTGCCGATAAACAGTGATACTGCCGGTATGGCCGCCAATATACTGATTTGCGCCATGAACACATGCGTTGCTGAATAGTGTTCGTCTTTTATCATTTTCCACTCTGCTTTAGGGTGGTAGAGGATGCCCATCATATGTTGAATAAACATGTGTTTTCTCCCTTATGGCGTTATCGCCCGCCTGGGTGACACGCCGATCAGTTGCTTTCTATGAGTTGTTTTATTATCAAGTTACACTTTTTTTACTCTATGTTTAAGAGACTTCGATTCATTAAATACTCTTTTGTGCCCATCCTCATCATGAAAAAAATGCATAGTAATGATCAATAAGCAGTACCACAAACAGCATCATGATGTAGGTGATGCTGTATCTGAACATGCCCATCGCCACTTGTTTGTCGTCACTGTTATACACTTTCCATGCCCACTGCATGAATCTTAAATTCAGTGCTACCACGCCTATTAAGTAAAACTCTCCGCTCATTTGAGTCAGATAAGGGAAAGCAGTGGTGGCGACCATCAGCAGGGTGTAGAGAATAATCTGTAGCTTGGTAAATGCTTCGCCATGGGTAACCGGCAGCATAGGGATTCCCGCTTTTTGGTAGTCTGCTTTTCGTGCTATACACAATGCCCAGAAGTGTGGGGGCGTCCAGGCAAATATGATCAGCATTAGCAGCAGACTATTGGGGTCAAGTGAACCGGTTACCGCGACCCAGCCTAATAAAGGAGGGGCCGCGCCTGCGACCCCACCAATCACAATATTTTGCGGTGTCGCACGTTTAAGCCACATGGAATAGACCACGGCATAGCCGATAAGTGATGCCAGTGTCAGCCAGGCGGTGAGTGGGTTGATGAATATAACCAGAGCCGTGATGCCGATAACACCAATAATGGCAGCGAATAACAGGGCTTGCTGGTGAGTGATTTTTCCCTGAGGTAGAGGGCGGTGACGTGTTCGGGCCATTTTCTCATCTATATGGCTATCCACCACATGATTGACGGCCGCTGCAGAACAGGAAGCCAGACCTATACCGCTTAATCCCCAGAACAGAGTACTGAAGGCGGGTAACTCAGGGACGGCCAGGCACATGCCGACCAATGCAGTTAACAGCATCACGGCGACGACTTTTAACTTACACAGGCCTAAATAGTCCCGCCACTGAGAAATCGCTTCAATGGCGGGTGACTGAGTAATATGATCAGGTGGCTGTATCGTGGAGTGTTTAATATTAGAGTGCTGCATATGTGCCCCCTTTTGAGAATCGAGTACTTCGCTGGTATAGCCATAACATGGCAAGCAATAAACATACGGCTCCTGCATGATGTGCAGTCGCTAATGGTAAAGGTACAGCCCAGATAACGTTGGCAACTCCCAGGCCGGCTTGTGTTATCGATAATAGCAGTACTAGTTGAAGTGGGCGTTTGAACGCACTTGAAAGTTTTTGTAGGTTCCAGGCCAGCCACAGAAGATAGCTAATCAGTAGCAAGGCCATGACGCGGTGTGTCATTTGAATGGCGGCACGGGCTTCTAATGGCAATAAGCCACCTTCATAGTTGGCTTCAAGATCGGTTGTTAGTTCAAACCCACGTGCAAAATCCAGTGTGACATTGATATCCTGGTGACAGACGATCCAATCAGAGCATGCCCAGCCAGCATAGTTTGCACTGGTCCAGCCACCGAGCGCTAATTGGAAAAAAAGAAGAATGACGCCGATGAAAACCTTCAAACGGATACCTGGCCCGGTATATGCTCCAGTATCTGCAATAGTGTTATTTGCAGGCGTGTTGTTCGCAGCAGTAATGCCTGAAGGAGTGAGGTCGTCGCTACGTCTGGCTTTTTCAGTAGCCGCTGGGATCAGGTCGTTTCTGATTCCCCTCAGTCTTGCTTGCAACATAAACAGTAAAGTCAGCGTCAGCAGCCCGCCGAGTAAATGCAGAGTAACAATGGGAGGCAGCAGCTTTAAGGTGACTGTCCACATGCCGAACAATGCCTGCATAATGACCAGAATGAGTAATAGCGTTGGTAAGTAGCCCAGAGAGAATTCAGTTTTGCGGACTTTATAACTGATTATAGCGATGCCGAGTATTAATAAGCCCAGAGTCCCTGCCGCGTAGCGGTGAGTCATTTCCAGCCATCCTTTGTAGGTATCAATGGGGTGGTCTGGAAAAGCGCTTTGGGCTTGCTGTAGCCTGTCGGGCTCGCTTGGCAGAATCAGTGACCCATAGCAGCCTGGCCAGTCCGGACAGCCTAATCCTGCATAATTAAGGCGCGTCCAGCCACCGAGCAAAACGACTACAAGTGCGAGTAGTAAAGCTGAGTTGGCTAGAATCCATAAACTACGCTGCATGCACTGTGCTCCGTCTGTTCATTAGCCTATCCGTGAAACTTTCAGTAAGCGTTTCAGGTCCTTTAACAGATCTTTGGGCGTCTGTTCCAAAGAGTACTGTAAAACTAAGTTGCCATTCGGGTCTGCCAGCCAAATACCATTTTCCAGTTGTGATAATTGATCGCTACTCAGCTGATTACCCTGTGGATTATTTGCCACCAGAGCCCAGATAACCCGGTCTCTGTCTTTGCCCAGTGCCTGGTTGATTTGTGGTAGTTGTTGTTGCCAATAAGCGCAGCGATCAATACAAGGCGTTTTACTGGTAAGTAGTAATTGCCATTGGCCATTGGCATCGCGCTTTTTACCCGTAGGGTCGATTAATCCCCAGTCGCTTAAGGTGGCCCCTGGAGGCAGTAAGTCACCGCGTTGACTACTGCTGGTGGGAGAGTAACCACTAAAATATAGAAACATCGCCAGTAGCATCGGGCCGGCGCCAAAGAACCAGATGAGCCAGAAATTAAGGCGATTCATACGCTGCTCTCCTTATTGATGAACATTTTTCGCGCTAAAATGGCGCTGCATATTAACCAGGCCGTAGCCAGTCCATACCATTGCACGGCATAGCCAGTATGGCGTTGCGGAGGCAGGACAACGGGTTTCCATGTGAGAGTAAGCTCGGGTATGACCTGGCTCACTGGACGAAACAGCCACTCAGAAACAGGCGTCTTGAGGGCGCTGGAGATTTTATGTAAATCAAGCTGTTGAATACGTTTTGGCCAGCTCTGCGTCCAGGTGTCGTCACCGAGTAACAGCGCTTTGGACGGCTTATCGGCATAAGCAATAACATTCAGTGCGCTATTGGGGAGTGTCAGGGAAGGTAAACGGTTCCTGTCGCTCGGTGCTGCTAACCATCCTAAACTGATCAATTGAATATTTGCCTGATTGGTCTTTAATGCGGCAATGACTTCGTAGCCAACCTGCCCCTGCCATGTACGATTATCTAAAAAGAAATAGTGATCCGTTATCAGATGGCCACTAAGCTCGACTTTGTCAAATAAGTGGATAGGAGTAGCGCTACTGTTTTGCTTAACCTCTGCTTGAGTAAACTGTAATAAAAGCTGCTCTTTTTCAGCGGCGCGCTGTAGTTGCCAGTTGCCTAAAAACAGGAGTAACGAGCAGATAAGCACAGCCTGCAGTGCGAGAATCCACTTGAATAGATTGCGCTGCCGGTCTTTACTATTGATATATCCGCATTGGAGGTTACTCATATGATCAAGATCCTGCTGTTACTACTGTTTCTTGGGGCCGTCGTTAGTCTTTTTAGTGGCCTGTTTTTTCTTATCAGGGATGGTGGATCATCCCGCCGTATTGTCTATTCCTTGTATCTGCGTGTGCTGTTTTGCGTGCTGCTGTTAGCCTTAGTCGTCTATGGTTTTTTCAGTGGTCAGTTAGTCTCACATGCTCCTTGGCTTTAACCAGACGCTATGTCCTAAAATACGTAAACAAACAGGAATAAGCCGACCCATACGACATCTACAAAGTGCCAGTACCAAGCAACGGCCTCGAAACCAAAGTGGTTTTCAGGCGTAAAGTGACCTTTCAAAACACGTAGCCAGATGATAATCAGCATCAATGTTCCTAATGTGACATGCAGGCCATGAAAACCCGTCAACATGAAGAAGGTCGCACCGTAAATTCCTGAGTGCAGTGTTAACCCTAACTCCTGATATGCCTCTACATATTCCATGATTTGGAAAGATAAAAAGATGATACCCAATAGAATTGTCAGGCCGTGCCAGAGGACGATAGCCTTGCGGCGACCTGCTTTCAGAGCGTGATGCGCCAATGTAATAGTGAAGCTGGACGAAATAAGAATAGCGGTATTAATCAGCGGCAGGTGCCAGGGGTCGATAACCGCAGTAGCGCCTGGAAATTTTTCCATATCGGGGGTGGTGAGCAATGGCCACTGTGCTTCGAAGCCTTGCCAGAGCATATTGCTGACGCCTTTTTCACCTTCACCACCTAGCCACGGAACGGCCAGTGTGCGTACATAAAAAAGTGCACCGAAGAAAGCGATAAAAAACATCACTTCTGAAAAGATAAACCAGCTCATACCCCATCGAAAGGAAAGGTCTGCCTGAGGGCTGTATTTTCCATCCATGCTCTCATTAATCACATGGCGGAACCAGCCGATGAGTATCAGACTCATCATAAAGGCGCCGGACAAGAGCAGTACTAATCCTGTTCCTCCGGTTTGAGTTTTGAGTCCATTAATCAGAGTGCCGGCACCATAAGCTAACAGGAATAGGGCTATAGAGGCTAAGATCGGCCAGCGGCTTTGCGCGGGTACATAGTAAGTCTCATGACTCATAATGTGTTCCTCCCTGTGCTATTGGGTTGAGCTGATTTAGATAAGAGATCGCTTTCAGCGGCTTTTGTCGAGGTAATATCGAAGAGTGTGTAGGACAAAGTAATTGTGCTGATGTAGGTGGGTAATTCCGGATCGATGACAAATAGTAATGGCATTTCTCTGGTTTCGAGGCTGTCCAGGGGCTGTCGATCAAAGCAAAAACAATTGACTTTATGCAGATATTGGGCAGCTTCTGACGGAGATACGGATGGAATGGCCTGCGCTACCATTTTTTCAGACGTGGGATTGTGTGCCAGATAAGCCGCCTGCTTACTTTCACCCGGATAGACAGTCACCATGGGCGATAGAGCCCGGAACTCCCACGGCATCGATTCATTGTTGACAGCTATCATCTGTACGCGAATGGTTCTGTTCTTATCACTGCCTGTGGGTGCATTCGGTCCGGTGTTCAATACCTTGCCATTCAACCCGGTGATCCGACAAAAAACATCATAAAGCGGCACTAAAGCAAAGCCGAAGCCAAACATCAGCACACAACTCAATATGAGTGTGCGTACCATGGATCGGTTTTTTTGCTGAGCTGATTTCACCGGCTTCATTGAAGATACCTACTTTACTTCAGGGGGTGTCGAGAAGGTGTGATAGGGAGCAGGCGAAGGAATAGTCCATTCCAGTCCATGCGGTTCATCCCATACTTCAGATGTGGCAGGACTGCCTCCACGGATAGTTTTAATAATCAGTACCAGAAAAATGAGTTGCGAAAACCCAAAGATAAAAGCACCGATGGAGGCGACCATGTTGAAGTCTGCAAACTGCAGTGCGTAATCAGGTATGCGACGTGGCATCCCGGCTAAGCCGATAAAGTGCATCGGAAAAAATGTCAGGTTTACACCGATAAAACTACACCAGAAATGTACTTTTCCCATCGTTTCCGGGTAGTAGTGCCCTGTCCATTTTGGCAGCCAGTAATACACTCCCGCCATGATGGCAAATACGGCCCCGGGTACTAAAACGTAATGAAAATGAGCGACCACAAAGTAGGTATCGTGATATTGAAAATCCGCAGGAGCAATCGCCAGCATCAGACCGGAAAATCCGCCTATCGTGAAAAGCACCACAAAAGCGATAGCAAATAACATGGGTGTTTCAAAGGTCATTGAGCCACGAAACATAGTAGCGACCCAGTTGAAAACTTTAACACCGGTAGGAACCGCGATAAGCATGGTGGCGTACATAAAGAACAGTTCGCCCATTAACGGCAGGCCGACCGTAAACATATGGTGGACCCAAACGATAAACGAGAGAAAAGCGATCGATGACGTGGCATAGACCATGGAGCTGTAACCGAACAGCCGCTTTCGCGCAAAGGTAGGAATGATCTCACTCACAATCCCGAAGGCCGGCAAGATCATGATGTAAACTTCCGGATGGCCAAAGAACCAGAAAATATGTTGAAATAATACAGGGTCACCACCGCCAGCCGCATTGAAGAAGCTGGTACCAAAGTGGATATCCATCAGCATCATGGTGACGACACCTGCCAGAACTGGCATGACTGCGATTAACAAGAAAGCCGTGATTAGCCACGTCCAGACGAACAGTGGTAGTTTCATCATCGTCATGCCAGGGGCGCGCATATTCAGGATGGTTGCGATAATGTTGATGGCACCCATAATGGAGCTGATCCCCATCATATGTACGGCAAAAATGAAGTAAGTAACACTCGGAGGAGCATAAGTAGTGGACAAGGGAGCATAAAATGTCCAGCCAAAGTTAGGTGCGCCGCCCTCCATAAAGAGCGTGCTGAGCATCATGGCAAACGCGAAAGGCAGAATCCAGAAGCTCCAGTTGTTCATCCGGGGTAGCGCCATATCGGGTGCGCCGACCATCATCGGTAACATCCAGTTAGCTAAGCCGACAAAGGCGGGCATGACGGCACCAAACACCATGATGAGTCCGTGCATGGTGGTCATTTGATTAAAGAATTCAGGCTGTATCAACTGTAAACCGGGTTGGAATAGCTCTGCTCTTATCATCAGCGCCATACAACCCCCGGTCAGGAACATAGCAAAGCTGAACCATAAATAGAGGGTGCCAATATCTTTGTGATTAGTGGTGTAGAGCCAGCGGGTTAAACCGGCTGCCGGACCGTGATGTTCTGTATGCTCAACCTTTGCCATGGTATTCATCATCAGCCTCCTATTGCTTAGCAGCCATTTTTAATTCATCGATGGCGGCAGGTTCCACCTTGTCGCCGCTATCATTACCCCAGGCATTACGTTCATACGTGATGACAGCCGCAAGGTCGACGGCGCTGAGTTGTTCGCGGAATGCCTGCATGGCGGAGCCCGCCTTACCGTTTAGCACGATATCGATGTGCTGACTGATGTCGCCGGTTGCTATGCTGCTACCCTTGATTGCCGGGAATACATTAGGGATACCTTCCCCGTTTATCTGGTGGCAAGCCGCACATGCGGTTTTGTAAACTGCTTCGCCTTTACTCATCAGTTCTTCCATGCTGATGCTTTGTTTAGCTGATGCGATCTCCTGGGCTTTGATGTTTTTCATCTCAGCAAGCCACAGCTCGTATTCTGCCTGGGGTCTGACATCGACGACTATCGGCATAAACCCATGGTATGTGCCACATAGCTCTGTACACTGGCCGCGGTAAATGCCGGGTTCGGGGACATTGGTCCAGGATTCATTAATAAAACCAGGAATAGCATCTTTTTTGACTGCGAAAGCGGGAACCCACCAGCTGTGGATAACATCGACGGAGGTGATGAGGAAGCGAATTTTTTTACCTGCAGGGATAACCAGTGGATTATCGACTTCCAGCAAGTAATTTTCGCCTTTTTCGGACTCGTTGTTGATCTGTTCTTTGGGTGTAGTGGTATTAGAGAAAAAGTCGACATCTTCTCCAAGATACTGATAGCGCCATTTCCATTGGTAACCGGTGACCTGAATATCGATATCAGCGTCAGAAGGGTCGTACATTTTTACCAGAGTTGCGGTGGCAGGAATGGCCATGGCGATGAGAATGGCAAAGGGAACCAGTGTCCAGATAATCTCAACTAAGGTGTTTTCATGGAAGTGGTGGGCTTGTGCGCCCCGGGATTGACGGTGGTGGAATATTGACCAAAACATTACGCCAAATACCACAACGCCGATGGCTACACAGATCCAGAAAATAATCATGTGCAGATCAAAGACTGATTGGCTGATTTCAGTCACGCCACGGGGCATATTGAGTCCCCACTCTGCGTGGGCACATGAAATGCTACTTATCGATATAAGTAACGTTATTAGTCTGGTTACTTTCATCACAGGTTCCCCTTCCGGGTCATAGCCTGTTTGAAATCAGTCCACTAGGGGCGCTGTAAACAACGTTTTGGCGGTAGAATTTTACGTAGTATCAGCCATTAACGCTGTAACTTCTGCAACGTCGGTAGTGACGGGTTTCAATCAGGTTTGAAGGCCCGAGTTCCATCCCATCTTTTGTTATTATTCGTCCGTTTCTGTGGCTCAGTATAGCAGTCAGGTATTAATGTAAGTCAATAAAATAAATGGTTAAAAATTTTATTTTGTTATATATATGCTAATTATGCAGCCAAAAGAGATCATTGTGCTGTTAAATGGCATTATGCACCAGCGAGTGATAGCGCCCATCGCGTCAGTAAAATCACGGCTATGATAAAAACGATCAGCGCGACAAAACCCAGGAAAGCGAATTTCCATGCACTGCCTTTGTTGAAATCGCGCTGGTGATTCTGCTCAGATTGAACGCCAAAAATGGCAGCCAGGACACTTAAAAACATCTTCCATAGAGAAGGGCTGTTTTGTGATAAGCGCTTTGAAAAGTGTTTTGAACAATCTTTTGAACAATGTTGAGTCAGTAGCAAAAAGTGCTGTGAGATAAATGTGAACATAATAGTCTCCAGAGATCAGATTAATCATCACACTGTTAAATCTCAGGCTATCGCTAAATATCCGGTATTGCCAGTATTACCTGAAGACTTACTTGAATATTAGTTTAGTTGGCGCTTTTACGTTTTTGTTTTTGTTCATAGAGTGCCGCCATTGTATTGGCAAAAATGGCAGTCAGAATAATGCTACCGCCCAGCAATGTGCGCGCTGGTGTTTCTTCTCCTATCGCTAGCCAAACCCACACGGGTCCGAGGATGGTTTCGATTAACAGAAATAAGCTGACTTCAGCCGAGGGAATAAACCGCGGAGCCAGCATCAGTAGCCATGTGGCCAGTGGCATCTGAACTAACCCCATAATAGCTAACCAAAGATAGCTGTTAGCAGGCAAGCTCATGGGAGAGGCCAGAGGTATCGCCATTAATCCTGCAATTGCGCCGGACAGCGCTATGATCGGTAGTAAGGGTAACCCGGAATAACGACGTAACAGTGTCAGGACGATGCCCATGAATAAGGCAAGACACAGAGCCGCTATGTCTCCTTGCCAGCCACTACTGTTAAAGGAACCCGCAAAAATGGTGATGACACCAATAAAGCTGGCGATGATAGCCAGTAATACTCTGGGTTTAATAGGTTCGTGCAGGAAAAGGCGTGAAAAAATGGCTGCAAATAATGGCGAGCTGGCAAGAATTACAACGGTATTTGCCGTGCTGGTGTTGCTGATAGAAAAGACAAATAAAAGGGTATTAATGCCATATAATGCAGCAATGAGTGCCGCTAAAAGCCAATGTGCCCGATTGTTTGGCCACTGGATTCGTTGGCGTTTGAAGAGAGTCAGGGTCGTGAACACCAGGCAAATTAACCAACCTCTCCAGAAAACAACATCCCATGATGATACGCCGGACAAACGGATAAGCATGGCGTCAAAGCTAAGAATAAGGACACCGATGGATGCAAGGATCATGCCTTTTTGCTGGAGTGTTTGTTGCAAAACATGGCCCTGTCGTCAGTAGTCTCGAAAGAACGAAGGAGAGTAGCTGAGTATGAGTACCGATACCAGTCAGAATCAAGCAGCAGGTTCTGCCGATCATCTTAATGATTGTTTGGGAAGCACAACAGCCCAGATAGTGCTTTATATTGCAAATCGCCCCGTGCTTTCTTCTGCTATGCACCGGGGCGAAGAATTCTCAGCGGCGGAGTTGATTTTACTCAATGGTAACCATTGGCGAAAAATACTCACTATTTTTGCTAAATTGGCATCGCCTGATGGTGATTGGCGTGCCTATCGTGACTTTTCTTTATTACACCAAAGAGAAGCTATCTGTTTTTCAGATAAGTTAGTCGACAGTGCGACTATACATCTGGTTGCAGGTAAGGCCAGTTGGGCACGCCTGGGGCTTTATATGGAGGAGTCTCAACTAATAAAAGAGTCTCAACTAATAAAAGAGTCTCAACCAATAAAAGAGTCTCAACTAATAAAAGAGTCTCAACCCCTAAAAGGGTTTCAACCGTTAGATGCAGAGCAGCGGGTATGGATCAGAGGTAATATGATTTGCACGCCTTATTTTGATTATCGGCAATGTCCGAATGCGTTGATTGACATCGTACAACAGAGGATACACGATCTGATTGACTCATAAATCCAGCGCTTATCTGCGACATTATCGATACTTTACATTTTATTTTAAAAATAGTTCAAATTTTCTCCACAAATATGTGACTTTAGGCTAGATTGTTGTATCTAAGCTTTTAAAGGCCCTGCTTAATAGGATATAAGTAGGGTGTCTAATATTAGTGTCTTAGGACCGAAAAGGAGAGTCGATAGATGAAATCCAATAAATTAGCCCTTGTTATTGCTACAGTAGTTGCCGGCAGCAGTGCTTCAATGGCTATGGCAGAAAACGTTACTTTGTTTGACTATGAAGAAGCTAGTTCTGCATACGAAGATGCGTACATTAACGCAAACTTTGACGCGAAAAGCGGTAATCAGGATCAGTCCAGTTATGATCTGGATTTGAGTTTAGATTTCGAAAAAGTACTTTCTACGCCTGACAGAAACACTGCGTTTAGCTTTGATGGTGAAACTACAAAGTCACGTGGCGGCAATGCTGCTGATAAAAGCGTTTCCAATTATCAGGCATTCGGTTCTGTGCAAGTGGATAACTATTTCGAACCAAACAGTAACGGTGCATTCTGGTATGGTAAGGGCGATGTAGGCCTGCAGAAAGGTGCGGATGATCCTCGGATTACAGCAACACTGGGTCTTGGTTATGGGCGTGTCGTTAATGTGACGCCAATGGCACGGGCTATCCGTATGGTTGAAGCCTTAACCGAACGTAACATTCTGACACAAACACCGTCTTTAGCAGCCTATAAGGCTGTTGCGAATATTATCGCTCGCGAAGATGAGTATCGCTCTAAGTACGGCGCAGAAGATTATGAAATCAACTGGATCCAGGACATTGAAGCTGCTCTGGGTGGTGGTATCGGCGCGGCAGGTGCTATTAAGTCATATGATGTACTGGTAAACGAGCGTCTTTCTACGCGTAAACACGGCTGGTTAGTGCGTGCCGGTGTTGGTGCTGTATTAAAAGACTATGATGGTTCTGATGGTAATCCATTGCTTGAATTGGGTGCTGAATATCATCGTCCGTTGAGCAATGCGACTCAGTTTTCCAACGAAGCACTGTTAACTGCTATCTTGGATGATGATGACAACAGTTTTACTGTCACAAACAACATGACTTTAACGCATGAGATTAGTGACCGTGTAGACTGGGAAAACTCTTGGGTACTGACTCACATTGATTATGAAAATGCAGAAGACGTGACTAACAATGAGTTGTCATCGTCTTTCTATTATTATATCTCTAACTCGCTGAAATTTGACGTCACAGTCAGCTTGGAAGACTATGAAGCAAATGATGAGGTTGATAAAAACTTATCTATGGGTCTGACTTACCGCTTGAAATAAGCAGTTCTGATTTTCCCCTTATTAGGCCTCTGCATTGCAGGGGCCTTTTTTGTGGCTGATTGTCTGGGTTGATAGGGCATGTTTAAGGTATGTCTAGTTGTTAAACAGTTGGATGACTTGTTTAAGTAAGTCCGAACGAGCACTGCGAACAGGAAAAACGGCATAGGCCGGATGCTTGATGGTGGGAGCATCAGGGATGCAATACAGTGAGCCATTTAACAGTTGCTGCTCAATGGCTTGTTTAGGCAGGTAAGCACTGCCTCCTAAGGTTTTTAAATATGAAATCGCCATTGTTGCCGTACCCAGGCGTGTATTGGGTTCCGCAATGTCAGGAAACAAGCGTTTGTGCGTGAGTGCGTGAGCAAGCCCCCAATCAACCATCAGGTAGTTGTTATCAAAGGCATCTTCAAGTGAGGCGTGCGGGTTGCTGGAAACCAGATCTAGCTCAAGAACAGTGACTTGCTGAATTTGCAGCACATCCAGATGTGCCGGCTCAAGCATAAAAGCAATATCAAGAACGCCATCCAATAGGCGGCGGGTGAGTACTTCGGGTGTATGAGATTCCGCAATCAGGGCTATGTCGGGCAAGGATGTACGTAGCGAGTGCAACCAGGGTTGCAGGAGCACATCCCAGAGCCTGAGGCTTCCTCCAATAGAGAGTTGCTGATTTGCTCCGCCAGCAGAAACATCCTGGCGTGCTTTACGCCATCCTGATAGTAAAAGATCGGCATGGCGCAGTAGGCGATTGCCTTCCGGGGTTAGTTTTATATCTCGTTTAAGACGGTCGAAAAGTTGTACGCCAAGATTCGATTCCAGCAGCTTGATTCGTGCGCTGACTGCCGCTTGAGTTAAGTGCAGAGATTGTGCCGCGTGTCCGAAGTGTCGTGTGCGAGCGACTTCCAGAAATGTTCTCAGTAATTCAAGATCCATAAACTTCCCATAAATATTTTTTTATAAATCAACAAAAAAACATAGTTAGATTTGTTGGGTGAAGTTAACTAAATTTCTGTCTTCGCTGCAATAGCAGAGATAAAAAGGATTTAGGAAATGAATTTATCTGAAATACAAACACTGACAGATAATGAGCTTATTGACTTGATTCAACAGCAGGACAGAAACGCGCCAAGGTTGTTTGATGAATTGATAGATCGATATAGGGCTGTATTGTTTCATCGCTGTTTATGCCGATTGAGTAATGTCGCCGATGCTGAAGATGTCGTTCAGGAAGCACTTTCCCGTAGTTATCGTTACTTAAGTGCATTCAGAGGAGAATCAAGCTTTAAAACCTGGCTGTTTACGATAGCGGATAATCAATGTAATCGCTTTTTTGCAAAGCGGGAACGTTACCAATTAACAGATGACATGACGGTGTTGATTGATCAGGAAGAGGCGTTGTATACACCGCCAGAGGACAGTGCGCAAAATGAGGACGTTCGCAAAATATTGAACGGACTTCCTGAATATGCACGTGATATTTTAATGCTCAGGTTTGATTTAGAGTTATCCTTAGCAGGCATTAGTCAGACACTTGGCATTAGTCTGAGTGCTGCAAAAATGAGGCTGTACAGAGCCATAGAGCTGTTTGAAAAACAGTTTGTGTCTAGCGTAGAGATTATAGTGTAAGCGACGCACAGGCATGCTATTAATAGTTACTTATGCTGGCTGGTATTGCGCCATTTTAATGTGTTTACAATAGCGACTATTGGCTAAAGAATTGATATAGCAAAAACTCACAGAAGTACTGATTCTTCAGGGGTGTTGTCTGCCATATAGGTGGTTGAACATCATATGGGTCAGGGCTCATCAGAAGTGGAAAAAGGTGTGATATGAGAGAATCTTTTACGATCAGTAATACGGATGTAGCGCCTGGCAGCCGGGCGGTGATCAACGTTCCATTACCAAAGCTGAGTAGTCATACTTCGATGGATATGCCGTTACATGTTATTCATGGGCGCAAACAAGGTCCGGTGTTGTTTTTAAGTGCGGCGATTCATGGAGATGAGCTGAACGGTATAGAGATTATCCGCCGTGTTCTGGCGTTGAAGTCTCTGGCGAAACTATCAGGCACGCTGGTCGCTATTCCGGTTGTGAATGCTTATGGGCTGATACAGCATAGTCGTTATTTACCCGATCGACGTGATCTCAATCGCTCATTTCCCGGCTCTGAGGGCGGTTCGTTGGCCGCTCGCCTGGCCAACCTCTTTATGGAGGAGATAGTCACAAAGTGTACCCATGGTATCGATCTCCACACCGGGGCGGTCAACCGTACAAATTTACCGCAGATTCGAGCAGACCTGGACGATCCTGAAACACGCGAGTTGGCACGTAGTTTTGGTGTGCCTGTATTGATTAACTCTTCTGTTCGCGATGGGTCATTACGCGCTGAAACCAGTGCGCTGGGGATGCCTGTACTCCTTTATGAAGCGGGTGAAGCGCTCAGGTACGATGAAATTGCAATCAGGGCGGGTGTTACGGGTGTCTTAAACGTGATGCGGACTCTGGGGATGTTGCCGCCCTCAAAAAGCCGCTCAGTCGCTCCTGAACCTTTTATTGCTCGCAAAAGTTATTGGGTGCGGGCACCTGAAAGCGGCATGATAAATATGAAAACTGCTCTGGGTGCTCATGTGAAAAAAGGGACGTTGTTGGGCTATACATATGATCCGTATAGCGGTACTCAACATCCAATCTATTCGACGCTGGAAGGCGTGATCATCGGGCGTTTAGAGCTACCGATGGTGTATGAAGGCGATGCTGTGTTCCATATTGCCTGTTTTAATAACAATGATAGTGCTCTGGATGTCGCTGAGCAGGTTGAATCGTTTCAGACCAACCATAGCGATGAGCCGAATTAGGGTTGAGGTGCACGAATCTTAATCCAAACAAAAAAGCGATTCTCAAATGAGAATCGCTTTGTATGACACGTTTGAAACACAGGGTCCCAAAACAGCGTTTGCTAATTGGCTTATTTGGCTGCCAATTTAGCTTTTACCTCTAAGCGGCGGCGATGTAAAACCGGCTCAGTATATCCGCTTGGTTGCGCGCACCCGTCGAACACCAACTCACAAGCGGCGGCAAAGGCAATGCTATTATCAAAGTCAGTCGCCATCGCATCATAAGTAGGATCGCCGGCATTTTGCCCATCAACAATGGCTGCCATGCGTTTTAGCGTTTCCATCACCTGCTCTTGAGAGCAGATGCCGTGATGCAACCAGTTAGCAATATGCTGACTGGAAATACGCAGTGTTGCGCGGTCTTCCATCAGGCCAACATTGTTAATGTCGGGGACTTTTGAGCAGCCTACGCCCTGGTCAACCCAGCGAACGACATAACCAAGCAAACCTTGGGCGTTGTTATCCAGCTCTTGCTGAATCTCTTCTGCAGACCAGCTTGGATTTGCTTCAACAGGAATAGTCAGTATGTCATCCAGATTGGCACGGGGGCGACTTTTCAACTCTTGCTGGCGCGCGAATACATCGACTTTGTGATAGTGCATTGCGTGCAAGGTTGCGGCTGTCGGAGACGGAACCCATGCGGTGTTGGCACCAGACATCGGGTGGCCTATTTTAGCCTGCAGCATATTAGCCATCTGATCCGGAATTGCCCACATTCCTTTGCCTATCTGAGCACGGCCGCTTAAACCGCACAGCAGGCCGTTATCAACGTTCCAGTCTTCGTATGCAGCGATCCATTTGGCAGACTTCATATCGCCTTTGCGTACCATCGGTCCCGCTTCCATTGATGTATGGATCTCATCTCCGGTGCGGTCAAGAAAGCCCGTGTTGATAAAGACAACGCGCTCTTTAGCTGCACGGATGCACTCTTTCAAGTTAACCGTGGTGCGACGCTCTTCATCCATGATGCCCATTTTCAGCGTATAGCGGGTTAGCCCGAGTGCATCTTCTACCCGGCCAAACAGTTCATTGGAGAAGGCAACTTCTTCAGGGCCATGCATTTTCGGTTTTACGATATACATGGAGCCGGTAGTGGTATTGCTGAATTTACCGAGACCTTTTACGTCGTGAACAGAGATCAGAGATGTCACCATAGCATCCATGATCCCTTCAGGTACCTCATGGCCTTCTTTGTCGATAATGGCGCTGTTAGTCATTAGATGACCTACATTGCGCACAAACATCAGACTGCGACCTTTGAGTGCTACCGTGCCGCCTGCAACAGCGGTATACTCACGATCTGCATTCATGGCGCGGGTAAACGTCTTGCCGCCCTTGGTGACTTCTTCTGTCAGATCGCCCTTCATAAGGCCGAGCCAGTTACGATAGATAACGACTTTATCTTCAGCATCGACAGCAGCAACAGAGTCTTCACAGTCCATAATGGCTGTCAGTGCAGATTCCATGATGATGTCTTTGATACCAGCGGCATCATCTTTACCTATCAGGCTGCTTCGGTCGATCTGTACTTCAAAGTGAAGGCCGTTATTTTTTAGCAGTACGCTGTCAGGAGCCGCCGCATTACCCAGATAACCAATTAATTTTTCTGCGTGTGCTAACGATGTTTCTGAACCGTCGCGCAATACCACAACAAGTTGGCCATTCTGGATACTATATCCGGCAGAGTCTTTGTGAGATCCGCTGGCTAATGGCGCGGCTTCATCAAGAAAGTTGCGGGCAAAAGCGATTGTTTTAGCACCGCGTGCCGGGTTGTAACTGCTGCCTGCTTCAGCGCCACCTTCTTCGGATATGGCATCAGTCCCGTACAGTCCGTCGTACAGACTGCCCCAGCGAGCATTCGCAGCATTAAGAGCGAAGCGTGCATTCATCACGGGTACAACCAGTTGTGGTCCTGCCATGGTTGCCATTTCAGGGTCTACGTTGCTGGTTTCAGCACAGAAGTCAGCGCCTTCGGGGATCAGGTAGCCGATCGATTTGAGAAAATCTTTATACTCCCCAAAGTTAAAAAGCTGACCTTTACGGCTGATGTGCCACTGATCAATCTGTGTCTGGAAATCATCACGTTTTGCCAGCAACTCACGGTTGCGTGGTGCGAGGTCATGAATGACCGCATCCATGGCTGACCAGAACTGTTCAGTGCTGATGTTCGTGCCCGGAAGCGCTTCGTTATTAATAAAATTATAAAGACCTTCAGCAACCTGCAGGCCGCCAGTCTGTACCCTTTGACTCATAGTAGTAATGCCTCATTGTATATGGCCCGGCTCGGTGCGAGGCAACCATGACCGGTCGTTATAAAAATATGCACACTATTCAGACAAGAATGGTGCAATGCAAAAATACATCAAACAAGGCTGCTTTGTCGCCCCTGACACGCCTAAAGTATGAGGTTATTTGGCCGAAGGGTCAGCTCTCGATGTGCTGACGGATGTCAGCAGGCAGTGGTACGGATTTTCCGCTGTGATGATCCATCCAGACAACTTTTGCATAGCCTTCACTTACCGCTTGAGACGGATCTGACTCGCTGTATATTTTATACAGGGTCATGAAACTTGAACGCCCGGGTTCGCTGACGAAGCAATCGATACGTACTGTATCTGGATAAACAATCGGGCGCATAAAGGTGCAGCCAACGTTAATGACAACGGGATCAATACCGCCGCCATCCATTTTTGCACCCATTTTAGCCAGTAGCTGAACCCGCGCTTCTTCAAGGTAGCGCATATACATGGCATTGTTTACGTGGCCATAGGCGTCCATATCTCCCCAACGAACCGGGATTTCGCAACTATAAATTAGTTTCTCAGCAACTGTACTCATCATTACCCTCCGCTCATTATGATTTGGATGTCTTGCTCTTTTACCGACACAAGATAAGTGAATTCACTTATCTTGTGAAGCACTCAGCCATCATGGCTTTTGGCTGCGGTGTAAATGAACATCCAGTTGCGGGAAGGCGATTTCGATATTATGTTCTTTAAAGCAATCATCAATCGTTTGATTAATTTCATGGGCGACAGGTAAGCGGTCTGACATGGTGCTGACGAATAGCCTTAGTTCTAAATCCAGCGAGCTGGCACCGAAGGCAATGAAGTATGCGCTAGGCGCAGGATCTTTCAACACCTGTTTATGCTCAGAGGCGATTCTCAGCAACAGGTCATGAGCGAGACGGGTATCCGATCCATAGGCCACGCCGATTTTGATAACAAGGCGGGTGATGGGGTCGGTCAGCGACCAGTTGATTAATTGGTCGGTGACAAAGCTCTTGTTGGGAATGATGATCTCTTTGCGGTCCCAGTCAGTAATCGTCGTTGCCCGGATCTGGATACGTGTTACAGAACCGGAAAACCCTCCAATAGTGATGGTGTCGCCAATGCGAATAGGTTTTTCGAACAGAATTATCAGGCCGGAAACAAAGTTGGCAACAATTTCCTGCAGACCAAAACCAAGACCGACACCCATGGCCGCAATCAGCCATTGTAGTTTTGACCATTCCAATCCTAGTTGCGAGGTTCCTGCCAATATGCTGACGACAATCAGTATATATTTTGTGATGGTGGTAACCGCATAGGTCGTACCGGGAGTGAGAACCAAATGGCGCAATACCAGTAGCTCTAACAGCCCGGGTAGATTGTAGGCGGCTAATACACATAGCGTAATCAGGGTGCCACTGAAGAGAATGTTTTTCAGTGTTATCGATTCTGAAACGATACCCGCGTCTGTGGTGATATTGTGATTCCAGAGTATCACGTTATCGAGAATGTCGAGCGTTGGGAGCGCATTTTTCAGCAATATCCAAAGCAAAGAAACAAATACAATAATGGTCGTTGTTTTTAGTAAAATTCGCGCCTGATCAGAGATCGACTGCAGATCGATATAGTTTTCTTCCAACGGAGGGATATCTTCATTTTTTTCTCGTGCTTCGATAACCTCATTACGGTGTATCTTGGCTCTATCAAAGGCTAAACGTCTTTCTTCAATAAGCAGCCAACGGTTACCTAACTTGAAAAAGAGAAAGGTTACGTAAAATATACTGGTCAGGATCAGCAGGGTCAGCATAATCATCGAGCCGGTGTAAACATACCCCAGCAAAGCTGCAAACATAATGATGATATGAATACCGATTAAACTGACTAACCATAACTGTGAGCGTTGCCACCAATGTTCACTGTTAATGGTCTGGTCAATGTGCGGAGATACTTTCCATAAGGCCATCCAGAAAAGTGTCACTAAAGCTGTCAGCGAAAGGAAAACGAGCCGTCCAATGCCTGAGCGCAGTTCATTTGAGCCTGAATGATCAATCAGCATTAATAAAACAACTAAGGGCAGTCCCAGCCAGTACAGCGGGTGTATAAGCTTATGAAGTTTACGACATAATTTTACCGGGACGGAAAAGTGTCCCTGTAACAGTGCATTGGTTTTTCTACCCCATTTTTCTAAGGTCAGATAAGCCCAGGTTAACGCGGCAATAGAGTAGCCAATAAGATGCAAAGACTCGATATTCCATGCCTCGCTGTTGAGGATATACCGAGTGAAAATGACAATAGCGGCAGGGATGGGAAGGGTGATCAGTAACGGCATCCAGAATAAATTGAAAGTGTGACTGAAACGATCATGAATAACATTACCGACGTGCTGAACCCATACATCAGCATTCTTCTTGTAATGCCGGTCTACGACGAAAGCTATCAAATACAGCAGTATCAACAAGGCTGCTTTAGGTATCCAATGGCTAATGGGCTGCCAGAGTGAAATCCCCCGGGAGGGGGTGATCAGGTCGAGAAGAGGGTTAAGGCCTTGTGGAATCTCTAAGAACCAGTCAGTAGAAATAGGCAGTATGCTGGGAAGCCAGAGCAAGTGCTGAGCGACGAGTTCACGTCCCAGGCGAGTCTGTTCGTTAATCTGTTCCTGAGTAGAAAGCAGTTGTGACAGCTCATTAATCCCCAGATTGCTGGCTTCTCTGATGCGCGTTAATAGTTTTTGCTTGTCGGCTAATAGTTGTTGCAACAGGGTGTTTTCATTGTCAGTTAACGTCGCTGCGGGTGGCTCGCTATTATTCTCAAGGTTATATAATGAACGTGATACTTCAAGATTAAGCAGGCGCAGCTTATTAATGTTTTCACGAGTGGTTTCGGTTGATGTCGGTTGAGTTAAACGGCGCGTATATTTGCGTAATTCAACCCCTAACGACTGAGTGCTTAATTCCAGTTGCTGCTGAACCGCAATATAACTTTGCGTCACAATCGTTAATTGAGAGTCTAGTAAGCGTCTTTGTCCCAGAGCTGTCTCATTAGTGGCTAGAATGCTTCTTAATGTGTCGCTGAGCGATTGATTTTCATTTACCTGTGCGCTGATGAGTGGATGTAGTGTCGTATTGATATTATCAATACCTAAGGTGTCTAATGTTTTTTCAGCTTCAGCGCGACGTTTCTTTTGTAAAATATCTTGCAGCGTATCGATATACGTTTGGTTGTTCTTGAGGTCGCGGTTAATTCTGTCGAGGCGAAGGCGATTAAGATCGTTCTGTCCTGGCAGACTCAGTACTTCAAGTTCGAGTGCCTGGTTCTTGGCCGTTCGCACGGCAAACTGAGCATCACTCAAGGGGCTGTTATTTTGTTTATCGCTTGCTGCCGATGACTGTTTGAGTTGAACGAGTTGCTCACGTAACGAGATAAGCTTTTGATCGCTCTGGTTAATCTGTTGCTGCAGTAATTTTCTGGACTGCTCTAATTCCAGGGAGGCCGCTTTCTTAAGCGTGAGTAATTGCTCTAGTTCCGGCTCTGTTTTTAGCTGTAGATCTGTCAGGTCGATGGTATCGGTCTGTTGTTTAAGGGCAGCGTTGAGGCGTTGTATTTCTTCAGGTTGTTGTTCCAGCTGAGCCTTCAATTGCGATGCTTTTTGTTCAAGTAAGGCGGCTTCTTTGTAGGCAGAAAGAATTTTCTGATAGGCCTCCCTTTGCTGCTGGGTCGCCGGATTATTTTCATCGGCAGGTAGTTGATCCAGGCGTTGTTGATACTGGCTAATGAGCTCCTGATTAGAAGCGAATACGATTGAGCTTAGGCAGAGAATAAGCAGAAACAGCCAGCGACTGATAATTGTCATACATATCCAGAAAATTGATTACTGATTGATGATAGATTATAAACAAGTGTTACACGTATTTAATCATTTTTAACATGGTGTCATATGCAAAGGTAGCTCATGCAAGGTTTTAATCCTGTGTTGCTTCGTCAATCGCTGACAACTTTCCACAAGTCGGGTCTGCTGCGTCCTGACACTGCTTGGCATGCTTACCTTACGCTATACAAACTTGCTCCCTTGCAAAGCCAGTATCAATTGAGGGTTGGGCTGGTTAAGTGTGAACAGGTTGATTTGGCGGTGCAATATTATACGCAGCAAACGACGAGCCGGGGCACCGTGGTTTTGATTCATGGTTATATGGATCATGTGGGCTTGTATAGTCGACTGATGGGATGTTTGCTGGAGCAGGGCTGGGATGTGCTTTGTTATGATCTGCCGGGTCATGGGTTATCGTCAGGCTCGGGTTATTCGATTGATCATTTCTCAACATACGCAGCGCAATTAGATATTATTCTACAATCCACGCACCTCAAAGGTCCGTGCGTAGCGCTAGGACAAAGTACCGGCGGGGCTATTGTTCTGGCGCACCAGCAATTAGTCAGTCAACGGCTATCGGTGGATCCGTTCAGCCAGCGCATATTGCTTGCTCCTCTGATCCGTCCTGCGCAATACCCTTTTATCCGGCTTAAGTATTCGCTGTTGCGTTTTTTTCTGCGCAGGGTGAGACGATTTCACGGTATTAATTCGCACGATGATGCCTTCGTGCACTTTATTCGCTCACAAGATCCGCTGCAAAAGCAGTGGGTCGCTGTCAACTGGA
Organism: Neptunomonas qingdaonensis; assembly: GCF_900113275.1. GTDB lineage: Bacteria > Pseudomonadota > Gammaproteobacteria > Pseudomonadales > Balneatricaceae > Neptunomonas > Neptunomonas qingdaonensis. The sequence continues at coordinate 426,250 of NZ_FOOU01000001.1, forward strand.
TTGGGGCTATGCTGGAGTGGGTTGAGCTGATAGAGGCGGGACAACCACAGCACATAGATATGACGGTGATTCAGGGAACGGCAGATGAAACTGTCGACTGGCAGCATAATCTGTCAGTATTAGGCCGGCTTTTTCCGCTGTTAAGAGTAGAGTTGATCGAGGCCGGACGTCACCATTTGGCGAATGAAGGTCTAGCGTGGCGACAACAGGTGTTTGATAAAATCAGTGAAGTGTTAGCAGGCTGTCGGGCTGAACACTGATCTACCCGGCAACTGCTACTGCGCTGCGCTACTTCCTGCATCCATGCAAAAAGTCGAATTTGGTCAATTTTCGTCCTTATTTGTCAAATAAAAAAGGCAGCGTTGTCAGGCTGCCTTTTTTCTATGTGACTGGCCGGTTATCAGAACAAGCGGCGGCAGCGAATAGTGCCTTTGACTTCCAGCATTTTCTGCAAAGCGATGACAGAGCAGTCTGCATCCACATCAATCACCACATAACCCACTTTGTCATTGGTTTGCAGGTATTGCCCAGAGATGTTGATATTGTTCTCTGACAGTATGTTGTTGATGTTGGATAGCACACCAGGAATATTTTCGTGGACATGCAGCAAGCGGTGAACATCTGGATGCTCAGGTAATGCTACTTCCGGGAAGTTAACCGACGTAATAGAAGAACCATTATCACTGTACTTAACCAGCTTCTCGGCGACTTCATAGCCGATGTTTTCCTGTGCTTCCATGGTAGAACCACCCACATGTGGCGTCAGGATAACATTGTCAAATTCGCGTAACGGGGAGATGAACTCATCATTATTAGAACGTGGCTCAACAGGGAATACATCAATAGCCGCCCCGTGTAATTTGCCGGCTCTGAGTGCATCACATAAGTCGTCGATAACAACGACAGTGCCGCGTGCCGCATTAATGAAGATGGCACCATTTTTCATCTGTTCAAACTGTGCAGCGCCCATCATATCTTTGGTCGATGCTGTTTCAGGTACATGTAGCGTGATGATATCGCAGGTACGCAGAAGCTCGTTCAGATCGGCAGTCTGTTTAGCATTGCCGAGTGTTAACTTGTTAACCACGTCATGGAAATAAACGTCCATGCCCAAGCCTTCGGCCAGTACGCTTAGCTGTGAGCCGATACTGCCGTAACCGACGATACCCAGTTTTTTGCCACGAATTTCGTAAGAATTGGTAGCCGATTTCTGCCAAATACCACGGTGCGCTTTAGCACTTTTTTCTGCAACGCCGCGAAGCAGGATAATCGCTTCAGCCAATACTAATTCAGCAACCGAACGGGTATTTGAATAAGGTGCGTTAAATACAGCCACGCCCTGACGAGTCGCTGCTGCCAGATCGACCTGGTTAGTACCGATACAGAAGCATCCTACGGCAACGAGTTTTTGTGCCGCTTCAAATACTTTTTCAGTGAGCTGTGTGCGTGAGCGCAGGCCAATAAAGTGAACGTCAGCCACACGCTCGAGTAATTCCTCTTCCGGTAAGGAGCCGGTGTGAAACTCAATGTTGGTATAGCCTTGAGAATTAAGCGTGTCGATAGCGGACTGGTGTACGCCTTCCAACAACAGAATTTTGATTTTGCTCTTATCCAGGGACGTAACTTTGCTCATCTTCTGCGACTCTTTGTAGTGGTCAGAAAAGTAGTCGATTATCTCGACTGCGTGAAAGGCGGCTATATTATCACAGAGATAGATGAAAGGGATTGTGTCATAAGAGTGAATTTACGGAAAAATATTCATGATAAGATGAGTCGGTTTGCTGCACAGGTAATCTTCTGATGAATAACACCTGTGCAGCAGCGTAGAGCTCGTTTAGCTATAGAAGCAAAGATATGCGCTGGCCTGCTCCACTTTTAGCTGAAACTTCTGGTTAGCATCAACATTAAATTCAGTGCCGGCAGGGTAGCTGGTAAAATCAGCAGAACCAGGCAATTTCACCATCAGTTCACCGCTGATCACTTTCATCAACTCTTTCTGGCTGGTGCCAAATTCATATTCACCGGGAGCCATAACTCCGCTAGTTACCTGACCTTCACTGTTTTCAAAGCCGATCGATTTTACTTTACCATCGAAATATTCATTTACCTTCAGCATAAGGCTCTCTCCAATTGTCTGAGCGCAGCATCATAAAGTTTGTTTGGCTTTTTGGCTACTGCGATGATCTAACATAAAACGCACAAATGCCTGGTTTGCCTGTGACAGGTAGCGGTCTTTATTCCAGGCGATAGACAGATCCAGCCGGACGGGTTGGCTGAAAGGCAGGGCGATCAGGTCATCATCGTCCTCGATCACCATGCCTAATAGCGTAGAGATGCCAAACCCTTGCTTTACAATAGATTTGATGAGTGGGATCAGGTTGGTTTCAAAACCAATATTTGGCTTTGCGCCAATTTGCGCGGCAATACGGTCAACAATCTTGCGATGAAAGTAACCTTCTTGAAACATCACCAGCTCTTCAGAGAAGAAGTCCTCGTAAGTGACAGATTGTTGCGTCGCAAAACGATGATCTTTACTCACCGTGACCAGCATTTGCTCTTGTAAAAACAGTTCCGTGTGTAATATTTCAGGTACAAATTCAGAAACAATGACTCCCAGGTCCAGCTCGCCGTGCTCGACCATCTGCTGGAGTTGCCAGGTACCGCCTTCAATAACCTCCAGGTTTAATTTCGGATGGAGGTGCTTAAACGCCATCAGTATCGGTGGAAAATAATAGGAACCGAGCATACTGGGAATGCCAATGCGAACTGAACCCTGCGTCAGGCCTTTCAGTTCACGCATCTCTGATTCTGCGTCGTCTATATTTTTCAGGATTATTGCGGCGTGCCTGAACAACCGCTGTCCTTCATCAGTCAGACTGATTTTTCGGTCATTTCGGTGGAATAACCGGATATCCAGTTGCCGCTCAAACTTTTGAATAGACATGCTGATCGCCGGTTGGGCGATATGCAGTGTTTCTGCCGCCTTGGAGAAACTTTGCAGACGGGCGACTTCATGGAAATAGCGCAGTTGTTTGCTATTCATATCATCAATGCTTCTTATCAAATTGTAATATCAACTCTATATATCAATATTATTGATGACAATGATAATTATTATATATTTTACTGATTATTGGCGCATTGCTAGTGTGTTGGTGGCGTGTGATGGTGGCATAAACATCTGCTTTTTAAATGAATGTTCTGCGTAGGAAAACATAATGATAGATGATGGAACAGCGCCTTTCTGGAGAGCCACATTAGCGCTTTGTCTGGGCTCATTTATGATTTTTGCCAATGTGTATTTAACGCAGCCACTGCTGCCTACGTTTGTGCAGACGTTCCAGATTACTGAGTTGCAAGCCGGTTGGAGTTTCACTATCACAACTCTGACGCTGGGCATCTCGTTACTTTTCTATGGGCCGTTATCAGATGCATATGGGCGTAAGAGTCTGATGCTGATGAGTATGACTGGCGTGGTGCTGACGACATTTATGCTGTCGCAAACCCAAAGTTATAGCATGCTGTTGTTCTGGCGAGGCCTGCAGGGCCTGTGTTTAGGTGGCTTGCCCGCGATAGCGATTGCTTATATGAGCGACGAATTTAAGCATAAAGCGATGATTCTGGCGGTGGGATTTTACATCAGTGGAAATACTATCGGTGGTATTGGAGGCCGTTTGATCGGCGGCTTTGTTGGTGAGTGGCTGGGCTGGTCTGAGACTTTTTTGGTGATGACACTGGTGAGTTTTATTCTGCTGATGTTGTTTGCCATGCTTTTGCCTGCTTCACAGCATTTTGTAGCGAAAAAAGTTACACCGGTTGCCATGCTGGTGCAATTGGCCAGGCATCTGCAAAATCCTTTGCTGTTGCTGGCGTATCTGATCGGTGGATTTAATTTTTTTATTTTTATCAATCAATACAGCTTCGTTACTTTTTTGCTTGCGGACGCGCCCTATAATCTTTCACCCTCATGGCTGGGGTTGTTGTTCCTTACCTATTTGAGCGGCACTGTCGGGTCCGCCTTATCGGGTCGTATTGCGCAGCGAATTCCGCAACCTGTCTGCATGATTATCGGTATTCTTATTTTGATGGCTGGATCATTGGTGACGCTTATTCCCAGTATATGGGGAATTATTGGCGGTTTTTTGATCAGTGCATTCGGTTTTTTCTTTGCGCATTCGACGGCCAGCAGCTGGGTGAGTCATAACGCCCATCAAGCCAAAGCCAGTGCTTCATCCTTGTACCTGTTATTTTATTATCTGGGCGCGAGTAGTGGCGGCTTTTACCTGCAGCCTTTCTGGGAGTGGGCCGGTTGGTCGGGTATTGTCGCGGGTTCTTTGTTGGTGCTTATGTTGACGTTAGTAACCGCGTTGGTCTTGTATAGAATCAGTGCTGCTAATAATGTCAGTGTGAGTATGCATTAGTCAGCGCAGCTTGATTTTCAATGTGCAATAAGTGCTGTTTGAGCTCAAGGCCTGCTGCAAATCCGGTTAGAGAGCCATTTTTTCCAATCACCCGATGGCATGGAATTAGAATGAGAATGGGGTTTCTGCCGATCGCTGCTGCGACGGATCTGGCCGATTGAGGGCGACCTATACTATCCGCTAGCTGTTGGTAGTAGCGGGTTTGGCCGGTTGGGATTTGCTGTAGTGCCAGCCATACACTTTGCTGAAAAAGTGTGCCTCCGGGAGCCAAAGGTAATGCAAATGCATGCTCAGGATGTTGAGAATAGTCGTCTAGCTGTTCTTCCAGTTGAAGAAGGAGTGGGCTGAGCGGATCTTCTTTCCATTGGGGAGCAATGCTGGGTTGGTATTTTTGCCCGATACAGTAACAGCCGGTAATGGCCTGATCTTCCTCAGTTGCCAGCATCTCGCCAAAAGGTCCGGCCCATCGTCGGTAATGTGTCATAAGGGGTGTCCTGTAGTTAATGATCTAAGTTGATGACATAAGTTGCTGTGATGCGATAGCAGTGCTTGCTAATAATGTTCATTGAGCATAATCATGTCTCTACTTTACGCTGATTTATGATGAGCTGCTCGCCGCATCCGGACATGATGTTTTTCTTAGCTATTTATACTATTTGTGCGGAATTTTTTATCACTTCTGCTGAGCTTGACTACACTATTGTTTATAAACAATTGTTAATAAGAAACTTTTAATAAATTGATAATAGTGACTGGTTCTGCAAAAGGATGATGGTTTGGCTTTGAGAGTATTCACCCTGTTGCTTCCGGCAACTGCTTTATTAGTTGGCGCATTTTTAGTATTAACGCCGGTTTCTCAGTGGTCTGCTGCCCAACAGGAGACATTAACCTTTGTGCCCTACTTGCTGGCAGGTATAACGGGTTTTCTTGGCTATAGTTTTAAGCGCAGTCGTATCTTATTAGTGGCGATTAACCTTGGGGCTGCCTATTTTCTGATTCAGAACAATCTTCAGTCGAGCTTGGCACGACCTGATAACTATGTGCTTTACAGCATCATTTCACTGCTATTGCCGATTAATATTGCGTTGATTGCGCTGTTCGATGAGCGTGGAGTGTTTACGCCGATTGGCATTGCCCGCATTGTATTCGTCAGCCTGGGTTACCTGATCGCTTACCTTTTGATGTTGTCGGGTCAGTTGGGGTACTGGCTTACCGGGTTACCTATGAGCATGATTGAAATGGCTATTTATGACACCTATCTGAGTGAAGCGGCGGCGATCGTTTTTATTATCTGCCTGATCCCCGTGATATTGTCTCTGCTGTTGAGGAAAACGCATACCGATGCCGGGTTGTTAGCATCCTTGATTGCGGCACTCGCGATGCTAGTGTGGTTTGATCGCCCGTTGATTTCGCCGTTATTTGTATCTGCAGCTCTGGTAGCACTCGCCATTTCTGTTGTTCAAAATAGTTATAGCATGGCATTTATCGATGAATTAACTGCTATTCCCGGGCGGCGGGCTTTAAACGATAAGCTTTCGACACTGGGACGCCGCTACACAATTGCGATGTTGGATATCGACCACTTTAAGAAATTTAATGATACTTATGGCCACGATACCGGCGACCAGGTGTTAAGAATGGTGGCCGCCAAAATTAATAATATCGGTGGGGCGGGAAAGGCATTTCGTTATGGCGGCGAAGAGTTTGCCGTTGTTTTTGCCGGTAAGAATGAGCGAGAAGCGCTAACCTACCTTGAGGAGGTTCGCGAGATTATCGCTAACTACCCGATGGCGATCCGCAGTGAAGAGCGTCCGGAGGATAAGGATACAGGGCGGCAGTTACGCTCTGGGCAGAAAGGTCGGGAGCATGTGCAGGTGACTATTAGTATTGGGGTATCTGAAAAAGATGAAACACATAATAACCCGGAAGCGGTGATGAAAACGGCAGACCAGGCGTTGTATGCGGCCAAGAAGGCAGGAAGAAATTGTAGCGTCGCTTCCCATCAGCCACGCCCCGTTAAAAAACCAAGTAAACCACGGCGTTCTAAAATTGATTTTGTTAAAGCCTGAAAGCAAAGCGGGAGCGTTGCAGTATACAACAACGCTCCCCGACAACGATTACGAGCGGCTGGTGATTTCCAGCAAGTGATAACCAAACTGTGTTTTAACCGGTCCATGTACTTTATTCAGTTCTTCATTGAAAACCACCTGATCAAACTCACGTACCATCTGTCCGGGGCCAAACGATCCCAGATCGCCACCCTGGCGTCCAGACGGGCAAGAAGAGTGCTGTTTAGCCACTTCTGCAAAGTCTGCACCGGCTTCAATTTGTTGTTTCAGTGTTTCGCATTGTGCTTCGGTATCGACAAGAATGTGGCGTGCGCTTGCTTTAGCCATGGGTAAAACCTCATATTATTTATAGATGACATTGTAGTTAGATCGCTAATGTCGGTATAGGATACCTGTTATTATCAGCGAACCAAATAAGGAAGGATGAAATATGGCTTACCAACATCGCTTTGTTAATGATCAGGCATCTGATTTGACCTTGGGTAAAATCGTTTGTGTCGGTCGTAACTATGCTGACCATGCAAAAGAGTTGAATAACCCGATACCAACAGAGCCGATGCTTTTTATCAAGCCCGCGACAGCGGCTGTTGAGTTGGAGCGGCCGTTTTCAATTCCAACTGAGCTGGGCAGCGTTCACTTTGAGACGGAGATGTCAGTGCTGATTGGCAGCACGCTGACGAGTGCCAGTGAGGATCAGGTGAAAAAGGCGATCATCGGTGTCGGTGTGGGTTTGGACCTTACATTACGCGATCTGCAGGATGCCCTGAAATCTAAAGGTCACCCTTGGGAGAAAGCCAAGTCCTTCGATGGTGCCTGCCCGCTTACGGCATTCGTCTCTGCTGAAAAGGTGGCTGATTTACAGGATGTTCAGATTCGCCTGAGCGTCAATGGTGAGATACGCCAGGATGGTAATAGTGCCTATATGTTAAATAAGGTGATTCCATTGATCTGCTATATAAGCCAATTTTTCACACTTGAACCGGGTGATGTGGTGATGACGGGTACGCCTGCTGGTGTTGGGCCGATTCATCAAGGTGACCAGATACAGGTTGAGCTGGTGGGGGTGTTATCGGCTCAGACATCCGTGCTGGGTTAATAACCGATGCGCAATAAAGCGACCCGTTTAACCTTGTGGTTACTCGTTTTTATATGCCTGGCTCCTACGGCTATTGCCAGGGAACGCTGGCAGAATTCAGCGTATATTACCCAGAGTTTTACAGAAGTCGCTTTAGGCAGTGAATTTGGACAGGCTAAGCAGGTGGTGCGAAAATGGGTTAAACCCATCAGGCTTTTTGTCACTCATCAGGTCGGTGATCAGGCGTTACACGAAAAATTACTGGATGCGCATATTGAGCACCTTGCTGCTATAACAGGACATGACATTAAACGCGTATCCAGCGCTAAACAAGCCAACATCCGCTTGTTTTTTACCCGCGAAAGCATGTTATTACCGTTAATAAGGCAGTATTCAGGGAAAGCATCTGTCCAGCACGAACGTGGCTCGGTTTGTCTTGCCAGTATTCGAACCAATGCGGCGGATGAAATTGTAGCGGCCGTTATTTATATCCCGGTGGACAGAGCCCGCAGGCACGCTAAGTTATTAGCATGCATTGTTGAGGAGCTGACGCAGACACTGGGTTTGCCGCGTGACTCTGATGCTGTTTTTCCCTCTATCTTTAATGATAAAACGGTCAACTATCTGCTCACAGGTCTGGATGATATTCTTTTGAGAATGTTGTATGACCCGAGAATGCTTCCCGGAACTGATCGTAGGGAAATACTGAAAATTTCACCTCACATTTTATCTGATTTGGAAAAACGAGGATTAATCGAAAATGCTACGTTAAGGGTAAAAAGTGAGGGCGCTTTGTATCAGTACTTCTAGTAGTGGATGTTTTTGTTTTAAATAGCGTCATGAATAATGCGATCAATAGATCGAATAAAGGAAAGATAATGCTTTGGATAAAAATGTTTCATATTCTCGCCATGACGAGCTGGATGGCGGGTATCTTCTATCTGCCACGTATTTTTGTGCATTATGTCGAGGGCAAAGAGGCAGGGCAGGATGTTACACGTTTGCAGATTATGGGGCGTAAACTCTATGGTTTTATGAGTATTATGGCGATTTTTACGCTAGCGTTAGGCTTGTGGCTTTGGCTGGGCTACGGTTTTTCGGGTGGCTGGCTGCACGCTAAGCTGATGTTTGTTGGTTTGCTGATTGGATATCACTTCTGGTGTCGTGCGTATCTGAAGAAAATGCAGGCTGATCTGCTGGATAAGAGCGGTCGCTATTTTCGTTTGTTCAATGAACTACCACTGTTGATCTTTATTCCGATTCTGATCTTTGTGGTGGTGAAGCCGTTTTAAGATTCTGAGGAAGGTGGCACTGAAGTAAGAGAGTAGTGTCGATGATGGATGTTACGAATATGAGGGTTTAGCTCCTTAAAGCTTCTTCTCTAATGCGCGGATACGTGCGGCGAGGCGCTCTGCGCGATCTTTTAAATGATCGACCTCTTGCATGAATGCCTCGGCTTCTGGGCGTGTGGGCAGTAATTGGGCTTCTTCCTGAATATATTCGTGAATATTTTCGCTGAAGCTGTTGCCGATACGTTTTACAAAGCTCAGCTGACTTTTGCTGAGCTCACTGAGCTGATGGGCAGGCAGATCACCGATGTAATCGGCTAAGAGTGCTTCCCAGTCGATATGTGTTTCAGCTAAGAGTTGCTGAAATTGATTAGCCAGTGAGGTTTCGCCGCTGACTATGATGCCATTGCCGAAAAAGTGCTCGGCTTTATTATCACTGCTGATGAGTTGCAGGAGACGGTTGGATGAGCCGCTCAGCGTCACGTCGGCATCGCCTTCAAAGTGCGCCTGCAGTTGAACGCCGGCATTAAAGGGGATAATAAAGAGCGACTGGTTCAGGTCTGTCGCTTCAATCCGGATAACCTTGCCGGTAAGACGTTTTAATGTCTGGCAGGTGACAGAGTCGCTCTGTAATAGTGTGTTGATGGCCGACTCAAGCGGAGTCAGTAGTAGGGCATGCAGCATATCATTGGCCATCAATTGTCTCTCCGTTATGGTTTGATACCCGTGTGCAGAGCAACGACACCACCGGTCATATTCTGATATTTACAATTCACCAGCCCTGCATCCTGCATCATGCTTTTCAGTGTTTCCTGATCAGGATGCATGCGAATCGATTCCGCCAAATATTTGTAGCTTTCAGAATCGCCGGCAATCAGTTGACCCATTTTAGGTAAAATATTGAACGAATAAAAATCGTACAGCTTGGTGAGCGCCGGGTTATCTGTTTTCGAAAACTCCAACACCATTACTTTACCGCCTGGTTTAAGGACCCGGGTCATCGAGCGAATGGCCGCATCTTTGTCGGTTACGTTACGCAACCCAAAGGCAATGGTAATGACGTCAAACGTATTGTCAGGAAATGGCAGGCATTCTGCATTGGCTTGTACAAATTCAACATTGCCGGCAACACCACGATCCATTAAACGATCCCGGCCTACTTTCAGCATTGAGTCGTTAATATCGGCGAGAACAACTTTTCCTGTTGGGCCGACAATCCGCGAGAAGCGCATGGTTAAATCACCGGTACCTCCGGCAATATCCAGAATGGTATGTCCGCGGCGTGCACCGCTTTGCTCAATCGTGATTTTTTTCCAGAGGCGGTGTACTCCACCCGACATCAGATCGTTCATCAGATCATATTTGCCTGCAACTGAATGAAATACGTCAGCGACCTTTTTGACTTTCTCTTCAACAGGTACTTCACGAAAGCCGAAATCGGTAGTGGATTTTTTGTTCTGTTCGCTCATATTCTTTTGCTCAGCTGGTGCGTTTGACGCATTGTACCTACGCGGAAAAGGTTTGTCCTGTTTCGGACTGACTTAGCACTGACTCAGAACTTACCAATAAGACCCTGATCACGGGATTCGCCAGCTTCTTCGAGACTTTTAAGATATCTATCCCAATATTGATCTTTTTGTGTGGCCAGGGTGTAAAGGTACTGCCAGGTATAGAGCCCGCTGTCGTGGCCGTCATCAAAGATGATTTTCAGTGCATAATTGCCAGAGGGTTCCACACCGTTAATGCCGACAAATTTTTTGCCGGTCTGCAGTGTGCCATTGCCAATACCGTGACCGCGGACTTCAGCGGAAGGTGAGTGAACGCGCAAAAACTCCGCCGTGAGCTCAAAACTTGTTTCGTTATAGATTAATTCCAGCGTTTTGGACTTTTTGTGAAGCTTGATGTTGCTGGGGATAGGAGCCTGTGTCATCAGTGAACTCTTCGATAGAGTGAGCCAGCGAGGGCTGGCTCACGTGATGCTAGGTTGCAAGTCAATGCTCGCGAATCAGGAGTACGTATCAGAGGATGCGTATTACAGGATGTAGTGACTCAGATCCTCATCCTGACTGAGAGCGCTTAACTGTTTATTCACGTAGTCTGCATCGATAATGATGGATTTTCCGGAGTCATCCGACGCATGAAAGGATAGCTCTTCTAACAGGCGTTCCATCATCGTATGTAAGCGGCGAGCACCAATGTTTTCGGTTTTCTCGTTCACTTGGAATGCCAGTTCTGCGACGCGAGCAATCCCATCATCTGTGAATTCGATATCGACGCCTTCGGTTTTTAACAGTGCAATATATTGCGCGGTTAAGGAGGCTGTCGGTTCTGTGAGAATGCGTCGAAAATCATCAGGTGTCAGTGCATTCAGCTCAACACGAATCGGCAAGCGGCCCTGTAACTCGGGAATCAGGTCTGAAGGTTTGGCCAGATGAAAAGCGCCGGAAGCTATAAACAAGATATGATCTGTTTTAACCATGCCGTATTTGGTGGTAACCGTGCAGCCTTCGATTAACGGTAGCAGGTCGCGCTGTACCCCTTCGCGTGACACGTCGCCGCCACCTGAATTAGCCCCCGCCCGCTTGCATACCTTGTCTATTTCGTCGAGAAAAACAATGCCGTTTTGTTCAACCATGTCAACGGCGCGCTGTTTAATATCTTCTTCTTTAATAAGGCGTGCGGCTTCTTCTTCGATGATCAGCTTCATCGCTTCTTTTACCGTCATACGACGGCTCTGTTTATTCGCACCGCCCATGTTGGAGAACATACTTTGCAGCTGGTTGGTCATCTCTTCCATGCCAGGAGGCGCCATGATTTCCACATTGGCTTTGGACTGCGCAATGTCAATGTCGATCTCTTTATCGTCAAGCTGTCCTTCACGCAGTTTTTTGCGGAAAATCTGGCGTGTCGCATTATCTGTTTTGGATTCCGCAGCACTATTGCTGTTGTCTGTTGGGCGTGCTTGCGGTAGTAAGGCATCCAGAATCCGATCTTCAGCGGCATCTTCTGCGCGGAAACGGACTTTGTCAGTTTCCTGCTCACGAATCATTTTTATCGCCATGTCGATCAGGTCGCGTACGATGGTTTCGACATCGCGGCCCACATAGCCGACTTCAGTAAATTTGGTGGCTTCTACTTTTATGAAAGGTGCATTGGCTAATTTAGCCAAACGACGGGCGATTTCGGTTTTACCGACACCGGTGGGGCCAATCATCAGGATGTTTTTTGGCGTGACTTCTACGCGCAGCTCTTCCGGCAGTTGCATCCTGCGCCAGCGGTTTCGCAACGCAATGGCAACTGAGCGTTTTGCATCTTGCTGGCCAATAATATGGCGATCCAGCTCATGAACAATTTCACGGGGTGTCATGTTTGACATGTTAAGACTCCTGAAAACGACTCAGACTTTTGCTGGCAGAGTTTCAATCGTTAAATTGTGGTTGGTGAATACGCAGATATCAGCGGCAATGTGCAGACTTTTTTCAACAATCTCCTGGGCTGAGAAATCCGTATTGGCTACCAGTGCTTTAGCAGCGGCCAATGCATAGTTGCCGCCAGAACCAATAGCAATTACGCCATCTTCCGGTTCTATAACATCGCCGGTACCGGAAAGAAGGTAGGTTTTCTCTTCGTTGGCGACCAGCATAAGCGCTTCTAAGCGACGTAAAACCCGATCGCTCCGCCATTCGCGGGCCAGGTGAATAACCGCGTTAACAATGTTGCCGTGATGTTTGTCCAGCTGCTGTTCAAAAAGGTCGCGTAGTGTAATAGCGTCTGCTGTGCTGCCGGCAAACCCGGTAATGACGTTATGTTTAGGTAAAAGGTTTACTTTTTTGGCAGTACCTTTCATGACAGTGTTGCCAAGAGATACTTGTCCATCGCCACCAACGACGACTTGATCGCCACGGCGTACTGAAACAATTGTTGTCATGGGAGTTTGACCCTGTTGCGGTTCGAATACTTCCTGATATGGGATGCTTACGGAAGAATTTCAAGGGGCAGGGCGTAAATTGATGACTAATCGATACGTATGGTCATCGCGTTAATATTCATACGCGCCAGTTTATCGTGAGCTTTGTTCATGGCTGAACGGTTGTCAAAGGGGCCGACACGAACCCGGTACCACAGGCCATTAGCGCCATCTGACTGGCTGGTGTGAACATTGCTCAGGCCTGAAAGAAGTAGTTGTGCGCGCATCTTCTCTGCATCGGCAGCATTACGAAATGAACCCGCTTGAAGCGCATATTGTTTATCAAGTTTGGCATCTCGTGGTGTTGATTTGTATTCTTCTACGGTGGCAGGCTTTATCTCGCTTTTGGGGAGCAGTTCATAAAATTCATACTTACTTTGTTTTACCGCGACTTGCGCCTCAGTCGACTTATCCACCACTTTTGGTAAGGCTGGATTGGCTGAAGATTTTTTGCTGTTGTCTGTCTGACTGGCGACAGCAGGGGATCTCTTTTCTGCTGCTGGCTGTGCAGGCGTTAGTTTCGCCGGCGCTGGTTTCTTTTCTGCGGTGGTCTTGTTGTTTACGTTGCTGTTTGAGTGGTTGGTGGTTTTTGATGCCCCGGCGTTACCCGGCCTGTGTGTTGCATCAACATTCAATAGCTGGTTGAGTACAAAAACTAATCCAGCCAAGGCGACCAGGCTGAACAGGGCCAGTGCCCATGGCTTGCGTTTAGGTGGCGGTGTTGCTTTAGTCCGAGGCTTGGCTGCTGCCGGCCGGTTAGGGCTGGCAGAAGACTGCTTTCGGGAGCGCTGTACAAAATCCTTACGCGAAGCCATAGGTGTTCCTGTTGTGTATATATGCTTACATCTGTTCGGGTGAATCAACACCCAATAAGCTTAGGCCATTATTGAGGATTTGACGGGTCGCTTCGCTCAGTGTGATGCGAGCATTGCGAAGATCGCTATCATCTATGAGCATTTTGTTGGCGTTGTAGTATGAGTGAAAATCATTTGCCAGCTCTTTCAGGTAGTTGGCTAATAAATGTGGCTCATAGTTAACCGCCGCATGCGTCAGCACTTCCGGGTATTTGGATAAGCGGGTGATCAGGTCTTTTTCATATTCTGTATCGAGTCTGTTCAGGTGAGAAAGGCCTGCGTCCTGATTCCATGTCCAGTCGTGTTCAGCCAGTTTGCGATGAACAGAACAAACCCGTGCGTGTGCATACTGAATGTAGTATATCGGGTTGTCTTTGGACTGTGTTTTGGCTAACTCCAGGTCAAAGTCCATATGCTGATCGGCTTTGCGCGATACATAGAAGAAACGACAGGCATCTTTACCCACTTCATCGCGTAGTTCGCGTAGCGTAACAAAGGAACCGGATCGTGTGGACATCTGTATACGCTCTTCGCCGCGGTAGAGAATGGCGAACTGTACCAGACGCACCAGCAAGCGCTCAGGATCGTAACCGAGGGCCTGGCAGGCGGCTTTCATGCGGGCAATATAGCCGTGATGGTCTGCGCCCCAGATGTACAGGACTTTATCAAAACCCCGTTCGAATTTGTTTTTCAGGTAGGCAATATCTGACGCGAAATAAGTTGTCAGGCCATTGGCGCGGCGAACAACACGGTCTTTATCATCACCGAAGGCGGTAGAGCGGAACCAGAGGTTGCCCTCTTCTTCAAACAGGTAGCCGTTTTCCTCAAGTGTATTGAGTGCACTTTCAACATCACCATCAGTGGTCAGGCTTAATTCAGAAAACCACTTCTGATAGCTAACGCCAAAACTTGATAGATCATCACGGATATCGGACAGGATGGAGTCCAGTGCCGCATTGAAGAAGACGGCATAACCTTCTTCTGTCAGCAGCGCTTGTGCTCTTTCAGTCAGGGCATCAATATGTGCATCTTTATCGCCGCCTTGAGGCTCATCTGCAGGAATGTCGAGCATAACCTCATCAAGCGTGCGTTTGAATGTGTCTGCATGAGCATTCGACACAGAGGTAGCGATATCCTGAATATAATGGCCTTTGTAGGCATTGCTTGGGAATGTAATGGCCACGCCGAGCTGTTCCAGATAGCGCAGCCAGACACTGGTGGCCAGTATATTCATCTGACGACCGGCGTCATTAACATAATACTCGCGTTCGACCGGTACACCGGCGGCTTCGAGGAGATCGGCAACAGATGCGCCGTATGCAGCTCCACGACCATGGCCTACATGTAAAGGGCCTGTTGGATTGGCCGAAACGAATTCAACCTGGGTGCGTTCAGCGCTGCTGGCTAAACCGCGACCGAATTGTTCTTTTTGCTCAATGATCTGGCCGATAACCGCTGCCGTTGATGCCTGAGTGACAAAGAAATTAATAAACCCGGGGCCGGCAATTTCGGTTTTTTCAAGATTGGCAGAAACGGGTAAAGCATCGATGATCAGTTGGGCTAATTCCCGGGGGTTTCGTCGTGCCGGTTTTGCCAGAGCAAGGGCGATATTCGTGGCAAAATCACCGTGGGATTTATCGCGGGTGTTTTCAACCATGATACTAGGTTGGACATCGGCGCCAATGATGCCGTTTTCGCTCAGTGTATTAAGTGCTGCACTGATCAGATCTGCAATATGCTGTTTCATTTACCTGTTGCTACCGGTTCGGTTTGAGTTTCTGTTTGAGTATCGGTTAAGCGCCAATGATTCGAGAATTAAACGACTTAGAACGAACCGGCTATTATCCCTTGTTGGCGAGGGGAAGTTAACCCCTTGCCAGCAGAAGATTTAAGGTTTTTGTCCGGTAGTCTGCTAGATTCTGAGGCGGCGGATCAATTCGCGCTGAATCTGTGCGATTGTTATTAGTGTTGTGTTGATTAAAAAAAATTAATGCATGTCGTAAGGGTCTACATCTATGCTCCAGCGTATCCTGCTTGCCAGCGGATGATCTTCTATGCCCAGGCATAGGTGGCTTAAAGAGTGTTGAAGCAGCGGGCGGGATTGGCTTGATAAAATTAGCTGTGAACGAAATACGCCTGCCCGTTTTTCCATGGGTGAGGGAAACGGGCCTGACCAATGTATCTGAGAAAAAAAAGCGCTTTGCTGCTCTTTAATTGAGTGCAAAAAACCTTCGGCTCGTCCTGAGTGGGGAGCTTCTGCCCGGATGATGGCAATATGCTGGTAGGGCGGGAGTTGATATTGCTGGCGTAGTTTAAGCTCCTCCTGAGCAAAAACTTCATAGCCTTTTGTAGCCAGTAAATTGAGCAAGGGGTGTTCTGCGTGGTGAGTTTGTAATATGACTTTTCCCGGGTGGTCTGCTCGCCCGGCTCTTCCTGCTACCTGTATGATCATTTGGGCGGTCCGTTCCATGCCTCTGAAGTCGGTGCTGAAAAGGCCTGAATCGGCATCGAGAATGGCGACCAGCGTGACTTTAGGGAAATGGTGTCCTTTTGCCAGCATTTGTGTGCCCACCAGAATGCAGGGCGATCCGTTGTGTACCTGATCCATTATCTTTGCCATTGACCCTTTTCGCGCTGTGCTGTCGCGGTCAACTCTGAGTATAGGTGTGTCAGGAAACAGTTTGTTCAGTGTTTGTTCGGTTCTCTCTGTGCCGGCGCCTACGGGTTTTAGTGCGTGGCTGCCGCATTGGTCGCAGCGCACAGGAATGGGTCGTTGGCTGTCGCAATGGTGGCAATGCAAGTGCGCTGGTTGTTGGTGCAGTGTCATCCGGGCGTCGCAGCGTTTGCATTCAGCCAGGGCGCCGCAGTCATGGCATATCAAACTAGGAGCAAAGCCGCGGCGGTTGATGAACACCAGTACTTGTGTGCCTTGTTGCAGGTGTTGCTGTATCTGTGTGATCAGCTCAGAAGAGAGACCGTTATTTAGCGGGAGTCTCTTGATATCCATTAGCTGGAATTCCGGAGCGCTGGCATTACCCGCACGTGAGCGAATCGTCAGATGTTGGTAGCGTTGTTGTGCGCAGTTATGTAAAGACTCGAGTGAGGGGGTGGCGCTTCCCAGAACAATAGGTACTTGTTCTGCGTGGGCCCGCACAACGGCCAGATCTCTGGCTGAATAACGAAACCCCTCCTGTTGCTTGAAGGAGCTGTCGTGTTCTTCATCAATAATGATAATACCCGGCGATTTTAACGGCGTGAAAATGGCAGAGCGGGTGCCAATGACAATAGGCGCTTCTCCCTGAGCTGCTTGCATCCAGGCGTCGAAGCGTTGTTTGTCAGTCAGGCTCGAGTGCAAAGCAACCACTGGAACGCGGAAGCGACTTTTAAAACGCTGCAGTGTCTGCGGAGTCAGGCCTATCTCGGGCACAAGGATCAGCGCCTGCAAGCCTTTCTTCAGCACCTCATGTATGGCCTGAAGGTATACTTCGGTTTTGCCTGAACCGGTGATGCCGTCAAGCAGGAAGGTGTTGAAGCCTTGTTGTTGTGTAATCTGCTGCAACGCGCTTTGTTGTTCTGGGTGTAACGGTAGTGGTGCCTCTTTGATGAGGTGTTCTGCTTCAGGAAGACTATGTGTTTGTTTGAATTTGATGATCAGGTTTTTGTTTTCCAGTGTGGTGAGAAGATAGGCTTGCCCTCCTTCTGCCCGAATGGCTTCTTTACTGATGCCTTGAGGGTGCTCGGCAATCAGCTGGTATAGGGCTTGCTGCTGATGTGCTTTATCCGACAGGTTTGCCGCCGAGGTGTCTGGCATTACTTTCCACAGATAGGTATGCGAAGCCACGCCTTCGCCGCCTTTGCGCAAAAATACAGGAAGTGACTGGAGTAGCGCATCCCCGATTGGATGTTGATAATAATCTGCTGCCCACAGAGCCAGATCACGGATATATTGTGGTTGCAGTGGGCTGCTATCCAGTATTTCAATTACGGGCTTTAATTTGTTGAGAGGGACATCCGTTTCTGTGACGACTTCTAATAATAAGCCGACTAATTCACGTCGGCCAAAGGGTACTTTGACGCGGGTGCCTGGTTGGTATGTTCCGATCTCTGCGTGGTCGGGGGGCAGGTAATCAAAATAACGCCTGAGCGGAGAGGGAATAGCCACGCGAAGAAAAATCATGAATTTACGCTTTACTGAATGTTGAATGCTTTAGTGTATGTGCTTTTGTTGTTGGTTTAAATGGTATACATGCTTGCGGCATAAGGTATCTGTCCGTATAATCTGCCGCCTAATCATTATTAGCCGGTCGAGTATCGGTTATTTTTATTTGTACGGTGCCTGGCATGTAGATCAGGTGGCGGTGCAGAAACAACTCCTGAGGTTTATTATGAAAGCGGACATCCATCCGAAGTATGAAGACGTTACTATCACTTGTTCTTGTGGTAACGAAATGAAGACACGTTCAGCTATGTGCCATGATATGCACGTAGATGTATGCAGCCAGTGCCATCCTTTCTATACTGGTAAGCAGAAAGAAGCGACTACTGGTGGCCGTATCGATCGCTTTAATAAGCGTTTTGGTGCTATCGGTACTAAAAAAGCCGCTGAATGATCAGGCAGTTGTTGAAAAAGGCACTCTTTATGAGTGCCTTTTTTGTGTCCGTCATTTCATCTCTTATTTCACCGCTGCAGGCATCTGAACGTTGTGAATCGACCCTTACAAAAGAAAAGGTTTCGGTACGCTATGTCTACGATGGCGATACATTGCAATTGTCGGATCGCCGAAAAGTCCGTTTGGTTGGCTTAAATACGCCGGAACTGAAAGAGGGGCCTGCCTGGTCTCGGTTTGTTGCCAAACAGGCGAAATCGACTCTGCAGCAATGGTTATCATTACAACAGAATGTTTATCTTCAGGTAGAGCAGGATGCGCGCGATGACTATGGTCGCATTTTGGGTTATCTGGTCAATGCTAAAGGAGAAGATCCGGCTGTTGCTTTGCTTGAAAAGGGTTTGGCTTACGCCGTGGTGATTGCCCCGAATATTGAAAAGCAGCGATGTTACTTTGCCGCAGAGAAAAGGGCGCGGCTCGCGGATGTGGGCGTTTGGGCGCAGGCTGCAGTTATTCGAGCGAAAAATCTCAATAAAAAACTAACAGGGTTTTCGTTGGTTCAAGGCAAAGTAACACGTCAGTTTCACTTTAAAACCTCTGAGGCTGTTGTTCTGGATGATAATCTCGTCGTCATGCTAAAGGGCGTTTCTCGTTTGCCATCTCTTGCTGGCAAAGAAGTTCGGGTGAGAGGCTGGGTTCAGGCTAGAAAGTTCACTCGTGATGCTTTTTCCACCCGCTTTACGGTTTATTTGAACCATATGGCCAACGTCGAAATACTCTGATTATGTATACTAGTAGGGTTAAGATTATTACGTCCTTAGTTGGGGGGGAGTTGTTCAGTTCAGGTCTTTTCTATATGATTGAACGCCTGTCTTTTGTTATAAAATTGTTACAAAAATTGGAACAGCAATCATGTCTGAAGATCTGAAACAAGCGGCACTGGATTACCATGAATTTCCTCGTCCAGGCAAAATTAGTGTTGAGATTACAACCCCAGCAGCAACGGCACGTGATCTTGCTTTGGCTTATAGCCCAGGTGTAGCTGAGCCTGTCCGTGAAATCGCGCGTGACCCTGATAATGCATATCGATATACCGCTAAAGGCAATTTAGTGGCAGTAATTACTAACGGTACGGCGATTCTTGGCTTGGGTGATTTAGGCCCGTTGGCCTCTAAGCCAGTGATGGAAGGAAAGGCGCTGCTGTTTAAACTGTTTGCAGGCATTGACTCTGTTGATATTGAAGTAGATGCAGAAAGCCCACAGGCTTTTATCGATACAGTCGCACGCATAGCCGAAACCTTTGGTGGCATTAATCTTGAAGATATTAAAGCGCCAGAGTGTTTCGAAATTGAGCGTGCGTTGATCGAGCGTTGTAATATTCCTGTGTTCCACGATGATCAGCACGGTACTGCTATTGTTACTGCTGCTGGCATGATCAGTGCGTTGGAAATTGCCGGTAAAAAACTCGAAGACGCACAAATTGTTACTTTGGGTGCGGGTGCTGCGGCTTCTGCGTGCATGAAGCTGTTGATCAACCTGGGTGCCAAAGTTGAAAACATCTACATGCTTGACCGTAAGGGTGTTATCCATTCTGGCCGTGAAGATTTGACACCAGAGAAAGCGATTTTTGCTACTGAAACAGATAAACGTACGTTAGATGATGCTATTGAAGGCGCTGATGTGTTTGTTGGTCTATCGGGGCCAAATCTGCTATCAGCCGAACAGCTGAAAAAAATGGCAGCTACACCGGTTGTTTTTGCTTGTGCAAATCCGGATCCTGAAATTGCACCAGCGGTTGCTCATGCGGCGCGTAATGATGTGATTATGGCAACAGGTCGTTCTGACTACCCTAACCAGGTTAACAACGTGTTGGGCTTCCCGTTCATCTTCCGCGGCGCATTGGATGTACGTGCATCCGTTATCAACGAAGAGATGAAAGAAGCGGCTGTATATGCGTTGGTTAAACTGGCTAAAGAACCTGTTCCACAGGATGTTTTGGATGCATACGGTCTGGAGTCTCTGGAATTTGGTCCTGAGTACATCATTCCAAAACCAACAGACTCACGTTTGTTTGGTGCATTGTCTATGGCGGTTGCTCAGGCAGCGATTGATACCGGTGTTGCGCGTTTGCCGCTACCTGCTCACTATCCACTGACAACCCTGGCTGATATTACTTAATATCTCCTCTCGTTTCTCAAGCATAAAAAAACCGGTAATACCGGTTTTTTTATGCGCGCACGGTTCTAAAAAAGCGTTCTAAAAAATCTCTTCAGTAGATTTTCCACTACCTTGTCCTCTTTCGGGGACACCGCGGCGCGGTGTTTCTTCGGCCTTAAAGTATTCGAAAATAGTATTGCTTTGGTTCGGGCTGGCGCGCATGCCTGTATTAGCGTCGATGCGTATCTGGACAATGCCGTCGGGTGTGGGCAGCGGAGACTCTGGGGTATCTGCCAGGGCGGCTCTCATGAAATCGATCCAGATGGGCAGGGCTGCCGTGCCACCAAATTCTGAGCGTCCCAGCGGTGCTGGCTGGTCGAAGCCAACCCAGGACGTGGTAACCAGCTTGCTATTAAAGCCAGTGAACCAGGCGTCTTTTTGCTCGTTGGTTGTGCCGGTTTTTCCCGCCAGGTCGCTCCTTTTCAGGACTTTAGCTCTTGTTCCTGTGCCGCGGCGGATAACATCCTGCATGATGCTATAAAGTAAAAAGTTGGTGCGTTTGTCCATGATGCGCTGTGCGATGTTTTGTTCTGTATTGTCATTATTTGTGGAGCAATCGGGACAGACAACGGGGGTTTTAGTAGCAAAAATAGTTTCGCCATATTGGTCGTTAATGCGTTCAATGAAGTAAGGTGTGATTTTGTAGCCGCCATTGGCAAGCGCCGCATAGCCGGTTACCAGTTCGAGTGGTGTGACATCAGCGCTGCCCAGAGCCAGTGATAAATTAGCCGGTAGTCTGTCAGGATCAAAACCAAATCGCGATAAATACTCGATCCCTTTTTCGAAACCCAGCGAGCGTAGCAGGCGAATAGAGACCAGGTTCCGGGATTTGTACAAGCCGACTCTCAGTCGGGTGGGGCCTGAGAACTCTCTGCTGGAGTTTTCCGGGCGCCAATTGCCATCAAGGCCTTTATCTTGTAATACGATAGGCGCGTCATTAATGATGGAGGCGGGCGTAAACCCATTTTCCATGGCGGCCGCGTAAATAAAGGGTTTGATATTAGAACCCGGCTGGCGGTGTGCCTGAATGGCGCGGTTGAACTTGTTGTGCGTGAAGCTGAATCCGCCCACGAGTGAGCGAATAGCGCCTGTTTGCGGTGTCATGGCGATCAAAGCACCTTGAACTTGTGGGATTTGACTGAGTTCCCAGAATTCACCTGTGTCCAGGATGCGCACCAGGTCTCCCTCTTTTACAACATCGCTGGCTTTTTTTGGCATGGCTCCATAGTAGTTAACGGTTTTAAAGGCTTTTGCCCAGCTTAAACCTTCCCATGGCAGTGTAATCAGTTCTCCGTTTTTGCGCTGCGCGATGGCACTTTTTTCTGCAACACTAATAATGATGGCAGGTTCAAGCTGCGCGAAAGTGGATTCGCTTTGAAGTAACGATGTTACTTCCATGGCTGAAAGGCCTTGAATCGCATGCTGTTTTTCGGCGCCTTGATAACCATGCCGTTTGACGTAGTCGATCAGGCCGTCACGTACCGCCAAATTGGCAGCTGTCTGCATTTTACTATCGAGTGTTGTATAGACACTAAACCCGTCGGTGTATAACTCTTCACCATACTGGTCATATAGCTCCCCCCTGACCATCTCGGCGATATAGGGGGCGTAGAGTTCTATTTCGGTACTATGGTATGCCGCTGTAACGGGGGCAAGCAAAGCGGCGTCGAGTTCCTCTTTAGTGATGAAGGACAGGCTGTGCATGCGCCCCAGAATCCAGTTTCTACGTTCAATGGCGCGATCAGGATTGGTAATGGGGTTGAAGGCAGAAGGAGCCTTGGGAAGTCCGGCGATCATGGCCAGTTGAGGTAATGCCAGTTCATCAATATTTTTACCGTAATACACATTCGATGCAGATTGAATGCCGTAGGAGCGATGTCCCAGATAGATCTTGTTGACGTATAGCTCGAATATTTCTTCTTTGGAAAGGAATTGTTCTATTTTTAACGCTAAGAGAATTTCACTGAATTTACGTTCAAAGGTGCGTTCTCTTGTCAGGAAAAAGTTTTTCGCAACCTGCATCGTAATGGTGGAGCCGCCGCTCTGTATTTTGCCGGTTGACACCAGTTCAAATGCAGCACGGGATAGGCCGAGTGGATCGATGCCATAGTGTTCAAAAAATCGGCTATCTTCTGCTGATTGAAGTGCTTGAACAAACCTTTCAGGAATTTTGTCGTATGTGATGGGGATGCGTTTTTTCTCACCAAACTCTGCTATCAGTTTGCCATCAGCGGATAAAACTTTAAGCGGAGTTTGCAACTTAATATCACGCAAGGTTTCCACATCAGGAAGTGTGGGCGCAAAGTGTTGGTAAAGGCCTATTGCCGCAATTGCGCCTAATATAAGGCCGACAAACATAAGAATTATAAAGAAGCGGAAAAGCGATTTAAGCACGCGCATACTGACCCTGTAGAAGTTTTTAATCAATAAAATACATCATATCGGCGCTAATATACCCTCTCTAGCTGAATTAGAGTTTAATTTTTTCGATTTTGTGTCTAAAGTCATTAGGTAGAAGCTAAATTTATATATTCAAAGGAAAAATTAAGTGGTCAGCTTTTTCGGGAAGAAAACGGCCAGCTGGGTCGGTGTAGATATAGGTTCGTCGTCGGTTAAGTTGGTTGTCTTGTCCAGGCATGGGAGTCTGATCGGACTGGATGCCTATGCAGTCGTATCACTGCCACCGACGGCGGTTGTAGATGGTAATCTCCAAGAGGTTCAGGCAGTAACAGAAGCGATTGGGCGTGCTATCAAAATCTGTGGTATCAAACAAGGTAATGCGATTGCCGCCGTTCCTTCGTCTGCCGTTATTATTAAGCGGATGGAGCTCAGTAGTGCCTTTTCTGAAGTTGAACTGGAAGATCAGGTGAAAGTTGAAGCTGATCAATTTATTCCCTATCCCCTCGATGAGGTGGCCCTTGATTTTGAAATTCTGGGCGAGTCACGCAGTCGTCCGGAATTGAATGATCTGTTGCTGGTGGCTTGTCGGCGTGATGACGTGGATCAGCGCGAAGATGCAATCAATGCAGCAGGCCTTAAGTGTGAGGTTGTGGATGTTGACACCTATGCGATAGAGCGCGTGTTCCCCATGTTGCTGAATGACAACCTTAAAAGCGATGAGATGGTGGCAATCATTGACGTTGGAGCGGCGACGCTGACGCTGAATGTGATGCGTGATCATAAAATAATTTATAATCGCGAACAGTCTTTCGGTGGTAATGATCTTACCACCAACATCCATCATCAGTATGGCATGGCCATTGACGAGGTAGAGCAGGCGTTGAGGTTGGGCGAGATTAGCGAGGAAGTGCAGGAAACCGTCATTCAGCCTTTCCGTTTAACCGTATCCCAGCAGGTTTCTCGTGCATTACAGTTCTTTTATTCATCCGGTGTGCAGCATCAATTAACCAAAATTTATTTATGTGGTGGCGTCGCTTCTATTGATGGCTTGGTTGATATTATCGGTGAAGAATTAGGTATTCCTGTGAGCATCGCTAATCCGTTTGAGCAAATGGATATTGGTGTGAAAGTAAACAAAGAAAGATTAGTGAAAGATACACCCGCATTGGTGAAGGCCTGTGGGCTGGCACTTAGATCATTTGATCAATAGGGAATAGTGATGGCAAAAATTAATTTACGACCATGGCGGGAGGAGCGTGCGGCAGCCAGGCAAAAAGATTTCATTACAAATCTGATTGCTTCTGCCATATGTGCGGCCGCTCTTGTACTGATGATGGGCTACTATTACGACGTGCAGATGGATCGGCAAAATACCCGCAATGGTTTCTTGAAGACCAATATATCTAAGCTTGATGAAAGAATTAAGGAGATTGAAGATCTGAAGCGCCAGCGTGAGCGTCTGCTTGAGCGGCTTAACGCTATTCAGGAGCTGCAGGGCAACCGACCTATTATCGTTCGTAATTTTGATGAATTAGTAAGAGTCCTGCCGGATGGCTTGCATTATGACTTCTTGCAAAGAAAAGAAGCAGGTGGGGATTCTATACAGATCAAAGGATTAGCCGCAGAGAACAAAGACGTATCCGAGCTGATGCGGCGTTTGAATCGCTCCATCTGGTTTGGCGAGCCTAATCTTTCTAAAGTGAGCGCGTTAGGGAGCACAGCGCCGGGACGTAAAGCGTTGGCGTTGGCAGATATAAGAGCGTTTGATCTGTCGGTGGTACTCACCAAGCCTAAAGCAGAGGATGCAAAATGAACAAACAATCATTTAAAAATGCATTTCAAGGCTTTGATCCCAATAACTTAGATTTGAATAGCGCAGGAAACTGGCCTATAGGTATAAAGGCAATTGTTTATCTTCTTATTATGATTGGGGTTGTTTTTGCCGGAATTCACTTTTATGTCAATGAACAGCATGTTCAGCTTGAGCGTGAAATTCAAAAAGAAAGTCAGTTGAAACAAGAGTTCGAAAAGAAATCATTTCAGGTTGCGAATCTGGCGGCTCTGAGAAAACAGATGGAAGATGTTGAAGGAAAGTTCTCAGAGCTTTTGGGGCAACTTCCGACGGATAAAGAAGTGCCGGGTTTGCTTGAGGATATTAGTGATATTGGTCGGGCAGCAGGGCTTCAGATTGAGCAGATTGCTTTGGCCGGTGAACGTAAAGAAAAGTTTTATATCGAGTTGCCGATAAATATAGAAGTAAAAGGGACGTATCATCAGATGGGGCAGTTTGTTAGTGGTGTTGCTGCGATAGAGCGAATAGTGACATTGCATGACTATACACTAAAGCCTACTAATGATGGCACGCTGGAGATGCTAATCAGTGCAAAGACTTATCGTTATGATGATACTGAATAAACTTTCTTATCGAGGCTGTAGAGCCTTACTCGCTGGGCTTATCATTAGTATGGCATCAGGCTGTATCTGGGTTGAGGATACAGGTGATTTGGCTAGGTTTGTCACTGATGTGCAAGCTAAACCAAAAGGGAAAATTGAGCCTTTACCTACTTTTGAGCCTTACCATAGCTTCGTCTATCAGGGCGCAAGCTTAAGAGATCCATTTATTCCTTTGATCCGGGTAGTGTCAACTTTAGCTAACTTTGAGCTTGATGATAGTGATGGTCTTCAGCCTGATCAGGATAGACCTCGAAGCTATCTTGAGCAGTTTGCGGTTGACCAGTTGTCGATGGTTGGCACTATTGGAAAGGCGGATGATGACTTTTTCTGGGCACTTGTTCTGGATAACAATAAAGAAATTCATCGGGTCAAAATTGGAGATTATGTCGGTTTAGATTTTGGTCGGGTTGTTGCCGTTTCAGATCAGCAACTGGACATGCTGGAAATTATATCGAATGGACGAGGTGGATGGATGCAGCGTCCGAGAATTATTGAGTTAGCCGAGCAGAATTGAGCGAAGGATAGAAACATGAATTATAACAATGCTTATCTTCAACCCCAAGGCGCGGGGCTTTTCAAAGGTGTCGTTGTCGCGATACTTCTGCTCACACTGTTGGGGCTGTCTCAACGTGTCTTTGCTCAAGAGGTGGTGTTACAAAAATCCTCTTTCGTCGCGTTGCCCGGCAATAAAATTGAGGTGAAACTTGATTTTGATTCAGTTCCGCCGGTGCCTAAAGCATATACTATTGATAGTCCTCCCAGGTTGGTTCTGGATTTTTGGGGGGTTAAAAACGATTTAGGTTCGAAGTCTGTTGATGTTAAGGCGGGTGTAGTCGAGTCATTGAATTTTGCTCAGGGTAATGGTCGCCTGCGGATTGTTACCAATCTTCATGGCATGACGGATTACCGTACTTTCACTGAGGGCAATAGTTTATTTGTTGTCTTTGGTGAGAAGCCCAATACGTCAATGGCTAAAACTTCTTCTAAAGCCAAACCAATGTCGGCAAAGAGAAATGTTTTAGATGCGCATAATGATAAAACGCGAGTTCAGGGGATTGATTTTGAACGTGTAGCGGGTGGTGTCGGTCGTGTTGTTATTACCTTGTCGGATGATCAGGCGGGTTTGAATATCGAAGAGGAAGGTAATAACGTGGCGGTTAATTTCTCGGGTGCTACGTTATCGGCTTCCTTGCAGCAACGTGTTAATGTGCAGGATTTTGCAACGCCAGTGATGTATGTTGATGCGATGGCGAGTGGCAGAAATACGACCGTATTAATCAAGCCAGGTGCAGAGCCTTATGATTACATGGCGTATCAGACAGGTAATAAACTGATTCTTGACTTTAAACCGTTATCACGCGCAGAAAAAGATGAACTCAGCAAAAATGAATTCCCGTATAGTGGTGAAAAGATAGACCTGAATTTCCAGAATGTCAGTGTGCGTTCTGTGTTGCAGATATTAGCTGAAGTAGCACAGCTGAATCTGGTGGTTGATGATGCCGTTGAAGGTGAAATTACACTACGTCTCAAACATGTACCCTGGGATCAGGCGCTTGATATAGTGATGAAAACCCGTGGGCTGGATAAGCGTCAGGTAGGTAATGTATTGCTAGTGGCGCCAGCGGAAGATATTGCCGAGCGTGAACGCGTTGAGTTGGAAAGCCAAAAACAGGTAGAAGAATTATCTCCCCTTAAGACAGACTTTATTCAGGTGGATTACCGCAAAGCTTCTGAAATGAGATCGCGTATATACGAAGCAAAACTCGTTTCTGAGCGCGGCTTTATAGTTGCCGATGATCAGACCAACGTGCTGATGGTTCGGGAAACAACAACGCAGCTGGAAGAGATACGCAGGACTTTGCGCAGGTTTGATACTGAAGTCGCACAGATTATGGTGGAAGCGCGTTTAGTAACAGCATCAACAGACTTTACCCGCAATCTGGGTATTAAATGGGGATTTGGTTTAACTAAAGGCGGCTTCGTTACTGATGGGGGGAGTGGTGTAAGTCCATATTCAACCGCAGGTATAGGGACTATCTCTGACGGATTAGGTGTTGACTTAGGTGTCGCCCCAACCTCTGCTATCCGTCTGGGTTATGCGACGAATAACTTCCTGATTTCTACTGAACTGTCCGCGTTGCAAAGTGAGGGTAAGGCAGAGATTGTTTCTCAACCTAAGATTATTACCACCAATGGTAAAGCCGCCCGAATACAATCCGGCCAGGAAATTCCTTATCAGACGGTTGAAGATGGTGAAGTTAAAATTGAGTTTAAGGATGTCGTCTTAAGCCTTGATGTGACACCTCAGCTTAATCCGGGAGACCGCATAACACTGGATATTAAAATTAATCAGGATTCGTTAGGTGAAGTGTTACCGAACGGTGAAATCAGTATAATCAATAACGAACTAGAAACTTCAGTTGTGGTTAAAGATGGTGATACGGTTGTGTTGGGTGGGGTATACCGGAACGAAGTGGCAGATGCTATCGCCAAAACGCCGTTTTTTGGTGATTTACCCGGCATAGGCGCTTTGTTTCGTAAGTCTGAAGTATCAACTTCAAAGGTCGAGTTGTTGATTTTCATCACACCTAAACTTATAAGAGAGTCTTTATCGGCAAAGTAGGCGGAGTTGTCCCAGCTTGAATATATTTCTTATTGGCCCTATGGGTGCTGGAAAAAGCACCATAGGGCGTATGCTTTCTCAAGAGCTTAGTCTTGATTTTGTTGATGTGGACCGTGAAATAGAAGAGCGTGCAGGGGCGAATATACCCTGGATTTTTGATGTCGAAGGGGAAGACGGTTTTCGCGATCGCGAAGAAGCTGTTGTCGATGAACTGACGCTTAAGGACCAGCAAGTCCTGGCTACAGGCGGCGGCGCAGTGCTTCGCGCAGCTAACCGCGCTTGTTTGCAGAGCAGGGGTTTCGTTGTTTATCTGGATACATCGGTAGAGCAGCAATTGGAAAGGACTTCCAAAGATAAAAATCGCCCACTTTTAAATTCGCCTGATCCCCAGGCTGTCCTTGAAAAGCTAATGCTTATTCGCGATCCGCTGTATATACAAACTTCTGATTTAATCGTTAAAACTGATCGTAGACACCCGCGTGGTGTCGTTACGGAAATCGTAAAACAACTGGTTCGTCAGGGAATTATCGCTGGCGACTAATGGGAATTTGGAGATTGTGTTGCAATCCTTAATAGTTGACCTTGGCGAACGTTCTTACCCCATCTATATTGGTCAAAATATTCTTTGTGAAGCATTAATCAAGCCTTTTATCAAAGGCAATCAGGTTATGGTTGTCACTAATGACACGATAGCACCGCTGTATCTCGATCACTTGTTGGCACATTTGTCAGGTCTGTCGGTTGATGTCACGGTATTACCTGATGGCGAATCTTATAAAGATTTGACTCATCTGAATCTTATTTTTGATAATTTACTTAAAAACAAACATAACCGTACAACCACATTGATTGCGCTGGGAGGAGGTGTGGTCGGTGATATGACCGGTTTTGCTGCGGCTAGTTATCAGCGCGGAGTCGATTTTATTCAGATACCAACCACGGTACTTTCACAGGTCGATTCCTCTGTAGGGGGGAAAACAGGTGTCAATCATCCTCTTGGCAAAAATATGATCGGTGCTTTTTATCAGCCGCAGTTAGTGGTTGCTGATATTAGTGTCTTTGCGACCTTGCCGGATAGGGAGCTTTCAGCGGGTATCGCAGAGGTGATTAAGTACGGTTTGATTTATGATTATTCTTTTTTCTGCTGGCTCGAAGAGAACATAGAGCGTTTAGTGGCGCGCGATGCTGATATATTAATGCAGGCGATTCACCGTTCCTGCGAAATTAAAGCGGAGGTTGTCGCGCAGGATGAAAAAGAAGCGGGGATTCGCGCCTGGTTGAATCTGGGGCATACCTTTGGTCATGCGATAGAGACGCATCAGGGATATGGTAATTGGCTGCATGGTGAAGCCGTTGCCGCTGGTACCATGATGGCGCTCTCGCTTTCCGTGCAAATGGGATGGATATCGATAGAAGATATGGATCGCGTCCGTCGTCTCTTTGAAAAAGCAAATTTACCGGTAACACCGCCGAAAAATATGTCGTCAAATGACTTTATTGACTTGATGTCGGTGGATAAAAAGGTGTTGAATGGTCAGTTGCGGTTAGTACTTTTGAAAACTCTGGGAGAGGCGGTGGTCACAGCTGATTATTCGAAAGAGAAATTGATGGATGTCTTGAGCGCCTGATCCGGGCAATGAGTGGATGTAACCAATGAGTCAAAATTTTTATTTCGAACCCCCCAGCCGCATTCAGCTGGTGGATAAAATGGCTCACCTGCTTAGGTATTCTGATTTTCTGGTTGTTATTGCAGGTCCCAAAGGCAGCGGTAAAAGTTCAGTTGCGCAACGATTGGCGTTAGTCACTCATGCCAGTGATATTTCTCAGATTATTGTTTCGCTTGAAAGTGAGACAGGTGCGCTTGCTCTGGCGCTACAATGTGCAAAACTTGTCTCGGATGAGTATGTTGATGGTATGGATCCGTTGACGATATTGCATGAAAAAAGTCGGGCATTACACGATGTTGGGCAGCACCTGCTGATTCTTATCGATAATGCCGAATGGTTGAACGACGAGGCGATTGAGCTATTGGCTGGGTTATTAGTGTCCGGTGTCGGTAAACCGAAGGTAGTGCTTTCCGGGGAGGAGTCTCTGGTTAAGCGTTTAAATTCTCTGAGTTTGTATGAGTTACTTGAAGGTCGGCTGCATCTTGAGCGTTTACAGCCTTTTACTGAGGATGAAGCTAAAGAGTTTCTGGCGCTGAGATTCTCATCACAACAGGACCTTAATAAACGCGAATTAAAACAAGTATTTGAAGCATCATCTGGTTACCCAGGGCGGCTCACGTCGGCAGCATCAGAGTTATATCGATCAGGAAAAGTAGTCAGTCGAGCGGCCGTGTTACCTTTACCCATACCTCATATTGTCGGTATTGGTATCGTTCTGCTTGGGGTCTTACTCATCTCTGTATGGCAGGTATTCCAGGTCGACGAAGCGGATCTACAGCCGCAGATAGTCGAAGGTAGAGTCTCGGTTCCGCTGAGTATGACACTGGACTCCTCCCGGCCTGAAGTGACGGCAGCAGAATCTGTTAATGTGGTTCAGAGTGAGTTGTCTAAACTTCTTGCGGATCAGGAGCGGCTGTTGAGGCAAGAGTTGGCCTTGACGCAGAATTCAAATACGGATGCTGATAAAAATGATGTAGTGACAACGACCTTGCCTCTTTCTGTGCCTGCTGTCAGGAGTATTGATGATACAGCAGTGATACAGGAGCCTAAAGAAAGTGAGGTTCTGATTGATGAGCCTGTCGTCGTGGTAAAGGTGCCGCAACAAGCGGTGGCTGAGCCCGAGGTGTTGGTTTCGAAGCCCGTTATTATTGAACCTGAGCCGGTAGTTATTCAACGTGAACCTGTAATTATTGAAAAGGCACCGGTCAAACCAGCAATCGTCGTCGCATCTAAACCTAAACCTGTAGAGGCCGCACCGGTTGCAGTAAAAGAAATAGTAAAAGCAGCACCAAAAGCAGTAGTCAAAGAAGCGCCTAAGGCTGTGGCGAAGGTGAATACTGAATCCCGGAGTAAAGTTGCGAAACCCGCTTTATCAGGTGCACAAAAATGGCTTAAAGAGGAGCAGTTGTTAAGTTGGCCTTCTGGAGGGTATACGCTACAGCTCCTGGGAGCTCGATCTGAAAACAGTGTTGTTCAGTTTATGGAGTCATTGGATAACCCGAATCGCTTGTATTATTTCAGTACAGTGTATAAAAATGCACCATGGCATGTCGTGGTATACGGACAATATGCGAATCGTACTGCCGCTAACAGAGCTGTCAGCTCGTTGCCCGAGGAGCTTAAAAAGCTTAAGCCATGGGCGCGTAGCATTAATGGAGTTCAGCAAGATATAAAGAAAAAATAATTTTTTTCTTTAGTAAATTCAGTAAATAGTTTTTAAAAAACGGCTTTTAGCCGTTTTTTTGCTGCTTAAGTAGATGAATGTTTGCTTAAAATTTGTCCCGGAAGGGGTCTGCGTGTAAAATGGCCTGCCTTTTTGCCTGCCAGGTAAATGTTCAGTTAAAAAGGTGTATTTTTTTAAGCGTTTGTTTTTTATACAAATATTTAAGTGAGAATGACTTATGAGCACAGGTCTGTATCGCCCCGGTGAGTTTAAGGATAACTGTGGTTTTGGTCTGATGGCGCACCTGGAAGGCGTAGCCAGTCATGATCTTTTGCAAAAAGCGATAGGCGCACTGGCCTGTATGACCCATCGAGGTGGTATTGCCGCTGACGGGAAAACAGGCGATGGCTGCGGTTTGTTGATGCAAAAGCCGGATGGTTTTTTACGTGCGGTCGCTAGCAGTGACCTCAGTATTGATTTGGGAGAGCGCTATGCCGTCGGCATGGTGTTTATGTCTCGCGAGCCAGCATTGGCCGAAGCGTCCCGTGAAACGTTAAACAAAGAGCTGCATGCTCAGGGTTTAAGCGTCAAAGGATGGCGTGTTGTTCCGACGGATGAAAGTTGTCTTGGGCCTATTGCCAAAGATACCTTACCGCGCATCGAGCAGGTCTTTATCGAGTCTGAAGGCAAATCTGAACGCGATTTCGGCGTCAGCTTGTTTGTTGCCCGTCGCAAAGCTGAAATTGCGTTAAGCACGGATAATGATTTTTATATCTGTAGCCTTTCCGATAAAGTCATTTCATACAAAGGACTGACATTGCCGGTTGATCTGCCAGTGTTTTATAAAGACCTGGCAGATGAACGTCTGGAAACAGCGGTATGTACTTATCATCAGCGCTTCTCTACGAATACAGCACCACGCTGGCCTCTAGCCCAGCCGTTCCGTTTTCTGGCGCATAACGGTGAGATCAATACGATCGAAGGAAACCGTAACTGGTCGCGTGCCCGTTCGCGTAAATTTGCAACGGATCTGTTGCCTAATCTTGAAGAACTGCAACCGATTGTCAATACAACCGGTTCCGACTCTTCCAGCATGGATAACATGCTGGAATTTTTAATGGTCGGTGGAATCGATATTTACCGTGCTGTGCGTATGATTATCCCACCTGCCTGGCAGAACGTGGATAACATGGATACGGAGTTGCGTGCCTTCTATGAATATAACTCCATGCATATGGAACCATGGGATGGCCCGGCCGGCATGGTAATGACGGATGGTCGTTTTGCCGTGTGTATGCTTGACCGTAATGGTCTGCGCCCATCACGCTGGGTGATTACCAAGCAGGGTTATATTTGTACGGCGTCTGAAATTGGCGTTTTTGATTACCAGCCAGAAGATATTGTGGCGCAGGGGCAAGTGGGTCCTGGTCAGATTTTCGCTATCGATACCGCCAGCGGAGAAGTGCTGCATACGGCCGATATCGATAACCGTCTGAAAAAAGCACAACCTTACAAAAAATGGCTCAGAGAAAATGCAATGCGTCTTGAACAGACGATGAATCTGAGTGAAGAAGGCCGGTCTTTCCGTGATATGCCGCCAGAAGAAGTCAAACGCTACATGAAAATGTTTCAGGTGACTTTTGAGGAGCGGGATCACGTAATTCGCCCGTTAGGTGAGTCTGGTATGGAAGCTGTCGGCTCTATGGGCGATGATAAGCCGATGGCTGTCTTGTCGAGCCGCGTACGCTCTGTTTATGACTATTTTCGTCAGCAGTTTGCTCAGGTTACTAATCCGCCGATTGATCCGTTGCGTGAATCGATTGTCATGTCACTGGAAACCTGTATTGGTGCTGAACAGAATATTTTTGAAGAAACACCAAAGCATGCCCGGCGCGTTATTCTGACATCACCTGTATTATCGGCATCAAAGTTCCGTCGTGTGCGTGACAATCAAGTCCCGGGCTTTGATGTGGCGAAGATAGACCTGAATTATGATCCGTCAAAGCTTAGCTTAAAAGAAGCGTTGCTGGCGGTTACTGATCAGGCTGAACAGGCTGTTCGTAGCGGTCAAGTGATCATTCTCTTGTCGGATGCACAGATAGAAGAAGGTAAGTTGCCTATACATGCTTCTATGGCAACCGGTGCCGTGCATCATCGTTTAGTGGATACGGGTTTACGTTGTGACGCGAACATTATCGTTGAAACCGCGACGGTCAGGGATCCTCATCACTTTGCGGTTCTGTTTGGTTTTGGTGCAACAGCGGTTTACCCGTTCCTGGCATATCGTGTTCTTAACGATCTGTGTTCGTCAGGTGAAATCCAACTTGCTCCGTTAGATAGCCACGAGAATTATCGTAAAGGCATCAATAAAGGCTTAATGAAAATCCTCTCCAAGATGGGGATTTCAACGATCGCTTCTTATCGTGGTGCGCAACTGTTTGAAGCCATTGGTTTAAGCTCTGAAGTTGTAGATCAGTGTTTTAAAGGTGTCAGCAGCCGTATTGAAGGTGCACGTTTTGAAGACTTCGAATACGAGCAATCGTTGTTGGCTAAGGACGCCTGGACAGCACGTAAGCCAATACAGCAGGGTGGTTTGCTCAAGTATATACATGATGGAGAATACCATGCGTATAATCCAGATGTGGTACGTACCATCCATGAAGCGGTAGAAAGTGGGGATCCGGCTAAATACCAGCTATATGCTGACTTAGTAAATAACCGTGGCGTTGCGACCTTGCGTGATATGTTAGCGCTGAAAAAAGACGTTAAGCCAATAGCGCTTGATCAGGTTGAGCCGGTTGAAAACATTCTGAAGCGTTTCGACTCCGCTGCTATGTCGCTGGGTGCGCTGTCACCAGAGGCGCATGAGGCGTTAGCGGTTGCCATGAATGAGTTGGGCGGTCGTTCTAACTCAGGTGAGGGCGGTGAAGATCCGGCTCGCCACGGCACCATGAAGCGCTCAAAAATCAAACAGATTGCATCGGGCCGCTTTGGTGTGACGCCAGAGTATCTGATGAGTGCTGATGTTTTACAGATCAAGGTTGCTCAGGGCGCTAAACCCGGTGAAGGTGGACAGTTACCGGGTGGTAAGGTTAATGAACTGATAGCGCGTTTACGTTTTTCTGTACCTGGGGTGACATTGATTTCACCGCCACCGCATCATGATATTTATTCAATAGAAGATTTAGCGCAGCTGATTTTTGATTTGAAGCAAATTAATCCTGAAGCATTGGTTTCGGTAAAACTGGTTTCACGCCCTGGCGTAGGTACTATCGCCTGTGGTGTGGCTAAAGCGTACGCTGATTTGATTACTATCTCCGGATACGATGGTGGTACAGCGGCATCGCCGATCACCTCGATCCACCATGCGGGCTCTCCCTGGGAATTAGGCCTGTCCGATGCACACCAGTCTTTGCGTGGTAACCATCTGCGTGGCAAGATTCGCCTGCAAACAGACGGAGGTCTGAAAACCGGGCTGGATGTTGTGAAAGCGGCGATGTTAGGGGCTGAGAGCTTCGGCTTTGGTACGATGCCGATGGTCGCGCTGGGTTGTAAATACCTGCGTATATGTCACTTGAATAACTGTGCGACCGGTGTAGCGACACAGAATGAAAGATTGCGTGAAGATTTCTTCCGTGGAACGGTTGAAATGGTTAAAAACTTCTTCCGCTTTGTTGCAGAAGAAACGCGTCAATGGATGGCTCAGATGGGCGTTCGTACCCTGGAAGAGCTGGTCGGCCGCGTTGATCTGCTGGAACTGATCGAAGGTTATACGCCTAAACAGCGTAATCTGGACTTAAGTCCGATTATCAGTGATGGCGGTGTACCGGCTGAATATCCGCAGACATGCCAGCAGCCGCGCAATGAGACCTATGATAAAGGCGCGTTAAATTCAGAAATGCTTGAATTAGCGTTGCAGAGCATCGAACAGAAAACGGGTGGTGAGTGGGATCTGACGATTACCAACTGTGATCGCTCCGTGGGTGCGCGTACGTCAGGTGTCATTGCTAAGCAGCATGGTAATCTGGGTATGTGTGGTCATCAGCTGACGTACCGCTTTACAGGTCATGCCGGTCAGTCATTTGGTGTGTGGAATGCCGGTGGACAGGATCTTATCCTGGAAGGTGATGCCAACGACTACGTCGGTAAAGGCATGGCAGGTGGTAAGATCGTGATAAAACCGTTTAGTGCTGCAACGTTCAAATCGAATGAAACCGCGATCATGGGTAATACCTGTTTGTACGGTGCAACCGGCGGTAAGCTGTTTGCGGCAGGCCGTGCGGGTGAGCGCTTTGCCGTGCGTAACTCTGGCTGTCACGCTGTCGTTGAAGGTGCCGGTGATCACTGTTGCGAATATATGACCGGCGGTCTGGTCACTGTGTTGGGTGCAACCGGTTATAACTTCGGTGCAGGCATGACCGGTGGCTTTGCCTATGTATTGGATATGAGCAATACCTTTGTGGACAAGTACAACCACGAGCTGGTTGAGATCCACCGGGTTCATACTGAGCACATGGAGGCCTACAAAAACCATCTGCGTTCGGTGATTATTGAATTTACTAACGAAACCGGTAGCGCTTGGGGTCAGGAAATTATCGATAACTTTGATGATTATATCGGTCGTTTCTGGATGGTTAAGCCAAAAGCCGCCGGTATTACTGATTTATTGAATAGTGTTCGTCGGCGCCCTGAATAACAGGTTTCGTAGCGATAAAGTTTAACACGCGCCTGTTATCAGGCGCCTTAACGAGGTGGGGACCATGACTGAACGTCTTAACAACGATTTCCAGTTCCTCGATGTATCCCGTGAGGGGCCAAAGAAAATTAAGGCCTCTGTTCGTAAAAAGCAATATGCTGAAATTTACGAGCCATTTGTAGCCACAGAAGCAGCAGAACAGTCACACCGTTGTCTGGATTGTGGTAACCCTTACTGTTCATGGAAGTGCCCTGTGCATAACCATATTCCGGACTGGCTACAGTTGGTGTCGGAAGGCAATATTATTAAAGCAGCAGAACTGAGCCATCAGACTAATACCTTGCCGGAAGTGTGCGGCCGGGTATGCCCGCAGGACCGTTTGTGCGAAGGTGCCTGTACCCTGAATGATGGTTTCGGTGCTGTTACGATTGGCTCAGTAGAAAAATATATTACGGACACAGCCTTTGCGATGGGCTGGAAACCCGATATGTCTAATACGCCGCAGACGGGTAAGAAAGTGGCCATTATTGGCGCAGGCCCTGCCGGTCTGGGTGCGGCTGATATTCTGGTGCGTAACGGTGTGACGCCGGTTGTGTTTGACCGTTATCCGGAAATCGGTGGCTTGCTGACTTTCGGTATCCCGGAATTTAAGCTGGAAAAAGAGGTAATGGCGAATCGCCGTCGTGTCTTTGAAGAGATGGGCGTCGAGTTTCGTTTAAACACTGAGATCGGAAAAGACGTATCAATGCAGTCTTTGGTTGATGAGTACGATGCGGTGTTTCTTGGCATGGGGACGTATACCTACATGAAAGGTGGTTTCCCGGGTGAAGATCTTGATGGCGTCTATGATGCTTTGCCATTCCTGATCTCTAATGTGAATCACTGCTTAGGATTTGAAAAAGATCCGGCGGATTACATTAGTTTGAAAGGGAAAACAGTTGTGGTTCTGGGTGGTGGTGATACAGCCATGGACTGTAATCGTACCTCTATTCGACAAAACGCTAAGCGCGTTACCTGTGCTTATCGTCGTGATGAAGCCAACATGCCGGGTTCTAAGCGCGAAGTTGAAAATGCCAAAGAAGAGGGGGTTAAATTCCTCTTTAACCGCCAGCCTGTTGAAGTGGTTGGTGAAAACGGCAAAGTCGTTGGTGTCAAGGTCGTCACCACTAAGATGGGTGAGCCGGATGAAAGAGGCCGTCGCCGCGCTGAAGTCGTACCTGGTTCAGAAGAAGTACTGGATACAGACGTCGTTTTAGTCGCTTTCGGTTTCCGTCCCAGCCCCGCGCCATGGTTTGCTGACTTTG
The DNA here is from genome assembly GCF_900113275.1 of Neptunomonas qingdaonensis. Lineage (GTDB taxonomy): Bacteria > Pseudomonadota > Gammaproteobacteria > Pseudomonadales > Balneatricaceae > Neptunomonas > Neptunomonas qingdaonensis. The sequence goes on from NZ_FOOU01000001.1 coordinate 463,556, forward strand.
GTATTGATTTGCATGAGGATGGCCGTGTTAAAGCGGACGAAAAACCTTCTCAGGGACGTCATGCATTCCAGACGACTAACGCAAAAGTCTTTGCCGGTGGTGATATGGTGCGTGGTTCTGATCTGGTTGTGACGGCTATTTATGAAGGTCGCCAGGCGGCTGAAGGTATTCTCGATTACCTTGAAGTTTAATCTGGCTTGATAACAGATAGTTACATTGTGTGACAAAAAAGGCCGCTAACTTAGCGGCCTTTTTATTTAAAAAGCCCCGGATTTACGAGACTGCATAACAATTTACAGCAACACTATTATAGCTTGCCTAAGTAAGCATCAAATCGTTGTTTAATTGACTCTGACGGCTCAGTGGTTGCCAGACTAACGATAACGATAGATAGCGTTGCAAAGATGATTCCCGGAACAATTTCGTACACTTCGAAAATACCACCGCTGATCTGCTTCCAGATCACAACCGTTAAGCCACCCACTATTACGCCCGCCAGTGCGCCGGAATGATTCATACGTTTCCAGTAAAGGCTTAAAACCAACGTCGGTCCAAAGGCGGCACCAAATCCAGCCCAGGCATAAGAAACCAACCCTAATACGGTGCTGTCGGGGTTCAGTGCTAAGATGAGCGCGACAATAGACAGTCCGATAACCGCGATACGTCCCACCATAACGACTTGCTTCTGTGATGCGTCTTTACGAAATACCTGTTTATAAAAGTCTTCTGCCAGTGCAGAGGAAGAGACCAGTAGTTGTGAATCTGCAGTACTCATAATGGCAGCCAGAATAGCGGCCAAAAGGATGCCTGCAACAACCGGATGGAACATCGCATTAACGAGCAACATGAAGATTTTTTCACCGTCAACAAGGTTGCCCGCTAGTTCGTTATCGACATAAATGATGCCGGCAAGCCCGACCAGAATCGCGCCAATCATCGATAATCCAGACCAGGTGACCGCAATACGACGCGCAGTAGGGACGTCCGCATTGCTGCGAATCGCTGCAAAACGTGCCAGGATATGTGGCTGGCCAAAATAGCCTAAACCCCAGGCGGCGAGTGAAATGATAGCGATGGCGGTCAGGGGCTCGCCGTTACTATCGTTCCAGATCGTCAGTAACTCGGGGTTTTTTATTTCAAGTGCTGTAAACAGACTGCCGAAGCCGCCTTCTGATTGAATGGCAATAATGGGAACAGTCACAAGCGCTGCTGCCATCAATAACCCCTGCACAAGATCGGTCCATGATACTGCCAGGAAACCACCGAACATGGTGTAAGAAACAACACAAACGGTGCCTACGATGAGCGCCACGGTGTAATCTAATCCGAATACGGTTTCAAATAGTTTGCCGCCGGCGACAAGACCTGAACTGGTATAAAACAGGAAAAAAAGCAGGATGAAAAATGCCGAGATGACGCGTAGATAATGGGATTTGTCTTCAAAGCGATTAGCGAAAAACTCTGGAATAGTGAGCGAATCGTCTGCTTCGAAACTGTAAGTGCGCAGACGTTTAGCAACCAGTAACCAGTTTAGCCAGGTGCCTATCAACAGGCCTGCTCCTAACCAGATCGATTCTAAACCGGATGAGAACGCATAGCCGGGCAGGCCGAGAAGTAGCCAGCCGCTCATGTCGGAAGCACCGGCTGAAAGTGCCGCAGGCCATGGGCCGAGTGAGCGTCCGCCTAAAAAGTAATCTGAAGAGTTAGCCGTACGTCGGTAGGCATACACACCGATGGCCAGCATAAGAGCCAGATAAACTGTAAACGTGCCAATAATAGCACCGCTATTTGCGATCATTAAACATACCTCGTTATTATTTTTAAAAGTTGGTTTTAGAAGTTATTTTTAGAATCGGCCTGTTAATGGGGGGTAGGATAACAGGCCGTAAAAACGCCAATGTTTATTGCATTGGCGTTTGGTTCGCGTTATGAATCGTTTTTTCCGCCAAGCTCCAGCAGCGTTGCATTACCACCGACGGCCGTGGTGTTCACAGAAAGTGTGCTCTCTGTAACAAAACGCCAGGGATAATCAAGGCTGGTGATTGTTGGATAAGTTTCGAATTGAGTCTCTGAAATGAGTTGCGCCAGCATGCCTCCGCGTTGCGCCAGTTGTTGGTTTAACGGGGCCAGAGTGTCACTTGTTCCGCAGAAAGCATACGCATGAAAAGCCTCTTGTTGTGTCAGATCATGCAGCGATGCTGATACCAGCTGTACAAGCGCTTCTGGTATACCTGCACTGAGCAAAACAGAGTGTAGACGATGCGTATATTTATGGGTGTCCTGGAGAATAACCGCATTGCCGGTCGCCAGTGCCGTGAACAGCTGTGCAACGATAGCCGTATCATAAACACCGTTATCCAGATCTACTTGATTGGCGTCAGCGCAGACACAAATGATGCCGCGTCCAGACCAATGCAGGCTGTTTGCTTCACCGGTTGGGCCGGGCAAGTCGACAGCAGCGGGCATGGTGGTGCCAATGCGATCCATCAGCCAGGTGGCGATAGGTTGATTCAGCTGTTGCGCTGCTTTAGATAGTTTTTCGATGCGTTTAGTGACGCCTAAAGCGTTCCAGGCTTCCCATGCGGATCCTGCTTTCAGAATAGCGTTTTGTAATGTTTGAGTAGTCATCTTGTTATCCTTCTCATTAGTTCTGGCCTTTGCGCTTATGCCTGTTGCTGACGAATTTCACGCGTGAAGCGCTTCAGGTAATGAGGGCCACCTGCTTTAGGGCCAGTACCGGAGAGGCCTTGTCCGCCAAACGGTTGAACGCCAACGACTGCACCTACCTGATCTCTATTGATGTAAATGTTGCCTGCTCTGACGCGGGCTGCAATATGGTTGGCAGTGGTTTCATTGCGAGTATGCACGCCGAGTGTTAAACCAAAACCGCTGGCATTAATCGTATCGATGATCGTATCCAGCTCGCTGGCTTTATAACGTACGACATGCAGAATCGGGCCAAACTGCTCCTCTGTTAACTGATCTATAGAGGATATTTCAAATGCGGTGGGCGCGATAAAGGTACCGTTTTCAGCATCAGCAGGCAGTGCTGCCTGAGCAATCAGTGTTGCGTTTTGTTTCATCTTATCGATATGCAACTGCAAACCGGACTGGGCTTTTTTATCAATCACCGGGCCGATATCAGTTTTATGCAGTACAGGGTTTCCTACCACTTGCTCCATCATGGCGCCGCGCAACATAGGTATGATTCGCTCAGCAATATCTTTTTGCACAAACAGTACACGCAGTGCAGAGCAGCGTTGTCCGGCGGACGCAAAGGCTGAACGCACCACATCACGAGCCACCTGTTCGGGAAGGCAGGTGGAGTCGATGATCATAGCGTTTTGGCCGCCGGTTTCAGCGATGAAAGGAACGGGTTCTGCCTGGCGGTTAGCCAGAGTTCGGTTAATCACGCGAGCAGTATTCGTTGAGCCGGTAAAAGCGACGCCTGCGACACGATTATCTGAGGTAAGCGGCGCACCCAGGGTTGCTCCTTCGCCGATAATAAGCTGGATTGCTCCGCCAGGAACGCCCGCTTCGAGCATCAGCTCAATAGCACGAAAAGCGATAATGCTGGTTTGTTCAGCCGGCTTAGCAACAACTGTATTACCTGCCGCGAGTGCTGCTGTAACCTGTCCAAGGAAAATGGCGAGAGGGAAATTCCAGGGTGAAATACATACAAAGACGCCACGCCCTTCGCGCTGAATCTCCATTGTGGAGCCATCAAAGGAAGGCAATGTGACCGTGTCGCTCATGGCTAAGCGGGCCTGGACCGCATAATAGCGGCAAAAATCAACGGCCTCGCGGATCTCATCAATACTGTCTTGCAGTGTTTTTCCCGCTTCCCGGTGGCAAAGTGCCATCAGTTCGCCGTAGTTTGCTTCGAGTAAATCGGCCAAGCGTTCTAATGCAGCAGCTCGCTCGGATACCGGTGTGTTACTCCATTGCGGGAAAGCGTCTGTCGCTACACCAAGCGCCTGTTCAACATGCTGAGCAGATGCGTAATTGACCTGTCCGACTGTGTGGCTATGGTCGTAGGGTGCTGTTACTGCATGCAGCGTTGTACCCGTTGAGATCATCTGGGCATTGATAATCGGCCCGGCCTGCCATGTTGTCGACATGAATGGCTGAATCAGCGCCTCAAAATCATGCCATTCGCCTTCAATCTCGATATTGAAGCCAAACGAGTTCTTACGCTCGTTACCAAACAGCTCTGAAGGTAACGGGATATAAGGGTTTGCCAGAGATTTGCGTGACGATAGTACGTCTGCAGGATGGTTTACCAGTTCGCTGATAGGACAACGAGCATCAACCAGGCGATGTACGAATGAGCTATTCGCTCCGTTTTCTAATAAGCGACGTACCAGGTAAGGCAGCAGGTCTTTATGATTTCCGACCGGAGCATAGATGCGTACAGCAACGTTATTTTCTTTGATGACGGTATTGTAGAGTGCATCCCCCATTCCGTGCAGGCGCTGAAATTCATAATCATTATGTGTCGCCATACTGATAACTGACGCCACGGTATGAGCATTATGGCTGGCGAACTGTGGATAAATATGCCCACGTACGTTTTCGCTTAATAAGAAGCGGGCACAAGCCAGATAAGCGGTATCTGTGGATTCCTTACGGGTGTATACCGGATAGTTACTCAAGCCGCGTTGCTGGCAGTTTTTGATTTCACTATCCCAGTAAGCCCCTTTTACCAGACGTAACGGGATGCGGTCTCCCTGCTGCTTGGCTAATGCTGCCAGCCAGACGAGAACGGGCAAAGCGCGTTTTGAATAGGCTTGAATAACTAAGCCGAATTCGCCCCAGCCGCGGATGGTTTCATGTTGATAGAGTTTTTCGAACAGCTCTAAAGATAATTCAAGACGATCCGCCTCTTCTGCATCAATGGTGACACCCACATTGACTGCTCTGGCGTGTTGAATTAACTCCAGTACTTTGTCGTGCATCTCTCCGAGTACGCGGTCTTTCTGGCTGACTTCGTAGCGTGGATGCAGTGCTGACAGTTTGATTGAGATAGTTGGTCTGGGTGACTTTCCTTTGTATGTGTCTTTTCCTACAGCGGTAATCGCTTGTATGTAGTCATTAAAGTACTTGTCTGCGTCTTGGCGGGTCAGGGCTGCTTCGCCGAGCATATCAAATGAATAGGTATAACCTTTGTCTCTACTCGCATGACCACGTTTGAGCGCTTCTTTTATATTGCGCCCCAACACAAACTGGTGGCCCATGATTTTCATAGCCTGATTCATCACTTTGCGGATGACAGGTTCTGACATTTTATTAACCAGACGGTTGATGACATTGGACGGTGTGCCGTCTTCGTTTTCGTCCAGAGAGACCACTTTTCCTGTGAGCAGTAAGCCCCATGTCGATGCATTGACGAAGAGTGACTCTGAATTTTTCAGATGTGCTTTCCAGTCGGCAACCGATAATTTATCACGGATAAGCGCATCAGCAGTGTCTGCATCAGGGATGCGCATCAGTGCTTCGGCCAGACACATCAGCAGAATGCCTTCACGGGTATCTAAGCTGTACTCGAGTAATAGCGCATCAATCATATGAATGGCACCATCATCCGCGCGCACTTTTTCAATCAGTCGGGTTGCACCCTGAGTGATATGCTTTCGTTCATTGTCGTCAGGAGCGGCCAGTGGCAAGAGTTCTTTCAGCCAGTGGTTTTCATCTACCGCATACAATGGTGAGATGTGTTGCCAGAGTTGCGACAAAGGCTGATCTAAAAAATCGGCATTGAAAATGTCGTTGACTTGGAATTTTGTTATTTTGATCCCTGTTGCTGTAAACATGGATATGCTCCCTAAGTACGTTGAACGGACGATGAACATCATCGCTTATGGATATCATGAGTTTACACTGTAGGGGTTTAGCGCCGCTTTCGTCTTGCGAAATACTCGGGTTGTTTTGCGAAAAACTCCGACAGCCGCTCATATAGTCGATTTTTTTACTATTTCATCCATCAACATGAAGGAAAGACTGCAAGATTTCCAGTTTTTAAGCGATCAATTGAATGAAATTTGCTATGATCCGCTTTTGCGGTGTTATCTGGGATAGCGCTTCTTTTCAGTACAATTAATCAGATCGGATCGAGTTATATGCAACCGAAAGTCGCCATTATCATGGGTTCTAAAAGTGATTGGGATACCATGAAATTAGCCACTGAGATTCTGGACCAGCTTCAGGTGCCTCATCATGTAGAAGTGGTTTCAGCACACCGTACACCCGACAAGCTTTTTTCTTTTTCTTCTGCTGCTGTTGATGCTGGCTATCAGGTCATTATCGCGGGTGCGGGTGGTGCCGCGCATTTACCGGGTATGGTTGCTTCAAAAACACGCTTACCTGTGTTGGGTGTGCCTGTTCAGAGTAAAGCACTGAATGGCATGGATAGCTTGCTGTCTATCGTTCAGATGCCAAAAGGTATTGCTGTCGGTACGCTGGCGATCGGCTCTGCCGGTGCATTTAATGCAGGTTTAATGGCGGCACAGATTCTGGCCAATACTGATGCAGAACTGGCACAACGACTGGAAGCGTTTCGAAAAGCGCAGACAGAAACCGTTTTAGAAAACCCTGATCCAAGAGAAGTCTGATGAGTAAAGTGTGGGTGTTGGGTGCAGGTCAGCTAGGCGCAATGATGCGTCATGCGGCTATGCCTTTGAATGTTGAGGTAGTACCGGTCGATTTTAATCAGTCGCAAAGTGTTGAGTTAGCAGAAGATGACGTAGTCACTGCTGAGATAGAGCTATGGCCTGAAACAAAAGCCACGACGGTGCTTTCAAGCCACCCTCATTTTATTAATCGTGAGGTGTTCCCTCGTCTGGCCGATCGTTTTACACAGAAGCAGTTACTTGATGAACTGGCGATAGCAACAGCTCCCTGGCAGCTGGTGGATGCAACCACTCAAGCGCCAGAATTGTATCAGTCACTGGGTGACACGGTACTACTGAAACGGCGCACCGGTGGATATGATGGCCGCGGTCAATACTGGCTGAAGCAATCGGAAGGTACGGCTGTACCAGAAGGTTGGCATCAGGAAGCGATAGCAGAACAAAAAATACCGTTTGATGAAGAAGTATCATTAGTTGGGGCCAGAGACAAAGCGGGTAATTTGTATTTCTATCCGTTGGCTCTGAACCTCCATGTCAACGGTATTCTGATGGCATCCATCGCACCGTTACAGCGTTTGGCGGGTGTGCAATCTGAAGCCGAAGAGATGCTGGGTAAATTACTCACATCCCTGGAATACGTCGGCGTAATGGCGATGGAATGTTTCCGCGTCGGTGATCACCTGATGGTGAATGAACTAGCACCACGCGTACATAACAGTGGACATTGGACGCAGTCTGGTAGCAGTATCAGCCAGTTTGAATCGCATATTCGCGCGGTGGCTGGCTTGCCTATGAGTAAAGCCGTGATTAAAGGCCAGTCCGTGATGATCAATCTGATCGGCGTAGAACGTAACAATAACTGGCTGGCCGTCGACGGTGCCGAGTTATATTGGTACGGCAAAGAAGTGCGAGTTGGCCGTAAAGTGGGTCATATCAATCTGACCTCGACTGAGCCGACGCAACTCAATTCGTCGTTAACTAAGCTGGCAACTGACTTTCCAGAACCTTATCCACAGGTGTTTGACTGGGTAGCGGAAAATCTTCGTTAGTTGATGATGCAGTTAATGAAGTTGATATAGTTGTAGCGCTGCGTGTTGAGCCTTTTCAGTCTGAAAAGGCCTCTTTCTTTTTTATCTTTGTTAGCCAACAATCCCAGATTCCACCATTTAATGTTCTGTGCTGGTTTTCCGGCAGCGGCCAGGCGTTGTCTGAAAGTAATCCCGAAAAGCATGGGTGAAAGCACTTTGACTGCTAAAGCCGCAATGTTCTGCTATTTGTAGTATGGTCCAACCGCACGCCAGCTTCTGTTTGCTGTACTCAAGACGTTTTTGCAGGACGTATTGGTGAGGTGTGACGCCGGTTTTTTCTTTGAAGCAGGCATGGAAATGACTGGGGCTTAGAAACGTCAGTCCGGCTAATTCAGCAATCGAAATTTTGCGGGCCATATTCAGTTGGATATGCAGGTCCAGTGCGGCTAAATCAATATAGGCAAGGCTCTTGCGTGGCGTGGGCTGTCTCATCAGATTCTGTATTGAAAGTAGCAGGGTAGTGCCGCAGGCTTGCAATAATGGAGAGTTGGCAGGTGTGTTTTTTATTTCATGGCAGATAGCTTGAAGCAGAACCTGCCGCTGATTATCTAATGTGAAGTAGCTGGCTTTATCAAATAGATGGGTGGCTTGCGCATGCAGCGGCATTGCATCTAGCGCTTCTGTCGGAATGTTGATAACAACAATACGGTTATTGCCGATACCACAAAAAGCATGATCTGTTGATGAGGGTACTAAGCATCCTTGTCCCAGACCGACATGTTCGCCGCGACCCTGAATATCAAACTCGGTTTTACCCTCAAGACCAAACACCAGTTGATGGTATTTATGATCATGATGATTAGCGGTATCCGGTAATGTCAGCAATTCAGTTGTCGTCATGATAGTCCTTGCCGCAGGGTTATCTATTATTGTTATATTTAAGCAGTACGTCTGATTAACGTCGTGCTGAATAATAATTGTACAGTAAATTGTTGAGAGTTCCATCCGTCTGGAAAACTACTAAGTAGTCGCTTGTTTGATCTTGGTCGTCTATTTAGAGCGCATTTTTGATTAGAAATCGTTAGAATACGCCCCCATTGAAAGAAACTTAAGATGGCTGAAATTAATATGGCTGAATTGAAAAACGACCGCTTTTTACGTGCGCTGATGCGCGAACCTGTTGATGTGACACCTGTGTGGATGATGCGCCAGGCTGGACGCTACCTGCCAGAATATCGCGCTACCCGTGCGCAGGCCGGTGACTTTCTCAGTCTGTGTAAAAATAGGGAGCTGGCTTGTGAAGTGACTCTTCAGCCATTGGAGCGCTTTGATCTGGATGCAGCGATTCTATTCTCGGACATCCTGACTATTCCTGATGCAATGGATCTTGGTTTGTATTTTGAAGAGGGTGAAGGTCCGCGTTTCAGAAAAATCATTCGCACCGAGCAGGATGTCGAGGCGCTGAAAGTGCCGGATGCAGCGACTGATCTTGATTATGTGATGAATGCTGTCAAAGAGATCCGTACACAGCTGAATGGTCGTGTGCCATTAATTGGTTTCTCAGGAAGCCCGTGGACGTTGGCAACCTATATGGTTGAAGGCGGCTCCTCTAAAGATTTCCGTCATATCAAAAAGATGATGTACGCTTCTCCTGAAGTATTGCATGAGCTGTTGAATAAGCTGGCGCAATCGGTCACTACCTATTTAAATGAACAGATTCGCAGCGGTGCCCAGGCGGTTCAGATTTTTGATACCTGGGGCGGCGTTCTCAGTGGCGATATGTATAAAGCATTCTCGCTAGATTACATGCGTAAAATCATTTCCGGTTTAATCCGTGAACACGACGGTCGTAAAGTGCCTGTGATTATGTTTACCAAAAACGGTGGTCAATGGTTAGAAGTGATGGCCGACGCGGGTGCCGATGCATTGGGGCTGGACTGGACAACTGATATCGATAACGCACGTCGTCGTGTTGGTGATAAAGTGGCTCTGCAGGGTAATATGGATCCTTCAGTGCTGTATGCGCAGCCTGAGCGAATTCGTCAGGAAGTGTCTGACATTCTGCAGCGCTTTGGTACGGGTAATGGTCATGTGTTCAATTTAGGACACGGCATACATCAGTTTGCTGACCCTGATCATGCAAAAGTTTTTGTTGATGCGGTACATGAACTCAGTGCAAAATATCATGTCTGATTTGGATATCTGAAACATTATAATAAAAGGGACTTCAACGTCCCTTTTTTGTATCTACTTTTTATCTTCTAGACTGACTTGGTTTTATACGGATAATTATGAAAAAACTTCAACACCTGTTTGATAGCAATCGCTCCTGGGCTGATAAAGTCACTGAAGAGAATCCGGATTTTTTTCCTACGTTGGCAAAACAGCAGGCGCCGGAATATTTGTGGATTGGCTGCTCAGATAGCCGGGTGCCGGCAAACGAAATTATGGGAATGTTGCCAGGCGATGTTTTTGTCCATCGTAATGTCTCAAATTTGGTGATTCATACCGATATGAACTGCTTGTCGGTTATGCAATATGCGGTAACGGTACTGAAAGTTAAGCATATTATGATCGTTGGCCATTATGGCTGCGGCGGTGTACGTGCAGCTATCGAGTCAAAGCCTCACGGGCTTATAGATAATTGGTTGCGCAATATTCGGGCGATTGCCATGCGACACAGTGACCTATTGTCAGTATGGGAAGGTACGGACGAGTATTATGATCGTCTTTGTGAGTTGAATGTGATTGAGCAGGCTTATAATGCCAGTAACACCACCATTGCACAGGGCGCATGGGGACGAGGGCAAGATTTGACTGTGCATGCTTGGGTCTATGGTTTAAACAATGGATTGATTCAAGATTTGAGTTTCTGTATTTCAGATCAGGACACTATTGAAGCCAGTTATGCCGAGGCGATTGAGTCGATTAATCAATTAGGTAAAAATCGCTAAGCCTTATTATCAGATTGTGAAGCAGTGATTAAAAAATGCCACTCCTTCGGAAGTGGCATTTTGCATTTTAGTAGCAACGAGTGTTACGCCGTTTTAGCCAGCGCCTGCTCAAGATCGGCAAGCAGGTCGTCGATATGTTCGATACCGATAGAAAGGCGAATCATTTCCGGTGCAACGCCTGCAGATTTTAGCTCTTCATCATTTAATTGACGGTGAGTGGTTTCAGCTGGAATAGAAGCCAGAGACTTACAATCACCAATGTTGACCAATCGCACAAAAACAGCCAGTGCGTCATAGAATTTAGGTGTAGCTTCGCGCCCACCGGTGACACCAAAGCTTAAAATACCGGACGCCTGGCCGTTCATGTATTTTTTCGCCAGTGCATGATCCTTATGACTTTCCAGGCCTGCATAATTGACCCAGGCTACCTGGGCATGATTTTCCAGGTACTCAGCAATTTTTTGGGTATTGGCGTTAACGCGCTCCATACGCAAAGCGAGTGTTTCAATGCCCTGTAAAATAAGGAAGGCATTCATTGGCGACAGTGCGGCGCCCATGTTACGCAGCGGAACCACACGACAGCGACCGATAAAGGCCGCCGGGCCGAATGCTTCGGTGTACACAACGCCATGATAAGATGCGTCGGGTTCATTCAATAACGGGAAGCGTGCTTTGTTGTCCGCCCATGGGAAGTTGCCTGAATCAACAATAACTCCCGCCAGTGAGTTGCCGTGTCCGCCCATATATTTAGTAGCGGCATGCACAACAATATCGGCGCCTTGTTCAATCGGGCGCCACATCAGCGGACTTGCCACGGTGTTATCGACGATCAATGGCACACCGTGACGATGAGCGATTTCTGCGAGTTTTTCGATGTCAGCAATACCACCAGAAGGGTTACCGATTGATTCACAAAACAGGCCTTTGGTTTGATCATCTATCTGCGCTTCGATGGCTGCAAAATCATCTTTATTTGCAAAGCGTACCTGAATGCCCTGGCGCGGCAGTGTGTGCGCAAACAGGTTGTAGGTGCCGCCGTATAGTTCGCTGGTAGAAACGATGTTGTCGCCGACTTCTGCTAATGTCTGAATAGTATAAGTAATGGCCGACATGCCGGATGCGACGGCAAGCGCAGCTATCCCGCCCTCAAGCTCGGCGACACGTTTTTCCAGCACGTCGTTGGTTGGATTCATGATGCGCGTATAGATATTGCCGGGCACTTTCAGATCAAAAAGATCGGCACCGTGCTGTGCATCATCAAATGCATAGGAGGCTGTTTGATAAATAGGTACAGCAACCGCTTTGGTCGTTGGATCTGGCGAATAGCCACCGTGTACGGCAATGGTTTCCAGTTTCATGTAGCGCTCCTAGGATATTTTTTTATTAAGGGCTGTTTTCAATTCTGCGTTCGGTTTATGTATCGAACAGTAGAAGGATTGTAAAGGTTATCCCTGGTAAATCAAAAGCGAAACCGACTAATGCTTTATGAGCAGTAGGCAGGTTGGGTAGAATGCAGCTCATATAAGGAAAAGGAGAAGATCATGGCGAAAGCCAAAACCGCCTACGTATGCAATGAATGTGGCGCTGACTTCACTAAATGGCAAGGTCAGTGCTCGGCGTGCCGGGCATGGAACACGCTAAGTGAAGTGCGACTGGGGGCAGTACAAAATACTGCCGCCAAACCCCGTTATGATGGTTATGCAGGTCAGGCCAGCCAACGAGTGATGCGTCTGGCCGATGTGGATCTGGCGGATATGCCGCGATTCAGTACCGGAACTGAAGAGTTAGATCGTGTTTTGGGGGGCGGTTTAGTACCGGGTTCGTCGATATTGATGGGTGGGCATCCCGGCGCAGGGAAAAGTACGCTGTTGCTGCAGATTATGTGCTATCTGGCGGAAAATATACCGGCGTTATATGTCACGGGTGAGGAGTCGCTGCAGCAAGTGGCGATGCGTGCCCACCGCTTAGGACTCAAGGCTGAGCATCTGAAAATGCTCTCTGAAACCAGTGTTGAAGCGGTCTGCCAGGTGGCTTCAGAGCTAAAGCCAAGAGTGATCGTGATTGACTCTATTCAAGTGATGCATATGGCGGAGGTGCAGTCGGCGCCGGGTTCTGTATCACAGGTACGCGAATCAGCAGCGGATTTAACGCGTTTTGCCAAGCAAACCGGTTGTGTACTGTTTTTGGTCGGGCATGTGACAAAAGATGGCTCACTGGCAGGGCCAAAAGTGCTGGAACATATGATTGATTGCTCGTTACAGTTGGAAGGCTCCTCTGATAGCCGCTTCAGAACATTGCGTTCGCATAAAAACCGCTTTGGTGCGGTGAATGAACTCGGTGTGTTTGCGATGCTGGAAACTGGCCTGCGCGAAGTAAAAAATCCCAGCTCTATTTTCCTCAACCGTGGTGAGACCGCCAGCCCGGGGAGTGTTGTCATGGTGGTGTGGGAAGGTACGCGTCCATTGTTGGTAGAGATACAGGCATTGGTGGATCAGTCGCATATGAATAACCCTCGCCGGGTAGCGGTTGGCTTAGACAGTAATCGTCTGGCGATGTTGCTGGCAGTGTTGCATCGCCATGGCGGGCTGCATACGGGTGATCAGGATGTTTTTGTTAACGTTGTTGGTGGTGTCAAAGTACTCGAAACCAGTGCAGATCTGGCGCTTTTGCTGGCAGTGGTGTCCAGCTATAGAGATAGGGCGTTACCTCAGGATTTGATGGTCTTTGGTGAAGTGGGTTTGTCGGGTGAAATTCGCCCGGTACCCAACGGTCAGGAGAGAATTCGTGAGGCGGCTAAGCATGGATTTAAACGCGCTATTGTACCCAAAGGGAATGTGCCCAAAGACGCGGTGAAAGGAATGGAGGTTGTAGGAGTCAGTCGTTTGGCTGAAGCGCTGGATGCACTCTGATGCTCAGGCGTGATCTGTCCAGGCGCTCTATAATCAGGTGCTCTGGCATCAGGTGAAAATGTCAGGTGTTATATAACTGAACTAATTCACGTTCCAGTAGCACCGAATCACCTAAATTCAGTTCTACCAACCTGCGCAAATGACTGATGTCGTCGAGCTCCATACTCATCGCCTGAAAGCCAAAACGATGCTTGAGCTGGTGGTTAATGCGTGCGGGCATCGTAATAACAATGTCGCTGCCTTCTAACATAATTTTCAGCGCTACCTGATCGCTGACGCTCAGCACAATATCATGATGACTTTCTATCAATGCGCCTTTTAAGCAGATGTCGATGAGTGTGACCTTCCATTCATTTTCTGCTGAGCTGAGTGTGCATTGTGCATCAAAATTAATACGTGTAAATCGACGGCGATTTTGTTGAGCTAGCGTAGGGTTATCCACTGGTCTCTCCGGATACTCGCAAGATTGGGTATTATTTCTTCTTTGAGTATAGTGTGAAAAACATGATAAGCGTAAACCATCAACTACACTGTTATGTATAAAAGGAATGGGGTGTTTAAATTGGATGACTAGTTTTGCTGGGTTACTAAATAATGCAGTTCTATTACTGGCGCTGGGTGTTATTTATGATTCGTTAGGCCTTCACTCGCTTGCTAATAGAGCGCTGCGGAAAATCCTGACAGGCGTTTTAGTGGGTGTGATAGGCATCTCTGTGATGTTGACTCCCTGGGAGATGAAGCCCGGTGTGTTTTTTGACACACGTTCGGTGCTGATAAGTTTATGCGGCTTATACTTTGGCTTAGTGCCAACTTTGATTGCGGTGTCAATGGCAGTGGCTATGCGCTTTTTTCAGGGTGGGGCGGGCTTTTATGTTGGCTCACTCGTCATTATTAGCAGTGGTCTGATTGGCTTAGGGTGGCATTATTGGTGTCGGCGAAATAAAAAGGGAATGAGCTGGCTAATGCTCTACCTGTTTGGCTTGGCTGTCCATGTTAATCTATTGATATGTATGTTGTTTTTGCCTGCCAGCATTCGATTTACCGTTATCGAGGCAATTGCTCTTCCCTTACTTATTATCTATCCGGTTGGGACTATGTTGCTGGGTATGCTACTGAAGCGGCAAAAAGACAGGCGACAATTCGAAGAGGAATTACGCGAACATAAAATACTGCTCGATCGCGAGCGAGGGCTGCTAAAAAGGCTGATGGATAGCATCCCTGATTATATTTTTTATAAAACCGTTGATGGTGAATATTCAGGCTGTAATAAGGCGACGGCTGAACTGTTTAATGCCGATGAAACCGATATTGTGGGTAAGACAGATTTCGAGTTTTTTGACCATGATCAGGCGGTTCTTTTCCGACAAAATGATCAGGATATGCTGCAAGCAGGGGTGAGCAGCAGGCATGAGGAAGTTGTTAAGCATCCTGATGGCAGGCTTATTCAGCTTGATACATTAAAAATCCCTTTTTACGGTGAAACCGGAAAATTATATGGCTTGATAGGTATTGGTCGGGATGTAACCGAGAGAAACAAAGCCAGTGAAAGCATACGTAAGAGTGAAACTACCTACAGAAGCGTATTGAGTACGGCATTAGATGGCTTCTTAATCGTGTCGGTTGACGGCGTTATTCAAGATGCGAATGAAGCCTACGCGCAGATGTCAGGTTACACGCTGGGCGAGTTGTTGGGCATGAGAGTCGATCAGTTGGATGCAGTCGAAAGTAAGTCCATGACCGGGCCGCATATTCAGAAAATAATAGAGGAGAAAAAACAACGCTTTTTTACTCAACACAGACGTAAAAATAGCTCGGTTTATGATGTTGAAATAAATGTCACTTTCTGGCCGGAAGATGGTGGTAAGTTTTTCATATTTATAAAGGATACTACAGAACGGGCATTGGCTGAGCATCGATTGCTGCAAAGTGAAACCCGGTTCAGGAAGGTCTTTGAAAATATACCGACCATTGCGGTGCAGGGATATGATAAAAACCGCAATGTTATTTTTTGGAATGCGGCCAGTGAGAAAGTATACGGCTATTCGACAGATGAAGCGTTAGGTAAAAAACTCGAAGATTTGATTATTCCTGAGATCATCCAGGATCAGGTTGCTGAAGAAGTTGACCGCTGGTTGGCCGGCGGTGAAGTAACGCCAGCATCGGAGCTGATATTACAGAAAGCGGATGGGTCGCCGGTATCCGTTTTTTCAAGTCATGTCATGATAACCGGAGTAAATAATGAACCTGAAATGTATTGTGTCGATTTGGATTTGACGGCTTTGAAGCGAGCGGAAGATAGGATTGTTACGCTCTCTCAGGCACTCGAACAAAGTCCTGTATCAGTGATGCTTATGGATACAAAGGGGGATATCGAATACGTCAATAGCACGTTTGTAAGAGTCACCGGTTATTCAAGTCAGGACGTTATTGGCCACAAAGTGGGACTGTTTAAACCCGGGGAGATGGTGGAGAGTAAATATCAGCAGTTATGGGCCACAGTATTATCAGGAAGGTCGTGGGAGGGTGAGTTCCAAAATGTTAAGAAAAGTGGTGAACTTTTTTGGGAGCATGCTCATATAGCGCCCGTTACCGATGAGTCAGGCGTCATTCGGCACCTGTTGGCGGTAAATCAGGATATTACCCAGCAAAAGGAACAGGAGCAGCGGATAAGTTATCAGGCGCATTATGATAGTTTAACGGGTTTGCCCAATCGTTTCCTTTCTTTAGATCGGTTGGCGCAGATGCTGAAAGAGTCGAAGCGCTCTGACAAGCAGGCTGCCGTATTTTTTCTGGATCTGGATGATTTCAAAAAAGTTAATGATACGCTGGGTCATCAGGTAGGGGATGAATTGCTGGTTGAGGCTACCGCCAGATTGAAAGCTGCTGTGCGTGATGATGATGTTATTGGTCGCTTAGGGGGGGATGAGTTCATTGTATTGCTGAATCAGGTGGAAAATAGTAGGACGGTTGGCAAGGTGGCGGAAAAATTACTGGAGCAATTCAGAGTGCCGTTTAACCTCAAAGGAAGGGAGTTGATGTCGACAGTCAGTATCGGAATAGCCGTTTATCCTGGTGACGGCAAGAGCCCTGTTGAGTTATTAAGACACGCTGACGCAGCGATGTACCATTCTAAAGAGCAGGGACGTAATACCTATAATTTTTATACAGAGAAAATGAATAAAGATGTAGCTCGTCGCTTGTTAATCGAAGAACATTTGCGGAGTGCGCTTAACAAAGATGAGTTCTATGTCATTTTTCAACCGGTGGTTGATTTGCGTAGGCGGGTGGTTATTGGCGCTGAAGCATTGCTACGTTGGAATAATTCTGAAATGGGGAACGTGCAGCCTGATGAGTTTATTCCGATTGCTGAGCAAACGGGGCTGATTGTTACTATCGGTCAGTATGTGCTGGAACAGGCTTTTATGGTGATATCAGGGTGGCGCGAAAAGTATGCAATAGATTTTCAGGTGGCTGTGAATATCTCTCCCCGGCAGTTTAGAGATGCTGGTTTAGTTGAATATATTCAAAAGCTATTAGAAAAGTACTCGTTACCCGCCTCGGCAATAGAGCTGGAAATTACCGAAGGGGTGCTTATGACAGGCCATGGGATGATAGATGTGGCTTTGTCGGACCTGAATAAAATGGGTATGGGTATTTCGATGGATGATTTTGGTACCGGTTACTCGTCACTCAGCTATCTGCGTAGCTATCCTTTTGATACATTAAAAGTCGATAAGAGTTTTATCAACGACATTACTGTTGATCAGGCTGACCTTCAGTTAGTGTCAGCAGCCATCGCAATGGGACAGGGGCTGGGCCTGAAAGTGATTGCTGAGGGTGTTGAAACAGAAGAGCAGTACCAGTTATTGTTGGATCACCAGTGTGAATACGGACAAGGGTATCTGTTTAGCCGTCCCGTGCCTGCTGATGAGTTTGAGCTGTTATTGGAAACGGGTGTCGTACACTCTTGATAAGCAGACGACCAACAAGCAGAGCTGTGTTGGTCGTCAGATATGTTAGCCGATACGCTTGTATTTAATGCGTTCAGGCTGATGGTCTTTACCATGACGGCGTTTGTAGTCTTCCGCGTATTCTGTGTAGTTACCTTCAAAGAAAGCGACCTGAGAATTCCCTTCATAGGCGAGCATATGAGTACATACCCGATCAAGGAACCAGCGATCATGTGAAATAACGACGGCACAACCAGGGAACGCCAGTATGGCTTCTTCCAGTGCGCGTAACGTTTCTACATCCAAATCGTTGGTTGGCTCATCCAATAACAAGACATTGCCACCCTCTTTCAGCAGCTTGGCCAAATGCAGGCGGTTGCGCTCTCCACCGGAAAGATCACCTACCCGTTTCTGCTGATCGGAGCCTTTGAAGTTAAAACGGCCGCAATAAGCGCGAGAAGGTGTCTGATAATTACCAATGGTTATAATATCTTGCCCATCAGAGAGTTCTTGCCAAACGCTGTTATCACCATTGAGTTGGCGCATCTGATCAACATAAGCCAGTTTCACCGTGCTGCCGATCACGACTTCGCCGGAATCTGGCGTTTCTTCACCGGCAATCATTTTGAATAGAGTCGATTTACCCGCACCGTTCCCTCCGATGATGCCCACAATCGCACCCTGGGGAATCGTTGCTGTAAGGTTTTCGAACAATAATTTGTCGCCGTATGCTTTGGAAACATTTTTCAGCTCAATGACCTGGGTTCCTAAACGTGGCCCCGGTGGAATGTAGATCTCCTGCGTTTCATTACGTGCCTGAAATTCGCGTGAATTCATCTCTTCGAACTGTTTTAAGCGCGCTTTGGATTTCGCTTGTCGGCCCTTCTGGCCTTGCTGAACCCATTCCAATTCAGACTTAACGGCTTTTTGATGAGCCGCTTCTTGTTTGGATTCCTGGGCTAAGCGCTGCTCTTTCTGCACCAGCCAGGATGAGTAATTACCTTCGTACGGAATACCGTGACCGCGATCCAGCTCCAGAATCCAGCCAGCTGCGTTATCCAGAAAATAACGGTCATGGGTAATCGCAACCACAGTGCCTGGGTATTCCTGTAAAAAGCGTTCGATCCAGGCGATAGATTCGGCATCAAGGTGGTTGGTCGGCTCGTCCAGTAATAGCATATCCGGCTTATCGAGCAGCAAGCGGCATAGTGCTACGCGGCGGCGCTCACCTCCCGACAGGTGTTCAACGCGGGCATCCCAGGGGGGCAGTCGCATGGCGTCAGCAGCACGCTCCAGTGCAATTTCCAGGTTATGTCCATCTTTGCTTTCAATCAGGTTTTCAAGCTCACCCTGCTTTTTGGCCAAGGCGTCAAAATCTGCATCGGGTTCTGCATAGGCGGCATATACCTGATCGAGCTCTGTAAGCGCATTTTTGACATCAGCAACCGATTCTTCGACGATTTCTCGTACTGTTTTGCTGTCGTCCAGTTGCGGCTCTTGTGGTAAATAGCCTACGTTGAGATTCGGCATGGGTTGAGCCTCGCCGATAAAATCTGTGTCAACGCCCGCCATTATTTTCAGTAGGGTGGATTTACCCGAACCGTTCAGACCCAGTACACCAATCTTTGCGCCAGGGAAAAATGAAAGCGAAATGTCTTTTAGAATTTGTCGCTTGGGTGGAACGATTTTTCCCAAGCGGTTCATTGAATAAACGTACTGTGCCATAAGCCCTCAGCGTGTCGAGTTAGTTAACATAGATCTTCATTTTAACTAAAAATAGTAAAATGAAACTCATATTTTTCAGGCAGTATTTCTCTGTAGCATCTGAAAGGATAATCTGAAAGTCTGCTTAAAATTGTTGAGTGTCTTTAAATAAAGGCTAAACAATAAAGGAGTCAGGGGTTATGGGCAACTTAACTCGTTTTAATCGGTTATTTGATGATGTTTTTCACTTAAGTATTGGGGATAGAGTCATCCTTGTTAAAAAATCCGATGCGGGTAGTCGCATCGGATTTTTTTCGCCATTCCAGACCTGCGCCTGTTCACGCATATTATTCCCATTGAAGACGTAAGTGGCTACTCAGCAGCACTCGTGCCCAGTGGCTTAATTTCTTCAGCCCAGCCACCGCCCAACGCTTTATAGAGATCTATCTGCGACTGGTACAACGCCAGGCGGGCAGTAATACTCGCTTGCTGACTGCTGACCAAGCTGCTCTGCGCATCTAAACGCGTTAGCATGCTATCAACACCTGACTGATAACGAAGATCCGCCAGATCAAAATAGCGCTGATAAGATTTTAGCGCTTTGTTTTGATTCTCCAGTTCAGTTGCATAGCCAGATAGGGCTGTTAATGCATCGGAGACATCGGTAAAGGCGCCCTGAACCGCTTGTTCATACTGTTTTACGGCTATCTGGTTTTCAATTTCAGCAACTTCAACATCACGACGCAGCGCGCCACTGTTAAAAATAGGTAAAGAAATTGACGGTGCGAAGGTCCATGCACCTGATCCGGAATCAAATAAGCCGCTCAGCTCACTACTTTGTGTGCCGGCATTGGCTGTTAAGCTGATCGATGGAAACAGAGCCGCACGTGCTACACCAATATTGGCATTAGCCGCACGTAATGCATGCTCAGCAGCAAGAATATCCGGGCGTTGATTGAGCAGCGTTGAAGGTAAGCCAGCACCCACCGTAGCGATCTTCACATCTTCCAGGCGCTCATCTGGTTTAAAGCTATCGGGAAGCTCAGTTCCCAACAGCAGTACCAGCGCATAACGGTCTTGATCAACTAATCGCTGGAACTGTGACAAGGTTACCAGCATGTCTTCATAAGATGCTTGCGCCTGAGCCTGCACTATGGACGAGTCGATACCCTGATCGTAGCGTAATGTGACCAGACGATAGTTATCCTCTTCTATCTTCAGGCTCTCTTTCGCCAGTTGTAGCTGCTCAGTATCAGCCACCCAGGTGAGATAAGCCGTCGCAATGCTAGCAATGATGGTTAATTGCGTAGATCTTTGTGTCTGCTCTTGAGCGAGATAGGTTTCTAACGCCTGGTCTTTTAAGTTTCTTACTTTTCCAAAGAGATCTAGCTCGTAAGAGGTGCCCGCCGTCACACTGTAGGCACTGGAAATCGATGAATTATTTGAAAAGGCAGACGTAGCTGTGCGGGTACCGCTGCCATCCAGCGTTAAACTAGGCAGTAAGTCAGCCCGCTGAATTCGATATTGTTTTCGATATAGCTCTACATTGAGTAACGCGATTTGCAGATCCTTATTGCTCTCTAATCCAAGTTGGATCAGCTGTTGTAACGCCGCATCGTTAAATACAGCCTCCCAACCAAGCGGCATAGCCGCCGTTTGCTGCTCAGCAGGAGTCCATGCATTAATCACGTCTACATCAGGGCGCTGATAGTCAGGCGCCAGAGAGCAGCCAGCTAACACACCCGAGACTACCACTGCTAAAAGTTGCTTATGCATGGCCAGTCTCCTTATCAACTTCAACTGCCGGGCTCACATTCGTCTTCTTGCCCGTTATTTTATAGCTTAGTTTCATCACCAACACATAGAAGAGAGGTACAAAGAAAATAGCCAGTACCGTGGCGGCAATCATTCCGCCCATCACACCAGTACCGATCGCCTGACGACTGGCCGCACCAGCCCCGCTACTAATTGCCAGCGGGGTGACACCCAAAATAAAGGCCATAGATGTCATGATAATGGGGCGTAAGCGCATCCGGCAGGCATCGATTGTAGCAGCGATGAGCTCCTTACCGCTGTCGACTTCGCTTTTGGCAAACTCGACAATCAAGATAGCGTTCTTCGCCGACAAACCAATCGTCGTCAACAAGCCTACCTGGAAGTAAACATCGTTACTTAACTCCCGACCTGTTGCTGCGACCAAGGCTCCTAATATACCTAAAGGAACAACCAGCATCACTGCAAATGGGATCGACCAGCTTTCATACAGTGCCGCTAAGCAGAGGAATACGATCAGTAATGACAAGCCATATAACATGGGTGCTTGCGCGCCACTGGCTTGTTCCTGAAACGACAGGCCCGTCCATTCCAGCCCTATGCCGCCGGGTAATTTCGCAACGATTTCTTCAATCGCTGTCATTGCATCGCCTGAGCTTAAACCTGCTGCTGCCTGGCCCTGCACGTTCATAGATGATGCACCGTTATAACGCTCTAAGCGTGGTGAATCATACGTCCAGCTAGCCGTAGCGAATGCGCTGAAGGGCACCATTTCTCCATCGCTATTGCGTACATACCAGCGGTCGATATCTGTCGGCAACATACGATATTCGGCATCGGCTTGTACATATACTTTTTTGACGCGGCCGTTATTGATAAAGTCATTGACATATTTTGAACCCCACGCGGTACTCATGGTTGAGTTTACATCGGTAATACTCAGTCCTAATGCAGAAACTTTTTCATAATCGATATCTACGTGGAACGCGGCTACATCTTCCATGCCGTTGGGGCGCACGCCTGTTAAGCGGGCATCCTGAGCCGCCATGCCCAATAACTGGTTGCGGGCCGCCACGAGCTTCTCGTGGCCCTGGTTATTTCGATCCAGCAACATCGCGCTGAAACCCGACGCTGTCCCTAGCCCACGAATTGAGGGTAAGTTAATAGGGAAAATAGTTGCATCGCGAATCTGACTTAATGCGCCAAACGCTTTACCTATCAGGGCTTGTGCGGATTGCCCGGGACCTTGTCGCTCGTCCCACGGCTTTAATTTAGTAAAGGCCATCCCCATGTTCTGGCCGGAACCTGCAAAGCTAAAGCCTGCTACCGTAAAGTAAGACTCAATCTCAGGAACGGAAGCGTAGTAATCTTCCACCTGTTTCATTACGTCAAGCGTTCGCGCTTGCGTAGAACCAGACGGTAATTGCACGAGTGTTAAAAACAGCCCTTGGTCTTCATCCGGTAAAAATGATGTCGGTAATTTCTGATACATGAAAATCACACCACCAATCATTAATGCGTAGATAAGCAGCAAGCGGGTAGGGCGCTTAACGATATAAGCAACACTGCCTTCATACTTCCCCGTCATCTTGGTAAACATACGGTTGAACCAACCAAAGAGTCCCTTACGGTCATGGTTGTGGGTATCTGCAGGTTTTAAAATAGTGGCACATAACGCCGGGGTCAGAATCAGCGCCATCAATACAGAAAGCACCATGGCTGACACAATCGTGATAGAGAACTGGCGATAAATAGCGCCGGTAGAGCCGCCAAAGAACGCCATGGGCACAAATACTGCTGACAGCACCAGCGCTATACCTATCAGTGCACCGGTAATTTCATCCATCGATTTACGCGTTGCTTCTAAAGGAGAGAGCTTATCTTCCTCCATCACCCGCTCGACATTTTCGACAACAACAATCGCATCATCGACGAGCAAGCCAATCGCCAACACCAAACCAAACATGGTGAGTGTGTTAATACTAAAACCAAAGGCTGCCATAATGCCAAACGTGCCCAGCAGCACTACAGGTACAATAATTGTCGGAATAAGGGTGGCGCGGAAATTGCCCAGGAACAGGAACATAACCAAGAAGACCAAAATCACCGCTTCAATAAGCGTATGCACCACTTCTGTGATCGAGATCTTTACAAACGGTGTTGTATCATAGGGATAAACAACGGTTACATTTTCAGGAAAAAACTGATAAAGCTCAGACACTTTTGCTCGCACAGCCTCGGCCGTATCGAGTGCATTTGCCCCGGTCGCCAGTTGAATCGCCATGCCGGTAGCCGGTTTGCCTTTATATCGACTTTCTGCGTCATAGTTTTCAGCACCTAATTCAATACGTGCAACATCTTTTAATCGAACCTGAGAACCATCGGTATTTACGGTGAGTAGAATATTTTCAAACTGATCAGTATTCGTAAAACGCGACTGGGCCGTGATCGTCGCATTTAATTGCTGATTGTTAACTGAGGGTAGCCCGCCAAGCTGACCCACCGCGAGCTGTGTGTTCTGAGCCTGAATAGCCGTCGTGACATCTAAGGGCGTTAGGCCAACAGCTGTCAGTTTTTCAGGGTTCATCCATATACGCATGGCATATTGAGCACCAAATACACGGATATTACCCACGCCATTCACACGAGAAAGCGGATCGCGCAGTGTACTGTAAGCATAATCAGCGAGATCCGTTCTGCCCAGGCTTCCATCTTCAGAGACTAAACCAATAACCATCAAAAATGATGCACTGGATTTCGTAACAGTAACGCCTTGCTGTTGTACCGTTGTCGGTAAGGATGCTTCCGCAACGGATAGCTTGTTCTGTACTTGTACCTGTGCCGTGTCGGGATCAGTACCGGATGCAAAGGTCAGCGTAATACTCGAGTTACCAGAGTTGTCACTCTGTGAAGACATGTAGAGCAAGTTATCCAGACCTGTCATGTTCTGTTCGATAACTTTGGTAACACTATTCTCTACCGTTTCCGCCGATGCACCTGCATACGATGCACTAATACTTACCGTAGGCGGTGCGATAGTCGGATATTGCTCAACAGGTAAGCTAACAACAGACAGTGTGCCCGCCAGCATAATGATGATGGCGATAACCCACGCAAAAATAGGCCTGTCTATAAAAAATCTAGCCATTAATCAGATACTCCTTAATCTTGCGATTGTGTGCCAGAACCAGGCGTTGTCGTTAATCGGTCCTGCTCTATGGCTTCAGCTTTATTGCCCGCTTTTACTTTTTGCAGACCACCCACAATGACCTTGTCTCCGGGTTTCAGGCCTGACTTTATAAGCCACTGATCACCAATTGCATCGCCCACTTCCACTTTTTGTGTGACAACAACGCCATCCGGGTTAACAACCAGGGCAACTGTTGATCCATCTGGTTGATGCGTAATTCCCTTTTGCGGAGCCAGTATCGCATCACTGATTTTTTCCGTGATAATGGTGGCACGTACATACATACCCGGCAGTAATAGCCCTTGTGAGTTTTCAAAGCGCGCACGCGCATTCACGGTGCCTGTTGTTTCATCGACGCTGACTTCGGAAAATTCTAACCGACCTTGTTCGTCATAGGGGTAGCCATCCTCCAGTACCAGGCTGACCGGTATTTCTTGTGCTGTAGATTTACGTTTCATTTTTAAAACAGCCGTTACCGGGCGCTGCATATCAACATAGAGGGGAGTGATTTGGCGAATGGTTGCCAGGGCTGTTGTTTGCGCAGCAGAGACTAATGCGCCCTCTGTTACTGTGGAACGGCCGATAATGCCTGAGATTGGCGCGGTGATTTTTGTATAATCCAGATTTATTTGTGCCGCCTTAACAGCCGCTTCTGCCGCCAGAATTTGCGCTTGCGCTTGCTTCCAGGACGATACGGCATTAGCCGCTTCCTGCTTACTAACGGCTGATTGTTTCACTAAGCGAGAGAAACGTTCTGCCTGCTCTTTAAGGCTGACAGCATTTGCCTTTGCGACCGCCAAGTCTGCTTCAGCGCTGGCTAGCGCAGCCTGATAAACCGCTGGGTCTATTTGGTAAAGCGCATCGCCTTCCTTGACAGTGCTACCTTCAGTGAACAAACGCTTTTGCAAAATACCACTCACTTGTGGACGGATCTCAGCCGTTTTAGAAGCAGTCACACGCCCGGAACCGCTCTCTTTAACCTCAATGGATTCGGCTTTAATAGTGACAACATCCACTTTCGTTGGTGCTTTTGGTTGTGCTTGTTGAACTTGCTCTTCCTGGCACCCCACCAGAAATAGAACACAACATATCGTTGCGAATGCGGCACCACGTTTGAGTTGGGTATTTGTTACCATGACAACCTCAGCTTACTGACTCTTAATTAATCTGCTATTCGCTTGAATGCTTGTACACAAACAGCACGAATATTTAGGCTGGCAATGATACATGCATGCGTGAATGTATGTAAGTAACCAGGGGCGTTTGCTTCGCCTTATCTTTTGATTTACAGCCAAAAAGAAAAGGTCAGGCACATTAGAAATCAAGATTTCACCACCCATAATATCTATCTACTATGATAAGCACCCAGAGGTTAAGATCTGGTTAAGAGGGTTTTTAATTAAGATGTCGGATGTAAGGGTTCGGCTGATGGCGGGATTGTCTTTCGAGCTTGAGCGCAGACGTTGATTCTTGAATAAGGTAACGGCGTTATCTGGCAGTTAACAAGCTCGATTTTCTTTCAAATGCTTAAATGCATATTATTGCGTATGGTCGGGGCCTTTCAGCAATACCTATTCTGTGTGGTGATCTTAACTCGACTGATTGACAAACTTTTTCTCTAAGTAGCGGATGATATCATTAGATTCATACATCCAACTGGTCGATCCGTCTTCGTTCGTAATGCGCAGACAGGGTACTTTGATTTGGCCTCCCTGTTCTAATAATTCCTGTCGGAACTGCCCTGCTTTTTTAGCATCGCGTAACTCTATATTCAGTGAGTAGCGCTTCATTGCCCGGCGAACTTTGATGCAAAAAGGGCAGGCATGGAACTGATAAAGTGCCAGTTGGTGTGTCTTTTTATCAATTTGAACCTGTTCTTCATGTGCTCGTTTGATACCGCGTGGTGTGGTCAAAAAGTTAAGCGTCAGGAGTATTTTACCTAAAAACCATCGAATAAAAGCCATCTCTACACATCTCGGTAGTCACATTAAGAAAGGCGCGTAGCTTAGCATGTAACCAAACCAATAATCAGCTATACAGTCAGATGAATCTTCTTCTTGAAAAGGTGACAGACTTTCAAGTGCGTTTTGGTATCAGATTAGAGTATAATGCGCTCCTTTTTTAAGGCTTGGGTCTAAGACTTGGGTCTAAGGATAGAGTTTAAGGCCGGAGATTCTCCGGGCGAGAACTGTAACCGTTTAGTCACCTTTCCGTTACCTAGGGGATAGCTATGTTTAGCAAAGATATGTCAATTGCCGGCTTTGATGCTGATCTGTGGTCAGCAATGCAGTCTGAAGCCACACGTCAGGAAGAGCACATCGAGCTGATTGCTTCTGAGAACTACACCAGCCCGCGTGTAATGGAAGCTCAGGGTTCTGTGCTGACCAATAAATATGCTGAAGGCTATCCTGGCAAGCGTTATTACGGCGGTTGTGAATATGTTGATGTTGTTGAACAGCTGGCAATAGATCGCGCCTGCGAACTGTTCGGTGCAACCTATGCTAATGTCCAGCCCCATTCTGGTTCACAGGCAAACGCCGCGGTTTATATGGCCTTGTGTAAACCCGGAGATACTATTCTGGGTATGAGTCTGGCTCATGGTGGACACTTAACGCACGGTGCAGCTGTGTCATTTTCAGGACGTATTTACAACGCGGTTCAATATGGACTGAATGCTGAAACAGGCGAAATTGACTATGCTGAGGTTGAGCGTCTGGCCGTTGAGCATAAGCCAAAAATGATTGTTGCAGGTTTCTCTGCTTACTCTCGAATTGTTGACTGGCAGCGTTTTCGTGATATCGCAGACAAAGTAGGTGCTTATCTGTTTGTTGATATGGCTCATGTTGCAGGTCTTATCGCTGCTGGCGTATACCCCTCGCCGATGGCATTGGCGGATGTTGTGACGACAACCACACATAAAACATTAGGTGGACCACGGGGTGGTTTGATCCTGTCTGCGCGTGCCGATGAAGATCTGCAGAAAAAGCTGAATTTTGCCGTTTTCCCTGAGTCACAGGGCGGTCCGTTAATGCATATCATTGCAGCGAAAGCGGTGTGCTTTAAAGAAGCGATGGAACCTGAGTGGAAGGCGTATCAGGTGCAGGTCGTAAAAAATGCGCAGGCGATGGCTGAAACCTTCAAATCACGTGGTATTAAGATTGTTTCTGATGGCACAGATGATCATCTGTTCCTGATGGACCTGATCGATAAAGAGTACAGCGGTAAAGATGCTGATGCGGCTCTAGGGCGCGCTAATATTACGGTTAACAAAAACTCTGTACCGAACGATCCGCGTTCACCGTTTGTGACTTCCGGGTTGCGTATTGGTACGCCGGCGGTAACACGTCGTGGTTTTAAAGAAGCAGAAGTTATTCAGTTGGCTAACTGGATTTGCGATATTCTCGACGATATAAACAACGAAGCGACTAACGAGCGAGTTAAAGCGCAGGTGCTGGATATCTGCAGCCGTTTCCCTGTTTATAAATAAGCACTAAATCGGGTAGAATAGACGGGGCGACTGAGAGGTCGCCCTTTTTTGCGTTATGTTTTATGAGTCACCACATCGCTCTTTATTTTGGGTACAGGCTGCTTAAGCGGTACCTACGCTCTTTTATGACAGGATTTCACGATGCATTGTCCCTTTTGTGGCGCCAATGAAACCAAAGTAGTCGATTCGCGTCTGGTGGCTGAAGGCCAGCAGGTACGCAGACGACGTGAATGTATAGCCTGTCATGAACGCTATACCACCTTCGAAATTGCTGAACTTCTGATGCCTCGCCTGATTAAAGCCGATGGCTCACGCCAACCTTTTGATGAAGATAAACTGCGTGCCGGTATTCAACGCGCGTTAGAGAAACGTCCGGTGAGCGTTGAAGATGTCGAGGCATGTATTAATCGCATCAAACATCGCCTGCGTGCAACCGGTGAGCGTGAATTGCCGTCTCGTCAATTGGGTGAAGAGGTAATGGCAGCGCTGCGTAAACTGGATCAAGTCGCTTACGTTCGTTTCGCTTCAGTGTACCGAAGCTTTCAGGATATCAACGAATTCAGAGAAGAGATTGAACGTTTGTCTGAAGAAGAGGCTGACGGTTAAGCCATGTCTGAATGGAGTATAGAAGATACAACCTACATGGAGGAAGCGATTCAGCTTGCGCGACAGGGGTTGTATACCACACATCCTAACCCACGAGTCGGATGTGTTTTGGTTAAAGAGGGCAACATTATCGGGCGCGGTTTTCATCTGCGTGCGGGTGAGGGACATGCTGAAGTCAATGCTTTGAAAGAAGCGGGTGACGCTGCCCGGGGGGCGACGGCCTATGTTACGTTGGAGCCTTGTAGCCATTATGGCCGCACGCCACCTTGTGCTGTGGGCTTGATTAAAGCGGGCGTAGTGAGAGTCGTGAGTGCAATGCAGGATCCTAATCCGGAAGTTGCCGGGCGAGGCATACAGATGCTGCAGCACGCGGGTATCGATTGCAGTGTGGGCTTATTGAATGCGCAGTCTCATGACCTGAATCCTGGTTTTATCAAGCGAATGGAAACCGGCATGCCCTGGGTCCGGGTTAAACTGGCGATGAGCCTGGATGGCAGAACCGCTATGCAAAGTGGTGAGTCCCAATGGATTACCGGCACGCCAGCCCGTCAGGACGTACAACGCTTGCGTGCCAGAAGCGCTGCTATTGTCACCGGCATTGGCTCAATTCAGCTGGATGACTCTTCTTTGACGGTGCGTGAGGCTGAACTCGGACTCGACAATGCCGCTGAGATTGTAAAACAACAACCCTTACGAGTGGTGCTTGATTCGACGGGGCAGTTGAGCCCTGCCGCTAAAATATTACAGCAGCCAGGTCGCACTTTATGGGTGACATCGGGCGAGCGTGAAATGCCGCATGCACAAGTGCTCGCGGCGCAGCAAGCCAGTGATGGTCGCATTGATTTGCATTGGTTACTGCGTTATTTAGCCGCTACTGAGCAAACCAATGAAGTGCTGGTTGAAGCGGGAGCGCAGTTAGCCGGAGCTTTTGTTGAGGCGGGGCTGGTCGATGAGTTGATTGTCTATATGGCGCCGACCTTGTTGGGATCTGATGCGCGTCCACTCCTGCAGTTGCCGCTGGATAAAATGGCACAACAGAAACGTCTGATCATGACTGATTTACGACAACTAGGTGATGATTTACGGCTCACGTATCGTTTCGATAACAATCCTGAAAGCGACGTTGAAGAGGGTTCTGTCTGATGTTTACCGGCATTATTGAGGCGTTGGGTGAGGTGGCTGCCATCGAGCAGCTACAAGGTGATCTGCGTCTTTATATACGTAGCGATCAATTGGATCTGTCTGATGTGAAATTAGGCGACAGTATTGCTACCAATGGCGTTTGCTTAACCGCAGTAGCGCTGCCGGGCGATGGTTTTTGGGCAGATGTATCACGTGAATCCCTGGCGCACACGCGGTTAGCGTCATTCAAAGTTGGCGATCGCGTTAACTTAGAAAAAGCCTTGATGCCTACGAGCCGTTTAGGCGGGCATATAGTGACCGGGCATGTTGACGGTATTGGCAAAGTGGTTGAGCGGCGCGAGGATGCGCGTTCTATTCATCTGGTGGTTGAAGCTCCGGCGGGGTTGTCGCGATATATTGCAGGGAAAGGTTCTATCACTGTCGATGGTGTCAGTTTAACCGTTAATAGTGTGCAGGGTGCGTTGTTGTCTCTCAATATCGTGCCCCATACCGCACAGCAAACATTGCTTGATCAGTACGAAGCAGGCTCAGAAGTACATTTGGAAGTAGATATTATTGCGCGCTATATGGAGCGCCTTCTGATGGCCGGGCAGTTAGAGAATACGCAAGAAAAACAGAGTGGTTTGACGCTGGCGACGCTGGCGGAACACGGTTATATGAAGCGTTGAAAGCATACAACACAGGAAGGTAATGATGGAGCTAAATAGCCCACAAGAACTGATTGAAGATATTCGTCAGGGTAAGATGGTCATCCTGATGGATGATGAAGATCGCGAAAATGAAGGCGATATCGTTATTGCAGCTGATCAGGTGCGCGCTGAAGATATTAATTTTATGGCAATGCATGCACGTGGCTTAATTTGCCTGACATTAACCAGACAGCGTTGTGAACAGCTAAAACTGCCGTTGATGGTGCAAAGCAATGGCGCTCAATTTTCGACCAACTTTACGATGTCAATTGAAGCCGCGACAGGCGTAACGACGGGTATTTCTGCTGCCGATCGTGCCCACACAGTCCGTGTAGCGGTAAAAGGTGATGCTAAACCGGAGGATATCGTACAGCCGGGACATATCTTTCCGTTGATGGCACAGCCAGGTGGTGTATTGAGCCGTGCAGGCCATACGGAAGCGGGGTGTGATTTGGCGCGTATGGCGGGATTGACGCCTGCCGCGGTTATCGTTGAAATTATGAATGATGACGGAACGATGGCGCGTCGTCCTGATCTGGAAAAGTTTGCTCAAAAGCATGGTTTGAAGATTGGTACGATTGCCGACCTGATTCATTACCGCACCATCAATGAACACACGGTCGAGAAAGCAGCGGAAGGTGTCTTAGCCACCGAGTACGGTGATTTTAATTACACAACCTATCATGACACCATCCAGAATGTGACACACATGGCGCTGGTCAAGGGTAATATTACGCCTGATGAGGCGTCTATTGTTCGTGTTCATGTGCGCGGTGATGTCTTGCGTGACCTGGTTGGCGTAAACCGTGATGGTGACTCCAAGTGGACAATGCACCGTGCTTTAGAGTATGTCGCTAAAGCAGGCACGGGTGTTGTGTTACTGCTGGATAATGGTCAGCGTGAAGATCTGGGTACCGCGTTAGACCGTGTCTTAGGCAAACTGCCTAAAACACGTGCCGCAAACTTTAGCTCATCAGGCGCTTACCTGACCGTGGGTACCGGTTCTCAGATCTTACGTGATCTGGGTGTAGGTAAAATGCGCTTGCTCAGTTCTCCGGTTAAATTTAATGCAATATCCGGATTTGATCTGGAAATTGTCGAATACATTCCCTGCGACGAGTAATAAACAGGAACATATTATGCCAGTACAATTTATTGAAGGTGACTTCGTTTCCGCTGATGGCAACTACACCATCGTAGTCGGTCGTTTCAACGCATTTGTGGTTGAGAGTCTTTTAGAAGGGGCGTTGGACACGCTCAAGCGTCATGGTGTTAAAGAAGATAATATTCGCGTGGTACGTGTGCCCGGTGCCTTTGAGATTCCTTTAGCGGTACAGAAAGTCGCCGCGCAGAAAAAAGATGACGCCATCATCGCCCTGGGTGCTGTTATTCGAGGCGGGACCCCTCACTTTGAGTATGTTTCTGCTGAGAGCTCAAAAGGTGTTGCTCAAGTCTCTATGGATTCCGGTATTCCTGTTGCAAACGGTATTCTGACGGTGAACAGCATCGAACAGGCAATAGAGCGTTCCGGCACAAAAGCGGGCAATAAAGGCGCTGAAGCAGCGTTATCTGCACTAGAAATGGTTAGCTTACTGCGTAACCTTGAGGCGTAATCCGAATGACAGAAGAAAGCTCATCCGCTCCACGTAAAGCCAAAAAAACGTCATTAACGGCACAACGTCGTTCAGCGCGTGGTTTTGCTTTACAAGCCTTGTATCAGTGGCATATGGCGGGCCAACCGGTCAACGAGATCGAAGCACAGTTCCGTATTGATAATGATATGTCTGGCACAGATGTAAAACTTTTCCGGGAGATCCTCCAGGGAGTCACGCATTCTAAAAGTGATCTGGACGAAGCGTTTCAACCGTTTCTGGATCGTGGTTTGCATGAACTCGATCCTGTAGAGTTGGCCGTTTTACGTATTGGTAGCTTTGAGCTGATCAATCGTCCTGAAGTGCCTTATCGTGTCGCTATTAACGAAAGTGTTGATTTAGCAAAGATTTTTGGTGCAACCGATAGTCACCGCTATGTAAACGGTATCCTCGACAAGCTGGCCCAGCGGGTACGTATGGTTGAGATTCGGGGCGCACGGGGAAAATAAGCAGACATGGATGAGTTTGCACTGATACGTCAATACTTTCAGTCCCTGCAACGAGACAGTTCGATGTGCGGCGTATCAGTGGGTATCGGTGATGACTGTGCGGTATTAAATGTACCGCCTGACCAGCAGTTAGTTGTCTCCATCGATACCTTGGTAGAAGGGACGCATTTTTTGCCGGATACGCCAGCTGAACAGCTCGCCTGGCGGTTACTCGGGGCCTCAGTCAGTGATTTAGCGGCTATGGGAGCAACCCCTGCGTGGTTGACCCTGGCACTGACATTGCCGCATGCTGATGAGTCTTGGGTCAGTAGTTTTTCAGCGGCACTGTCGGACGCGACTCAAGAGTATAAGATTCAGTTGGTGGGTGGTGATACCACGCGTGGCCCCCTTACGTTAACGGCACAAGTGCATGGTTTTGTTCAGACCGGGTGTGCGTTATTGCGAAGTGGCGCTAAGTCGGGCGACCTGGTTTGCGTTACGGGTACGTTGGGAGATAGCAGGGCTGGGCTTGAGTCACTATTGAGCAATGGCTCTACAGAGAAGAATCCTCACAATAGCCCTTCAGCTGAAAACATGGAGTACCTGCGTCAGCGGTTCTATCGTCCTTTGCCTCGCATATCGACAGGAAAGCTGATTGCACCTTTTGCCTCCTCTTGTATCGATATATCGGATGGGTTGTTAGGTGATCTGGCGCATATTCTTGAGCATTCCCGGGTAGGTGCACAGATAAACCCAGCAGCACTTCCCCTTTCAGACGCGCTGCAGGCATTCACTGATGCCGGTACGGCACAAAAGTGGGCACTAACCGGAGGTGAGGATTTTGAGTTGTGCTTTACCGTTCCTGCCGAACAATGGGGTAATCTTCAGACGCAACTTCAATACCATAAAGTGCCAGTGACCGCTATCGGTGCTATCTGCGATAAACCTGGTTTGCAGCTTTTTCAGGCAGGTGAGTGGTGCAGCGTTGAAGCAAACGGTTATAAACATTTTTAATCTGCTAAACGAGACTTTTTATGCAACCGAATTCCCAACCTAAGCAAGCAAATCCTAAACCTGTTTTAAGTAATCCTGTTCACTGTCTCGCCTTTGGCTTTGGCAGCGGTCTCGCACCTAAAGCGCCGGGCACTTTTGGGACTTTGGCGGCCGTTCCTCTGTTCTTGCTGTTGTCATCTTTATCCTTATCTGAATATTTATATGTCGTTATCTTTGCTTCAGTTGTCGGTATCTATTTTTGCGGACAAACGGCAAAAGACCTGCAGGTTCACGATCATCCGGGCATCGTCTGGGACGAGTTTGTCGGTTTCTGGATCACCATGATTGCTGTACCTGTTTCATGGTGGAGCCTTGTGCTTGGGTTTGCATTATTCCGCTTGTTTGATATCTGGAAACCCTGGCCGATTAAATGGGTAGATAAACACGTCCATGGTGGCTTTGGGATTATGCTGGATGATGTATTAGCGGGTCTTTTGGCTTTAGGCTCGTTACATCTGCTTATATATTTAATCTCTTAGTTAGGCTTTTTTTGTTCTAAAAGGAGTGATTTTTTTCAGTTTTGTTTCAGTTTCAGGGCATATTCTGCAATAGAAAATAAAAAGGAGAAGGATCATGAAAATGTTTACACAGACAATTGCCCTGACTTCAATCCTGTTTGCCGCTACCGCGATAGCTTCACCGCAGGGACTGGCGCCACCCATGAATTCAACTGAATTCAATATGCAGTCCCCAAGTACTATCATGGCGGATCAAAACTATAGTTTTGGCGGTATGTATGAGAGTGCTCTTTCTAGCAATTCGACAGAGCGCCGATTAAGTGAAGGCTATGTTGCTACACAACATGTAGGTGATTTTTGTCTAATCACTGATTTATCAATAGCAGCTAATGAACACTCAGTAGAAAGCTATTTAGGTGCTCGACAATGCTGAATATGATGTCCCTCAGTGGATTTTCCTGAGTTATAAACGTAAGGGAGATACGGTGAACGTATCTCCCTTATACTATATAGATAACGTTGGAGACTATATGAATAAAAAAACAATAAATATTTTGCTTCCATTAGTCATTCTGTTCTCTGCGTTAGTTGAAGCGGAGGAAGGGAGGCCTATCACTCCTTATCCTACGACGTATGAAAACGGATCTCGTTTAGATTATGAAGCCTGTCGGATTTTAGTAAGACGCGGCGAAATACTGCCAATGTCAGATCTGATGGCATTAGGAAAGCAGCGATCAAGTGATCATGTTCTTGATGCCTATCTGATAAAACAAAATGATCGTTATTATTATCAGATTGAGTCTGTCGGTGATAATGGGGTAGTGAATAATTTCTACATGGATGCTTCAAATGGTGAAGTTATGACTGACTTTAAGGTTTCTCAATGAGAATACTCTTGGTAGAAGATGACCCGGCTTTAGGGCCAGACCTAAAGAAAGAGTTAGCGGGGCTAGGCTATGCCGTTGATCTTGCCGACAATGGAGTTGATGGCGAGGCTCTCGGCTTTGAAGATATCTACGATCTGGCTGTGCTGGATTTAGGTTTGCCGCAGCGCCCGGGTATTGAGGTATTAAAAAACTGGCGCAAGCGCAGTAATAATATCCCCACACTTATTCTGACCGCACGCTCTTCCTGGCAGGAAAAGATAGATGGTTTTGATGCAGGTGCAGATGATTATCTGGCAAAGCCTTTTCACACAGAAGAGTTAGTGGCGCGTATGACGGCTCTTTTACGTCGTGCTAAACAACAGCCCACCAAGCAATTAGAGGCATCCGGTTTACTGCTGAACGAAAAAACTCAGGCAGTAAGTGTTGATGGCCAACTGGAGATTGAGCTAACAGGGATGGAATATAAGCTTTTACGCTATTTTATGCACAACCCAGGCAGGCTGCTCTCTAAATTACAAATTGTTGAACATATTTATGATGATGGAGCGGAGAACGACAGTAATGTCGTTGAAGCTTACATTAAGATGCTGCGCAAAAAAATTGGCAAAGATCGTATCCAGACTAAGCGTGGGCAGGGATACACCTTTGTAAACCACCTATGATGAACTCAATACAAGGACGACTCAATCTCGCCTTTATTGGGCTGATCTTAACGCTTTTTACGGTACTCTGGTTTTTACAGGGTATGACAGTACGCGAAGTAGCTTATGAGTTTATAAGTGCAAGAATGCAAAGCGATGCACGTACTGTGCTGCAAGCGGTTATGCGCAAAGATAACGAATGGCAAATCGACGCTAATTATATCTCTCCCGTTTATACACAACCCATGTCCGGACACTATTACCAATTTTTGGTCGATGATGGTCAGTGGAAATATTCAAGATCCTTGTGGGATGAAGAGATCCCAACCTATGACGGTAAGCCTGTTGGGCAAATGAATATTAACCTGCAGTACAAGCGGGGTACTCCCTGGTTGGTATACGATAATCGTTTTGAAAAAGCCGGACATCAAATACGTATCGTATTAGCTGAAGATATCAGCCAAATTGAAGCGAAGTTAAAGTCCTTAAGTTGGTGGGTGGCGGGCGTAGGTTTTCTATTTATTCTTGTTCTATTGATAGCCCAGATCATTATTATTCGTGGTGGTTTGAAAAGCCTGACACGTATGCGCCAGGATATCGTAAGACTTAAAGAGGGTGATATCAGTACGCTGCCAGAAGTTCAGATCAAAGAGATAGCGCCGTTAGTCAATGAGATAAACTACATGGTCGAGAGTATGAGTCTGCGATTAGATCGCTCTCGGCATGCGGTGGGGAATCTGGCACATGCAGCTAAAACCCCGTTAACGGTGATCGATCGACAAATAGAAACGCTCAGACAATCCAGTCCTGGTTGCGCGAATGCGCTTGAGCAACAATCTAACGCACTGAGAAACCTGGTTGATAGGGAGCTTACGCGGGCGCGTATAGCCGGTGCTGCGATGCCAGGGCAGAAGGTCATTATTGAAGAAGAGGTTGAAAAGTTAATCAAAGCAATGTCGATGATATATCGGGATAAAGGCCTCGAATATGAAGTCAATATAAAAAGCACGACATTTTTTCCAGGAGAGCGTGATGATTTAATTGAGCTAATGGGGAATTTGATTGATAACGCGAGTAAATGGGCGACAACAAGAGTCCGCATCAAAGGTATGATGAACGAGCAATGTTTAGAGTTGTGTATCGAAGATGATGGGCCGGGTATTCCTGCCGATAAAATGACACAGCTGATGTCGCGGGGAGAACGGCTTGATGAATCTACCATTGGGCATGGTCTGGGGCTGAGTATCGTTATGGAAATTGTTCATCAGTATAAAGGCATGTTCCAACTCCTGCCCTCCGATATGGGAGGTTTGCATGCACATCTATTGTTGCCCCGCCAGCTGAATGCTGAACTGAAATCTGTGATGCTGCCCAGACAGTGATAATGATTACCCAAAAGCACCATCCACTGATAAACTATGCTGCCTGTTTTTTGAGGATAGATGAGTGACTATTGAGTATGTAGCTGATTCCAAACTTCCAATGCCTTGGGGCACCTTTACTATGGTGGGGTTTGAGGATACAGAAACCAATAAAGAACATATCGCCATGGTTTTTGGTGATGTTTCCGGTGATGAGCCAGTATTGGCCCGGGTGCACTCAGAATGTCTGACAGGCGATGCATTGTTCAGTCTTCGTTGTGACTGTGGTTTTCAGCTACAAGAAGCCTTAAAACGTATTGCTGAAAATGGACGAGGTGTGCTTTTATAT
This sequence comes from Neptunomonas qingdaonensis, assembly GCF_900113275.1. Lineage (GTDB taxonomy): Bacteria > Pseudomonadota > Gammaproteobacteria > Pseudomonadales > Balneatricaceae > Neptunomonas > Neptunomonas qingdaonensis. The sequence continues at coordinate 500,447 of NZ_FOOU01000001.1, forward strand.
CTGCGCCAGGAAGGCCGTGGAATTGGTTTGCTAAACAAGATTAAAGCCTACCACCTGCAAGATCAGGGAGCCGATACCGTTGAGGCAAATGAGCGCTTAGGATTCGCCGCTGATTTGCGAAACTACAGTATGTGTGAGCCGATGCTGGAACACTTAGGCATAAAAGCTGTCCGGTTAATGACTAATAACCCGCGTAAAGTTGCAGCGCTGGAAACCTATGGTGTAAAAGTCGCCGAACGTGTCCCGTTGCAAGTAGGTAAAAATCGTCACAATGAAGAATACCTTGCTACAAAAATGGGGAAAATGGGTCATATGATGACTGAACACCATTTTGTGGATGATAAAAGCTAAACAAAATCACATAGCTTAATGTACTTGCTGGGTAACAGTTTTACGTGAGGGGGCGTTATTAAGCACACCGCTGAGTGCAGAATTGTTTACTGGTTTGTCATTTGAACCGGCGGCCCACACCTGGCGACGTATATTTGAAGGGCTGGAAAGAAGCGCGGTTGCTTGCTCACGAGATATGGGTCTGCTGAACAAGTATCCTTGAATTTCATCGCATTTCAGATTTTGTAGTACTTTAAGTTGCTCTTCTGTTTCTACCCCTTCAGCTATGACATGTAATCCCAAACTGTGTGCCATCGCGATGATGGCGCTGATAATGGCAGTGTCATGTGCATGAGAAGGGAAGTCCTGGAGAAATGACCTGTCAATTTTCACAATATCAATAGGAAAGCGTTTAAGGTAGCTAAGGGAGGAATATCCTGTCCCAAAGTCATCCAGGGACACGCGTATGCCTACCGAGCTCAGACGATCAATAATCGAAACCGCTGTATCTAAATTCTGAATTAAAGCGCTTTCGGTAATTTCGATAGTCAAAGAACCGGGTGAAATGCCTGTTTGTTCTACAATGCTGACAATGTTCTCAGCCAGCTCGGCTTTACGCAGTTGAACCGGAGACAGGTTGATCGCCATAGACAGGTGATCATGCCCACGGGTTTGCCAGGCTTTTAATTGTCTACACGCATTTTCCAGTACCCAGTCTCCTATTGACTCGATCAGCCCGGCATTTTCAGCCATCGGGATAAAGTTGTCAGGTGTCACAAGCCCAAGCTCTGGGTGACGCCAGCGTATCAGTGCTTCAAAACTGGAAATTCGCCCTGTACTCATATCGACAACAGGCTGGTATTCAAGAAACAACTCACCCCGTTCGATAGCCCGGTGTAACTGTCCTTCCATACGTAACTGTGTTTTTGAGCGTTGGTTCATCTCTTTGCTGAAATAAAGGCACACATCGCGACCCACAGTTGTTTTAGCCTCGCGTAAGGCTGCGCCTGCATTTGCGAGCAACAGATCAGGATCATCTCCATCATTAGGGTACATGCTGACACCGATGCGAACATCCAGAAAAACGTCAGTACTCTCGATGTGCACGGCTTCGTTCATAGCAGCAAACATGCGTTGAATAATCCAGGTAGTGGACTCCTCACTGTGCATATCTGTTAATAAAACAACAAATTCACCACTACTGACGCGGGATACACTAACGCCAATGTTGGTTGCGCCGTCAATGGCGACCGTATCAGTTGATCGTAAGGTTTTGTTTAAACGCCCTGCTACCAGTTTAACCAATTTTTCGGCAGCCGGATCTCCCAGAGTATTTCGGATGACCTGTAATGTATCAATATCAATGAATAACACTGCGAGGCGGGTATTGAGTCGTTGACTCCGTACGATACCTTGTTTAATCCGGTCGATGAGTACGATACGGTTGGGAAGGCCCGTGGCTTCATCTGTCGAGGCTACATCATGCGTACTTTGTGAGCGAATTAACGCTTCAAGTTCTTCAATACGATATTGTAATTGCTGATCTGTGCTGCTCTCTGCACTGCTCTCTATGTTGCTGCTGGTAGGTGCAATTTGCTTAGCTGTCTCATCAGAAATGGGTTTGACGGTAGAAGAATGCTGAATCTCTGACCAACGAGTCACTCGATTTCGACCAGAGTTTTTTGAGTGATAAAGGGCTTTGTCTGCCAGATCGACAAGAATGCTGGGCGTTGATGAACCTCCGAGGTTACTGGAAACGCCAAAGCTTGCCGTGAAGCGAATAGCACTGGTGAATTGATCTATCTTTCCTTCGTGTACAGCCAACCGCATACTTTCGGCGATAACCTCCGCTTGCTCTTCATCTATTCCTGGCAACACAACGCAGAACTCTTCGCCTCCATAACGACCAACAAGATCATCGGTGCGGGCAGTTTCGGTCAAAATTCTGGAAAGCAGCTTTATCACTTTGTCGCCGGTGGCATGCCCGAAGCGATCATTGACTGATTTAAAGTGGTCTATATCGACCATAATACAGCTGATAGATGCTCCTTCATCAGCCGCTTCACCGAGCAGAGTGGTGAAGCCATCGAAAAGTGAACGACGATTGAGAGCCCCGGTCAGTGGATCACGTGTTGCGAGTATTTGTAATTCCCGGTTTTGGCGGGTGATTTCCCTTTGGCTTTGTTGGACTCGATCTAAAGCGCGTTCAAGATCATTATTCTTGTGTTCAAGTTCAGTAACATCATCAAAGGTAACAACAACCCCACGAATATTCCCTTCGGGTGCTTTTATGGGCGCAACATTGACCGCAAAACTGAGGTGTTCATGTAACATAGTCCTTAGCTTTAATTGAGATGAATGTGGCGCTTCTATTCCCTCAAGTGCTAACTTCCAAGGGAAAATAAATGGTTGGCCAGCGTCTTTATTAGCTGATGGCTCCCATTCAAGATCGGAAAGGTACTTGCCCACCAGTGCTTGTGCCGGTTGTCCTAATTTTGATTCAAATGCCTCATTCACAAACACCATCCGGCCTTTGTTATCTAGCATGGCTAAACCTTCTGCTAAGACATCAAGAGCAGCACGGACACGATCAGGAACAACGGCGCTTGGGTCTAGTTCATTCAGAGCACGTTTTAGAAATACCCAATAAGCAACAAAACCTGAAAGCGAGATAAACAAAATAACGGTGACAAGCGAGCCACCGTTAAACAGATCAAAGCTGTTACCGCCGAGTGGTTTAAAGCTGATTTCCAGAGCACCCCATCGTCCAGACTGATTATGGATCGGAACCTGCACATGGGAGGGTGTAGATGATTCTTTGTCAGCCGGTTGCCAATGGCTGAGATGATCCCCGGCATTGGATATTAAATGGCCATCAGCTGTGCGTAAACCGACCGATAGAATGCTGTCATTGCGTTCTTGCAGAGAGTGAATTGTTTCGGTTACTGATGCCATTTGTCCCTGAGCGATGTTCGACGAAACCTGAACAGCAAGTGACTCGGCAATAGCTTTACGTGCTGTAAATTCGGCATGTTTCTGATCAGGAATAAACCCGAGTAAGTCACCCACTAGCAACAGGCTGACGGTCAACAGTATCAGACCGATGGAAAGACGAAAAACGGGTGACATGGCAGCTTTCATAATGGCTTCAACTTGTTATCCGGAATTGAGTAAGCATTTTAACGGTCAAATAGGTCATCAACTGTCTTTTCAGTATCTTCATCCAATATCTCATCGAAGTCGTCATCGTCATCAAGCGGTGAAAGTTTACGACGAGATTTCTCATCAGCAGCCAGTATGGGCATTGGGTCAAGGTTTCGCCACGCTGGCATAACGGCCAAAAAGCTGGCGACTAATGAGCCTGCACGTAAGGCCCAACTTACAAAGCCTGCTGTCAATGTAATGCTCACTCCTGTAATGGCTTCTGCGCTCATTTTCATTTCTTTATTTTCAATATCAGCAGCGTTGTCGAGGTCTGTTAACATTTTATTAACGTCGTTGATAAACTCTGGGCTATTACGGCCTGTTTCATCAGGTTGCATGACAGATAACCCATCGTCTTTCCAGAATGATGCTAATTCCTGAAGGAAAGTCTGTGTTATTTCAACCGTTGGCTTTGTATCTTCAAACGACTTAATTGTAGTAGGTCTGTCAGATAACACACTGACAAAGATGTCGTTAGCTTCTATAGGTGCTGGAAACCCGGATGTATCATCAGTGTTGACATCAATGAGGTTACCCGTTTCTGTGTTATCTGTTGCTTCATCATTGCTTGATGTGTCGATGAACTCCGCTTCATCGGACTCATCGACAGATCCATTATCAGAGACAGCCTCTTCAACAGGAGAAACCGTCGGCTTAGATGCTGGTGTTACCGCTTCCGGTGTAAGCGTTACTGGATCTGTCGTGAAGGTTGAGTCCTCGACATTCGCCAGCGTAATGCTTATGGTTTGTGACGTGGTGCCGCCTTCATCATCGGTGACGGTAACTTCAAAGCTGTCGTTACCAAACCAGTTACTCTTGGCCGGGGTGAAGCTCCAGGCTCCAGATTCAGCATCAATCACCGCCGTACCCATAGTGGCTTCTGACGTTACACTGAAATAAGTAGAGTCAGTGAGACCTTCAATATCCGTGGCATTTAAGTCACCGACAACCGTATCCCCTTCATTACCGTTGAAGCTGCTATCACCACTGATAACGGCGCGGTCATCCTTACCCGTGATAGTAACGTTAACCACCTGAGTAGAGCCATCGGCGCTGGTCGCTGTAAAGCTGTCCGCCAGCGTTTCGCCTTGGCTTAACGCTTGGACCGTAGCGTTGCCATTGCTGAGCGTGTAAGTCCAGCTGCCGGCAGCGTCGAGATCCACGGTGCCGTAACCACTGGTAGAGGCAGCGCTGGGTTGTGCGGTAAACACTGCTTCGCCGTCGTCGGTATCGCTGATGGTGAGGGCACCGGTGTCCGTAAAAGTCCCGTCTTCGCTGACCGCTGCTGAGGTATCACCGCCAAGGCTGGCCGCATCATCTTTACCGGTGATGGTGACGTTAACCACCTGGGTAGAGCCATCGGCGCTGGTCGCGGTGAAGCTGTCGGTCAGGATTTCACCTTCACTTAACGCTTGTACTGTCGCATGAGCGTTGTTGAGGCTGTATGTCCAGTTACCCGCATCATCGAGATCCACGCTGCCGTAGCCACTGGTAGAAGCCGCGGAAGTCTGTGTGGTAAATACCGCTTCACCGTCGTCGGTATCGCTGATGGTGAGGGCTCCGGTGTCCGTCAAAGTCCCATCTTCGCTGACCGCTGCTGAGGTATTACCGCCAAGGCTGGCCGCATCATCTTTACCGGTAATGGTGACGTTAACCACCTGAGTAGAGCCATCGGCGCTGGTCGCGGTAAAGCTATCGGTGAGGATTTCGCCTTCACTTAAGGCTTGTACTGTCGCATGAGCGTTGTTGAGGCTGTATGTCCAGTTACCCGCATCATCGAGATCTACGCTGCCGTAGCCACTGGTAGAGGCCGCGGCTGTCTTTGTGATAAACACAGCTTCGTCGTCGTTATCGCTAATCGTTAGTGCGCCGGTGTCCGTCAGGGTGCCGTCTTCGTTGACGGCAGCGGAGGTATCGCCACCGATGACTGCCGCGTCGTTGGCACCGGTAATGGTGATGCTCTGCGTTTGTGTGGTGCCGTCATCACTGGTGAAGGTGATGCTGTCGGTCAGGGTATCGCCGGCAGCCAGCGCGTTTACCGTGTTATTGCTGTTATCGAGCGCGTAGCTCCAGTTGCCGCTGCCATCGACGCTCACCGTGCCGTAGGTCGCGATGCTGCTGGTTAAGCTGGCTTCGCCGGTATCCACATCAGTGATAGTTACCGTGCCGCTGGCGTTATTGTTGCCGGCGTCGTCTTCGGTCACCGCTGTATCGGCAGCGGTCACGATGATCGTGGCGGTATCGTTGGCACCGGTAATGGTGATGCTCTGCGTTTGTGTGGTGCCGTCATCACTGGTGAAGGTAATGCTGTCGGTTAGGGTATCGCCGGCGGCCAGGGCTTGAACCGTCGCGTTGCTGTTATCAAGCGCGTAGCTCCAGTTGCCGCTGCCATCGACGGTTACGGTGCCGTAGCTCGCGGTGCTGCTGGTTAAACTGCCTTCACCGCTATCGACATCGGTGATAGTTACCGTGCCGCTGGCGGTATTGTTGCCGGCGTCATCTTCGGTCACCGCAGTATCGGCGGCGATGACGCTGATCGTGGCGGTATCGTTGGCACCGGTAATGGTGATGCTCTGGGTTTGTGTGGTGCCGTCATCACTGGTGAAGGTGATACTGTCGGTCAAGGTATCGCCTGCGGCCAGCGCGTTTACCGTGGCATTGCTGTTATCGAGCGCGTAGCTCCAGTTGCCGCTGCCATCAACGCTCACCGTACCGTACGTGGCGGTGCTGCTGGTCAAGCTGGCTTCGCCCGTATCGACATCGCTCACAGTCACCGTGCCGCTGGCGGTATTGTTGCCGGCGTCATCTTCGTTTACCGCGGTATCGGCTGCGGTGACGCTGATCGTGGCGGTGTCGTTAGCACCGGTGATGGTGATGCTCTGCGTTTGTGTCGTGCCGTCATCGCTGGTGAAGGTGATGCTGTCGGCCAGAGTATCGCCGGCGGCCAGGGCTTGCACCGTGGTGTCGCTGTTATCGAGCGCGTAGCTCCAGTTGCCGCTGCCATCGACCGTGACCGTACCGTAGCTCGCGGTGCTGCTGGTTAACGAACCTTCGCCTGTATCGGTGTCAGTGATGCTGACGGTGCCGTTAGCGGTATTGTTGCCGGCGTCATCTTCGGTTACCGCAGCATCAGCGGCGGTAACGCTGATGCTGGCGGCATCGTTGGCACCGGTAATGGTGATGCTCTGGGTTTGTGTCGTGCCGTCATCACTGGTGAAGGTGATGCTGTCGGACAGGGTATCGCCGGCGGCCAGGGCTTGAACGGCGGCATTGCTGTTGTCGAGCGCGTAGCTCCAGTTGCCGCTGCCATCGACGGTTACGGTGCCGTAGCTCGCGGTGCTGCTGGTTAACGAGCCTTCTCCGGTATCCACATCGGTCACAGTCACCGTGCCATTGGCGGTATTATTGCCGGCGTCGTCTTCGGTTACTGCTGTATCGGCGGCGGTGACGCTGATCGTGGCGGTATCGTTGGCGCCGGTAATGGTGATGCTCTGGGTTTGTGTGGTGCCGTCATCACTGGTGAAGGTGATGCTGTCTGCCAGGGTATCGCTGGCGGCCAGGGCTTGAACCGTCGCGTTACTGTTATCGAGCGCGTAGCTCCAGTTGCCGCTGCCATCAACGCTCACCGTACCATAGGTCGCAGTGCTGCTGGTCAAACTGCCTTCACCCGTGTCCACATCGGTTATGGTTACCGTGCCATTGGCGGTATTGTTGCCGGCGTCGTCTTCGGTTACCGCAGTATCGGCGGCGGTCACTGTGATGCTGGCCGCGTCAGCTTGTGCAGTCACATTAATGGTAATGGTATTAGCTGATTGATCTGTATTGATGCCACCGTTGGCCACGCCGCCATCATCCTGAACCTGAAAGGTGAATGAATCATAAGCCGTGCCGTTTGCGTCGCTGGCTGGCTTGAATTTCAGCTGACCAGCACTAATATCGGTTGCCGACACAGTAGCCCCATCTGCTAATGACTCACCAATCCCCACTAGACCATCGTTATCGCTATCGACATACAAGGTTCCATTGTTTGGCGCTGTGGTAATAATGACGTTGAGCAAATCGTCACCGGGTGAATCATTGCTGTCACTAAAGCCAAAGTCGATGGAGGTAAAGGTGTAATCGGTATCTTCGTTGGTGGTCACAGTGTTATCAGCTCCGGTCGGAGCGTCATTGACCGAATTGACGGTAATCGTACTGGTCTGCGGCGCACTATCGACATTACCGTCATTGACGGTCCAGGTGATGGTGCGAGTGAGTTCACTTGGTGTGTCCGAGGTGTTCTCGAATGTGACACTGCGAAGCACTGCCTGGTACTGAGCAACTGTTGCCGTTCCGGTGAGTGTCAGCGTTCCGGTACTCGGAATCCAGGACATCCCCGGGATTCCGCCAGCAGCGGGTCTGGTCAAGATATCCTTACCAGGCTGAAGATTGCCGGTGATCTGAATCGTGGCGCTTTCAAGCATCGTATCATCGACATCCGCAAGCGTAATCGTAGAATCGATAATTGTGGCGGCATCTCCTTCGGAATAGTCGAGTGTCGCACCGGCAGTCAAGTTCGGTGCATCGTTGACTGGATTCACAGTAATACTGACTTCAGCGGTATCTGTTCCGCCTTCACCATCAGAAATTTCGTAGGTAAAGCTGTCAACGCCGTTAAAATCAACATTCGGTGTATAAACAAATGAACCATCGCTGCTGAGGGCAAGCACGCCATTGCTAACGTTTACAGTGGGTGTGGTGTTGACCGTCAGCGTATCGCCATCAGCATCAAAGTCGTTGCTCAGCACGCCTGGGGCCGTTACGGTCAGTGTACCGTCTTCATCTACGCTAAAATCACTCCAGGTTGGTTCCTGTGTGGCGACTCCACCACCGAGCAGACCATCATTGCCTTCGAGTGAGCTATCTATTGCGGTCGTGCTTGATCCATCGTTGAGCAGCCAATACCCTACCAGACCTGTTTCGGAGCCGGACAGTGTGGCGTTCTGGTTGGCGTTGATTTCGACATCTGTTCTGACTGTATTCCAAATACGCACATCGGCGATCTGACCATCAAAGTATTTTCCATCCGGATTATTCGATCGTCCGCCAACGCGCAGATCGTTCTTATCTGGGTCAGGGTGTGCATCGCCGATCGGTCCTGAACCATTATACGTGTCAATCAGCACACCATTGATGTAGGCAAGAGCATCGCCGTTGTTATAGCTGAATGCGATATGAGTCCACTGATTCGTTAAAACGGGTTCTCCCGTGTCATGCCAGCTCCAGCCGGGAGTTGTATTAGCAAGACCCCATTGGAGAGTGCCATTTAGTACTGCTATTTCATATTCGCCTTCTTTGTTCAAGATCATATGCTCGGATGCAGTACTCACATCGAGATTGATCCAGGCCTCAAGAGTCAAGGTGTTGGTCATGATCAGACTGGTGGCATCAGGGATATTTATATAATCATCAATGCCATCAAAATTCAGGCCAGGACGGTCATTGACCGCGATAGGAGCATCATTGACCGCTGTAATATCAATATTAAAGGTGCCAAGGGTAATTGTGCCGCCACCGCCGCTGCCCGTGTTGCCATTGTCCGTGATATCTACTTGAATTGTATCCGCTGCAAAACCACTGGTATTGGCTGTACCGTGCAGGTAGGTGACTTTCCCAACCGCATCCAGGTAGGCATTTAGGTCAGTCTGGGTCCCTTCGAGGGTTAACGTGCCGCTACCATTTCCACCTATAGTAATACCGGTCCCTGCAGCAGCCGTCAGATTCCCTCCGGTATTGGAAGTCAAGGTCATCGTAAGCACGCCAGCACCTGCATCTGCATCGCTTAAATTTATGGCGCTCAGGTCAATTGTGGATGAGATGTCTTCCGTAACCACGGAAGCAGATTGAAGCACACCAACATTTGTTGGGTCGTCATTTAAGGCGGTCACTTGTATCGTTTTAGTTGATAAATTAGAGCTGTCCACACCATCATCGAAACTGAAAGTGATCGTCCGATCCATCTCACCCGGGGTATCGCTGTTGTTATAGAAAGTGACTGCGCGAAGGGCGGTCTCAAACTCAGCCAGCGTTGCTGTTTGACCAGTGATGACGGATAAAGTTAAAAGGTCACCCGTCAGCACCCCCTGAATATTAGATGTATTGGTAAAACCGAGGATATCCGCAGTTTCGTAGTTCGCTGTTAAACGGATGACTGCCGTATATTGATCAGACGGGTCGGCGCCATTAAAACCATCAGCATCAACCAGAGCAATGCCGCTATCGATAATAGTAGCCGCTGCTTGCTCGCTGTAGGCAGTAGTACCCGCACTGGATGTAACCAGCGGTGCGTCGTTGGCGGCGACCATGTTCACCACAGTCGTCGCTCCGCGGTCTTGGTAAACCGCATCAATTTCTCCAGCACTCAACGCTTGGTCGTAGATGCGGACGTCGTCGAGGGTGCCATCGAAATTCTGCCCTCCGGCACCGCTTCCAAAGTAGAGTGAATGGTTTCCGCTGACTACACCGGTCTTCGTGTCCTGGTCTCTCTGAACTCCATCGACATACAGTGTAAACGTATCGCCGCTGCGTGAAATTGCAATGTGCGTCCACTGATCGACAGCGAACACGTTGAGCGCTTGGGATGTGGGACCGGACGATTGGTGGTACCAGTAAAGATCATCACCGTACTGATTAATCATCCAGCCATCTGTTTGCCACTGTGTATTTCCATATTCTGCAACTACGCGTGTTCTTGTGTCGACGCTGTCCGGTTTGTTCCACAAGGTGATGGTAAAGTCTCCGTCCAGCTTGAGTTCATCACTATAAGGAACTTCCACGTAATCTTCCGTGCCGGTGAAGTTCAGCGCTTGGCCGGCATTTCCTTCCACCCAATCGGCCGCCAAAGTTGTATTGGTCAGCGTGGCGTGGTTGCCGTTGCCGGAAAGATCGAATGCCTGCTCGTCCATGCCTTCATCGAAGTTCCAGTAGCCTACAAGGCCCTGTGTTGCAGGCGGGTTCCACGTCACAGTGTTACTGTCCACGGTTCCATCATTAGCGACGACGGTGATGACACGGGCCGTGATGTCCGGGTCATCGGAAGTATTGTCGTAGGTCAGGGAACGCAGCACCTGTTGATAGTTAGCGGCACTGTCGGCACCGGTCAAGCTCAACACGCCCGTGCTACTGTCATAGCTGGCGGTGATAGCCGTGCCTGTGGTGTCTGCAGCCAACCATTCATTGGCACCATCCAAGGGGTTGGCGATGGTGACGGTCAGGGAGACCAAATTCTCCAAATCGGGGTCGGAGAGTGAAGCGTCAAGGACATCGGACAGTGCTACCGGTCCGCCATCCTCAGTGAAAATCGTGGTGTAGTTGGCTCCGCCAGCGCCGGAGCTGTTGTCTGAATCCAGATCCACTATCGGTGCATCGTTGACTGGATTCACAGTAATCGTTGCATCCGCCGTACTGCCCCCGAGGCCGGCATCGACATTGGATGTTGATGCCTGGGTCGTAAAGCTGCCATCACCATTGAAATCAGCCGCAGGGGTAAACTTCAACCCGGCGGCGCCTTCGGCAACAGTAATGAAGTCGCCGTCGTTTATCTGCGTGGTGCCGTCGTTCTTATAGAGCGTGCCATTGGCGATGCCGGTTACCTTGAAGTGCGTCACCTCGGCGCCATCCGCGCCGTTGGGCGTGATCACCAGGCCAGTTGTCGACTGGGTGTCTTCATCGGTAGTGGCGTCAGTCACTGACGCTGTGTCGGCTACCGCGGTTATTGCGGTTGACAGGTTGGCAGCGCTAGCGGCGATAGCTGTGATGCCACCGTTGCTGGTGGTATCAACAACGACGCGTGTCTCGCTGCCCGCTGTGGCCGAAAAGCCACCCGTATAGCTGTCGTCAAGGCCTCGCACTTCCAAGGCCGTTGGTGTGCCGTAGTAGTCTGCCACCGGCATAAAACGGATTAGCGTCGAGTCGCTGAGTACCAAGGCGGTGGCGTCATCCGCTACCGTTCCGATGGCGAACCAGTCACTGCCAGCGTTGGTCGAGTACTGCCAGCTGCCCTGAGTAATCGCGTTCGCGCTGTTGCCTGTCACGGCAATGCCGCCGAAGCTGGAGCCTGTGTCTATATCGGCGAATTGCCCGGTGAAGATGTCGCTCACCGCCTCACCCGTCGGGTTGGCTGTATCTTCGGCAACCGAGGTTAGTGTGCCGCTGCCCAAAGTAGGAGCATCGTTCACGGCGCTACCGGTCATCGTTTTCGTGCCGGTGATCGCCGCAGCGACACCGTCGCTGATGCTGGTGGCAATAGTGAAGTCGGCGTTGAAGTCGGACGCTGGTGTAAAGCTGAGGCCAGCGAGTAACGCATTGACATCGGCGGTGGCCCCGCTGGCACTCCATACACCGGTTCCTGCATCGTAGGTAGAGGTCACTGCATTCGAAGTGCCTGTATTCAAGCTGCCGGCCGTTGTGTTCGACAAGGTCAGCGTCGCCGTTACATTGGCGCTGTCGTTATCGCTGATCACGATGTCGGTCAAATCAAGCGGCGTATCTTCTGTATAGCTCTCAGCTGCGCTTCGGTTTGTGGCGGTCGGGGCAACGTCGTTCAGTGTAACTTCCCCTGTGCCGGTGTTGCTGGTGCCGCCGTCACCGTCGGTCACGACAACCGAGAGGGTGCGCGTACCAAAGACCGGATAATCGTCGGAGTTACTAAATGCGACTCTTTTATAAACCGCCTGCACGTCGGTGGCATCGGCATTGGCATTGAAGGTGACTATCAGCGGCGTCTCACTTGTCCCACCTGACCAGTTACCCACGGTGACGCCGTTCACCAGCACGTCGCTTCCGGAGAGTGTCATAACGCCGCCTCCGCTGGGTGCCAGACGCAGCACATCGGTGGGTTCCCCCCCAGAACTGATCGAAGCGGTCAGCGTGCCGCCGCTGAAGTCGGCCCCATCCACGTCGGACACCTGAGCCCAGGAGCCGAAATTGACAGCGAAGGGGGCTCCACTGCCGCCTTTGGTCGTGCTGGTAGACAGACCATCGGTCAGCTCCGGCGCGTCGTTGACCGAATTAATAGTGATGGATGCGGTTTCTGTAGCCGAGCTGTAGGGCGTGTTGCCGCCATTAGTTGTGGTATCGACGCCGGTGGTGCCGCTGGCGCGTTCATTGCTCTGATCCCAGGCGCGAAAAGTGATGCCGGGATCCACACTGCCGTTATAGTTTGAGGCCGGTACAAAGCGGATTCGATCATTGACTCCAACTCCCAGTAGCACAGCTGTAGACTCAGTCACACTGGTGAACGCTGTCCAGGAGCCACCACCATTGGCGGAGAACTGCCATGTGCCATTACTGTTATCCACAGCGGTTACTGCAATGCCTTCCTGGGCGCCTGCATCCGAGTCGCTGATAGGATCACCGGCCGCCCCAGTTGCCAGAAGGGCGCTTACCAGATCACCTGTATTGTTGATGGCGTCTTCGTCAATGGTGGTGAACGAAGGTGTACCAGTGTTGTTTAATACCGGCGCAGTGGTGTAGACAATTTCAATAGTGTGAGCATCGGTGTACGGGCCGCCGGTACCTGTGTTGCCTAAATCGTCGACATCGATCTGCACCGTGGCTAAGCCATTGAAGCTGGAGTTTGGCGTAAACGTCATACCATTTAACGCATTATTGATCTGCTGTGCCTGGCCAGTAACGACAATTACGGTATCACTGTTACCGTCGCCTGTGGTGAACGTCAGGCCTTCGGGATTGGCAACCTGACGCGAGTAAACACCGTCACTGCTGCCATCCTGATTTGTGCTGGTCCAAGCGGCGATGTAATCGCCACTGCGAGTAATCGCTACCGATGGGGCCGTTTGATCATTGCTTACTGTGGTGTTGAGCCGTACTTCGCCACCGATGGCGCTACCACTGGCGTTGAACCATTGGCCGTAGGCGCCTTCGCCATTGGTGTCCTGATCCTGGCTCTGCCAGGCAATGATATACTCACCAGCGGCGTTCATGGAGATTGACGGTGCAATCTGGTCTTTGCTTATCTCGCTATTGACCAAAACATCCGCGGGATCGAGCGCAATGCCGGTGGCGTCGAAGCGACGGGCATAGATTCCGTAGCCGTCGCCATCTTGGTTTTCACTCTGCCAGGCCACGACAAAGTTGCCGGTTCCGTCAATAGCGACGGCCGGTGCGCGCTGGTTTTTCACAGTCTCAAAATTCACCCGGAATTCGATACCCTCGGCGGTGCCGTCGGCATTGAATTGCTGTGCGTAGATACCGTCACCGTCGCCGTCCTGATTGGTGCTCTGCCAGACAACGACGAAGTCACCATCCGCATCCATTGCTACCGCCGGCACAGTCTGGTTATTGGCAAAGGTGCTGTTTACCTGAAACTCGTCATCGATCGCGGCACCGGTCGAGTCGAAGCGCTGTGCGAAGATGCCTTCGCCGTTACCGTCCTGATTTTTGCTCTGCCACACCAGCACGAAATTGCCGGCGTCATCCATTGCAACCGCAGGAACCGTTTGATCATCGACGCCGTTAGTATTGCCCTGCAGTTCGATATCGACCTTCTCGCCATTGACCGTGAACAACTGGACGAAAATTCCTCGTCCGTCACTGTCCAGGTTGCCATCGCTCTCCCAGGCGACGACGAAATTACCTTGTGAATCCATCGCCACCGTGGGGGTGATCTGGTTGCCGGCGGTTTCAGTATTGACCAGAATCTCAGAACCTTGTGCATCGCCGAACGCATCGTAGATCTGGGCAAAAATACCGTTGCCGCTGCCATCCTGATTATCGCTCTGCCAGACAACCACGTAGGCGCCGTTAGGTGCTGCTGCAACCACTGCACCCAACTGTGCGTCCGAAGTGACGGTGTTGACCAGTAATTCGGGATCGCTTTGCTGGTTGACAGTCAGTGTGCCGTTGGTTGCAGTGAGGGTTACTTGGATCGGGTTTATCCCTGCGTCATCGTCAATCGAAATCAGATTGGCGCCGTCAAACGTCACCAGGGTATCGATCGGCAGGGCGAAGTCGCCCGGAGCCCAAATGACAGGTGCGTCATTGATCCCATCGGCCAGAACGTCGACATAGATCACCGCTGAGTCAGTTAACGCGCTGCCGGTTCCGGTGTTGCCCAGGTCATCAACCGCGACATTGATCATTCCAATTCCGACAAATTCAGCCGGTGTGGTGAAAGTGAGCCCGTCTAGCGCTGTGTTGATATCTGCCAGAGTACCCTGAAAAGTCAACGCAGCATCATCGCTTCCGTCACCGACGGAAAATGCCAGACCGCTGATGCCATTCAGGGTCAGCGTCCCGTTGGTTGCCGTCAGCGTTAATTCCAGTAAGCCAGCACCAGCATCGATATCATTAACACTGATCAGGTTGCCATTGCCAGCGGAGAAGACAAAAGGAACATCCTCGGTGGCAGATTGCTGATCGGGAACTGTTATCACCGGCGCATCGTTGACGGAGCTGACGTTGATGTTGAAAGAGTCGGTATCGGTCAACGCACCACCGCCGCTATGGCCGTTGTCGTTGGTGGTAATGGTGACCGTGTCCAGTCCGCCCGCGGTGGAAAAGTAGCGCAATCCATCCAGCGCCGCGTTTATGTCGGTCTGGCTGCCGCTGAATGTCATGGTGGCGTCATTTACACCATCGCCGACGCTGAATGTCAGCGTGTCGGGGCTCTGAAAGCGTTGACTGAATATCTCTGTGTTTTCCCAAGCCGCCCAAAGGCTACCGTCATCCAGTAACGAGACGCTGGGGAGTTTTTGGCCGCCAAGTGTCGTTGTGTTAACCTGGAATTCTCCTCCACGGCTGCTGCCGTCGGCGGCAAAGTGCTGGGCGTAAATACCCTCCTTACCATCCAGGTTGTCCTGTCCCTTGCTCTGCCAGGCGATCACAAACTCGCCGCTGGCATTCATCGAGATTGCCGGTTCTTTCTGGTCATTTAGGGTGGTCGTGTTGACTGAAATCTCCGTACCCAATGCAACCGGTAGCGCAGAGTCATCGAATCGTTGGGCAAAAACACCTTTGCGGCTGCCGTCTTCGTTGTCACTTGTCCAGGCGACAACGAACTCGCCGGTAGACTGCATTTCAATGACCGGCGACTTCTGCCCGCCGCTGGTGTAGGTATTGATCTGAAACTCGGTGCCAAAGCCGCTGCTGCTGTCAAAGCGGCGTCCGATGATTGCCTCACCACTGACATCCTGTCCCTTGCTGTCCCAGACAACGACAAAATTGCCGGCAGTGTCGATGGCGACATCGGGATTTTTTTGGTTATCTGCCGTAGTGGCGTTAACTAGCAGTTCACCGCCGACGCTATTGCCCAGGTTGTCGTAGCGTTGCGCATAGATGCCCTCACCGTCGCCATCCTGATCCTTGCTTTGCCAGGTAACGACAAATTCGCCAGATGCATTCATCGCCACGGCTGGCAGTTTCTGGTTGTCTGCTGTAGTTGAATTGACCTTGAATTCAGAGCCAAGCGTGTTTGCGGCGGCATCGAAGCGTTGCCCGTAGATACCCTCCCCGTCACTGTCTTGATTCTTACTCTGCCAAACCACAACAAAGCTGCCGTCTGCAGCAGCGGCAACAGCGGGGCTTTTTTGATGGTCAGCTGTGTAACTGTTGACCTGGAACTCCGCACCCAGCGCCACGCCATCAGCGTCGTAAAGTTGGGCAAAAATGCCTTCGCCGCTGCCGTCCTGGTCCTTGCTGTTCCAGACTGCAATGCCGGTACCGCTAGCAGTCGTGATTATCTGGATGTCTTTCTGGGTGCCCGCCGTCGTTGAATTGATCGTAAACTCGGAACCTAAACGGTTGTCTAGCGTGAGTACACCGTTGCCGGCGGTAAGCGTTACCTGGATCGGATTGTTACCGGAGTCGTCAACAATAGAGATGGCATTGCCGTTGGCGACGCTCAATTCCAGCCAGGTGTCTTCGTCGACCACTTGAGGGCCCGGAACTGTGTTGACCGGTGCATCATTGGTTGCGTCCGGTGTAATTGTGATAGCGAGGGTCTGCTGATCGAAAAGATTGGTGCCCAGATAGCTGTTACGCAGCTCGTTGACCTGGATGTTGAGTGACGCATCGCCGGTGTAGAGCGCAATCGGCGTATAGCTTAAACCGTCCAGTGCGCTGTTCAGATCGGCGAGGGTTCCGCGGAACACCATACTGGCATCTGCGACGCCGTCGCCCGTGCTGAACGTCAGACCACTGGTGGCGCTGAGGCTTGCGCTTCCATAGGTGACGCTGAGGGAGACTTCGAGTTCATCGGTCCCCGCGTCGACGTCGGTAATGCTGATCAGGTTGGCATTGGCCGCGTTGAAAACGCGTGTTGTCCCTTCCAGTGTCGTATCCGCGCCGCTATTAATTAGCACCGGCGCATCATTGACACTGCGGACTTCGATGCTTGCGGTAAGGGCGTCAGCGCTGAACGGCTCTACGCCGCCGTTGCTCGATGCATCGATACCGGATGCGCCGCTGATGTTAGCGTCGCTGCCGTCCCAGGCACGAAAGCTGAAGCTCGCGTTGCCGCTAAAGTCGGCAGTGGGTACAAAGCGGATCAGGTCGCTGGCCGTGGCTGTCAATACCCTCGCTGAACTGTCCGTCACTGTATCGATGATCTGCCAGTTGCTGCCGCCGTCGATCGAATACTCCCAACTGCCATTGGTTTCATCAAGCGTGGTTATCGCAATACCGTCTGGGTCGCCCTCGAAATCCATGATCAGGTTGGCGATCAGATCCGAGACCAGCGTGCCGCTGTTGGCTGCACTGCTAATATCTTCCACGATAGGGGTAAGGCGAGGTTGTGGCACCAGGGTCAGTGCGTCTATATCCTCGTTATTACTGCTCAGGCCGACATTGTCACCGTCGAAGAAGAGACCGCTTGCACTTCCCAGCGTGGTGGTACCGGTCTGGGTGATGGTTAGCGCAATGATGTCGCGTCGTTCAGTATTGAACCCGCCGACGTTGTTGTCTTCATCAACCAAGGTCACCAACAGCTGGCCGCTGTTGAGTGTTACACCGCCAGTGGTCATCGTATTTTGCACCAACGAGACACCAGCGATGTTCTTATCGATGCCGATGTCAGCAGCGTCGACCAGCGTGACCAGCGTGCCTGTGGTCGTGGTCTCCCCAACCGTGTCGGCGGAGTAGTGATAAATAGTCTTGTCACTCTTGGCAAGTACGAAAGTGCCGGCCTCAAGCGTGACATCGCCGACTAGGGTATTTTGTTCGACCAGCGAGATACCAGTAGCGCCGCCACCCGTGGGTTTATCGAGCAGGAAGGTGAAAGTTCCTGCGCTGTAGTCACCGGGGGTGTCGGGGCGAAATATGAAGATGTCTTCGTGTGTGACCGTGAGGCTGTTAGTGCTGGACAGTGTTTCACCGGATTGAGTGGAAAGTAACAGGTCACCGGCCAGCAGGTCTATTGCGGAAATGCCGCTGCCCACGGTCACCGTTTGCGTGACATAGTGCAACGCATCGATATCAGCATCGCCGCCGGCGAAGGTGTCCAGATTGAAGCCGGTACTGGAGAGGGTGCCGTCGGTTGTGTTTTCGCCGAAAGTAAGATCCGGTGCAGCGAATTCGAGCATCTCGCCGTCGCTCCAGTTGGCCAGTCCGTTCGCGCTCGAACCAGAGACATCCGCCGTTGTGCTAAACCAGAGATTGGCCTCGCTGGCATCGAGCACAGGCGCATCATTGACCGCATTGACGGTAAGCGTCACGGTGGCGGTATGCACACCGCCGTTGCCGTCGCTCACTTGATAGGTAAAGCTGTCGCTGCCGTTGAAGTCCGCATCGGGCGTGTAGCTGAAGGAGCCGTCGGCATTCAGCAACAGTGTGCCGTTGGTAACATCGCTTATCGGTGTGGTGTTGACCGTCAGAGAATCGCCTTCTGGATCGATGTCGTTGTCGAGCACGCCGGCGGCCGTCTGCTCAGCGCTGATAGTAACAAAGTGGTCCGACATGCTCGCGTATTGGGCGGCCATCCAGTCCGCAGAGCGTGCAGTGTTGGCGATGCGTACTTCGTCGACGCTGCCATCAAAGAACGAGTTGGCGCCTGCTTCGTTACTACCGATTGCGCCATAGCTCGAGTCGGTATTCGGCGTGGCGGTATTGGTAAAACTCACGGCTCCCGAGAGTGTCTGTTCAACACCATCCACGTAGATAACCAGGGAGTCATTGGCATAATCGATCACTGCTGATACGTAGTGCCATTCTCCCACTGCCAGTGGACTGGTGGTTGTCGTGATTACCCTGACATCACCGCTGTTCGCATCGTTAGCGCGCAGTACCACCTGAACTTCATCGCCTAGTTGATTGATCGCCGCGCGGGATGCCTGTGGAGATGCCCCCCCACTGGTATCGACCGATACCGAGACGATGTCTCCTGAGCCCGACAGGGTGTCGGTTTTGATCCAGGCCGACAGTGTAGCGGCGGGTGTGTTATTCAAAAAGGCCTGGGAGCCCAGATCTATCCATTGATTCGATCCGTTGAAAACCTGACCGTTACCGATAAATCCGCTGCCATCGACGCTGCCGTTGTTGCTACCGTCAAAACTGTTCGCGGTTGAATCGGCGATCACGCCGGCGGCTTCATTCAAATGGTAGACCGCCTGATAGTCCTCGCTCCACACCTGCCCCTCGGCAGAGACCGCGGCGACGTTGCCATAGTACATGTGGATAAAGTCGCTGCTGGATGCACCGTCGACCTGCGCCACCTTTACCCAGACATACGAGGTGCCGGACTCGTCCCACTGCTCAACTTGGTGGGCCAGCAGGTTGCCATCTGCGTCGACGAAGCGGAGATCTTCCCCGGCATCGCTTGTCTTGGTGTAGTCGATACGCGTCGCGTCGAGTTTCACCAGTACAGGAAAGTTTGCCAGATCTTCCGTCTGATCGAGGTTATCGAAGCTCAGTGTCCTGCGATAGGTCCAATCATCGTCGAACCAGGTCGCGCTGGAGTTCAATGTGCCATCTTCATCGACGCTGTAGGCGTCATTGACTGCGGCGGGCGTATCGTTGATTGCGGTGACTGTGATGGATGCCGTTTCCAATGCGCTGCTGAATGGTGTTATGCCGCCGTTGCTTACCGTACTGACCTTGGTGCCATGTAAGCCAGCAGTCACACCGCTCTGATCCCAGGCGCGATAGGTAATCTGTTGGGTCTCGCCGTGCTGGCCGTCTGGAATGTATCGAAGCATGTCGGTGGCCGCCAGCAACAGGGCTGAACTTGGGCTGACGGTTCCTACCGCGTTCCAATTGGTGCCGCCATTGACTGAGTACTCCCAGCTGCCATAGCCGTTGCCCGTTGAGGTGATGGCTATCGCTTCCACCGCACTCCCGTCGGCATCGGTTATCGATCCGTCAACGACCAGAGCGGCGATGGTGTCGCCTGTGGGGTTTGCCGCATCTTCCGTAATCGAGGTCAAGGTGGGTGAAGCAGCGGTGTTCAGTACGGGCGCATCGTTGACCGCTGTCACGTTGACGGTCATCGTATAGCTTGCGGTACTGTCGGCAGTGCCGTCGTTGACGCTGAAGCCAAAACTGTCATATGCATTGCCGTTGGCATTGGCTACTGGGATGAATTTTAACTTGTTCGCATCGATATCGGCCTTGGTAATTACCTGATTCAGCGTCACGTCAACATTGTTCAACTGCAGGTCGCCTGCACTCTCCAAGCTGGTGATCTCTACACTCCCCAGCGTATCATCATCGATATCCGCGAAGTTGAAGTCTGAGGCCGCAAAGGTATAGGTCGCATCCTCGTTTGTGGTGACGGTGTTGTTGGCGGCGGTCGGATCATCGTTGCTGCCGGTGATGGTGATGGTGACGGTTTCGGTGTCACTTAACGGCGTGCCGGCATCGTCGATCGCTTTGACTGTGTAAGTAAGGATCAGAGTCTCGCCGGTAGCCAGTTCGTTGAAAGCCTCAGTACCCGAGTCAAATGACCAAGTGAGCGTGTCGCTGGTCTCTGTTCCGTCTAGTATCGCAGTTGGCGCCACCGAAAGCATCGCCTTCAGTGCTGCGTTGCTTAAGCTGGTACTGCCGGTACCCGTCACCGCCACAGTATCAACCGAGGCGGTGACCAAATCTGTAGTATCCACATCACTTACCGTCAGCGTGCCGCTGTCCGTCAGTGTTGCATTTGTTTCGGACAGGCTGCTGGTAGCGGGTCCGCCTGTGATAACCGGTGCGTCGTTGACACCGGTAATGCTGATAGTAACGGTCGTTGTATCAGTTTCACCGAACCCATCATTCACCGTATAACTAAATGAATCGGTAGTGGTATCGCCTGAGTTCAGAGTTTCAAATTGACCATTGGGATTGTAAAACAGGCTGCCATCTGCATTTAGTGTGACCAACGCTCCCGAAGCCAGTGTTAATGGATTGCCGATACTTGCGGCGTTACCATTTATTTCAGTGACGGTTAAGGTATCTCCATCGACATCGGTATCATTAGCTAATACGCCTGACGTAGCTGAAAGCGTCAGCGTTGCATCTTCATCGAGTTGAAATTGATTTCTACCAGAGTCATACAATTGTTGTATGGATTGGCTGCTTAATTGACCATCCAGTATGGCGACTTCGTCAATGAAACCGGTAAAAAACTGGTTCACGGGGGTGATAATCAAGTCGCCGCTATTTTGTGTACCGCCACCGATGGCGATCTGCTCGTAGTTTCCAATGTCCCCTGATGTTGTACCGAGGCCTCCTGTGTAAACATCGCTGTCAACAAGCTGCCCATCGAGGTAAAGCTCCATACCATCGCCGCCAAAAGACAGGGCGGCATGATGCCAATTACCCTGACTGACGGTTGAGGTGGAAGTGAGAATATAATCGGCTAGGGCGCTTTGCATGCGCACTTCGAGAGAGCCTGTAGCGGTCAGATACATGCTGACGTGACCGCCGGTGTCATTACCCTGAGAATCTTTGGAAAATAGATGTTGAAGGTCGCCATTGGCAACATTATCGGCATTGAACCAGAGTTGAATGGTGCCATCATCTATTAGGTAGTCGTCAGAATGCGCAATAGCTACATAATCGCTACTACCATTGAAATGCACAGCAGTGTTGGTGTCCCCGCTAATAGCACCACTTTGGCTGAGTGTGCCGCCGTTATAGGTACCGCTATTTGCACTGGAACCCAGGTCGTCGGCAGCACCTGCGGCTTCACCGAGACGCCAGTAGCTTAAAGGATTTAATACCTGTATTTCGTTGCTGTAATTGCCTGGATCTGCAGTGGCGACGGGCGCGTCGTTGACAGCTGTAACCTCTACGCTAATCGTTTTGGCTACACTATCTACAGTGCCGTCATTCACTCCAAAATAGAGTAGGGGAGCAGTTCCAACTGCATCTGCCGGCGGATTAAATGTTAATTTCCCATTGTTAATATCGCTAATGCTGATATCGTGAATTTCGCTGGCGGCAAGGACGACACCATCCAATTGAACAAAATCTCCAGCAGCGATGGGAAAAACTTTAACCAGTGCGATTGCGTCTCCATCTACATCGCTGTAGCCGAAATCGGTCAGCGTGAATGTATAGACAGTATCTTCTGGCGTGACGATGGTTTTGTCTTGCCCAGTCGGAGCGTCATTGCTACCGGTGATGGTGATGGTGACGGTTTCGGTGTCACTTAACGGTGTGCCTGCATCGTCGATCGCTTTGACTGTGTAGGTAAGGATCAAAGTCTCGCCGGTAGCCAGTTCGTTGAAAGCCTCAGCACCCGAGTCGAACGACCAGGTGAGTGTGTCACTGGTCTGTGTTCCGTCCAGGATCGCGGTCGGCGCGACCGAAAGCATCGTCTTCAGTGCTGCGTTGCTTAGGCTGGTGCTGCCGGTACCCGAAACCGCCACAGTCTCTACCGAGGCGGTGACTAAATCTGTGGTATCCGCATCACTTACTGTTAGCGTGCCGCTGTCGGTGAGTGTTGTATTTGTTTCGGTCAGACTGCCTGTGGCGGGTCCACCCGTGATAACCGGCGCGTCGTTGACATTGGTGATGTTTATCTGGAAAGAGTCTATATCGTTTAGCGAACCACCACTGCCGGTGTTACCCCCGTCAAAAGTTGTTACCGTGAGTGTGTCCGCATTGGTGCCATAGACATCTGTGTTACCTGTGTAAGTCAGTGAGGCGAGGGTGTTGTTGATATCGGTAACGGTACCTTGTAGGTATATTTCGACGCTATCGTTACTACCCCCGGCGATACTTGCGCCGCCGGATAAGGTTACGTTTAGTGCACCGTTACTGACCTGAAGACGGGTCATGACAAGTCCACCATTGTCATCCACATCGGCAATGCTGATGCCGGAAATGGCCGTGGTCGTTTCTTCAATGACCGTTTGGGTAGCGGGCACGGAATTTACCGGGGCATCGTTGACCGCTGTCACGTTCAGGGTCATCGTATAGGCGGAAGCTGAGTACCCGACGCTATTCGATCCCGCCAGTTGATAAACCGTATCGCTATCGGCGTCGGCGTGCCAGAAATCGACGCCATCAAAGGTAAGGCCTGTGGCGTGGGTGCTGGGCGAGGCGAAACTGGAAATCGTGTTGCCGCTAGTATCAATCTGGATGATTTGTTGGTCGTTGCCGTCGGCTACCCATAGGTTGCTTCCGTCCCAGGTGATATCGCGCAAGTAATCGTCCGGCCAGGCAAAGCTGGATATAATCGACCCCGTAGTGCTGAGTTTATAGATAAGTGAGCCGCTACCTTCGACTAGCCACAGACTGCTGCCGTCCCAGGTCAGGCCGCGCGAATCAGTGCCTGGCGTGGCGAAGCTCGACTGCACATTACCGAGCGTATCGATTTCATAGACCATGTTGGCATCACGATCGACTACCCATAAGTTCGTGCCATCGAAGGTGATTCCGGTCGGAAAAGTCCCAGGCGAGGCAAAACTGATGACGAGGTTACCGGCGGTGTCGTAATTATAAATCGCATCATCATTCGGACTGGTGAGCCACAGACCAGTGCCATCGAAGGCCAGTCCACTCATCGAATTTACTTGGGGAGTCGTGGTGGGGAACGAATTAAGCTCAGTTCCCGTCGCGCCGGTCGACACGCCGTCGCTTACTTCGAATTCAAAGTTAGCATAGCCAGTGCCGTTTTCATCAGCGTTCGGAACAAACACCAGGTTGCCCAGATTGATATCTGCAATTCCAATGATCTGGTTAAGGTCGACATCTACCCCCGACAGTTGCAGCGTCCCGTTCGCAGGCAAGGCGGTAATGCGTACCTGTTGCAAAGAGTCGCCGCTGTCGGGGTCGCTGAAATTGAAATCGGCGGCATCGAATATGTAATCGACGTCTTCATTAGTCGAGACCGTGTTATCGGCTGCGGTCGGCGCATCGTTGACCGGATTAACCACCAGCGAAGCGGTATCCGATGCGCTTGAAAAAGCAGTGGTGCCGCCGGCAACGGCATCGAACCCGATCTGGACATTATCTAGGTAGAGGCGACTGCCTGCTTCAGTGTTGGTAACCACAAATCGTATCTGGGTGTTGGCGTCTGCATAGGCGCTGATATCCTCGCTGTAGGTCTGGGCCACAGTGTCATCTACATTCAGCGTAAATGTATTCAGCAGATTCCAGCTGGTACCGTCATGGATTTCAAGATCGATGCTGCCTGCACCTGCGCCTGTGCGCCCGTAGTCAAAACTCAAGACGGCGCTGCTCGCACTACTCAGATCCGCACTGCGGCTAATACCTGTGGACAACGAGTTCGTATCCAGGGCCACTTCGTTTGTAGACAGCAGCCCGGTGAAGTTACCGATTCGGACTCGCCCGGAGCCAGTGCCGTCGGACTCGCCGATCTCCTGCCAGTCTGAATTCCAGCTCACTGTCCCGTCGCTGTTGCTGAACGATACCGTGTCAAACTGGTCGCGCATCGTATAACTGGTGGGTGTCAGATTTTCCGTACCACCGTTGCTGCCAGTTGTCTGGTCCCAGGCATGGAAGGTAATCGCATTGGCGAGCGTGCCGTTGTAGTTGGCATCACCCTGAAAGTAGATCCGCGTATCAGCGTCGGCGGCCAGCAGCCGGGCACTTGATTCACTGACCACACCTAATGCGTTCCAGTTGCTGCCGTTATCGATCGAGTAAAACCAGCTGCCGTTGGTCGTATCGGCGGCTGTGATCGCGATGCCCAGATCGGCGCCGCTGTCGGCGTCTGTCACATTGTCCACTTGACCGCTGGGGCTGGCGAAGTCGACCAGTTCCGAAACCAGCGACCCGACCGCGCCAACCGGCGTTCCGGCGTCTTCGTCGACCGCTGTCAGAACGGGTGTCTGAGTGTCATCCAGTACCGGTGCATTGTTGGGGGCTGCTTTGATCGATACACCCCCCGTCGACCAGGCGTCGCTGCCGGTCCAGGTCCATGACATGCCGACCGGTGTGGCATCCCCTGCCTTGGTACTTCCGCCTGCATTGATTTGGAATCCGTAAGCATCCCAGTTGTCCACCTGATCGGTTCCGGCCCCGGTAATCAGGTCATAATCGGCCGGATCGTCCGCTGCCACCAAACCGTAGACCAGCTCGTCTGTGGCGGAAGTGACCGTTAGCGAGGCGCTTCCGGAGGTGCCCGAATTAGACGCGAATGTACCCAGAGGGGTTGTCTGATCGACGCCGGTGAAGGTGGTGACACCGACCGCGACACCGTCTGAGTTGGCGCTGAATTTCACATCTACGTCGTAGGTTCCCAGATCCGGCGCAACCAGCGCCCAGATTTCGACCCGGGCATCACCGTTCTTCTGGATGCCTATTAAATTAGCGCTGCCGCCATTGTAAGTGATGGAACTGACTGAATCAGAGGCGCCGGCGTGGTTAAGCGTGACGCCGATCATCATCAGACGATCGGAACCGGAGGTGGTGTGCGAAACCAGGATATCCTCGCCGTTACTCGCACCGGTAGAGGTAGTATCAACGGTTGCAGCCAGCAGAAAATCCCAATTCTGCTGCAGTGTGGCACCTATCGCCAGGTTGGTTTCCAGCTCACCCCTGACGTACTCCAGATCCCAGTCTCCCCCCAGATCAGCGCTGCCGGTCAGATCATCAGAGGCGGCAATATCAGCGCCAGTCAGATTGGCAATCTGATCGATCAATGCTCTTCCTTCCGAAGTCGCCGCTAAATCGCAGCCGTAAAAAAGAATATCCGCTTCGCCATCCAGAGACGCGCCCCAGGCTTGTAGCTGCTCACTGTGTTCTGCCAAACTCTGATTGTTGAGTTGCGTATTGCCAAGATCAACCGCACCATCAGCGCCGTGGGAGATAATATGAATTGCATTAAGGTTGGAATAGCCGTTCAGCGCGTCGCTGATCTGTTCAATACCGCTGCGGTCGGCATCAAGAATGACGACATCAATAATGCGTGTATCTGTTGATTGTAATTGCAGGTCCTCAATTAATTGTTGGTAATCGGGGACTGTCGAATCAATAAAAGCCAGTTCATAGCTCAGTGCTGGCGGTACATCAGGTGATGCTAAAAATGCATCATCATCAGCAATGCCTTTATCACCAATGTCTTTATCATCAATGCCTGTATTATCAAAATCGCCTTGAACATCTGCATTTTCTGTTTTAATCAGGTCGCTATTAATACGCGCCACTTCGCTTTCTGCATTGCTAAGAATACTGCTAATGCTACTTTCTGATTCCGCTTGGGAATCATGAGTCAGAACATCAAGACCTGGCAGGTCTGCAGAGAGCAGGATGCGGGGTTCCAGCCCTTCGAAAATGGGCGTGGCATATGCTTGCTTACGTCTGGAAGCCGGTTTTTTCATAGCGTGAGTGTCCAGGCCTGATGGGTGCTGATAATGACTGGTTATGTTTTACCTATACCCATTAAAAGTAGACCAGTGTGCTGGTTTCATCAAATACCGCTGTTGCTTTGTGCAGGCTGGTTTGGATGTTAATGGCTGGTTTGGAGTTTGGCGTTTGGGTGTTGCAGGCAGGTTTGGGTGTTACAGGCTGGCTGTGGTGTTGCAGGAAATTGAGGGAGCTAGCGTGGCGGTATCTGCTATTGCTTGCAACGTGTTGCTTCCGAGCTGGGATAGGTCGCCATTGATTAATAACCAGTGGTGCTGTGTATATCGTGGCTCGAGCACTACATCAAAGCCTTTCTTTTTTAGTCTGCTTGCACGCAGTTCAGCACTGTCGGTAGCCGAATATAAACCTAGCGATACCTGATGCGGTTCATTTTTCTGGCTTCTGATAAGAAAATGATCTTTATCACCTAATGAGCGCAGCTTGCTCAGGTAAGCATTCGCTTCTTTTTTTGTATCAAAGGGAGGCGATAATACTTTGATACCTGTCGGCTGATTGTCTGGCAGGGATTGTACGCTGATATCGATACCTTCAACTTGTATCGTGGTTGCTTTCTGGTTTGCAGTCGCCTTATCGTTATAGGGGCCTAACCAGGCGCATTCAGTTGCCTCGGGATGCGTGTCCGCTTGTATCTGAGCTACTGTTTCTTCTTGTGGTGCTGTTTCTGTTTTAGCTACCGTTTCCAGCGGGACAGCCGTTTCCGTTTCTATTACTGCTGCTGTCTCTTCAGCTGCAGCCGGTTCTACTTTTTCTTCTGTTTGCTCTGGTGCAGCCGTTTCCAGTTTAAGATTACTCACTTGACCTGCTTCATCATCAGCAATCGGCTGCAACGGGGTCGTGTCTTCCTCTGGAATGAAATTGATACGACAGCGTAACCCCGCAGGAATTTTATAATCAGGATTATCCAGTGTCAGGCGCACGCCATAAGTACCACTGGCGACATCGGCAACGCGATCAACACGGCTTACTTTCGCCTGCCATTTGCCACCGACGGCATCCGACCAGACATCTGCCATCATGCCTTTCTGAATTTTTCCCAGTTGTTGTACCGGAACAATAACTTCTACATGAAGCGGCGAGAGCTGTGCCACACGTACAACCGGTTGGTCATCAATATATTCGCCGACTGTTTTGAATCGATCCATGATAACGCCGGAGATAGGGCTACGAATGCTATGTTGCTCCAATACTTCCTGGGCACGAGCGACCTCCAGTTGTGCAAGTTTTTGGTTGTCCCTGGCCTGGCGTAACTGAAGTCGCGTTAATTTTAATTCGGTTTCTGTCTGATCCATGTCTTTACTGGAAATAACCTTCTTGGAAAACAGATCTTCAACCCGCTTGTACTGGCGCTGGCCGAATGCAGTATTGAGGCGACGTAAGTCAATTTCTGCCGTGAGTGCAGCCCGTGTCCGTGCTAACTCTAATGCGGCTGTATTAACACCTGATTCCAGTGTGGCGACTATTTCGCCGGACTTAATAAAATCACTACGATCAACCAATACAGTGCTTAACACTCCCGGAATACTGCTGCCTAAATCGGCGACGATACTGGGATTAATGACGCAGTCTAAGGGCTCGAGTGTGTTGGCTGGCATGTGGGATGGCATGTAAGATGGCATGTGAGATAGATTTCTGGCTGGCGTGCCGGATGAGTCCCCTAACGCGATCGAGGGCAGTAGCATAGATAGCATAAGGAGTGCTGATAAGTGATGACCTATTCCCCGGGTGCAATCCATAATGTCCCTTAATGTCAGCTTGGATATTTTATCTGTTGGCTTAGTTAGCATAGCAAGGGTTTTCGCCTTAATGTCTAATTTCTTTAGATTTATATTTCAAATGTCAGATTATTGATGCAATAAATTTACACTTTAAGATGACTTAACAATAGTTGATGAATGCTTCTTTCCCATTGCTGCCATAAAGCTTCTGATCCATGATTCAGGCGAATATAAACACGTCCACCAATACCGGGTACCTGAGTGCCTTGAGGTAGTGCAAGATCCAATTGAAAAACCTTTTCTGTTGCTGTGAAGCCAGTTTCATCGCGCGTATCCACCGTGATGTCACCGCCGCCTAAAGCCCCCAGTGCCGGATGAGGTAGTTTAATGCTACCGGCAGGAACTTGGCGTAATAAAGTCGCGGCTATTGGTGCCCCTGTCTGGCCAGCCAGCATCACGTCGATTGATAAGGGTTTTGTACGTAACAGTCCGACGCTTTGCTGTTTGATGACCGCGCGCACAATCGGTTGTTTATCCTGTATTACATATCCCAGTACATCGCCCTGGTGTACAAATTGCCCGCGTAACTCATAGGGATCATGAAAAATGAAGCTCCCTTCTGCAGGACTGCGTATCTGTAACCCTTTTATGCGAGCCTCTACCTGTGTAAGTTCGGCTGTGACTGCATTGATATCGTCAGCGATCATGGCTCCCCGGACACGGCTGCGTTTTTGTTCTGAAGCTTGCTGTGTTCGCAGTTCGTTTAAGCGTGCATAGAGTGTTTTTTGTCGGGTGAGCAGTGTCTCATCCTTGAGTTGAAAGAGTAGTTCTCCGCTGGTGACATGGCTGCCTGGCGTGACGAATATTTCCTTCACAAAGCTATCCAGGTCGCTCTGTACCTGGCTGTTATCGTTTAGCGCTATCACGCCTTGCGCCTGTGTAATCAAGGGCACGGGTACCATCAGAAGACTGCCGAGTAGAAGCAAAGTGACACCTAGTGCAACAAACCCCCGTGTTCTTTTTGCTTCTAAGCGTTGACTGGTGGCAAGAAAGGTAAACGTGCGGATCAGGGGTCTGATCAACTGTATAAAAACGGCCCAGCAGGCGAGGATAACGCCGACAATCAAAAACTCCGTGGACAGGTATAGTGCAATGCCGACCAGGATTGATAACCGGTAGAGCGGTGAGGCGAATCCATAGAAAAAGAACCAGCCACGTTCGCCGTCGGCCGTGACCGGCGAGCGTGTGTCGCTTAGCTTAAGTATATATTTTTGAATAAGGTAGATATAAAAACGACCTGAGCGTGATGCAAGGTTAGGAATCTCTACCAGATCTTCAAGCACATAGTAGCCATCAAAACGCAGTAAAGGATTTCCGTTAAACAGCAGGGTAGAAATACTGCCGATCAGGGCCAGATTCAGGGCTGTTTCATGCACGATTCCGGGTTCGGTTAATAGCCATATAAAGAGTCCGAAGGCGGCAAGCAGTAACTCGACAAAAATACCGGCGGCGCCGACCATTGCGCGTCGCTTTTTATCACGAAATGCTGAAGCAGCAGAAGCATCAACATAAGGAACCGGCATAAATACCAGCAGGGTTATTCCGGTTTCATGGACTTCACCACCCCATGCTTTGACGGCCATGCCATGTCCTAATTCATGGAAAATTTTAACCACCGGGTATAGCAGCCAGAATGATAATACTTCAGAGGCACTGAGTGTTTTAGCGCCAATAGCAGCGCTGATTTGAGACGTATTAGTTAATGCCAAAAGCACAGCGAGCAGCACAATACTCAGCCATATCCCCAGGCCCGTGTGTGAAAAAAAGAATCGTGCTAAGGGCGCTAAATGGTCAAGCAAGCGGTTAGGGTCAAACAGCGGTATACGTAATGATAGCGGGTTGCTGAGGGCGCGGCGTCGCTGACGCTTAGACTGTGAGTAACGATTAAGCACATCCTCAGCGCTGTGTGGCAGTGCTCCGCGAAGTACTTCAGCACCGTGAAGCTGCGCTAGAATCTGCATGATATCTTCAGGTGTGAGTGCCTGATTGGTGTGACGCGACTCATTAGCAAGATGCATGATTTCCTGAACAGTAAAATCACCATTGAGTCGGCCGATGACTTCAAATGCAGCGGCATTAAAGCGATTAAATCGTCCGGCTGACTCGTCATGTAACAGATACCAGCGTTCGCCGCGATAATCCTGAACAAGAATACGAACATGTTTGCGCAGGCGTGGCTTTAACTCCGCGATATGTTGCCACAGCTGGGGTGTTTGTGGCGGGAGTACAGTATTAGCGGCTGTCATAGTTTATAAACCTAGCGACCACGCCCACAGGCGTAATCGATTGAGTAATGACCAGGTCCATACTTTTATTATACTGGCACGGCCAATGTTAACTTTTGCAACGCCTTGCATGCCCGGGCGTAATCCCGGCTGCTCGTCAGTTATCTCTGCTTCAACCCTAAAATGATTGTCGCCTTGTCTGGCGGAAGAAATAGGAACAATACGAGACACTGACAGTTGAATAGGTTGCTCGGGCAACCCGGCTAAACGTAAACGGCCTTGCTGCTCAGAGGCTATCCCGGCAATGTCGTGATCATTGACTTGTAATGCAACCCGGTAGCCTTCGGCGGGCACTATTTCAAATAGTAATTGCCCACGCTCTACGGGTACGCCTAGCGCTCTGCTCCAGTCGCCACTGATCAATAACCCGTTAAACGGTGCACGTAACTGGGTATGCTGCAGCTGTTCGTCAATGTGATGTAACTGCGCATCCGTTTGTGCAATGCGTGCTATCAGAGCGCTGACTTGAGCTCTATCTCTGATGGCAAGGGCCTCCTGGTATTCCTTGGAATGTTTCTCGCGCTCGCTTAGCCATTTTTCCTGTTGCAGTAATAGATCCCGGTTATCTAAAGTCGCCAGTATCTGATCTTTTGTGACGCTATCGCCGGCCCTTGCGTTGGCCGTTGCGATATAGCTGCTAAAAGGAGCGACGACAGCTTGTTGCATGGATCCCTCAACCGTAGCCTGTGCCGTAACGAGGTGGTCTGTTTCAAGGAAGGTAATGAGCAACAGAGCGGTAAGGCAAATAGCCGTCAATGCTTTAAAACCTATGTTTCCAGCGCTTGTCAGGCGTTGTCCGTGTGTTCCTATTTTATGTAAAGAGTTTTTCCAGCCTGGTTGCGATTTGATTTGTCTCAGATGGAAGATGGGAGCCAGATGTTGAGTTATAGTGCTCAGTTGATCGATAACTTTATTGTCAAAGCGGTTGGTTTTTTCACTGAATAAAGTGATGACGCCGATTAACGTATTGTCACAGGAAAGAGGAATAGAGCATATCGAGCCCTTGTTTGAATTTAAGAGCTGTTGCGCATGAATATGGATGGATCCGGGCTGCTCTGATGTATTGTCCGGAATAATAATAGGCTTGCCATATTCGATACATTCTTCCATGGCAAATTCAATTTGGCTTACCCGCACAATACGTCGGTCAAATTGCAACTGATGAGACATGCCCAGAATCTGTACTTGTAAACCTTTGCAAAAACCGAGTACTACCCGCGAGCAATCGAAGTTGTCGGCCAGATAATTACACAGATGATGCGCTGTGATCGCGAGTGGTTCATTTTTTGAGCATACGGCAACGGCGTCTAATACCAGAGTGGGTGTTCGGCGGCGGTCACTGTAGTAACGCTCAAGTGTTTTTTCAGCCCAGATGGCACCCCACTGTAACAGTTGTAAAACTGCCTGGCGCTGAGCTTCTGAGCGAATTTCCAGTGCTAAAACCACGGCGCCGATTACGCGGTCTTTCTGGAACAAAGGGTAGGCAACATAGTCGAAAACTTCTGCATTATTGCTCACCTCTTTTTGTGCAATGCCAGCGCCACCTTTAATTGTTTTGGCAGCGATGCTTTGCAGTGTAGAGGATGTCTGCCCCGAAGCTGGCCAAAGTGCCGCCGGTTTTAGGGAGCTTATATCGTTTTTCGTGGATAAAAAAATGCCACCATGATTCACATCAGAAATCATTCTGCACTGCCAATCCAGCCAGTGTTCAATTTCTTGTGAATTGACCGACGTGGTTTCGCTGCTGGTTAAATTGTCAGTGTTTGAATCAAGCATGCACTATCCAAAAAACATATAAGGGTATTTCTAAAAGCGGACAGCTTTTGTCTGATTTTTCAGGAGGCCTATTTTCGGTAAACCAATTTCCGGTAAACCTAGAGTGTCCGTAACTTTTGTCTATTTGTTCAAAAATTATAGACCATAATTTCTAAGTCAAACTGGTTTGTTAACGAATGTTCAAAATAAGATAGGAGTAAAAAATTAATCGAGGGGGTTACAAATACTTAAATATAGTATCAACGCATTGAGCCTCTCTGGATGCATGCTCTATCCAGCGGTCTGGAATGCCATGTATTTTCAGTGTGCCTTGCCAGTTGGATTGGGCAACAAATTCAGCGACAGCGGAACCTGCACCTCCTTGTACGGCATGGTCTTCAATACTGATAAAGTGTTGATGGGTTTTCATCAGAATGCTGAGCAGTTCTGTATCCAATGGCTTAACAAAACGCATATCGACCAGCGTGTGTTGTTCTTTGTCAGCCAGTTTTTTTGCCTCGGCGAGGAACGGGCCGAAGTTGAGGATGGCGGTGCCAGACCTCCCCGAGATTAACAGCCTTGCTTTACCTATTGGCAGGATCTCATCGTTATAGATGGGGGTTGGGCAGGCGCCGCTGCCACGTGGGTATCTGACAGCAGCCGGGCCTTTATGTTGATAGCCGGTGTTCAGCATCAGCCATTGTTCCTGCTCATCAGCCGGTGTCATGATGACCATGCCAGGAATACAGCGTAGCGCTGCTATATCGAAACAGCCGGCATGTGTCGCACCATCTTCGCCAACCAGGCCCGCCCGGTCGACAGCCAGCAGCACGTCAAGAGACTGAATTGCAATGTCATGAATAAGTTGGTCGTACGCACGCTGCAAAAAAGTGGAGTAGATCGCTACGACAGGCTTGGTTCCGGCGCAGGCCAGACCTGCTGCGAAAGTTAAGGCATGTTGTTCTGCTATGGCGACATCGAAATAGCGTTCAGGAAAGGCTTGTGAAAACGCAATCAGGTCTGAACCTTCGGGCATCGCGGGTGTAATCCCAATCAGTCTTTTGTCTTGTTGGGCTGTATGCAATAACCAGCGCCCGAAATGGTTAGCAAATGTTGCTTGTTTGGTTTTCTTCGGGGTAGTGATAGGTTCCAGTTTGGTAATCGCATGGTAGCCAACCGGGTCTGCTTCGGCGGGTTGAAATCCTTTACCCTTTTGGGTGGTAATGTGCAAAAACTGTGGGCCTGGTTTGTGCAATGCGTCTTTCAATGCGGGTAGCAGTACCTCAAAGTCGTGACCATCAATAGGCCCGCGATACTCAAAAGCGAGCGCTTCGAACAGGGCCGCGGTGGTTTCACTGCGGCTGCCTTTAGTCCGCTTCAGGTCCTTTTTCAGGTTCTTTGCCAGATAAGTCGCTAAGCCGCCTTCATTACGCGAAATTGACATATCATTGTCGTTCAGTACTACCAGTATATTCGCGTTGGTATGAGCTGCATGGTTAAGCGCTTCAAAAGCCATACCTGCCGTAAGTGCGCCATCACCAATGATCGCGACCGTTTTCGTCTCTTTGCCATTTAACTGGTCGGCAACCGCCATACCTAAAGCTGCACTGATGGATGTGCTGGAGTGGCCCGTGCCAAAGTCGTCGTAGATGCTTTCTTCCCGCCGTGGAAACGGCGCTAATCCATCTTTATGACGCATGCTGAGCATCTGCTCACGGCGGCCCGTTAGAATTTTATGTGGATAACTCTGGTGACCAACATCCCAGACCATATGGTCTTTTGGGGTATTCAGCAGATAATGCAGTGCAATGGTGAGCTCAACCACGCCAAGACCCGCACCAAAATGCCCGCCGGTCTGGCCAACACTGTAGAGCAGGAAGGCCCTGAGTTGTTGTGCAATCTCGACGAGCTGCTCTTCAGGTAAGCGGCGCAGGTCAGCAGGAAAGTCGATGCTATCCAGTAGCGGAGTATCAGGACGCGTTGTCGGGATATGCGTAAACATTAATGGGTCCGGCGAACAATATAGTCAGCTAGCTGACGTAATAATATGCCTTGGTCGCCAAACGGTCGTAACGCATCGAACGCGGCTTGATGAAGCTGGTCGAGTTTTGCTTTAGCGCCCTCCATACCCAGCAGAGCAGGGTAGGTCGGTTTATTTTGTTGCAGGTCTGATCCCTGGGGCTTTCCTAATGTTTGGGTATCGCCTTCGATATCGAGGATGTCGTCTTTCACCTGAAACGCCAGCCCGATAGCATCGCCGTAGGCAAGTAAGGCGGCTTTTAATGACGTATCTGTGCAATTGGCAGACAGGTAACCCAATTCTATAGAGGCGTTGATCAGCGCACCGGTTTTGTGGGCGTGCATCTGTTTTAGTTGCTCAAGGGTCAGCGCTTTATCTACATGGCTTAAATCAAATGCCTGGCCGGCAACCATACCGCGATCACCACTGGCTTTTGCCAGTACTGAGATCATCTGCAGTTTTGTTTCGGCGTTATTGTCAGCGGTGGTTAATAGTTCAAAAGCAAAGCACTGCAGGGCGTCACCCGCCAAAATCGCCGTGGCCTCATCAAAAGCGATATGGCAGGTGGGCTTTCCACGCCGAAGATCATCATCATCCATCGCGGGCAAGTCATCATGTACCAGCGAATAGCTATGAATACACTCAATCGCACAGGCAGCTGGATCGGCTTTGCTGATATCACCATTGAGTAGCTGATTAACGAGGTAGACCAGCAGTGGCCGGACACGTTTTCCGCCATTAAATAGTGCATAGCGCATAGCATCCTGAAGAAGGGGTTCTATACTGTTATGCACAAGTGAATGTTTGAGCTGCTCTTCGACACGATGATGATATGTCTTAATGGCGGTTTGCAGTGCCACGTGATTATTCCTGTTCTATGTGGAAAGGTGCAGTTTTCAGTTCACCGTTTTTGGAGGTGAGAATTTCAACTTTCTGTTCGGCCTGGTCGAGTATTGTCTGGCACTCGCGGGTCAGTTTGATGCCTTCTTCGAAAGCGCTAAGGGATGCTTCAAGGGTTAAGTCCCCTTGTTCCATCTGGGTAACCAGTGACTCCAGATCAGCGAGCGCTTGTTCAAAGTCAGGTGTTTTTTTCTTGCGAGGCGTCATGGGATTCCTACTGGGCAAAGCGTAAAAAAACGAATCGAAAACTGATTCTAAAACGAATTTAAAACTGATTCTAAAACTCTTTCTAAAACTCTTTATAAAACTAGGGGTAAATCAATTCATAAAACTGCCGACATAAACCTATACTTACAACTGCCGACATAAAGCTATGTCGATAGAGTATACCAGTAATCTATTCTGGTATTATCCTCTAAAATAAAACAGACAAACAGGTATTAGCTTGTCTTAAAAGGAGATTTGTGTGGATATAGCGACGCTCGTCGGGTTAATAGGCAGCTTAGGTATTGTCGTTGCCGCAATGGTTACCGGCGGTGATGTAGGTAC
This sequence comes from Neptunomonas qingdaonensis, assembly GCF_900113275.1. Taxonomy (GTDB): domain Bacteria; phylum Pseudomonadota; class Gammaproteobacteria; order Pseudomonadales; family Balneatricaceae; genus Neptunomonas; species Neptunomonas qingdaonensis. The sequence goes on from NZ_FOOU01000001.1 coordinate 536,077, forward strand.
ATTTGTTAACCCACCTTCTTTACTTATTGTGGTTGGCGGCACGCTTTTAGTCGCCTTGATGAAGTTTACATTGGGGCAGTTTTTGACAGCCGGTAAAATTGCCGGTAAAGCCTTTATGTTTAAATCGATAAGCCCGGAAGACATTATCAACGAAACTGTTGAGCTGGCTGATGCTGCACGTAAAGGGGGGTTGCTCTCCCTTGAAGATAAAACCGTTAGTTCCGATTTTATGCAGCGCGGTATTCAGTTGCTGGTTGATGGACATGATCCCGACATAGTGCGAACACTGCTGAATAAAGAGATGAAACTGACCTATGAACGCCATGAATTCGGCAGTGATATATTTAGAGCGATGGGGGATGTGGCACCTGCCATGGGGATGATCGGGACATTGGTAGGTCTGGTGCAGATGCTTGCTAACATGAGTGATCCTAAATCTATCGGGCCTGCGATGGCCGTGGCACTGCTGACAACCTTGTATGGCGCTATGATCGCTACCATGATTGTCTTGCCGATGGCAGATAAATTATCGATGCGTAAGAATGAAGAAGCCCTTAATCAAGCACTGATTATTGATGGTCTGCTGGCCATTCAGGCAGGTCAGAATCCACGCGTTATCGAACAAATGCTCAGAAACTACCTACCTGAGAAGAAACGGGTTATGGCCAGTTAGAGGATTTGACAGATGAGTGATGAAGAACAAGATTGTCCACCATGCCCTGCGGGGTTACCTGGCTGGTTGGCTACGTTTGCGGATTTGATGTCACTGTTGATGTGCTTCTTCGTATTGCTGCTGTCTTTTTCAGAGATGGACGTACTTAAGTTTAAACAGTTGGCAGGATCAATGCGGGAAGCCTTTGGTGTGCAAAATCAGATCAAGGTTGAAGACATCCCGAAAGGCACGTCGATTATTGCGCAAGAATTCAGCCCTGGCCGTCCTGAGCCGACACCTATCAATGAAGTCCGTCAGATGACGGTTAACAATGATATGAATACTCTGGATATTCGCTCCAAAGTGGGGGAGGCAGAAAACCTCGACAAGCAACAGAATGAGGCTGAACTGATAGAACAGCTGCAACAGCAGTTGCAGGAAGAAGCCAAAGAGCAGGCGATTAAGTTTGCGACGGCGTTAGCACAGGAAATTGGCGATGGTAGCGTGGAAGTCGAAGCAAATGAGCTCAAGGTAATTATCCGGGTAAAAGAAAAAGGCTCATTTCCCTCCGGTTCTGCGGAACTGAAGTTTGAGTATATCCCTGTGGTGGCTAAAATCCGCGATGTTTTACTGGACGTGCGAGGCGGGGTTTCTATAGAAGGGCATACCGATAATGTGCCTTATTCTGGTAGAGCGTTTCAGTCAAATTGGGATCTGTCGGCCGCGCGTGCGCTGGCGGTGGCTAATGAGCTGTTTGATGACCCGCGTATTAATCAATCGCAATATCAGATTATTGGCCATGCAGACAGTAAGCCTCTGGTACCGAATGATTCAGCGGCCAATCGTGCGACCAACAGGCGTGTGGAAATTATTATCCAGAAAGGTAAAGACAAAGAGCTACTTGAGAAAGTTCAGGCGAGAGGTTTTGGGGATACAGAGGGGGAGCGTTTAGCGCCTAATGAGATTTTCTAAGAGGGTATAGATTTTTCTTTATATACAAAAAAACCGCCATAAGGCGGTTTTTTATAAGCATCCATTATTACTTAAGGTCGCTTGTCATATGCTCGATAGCGGCCGCTAATTCAGCATCAGTACAATCCATGCACGTACCTTTAGGCGGCATAGCGAGAATGCCTGATGTAGCGGTGGCTAGCAGTCCATCAGCACCTTTAACGAGACGGGGTTCCCATGCGGCAGCGTCACCTTTTTTTGGTGCGCCAGCAATGCCGAAGTCATGACAAACGAAGCATTTGGTTTTATAAACTTCTTCACCAGTGCGTTCAGCGTTAGCAGCAGCAGGAAGCAACATTGCAGCAGCAGCTGCCAGAATCAGAACTTTTTTCATAGTAATACCTTTATATAGGTTCACGTGTAATTAGTATTCAGGTAACAATCGGCAGTTTAGGTCGTTTCACCATAGGTAAAAATAGATGAAGTGGTATTAATATGCCATGAATAATAAGTCTGAGGGAAGAAAGTTCTGGTTAACATGATAAATATCAAGAAGCGGCTTCGTTGTGAGTGAAATAACAACGAGGGGGGCTATGGTTGTTATCCTGGTAGCCTCATTGCATATCTCGCCTGGTGATACTGGCTATGCAGCGCTCGCAGCTCAGAATGTTTACTAGCGACGAGTTCGACGCCGGCCTGTTCTGTTATCTCCTGTGGAACATTTAATAAATTTTTTGCATCGCTCATTGAATAACCGCGTTTCAGCAATTGCGTCAGCTGAACACTTATATGATGGTGTTCCATCCTTGTTTCCTCTTTTTTATAAATTAGCCCTGTCATCATGCATTAGATATGTGACAGTTTTATGTCTGACAGCAGGAAAGTGATTTAATTTCATACCTGAACGAAATCGATTAGGTTTGCCCTATAAAGCGGCGCTACAGATGCGCCCTAAAAAGGTGCGAGCTTTCGTTCATCTATTTAAAACGTGGTCGATAGTTGTGCGTCGCGATATCAGTCAGTGACTTTTTGTCTTGTTAAGGTGTTGAATTTAAAAATAATTTAAAAAATGGAATGGCTTGTGCAGTAGGCTCCCTAACTATAATGAGAGGAGCATCAACGGTGAAGACATTTAAAAAGACAATGTTAGGCGCGGCTTGTGCAATGGCGCTTTCGGCTGGTTCCCAAGCTGCTTTGGCAGAAGACACTATTAAAGTAGGTATTTTACATTCGTTGTCCGGCACGATGGCGATCAGTGAAACTACCCTGAAAGACACTATGTTGATGCTGATTGATGAGCAGAACGCTAAAGGTGGATTGTTAGGTAAAAAACTGGAAGCGGTTGTTGTCGACCCTGCATCCAACTGGCCGTTGTTTGCTGAGAAAGCACGTGAACTGGTTTCTAAAGAAAAAGTAGATGCTGTTTTTGGCTGCTGGACATCGGTATCGCGTAAATCTGTATTACCCGTTTTTGAAGAAACTAACAGCTTGCTGTTTTATCCCGTGCAGTATGAGGGTGAAGAATCCTCTAAAAATGTATTCTATACCGGCGCAGCGCCTAACCAACAGGCGGTTCCTGCCGTTGATTACCTAATGAATCAAGGTGTTGAACGCTGGGTTCTGGCCGGTACGGATTATGTTTATCCACGTACTACCAACAAAATTCTCGAAGCCTACCTTAAAGCGAAAGGGGTAGCGCCTGAAGATATCATGGTTAATTACACGCCGTTTGGTCACTCTGACTGGCAGTCGATCGTTTCAGATATTAAGAAATTCGGCTCAACAGGTAAGAAAACTGCCGTTGTATCTACCATCAACGGCGATGCGAACGTTCCTTTCTATAAAGAGCTGGGTTCACAGGGCGTCGCTGCTTCTGATATTCCTGTCGTTGCTTTCTCGGTAGGGGAAGAGGAGTTGTCGGGTATTGATACAGGCCCACTGGTCGGTCATTTGGCAGCCTGGAACTACTTCATGAGTGTTGATAGTGAAGCCAATGATGAGTTTATCGAGGCATGGCAGAAGCACGTCAAAAATGAAGACCGTGTCACCAATGACCCAATGGAAGCGCATTACTTAGGTTTCAACATGTGGGTCGAAGCGGTTAAAAAAGCAGGGACAACCGACCCGACCGCCGTGCAGGAATCTATTATCGGCGTTGCTGTGCCTAACCTGACAGGTGGATACGCCACCATGATGCCAAATCATCATATTACTAAGCCCGTCCTGATTGGTGAAATACAGGATGATGGTCAGTTTGAAGTGGTCTGGAATACATCGGGTACCGTTGCTGGTGATGCATGGTCTGATTACCTTGAAGGATCAAAAGACCTGATCTCTGATTGGAGAGCGCCTCTGTCCTGCGGTAACTACAACGTTAAAACAGCCAAGTGTTCCGGGCAAAACTTTTAATCCGGTGTTGTTAACTAATCGTTGATTCAAAGAGCCTGCTTGCGATTTTGCAGGCAGGCTCCTTCCGTAGTCCCCGCGTGAGAGTTTTTTATGATGACCTTTAGCATACGCCATATTTTCCGGTATCTATTGAGCTGTCTGTTCCTCGTATCGGTGTTAATCAGCAGCCCTGTGATGGCGGCTGATGATTCGCAGTCGTTACAAGAGGTGAGTCAGTTACTGATCGATGGTGATTTTGATGAGAAGAGTCGTGCGTTGTCGCGATTGGCAGAAACATCACATCCGCGTACCAGTGAAATACTGCAGCTTTTGTCTGATAGCCAGCTGTACTACCACAAAAAAGAAAAGCAGCTGTATATCATTACCGAATATGACAAAGGGAAAGTCGCGAAAGACTTGGCGGGCAATGAGCAGGTAATTACAAAAAAACGAGATTACAAAAAAGTCACGCTAAACAATAAAATGCGTGGCGTGATTAATCGAATTAAAGCGGAATTGGGATTAAATGCCGACAATCCGCAACAGCGTGAAGCGGCGGTGCGCGATCTGCTTAAAGATATTACGCCCGATACGGTGACCACGCTAAAAGCCCGCTTTTTTATCGAAGAGAGTAAAAAAGTCCGTGAGATGATCAATATTGCACTGGCTATCAATGATCTCAAAAGCAGTGATGACGTATTGCTGTCCAATGCAATAGAGCAGTTAGATGGTTCCCTGGAGCAAGAGTCGCGCAGTGCGTTAATGACATTTGTTTCTACAACCGAAAGTCCGCAGCTAAAAAAGCAGGCACAGATTGTACTAAAAGGTATTGAAGACAAAGTTCAGTACTATGGCTGGCTGGAAACTTTCTATTTTGGTTTGAGTCTGGGTTCAGTGCTGGTGTTGGCCGGTATCGGTTTAGCGATCACCTTTGGCGTGATGGGCGTGATCAATATGGCGCATGGCGAACTCATCATGATCGGCGCTTATACGACCTACGTTATTCAGTTACTCATGCCTGATCATATTGAGTGGTCTATTTTAGTCGCTATTCCGGCGGCGTTTGTCGTTTCTGGTTTAGTCGGCATCGGCATCGAGCGGGGTGTGATTCGTTTTCTTTATGGACGTCCGCTGGAGACGCTGTTGGCAACGTTCGGTATCAGCCTGATTTTACAACAGGCAGTACGTTCAGTTTTCTCTCCGTTGAACCGCAGTGTCGAAACACCTGACTGGATGAGTGGCTTAATTCAGATTAATCCGGTGTTTTCTCTCACCTTAAGCCGACTCTACATCATTTTATTCTGCCTGATCGTATTTGTAGCATTACTGCTGGTACTGAAAAAGACCGCGCTGGGGTTGCAAGTGCGTGCGGTATCACAGAACCGTGCGATGGCACGCGCGATGGGTATACGTTCTAACCGTGTCGACGCGTTAACCTTTGGCCTTGGTTCAGGGGTTGCCGGTATTGCGGGCGTCGCGTTATCTCAGCTGACCAACGTAGGGCCAAACATGGGGCAGGCGTACATTATCGACTCCTTCATGGTGGTGGTGTTTGGCGGTGTGGGTAATCTTTGGGGCACATTGGTTGCCGGGTTAAGCCTGGGTGTGGCTAATAAGGTGCTCGAACCCTGGGCTGGGGCTGTGCTCGCTAAAGTACTGATGTTGATTTTTATTATTCTGTTTATTCAGAAGCGACCACGCGGGTTATTCCCACAACGTGGCCGTGCGGCGGAGGGTTAGGCCATGGGACTGCTGAATATTTTGAAAAACGACCGTGGCGGCCAGATTATGCTGGGAGTGCTGCTGGTGATAACCATTCTGGTGCCACTGCTTAATCTGCTGGTTCCTGAATCTAACCCACTGCATGTACCCACTTATACCGTCACCTTGATGGGTAAATACCTGACGCTGGCGTTATTAGCGGTGGCTGTCGATCTGGTCTGGGGATACTTAGGCATACTGACGCTGGGACATGGGGCTTTTTTTGCCTTAGGCGGATACGCCATGGGCATGTACCTGATGCGTCAGATTGGTGATCGTGGTGTATACGGTAATCCTGAATTACCGGATTTTATGGTCTTTCTAAACTGGCAGGAGCTGCCATGGTTCTGGCAGGGTTTTGATCAGTTCTGGTTTGCCGCCATTATGATCATGTTGGTGCCCGGCGTGTTGGCGTTTGTGTTTGGCTGGCTGGCATTTCGTTCACGGGTATCCGGTGTGTATCTGTCGATCATCACTCAGGCAATGACCTATGCGCTGATGCTGGCATTTTACCGTAATGAGATGGGGTTTGGCGGTAATAACGGCTTAACCGACTTTAAAGATCTGCTGGGCTTCTCGTTACAGGAAGATAGTACCCGAATTACCTTGTTTGTTTTATCGGCCGTCGCGTTAGCTGCAGGCTATCTGCTGTGTCGACATATCATGAATAGCCGACTGGGGCGGGTCTGTATTGCAGTGCGCGATTCTGAATCCCGCGCTCGTTTTATGGGCTACCGGGTCGAAAATGTAAAACTCTGGATCTTTGTAATCTCAGCCATGTTGGCGGGTATTGCCGGTGCCCTGTATGTGCCGCAAGTGGGCATTATCAACCCGAACGAATTCTCACCGATCAACTCGATTGAAATCGTTGTATGGGTGGCGGTAGGCGGAAGGGCAACGCTTTATGGTGCGGTGATTGGTGCGCTGTTAATCAATTACGCGAAAACCTATTTTACCGCCGAGTTGCCGGAAATCTGGCTGTTTGCTTTAGGGGGGATTTTTGTACTGGTTACCTTGCTGTTACCAAAAGGGGTAACAGGATTTATCGATAAGCTGCAGCAACGCAAGGAGGCACAGGCATGAGCATTATTACCGCATTAGAACACGTCGTTGATCGTGAGCATGTCTATCCGTTTCTGGTGCCTAAGCAGGCACCAACACTGGATGTCTCGCATAAGGTTTTGCTCTATCTGGAAGGTATTTCGGTCAGCTTTGATGGCTTTAAAGCGATCAATGACCTGAACCTGTATATCAATGATGGCGAACTGCGCTGCATCATCGGCCCCAATGGTGCCGGTAAAACCACCATGATGGATATCATCACAGGGAAAACGCGGCCCGATTGCGGCTCAGCCTGGTTCGGGCAAACGATCGACCTGTTAGCCATGGATGAGCCCGCTATTGCGCAGGCAGGCATTGGGCGCAAGTTTCAAAAACCAACTGTATTTGAAGAACTCAGCGTATGGGAAAACCTCGAACTGGCGATGGCAGACGACCGCGATGTCTGGTCGATATTCAATGCACGTCTGAATAGCGAACAAAGCAGCATGCTACTGGAAACCATCGAACTGATTGGTCTGCAGGAGAATGCCAAAATGCCGGCAGGCCGACTATCACACGGTCAGAAGCAGTGGTTAGAGATAGGTATGTTACTGATGCAAAAACCGCGATTATTGCTGGTAGATGAGCCGGTAGCCGGTATGACCCACCAGGAGATGGATCGTACCGCTGAACTGTTAATCTCGCTGGCCGGTCGCCATTCTGTGGTTGTGGTTGAACATGATATGGATTTTGTTCGCAACCTGGCGGGTGACGATCGTACCGTCACCGTGCTCCACCAAGGCAGTGTTCTGTCGGAAGGCCGCATGAGCAAAGTACAGCAGGACCCGAAAGTGGTCGAAGTTTATCTGGGAGAGTGATGGATGCTGAATATCGAAGGTCTTAATCAGTTTTACGGGCAAAGCCATACACTCTGGGATGTAGACCTGCACGTGCCGGAAGGTCAATGCACGGTCTTGATGGGACGAAATGGGGTGGGCAAAACCACCTTGTTGCAATGCATCATGGGACATCTGGCGGTGAAAAGCGGCAGCATCACCATGGCGGGCAATGACCTGATGAAAACATCGGTTGAGCAGCGCCCACGCTTGGGTGTTGGTTATGTACCGCAAGGACGGCAGATCTTTCCATTGTTGAGTGTGGAAGAGAACCTGCAAACCGGTTTGCCTGTCAGGGCGCGCAACGACCGCAAAATTCCCGACTACATCTTTGATCTGTTTCCGGTACTGGCTGAAATGATGCATCGTCGCGGTGGAGATCTTTCCGGTGGGCAGCAGCAACAACTTGCCATCGGACGTGCACTGGTGGTTAATCCTCAGTTACTGATTCTGGATGAGCCTACCGAAGGAATTCAGCCCAATGTAGTCACAGAGATTGGCGACATCATTCGTAAACTCAATCGCGAAATGGGGTTAACCGTCCTGCTGGTTGAGCAGAAACTCCCTTTCGCGCGTAAAGTCGGCGACCGTTTCTGTATTCTCGACCGTGGGCGGCATGTAGCTGAAGACGACATGGCCAAGCTCGACGATCAACTGGTTAAAAAGTACCTCACCGTATGAACGCACCCGTTACCAACCTCAAAGCTCCGTCATCCTCAATCGGCTGGAAAGCCCGACTGCACCTGGGTTATCAGCACCGGCAGGGGAAAACTCGTCTGGTGGACCGCCTGCAGCGAGGCCCCCTCGCTGTGCAGCGGCCGTTGCATCCCGAAGGCAGTCCTTGCCATACGTATCTGTTGCATCCTCCTGGTGGTGTTGTCGGTGGTGATCAGCTGGATATTCGCGTGCATACCCAGACAGGTGCACATACGGTTATTACTACCCCGGGTGCCACTAAATTTTATCGTTCTGATGAAAAAATGGCCTACCAGCACCAGACATTGACCGTTGAAAAAGACAGCACGCTGGAATGGCTGCCGCAAGAGAATATCTGCTTTCCCGGCGCGCATGCGCAAATACACAGCGATATCCACCTGACACAGGGTAGCCGCTTTATCGGCTGGGAACTGCAATGCCTCGGCCGTCCTGCCAACCAGGAGCGATTCAGTCATGGCAGTATCGATGCCAAAACCCGTGTATTCATAGATGAGCAGGTCACACTGGTCGACCAGATGACAACACAGGCCGATAGCTTAATAGACAGCGCCGCCGGGTTAAGAGGCTACGCCATGAGTGCCACGCTGATAGCCGGCACTATCGAAGCCGAATATCTTGAATCGGTACGCGCCGTACTCGAAAGCTTTGAGCCGCAACTACCCGTCGGTGCTACCTGGGTAGATGGTTTGCTGGTGGTACGCATGCTAGGCAATAATACCGAAGATATTCAAAATGTCCTGATTCCCGTTTGGAAAACACTGCGCGAACAATGGCTGCAGATCCCCGCCTGCCCGCCGAGAATCTGGGCCACCTGAACGTTTGCCTGTCTTAAAATGGCTACCGCGATGACCGCTGAATCCCAAGATAAATCTTTGTCGAAAATAGTTTATCGCACCAGCGCTGAGGAATTAAGTAAACTGTCCCCAGAATTCAGGAATTAAGTAAACTGTCCCCAGAATTCACAGATAATGGTTGTGGATCGAAGGTACATGACAAGGAAGAACATTGCTCTGCAAAGCTCAATGATTCTATTTGAATGGTGACATGTGAAATTTTAAACTGATGACGAATCAGCTCTTTAATTTCTTCGAGTAATTCAAATGAATTGTCATCGGGCTGATTGATAACAAGATGTACACTCAGAGAATTTTCAGTGGTAGACATAGCCCATATATGCAAGTCATGAATTTGTTGAACGTGGGGATGGGCAATTAACGCATCACTAACAGATTCAGGGTTAATGTCATCAGGCACACCTTCAAATAAAAGGTGAGTGGAACGCTTAAATAATGACCATGTACTCAAGACCACAACCGTTGCGACAATTAAACTCATCATTGGATCTAACCAAGAGAGTGGCCAAAAGATATATAGAATGCCAGAAATAACCACAGCCAGTGATACCAACGCATCAGCGGCCATATGCAAGAATGCCCCCCTAATATTTAAATCAGACTGACTACCTTTTATAAAGAGAGCTGCAGTAATAGCATTAATTATTACACCGACACTGGCCACCCAAATGATGGTTTCAGGTTGCGCATTATTGACTTGATCCAATCGGGAGATAGCCTCCCAGGCCAATGCCCCCATTGCCAATAGTAAAATCGCTGCATTAAAAAAACTTGCCAGAATAGATGCTTTTTTCCAGGCAAAAGTATGACGCTGATTGGCTTTGATATTGCCCATAGCCACCGCTATCCACGCCAACAACAAACCAGCAACATCTCCCACGTTATGCGCAGCATCGGCCAGTAACGCGAGAGAATTAATGTGCCATCCGAATGAAAGTTCTAGCAAAACATAGCCAATATTCAGAGCGATACCTATGCCGAACAATCGACCATAGTTAGTGGTGTGAGTATGTTGATGAGTCATATCGTGTCACTCTGTATTATGCGCGAATTAATGAGAAATTTACTCCTGCCCTAACCATTCTTTGACTTGGGATACCTGGGGTACGGATCCGGAATGAATCAGTTTTTCATCGATCACTACCGCAGGTGTGCTCATCACGCCATAACCCATAATAACTTCGGGATTGGTCTCTTTTGTTACGTTTACATCGATTTCTAATGCTTGAGCTGTTTCGGAAATTATTTCCGCTGTCTTTATGCACTTCGCACAACCGCTACCCAGTACTTGTATGTTTTTCATAGTTTTATCCTTTATAGAAATGGAGTGAAGAAATTAAACAGCCAACCGACTAAGGTAAAAGCAACCAAAAGTAATGCAAACAGTGTTGCTAATAGCTTCCACTGCATCACTTGTTTGAGCAAAATGAATTCAGGAAAACTGGCAGCTACTGTACTCATACAAAACGCTAATGTTGTGCCAATAGGTAAGCCGTTAACGATGAGGCTCTCCATGACGGGAATTACACCCGTTGCATTAGAGTAAAGCGGTATTCCAAGCAGTACCGCCGCAGGCACAGACCACCATTGGCCGTCTCCTAAATGTTCCTGTATCCAACCGTCGGGGACAAAACCGTGCAAAGCGGCGCCCAAACCAACACCAATAATCACCCACTTCCAGACTCGGCCAAAAATCTCAAAAGATTCAGTTTTTGCGAATTGGTGGCGCTCCTTAATGGAAAGTTTTTTAGGTTTAGCTACATCCTTGGTCGATTCGTTCGTTTGAGCCTGTCCTTTCTCCAGGGCTTTTGCAGCAAAAGATTGCAACCACCTCTCGGCTTTAATCGCATCAAGAAATAAGCCTCCCAGAATTCCGACAGACATGCCGATCACTACGTAGAGTACGGTAAACTTCCAGCCCAATAAGCTCATCAGTAAGAGCACAGCCACTTCATTAATCAGTGGAGAGGTGATCAAGAATGCCATTGTGATACCCACGGGAATACCCGCTGAGGTAAAACCCAGAAAGATAGGGATACTGGAACAGGAGCAAAACGGGGTAATAGCTCCAAAGCTTGATCCCATCAAATAGCCTACCCCACGATGCTTGCGCGCTAGATAGTCACGTACCGTTTCTACATTCAGTGAGGCCCGCATCAGCGCTATCACGTAAATCATAACAAGCAGTAGTACAAATATTTTACTGACATCCTCAATAAAAAAATGTACCGCATCTCCCAACTTGGTTTCTGCTGATAACTCTAGAATGGTATAGGTAAACCAACTCGCAAAATCACTAAAAATCCCTAACATGACGTAAAGTCCTTTATTAACGCTGACATTATTCGCACTCCATCTCTTCGAATACACGCTGTGCATTTCGGGCTGTTTTCATACGAACTCCTTGTAGATCAGATGGCATTTCAGGCTATTTATTCAAAGCGAACCAATGCTGCGTTTTATTCGCAAAGTAAACGAGAGAGAGCATCACAGGCACTTCAACTAATACGCCAACAACTGTGGCTAACGCGGCGCCAGAATGTAGGCCAAACAGCGATATAGCGACAGCAACGGCGAGTTCAAAAAAGTTGGACGTAGCGATCATGCAGGCAGGAGCCGCGATGTTATAAGGCAGTTTCAATACTTTGGCTGCAGCGTAGGCTATGGCAAAAATCCCATAGGTCTGAATTAACAATGGAATGGCTATCAACATAATAATCAGTGGTTGCTCCAGAATTCTCAGTGCCTGAAAGCCAAACAAAAGAATAATGGTGCCTAACAAGCCCACAATAGACCAAGGCTTTGCACTGGATAGAAATGAAGTAATGTGTTCTCCGTCATTATTTTTCTCAAGATAATGACGGGTAATTACTCCAGCAATCAAGGGTAAAAGAACGTAGAGAATCACTGATATCAACAAGGTTTCCCATGGGACAGTGATATCACTAACGCCCAGTAGAAAAGCGGTGATCGGAGCAAAAGCAAAAATCATGATGATGTCATTTACGGACACTTGTACCAGTGTGTAGTTAGCGTCACCTTTAGTCAGTTGACTCCATACAAATACCATCGCCGTACAAGGGGCAACACCCAGCAAAATCATGCCTGCTATATATTCACTCGCTGATGCGGGATCAACATAATCAATAAATAGTACTTTGAAAAACAACCATCCTAACGCCGCCATCGTAAAGGGTTTTATCAGCCAGTTTATAATCAGCGTAAGGACAAGCCCGCGCGGTTTCTTCCCGACATCTCTTATCTTGGAAAAATCTATTTGAACCATCATTGGATATATCATTACCCAAATGAGAACGGCAACAACCAGATTTACATGGGCGACTTCCAGTTTGGCAATGATAGAAAATATGTCTGGTATCCAATAGCCGAGGAGAACACCCGTTGCTATGCACAGAGCAACCCATACGGAGAGGTAGCGTTCAAAAATACCCATGTTGATTTCCTTTGTTAAAACCAAAACATATGAATTTTCATATGTGTATAGCTAAATATATTTAACAGCAAGCCGCCATTCTTTCAGGACGACCACCCATATCGCTTAATTTCGATAGACTTTCCTTAAGAAAAACGGTGTTACTTAACGTCGTTTCAGTGATGATTTTTTTGCTCCACTCAGGCAGATCAGGATTAATGCGATAAAAAATCCATTTTCCCTGACGACGATCCATCAGTAGCCCGCACTGACGTAATTGAGCGAGGTGCCTGGAAACCTTAGGTTGGATTTCTTGCAGGGCTTCCGTTAGCTCACACACACATAGCTCATTTTCATGCTCAATAAGAAGCACGCATTTCAGTCGAGTCTCGTCAGCTAGGCATTTGTAAAACTGTACTGGATTCATAACGAGGCCTTCATGATCGCTAAAGTAAACATATAAGCAATATTATATATATGAATTTTCATACATGTAAATATAATGTGTCTATTTTTTAAAAAAGTTTCTACTCAATTTTTGCCGTGTGCAAGCACCCACCGGGAAGCAAGTGTTCCTAGCACAAAAGCAGCAAAAGTAATGAGGATATCCAGATTGGCGAAGCTCAGTGAGGTAATCAGTGGGCCTGGGCAGTAACCTGCAAGTCCCCATCCGATACCGAAGATGATGCCGCCGATGACGATCCGTTTATCAACCTCGAGCTTCGAGGGAATACGAAAAAATTCGGCCAGCAGCGGACGCTGACGTTTCAGAATAAACGGTGTGGCGATTGCATTAACAGCCAGGCCGCCAGCCATTACAAAGGCCAGGGTTGGATCCCAGTTTCCAAAGATATCCAGAAAGTTCAGGACTTTAGCCGGGTCGATCATTTGGGATACGCCAAGTCCTAAACCAAACAGCGTTCCGGCAGCGAGTGTGGCTAACAGACGAATTAGGTTAGACATTACACCGCTCCCGATAGGTGGCGAACGATATAGACAGTCACAATCGCACTTCCCATAAAGCAGAGGGTGGCGATTAAGGAGCGCGGGCTGCGCCTTGCCAGACCACAAATACCGTGGCCGCTGGTGCAGCCTGTACCAATTTGAGTACCGATCCCGACCAGAAGGCCGCCGGTGATGAGGAGCGGCGTATCAGCCACTGCCTGGATATGGTTAACCCCGACCCCTAGCCCTAACCATTGATAGATGAAGCCGCCGAGTATTAACCCCAGCACGAATACCAGTCGCCAACTCATGCTGTCTTTCTCTTCGGGATAGATGATGCCGCCAGCGATGCCTGATATTCCGGCTATGCGTCCTTGAGCCAATAGCAGGAAGGCCGCTGCCAGACCAATCAGCGCACCGCCCAGTAAGGCTGACATAGGAGTGAAATTGATAATTGTCATAACATATACCTGTTGAGAAATAGCGCTTTTCAAGACTCGCCAATTATTAATAGTTAGTTTAAAAATGCAGGCTGGAATCCTGCTTCTGAGCAAGTGTTGACCCTGATTTAAAGCCACCACATACCGCTACGGATTTTCAACAGATTCAGCTGCTGTAAGATAACTGTCTTTTTTCAGTGTTTTGCAGGCATCATAGGTACTCATAAATACCCTGCCGTTTAATTGTTGAGGGAAATCAACGGCTTTAAGTCTGTCCATTACCGGGCCTTTTACCTCGGCCAGATGCAGTGCTATACCCGCGTCTCGTAGCCGCTGAGAAATCACTTCGAGGCTGTCGAGCGCTGAGGTGTCGATATGATTGACGGCCTGACAGCTCAGAATGAGGTGCTGCATCTGGGGGTGCAGGGCGGTCAGTTCTGATATCCGGTCTTCCAGATAGCGAGAATTAGGGAAATAGAGACTTTCATCAATGCGCAGAATTAAAATACGGGGATCAGTTTCAACCTGATGGCGTTCAACATTACGAAAATGCTCAGTGCCTGCTATACGTCCGATCACTGCACTGTGTGGAAGGCTGGTACGATAAAGATGCAACGCCAGGGATAATCCGACGCCTGCCATAATACCTGCCTCTACGCCCTGCAGCAGCGTAATGAGGATAGTGACCAATATTGCTGAAAAGTCGGTGCGGGAGTATCGCCAGGTATGTGTGATCGCATGCAGATCGATTAACGATAGCACGGCCACAATGATGGTGGCGGCTAGCGTTGCGATGGGCAGGTTACTCAGCAGTGGGGTAAACCAGAGAATCACGGCCATTATGCCCAACGCTGTCATGGCGCCTGCGGCTGGCGTTTGTGCGCCCGCATCGAAGTTGACGACTGAACGCGAGAAGCCGCCGGTTACCGGCATGCCGGCACTGAAAGCTGCACCCAGATTGGCACTTCCCAAGCCAATAAGTTCCTGATTTGGGTCGATCCGCTGACGACGTTTAGCGGCCAGTGTTTGGCCTACCGATACCGATTCAACAAAACCAACAATGCTGATCAGCAATGCGCCGACAGCGAGTTGGCTCCATAGCGCGGTATCAAAACCAGGTAGCGTCAGGGGTGGCATACCCGCAGGGATTTGACCGACCACGGCAAGACCCGCGTCTGCCAGCGCGAAATGCCCGCAGATCCATGTGGTCACTATCACTGCAATGATGGGTGCGAGGCGTCCTAACCCTGATGCTAAACCCGCAGGGATGCCTAACCCGGATAGCATCGGTTTGAGCCACCAGCGTGCCGCATAAAGAAATATGAGAGTACCTGTGCCCATGGCCAGTGTAATAAGGTGCACGTTTGGAATTTGTTGTACAAGATCAGAGAAGAGTGACAGCACGTTGTGGCCGCTGGCAGATACACCTAGCAGATGCTTGAGTTGGCTGAATGCTATGATGACTGCTGAGGCCGTAATAAAACCTGAGATAACCGGATGACTTAGAAAGTTGGCGAGAAACCCCAGCCGTAGCAGCCCCATCAGCGTTAGCATGGCTCCTGAAAGGAAGGTCAGTAGCAATACGCTGGTGATATATTCGGAACTGCCAGGTAATGCGATGGCTCCGGCCGTTGCGCCGGTCATCAGTGCAATTACAGCCACAGGTCCTACCGATAATGTGCGGCTGGTACCAAAAACGGCATACAAGATTAGCGGCGCTATGCTGGCGTATAGTCCTACCTCAGGTGGAAGACCTGCCAGCATGGCATAGGCCAGCGACTGAGGAATCAGCATCACGGTAACAATTACTGCTGCCAGCAGATCCTGATTAAATGTGGTCAGGCAGTAGCTTGGTAACCATTCGAGTATGGGAAAAAATCGTTTGATATTCACTCTGATCCTTGGCTTCGCTCGTTTGCACCTCAGGGATTAAAACAAATTAATAGGTACTTTCAGGTAGATCTGGCCGTTATCTTCGGGCGATGGCATTTCTCCGCCACGCATGTTTACCTGAACCGCCGGTAGAATCAGCGCGGGCATGCCCAGGGTGGCGTCGCGTTCAGTGCGCATGCGCACAAATTCTTCTTCGCTGATGCCTTCGTGGACATGTACGTTGTGTTTGCGCTGTTCAAGTACCGATGTTTGATTGACGAAATGTTCCCGGCCGGGTGCTTTGTAATCATGACAGAGGAACAGGCGAGTGCTATCGGGCAAGCTAAGGACCTTTTGAATGGAGTGATACAATGTTTTGGCGTCACCGCCCGGAAAGTCACAGCGAGCAGTGCCGTAATCCGGCATAAACAAGGTGTCACCGACAAAGGCTGTATCACCAATCACATAGGTAAGGCAGGCGGGAGTATGTCCTGGCGTATGCATTACATAGCCTTCTAGTTGACCAATACTGAACTTGTCACCCTCTGCAAAGAGTCGGTCAAACTGGCTGCCGTCACGAGCAAACTCCTTACCCGCGTTAAACGCTTTACCAAAGGTGTCCTGTACGATCACAATATTTTTACCGATTGCGGTTTTACCACCCAGTTGCGCCTGCAGATAAGGTGCCGCTGAGAGATGGTCGGCATGCACGTGGGTCTCCAGAATCCACTCAACGTGAAGTTGTTCGCTCTGAATATAATGAATGATCTGGTTAGCGGAACGCACATCAGTGCCGCCACTGGCATAGTCAAAATCCAGTACTGAGTCGATGATCGCACAGCTAGTTGATTGAGGGTCACGGATCACATAGCTAAAGGTGTTAGTCGGCTCGTCAAAGAAGGCCGTGACGCGCGGGGAAGCTGTCGTTTCTTGCTTATTAGCCACGGCTAATCTCCTGTTTCATCACTGTAAAGGTAGTTAAATGCAGTGTTTTATAGGGTTCTGCATTGATACCGCTGTCATAAAGAATATACCGCTATCCCTCGTTCAGGATAGATAGACCCAGTAGTTCACAGTTACGCTTGTAGAATTCGGGTGCCATTTTGGCAAATGCCATAAATTCGGTACAGCCCCTTTGCATTAGTTATATCTAATTTAACACATATATAAATTTATAGAATAATAATATAACTGTAAGTGCTATAAATTTTTTCTATGACACCTGAAGCATCTGGTTTACTGCCTCAACGGGATCGCTGATATCGGTGAGTAGCGCTTGAATTCCCTTTTTCTTCAGTCGCTGAGGTAGGCCTCTACCCATGCCAGCCGTAATCAGAACATCGATGTCATCTAACGGGTGTTCGGCATGCGGATCGCTTTCCCGAAAACTTTGCTCTTTGGGTAGCTCTAACAATTGTGTAGTGAGGATCTGGTTATCTTTAACAGTGAATATCCAGAATTTTCGACAGGCGCCTGCATGTTCAGTGACAGTTTTGCGATTCTGACTGGTAACGGCAATTTTCATGATCTGGCCTCTCTTCAAAGGTTGAATGTTTTTGTCCAACAACACATGGCCTATTATAACTCTGTTAAATTAGATATATCTAATGTTTTAAAGGCTAAAAAGAAGGATAGGTAATCTATCGTGCACTATTTTTGTGCACCGGTTTTCTCTGATGCTTATGGTGCTTCAATTTAGTGCGCCTTAAGTCATAGCCTGTTTTTGAGATACGCCGCAACTACCTGCAACACACCTCAATTCTGTATTTGTTTCCTTCTGGTACATAACTTGCTTTTTCTTATGCATTGATGTTTTGCACGGGGCAATTCAGGAGGGGAGTTCCGCTTATGGAATTAACACCGCGTGAGAAAGATAAGTTGCTGTTGTTTACCGCTGGGTTGTTGGCCGAGCGGCGTAAGGCCCGTGGTCTTAAGCTTAATTATCCTGAGGCTGTTGCTTATATCAGTGCGGCGATTCTTGAGGGTGCGCGTGATGGCCAAACCGTAGCCGAGCTGATGGACTATGGACGTACTCTGTTGTCGCTGGACGATGTAATGGAGGGCATTGCTGAGCTGATTCCTGAGGTGCAGGTGGAGGCGACGTTTCCTGATGGCACCAAATTGGTGACGGTTCACGATCCGATTGTTTAAAGGTCAGTGGCTAGGTTTTAGGGCTGCGGCATCAGTATGTAGGCTTAAGCGTTTAGCGTTTTGAATAAGAGCACAGGAGGTTTCTATGATTCCAGGTGAGCTGATTACCCAAGCGGGCGATATCGAAATAAATGCGGGCCGGGAGGTCTGTGTAGTGCGCGTCGCTAACACGGGTGACCGCCCGATCCAGATAGGCTCGCATTATCACTTTTTTGAAGCGAATAACGCGCTGAGTTTTGAGCGTGAACAAACGCGTGGTTTTCGTCTGAATATTCCGGCGGGTACGGCTGTGCGATTTGAGCCGGGTCAGGCGCGCACTGTCGAGCTGGTGGCTTATGCGGGTTCGCGAATTGTTTACGGTTTTCAGGGCAAAGTGATGGGGCCGCTGTGATGTATGCATACCAACGATTAGCAGCGAGGAGTAACTGATGGCGACTATTTCACGACGTGCTTATGCCGAAATGTTTGGCCCGACAACAGGTGATCGGGTACGCCTGGCGGATACTGAGTTATGGCTGCAGGTTGAAAAGGATCTGACCACTTACGGTGATGAAGTAAAGTTTGGTGGCGGTAAAGTTATCCGTGATGGTCAGGGGCAGGGCCAGCAGTGCAGTGCCGAGACGGTTGATCTGGTTATTACCAATGCGGTGATTGTCGACCATTGGGGCATTATTAAAGCAGATATCGGTGTAAAGAATGGCCGTATTGCGGCGATCGGCAAAGCCGGCAATCCGGATGTGCAGCCTAATGTAGACATAGTAATTGGTCCGGGTACTGAGGTGCTGGCCGCTGAAGGCTCGATCATTACGGCGGGTGGTGTGGATGCCCATATTCATTTTATCTGTCCGCAGCAGATTGATGATGCGCTGATGTCGGGCGTAACAACCATGCTCGGCGGCGGGACAGGCCCGGCGACCGGCACGAATGCGACGACATGTACGCCGGGGCCGTGGAATATCCATCGGATGTTGCAGGCGGTGGATAATTTGCCGATGAATATTGGCTTTTTAGGTAAGGGTAATAGTAGCCAGCCGGAAGCATTACGAGAGCAGGTTGAGGCCGGCGCGATGGGGCTTAAGCTGCATGAAGACTGGGGCACGACGCCTGCCTCTATCGATTGCTGTTTGTCGGTGGCCGATGAGATGGATGTGCAGGTGGCGATCCACACCGATACGCTGAATGAGTCGGGGTTCCTCGAAGATACGCTGGCGGCGATGGATGGCCGTGTCATCCATACTTATCACACTGAAGGTGCGGGCGGCGGTCATGCGCCGGATATTATTAAGGCGGCAGGGTTTCCTAACGTGCTGCCATCGTCAACTAACCCAACCCGTCCTTATACGGTGAATACCGTTGATGAGCATCTGGATATGCTGATGGTGTGCCATCACCTTGATCCGAGTATTGCTGAAGATGTGGCCTTTGCTGAATCGCGTATCCGCCGTGAGACGATTGCGGCTGAGGATATTCTGCATGATCTGGGTGCGTTCTCTATGATCGCCTCAGATTCCCAAGCGATGGGGCGGGTCGGCGAGGTGATTATTCGTACCTGGCAAACGGCGCATAAGATGAAATTGCAGCGTGGCAGTCTGGATTCAGATCCTGCTGAACATGATAACGGCCGCATTAAACGTTATATCTCAAAGTACACGATTAATCCGGCGATAACACATGGTATTGCGCATGAAATAGGCTCGGTTGAGGTGGGCAAGCTCGCTGATTTAGTCTTGTGGAAACCTGCTTTTTTTGGTGTTAAGCCCAGTGCTATTCTCAAAGGTGGCATGATTGCGGCGGCTCCGATGGGCGATCCGAACGCGTCTATTCCTACGCCGCAGCCTGTGCATTATCGGCCGATGTTTGGCTCGATGGGCGCGGCGTGCCATGCGACATCGATGTTGTTTTTGTCTCAGGCAGCGATTGCCAATGATGTGCCGGCAACTCTGGGTTTACGAAGCCTGATTGGTGAAGTGAAAGGCTGCCGGACATTGCAAAAATCCGACATGATTCATAATAGCTACCAGCCGGATATCAGTGTGGACTCGCAAACCTACGAGGTGAAAGCCGATGGTGTATTGCTGACGTGCGAACCTGCTACTGAGCTGCCGATGGCGCAGCGATATTTTCTTTTTTAGGGGGCGCGATGTTACAGCTGACAAGATTGTTAGAGGTGGTGAAACCGGTTTATACCACGCTTAGCCTGCCGATCGATAAACGTATCAAAAGTCGTTTACGTGTGACGTTGGATGACGGCCGTGAAGCGGGCTTGTTCTTGCCGCGAGGTCTGATTCTGCGCGATGGCGACCAGATTGAAAGTGATGAGGGTGTCGTCGTGCAGATTTGTGCGGCAGATGAATGCGTATCGACGGTGCGTTGTGAAGATGCCGTGTTACTGGCCCGGGTGGCTTACCACTTAGGAAATCGCCATGTGTCGTTACAGGTCGGTGACGGTTTTGTACGTTATCAACATGATCATGTACTGGACGATATGGTGCGTGGCTTGGGCGGCAATGTGCTGGTGGAAGAAGCGCCTTTCGAGCCAGAAGCCGGCGCCTATCACAACAGTACTCATGGCGGGCATCATGCGCATGAGCATTAATGATTTAACGGAGAATAATATGAAAGCACGTTTATCAAAAAAATTCGTATCAAAAACAGCCGTATTGTCAGTATTGGCACCCTTTAGTTCGTTGGCAATGGCGCACAATGAGGAAACGGCCAGCAGTGTCGTAGCAACGTTAGTACACCAGTTGTCCTCGCCTGATCACCTGTTAATGCTTGCTGGTTCATTGGGACTAGCTACAGCGGCCGTGATTTACGGACCTTCGCTGTATCGCCGTATTCGCCAAGGCAAACGATAGCTCAACGAGAAATAAGGCATTATGTTAGCGGATCTTCGTCTTTATCAATTGATTAGCCCTGGGTTACCTGTCGGGGCGTTTACTTACTCGCAAGGTTTGGAGTGGGCGGTTGAGGCGCGCTGGGTCACATCCGAGACTGAGCTGGAAGCATGGATTACCAGCATGCTGCAAAATAGCATGGCAACACTCGAACTTCCTGTGTTGTTGCGCTTGCGAAACGCTTTTTCGCAGCAGGATGCCGAGCAGGTCAGCCATTGGTGTGATTATCTTCTGGCGTGCCGCGAAACGTCGGAACTGCGCAAAGAGGAGCGGCAACGAGGCCAGGCTCTGGCCGTTTTGTTACCTCACTTAGAGGTGATGGTCGCGCCTGAGTATGAGGAGTCGGTCCGCTCTACCCAGGTGGCCGGTTTTGCGGTAGCGGCGCAGCATTTCGATATTGCCGCCGAGTCCGCGTGTGTCGGTTATCTGTGGAGTTGGCTGGATAATGCGGTGATGGCGGGGGTGAAGTTGATTCCTCTGGGACAGACATCCGGGCAAAAATTGTTACTGCGTATCAGTGAGCAGCTGCCTGGCGTGTTAGCCAAAGCCATAGCGATTGAAGATGATCAGGTAGGCAGTTCAACACCGGCACAGGCGATTGCCAGTAGCCGTCACGAAACACAATATTCACGGTTATTCCGCTCCTGAAAACGGGAGTCATTTTTTAAGATCAGGAGTTAACGATGAGCGAATACAAGTCCCCTTTACGTATTGGGGTGGGTGGCCCGGTTGGGTCGGGTAAAACAGCTCTGCTGGAAGTTCTCTGCAAAGCGATGCGGGATCAGTACAACATTGCGGTTGTGACGAACGATATCTATACACAGGAAGATGCAAAAATACTGACGCAGGCGGGCGCATTGGCACCTGACCGGATTATTGGCGTTGAGACGGGCGGTTGCCCGCATACGGCGATACGTGAAGATGCGTCAATGAATCTGGCGGCGGTGGAAGAGCTGGCAAAACGCCATAAAACGCTGGATGTGGTGTTTGTTGAGAGTGGCGGCGACAATCTCAGCGCGACTTTTAGTCCTGAACTGGCTGATCTGACCATTTATGTTATTGATGTGGCCGAAGGGGAAAAAATCCCGCGTAAGGGCGGGCCGGGTATTACCCGATCAGATCTGCTGATTATCAATAAGATCGATCTGGCACCTTATGTGGGAGCCGACCTGAATGTGATGGATCAGGATACTAAACGTATGCGTCCTCATTCACCGTATGTATTTTCGAATCTGAAAACCGGTGAAGGTTTACCGGAAATCATCCGTTTTGTGATTGAGCAGGGGATGTTAGAGGCCGCGTGAGGGGCTAATCCGCCAGTGAAATAGAGTTAAGGCGCTATAAACTTGTTCTGTGTTGAGATATAACTATGTATATGATTACGAGTAATAATTACGAGTAATCTGATAGTTGATATCAACAAAAGACAGAGGGTAGCAAGGAAATGGAAACGGGTATTCTGATCGGTGGTTGTGATAGCGGAAAAGTATTTTTGAATCCTCGCTATGCCAACCGCCACGGCTTGATTGCCGGTGCAACCGGTACAGGTAAAACAGTGACGTTACAGTGCCTTGCTGAAGGTTTTTCTGACATGGGCGTGCCCGTGTTTATGGCCGATGTTAAAGGCGACCTCTCGGGTTTATGTCAGAAGGGTAATCCACACCCTAAAGTGGATGAGCGCGTAGACAAAATTCAGATTGAAAACTTTGTTCAACGTGGTTATCCGGTTGCCTTTTGGGATGTCTTTGGTGAGCAGGGCACGCCAGTGCGCTCAACTATCTCTGAGATGGGGCCGCAGTTGCTGTCTCGTCTGCTGGATTTGAATGAAACGCAGGAGAGTATCCTGACGTTGATTTTTGAGTTTGCTGATGATGAAGGCTTACTCCTGGTCGACCTGAAGGATTTGCGCACGACACTGGAGTTTATCGGCTCTCATGGCAAGGAGATCAGCTCCAGTCTGACGGTGTCGCGTGCCTCTGTGAATGCGATCTTACGTCGTTTGTTAATGCTGGAGCGTGAAGGTGGCGATCAGTTCTTTGGTGAGCCTGCCTTGGTGCTTGATGATCTGATCCAGTTAGATCGTGATGGGCGCGGCATGATCAATGTGCTGGCCTCCGATAAGCTGGTGCTTAGCCCTCGTGTGTATTCAACCTTCTTGCTGTGGTTGTTATCCGAGCTGTTTGAAAACCTGCCGGAAGTCGGTGATGCCGACAAGCCTAAAATGGTGTTCTTTTTTGATGAAGCGCATCTGTTGTTTAACAACGCCTCTAAAGTGCTGATCGAGAAGGTAGAGCAGGTTGTCCGCCTGATTCGCTCTAAAGGTGTGGGGGTTTACTTCGTCACGCAGAGCCCGGGCGATCTTCCTGAGAATGTATTGGGCCAGTTGGGTAACCGTGTACAGCATGCACTGCGCGCCTTTACGCCAAAAGATCAGAAGTCTGTTCGCGTCGCGGCGCAAACCTTCCGTCCCAATCCTAATTTAGACACCGCTGAGGTGATTACTAACATGGGGGTGGGTGAAGCGTTGGTATCGGTACTTCTCAAGGATGGTATTCCTAGTGTGGTTGAGCGTACGCTGGTACGGCCGCCAAGTTCTCGCATGGGGCCTGCAACAGTGCATGAGCGCCAGGTGGTGATTGATAGCAGTGCGATGCATCGCCGTTATGCCGTCGCTTACGATCCCCGTTCAGCACATGAAGTATTGCTGGAGCGTACGCAAGCGCGTTTACAGGCCTCTGAAGATGATGAAGCGCGTATCGCCAAAGAGAAGGCCGATGCAAAAAATAACAGAAGTAGTAGCCGCTCTTCAGGTGGCAACCGTCAGTCTGTGACAGAAGCACTGCTCAAAAGTGTGGTCCGCAGTATCGGTAGCAGCGTAGGCCGCAGTGTTGGCAAAAGTTTATTGCGCGGTATTTTAGGTTCGTTAATGAAGTAGCGAGTCTTCCAGGATCACCTGCTGAGTCATTAGCAGGTGATCGTGGACAATTTCCCTTTTACTCAAACTCTTTTATTCGAACTCCATCGTCTCAAAAACCCGGCCTGCATTTTTTGATGCCAATTCTTCAAACGTTGCTAGGTGCGCATAAGGGCTTTGATCTATTTGATAAGCATCCGCAAGGGTGCCGCCTTGCTCAATCAGGATAGCGACTTTGCCGCGTATATATTCCAGATAACCGCGCGTCCACTCATCAACCGTTGCAAAGTCGGTCGGGCCACCATGCCCCGGCACAATGATTTTATCTTTAGCAAATTCACTAAAGGTGCTGTTCCATGTATCTAACCAGGCAGCCGTATCGGTATCAGGGAAGATAGGTAACAGACGCACGTGAAAGGCAATGTCACCGGCAATTAATACATTGCGCTGTGGAATATAAACGGAGATATCCCCAGGCGAATGTGCATCGCCAAAGTGGATCAGTTCTGCGCTAATACCGCCAAGATCAAGTGTCAGGTTAGCGTCGAATGTTTGGTCAATCGGGACGATTGTTGTTCCTTTTGCGCGTTCCTTTAAACCTGTTGCAGGCTGGAGAGGCCGGCAGGGCCATGTGATTCAATCTCGTCTGCGGCATCTACATGCGCAATCAGTGTAGCGCCTTGTTCTTTCCAGTAGTTATTACCCAGTGATGCATGTGACTGACCATTCTCATCGACCACATACTTCACCGGTTTGTCGGTGAGTTGTTTGATCTCATCATGCAAAGCCTTGGCGAGCAGGTAGGATGCGCTGCCGTTGACAACCAGAACGGCATCGTCACCGATAACAAAGGATAGATTATTATTGTGCCCCGCATTTTCGTAGCTGTAGTACTGTGTTTGTCCAATGGCTGACCAGACATTGTCTGCCACCTTAACGGGTTTGTCGTAGAGAAGTGATTCCGGGTAGCGGTCAGCTTCGCTCTCAGCCAATACAGTGTTGGTCGTAAGCATCAGGCTTAGCGTCAGGAAAAGCGCCAGTCTAATAATCAGGCCAATGGGTTTGAAAATCTGCAACATAGTGAAAGCCTTTAATCATTATTATTTAACGGATCTTACATTAGTTTTATCTAATGATTGGGTTAAACGAAGTAAAAGGCAATAGCTATAAGGTTTAACAGTGGTCCGTTTAGCCTTATAAGGTGGCAGTAGTACTTATTTGTGGTTGAAGCGCGCACTGCTGGTATTCATCAGTTGTTGCATCAGTTGTAAATAACGCGGCTTTACATGTTGCCAACTCAGCGAATCAACCCGGGGAGCGGCGGCCAGGGCATTGTTTGCTTTGGCTGTCGCGAGTTGTTTTAGCATACACACCAGTGCATGGGTTTCGTCTGCTGTGTTAATCGGCTCAGAGGCCGTGCTGTAACGATATTGGCTGTCGAATAGTTCTGCATAGGCGAGCCGGTCCGGTATGACGGGAATGGCCCCCGCGGCAACGCCTTCCAGCACAGCAATGCCCTGGAAATCATGTAATGCCGTGGACAAAACTACATCCGCTGATTGCAACAGTTGGCGATAATCGGCGACCGATTCTATATAGCCCCAGCGACCAATAATGGACGGAAATTGCTCGCGTATCTTGTCGAAGGCGGGCGGTACTTTGCGAAACTGCTGGCCGACAATGTGACACTGAATGTCTGTTTTTTCAGCATGAAGAGTGGCGAGTGCCTGATAAAGTAACTCAGGGCCTTTATCAAATTCCCAGCGATGGTTCCACACGACTTGCAGCGCGCCAGTCTGGTGTTGATGAGGGAGATAGCAGCTGTCATGCAGTGGAACCGGCAGTACACTAGAGTGCTCTTTTAGCCGCTCTATCAGCCCGGCAGGAATCTGATCGGGTAGTTTCTTCAGTAAAGCGCTCGCACCTTCAAAGAAAGTAGTGCGGTTGTAGTGGGTATTAAAGGCGATATGGTCGGCGGCCAGCGCCGAGTAGATATTCAGAATTTTTGGTTCTACGCTTTTGAACTCGTTGCCTGATTCGGGGTAGGCGAATTGGTTCTCATGAAAATACAGTAGCGTCGGAATCTGGCCGAGCGCTGGCACAAAACCGCGCAGGCTGGACAGATCGGTCATCGAGGTGGCGATAATCAGATCATAAGGTTGTTGTAACAGCGCGGCTGATTCTCCAAAAGCCCAACTGAGGCTGTTGCCGCGAAGTCGCCATGAAAAGTAACGCGCCGGCAAGGTCAGAACTGTCCACTGGTGTTCAGGGAAGTGTGTTACCAGTCCTTGATGCCAATACTGATGGCTGTCAGCGTCATAGGCCGAGAGGAGCAGGATGCGCATGGCTGTTTAACCTTTTGACTAAAGAAACCCCTTTGATCTGGGCAAACAGCTGTTCACCGCATTGTAGGGCCAACTGGTCTTTTGAGCGGCGAGTGATACGTGCGAGTATCTGGCTGTGGTCTCCCAATTGTAAACGGATATTACATTGCGCCTTATCCGCTGGGCTAATCTCCAAAATGGTGACAGGTAGTATGTTGACGATGGTGCTGTCCGAGGCGGCTGTACGGCTCAGGCTGATATGGCTGGCACTGAGGTGTATGCGCTTCTGCGCCCCGGGTAAACCTATGTTGCCAGGTACGGTGAGTGTGCCGCCATCAACGGCAAACGCTGTCAGGTCATATTCTTCATCATAGTGGTCTACCACTGCGTCGAGCAGCGAGCCCGCATTGGTGAAGTGCGCCAGTGGCGCTGACAGATCCAGCAGCATCTCCTTTATCGGGCCTTGGGCGGTTACTTTTCCCTTTTCTAGCAGCACAATATGATCTGCCAGACTTTCTACTTCAGATATCGCGTGCGTTACATAGATGATCGGAATAGATAAACGCGCGTGTAACTGCTCAAGATAGGGAATTATCTCCGCTTTAGTGGCGTAGTCTAATGCGGAAAGCGGCTCATCCATGAGTAATATTTCCGGATTAGATAGCAGTGCCCGTCCAATGGCTACCCGTTGTTTTTCTCCGCCGGAGAGATGTTCTGGCATACGTTGTAACAGATGAGATATGCCGAGTAGCTGGCTTACTTCATCCAACGAAAGCGGACTCTTGTTGGCGTTACGCTGAGGGCTCTTGTTGTCGTTAT
Source organism: Neptunomonas qingdaonensis (assembly GCF_900113275.1). Classification (GTDB taxonomy): domain Bacteria; phylum Pseudomonadota; class Gammaproteobacteria; order Pseudomonadales; family Balneatricaceae; genus Neptunomonas; species Neptunomonas qingdaonensis. The sequence continues at coordinate 563,132 of NZ_FOOU01000001.1, forward strand.
GCGCAGGGCTCTTGTTGTCGATTCGCTGATGGCTCTGGTTCTGACTCGGAAGATATGAGCGGCGTTGGCCAAATAACAGGTTTCGGGTGACATTCAGGTGAGGAAACAGGCTCGGCTCCTGAAAAACATAGCCGACCCGGCGCTGGTGGGCGGGCAGATAGACCCCTTCTGCCTGCCAACTATTATTGTTAATGCGCAGGTGCGCATGTTTTGCCGGGTGTAAGCCGGCAATGCATCTTAACAGCGTGGTTTTTCCACAACCTGACGGGCCAAACAATATAGTCACGCCGGTTGCAGGAATGCTGATGTCGACATCCAGCGTGAAATGCTCAAGCGGTGTCTGGAAGCGAATCTGTATGGCTTTATTCATAGCTCGCGTCCTTTTCGGCTATTGCGCTCAAGCAGTGTCATTGCCAGAATCACAATAAAGGAAAAACACAGCATTCCACCGGCAATCAGATGCGCCTGTGCCCACTCCAGTGATTCTACATAATCGTAGATAGCGATGGATAACACCTTGGTTTCTCCGGGGATATTGCCGCCAATCATCAGTACAACGCCAAACTCTCCTAGCGTGTGAACAAATGTCATGATGCTGCCGGTCAGCAGGCCGTGTCGTGATAAAGGCAGAACGACGCTGAAGAAAGTATCCAGGGGGGATGCGCGCAATGTAGCGGCCACTTCGAGTGGGCGTGTGCCGATGGACTCAAATGTATTGCGTAACGGCTGCACCATAAAGGGCAGCGAGAAGATAACAGAACCGATTACAAGGCCACCGAAGGTAAATGTCAGCGGGCCGCCAAAAAGTGAGGAGAGTAATTGCCCTAAAGGGCTGTCCGGGCCTAGCGTGATTAACAGATAAAAGCCTAATACTGTTGGCGGAAGCACCAGCGGCATACTGACCAGCGTGGCGATAATATCTTTGAACAGGCCGCGCGATCGTGCCAGCCACCACGCCAGCGGCGTACCTAACAATAGCAATATAATCGTTGTCAGGGTGGCGAGTTTCAATGTCAGTAAAATGGCATCAAGCATGCGTTATTTGATCACTCAGTGGTGTAACCATAGTTTTGGATAACCGATCTTGCCTGATCGCTACGCAAGAATCGATAAAAAGCATGAGCCGCTTGGTTTTCGTTGCCATGGATCAGTAATAGAGCGCCTTGGTGGAGGGGAGAATACAGCGACTGGGGTACGCTCCATGTGTAACCGCGTTGGTCTAATACGATTTGTGCGCTCGCAACAAAAGCGGCGTTTGCATTGCCACTGGCAGCGAACTGATAAGTTTGCGCAATGTTGTCACCGGTCACCAGTGTTCCGGCGAATTCAAAAGGCAAACTATCTAATACTTGCCGGGCGGCTGTACCGTAAGGTGCGGTCTTTGGGTTGGCGATTGCCAGTCGTTTTATCGCCGGGCTCTTGAGTGCATCAAGGCCAGTCGATACATCAGCAAGATCGCGGCTCCATAATACCAACTGCCCCGTGGCATAAATGAAGGGTTCACTATCCGCAAAGCCTTCTTTATATAAGCGCTGTGGTCGTTCCATGTCTGCTGCCAAAAGCAGATCGAATGGGGCACCGTGGCGTATCTGTATATATAACTTACCCGTGGATCCTGAGCTTACTTGTACATTGTGGCCTGATGTCTGGTTGAACAGGTTTGCCAGTGCTTGTGCTGTAGACGTGAAGTTAGAAGCTACTGCGATGCGTGCCGTGCCAGCAAGCAAAGCACCTGAAAAAGAAATGAGTAGTATTAACAGGGCTGCACGTGCTTTCATGAACTGGCCTTCTTAGCTGGACGTTTTAATATAATCGCTTAAGAAAAAAAATTCAGCACTCTCTCCGAACAGACTGGTTTTCAGGAAGGTTATTTGGATGCTGGTCGCCACGAACGTCATAAATTTATGTGATATTTTAAGCATAAAATATTTGTTGCAGTGCAACAAAGTTGTTGACACCCTGCTGGATATCAGTAGAATGATCATCATTGTGCAGTGCACCATAACTAATTAACCTACTTGGGGATATACCATGACTAACAACATCGATATGCAGAAACCACTAGAAGCTGTTAAAACTCTGATGGCTCTTCAGACTGCTACAATCAGCCAGTCTGTTGAACTGCAGAAAAAAGCAGGCGAAGATTTGGCTTCTTTCTTCAAAACTGAAGTAGAAAAAGCTAAAGAACTGAAAACTCCAGAAGACGTTGTTAAATTCAACGTTGCTGCTAACACTGCATTGTTCGAAATACTGAAAGCACAGGGCGAAGCCTTTACTGCTTTTGCTACTTCAGCTAGCAAAAATGCAATGGAAGAAGTTCAGAAAATGGGTAAATAATTACCGAGCTTCTAAAAAACCCGGCTGATGCCGGGTTTTTTTTGTTTGGGATTTAAGGCAGGTAGTCATTTTTTCGTCATAAATTTATGCGATATTCTACGTATAAAAAATATTTGTGCGGCGCAGTTAGAAAGGCTTGACTCGCGGCTAAATAAGCATAGAATTACTATCATTGTGCAACGCACCATAACTAATTGACTAACCAACTTGGAGATTTACTATGACTAACAACATCGATATGCAGAAACCACTAGAAGCTGTTAAAACTCTGATGACTCTTCAGGCTGAAGCTATCAACAAGTCTGTTGAACTGCAGAAAAAAGCAGGCGAAGATTTGGCTACTTTCTTCAAAACTGAAGTAGAAAAAGCTAAAGAACTGAAAACTCCGGAAGACGTTGTTAAATTCAACGTTGATGCTAACACTGCATTGTTCGAAATGCTGAAAGCACAGGGCGAAGCTTTTACTGCTCTGGCTACTTCTTCTAGCAAAAGTGCAATGGAAGAGATCCAGAAATTAGCTAAGTAATTAGCGACTTTCTAAATAAACCCGGCTGATGCCGGGTTTTTTTTCGTCCAGGATTTATGCTCATATTTTAAAGACTGCCGTTCTGTTTTGTCGTCTCCAGCATTAATACAGCGCTTAATTTCCCAGCAGCGTCATCATCGTATGCGATATTTTAGCCATAAAAAAATATTTGTTGCGGTGCAGCAAAAAAGCTATTGACTCGGCGTCAGATCTGGGTAGAATAGTCGTCATTGTGCAGTGCACCATAAATAATTTATCAATTTGGGGATATACCATGACTAACAACATCGATATGCAGAAACCATTAGAAGCTGTTAAAACTCTGATGACTCTTCAGGCGGCTACAATCAACCAGTCTGTTGAACTGCAGAAAAAAGCAGGCGAAGATTTGGCTTCTTTCTTCAAAACTGAAGTAGAAAAAGCTAAAGAACTGAAAACTCCAGAAGACGTTGTTAAATTCAACGTTGCTGCTAACACTGCATTGTTCGAAATGCTGAAGACACAGGGCGAAGCTTTTACTGCTCTGGCTACTTCTTCTAGCAAAAATGCAATGGAAGAGATCCAGAAATTAGCTAAGTAATTAGCGACTTTCTAAAAAAAACCGGCTGATGCCGGTTTTTTTTTGTTTAGGATTTATGTATAACATTTCACTTTCGTCATACAGTTTCCGTTGTTTCCGTTGTTTCCGTTGTTTCCGTTGTTTCCGTTGTTTCCGTTGTTTCCGTTGTTTCCGTTGTTTCAATTTCACTATGGCTGACGGTATTTCTTCCTGAGTGCTTTGCAACATAAAGTGCATCATCCAGCCGCTTAAGCAGGGAATGATAGTTTTCATTCGCGTTGAATTCGGCGACACCTGCACTCAATGTGACTTTGTGACCCTCTATAAAGTGATGTTGCTCGATATGGATGCGGATTTTTTCGGCGAGTTTTATTGCTCCGTCCAGGGATGTTTTTGGACATATCAACAGGAACTCTTCGCCTCCCCAACGCCCTAAAATATCAACTTCACGGATCGAGTGACTCATTTCCTGAGTGACTTGAATCAGCACGTCATCACCCACTTGGTGCCCGTATTTATCATTAATCTTTTTAAAATAGTCCAAATCAAATAACACGGCGCAAAAGGGTTCCTGGTAACGTTGTGATGCCGCGATTACCCTTTGTGTTTCTTTATCTAATAAATATCTGTTGGGTAATTGTGTCAGCTGGTCTGTGCTCGCTTGCTTGGCAAGTTTTTGATTAAGGTCTTCTAATTTGGTGTTGTATTTGGCGATGACGCGATAACGGTAAACGACTAGAAATACGAGTGCGCCTAAGATCGTAATGATGAGTGAGACGAGCTTGTAATCGATAGGTCTGTCATAGGTAATACCTATCCAGCGATTTCGAATCTGTTGCTTATCCTCATTGGAGATGTCTTGAATCGCCTTATTCAATAAGGGTACCCATTCAGGCCAGTCTTTTCGTACGCCGATAGCAAGGTCAAAACTCAGCGAGAGCGTGCTGGAAATCTTGATATTGATGTAATGCTCTTTATTGACCTGGTGTGCGATGACTTCAAGCGAGTCTATGTAGCCAAAGATTTTCTGTTCATTGAGCAGTGCCAAGCCAGACTGGGCTGAACTAACGTCGATAATATTAAGGTTTGGGTATTGGCTTCTGATCAGTGAACGTATTGCGCTATTTTTAATTATTGCGATTTTCTTGTCGCCAATACTTGTCAGGTCGGGTATGAAAAATTGATCTAGTTGTGTTGCCAGCACAATCGGCGATGTAAACACGGGTTGGGTAAACGTTAAGAACTCTTCGCGTTCTTTGGTCGGTGTTATCGTTGTAATGAAGTCACATTCTTTTTGCTTTATGAGATCGATAGATTCGCTCCACGCGGATGTCGGTGTGAGTGTGAACTTTGTATCTAAACGCTCTGCTATCAGTGACATGATATCGGCTGTCACGCCCTGGTAATTCCCATCTGAGTTGATGTTACTGAAAGGCAGCCAGTTGGGGCCAACACAAAGACGTAAGGGGGCATTGTTTATAATGGATTGCTCATGATTACTTAGCGTCAGTGCCTTATTTTCTTTTATTGTGTCTGCTTGTGGCGAACCACTGAACCAGTAAGTCTGGATGCGTAGCTTTTCGTGATTACTGAGCAATGATAATCCTTTGTTCAGAATCGATACTGCTTCGGGCCAGTCTTTTCTTATGCCGAACACCAGGTCCAACTGCTGCGGCAGATGAAAGGCCGCCTGCAAGTAGGGCATTCCCAGTTTGTTAGCCAAATAGAGTGTCGCTGCATTGCCAAAGGTGGCGTCTACTTCTCCGGTTGATAGTGCTGAGAGGAGCTCCTCTAAGGTGTCCAGGTAAAGAATTGTCGAGTGTTTAAATTGCTTCGCCAACTCGACATCTGACTGATTGGCTTTTTGAATAGCCAGCGTTTTTCCTTTCAGGTCGTCAGAGTTTTTTATGGATAGAGGGTTGCCTCTGGAGACAAAGAGGGATTTTTGCAACGTTAAATAAGGATTGCTAAAAGCAAGATATGAGGTGCGCTCAGGAATGATTGCACTCGTACTCAGCCCGTCAATATCTTGAGCTTTGGCTTTGCTCTGCATATCGCCCCAGTTACCGACGACCAGCGTAAAGTTGGCACCTGTGAGTTGATTTATTCGTTGTAATATATCGGCATCATAACCCGAGATACTCCCGTCTGGGTTAGCCGTCACAAGGGGTTCCCAAGCCAGGTCAGAGCCGAGTGTAATGACCGGATGGTCTTGTAAGAAGGACTCTTCCTGCGGCGTTAATTTAACAGTTGCCAGGGTGGCTTCCGTGTCTTCTGCAATGCTATTTACAGAAAACACGAAAAGATGGCAGGTTAGCCATAGAAATAAAAAGACTCTTTTGCTTATGCTTTGTGCGCCAGAATTCTGATTCATCCATGTTCTTCTTTTTTTGTTATATCCTATGAACTAACTGTAGCTTAATATCGATAAATTTTAATAACCTCATAACATTAAGACTAAAAATCGCACTTAGCTCTCAATGTTGCGAGGATTGCTGGCTTCAACTCCGGCCTCATTCGCTCTAGCGCCAAGAAAACTGCTCAGGTGTGGAAACGCTGCTAAATTGTGCAGGTCCCTGAAGTGCACCCAATCGAGCAAGCAGAAGAGGCAGATAGCAGGATAATCCCACCCTGAGATCTCTCCATTTTCGACCGCTTGTTCTAACAGCAGCATGGTTCTTTCAATACGCTCTTTCTGCAGGTTAATAATCAGCGAATCGGCGTTGGTATCTATATTTGAGCGAGTCGACAGTAATAAAATGACAAAAGAGTCATTGGCTGCATCGATGAGTGTTAACAGGTTCTCTTGATTCCAGCTCAGAGGCACACTGTTCTGTTTCTCATTCAGGTAACGATGAATAAGGCGGGAGTCATAGACTTTCTGCTTCTCGTCAATAAGAACAGGAATTTTCATCGCAGGGGTGTATGACGCCAGTTCAGCCCGGCCCTCGGGTGAATAGATGTTCAGGTTAATGAAATCATAATCCTGGCCCTCCAGGAATAGACGGATACGGCGGACATAAGGGGACATACCTGAGCCAATAAGTTTCATATTCTCTCCAGTTGAAGAGTCCAGTGATAGGACCGCTACGTTAAGGTGTAAGGTTTAGTTATAACGTAAAAATGCCACTTCTGGAATGATCATTCAAGCCAGCCGCCTGTCGCCTGAAGCGGCTGAGGACTATTTTCTGACGTTAGCCAGACCACCATCGCCTTTTGTGTTGACAGGTCTGAACCGGGAAGTGAAAAGCGCCACTCAGGGGTTTGATTGACGGATTGTAACTCTTGAACGGCGACAAAATCGTGTTGTAGTGTTTTGCCACTGTTTTCGCCGGCCGTGATATGTGATGTCTGGTTGAATGATAACAGCACCAGATGAGCCGTGATGGGATCACTGTCGGGACTATTGGGGACGCCCTGATAGCTTACCGTGACCTGTTGATTGTCATTTACTTCAACCTTCAGCTTACCACCCTGCCTTGATGGCGGAGCAGGGAGTGCCTGTCCAAGAAAAAAGCCTTTCCACTCTTTGCCGTCGACTACCCATCCTGGTGTGTAGATGCTCTCAATCGCGCCTGATTTTTTTAGCGCATATTGCCTCTCTTTAAACTGAGGTTGTGCATACGGATCTTTCCAGCCAATGTAGTCCCAATAATCAACATGAAAAGCCACCGGTAAACGCTGTGTCCAGAGTTTTGGATCATTCAGCAGCGCTCGTAAGTTTCGGTCAGCGGGGGGGCAGCTTGAGCAGCCTTCGGATGTATATAATTGGATAAGCTGTGGGACAGATCCTGATTGTTCAAAGAGTTGGGTAGCGGTTGCTGCGAGTGGTGATAACCCGCCAACCATGAAAAAAAATCCAGCAAAAACAGAAGGATGAGTCATAGTGTCTTCTCAATGCTCTATCTTGAAGTTTAGCCAAACAGGCTAAGCAGTTTTTTTATATGGTTTTAAGACAGATGAAAACCCATAGAGTTCAGCAGGGAATTTGGTTGGGAGTTTTGTAAGGAGTTTGGTAGGACCCGGGCTCAACAATAAAAATCTATTGTCATAAAATTATAAGCGTGTTATTTAGCTGTTTTTACCCCTGTGGTTGGGGTGCCCAGACTATCTGTGTGATATGGTGAGCATCGTTTAGCCATTCCTATGGACGGATTTTATGCCTTTAGATTCATCAGATTTATTTGCCGAAGTTGTCACCAATAACCTAGCTTCGCAGGACCTTCCCGATGCTTATGTCAGTTTATTATCCTCATTAATTCGCAGCCCCAGTGTTGTTGGATCTGAGCACTCTTTTTTTCGTGTACTGCAGCGTGAGCTGGAAGAGCGTGGTGCTCACGTGACCTGGTATGAAGGGGTGTTGGTGGCACAGGGAAACCAACCCGATAGCGTTATGTTTTCGGCGCATGTAGATCGTCATGGTTTGATCTGTACCGGCCCTAACGAGTTTCAGTATGCGGCATTTGTTTCGGGTGCTCGTTCCGACCTGCTGGGTAACTCTGTCAGCGAACAGTTAATGAATAAAATTGTTAACCGCTTCGAAGCTGAGTCTGTATATGCTTACGAGCCATGGTCCGGGGCGTATCGTGGACGTGGACTTATTCGCAACGCTTATATTTGCGAATACCGTAATAACCTGATTTTCGAGCTTGATGGACTTGAGCATCTGGTGGCAGGTACGCCGGTTGCATTTTCCGATAAATTACGCATCGAAAACAATGCATTAGTCGGGCAGTTGGATAATGTTTTAACAGCGGCAGCACTCGTTTATATGTTCGAATTAGGCTTTCAGGGCACGGCTTTTTTCACGGCTCAGGAGGAGGCGGGTAAAAGTTGGCGTTATCTGCTGGAATGGTTCCGCCGGTTTGGCGGCACCACTAACCAGTTAATCGTTGTTGACACCAGTCCTTACCCGGATCATGAAGCCGCCCAGCGTCAACATTTGGTTTTACGTAACAAAGATGCGAATGCGACATTCAATACTGAATTGACTAAGCAGCTCGTCACTTTATGCCAGCAAGAGAATATCAGCATTCAAATGAAAGATGAGTATGTCGACAAACAGAATGCTGTGCGTGCAGCAAATGGAGAGTCACCGGTATCTCTGGGCTCTACCGAGCTGGGTCGAATTATTTCTGCTTCGGGTGGTTTAGTCGATGGCACGACGCTGCAAATACCCAGCTCGGGTTATCACACACTATCCGAATCGGCGCCAATTGCTTCTGTCAGGGGATTTTTACAGATCCTGTCAGCACTGGCGGAATTGAAATCTCCTAACAATTAAGCGAGCTACATAGCATGTATAAAACCATCGTGGTCGTGGATACGGATGATCTGATCTTTGAAAATGATCAGCTCAGTGTGATTACATTTGAACAATATCTGGCAGATTATCCGAAACGAAATGAGCCAAAAACACGGCTGATTAATCTCTGCGATACCGAGCATTACCTGAGCCGCGGGTACTACTGTTCTTTGTTGGCGGAAGCACGCCAGCATAAGGTGTTGCCCAGTGTCAGTACGATTAATGATCTGCGCGATTTGTCGAATGATACATCGGCCGGAATACAGCTAGCCTTGCCTGTTGAGCTTCTGCACGCAGAGCCGCTTAATGCTGAATCTGACGAACAGTCAGTTGAATTTATGGCGTTCATGGGGTGGGTTGCTGAGGAGCCATGGAAAAAACTGGCAAAGCAGATGTTTGATAAATACCCGGCCCCTATCCTGCATTTTAGTCTGTCTAAGGATGCCAATGGCGTGCTGGTACAGGTAAAACGACGCTCATTTATTCATCTGAGCAAATCTGATCAGGCACTGTTTTTACAACACTTGCAGGTATTTACCGAACGCGTCTGGCGCACGCCGCCTGCGCGTAAAAAGCAGCGTTGGGATATGGCGATATTGGTTAATCCTGCAGAAGAGCAGCCGCCTAGTGATAAAGATGCCATCAAGCTCTTCATTAAAGCGGCCGCTAAAGTGGGTATTCATGCCGAGACGATTACCGCCGATCAAGCTGGACAGATTTCACAATATGATGCGTTGTTTATTCGTGAAACAACGGCGATAGATCACCATACTTATCGGATTGCACGCAAAGCGGAACGTGAAGGGCTAGTGGTTATCGATGATTCCACTTCTATTTTACGCTGCTGTAATAAGGTGTTTTTACATGACGCCTTCAGCTATAACGGTGTGCCTGCACCGAAAACACATGTGGTGATTGGTGCTTCAGAACAAGATCTGGATAATATCGAATCTAGTTTTAGCTACCCCATTGTCCTGAAAATGCCGGAGGGTTCTTTCTCTAAAGGTGTTTATAAAGTTAAGACCCGGGATGAACTCAAGCAGAAGCTTCAGGATCTGTTAGTAGATACCGCCCTGGTGTTGGTTCAGGAGTATCTGTATACCGATTATGACTGGCGCATAGGCGTATTGAATGGGCGGGCAATTTACGCTTGTCGTTATCATATGGTCCGTGATCATTGGCAGATCTATAGTCATGGTAAAGAAACAGAATCCGGTGGTTTTGAAACACTGCCTACTTTTGAAGTACCTAAAAGTGTTTTAGATGCGGCGTTAAAGGCCTGCGCCATGATCGGACGTGGATTATATGGCGTTGATATTAAACATAAAGAAAATCAGGTGTATGTGATTGAAGTAAATGATAATCCGAGTATCGATCACGAAGTTGAAGATCTGTATCTGGGCAATGAGCTTTACATGTTGATTATGCAGGAGTTTGTTAGCCGCTTGGAGAACCGGGGTCGTTAATGCTATTGAATGACGATTTTTTTTCTATCGCTCCATATGATTGGCTGGCGATAGCGACGGCTGTTTTCTGTGGTTTTTTGATTGGACTGGAGCGACAGTTAAGGGGTAAGCCGGTAGGGATTCGGACCTCTTCGTTGATAATACTGGGTACTTACGTATTCCTTGCCACGGCATTTCAACTGCATGGCGATGCTATCGATCCGTCGAGGGTTATCGGGCAGGTTATTACCGGTATTGGCTTTTTAGGGGCGGGCGTGATGCTGGCAAAAGATGGTGCAGTCGTCGGTGTGACATCGGCTGCTACTATCTGGATGCTGGCCGCAATCGGGGTCATTATTTCGTCCGGATACTTATTCGCAGCGATCAAGATATCGATACTGGTCGTGGGGATTTTGTACGGAGTGGATTTATTGGAAGAGCATACTAAAGCTTTTAGTCGCGGTGTTCATGCAAAAGTGCGCGGATTCACGATAAAGCGATGAGGGCTTAATGGATGGGAATTGAAGCGGGCTTTGCTCAAAGCTCCGCTTCTGCGGTTCGCAATTTAATGCTGATCTTGTTATTTACGAATAATAACGGCCGTTCTCAGTCGTCCTCTACCAAAAGCAGACATTTTTGCAAAATTCTCTCTGGCGATGGGAATATGCTGGCAATCGATCGGCAACTGATGCTTGTCGTCAGGATCCGGATCATGAACGTATAAGCAAATATCATCTACCGCCGTCACTGTCACCCAGTGCGGGGCTTTAAGGCCATCCATTCGATAGGTGCTGATTAAGACCAGCACAGCGTAACCTTGCGTGAGCCAATTCTGAATTTGATTCTGTGTCACATCGGCAAAAACAGTGTTTACACCCTCGGCTTCAGCTTTTTGGTGAAATTGCTGATCGACAGCACTCATGACCGCCTTTTTATGTTCAGAGCGAACACCTTCGATAAATAAAGGATGGCGTGAGTTGATATACGTCGTGGCCTCGAATCCTCGTCGATGAGCTGCTAGCGCAAGCCCCAGGGGGTGACATCCGCCATGGCCAGAAGTCATAAAAATAGTCGTGGCTTCACGCCAGATATCCAGCTCCAGCTCCTGACTGAGTTTTACGTCTGCATTCAGGCTGGCCATGCCCATCATTAAGGCCGCTGGGCCGCAGGTGAAATCAGTGGTTTGCTGGTACCAGGGGGTAGGTTTGTAGGCTTGTGGTGATTGAATAAAACGTATGCGCTTTTGCATGCGCAAAGCATCTGAGTGGTCTTCGTAATAGTCCGTATACTCATCAAAGCAGCGGTACCCTAAGCTTTCATAAAGCTTAATGGCACCGGCATTTGATGTGGCAACTTCCAGGCGCATATAAAGTCTACCGCGTGCTGCGGTATTTTTTTCTAATTCATCCATGAGTAGCCGGCCAACACCTTGCTGGCGTCCGCGCTTGGCGATCGCCAGTGAATAAAGGCGTGCCAGACGTGTTCCTTTATGTAGCAGTATGAGCCCGTAACCGATCAGGCCTTGCGCATCTTCTGCGACTAAAAACACACAATTAGTGGCTTTAAGCCAATGCTGAAAACGCCTTTTACTGATCCTGTCGCCAGAAAAGCAGGCTTCTTCAATTTCAAGAAGCGCTGCCAGATCATCCCCTTGTGCCTGACGAATATTCAATACACCCATTTCTTAGTCTTTCTTTTCAAAAAGGAAAGATCATACACCCCGCATAGTGCCAGCAATATGGGTATTACAATAAAAAGACGCTATTTCATATTCCTGTCGTTTACGGGGTATTTGTATCTTGCGTGTATGTCAGGTTATTGAGTCACTTCTTTTAAAAACTCAGAAAAACGTTGCCATGATTTTTTATCGGCATCTTCACGATATCGATCTGATCCGAAAACGGTAAACGCATGTGGAGCACCGCTGTAGGTGATCATCTCGTGGTTAATACCACTGCTTTCTAATTCATTCGTCAGGGCGGCAAATTGATCCATAGTGATCGCCGTGTCGGCACTGCCATGCATGATCAGCAGCTTGCCTTTAGTCTTGCTGTAATCTTGCCCTTCGGGTGTGGAGAGCCCACCATGAAAGGTAGCAAAGCCTTTTACATCGGCTCCTGAACGTGCCATCTCAAGAGCGGCGGCACCACCAAAACAATAACCCATCACCACCGTGTTAGCTGTGTTAGCACCTTGTTCTTTTGCGACATCGAGTGCGCCACTCATCAGGCTGTTCATCTTGGTTCGGTCTTTATAAAGCTCACCGGTATGCTGGCGTTTGTCTTCCATTTTGGTTGGGCGAACACCTGCGCCGAACAGATCAGCGGCAAACACGCTATAACCCATTTCGGCCAGCATGTCGGCACGTTTAACTTCATAATCGGTTAAACCATCCCAGTCGTGTATAAGTAATACCAGTGGCGCATCTGCCGAAGGGCTAACGTAATAGCCCTGGTAGGATTGATCGTTAATGGTATAGGTAACCTCTTTTCCCGCAGCAAATGCAGCGCTCGATAAGCAAAAACTAAGTATGGTGAATAGAAATATTTTCATGATACATCTCCTTGAATTGATCAGAAAAGACTCGATACTTCAGAGCTTATTGGGATACTCGTTGAACTAATACTACAGTGTTTACGATCGAAGTTTGATTATAGATCTATGTTCAATACGTAAAAAGCGCGGTAATCTAAAACAAAAATATACTTGCAGACCTTTGCACACGCCAGAAATTTTTATCACCGGCAGTAGACAAATAGAGCAATCGTGCAAATGTCTCGCGTGACTGTTCGAGGTTAATCATGTCCATTAAGCGACTGCGTTTTATTGTTATGACGATTGTTACTGCAAGCACTTTAGGGGCTTTCAGTAGCCTTGTGTCAGCTATCAATTTGATTGCGCAGCCTGTCAGGTTGGCTGGAAATACTTATACAGTCAACGTACCTTCAGGTTATGTGTTCGAAGTGCTGACCACGGAAGTTGATCTGCCGCGAATGCTGACTTTTCATCCTGACGGCAGTTTATTTGCCGGATCGCGTTCCGGACGTGTTTATCGACTCCCTGCACCTTACCAACATCCACAGGAGCTGCAGCAACGATTTATATATCCGCATAGTGTGGCGTTTCGAGATGATCGTATCTTTGTTGCCAGTACAGAAGGGCTGTATAGCGGCCACTATTCGCCATCAGAACCACTGCTTATTCAGGACTTACAAAAAGTAGCGACATTACCGGTGGGTGGGCATAGTAGCCGCACGGTTAAAGTCGGCCCGGATAAGCGTGTCTATGTGAGCTTGGGTATTAGTGGCAATTGCAGTGATGAATATCTTGGGCAAGGCTACTCTGCTAATAATCGTCGCGGTGGTGTGATGCTGATGGATGAGCCTATTGCATCGGGTTGGCAAGTTTATTCGAGTGGTTTGCGCAATCCGGTAGGTTTTGATTGGTCGCCGCATGATGGGGATATCTACGCCAGTAATAATGGCCCGGATCACTCGGGATATGAGCAGCCAGCGGAGCAGTTTGCGCATCTGCAACCCGGTTCATTTCATGGTATGCCGTGGTATCAATATGATGGCGAACAGGTAATGCGCGATGACTGCCAATCGGGGACGCCTCCTCGTTCTGTTGATGAGGTGCAAAAGCCAGTAGCCACTTTTGCGGCACGTAGCGCGCCGATGGCAGTTGCTTTTGTTCCTGTAAACAGTTCATTGGCTGAATTATCAGGTAATGCGCTGGTGGCACTGCATGGTTCCTGGGCAACCCAGCGTTGGGGTGGCAGGGCTAGCCGTCGCCATCCAAAAGTTGTCATGGTGCAATTTGATCAGGGAAAAGCGGTCGGTGTGGAAGATCTGTTAACAGGGTTTCAGCTGGACAATGGCGACCGTTGGGCGAGGCCTGTCGGTATTGCTATCGGGCCGGATAACGCTATTTACATTAGCAGTGATGGAGAGCCTTCCGCTATCTTCCGCTTACGACGACAGTAAGCAGGAGAGTGGTTTTCTGTTTATCTAAGCTCTTACTTAGCGCCTTGCCAGGTTCTTAGCCAGGCTCCTTACCTAGGTTCATAGTTAGGCGCTCGCTTTGCACTTACCGCCAGTTGCACTGTGCGACAATTAAATCTCATCGCTATTAAATATTATTGCCATTAAATCTCACCGCTGCGAATACGTTCTCCGCGTGCACGCAGGTATTCAATCGTCAGAAGTAAGAGCCCTGAGATAACCACCAATAAGACTGCAACGGCCAGAATGGTCGGGTTTATCTGCTCACGTAGCCCGGAAAACATCTGGCGTGGAATAGTGCGCTGTTCTGGGCCCGCCAAAAACAGAATGACCACCACTTCATCAAATGAGGTCACAAAAGCAAACAGCGCACCGGATATAACGCCGGGTCGAATCAACGGCATGATGACATTGAAAAAAGTATAAACAGGTGGAGCACCTAACCCCAGCGAAGCGCGCATCAACGAATAATCGAATCCGGATAAGGATGCATTAACCGTAATGATGACAAACGGTGTGCCTAACGCCGCGTGAGCAATAATAACTCCCAGATAACTGCCCGATAATCCCAGTTGCGTATAGAAGAAGTACATCCCTGCCGCCGTAATGATCAACGGTACTATCATCGGAGAGAGCAGCATCGCCATGATGGCGCGTTGAAATGGCATCACCGGATTGGATAAGCCGATGGCTGCAAAGGTACCTAGCACGGTGGCGATGAGTGTGGCACATGCGCCAATGAAGAAGCTGTTTTTGATCGCTAACATCCACTTATCATCATTGAATATTTCAGCGTACCATTTCAGCGAATAAGCATCCGGGTCGAATGTCAGCATGCCTTCTGTGAAGGTGAAATAAGGTTCGGCGTTGAATGACAATGGGATAATCACCAAAATAGGTATCATCAGAAACGCCAGCACAGCCCACGCCGTGAGGCGTAATCCATGCATGCCTATTTTTTGCCAGATAGAGAAATATTTTGGGAATTTCATGGCATTACCCCAGTTTAATATTGCTGACCCCGACCAAACGGTCGTAGACCCAGTAAAGGATAAGAATTAAAGCGAGCAACAACGACCCGAGTGCGGCGGCTAATTCCCAGTTGTTAGACGACTGCATATGGAAAGCAATAATGTTACTGATCATCTGGCCATCGGTACCACCTACCAAGGCGGGAGTAATGTAATAGCCGATAGAAATAATAAACACCAACAAGGCGCCTGCGCTAAGCCCGGGTACTGTCATGGGTAAGTAAATACGAATAAACGCCGGAATAGGTTTAGCACCCAGAGACATGGCTGCACGTAAATAGCTCGGATCAATACCCTTCATGACGCTATACAAAGGCAGGATCATGAAGGGCAGTAAAATATGCGTCATGGCGATGACCGTCGCGGACTGAGTGTAAAGCATCTCGATGGGGTCGGTTATCACATGAATGGCTTTGAGGAACGTATTAACAACGCCGTTGGTTTGCAAGAGTGCGATCCATGATGTGGTGCGCACCAACAGAGAGGTCCAGAAAGGCAGCAGGACAAATACCATTAGCGTGTTGGCTGTTTTCGGCGACGCAGTAGCCAGATAATAAGACAGAGGGAAGCCAATGACCGCTGTTAAAAAGGTGATCATCAGGGCTATCTTCAGGCTTTTAAGGTAAAGCTGAATGTATACCTGAGTATCTCGTGCAACTATCTCGCCTGCCGCATTACGGTCTAAATCTAAGGCGGTGAGATAAGAGCTGCTGGTAAAGACCGCCCCGGAGGCTTTCATCGCCCTCCAGATCTCAACCTCTTTCCATTGAGGTTTACTGGCGAGTAGGCGTGTCGCTCCTTCGTTACGAAGAAGTTCTGTATCCAGTTTTTTAAACTTGCGTGCTGTTGATTTAATCACGCTAGAGGTGCCAGGCATCGCGCGATTGATCTCTTCGCCGAGTTTCCCTGATTTGCGTGTCATCGCGAGTTGCTTTAATTCTACGGAAAAACGGTTAAGTACCGCGTCATCCGGGCGGATATCAGTTGTCTCGTCCCAGCCGGATAGTGCGTCTAATGTGTCAGGTATTAATTGAGCAACCGTGGGGTGATAGACACTGCGATACAGCATAGTGCCTATCGGCGCTATAAAGGCAATCAATACAAATAGCAGTAAAGGTGTCACAAAGGCAAACGCAATCACCTTGCGGCGACGCTGCATTTTGCGGCTTTGTGCCATCTCCTCAGCGGTCAGCACTGATCGAACTTCCATATTGTTGTTCATGCTCAGATCAGATTGAGACATAGGGTGGCCCTCTACATAGCAAACAAAAGCAAAGGTGTGAATCGAGTCTCTTCAGCTGATAAGCAGGTGTCTATCAGCCGAAGAGTCTATGGATTCAATAGCGTTTTAAAACCGTCTTATTTCAGCAGCCATTCGTTGAATTTTTCACCTAACGATTCGCCGTAGTCAGCCCAGAATTCACCAGATGCCTGTAAGCCTTCTTCAAGATGCGCAGACGGTAATTTAGGGATAATGGCGGGGTCTACATAAGCGTAAGACGACTGACGGGTAGGGCCGTAGGCAACTTCCTGCATACCACTCTCAGGTTTAGAGCTGGTGGCAAAGCGGATAAAGTCCTCTGCTAATGCTTTGTGTTTAGTGCCTTTTACAATAGCCCACACATCAAGATCATAGATGTGTCCATCCCAAACCATTTCAAACGGTTTTTTGTCACTCTGAATCGCATCGAAAATACGGCCATTAGCTGACTGCACCATCACCGCGCCACCGTCGTTCAGAAGCTGTGGAGCCTGAGACCAGCTATCAAACCAGACCAGATCATCTTTTATACTATCCAGTTTGGCAAATGCCTGCTGTTGTCCTTCAGCGGTAGCCAGTCGATCGTAAACCTGATCTTTTGGCACACCATCGGCGATCAGCGCCCATTCCATATTTACCTGAGGGCGTTTACGCAGCGCGCGCTTACCCGGGAATTGCTCAGTATTGAAAAAATCATTGATCGTTGAAGGCTGGCCGCCTTTAATCGTGTCACTACTGTAAGCATATAAAACAGTCCAAACGATGTTGCCTACGCCGCACTCGTTTGAAAGCGCCTGAGGAGAGAAATCTTCACTGGCGGCAACACCATCATCACCCGGCGGTAATGTGTCATGCGGGAATACTTCCAGCAAACCTTCAGAGCAGGCTCTTTCCAGGTCGATCACTTCGATATCAACAACATCCCAGAGAATGTTGCCACTCTCTACCTGTGCTTTGATTTCGGCGATACCACCGGAATAGTTTTCAAAGAGTATTTTATGCCCGGTTTTCTCCATATAAGGGTCGAGCATATGTTTCTGTTGTGCTGCTCCATAGGCGCCACCAAAGGACACAGCAGTGAACTGGTCGGCCATCGCAGGGACTGCTGCTGTGCACAGCGCGAGTGCCGCGCCGAATCGCTTGAGTGCTTTCATTTTTCGTTTTCCTCTTACGTTTTCTTGCAGTTTATTGCTTTGAGTTCTTTAGAGTGCGCGTTATTCCGAACGATCTAATGCTAACCCTCCCGTAGTCGACCATGTGAGTTGTGTCATGGCACCGCGCTCTAAAACGGGAGCATGTTGATCGTTCAGTGTTTTAACCATCAGCTCGGTACCCGAACTGAGTTTAAAGAAGTAGCGAATGGAATCTCCAACATAAAGGCGTGTCATGAAGCTGGCTTGTATGCTGTTTTCCATTGAGTGCTTGCTGGCAATAAATAGATTCTCAGGCCGAATCGTAAGCGTGCACGGAGCGCCTTCTGCCGGGCAGTTCTTATTGCCGGTTGTGGCGAGTGTTCCATCGATGAGCTCCACTTGCGCTAAGCCATTTTCAATGCGTTTGACGGTGCCGGGTATACGGTTATTTTCACCAATAAAGTTAGCAACAAATGAATTGGCAGGCTGCTCGTAAAGCACCTCAGGTGCGGCACACTGCTCAACTATTCCGTCGTTAAACACGGCGACCCGATCCGACATGGTGAGTGCTTCAGTCTGGTCGTGAGTCACATAGATGGCCGTAAACCCAAGATCTTCATGCAGACGTTTGATTTCAAACTGCATCTGCTCACGCAGGTTTTTGTCGAGCGCGCCCAGAGGCT
Source organism: Neptunomonas qingdaonensis (assembly GCF_900113275.1). Lineage (GTDB taxonomy): Bacteria > Pseudomonadota > Gammaproteobacteria > Pseudomonadales > Balneatricaceae > Neptunomonas > Neptunomonas qingdaonensis. Next base: position 581,416 of record NZ_FOOU01000001.1, read on the forward strand.
CATCCATTAAGACAATGCTGGGTTCAAAAATAAGAGAGCGCGCCAGTGCTACCCTTTGCTTCTGCCCACCGGATAGCTGACCCGGATAGCGTTTGGCAAAATCATTAAGCTCAACCAACGCCAGAGATTCTTTCACTCTGCGTTCTACTTCAGAAGCGGAAATTTTACGAACCTTCAAAGGGTAGGCAAGATTTTCGGCAATCGTCATATGAGGAAAAAGCGCGTAATGCTGAAATACCATGCCGATATTACGATGATAGGGCGCAATATCGGTAACCGGTTCACCGTTTACCAAAATACTGCCGCTGGTAACATCCTCGAAACCTGCCAGCATCATTAAACAGGTGGTTTTGCCAGAACCCGAAGGCCCTAACAAGGTAACAAACTCTCCCTTTTTGATATCCAGATTAAAATCTTTTACAACAAGGATTCTCTGATCATAGCTCTTTTTTACATTTACAAAGCGCACGTATTGGTCGTTCGTGCCATGGGAGCTGTCAGCTATGGAAGTATCAGTCATCTGGGTGTCGTCTCCATTATTGATCATTATGCTACTAGGGAGATTACCTAAAACTTACTTAAGAGCATTTTCCTTGATAAATCATGTTGGACTGATTCTGTAAGGAGTTCAAGTGTTGCTTTTGATAAGAAAAAAGCAGTATTTTCTTTTGCTGTTGTGTAAAAAATAGAGCTGTCCAACGGCACTGTCGAAACATATGAAGTTAGATATTACTTTTACTTTCAAATGGTTAAATAATATTTTCTAACACGTTATTAATGTTTTATCAGTTGCTTGAATATAGGTCAATTTTTTTATGCGATCTGGATCCAGTTTTTTTTTGAGACTGGCTCCAGATGTTTTTGAGGAGTGCTCAGCTGTTTTTGACGAGAGCTCAGCTGTTTTTGACGAGTAATTCAGCAGTGAAACAATGAAGAAACCGCGTAACAGACATAAAAAAGTGCCCGGGATGTCTGCTTGTATGCGTGTTTGTCTCACCTGGTTATCTCTTACGCATAACCATCCACCGATTCAATTCTTCTATTCTAAAGATTGAGATTGTCGCCGTGCCTTTAAGGGGCTGTTGTAGTCGGGCATTGAATTAGCGCTCCACTATCAATAACCGGTTAGTTTCCGGGCTTCGGCTCTTTTTCTCATCCGCTTGAGCATTTAGCTTGCTAGTCTGCTGCGTTGGCGATTTCTCTTCATTGCGGCGCAGCTTAAAGTCTATTCCGCTGACTCTATTTCCCTCTGCTGTAATGCTCACGCTTTCAGCGTCCATCAATTCAAGTTTTAGGCGGGTTGTCTGCTCTATAGATGGCTGTACTCTATACTCCCCGGGCAGGACACTACTGAACAAGTAGAAGCCGTCGAAGGCTGTCCTGGTTTCGGCCACGGTCTTGCCGTTTGTGCCGATTAGTAGCAACTCTACATTGGACACAGACTTGGAATGCTTTCCCTCTGTCATATGTACCGTACCCTCTATTTCGCCTGTATAAGATACGGGAAAATCTACCAATAAAGTTCGTCCCGGACGGGGAGTTGTATTGATCCCCGGGCGGGTTGGCATCAGGTAGGGGTCTTCCAGGCTAGCGAGGTCCAGTGCGATATCGACTGGGCGATGGCCCTTGTAGGAGGGTAAAAATAGAAGGCCCTGTGCATTGGTCCCGGACTTATCACGGCCGGTATGTGCGATACGCACTCCTTCCAGTGGAGGCTCACCTTCGTCGTAACGGCCGTTGAGGTTCTCATCCATGAACACACGGGCGGAAATTCCGCCGCTGTCTGAGAGATTGCGAGACTGCATATGCCAGTCGCCGCTGCGTGGCTCCCTACCCAGACCAAAACTCAGTGAGGCACCCAGAAAAGCATTGCCATTGTCACTATAATTAGCGCTGAAGCCAAAGGTCAGATTCTGGAACAGCCGGTTAACACTAAAGCTATAACTGGTATCGTGGCTGGTTAAATTGTGGCCTGCACCGAAGCGGAATTTATTGCTATCTTGGTTCCAGTCAAGGGTTAGTCGTGCGGTGTCCAGTCCAGTAGTGGGGGCCAGGGTGTAATTGAGGCTAGCCCTGGCACGCAGGCTGTTCTGAAGCGGTGCGTTCATTAAGAAACTGCCTGTAGCTGATCTGTTGCTGCTAATGCCATCCTGCCTCGATTCGCTCCAGTCGAGGGTGTTTGTCAGCGATGCTCCCTTCAGATGAAGCGACAGGCGGTTACTCAGGCTCAGATCCTGACGGCCCGACTCGAATCGGTCGAAGGTTCCGCTCAGGCTGATAGGAATGGACGGTAAAACCCCGGCAGTTTTGCTGGTGTCCAGCCGCAGTTCGCTGCTTGAAAGTTGTGAATTGCTGCTGCTTTGGGTGACATCGTCACTGCTGAAATCCTTGTAATAGGCGTGGCTGGCATTGATGTTCAGGCCTAGTCGGCGGGTTTGCAGGTAAAGTTTAGCCGCATGGCCTGCATTCTGTTGTTTGACCAGTTCAAGTTCGGTTGCTGCTCCGAATATTGAACTGCGAAGCCCTATTCCGGCGTAGGTCTGCTGAGTATCATTCAGGAAAAGCCTGGTTAAACTGCTCGTCAGGGTGTGATTGTTGCTCAGGCCATTCTCATACTCCAGGCTGTACTGGATGTCTGTTTTCGGTTTATCTGTTTCATTGACGGCGAACAGGTCTTTTCCCGGTTGTATGGCTGCAAAACGGAATTGAGAAATGCCCGGTGACAGTTGCTCGGATCCGACAATGATTACTTGCGTTTTCTCCCGCCGTTGTCCTTGGGGGCCATAAAACGATAGCTTTAGCACATTGGAACCATAAATAAGGGGGATGCCGAGGAATTCGTATCGGCCATCATTTCGGGGGGGCAGCGAATTCAGAAAAATTCCGTTGCGATACAGCTCTACTTCCCAGCCTAGTGCCATTTCGCCTCTGAGGTCTGTGGTGCTGAAATTGCTTGAACGACTGACGGGAAAATTGGATATCTCGAGGCCATTGCCTGACGTGCCAGCGCTGATCAAACCGATGCGCGGGGTGAAAATATCACCGATGCTAACTTGAGTAATGTTAATGCCGGGAATATTCTCATCGATATCTTTGCGTGTCAGTGCCAAACGCACATCAATTATATCGTTCGCTTTATTTCCGGAGAAATATAGATTGGCATTCATCCAGAGCAGGTCACCGCTGAGATTGGCAGAATAACCCCAGATATTCTCCCTTTCTTTGCTATTACTATCAGGATCAACGCGCTGATTGAGGCCATAGCTGCTGCTGACATCCAGGTAGGGCCAGTTGATAAATTGGTAGGGAAGTTCCTCGCGAAGGTAATGGCTGGCTTCGGTTGTACTTTTACCGCCAAGGCTAGCTCGTTTGTTTTCCCGTTCCATACGTGCCTGCAGAGGTAAAGGTTCCTGCGGATCTACCTTCACCACCATGCGCGAATAGTCGACGGCGAATTCGACCGGAAACCATTGCATCAGTAGTTCTGTATGGACGTAAATATCATCCTCGTGTAGCTCTATCTGGCCGGGGTTGAATTTTAGCCGTTGTCCTTCGATCAGTACTTCGCCACGGGCGTAATCAAGAGAAAAGCGACGATTTTCCCGCAGGAACCAACCCTTTGCTAATCCCTCAGAGGGGACAACCTCAATAGGGAATCCTAAACTGTAGGTGATTTCACTCAGGGGGAGTAGTGTGCCCCCTTTAGATGCGAAGCCGATAAAACTTTCGCTGAGCAGGTAGCGACCCAAATGCAACTGCAACACGAGTTCTTGATCAAAAGAGCGCTGTGTAGGCTCTAATGAATAGAGAATGTTCGTGCCCGTACCATCGGTGGCGAAACTTGTGGATGGAGATGCGTAAAAAAATAGGACGAAAGTGACACGCAAAAGGCTTCGCGCAAGCACCGAAACGACGTTAACCATCCATATGAATTTCACCGATAGAGGCCTAACGTAAAGAAATGCTTGCTTCTGCCAGTAAAGCCATGGCCTCCAGTGGGATCAAACTGCTGAGAAGGATAAGGGCTGATATAAAATAGCTGAGAAATCGTGGGCATGTTGATGTTTGCTGCCTAAATCTTTTACTCATCAGAATCGCTTCTCCTACTGTCACCGAAAACAAGCATGTGCATATTTTGAGAGAGAATTTAAGGCTAGTAGCAAATGTGATAAATGTAAAATTGCCTTACTGGAAGGCGGGTTTTTGGCGTGGTCAGTCTCGTTCGACAGATATAGAACAGCGATGGCCGGCAATACCAGATGTCAGGCACAGTGCGGTAATGGAACGGCTTTCTCTCGCCAAAATCAGAATGTAATCAGGCTTTTTCTCGGCCTTGGGTAACTAAAATAATAAAGTTCTGACGGCATGCCGGGTCAACTGACGCAAATCTGCTATTCTTACTAGTGATGGCGAAAAGGTTGCTTTTTAAAGGCGTACTGAGGCGAGTTTTAATTAGAATGAAACTGCCTCAATAGTTTGAATAATAAGATAATAGCCTTTATAGAAAGTGCTTATTATAAAAAGCGCTTATGAAAAAGCTTTGCTCAATAGCTTTTCCAAGATGGTTAAACGCGACTTAAAAGGATTCAAAGTTGTCTGTTTTTTATCTTAAGTGTATCCGATCACGATTATCAGCTTATTTATTTCAGCTGTGTTGTTTCCTTCGACGATCTATTCTGCATGTCATTGCCTGCCTGACTCTCATTTTAATTCCATGCCTTGTTTCCGCTCATGGAGAAACCAAGAATATTGATAGCAACTGGCAGTATCGCTGGGGGGATTCCCCTTTTACTGCGAAGGGCATTCCAGAATGGGCAGTGGGGGATGAGGATTCAGATCAGTGGAAAAGCATTGATTTTCCTTCTAACCCGCCCGGCCGAAATGGAAAGAAGAACGTATGGTATCGCACCATCCTGGGCGACCAGAGTGTGTGGCGCGACCCCGTTATTTATATTTATAGTGTCGACTTGATCACCGAAGTCTATATCGATGGGCAGCAGATTTATCACTACGGCTCATTCGATAAAAATGGACAGGGACAGTTTGAAGGGTGGCCGTGGCATATGATTACTCTGCCAATGGATTTTGCCGGAAAAATGATCTATTTCCGGATATATTCTTCAGCGACGGACATCGGTTTGTGGGGCGAGGTTAAGTTGATGGAGCGAATAGATTTACTCCACCACGTAATTGAAGATTCGTTAACGGATATAGTCGTCAGTTGCTTGTCCTTGTTGATTTCCCTTTTAGCATTTATGTTTTCTTTCGTTAAATCTAACCGGCGATCATTTCTGCTTGTTTCCTTTTTTACCTTTGCATCGGGTGTCATGTTGTTTGCGCAGAGTCAGGCCAAGCAACTTCTCGTCAACGCGCCGCTAATGTGGGACCACCTTGCTGCCACGGGCTATTTTGCCCTGCCCATTGCCATGGCGATGCTATTTGATTCGTGGCATTCATGGAAATTCACGAAAATTATCAAGGCGGTTTGGGTCTTCCACCTCGTCTTTGCCATCTTTGCAATTGGCGGATCGCTTACAGGGATGCTGGAGTTATCCTCCATGTATTTGCTGTTTGATATTTTCTTAACCGTGAGTTTGCTTATTTTATTTGTTAACACATTTTTGCAATTTAAACAGGTCAAAGGGGTGGTAAAAGTACTGATCTCCACTTTCGCGATATTCAGCATTTTTCTACTCATTGATATGGGTGAAGCTTATGGCTTTATTCCCTGGACAAGAATGCCTCTCGCTGTTGGCTTACTGTTGTTTTCCATCACAATGGTTGCAGTTTCACTAAAACATTTTGCGGTCGTGCAAAAAGAGCTTAAAGAGCTGAATGCAACATTGGAACAAAAAGTTGAGGACAGAACGGCAGAGCTAAAACGGCTTGCGTCAACGGATTCGTTAACCTCATTAATGAACCGCCGAGCTTTTTACGAGGAAGCAAAAAGAGTTTTCAGTAAAGCTAAACGCTATGAGCGTTGCATCTCTGTGCTAGTGCTGGATGTTGATCATTTTAAGCAATTTAATGATCAATATGGACACGGGATTGGTGATGCCGTTTTAATTAAGGTTGCTAACTGCATTCAAACAATGTGCAGGGAATCGGATCTATCGGCAAGGCTTGGCGGAGAAGAGTTTGTGATTCTCCTTGAAGAAGCCGATGCAAAGAAAGCACTGCTGATTGCTGAGCGCCTGCGCCAACTTGTGAGTGAAATCACTATTCCTGACGTAGCAGGCCGCATTACATTATGTGTTGGCATTACTACCATTGGAGCGGATATTGAAAATCTGGACGCACTGATAAAACGAGCAGACAGCGGGATGTACCTTGCCAAAAATAATGGACGAAATAAATGTCAGGTCGCGTGATTTAGCTAGTTTGCCTGCTCGTGGCGCACATCCGCCTAAGTGCTGTGATTCGCTCACAATAGAACAGGTGCTTTAAAGCGCTCGTATGACCTTCGATAAACTGATCTGTTACATCATCAGGGATGTTTAGCTTAACGCTAAAAGACTGAATGTCTTCAGTGCTCCAACCGTTAAGAGCCATGACAATGCCTTGCTGGTAGTTGTCTTTTGCTGTTGGCATATATCCTCCTTGAATACGTAAAGACTTCCTATCTTCATAGAGTATCCGCTGAAAGTAGATCTGGCGTCTATTATTCGTATGTATGAGATTATCTGGCGTTCTTGTTAGACGACACGGCACAACTGTGTGTGGTTTGCTCTGGCATCTTGATATGAAATAGTTCAACCTTATGAAGCGAAAGTAGTCCCGTTTTTATGGCTGAACGTTGTCTAGTAAACTAGTGGCGATTCATGATGCCTGGTATAAGTCATCCACTACAGGTACACCCCATATGAATGTCGTAAGAACAACTACAGCAAAAAACTGGGTAATAAGCGCCCTCATTATTATCTTGCTAGGCTTGGGGTTCACCAACACGCTAGATAGTGTTGCAGAAAGTAAACTCGAGGCTTCGTTTACCAATGCATTAACGACGTTTGCTGTTGTGCGTGGAATTAACGCTGTCATCTCTGTCGTCCAGGGAACCGAAGTGGCCATTGAGCCTGGTGGCGTTGGCGTGATATTGACGCCCGGTGAAATTTTGGACCCTGCAAACGACTTAATAGAACGATTTTCCTGGATTGTACTGGCGGCAAGTACATCGTTAGGCGCTCAAATTATTCTTTTGAAAATCGGTACTTCCGGGCTCGCTAATTATTTAGTGATTTTGTCAGGCTGTATTCTGTTAATCAGTATTTGGACCTCTGTTTTAGCCAGTAGTCGTTGGAAAGGCATCCTGATTAAGGCATCTATTCTGTTGATATTCATAAGGTTTTTAATACCAGTTGTCGTGCTTGCGAATGAGGTCGTATACAGTTCAATCCTAAGTCCTACCTATATTGACTCACAGGCAGTTCTGAAAAATGTGGAGAGTGATGTTCAGGCACTGCAAACGCGAGACAGCTCATCTGTTTCTGATGAATCGAAAGAGGGGGTTTTAGGCTATATTAGCCGTTTTTATGAGCGCACCACCAATAGCATGAACATATCCGCCCGATATAGAGAATATGATGAAAAGATAGCGGGCGCGAGCAAACATATTATTAACCTGATCGCTGTCTTCATTTTCCAAACGATCGTCTTTCCGCTGATTTTCCTTTGGATCGCAATCAGGCTTTTTCGACTGCTCATCAATAGCAACTTCTGGCTTTCACCCACGCATAAAGATCAAATCAAGCAGGGGCAGGGCTGACTTATTAAGCGGTGCTATTAAGTAAAATTGAATCACACCTCGATTTGAATTTGTCTTGTTTTGTGCGAAGTAAGAGGCTACTGATTTTGAAAGTATTATTCAGGTTTTGGATTGACAGGTGTTGTGGTAGATGGTTTGTCAATCAACGGATGGGGCTCTGTTGAGCTACTAGAATCATTTGTCTGTAGTGATGACTCGGGTGGCTCTTGTTCCGAATGAAGCTTTAATCGCTGTCCCGAGATTAAATAGGGTGTCAGGCAATTTATCTTGTTCAAAAGAGTTGCTCCACTTCTAGCTAAAATAAGATTCTAAAGCTTTATTGAATGCTCGTCTGGTCTTGAGGTTTGTTAGGGTTATTCCCAGTCAGACTCTGTGTAAGAAGGGTCTAACCGGGCATCTTTGCCTACGTAGCAAAGCTCTTGAAATTTTTGCTTTACCAGATCTATGTAACCCTCTACTACTCTGTCAGCAAGTCGCCGTCCCTGCGGATTAGTCTGTAATGACTGGTAGTTTTTGCTCATCCTCTCTCGCTTATCCGAGTCTGACCGACGATCTATAATTGAAGCGCGTCGTTCAACGTCTTTATAGGTATCAAATAGTGTTTGAATACGCCATTCTTTAGCCTGCTCGAACGTTGCCAGTTCTGGGCTGAGGCGCTCCTCCGATTCATCAGTCCAATAAAATCTGATGCCATTATCAGTAAGATTTTTAACTAGTTCCATTAGTTACTCTTTATGAGGCACAAACTAGTGCCGTTAGCGTTTCTGTATCACCTACTACCGAATGGTTGACGGGCGTTACATGCCACAAACTCCAATGATCATTATGACCCCTCCGCTTTGAAGGGACAATGATGATTTTCGGGAGGATTACCATTGTTACGTTACCGGTTCCTTTAGATTCAATCAGCTGAGTGGTCTCAGGCTTTCGGGATAGGGTTTGCTGGTTTATATTAGTAAGGCATCAATGGGATTTAACCCATATGAAATCCTAAAAGGACTTAAAGGGATTCCTGATAAATATTATGCGGATGCGTTCGTCATAAACAGGCTGTTAGGAAAGGTGAGGAGAATTTAGTTGACTAAGAGAACCGGAATTTTCGTTTGGTTAGCAGAGAGACCTCGTGTTGTACTTACGGCTGGCTTCTTATTTGCTTTATTCTTTTTCATCGTGAGTATTTGGTCTGGAATGTGGCATTGGTTCCCTCGTGGCGGAGCTTTAATGGCCCTAAGCGGATTTATTGTTTCTGTCCAGGAAGCGCTTCTGTATTTGATGCAGAAAGAACCTAAAGACGCTGAATATAGCTATGTTTCTTATGTGCCTGTGCGTACAGGCCCTTTTGGAGTCCCGGTATTTCATCCAGACATGGGCATCAATTTAAATCCACATGACCCAGAGATGACTCAGGAAGAGATTGACCAAGATCGAGAGCGTGCTTTAGCAGCATGGGAAGAAGCAGATGAAGATGATGATAATCGTATACTGTTAAAAGAGGGGCAGCCCGGACATCCGGGAAGACCTATGCGAGAGTTATCGGAGTTAACGGATAAGGAATATACCGATCTTCGTCTGGCAGCCATTTTTGGTGTTATCGGAACAATTATTTGGGCATTTGGTGATTTGATTGGTGGATTGCCTGAATAAACTTTTATTTTTCCTGGCAGGTTAATCAACTAGGAGAAATATAGCTGGCTTTTTAATTGATGCGATTAAGTACAACCCAATGAACTGAGTCAGATGGTTATGTACCGTAGTGATAGCGTAGTTGAGCAACCATAATCGTACCGTTTTGATGTTTGTATACAATACGATGTTCATCATTTATACGGCGAGACCAGTATCCTGATAAGCCATGTTTTAACGGTTCGGGTTTTCCAACGCCTTCATTTGGGGTTCTTTGAATATCTTTAATTAACAAGTTAATACGTTTTAGTATTTTCTTATCGGTAGTTTGCCAATAGAGATATTGTTCCCAGGCTTGTGTAGAGAAAGTTAGCTTCATTCAAGAAGCTGTCTTACTGTTCCGTTGCCAGTTTCTAGTTCGGCAATAGACTCTAAGAGGTTTCTGGCGTTGGCTGGAGATCTGAGTAAGTATGTAGTCTCTTCCATTGCGTTATAGTCTTCTAAAGACATCATTACGACAGGCGCTTCATTTTTACGAGTAATAATTATAGGCGCATGATCGTTACAGACATTTGCCATAGTGCTCGCTAAATTTGCTCTAGCTGCTGTGTAGCTTATTGCGTCCATGTTGTACTCCTATATGTGCATGTACATTAAACCGTACATGCTAGCTTGGTGAGAGATAACAAGCAAGTTATCAGGACTAAAACAGCGGGGTATTTTCGCTTTGCAAAGGGTTCTTGTCACTTTTCAGTTAAGACCGCTGTGCGTTATTTGCAACTGTGTCTTGGTTTTTTTAACGATGCAAACAAACCGCTTAGTTGTTTCGACACATGCGGGAAATCTCAAATGCCAGACATGAAAAAGGCCTGTAAAAACAGGCCTTCATCATTTGTGCTTTGGTGGAGGTGGCGGGTTTCGAACCCGCGTCCGCCAATCCGCTGCCTCAAGGTCTACATGCGTAGACACCTCTATTGAGTTAACCCACCACGGCCCGAGGGTCAGGGCGTTTAGGGCGAGCCTTTTTAGTTTTAACCGTTCAGCTTAAGGCGAAGCATCCAGGCGATTCTGTCTCATATGACACCGCGAACCTCTAAGTTACAGACACCTTTGAGTGCGGCGCTAGCGGCCCTTAGGCTGCTAGAGCGTAGTTATCGTCGTTAGCAACTATAACTGTGTAGTAATTGATTTACGTGATTCACTACACTCACGGCATGCACTTAAGGTTTTGTAATCGGCGTCGAAGCCATGTCACCCCCAAGTGGCAAGGATTATAGCTGTTTGACAGTATGAAATGAAAGAGGTTTCGCAGCTGTTTTTATCGTTCAGCCATTACGCGCTGCTTTTGGCGATCCCAATCCCGGTTTTTTTCGGTCTCACGTTTGTCGTGTTGCTGTTTACCTTTAACCAGTGCTATTTCGCATTTAACACGGCCTGTTTTCCAATACAGTGCTAATGCGACACAGGTGTAACCTTTCGCCTCGATTTGCTGGGTTAGCTTTTCTATCTGACGGCGATGTAATAGCAGTTTGCGGTCACGGCGGGGTTCGGTGACAAAATGGGTGCACGCCTGAGCTAATGGTGTCATGTTGGCGCCAACCAGCCATGCTTCTCCGTCTTTGATCAGGACATAGGAGTCTATCAACTGTCCGCGACCTTCGCGGAGGCTTTTTACTTCCCAACCGGCAAGCGAAACTCCTGCCTCAATTTTGTCTTCGATATGGTATTCGTATCGAGCGCGTTTGTTGAGACAGATAGTGCTACTGGTGTTTTTTGTTTTCTTCTGTTTAGCCATAGCTCGGGATTATAGCGATGGAGAAGGTCGGTAGGAAGCTACCTGGCCTTTATTTATTGATTATTTAATGAATGAATTTTACAAATTTGCTTGTAGTAAAGTTGTCAATGTCGCTCAGAAAGGGAACAATGCGCGTTTATCACTCTAATTGTAAATAAAATATAACCAGAGACGCGTATGCAAGAGAAATTATCCATTCATGGGGCTTGGTCGAACCGTTGGGTTTTTGTTATGGCGGCGACCGGGTCGGCAGTCGGTTTAGGTAATATCTGGAAGTTCCCTTACATCACGGGTGAGAATGGTGGTGGTGCGTTCGTTTTAGTCTATTTGGTGTGTATTCTGATGGTCGGGATTCCGATCATGGTATCGGAAGTTCTTATTGGTCGTCGTGGGCGTCAGAGTCCGATCAATTCAATGAAAGATCTTGCCGTTGAGTCCGGGCTAAGCCCGCGATGGTCGCTGGCCGGCTGGGTGGGTGCGTTGGCGGGTGTGATGATCTTTTCATTTTACTCGGTTGTGGCGGGCTGGGTGCTTTACTATGTGGCCGGTATGGCCAATGGTGATTTCATTGATATTGGCAGTGAAATGGCGGGTAAGCGTTTTGAGGTGCTGTTGGCTGATGCCGAGACCCTGCTGATCTGGCATAGCGTTTTTGTTGTGATGGTGATGACGGTTGTCGCAGGTGGCGTGAGTAAAGGGCTGGAACGGGCTACGCGTATTATGATGCCGGCGTTGTTTGTGCTGCTGTTTATCTTGTTAGCTTACTCCATGACGTCGGGTGCTTTTGGTCAGGGCTTTGATTTTCTGTTTCACTTTGACCCATCGCAATTAACCTGGAATGCCGTTTTGATTGCGTTGGGGCACTCTTTCTTTACCTTGTCCTTGGGCATGGGTTCCATTATGGCTTACGGTTCGTACATGCCGAAGAAGGCAAGTATCGGCAGCACAGTGATGATGATCGCTGTGTTGGATACCTTAGTTGCCTTGGTAGCCGGCCTGGCTATTTTTCCGATTGTATTCGCTAATCAGTTAGATCCCGGGGCAGGTCCTGGGTTGATGTTTATTACCTTGCCGGTTGCTTTTGGGCAGATGCCTGGCGGGCATATTTTTGGTTTTCTGTTCTTTGTTCTGATTGCGGTGGCGGCCTGGACTTCGGCTATCTCTTTAATGGAACCGGCTGCGGCCTGGATCGTTGAGAAGTTTGGCATTAAACGTGTGCCTGCCTGTACGGCCTTGGGGGCTTTGGTATGGTTGCTTGGCATAGCATGTTTGGGGTCATTTAATTTCATGTCTGATTATAAAATTGGCAGTATGACGTTTTTTGATCTGATGGATTTCGCGACAGCAAACATAATGCTGCCTTTGGGTGGTTTGTTTATTGCTATTTTTGCGGGTTGGAAAATCAAACGCTATGCGTTAGAGGATGAGTTGTCTTTTAAACAGAACTTTTGGTTTTCTGCCTGGTACTTTTCGATTCGTTATATTGCGCCGGTCGCTGTTGCAGCAATTTTCGCTCTGAATTTGTACAATAAGTTTACAGAGTAGAGTGGTAAGGGATAAATGACGCAGGTTAACCGTAGTGCGCTGGTTCTTCATAGTGCTCAGCAGATGTTCGAGATTGTGAATGATGTGCTGGCATACCCGGATTTTTTGCCTTGGTGTGCCAAGACTGAGCTTTTGTATGAAGACGAGCATAAGATGGAGGCAACGCTTTATCTGGCAAAAGCGGGGTTGAAATATAGCTTTACGACGCGCAATCGACTGAAAAGGTTTGAGCGCATTGAGCTGGAACTCGTGGAGGGGCCTTTTTCGAAGCTGTCAGGGGTGTGGACTTTTGAGCCTCTGGGCGATGAAGCCTGTAAGGTGAGCTTGAATATGGGTTTTGAGTTTGACGGAAAGCTTAAGAATATGGCGATGAGTAAAGTTTTTAATCAGGTGGCGACAACCTTGGTCGGTGCTTTTGTGCAGCGGGCTGATACCGTATATGAATGAAGAAACAATCAATGTGGAAGTGGCATACGCACTCCCCAAAGAGCAAAAAATTATCGCGCTTAAAGTGGAACAGGGCACCACTGCCTATGAAGCGGTTAAGTTGTCGGGCATTGAGCGGATGTATCCGCAGATCAATATCGAAACAGATGCTATGGGGATCTTCGGCAAGGCAATAAAAGACCCCAAGACGACTGTGTTGAAGGAGAAGCAGCGAGTAGAAATATACCGCCCGTTAATAGCCGACCCTAAAGAGGCCAGAGCTAAACGAGCGGCTAAGCTCAAAGCGCAGCAAGCTGCTCAGCAATAGCTGTTTAGCTGATAGCTATTCAGCGGTTGTGCCTGATGGTTTGTAATCGCCGGAAAAGCTGGTGAGTTTACCATCGGTGAAAAACACTGATAGCTGTTCTTGTGTTCTTGTTTCTCCGCCTTTTTTGAAGGTGTAGATGTAATCCCAGCGTTCGCCGTTAAACGTATCTACCACTAAAGGCGTGCCCAATACATAGCGGACCTGGCTGTAGTTCATGCCGGGCTTGAGTTCATCAACCATTTCTTGTGAAATGATGTTCCCTTGAGGAATGTCTATTTTGTATACGCCAGGGAATTCTGAACAACCTGACAATAAAGTAACCGCGATAATGCTAATTAGAAACTTTCGCATCTGTAAATGACTTCCACTTTTGCGTGTAAATAAAGATAATACAGTCTAACATTCAGTTGTTGGAATCAATAGAGTAAAGATCATGTCCCTCGAAAATCAAGAGTTAAGGAAGGCAGGCCTTAAAGTTACTTTGCCGCGCGTTAAGATTTACCAGATTCTCGAAAAAGCGGGTGAGGGTGATCATTTTAGTGCAGAAGATATTTATAAATTACTGATGGAAATTGGTGAAGATGTCGGTTTGGCGACGGTTTATCGTGTTTTAACGCAGTTTGAAACCGCTGGTTTAGTGACGCGGCATCATTTTGAGGGCGGCCATTCTGTTTTTGAATTGGCGAGTGCTGAAGAGCATGATCATATTGTTTGTATTAAGTGTGGACGGGTGCGTGAGTTTGTTGATCAGCAGTTGATTGATCGGCAATACCAGATTGCTAAAGATCTGGGTTTTACGATTACAGATCGAACCCTGTATCTTTATGGCGTTTGCAGCGAAGGTTGTTCTGCCAAGTAAACGTAGAGTAAATGATTAAAGAAACCGACCCTGCGTCGGTTTTTTTGGTTTCAATATCCCAGCATCTCTTTTGCGTGATCGATGGAGCGCTTAGTGACATCGATGCCGCCCAGCATGCGGGCAATCTCCTGGATGCGATCTTTTTTGGCAAGTGAGTTGATTTGGGTATGTGTGTTCTCTTTATCTGCACGTTTGCTGACAAACAGGTGTTGATGTCCTTGTGAGGCTACTTGTGGTTGGTGAGTGACGCACATGATTTGGGCACGCTCACCTAATTGTTTCAGCATGCGACCAACCACTTCAGCTATGGCGCCGCCAATACCAACATCGACTTCATCGAAGATCAGCGTGGGTGTGGTGGAGCTTTGCGCCGTAATCACCTGTATGGCCAAACTGATGCGGGACAGTTCTCCGCCGGATGCTATTTTGGCCAGTGGGCGTGCCGGTTGGCCTTTGTTGGTGGATATGAGGAATTCGATATCTTCTAAGCCGCTGGCCTGAGGTTTGTCTGTTTTGCTAAGGGATGCGGTAAAGCAGGCAGATGTCATTCCCAGCAGGTGAAGCTGCTCATTAATCTGACTGTTGATCTGAGTGGCTGCTTTATTACGCGATATGCTCAGTTGGTTTGCTGCGTTTTCATATTGCGAATAGAGTTGCTCCATTTCCTTGTTGAGCTGTGCGAGTATTTCATCAGAGTGCTGTAATGATTCAAGCTCAACTTTAAGTTGATGATGAAAGTCTGGCAGTGATTCAGGCTGCACTCTGTGTTTACGTGCAATTTCATAAATACAGGACAGGCGCTCTTCTGTTTCAATTAATCGCTCTGGGTTGATCTCTACACGATCCAGGTAATGGCGCAGCTCCTGGCTTGCCTCATCTATCTGTATCTGTGCGCTATTCAGTAATTCGGCGGCCTGTGCGATGGCGGGTGTCTGATCTTTCAGCTCAGCGAGAATCTGTATGGCATGATGCAGTAGTTGCACGCAATTTTCCTGCTCGCCTTCTGTCGTCAGTTCTAAGGCCTGGTGTCCATTCTGAAGAATGCTGCCTGCCTGGCTGAGGGTTTTTTGTTCCTCTTCCAGATGCTCTAGCTCGCCTTCTGTCATGCTGAGTTGGTTGAGTTCGTCCAACTGATAGCTGAGAAGCTGGATTTTGGCTTGCTGTTCATCATCCTGATTGAGCAGCTCTTCGAGGTGCTTCTGCTTTTTTTGCCAGACATGGTATAGGTTTTTAACCGTTTGGGCCTGCTGGGTGTTGCTGGCGAATTGGTCGAGAAGTTCGCGGTGATGTTCTTTTTTTAACAAACGCTGGTGTTCATGCTGCCCATGTATAGCAATCAGGTATTCGCCCAGCTCTTTTAAGGCATTGAGTGGGCAGGGTTGACCGTTGATATAGCTGCGTGAACGGCCTTCGCGGGTAATGACGCGTCTGATGATGCATTCATTGTCTTGATCAAGGTCCTGCTCTTTCAGCCAGTCTTGTGCCTCTTGCAGTGTGTCTATATTGAAGCTGGCAATGATTTCGGCGCGCTCAGCCCCTTGTCTGACACTGCCGCTATCGGCTCGATAACCCAGCGCAAGGCCTAGCGCGTCGAGCATGATGGACTTGCCCGCCCCGGTTTCGCCGCTGACCACAGTCATCCCTTTGCTGAGCTCCAGGTCGAGAGATTCAACGATAGCGTAGTTGCGGATAGTCAATTGTGTCAGCATAACCAGAGATCCATACATGTGTTTTTATACAGTAGTTTATTTATAAGGGATTTTTGTTTCAGGTGCAATCGTGTCTCTGCGGTTATGTTAAAAAAAAATCGGCTTAGGGTTGAGTTTACTGGCGTTAATCCCCATAAACATGGCATTCGATTTTCTAGTATTTTATGGCTGCTTGAGTTGGAGAGCCCCAATGGCAAATGACCAGACGACAAAAAATGAACAAGTGGTAAGCGACGACATTGATGCCGTAGCAGGAGAGGCTGAACAAGTATTGGAGGCGCAAGCTGAAGAAGTTGTGAATGCCGATGCAGCAAATAGTGGTGAGCAGGGCTCGGCTATTGATGAGTTGTCAAAACAGTTGGCAGCCGCTCAGCAAGAGGCCGCTGACCTTAAAGAACAGATGCTACGTGCGGCAGCTGATGTACAAAATGTACGTCGTCGTGCTGAGCAGGATGTTGAAAAAGCGCATAAGTTTGCACTGGATAAATTTGTAAATGAAATGCTGCCTATTGTCGATAGCCTCGAGCGTACGCTTGAAGCGTGTAATGTTGACGATGAGGCGACCAAAAGCTTGCGTGAAGGCGTTGAAATGACGCACGGGATGTTTATCAGCGGTTTGGCTAAATTTAAAGTGGAGCGAGTTGATCCGCAAGGTGAAGCATTCGACCCTGTTTTGCATCAGGCCATGTCGCTGGTCGATGCTCCGGATGCTAAACCAAATACCGTTGTAGCGGTTATGCAGAAAGGGTACACCCTGAATGGGCGTTTAGTTCGTCCGGCGATGGTGATGGTTTCAAAAAGTTAAAAAATCCTTAGTAAATGCCTTGAAATTGTACAAAACGTATCCATATAAAGGGCATACAGATTTTAACAGATTTATAGCTCACGCAATGAGCTGAGAACTTCGGAGAGAAAAACATGGGTAAAATTATTGGTATAGATTTGGGTACGACCAACTCTTGTGTGGCAGTTCTGGATGGCGGTAAAACACGCGTGATCGAAAACGCTGAAGGTGATCGTACAACCCCTTCTATTATCGCCTATGCCGAAGATGAAATTTTGGTCGGTCAGTCTGCAAAGCGTCAGGCTGTAACTAACCCGCATAACACTCTATATGCTATTAAGCGTCTGATCGGACGTCGCTTTAAAGATGATGTTGTGCAGAAAGATATCAGCATGGTGCCGTACAAAATTATCGAAGCTGATAATGGCGATGCATGGGTGCAGGTAAGAGATAAAAAAATGGCACCGCCACAGATCTCTGCTGAAATCCTGAAGAAAATGAAGAAAACAGCAGAAGACTACCTGGGTGAAGAAGTAACCGGTGCCGTTATCACGGTTCCAGCTTACTTTAATGACTCTCAGCGTCAGGCGACTAAAGATGCGGGTAAGATCGCAGGGTTGGACGTTAAGCGTATTATCAACGAGCCAACTGCCGCAGCACTGGCATACGGTATGGACCAGTCTAAAGGCGATAAAACAATCGCTGTTTATGACTTGGGTGGTGGTACTTTCGACATCTCTATCATCGAAATCGCTGATGTAGATGGTGAGCACCAGTTCGAAGTATTGGCGACTAACGGTGATACTTTCCTTGGTGGTGAAGATTTCGATATGCGTTTGATCGAATACTTGGCTGCTGAGTTCAAGAAAGAGTCTGGTATTGATCTGCACAATGATCCATTGGCACTGCAGCGCTTGAAAGAAGCGGCAGAAAAAGCAAAAGTTGAGCTGTCTACTTCGCAGTCTACTGATGTGAACCTGCCTTATATTACGGCTGATGCAAGCGGTCCTAAGCATTTGAACGTGAAAATTACTCGTTCAAAACTGGAATCTCTGGTTGAAGAATTAGTCACAAACTCGATCAACCCTTGCCGTATCGCGCTGAAAGATGCTGGCCTGAGCGCTTCTGATATCGACGAAGTAATCTTGGTGGGTGGTCAGACACGTATGCCTTTGGTTCAGCAGGTTGTTGCTGACTTCTTTGGCAAAGAAGCACGTAAAGATGTTAACCCGGATGAAGCGGTAGCCGTAGGCGCAGCGATTCAGGGTGCGGTATTGTCAGGTGATGTTAAAGATGTTCTGTTGTTAGATGTAACTCCGCTAACGCTGGGTATCGAGACAATGGGTGGTATCGCCACTTCATTGATCGACAAGAACACGACTATCCCGACTAAGAAGTCTCAGATCTTCTCTACAGCAGATGATAACCAGAATGCGGTAACCATCCATGTGGTACAGGGTGAGCGTAAGCAGGCGTCACAGAACAAATCTCTGGGCCGTTTTGACTTGGCAGACATTCCACCGGCACAGCGTGGTATCCCGCAGATTGAAGTAACCTTCGATCTGGATGCTAACGGTATTCTGAACGTGTCGGCTAAAGATAAAGCAACGGGTAAAGAGCAGTCTATTATCATCAAAGCCTCTTCAGGTTTAAGTGATGAAGAAGTTGAGCAGATGGTGCGTGACGCGGAAGCGAATGCTGATGCGGATAAACTCTTCGAAGAGTTAACGCAGGCACGTAACCATGGTGATGCGATGGTTCACTCTGCGAAGAAAACGCTGAAAGAAGGTGGCGATAAAGCAACTGAAGAAGAGAAAACAGCGATTGAAGCTGCGATCACTGATTTGGAAACGGCACTCAAAGCGGATGATAAAGCTGATATCGATAGTAAAACTGAAGCGCTGACTGCTGTTGTTTCTGCTCTGGCAGAAAAAATGTATGCAGACGCGGCTAAGCAAGGTGAAGGCGCTGCTGAAGAAGCCAGCCCTGAAAAAGATACTGCCGATGACGCTGTCGATGCTGAGTTTGAAGAAGTAAAGGATGACAAGAAGTAAGATCTTTCTTACCCCTTGTGATTACTGAAGTGTGACAGCGCGGGCGTTAGCCCGCGTTGTTGTGTCCGGCTCCCGGCGGGAGCTAACCGCTGCAAGAGACTTTTTCCGGATATGTCTAAGCAAGATTATTATGAAATTTTAGGTGTTGATCGTAACGCAAATGATCGGGATATTAAAAAGGCGTTTCGTCGTCAGGCGATGAAACACCACCCGGATCGTAACCCTGATGATGCATCGGCAGAAGCAAAGTTCAAAGAGCTGAACGAAGCCTATGAAGTGCTTTCGGATGCGCAGAAAAAAGCAGCCTATGATCAGTATGGTCATGCCGGTGTCGATCCCAGTATGCGTGGCGGTGGCGGCTTTGATGGCGGCTTCTCTGACGTTTTTGGTGACGTTTTCGGTGATATATTTGGCGGAGGTGGCGGCGGCCGTCGTAGCTCCGTTCAACGTGGTGCTGACCTTCGTTACACGATGGATCTCTCGCTTGAAGAAGCGGTGCGTGGTGTTGAAAAAACCATTAAAGTACCTACATTAGTTCCTTGTGAACCCTGTGATGGCAGTGGCGCTAAAAAAGGCACCTCGGCTAAAACATGTAGCACTTGTGGCGGTGTGGGTCAGGTGCGTATGCAGCAGGGGTTCTTCTCCGTGCAGCAGACCTGTCCAACGTGTCGCGGCGAAGGTAAAGTAATCAGCGATCCATGTAATAGCTGTCATGGCCAGGGACGTGTTGAGAAAACCAAAACATTGTCCGTTAAGATTCCAGCGGGTGTGGATACGGGCGATCGTATTCGTTTGTCAGGTGAAGGTGAAGCTGGCAGCCACGGAGGCCCGGCCGGTGATCTTTATGTTCAGGTGAGTGTGCGTGAGCATGCCATCTTTGAACGTGATGGCCGACATCTATACTGCGAAGTCCCTATCAGCTTTATCGATGCTGCTTTGGGTGGTGAGCTCGAAGTGCCGACGCTGAATGGTCGCGTAAAACTGAAAGTTCCTGCTGAAACTCAAACGGGTAAACTTTTCCGCTTACGTGGTAAAGGTGTGGCTCCGGTTCGAGGCGGTGGCGCAGGTGACCTGATGGTTAAAGTCGTGGTAGAAACCCCTGTCAATCTTAATAGTCGTCAAAAAGAACTGCTACGCGAGTTCCAGGAAACGACTGAAGAAGGGCATAGAAAACATAGTCCAAAGAGGCACTCCTTCTTTGATTCTGTGAAAAAGTTTTTCGAAGATTGATGTAAATCGGGCCGCCTAGCGGCCCGAGTTGTCTGGAGTGTTACCAATGACGAATCTAACGACAGAACCTGCTGAGTTGTGGCTAAGTATTCAGGAAGAAGCAAAAACTGAAGTTGCGAAAGAACCTTGCCTCGCTAGTTTTTACCACTCTTGTATTATTAATCATTCTGATCTGAAATCAGCGTTATCTTACCTTTTGGCCAGCAAGTTAGCGGATGATGTGATGTCGTCGTTATTACTGCGCGAATTGTTTGAGAAAGCGATGGATTCAGATCCTGAGATAATTATCGCGGCGTGTCACGATATTATTGCAGTCAGAATGCGTGACCCTGCGGTAGTGCATTGCTCGACAGTGCTGCTTTATCTGAAAGGTTTTCATGCCTTGCAAGCACATCGGGTAGCCCATTGGTTCTGGCATCAGGGCCGTCGTTCGATGGCGTCGTATATCCAAAGTCGTGTCAGCACTATGTGTCAGGTAGATATACACCCGGCTGCCAAAATTGGTCATGGGGTTATGTTTGATCATGCGACAGGTATTGTGGTGGGTGAAACCTGTGTGATCGAGAACGATGTGTCTATTTTACAGTCCGTTACCCTGGGTGGTACGGGCAATGAAAGCGGTGATCGTCATCCGAAGATTCGCGAAGGTGTATTGATCGGCGCGGGTGCTAAAATTTTAGGTAATATCGAAGTTGGCAAGGGCGCTAAAGTCGGTGGGGGCAGTGTTGTGCTGGAAGATGTGCCATGTCATACCACGGTGGTGGGTGTTCCTGCGCATGTGGTAGGAACATCTGGATGCGATAAACCTGCATTCAATATGAATCAGCGCATCGACCTGGGAAAAAAATAGCAACGGCGCTCAGAACAGGGGAAGAATATGATGAGAATTGCAGTAATGGGTGCCGCCGGGCGTATGGGTAAGGCCTTGATCGAAGCCGTGTGCCAGGCACCTGGTGTGAGTTTGACAGCGGCGGTCGTGCAACCCGGAAGTTCGTTAGTCGGTGCCGACGCTGGGGAGTTAGCGGGTGTCGGTAAGCTGGATGTTCGTCTGGTTGATAAATTAGCGTCAGTGAAAGATGATTTTGATCTGCTGATAGACTTTACTTCACCAGAAGCGACGATGACTAATTTGGATTTTTGTGCGGCGCATGCTAAAAAAATCGTCATTGGTACAACAGGCTTAACCGATAACCAGAAGCTACATCTGGCAGCGCGTGCTAAGGAAACAGCCGTCGTGTTTGCGCCCAACATGAGTGTTGGTGTGAATGTCTGCTTCAAGGTTCTGGATCTTGTGGCGCGTACATTAGGTGATGATTACGATGTTGAAGTAATAGAAACGCATCATCGTCATAAAGTCGATTCTCCGTCAGGTACGGCATTACGTTTGGGCGAAGTGGTCGCCGATGCTTTAGGCCGTGATCTTAAAGAGTGTGCTGTGTATGGCCGTGAAGGCAAAACCGGAGCACGCACGCAGAAAGAGATTGGTTTTGAAACGATCCGTGCGGGCGATGTGGTAGGTGATCATACGGTATTGTTTGCCACTGAAGGCGAGCGCATCGAGATTACGCATAAAGCCAGCAGTCGAATGACCTTCGCTAAAGGTGCAGTGCGCGCAGCGGCTTGGCTGGATACACAATCAACCGGGCAATTTGATATGCAGGATGTATTGGGTCTGCGTTAATGCCTGTTGCGTTAACTATTTTAAGGCCGCTCATGAGCGGCTTTTTTTATATGAGCTAATATACTATTTTTAATGCAGATTTTTAGTTTCCTTTAGTGAATTTTTTTCTTATGGTGCTTTATACTTTGGTTTGATAAGAAAAACAGTGGAGTGGTAGGGATATGTCAGCTGAGAAATTTCCAACATTAACAGAAATGGGTATTGATGAGACTTCTGATATCGAGCGTTATACCTCTCGTATTGAAGGGGATGTAGATATTCTGAAAATCTATTTCCATCGCCATCAGGGCGATTGGATGACAAAAAGTAAAAAGTTTAAATTCAAGCGTATGCATAAAAATATGCGTGTCAATGAAGGTCGTGTTCCTTATATCGCTACGACCGAATCGTCGCCGTACTTTTTACGCGCTGTAGGCGAGCTGGATCAGTTAGTCAGTGCAGATAAAACAACGCAATCACGTAAGGCTAAATTGCTGGATGATATTGATCATCTGGAAAAAGTCGTTGCACGGAAAATCGAAGATATCCGTCGTCAAATCGACGAGATGTGATTCGTTAGTCGGTATCGCTTTTTCGCTTTTAGTTGTATGAGGAGGCTGGGATGATATCTAACTGTGTTGTATAGATAATTTCACAGGCTCCTGCACCAATATCTTCGCGGCTCATTGACGTGCGCCAGAAGTATCCGTCCTGACTTTGTATATCGACCAGTTGTCCTGATAGCCGGATGATATCGCCTTCCTCAATGCGTGATAATTGCTTCTCTACCGTTGGATTTGCCGGAATGATATGCATGTTCGCCGCATTTCGCTCTATTTCACGGCGTGGGATAGGGAGTTTGTCCGTTTTCCAATGAAACCAGCGGCCACTTTGTGAGATCTGTATCTGCTCTGTTACCTGAGGGTTTGCCATTGCCCCCCAGCCAAGCGCAAGATCCATAGGTGATAGATCGGACTCCCTTCCCAATCGATAGCGTTCTTTACTGAGTAAGCGCGCCGCAAGGTGGATTTCTGCTTTAGGCTGCAGTGTGTATTCTTTTATCTGGAAGGCTTGCGCATTTTGCGCCTCTTTTTGAATGGGCGTCGCCAGTGATGCTGCCAGCGGTTGTACGCGGGGTGTTTGATCTATAGACGTATGGTTATCGGGTGCCAGCCAGATAAAAAACAAAACGATAGCGACTAGAACGCTTAAAAGTCTGAACATGCGTGACCCATGTAATTAACGTTTATCTATTATAGTGTAAAGATGCCGATTTTTTCTGATCAGTACAGATTTCGCGTGAGCTGTGTAATGTATAAACGCGATTTAAATTCTTCTAATGATGCACTTGCACAATGGATGAGCAATGTCTTATGTTATAGGTCAATGCAGTGGTTTGTGATGTGAGTTAGTTTATGTATCAACTTGTGTTTTATGTTCCCGAGTCACATAGAGAGGCTGTTAAAACAGCGCTATTTGCAGAAGGAGCGGGTCGTATCGGTGATTATGATTCCTGCTGTTGGCAAGTGCAGGGGCAAGGTCAGTTTCGCCCGGTGGAGGGTAGCCAGCCGTTTATCGGACAACAGGGGCAGTTAGAAAAGCTGGCCGAATGGAAAGTAGAAATGGTGTGTGAGGATCATCTGATTAAAGCGGTGGTAAAAACACTCAAGGCCGCTCATCCCTATGAGGAGGTCGCCTATCGCGTTTATCGACTGGCTGACGTGTGAACAAGAGTGTAAACCAGAGTGTCATCAATATCTGTGATTTTATTAAAAACTGCTTTTGCATTAAAAATAGCGAATACGGGAAATGCCTGTTACTCAAAGTAGCGGTCTTACCCGATAAATCTGGTGACTGAGTTTCTTAATTGTAGAAGGCATGAGGATGGATAGATAAATGGACTTAGGGTTCACTTCCTATAAAGGCATAGCGAGCATTGTCGGCGATATCATCAACTTACGCGTGTCTGATGTGGCGGCTATGAGTACACCGCCGAGAAACCGAGACCTGGCAATTATTGAACAAAACGGCGAGTTTTTTTCGTTAGCGCAGATCATCAAGTTGTCCGATGACTTAGTGTCATTACAGGCATTTTCCGGAACCAAAGGTTTGTCCAATAATGCATCGGTGCGTTTTTTGGGTGAAACCATGCAGGCCATTTATTCTGAAAATATTTTCGGTCGTATTTTTAATGGCTCTGGCGTGCCTATCGATAACGGACCTGGTTTAACTCAGGAGCCTAAGGTTGCCATTAATGGCCCGACAGTAAACCCGACAGCGCGTGTGCTTGCTTCGCGGATGATTCGTACTAACGTCCCGATGATTGATGTATTTAACTGTCTTGTTGAAAGCCAGAAGATTCCTATTTTTTCGGTTGCCGGAGAGCCTTTTAATAAATTTTTAGGACGTATTGGTGTGCAGGCGGATGCTGATGTCGTCATTTTTGCAGGCTTAGGTTTGATTTTTGATGATTACTACGGCTTCAAAAAAATGTTTGAAGATGCCGGCGTAATGTCGCGAACTGTTATGTATGTCAATCTTGCATCTGATCCGGTCGTAGAGCGATTAATGGTGCCTGATCTCGCATTAGCGGTAGCCGAAAAGCTGGCGGTTGAAGAGGGTAAACGCGTATTGGTGTTGATGACGGATATGACGGCTTACGCCGATGCTATGAAAGAAATTGGTATCGCGATGGAACATATCCCATCTAATCGTGGCTATATGGGGGATTTATACTCTCAATTGGCGCGTCGTTACGAGAAAGCCTGCGACTTCAGAGGCGCGGGTTCGGTGACCATATTATCTGTGACTACCATGCCGGGAAATGATGTGACACATCCGGTACCTGACAACACGGGATATATAACAGAGGGCCAGTTTTATTTACATAATGGTGTTATTGATCCGTTCGGTTCGTTATCTCGTCTTAAGCAGCATGTCATTGGTAAGCAGACCCGCGATGATCACAGCCAAATCATGAATACGATGATTCGCTATTACTCTGAAGGTGTTGAGGCCGAGCAGAAACAGGCGATGGCATTTGATTTGAGTGAGTTTGATCATAAATTATTGAAGTTCAGTCAGTTGTTTAAACAGCAATTTATGCGTCTTGATATTTCGATGGAACTGGAAGCCGCGCTTGATGCGTGCTGGGTATTGCTTGCTGAGTGTTTTGATAAAGAAGAAGTGGTCATTAAGCAGGCATTAAAGGACAAATATTGGGCAGGGACTGATGGCAAAGTTAGCGCTTAATAAAAGTGCCTTAAGTAAAGAAAAGCAGCGTAAAGCTGCCTATGGTCGCTATCTGCCATCGCTGGAGATGAAACAGAAGCAGCTGTTGCTGGAGCGAAAAAAAGCAGAGGAAGCGTTGCAGCAGCATGTGCATGATATTGAGTCTTTGGAAGCCTCCGTATATCAAAAGCTGCCGATGTTAGCCGTCGTCAATATTCAAATGGAGGGTTTGGTTGTTGTCGAAAGTTTTAAATTGGCTGAAGAAAACCTGTTAGGAACCAAAGTACCTGTTTTAGAGAGCATTCACTTCAAAAGAGCCGAATATGGCTATCTGATCCGTCCGCATTGGTTTGACGAACTAACCGTCTCACTAGAGAAAGTAATGCTGCTTAAAATGGAAGAGCAAGTGCTGCGGATCAGGCTTGAAAAACTGAAAGCGGCTGCACGAACCATTACTCAGCGGGTTAACCTGTTTTCAAAAGTGCTGATCCCCGAAGCTGAAGTCAATATAAAGAAAATAGGTCTTTTCTTATCAGATCAGGAAAGGGCGGGTGTTGTTCGCTCTAAGCTAGCTAAACAAAGAAAGCTGGTCGATATAGGAGAAGAGCAACTGTGAGCATAGCGACGTTAAAAAAACTGACGCTTATTGGCGAAATAAATGAAAAAAGCGCCATTATGGAGCAGTTTCAGACATTTGGATTAGCTCATCTTATTACACTGTCAGAGCAGACCTTAGATCAATCCACGGATGCGACCATCTACCTGCGAGAAGCATTAAGTTATTTAATGAGCGCACCCTTTAAAAGAAGAACGCAGATTCCATCTGAGTCGATTGAATTATCAGAAGTGATTGATCGGGTCATAAAAAACAAACATGACCGCGAAGATGTCATTGATGAAATTGAATTAATCACAGCGCGACAAAAAGAATTAAGCGTATGGGGCGATTTTGAATTTCCACCTCTGGATGAATTGAACCAGTATCGGGTTTGGCTTTATTTAGTGCCACTGAGCAAAGAAGCGCTGTTGAAAAAGGTTGAAATACCCTGGAAAATCATTAATAAAGACCACAAAAGTATCTATCTGGTAGTGATCTCCGTTGATGAGCCAGATGCAGAACAGGTGCCGTTTCCAAGAGCGCATATCGGGCCAAATTCCCTTTCCTGCCTGGCTAAATTAAAAAATGAGGCGTTAGTACGCTTAGAAGATTTGAATGCCGAGCGACAGTCACTAACCCGTTGGATAATGCCGCTTACGTTATCTTTGAATGACACTATTAATGCCCATGAACTGAAACTGGCTGAGCAGCTTGTTTTGAATTCTGGTGATTTTTTTGTTTTACAGTCCTGGTTGCCTGACGAAAGCAGGCCTGCTTTTGAAGCGTGGGCGCAAGGCTTGCCGGTTGCTTTTCAGCTTGATGCACCTGCTGCAAACGAGCTTCCGCCTACGCTATTGAAGAATGACAATATTATGGGAGGTGGGGAAGAAGCGGTCTCTTTCTTTCAGTTACCCGGGTATCGTTCCTGGGACCCTTCAATTGTCATTTTTTTCTCTTTTTTATTGTTCTTTTCAATGATTATGGCTGATGCAGGCTACGCGCTGGTATTGGGTGGCATTTTGTTGATCTGCTGGCAGAAGCTTAGTGGTAGTGAAACCACAATAAGAATTCGTAATCTGTGGTTGGCGCTGGTTGCAGCTGCGTTTGCTTATGGCGTGTTGGTGGGCAGTTACTTTGGTATTACACCCTCCGATGGAACGCTCCTGAGTCGCTTGCATGTGATTAATATGAACGATTTTTCATCAATGATGAAATTATCAATTGGTGCGGGTGTTTTGCATTTGGTGATTGCCAATAGCATGGTTGCGTGGGGGCGGCGCGCCTCGTTAGTCGCGCTTTCGTCCGTTGGCTGGGTGCTCAGCATTGTCGGTGCTTTTGCTTTATGGCTTAGCTACATGCGTGTTACTGATCTTGATGTAGCCGCTACGTTTTCTCTGAAAGTTGTGATTGCAGGGATCGTGCTTATTTTATTGTTTTCAGGTGAACGCAAACTGGATAGCGTAAAAAATTCATGCTTACAGTTATTTGACGGTTTTACGGCGTTATATGGTTTGTCTAAGGCGTTCGGTGACGTGCTTAGTTATATGCGCTTGTTCGCTCTTGGGTTATCCAGTGCCTCACTGGCCGTTACCTTTAATGATCTTGCGGTTGAGGCGAGAGACTCGGTGTCAGCGGGCGGGTTTATTTTGTTCGCGTTAATTATTGTCTTGGGTCACGGGTTAAATTTTGTGCTGGGTGTTATGAGTGGAGTGATTCATGGCTTGCGCCTGAATTTACTTGAATTTTACAACTGGGGTGTAAAAGGCGAAGGCTATCCCTTTAAAGCTTTTAAGAAACGAGGAGAGTAACAGTGGAACAATTCATAATTGCTTTAGGGTGGCTGGGTATATTTGCTCCCACAGCATTGGGCGCAATCGGTAGTAGTTGCGGGTGCGCGCGCGCGGGGCAAGCCGCCGCCGGTGCTTTGCTGGATACAGAGAGCGGTTATGGTAAATACATAGGTTTATCGGCCATGCCTTCCACACAGGTTATTCTGGGTATTGTCGTGATGTTTACGCTTAATCGTGAGCTTACCGTTGGCAACTCGCCGGGTATTTTTGCGATTGGTCTGCTGACCGGTTTGGCACTCATGATGAGTGCTATCTATCAGGGGCAGGCATTGGTTGCCGCGATTAATGCGGCTAAAAATAAACCTGAAATATTTGGTCTGGCGATTGCGCCTGCCGCGATTGTTGAAGGTTTTGCCGTATTCGCATTTGTTTTTGCATTAGTGCTGGCAGGTTCTCTGCCTGCTTAAATGATTACCCCCTTGGTTGTTTCCTGAATAAGGGAAAGCTGATAGTAGAGTTTACGCGCAAAGCTCAGGAATAAGAGGTCGATATGTCACAGTCTTTAGATACCCAACAGTCTGCCAGTGGCGTGCAGGAGCTCATTGATCAAATTCGGGAGAAAGGCGTCAATGCAGGTAAAACGCAAGGCACGCGAATTGTTGAAGATGCTGAGCAGCGAGCAGAATGGATTATTAAACAAGCCAAAGAAGAGGCTGCAGCGATTAAGAAAGAAGCCGATGCGAATTACCGTTTTGTCACAGAGGCTGGTCATGACGCATTGGCATTGGCATTCAGGGATATAAAGTTAAAGCTTAAAGATGAGCTGTCGGTTCAGTTCTCGGAACAGTTGCGTAAATTAGTTGAGAAAGAGCTGCAAGACCCGGACACACTCAAATTATTGCTTATCTCTGCCGTCTCTAAATTATCGATACCTGATGCCCCGCAAACCATTGTTTTACCTGATAAAGCAGTAGGGCTGAATGAACTGCGTGAAGATCCCAGTTCTCTTCAACAGGGGGCTTTGGTGGAGTTAGTGTCTGATACTGCCAGAAAGTTGTTAACTAAAGGTGTCGATATACGCCTTGATAGCAATATCAGCAGTGGACTTGTATTTTTGCTAAATGATGGCGAAGTGACAGTAGAAGTGACGGATGAATCACTCTCAAATATGTTGCTCAAGCATTTGCAGCCTCGCTTTAGAGCAATGCTTGAAGGGGTAGTGAGCTAGTGGTCGAAGCATATGATAAATCCTAACGTTAATGCAGACTATGTTGATTTGCTTTGCTCATTGCCTTATTTACATGATCCCTTTCATCGTCAGCGACCTCCCATTTCTGCCGTGCAGTTCAGGAAAAGGTTAAATATGCTCGACTTCGAGTCTCGCCAGCTGGTTGAGGAGCTGGCGGGAACCTTTTATTGGGGACGGCTTAAGCTTGAAGATACCGATGCAGAGCTGGTGCGCAAGGCGACACGTATTATTGAGGAGTTAGCATTACAGGATATTAAAGAGTGGCAGATGTGGCGAATGGATTTTCGTACGGTTATTGCCGCCCTGAGGCGTCGAAAACAGGGGCTTGCTGCGCCAGATAGCAAAACATTGTGGGGATATGGCCATTATGTCAGCCATATTCGTCGAAATTGGAATCATCCTACGTTTAAACTGGAATCGCGTTTTCCCTGGTTGCCTGAAGCAAAAGAGTTATTGGAATCAGGTGATAGTTATGGGCTGGAACGCCATCTAATGACGACTGCGTGGAATTATTACTCGCGCCAACAAGCAGATAGACCTTATTCATTTTCTGATGTCTGGCTTTATGCGGTGAAGTGGGATCTTGTTGATCGCTGGTGCTGTTATAACGCCGATGCTGCTAAACAACACTTTGAAGAACTTGTGCAGGCTGGCTTAAAGCAGTCAATCGAAGAACTGAGGGCAATGGCATGAATCAGGAAATATCAGAATTAAACACTATTAATGCCACGGCGCGGGTTGTCTCGGTTAGTGATGATGTCGTTACCATTGAAACGATAGGCAAAGGCGCAGGAGAAGTGATTACACCGCTGGTTAAAAATGAAGTTGTGTTTATTTGCCCGCAGAAAACACCTGGCAGTAAGCAGGAGAAACTGAAAGCTGAGGTGCTGCGGGTGAGAGGGCGCCGCGCCGATGTTCAGGTGTATGAAGATACCACCGGTGTCGCCATTGGCGACCCCATAGAGCAAAGCGGAGAAATGCTCTCAGTAGAGCTTGGGCCTGGTTTGCTGAGCCAGGTTTATGATGGGCTACAAAACCCGTTACACCGCTTAGAGGCGATGAATGGACGCTTTCTTCTTCGTGGTGAAGTGGCTGCTGCACTGGATCGAAATGCTAAATGGGCCTTTGTGGCTAAACGTCGTGTAAAGGATAAACTTAAGCCCGGTGATGTTTTAGGCACGGTACAAGAAGGACGTTTTACTCATAAGATTATGCTGCCGTTTTTGCTTAGGGGTGTGCATACCATCGAATGGATTCAGGAGGGAACGTTTCCCGTTGAAACCGTTATCGCAAGATTGCGTGATGAAAAAGGCCGGCTTCACGAGGTGTCTATGCTACAGCGATGGCCGGTGCGTATTCCTCTGCCGGTTAATCTAATCAAAAATGGCAGCAGTGAGCGTAAATTTCCAACGCAGCCCATCATAACCACCCTGCGTCTTATCGATACGTTTTTTCCTATCGCTAAAGGCGGCACTGGATGTATTCCCGGGCCATTTGGTGCGGGGAAAACGGTTTTGCAAAACCTGATTTCCCGCTACTCTGATGTTGATATTGTGATTGTAGTGGCTTGTGGTGAGCGTGCTGGTGAGGTAGTTGAAACCATTACCGAATTTCCCAAACTACAGGACCCTCATACCGGCGGTACGTTAATGGACCGTACTATCATTATTTGTAATACCTCTTCGATGCCGGTTGCTGCCCGGGAAGCCTCCATTTATACGGGAGTAACCCTTGGCGAATACTATCGTCAAATGGGGTACGAAGTATTGCTAATTGCCGACTCTACCTCCCGCTGGGCACAGGCAATGCGTGAAACCTCGGGTCGCTTAGAGGAGATTCCTGGCGAAGAAGCCTTTCCAGCTTACCTTGAGTCTTCAATTCGTAATTTATATGAGCGAGCGGGCGTCATCCGTACCAATGATAACAGCGAGGGTTCTTTAACCTTGATCGGCACGGTTTCACCTGCGGGGGGGAACTTTGAAGAACCGGTGACGCAGGGAACCCTGAATACCGTTAAGACTTTTTTGGGGCTGAGTTATGATCGTGCCTACAAACGTTTTTATCCGGCAGTAGATCCTCTGCAGTCCTGGAGCCGGTACACCGAGCAGCTTACACCGTGGTTTCTAGAAAATATGGGGCCCTCCTGGCTGGATGGCGTGGCGCATATCAATCAGTTGCTGATCAGAGGCGATGAAATATCGAGAATGATGCAGGTGACGGGTGAGGAAGGCGTCAGTCAGGCTGATTTCGTTACCGAGCAAAAAGCAACCTTAGTCGATATGGTTTATTTACAGCAGGATGCCTTTGATGATGTGGATGTTTCAACTGATATTGAACGGCAGAAAAGCAGCTTTTCGTTGCTGGTTAAAATAGTTGATACTCCGATGCTGTTTCAATCAAAAGCAGACGCCCGCCGTTGGTTTAGTCGTATGACTGACACCTTTAAGAATTTAAATTACTCACCAATGAGCAGTGAAGATCACAAGAAGTATTCAGATCAAATCGCTTCCTTGTTAGCAGAAGCTATTGGAAAAATATCAGCTGCGGAAAAACCCCCTAAGGAAGTGGCTGAATAACCATTATTCATCAGATGCCTACGGCTGTTAATAGAGACTCTCTTTGGTTGTCATACGGGTTCGGTTGTCGCTGATTAATTCTGCTAATGCTCATCAATAATTATTTGATAGGCAACAGGCGATAACCAGACGGTAAAAGAGTATCGTTCAGCGTTTTGGTTTGAGGTTACTATGCTGGGTCGTTGGGTTCCTGCGGTCAGTCTTTTTCTGGCTATGTTTTTGTGGGCAAGTTCATTTATTGCGTTGAAAATTGCTTTTTCGTTTTACGATCCCATGGTCGTTATTTTCGGGCGTATGCTGGTAGCTGCTGCCTGTTTCATATTTTTTCTGAAGTATTTAATACGCTTTACCTACCAAAAAGGAGACTGGCGGCTACTGTTGTTGATGGTGATATGCGAGCCTTGCCTATATTTCTTATTTGAAGCGCATGCCCTGCAAAATACCAGTGCGGCTCAAGCTGGTATGATCACCTCACTGGCTCCGCTTTTAGTCGGTATCGGCGCACTCTATTTTCTGCGTGAAAAGCTGTCACAACAAGCGTGGCTGGGGTTTTCGGTAGCAGTGGTCGGCGCTGTTTGGTTGAGTCTTGCCGGGACCCGGACGGACGATGCTCCCAATCCGCTGCTGGGTAACTTTCTTGAGCTCTGTGCGATGGTATGTGCGACGGGGTACACTTTATGCCTTAAGCATCTCTCGCAGCGTTACTCTACATGGTTCCTTACTGCGCTGCAGGCGTTTTGCGGTAGCATTTTCTTTCTTCCTTTTTTGCCCTTTTCGGGCGAAGGCGCTGTATGGGGCTTGTCATGGAAATGGGAAGGAATATGGGCAATACTTTATTTAGGAATCCTAATTAATATTGGTGCATATGGACTCTATAATCTGGGTGTATCAAAGATCAAAGCAGCAGAGGCATCAGCCTATATTAATCTTATTCCTGTGTTTACCTTATTGATGGCATATATGGTGTTGAACGAAACCTTTAATGTTCAGCAGATGTGCGCAGCGGCTTTGGTGTTAGGGGGTGTATTTCTGAGTCAGTGGAAAATGCCCGCTAAGGTTAAGGAAGCGGATGCTTCAATGGTCTGATGAGTGTGATAATCAAAAGTCATGATGCCGAGTTGAAGGTGCGTTTTACAGGGAAATAAGCTAGAACGCGGTTATTTTAATCAGGATAGCGGAGTATCATAAAACGAGAGAGTTATTGGTAAAAAATATTATGTTAGATCAATTACGAGAGAAACTAAGTCGGTATCAGGCCCGTCGTTTTGATAGTCTGGTGCCGCAGGCGAGTGTCCTGATCGCATTAACAGATAGCGATGACCCGCATGTGATATTAACAAAGCGCGCGGCGAGTTTATCGACGCATGGTGGTGAAATAGCGTTTCCGGGCGGGCGGCATGATTTAACCGATCCTGATCTGTTGTTTACCGCATTACGCGAAGCACATGAAGAGGTTGGTTTGCTACCTGAAGATGTTGAGGTGCTGGCTCCTCTGGGTCAGGTGATGTCTAAGCATCAGTTGCAAGTGACTCCCTGGGTCGGTATTGTGCCTGCCTCCATACAGTTAACGCCAAGTCCGGATGAAATAGAAAGCATATTTACTGTACCTTTGCGTTTCTTTCTGGAGGATCAGCGTCATCATACCGACCAGATACGCTTTAAAGGGATGACGCATTTCGTGCCTGCCTATGAGTATGATGGGCACATTATCTGGGGCTTAACGGCTTATATGTTGATTGAGTTACTTAACATTGGGTTTGATGCGGACATTCCCATGAAACCGCGTCCAGAACATCATCATGAGTGTTAAAGAGAAAATGAGCGAGCAGAAAAACCTTGTACGTAACCCTTGCATGGGGGTATGCGCGTTAGATAAAGATGATCTTTGTATCGCGTGCCGTCGCAGCGGTATGGAAATAGCGGAGTGGGGCGTGCTGAGTAATGAGCAGCGTCGGGAAGTGATTAAAAAGATTGAACGTCGTTACAAAGGCGAAATCTGCTACTAAGGTAAGGCCCTGCAACGTATATAAGACAACACAAGTCGCGGGTCAGGCGCTTGTGTTGTGATGGTAAAGTAGGCCGCTCTTTAGCGTGGTAGTGCTACTAGTCGTGCTGTTTTGATCAGGTTGTCTGTCATTTGCAGCGTTTCGACGCGATAACCATTGATGCTCAGGCACACATTGGCATCAGGAATGGATTCTAGTGTTTCTATAATCAGGCCGTTCAGGGTTTTAGGTCCGTTTGTAGGCAGGTTCCATGATAGTGATTTATTGATATCTCTTATAAAAGCGGATGCTTCAATAATGTAACTGTCATCATCCTGTGGGTGAATATCCGCATTTTCTGCGCGATGGTGGGCAGAAAGCTCGCCGACAATCTCCTCAAGAATATCTTCTAAGGTAGCGATACCTAGTACGTCACCATATTCATCAACCACCAGGCCTATACGGCGACTTTCTTTCTGGAAATTCAGAAGCTGAGTCTGTAAAGGCGTGCTTTCTGGAATGAAGTAAGGTTCGTGGACCACTTGAAGAATGGAGGCTTTTGTAACATTGCCCTGCTGAATTAACTGCGCCAGATTACGCATGTGTAAGATACCAACCACTTTGTTGATATCACCGTTATAAACGGGCAGGCGTGTATGGCTTGTGGTGGATAATCGGCAAAGGATGTCATCAAGTTCGAAATCGAGATCGATCCCCTGAATATCATTCTTAGGAATCATGATGTCGTCTACTGTTACATCATTCAGTTCCAAAACGCCGAGTAACATGGATTGCTTGCGCTTGGGTAGTAATGCTCCGGCTTCATGAACCAGAGTCCGGAGCTCTTCTGTGCTGAGGTTGTGATTGCTGTTGCCATCGGGGCTGAGGCCACAAAGCTTAAGTAAGCCGTTGGTAATGCCATTAACAATCCAGACCAGTGGGTAGGTCAGGGTTAATAGCGGTGTGAGAATGTAAGCGGCAGGAAAAGCAATTTTTTCCGGATACAGTGCGGCGACTGTTTTGGGGGAAACTTCTGCAAAAATCAGAATGATAATGGTCAGCGATGCTGTGGCAATGACGATACCTGCGTCGCCCCATAAACGCACAGCAATCACGGTAGCTATCGCCGATGCTAAAATATTGACGAAGTTGTTACCTATCAGAATGACGCCGATTAAACGATCGGGGCGTTCGAGTAGTTTGCTGGCTTTGCGTGCACCACTGTGGTGTTGTTTGACGAGATGTTTTAATCGATATCGATTAAGCGACATCATGCCTGTTTCTGAACTGGAAAAAAAAGCCGAGCATAGAATCAGGAAGCAAAGTACCCCCAAAAGAAAACTTATTGATGCGTCTTCCAAAACCGTCGCCTATCATTACTAATTGGATGTATATTCTCAGTGCGCGCTGAGGGCGTGTCAAGCGGTTGAGGTCGTCTAAAAGTCAATAATGTCCAAAACCAACTTGGATCCAAAAAAGCCGAGCATCAGCAGGAAAAATCCGCTGACTGTCCATCGGACGGCGCGATGGCTTCTCCAGCCAAGTACGCTGCGTCCCCAGAGTAAGATTGCGTACAGAATCCAGGCCATAATGGAGAGTATAGTTTTGTGTGCGAGGTGCTGTGCAAACAGGTTATCTAAAAATAGAAAGCCGGTTATCAGAGAGGCTGTTAGCAGAATCATTCCTATCCATATCATCTCAAAAAGCAGTCGCTCCATGGTTTGAAGTGGTGGAAGAGAGGCGACCAGGCCACGGGTATGATGTTGTTTCAGGGCGTGATCCTGTTTGGATAATAAAAAGGCCTGGAAGGTGGCAATGGTGAAGACGCTGTAAGCCAGGATGGATAGCAGGATATGAACGATTAATCCGCCTTGGTAAATTTTGGCGATTCCAAGATTAGGTCCCCAGACAGAAAGTGCAGCGTTCAATGCTGCCATGGGCAGTATACCAATGAAGAGGTTCTCAATCGGATGGCGAAGACTGCTAAAAAGGACCACGACGGCGACCAGCCAGGCGACTAAGGAGCCGGCGATAAAAAAGCCGAGGTTGATGCCGTTGGGCTGATGAAGCACTGAATACACGGAAAATGTGTGAAAAATAACGCCGGTTGCCGCAATAATTTTAATTAAGGCGGAACTTTTCGTTTGTTTTTTTAATGCCTGGAATTGCAGGGTGGTAGCAATCAGATACAAAAATACAGCTATTAGCGTAGACAGGGTGAGCATCTTTTTCTCCTAAAGAAGAGTAGTTTGGCATAAATAAACGGAGGTTGAAATATGGGGGTGTGGCCTTGAACGTCACTGCGCTATAATGTCGCCAAAGTTTTATGAATTCAGGGTTTAGCTCTGCTTAATGATTTTGATACCGAGTGGTGTGTTCATTGGGGTAGGGTCCAGTCTTTTTAGAGGCAACTATGTTTGAAAATCTGTCAGAACGTTTAACGAAAACGCTGCGTGCGGTGACTGGGCAGGCAAAGCTCACTGAAGATAATATCAAAGACACTTTACGTGAAGTACGTATGGCGTTGCTTGAAGCCGATGTCGCGCTGCCTGTCGTTAAAGAATTTGTTAATTGTGTTAAAGAGCGTGCTGTTGGTCAGGAAGTTTCAAAAAGTCTGACGCCGGGTCAGGTCTTCGTCAAAATTGTCAACGAAGAGCTGGTGCGAGTAATGGGTGAGGCCAATGAAGGCCTTAATCTAGCGGCGGTACCTCCGGCGGTTGTCTTAATGGCAGGTCTTCAGGGGGCGGGTAAAACCACCTCTGTTGCAAAACTGTCGTTA
The DNA here is from genome assembly GCF_900113275.1 of Neptunomonas qingdaonensis. GTDB lineage: Bacteria > Pseudomonadota > Gammaproteobacteria > Pseudomonadales > Balneatricaceae > Neptunomonas > Neptunomonas qingdaonensis. Next base: position 617,399 of record NZ_FOOU01000001.1, read on the forward strand.
TTGCTGAAAGACCGGGAAAAGAAAAAAGTACTAGTGGTGTCGGCAGATGTTTATCGTCCTGCTGCTATTAAACAGTTGCAGGTGCTGGCCAGTGAGGTCGGTGTCGATTTCTTTCCATCCTCCGCTGACCAGGATCCTGTTGCTATAGTGCAAGCAGCGATTCAGCACGCCAAAATTCAAAATTATGATGTACTGCTGGTAGATACGGCGGGGCGTTTGCATGTCGATAATGACATGATGGATGAAATTAAGCGTTTGCATAAAGCGATTAATCCGGTTGAAACCCTTTTTGTTGTCGATGCCATGACCGGGCAGGATGCTGCTAATACAGCGCGTGCGTTTAATGACGTATTGCCTCTGACCGGTGTGATACTGACGAAAGCCGATGGTGATGCCCGTGGCGGTGCTGCATTATCCGTGCGTCATATCACCGGTAAGCCGATTAAGTTTATCGGTATGGGTGAAAAAGTCGAAGCACTTGAGCCTTTTCATCCGGATCGTCTTGCATCGCGTATATTGGGTATGGGTGATGTGCTTTCTCTTATTGAGGAAGCTGAGCGCAAAATTGATAAAGATAAAGCGGAAAAGTTCGCAGCTAAGATCAAAAAAGGTAAAGGATTTGATCTGGAGGATTTTCGTGAACAGCTCCAGCAGATGAAAAATATGGGCGGCATGATGGGGATGCTGGATAAAATGCCGGGTATGGGGCAGTTGGCGCAGGCTGCCGACGCCACAAAAGCGGAGAAAGGCATGGGGCAGATGGAAGTTATCATCAACTCTATGACCCCGGGCGAGCGTCGTAATCCGGATATTATCAGTGGTTCACGCAAAAAACGTATCGCGATGGGATCCGGTACGCAGATCCAGGATGTTAACCGCCTGCTGAAGCAGCATAAGCAAATGTCTAAAATGATGAAGAAGTTTTCCGGCAAAGGCGGCATGACTAAAATGATGCGTGGCATGAAAGGAATGTTGCCTCCGGGTATGGGTGGCGGCCCTGGTGGATTTCCACGATAAAGAATAAACAGATTTTCTTTCCAATGGAGGCGCATTCACGTAGAATGCGCCCCTGAATTTATTTTGGCCCGACTGGAACAATATTCAGTTGGTAATGCAACGCTGGGCGATATCAAAACCCACGCAATATAAAGGGATTAACGTATGGTCACTATTCGTTTGTCACGTGGCGGCGCTAAAAAGCGTCCTTTCTATCAATTAACAGTAGCTGATTCTCGTAATGCACGCGATGGTCGCTTTATTGAGCGTATCGGTTTCTTCAACCCATCAGCTCGTGGTCAGGAAGAGCGTCTGCGCTTGGATCTGGAACGCGTTGAATACTGGACTAGTAAAGGCGCACAGCTTTCTGAGCGTGTTGCACAGTTAGTAAAAGAAGCTAAAAAAGCTGCTCAGTAATTTATATAGTAGCTGGATAGGTCAATGAGCCGTAATACAAATAATGATGTTACTGTAATCGGCCAGATTACCTCGGTTTATGGTGTCAAAGGTTGGGTAAAAATCTTTTCTCACACTGAACCGATGGATAGTATTCTGACTTATTCACCGTGGTTGACCAAAGTTGATGGTCAATGGAAGCCTCTTAAAGTAGAAGCTGCAAAGCAACACGGTAAAGGCTTTATAGCAAAGCTGGCTGGTATTAATGATCGTGATGTTGCCCGCAAATTCTGCGGTGTGGATATTGCGATTGAAACTTCACTCTTGCCGTCATTGGAAGAGGGGGAGTTTTACTGGAGCCAGCTGGAAAATCTGACAGTTTATACACTTTCTGGCCAACTGCTGGGGCGTGTGAGTCATCTGATGGAAACCGGTGCTAACGATGTAATCATCGTTAAAGGTGATGCGGAAAGTATAGATCGCCGTGAACGGATGATCCCTTATCTGCCCGATCAGGTGATAAAAGAAATTGACCTGGAATCAGGTACGATGCGGATCGATTGGGATCCGGAGTTCTAAACCATGTGGTTTGGCGTTATAACGCTGTTTCCTGAAATGTTTGATGCGATTACTCAGCATGGCGTGACAGGAAGAGCGGTTCGTAGTGAGTTACTATCTATTCAGTGTTGGAGTCCGAGGGATTTCGCACATGATAAGCATAGAACCGTGGATGACCGGCCTTATGGCGGAGGTCCCGGAATGCTGATGAAAGTGCAGCCATTACGAGATGCGATTCATGCTGCTAAGGCAGCTGCGGGTGAAGAGGTTAAAGTTATTTATCTCTCGCCTCAGGGTCGTAAGCTGGATCACAAGGGTGTGCAGGAGTTAGTTTCCTGTAAGAAGTTGATTTTGGTAGCTGGGCGTTATGAAGGTATAGATGAGCGCCTGATAGGTTCGGAGATTGATGAAGAGTGGTCGCTGGGGGATTTTGTTCTCAGTGGAGGCGAGTTGCCTGCAATGACCATGATTGATGCGATATCCCGACTAGTGCCTGGTGTGTTAGGCCATCAAGACTCGGCAGGAGAAGATTCTTTTGTTGAGGGTTTGTTGGATTGTCCACATTACACGCGACCAGAATCAATTGAAGGACAACATGTACCTGATGTGCTGTTAAGCGGCAATCATGAGAATATCAGGCGCTGGCGTCTGAAGCAGCAGTTAGGCAGAACCTGGCAACGCCGTTCTGACCTGCTGGAAAAACTCAAATTGACGGCTGAGCAGCAAGCGTTGTTAACCGATTATATCCATGAGGCCGAAGTGTCTGATGGTGGAATATTAGGAGCGAGCGATGAGCAGCAAAAACTTAATCATTCAGCAGATTGAAGCTGAACAGATGACAAAAAAAATTCCAACTTTTTCTCCTGGCGACACAGTTGTTGTTCAGGTAAGAGTTGTTGAAGGTGCCCGTAGTCGTTTACAGGCATTTGAAGGTGTAGTGATCGGCAAGCGTAACCGCGGCCTGAACTCTGCATTTACTGTACGTAAAATTTCTCACGGTGTAGGTGTTGAGCGTACTTTTCAGACATACAGCGCAGCGGTTGAAGAGATTGTTCTGAAACGTCGTGGTGATGTTCGCCAGGCTAAAATTTACTACTTGCGTGAGCGTAGCGGTAAATCTGCACGTATTAAGGAAAAACTCGGCTGAGTTACCCTTAATTCGCTGCTTTGAAAAAAAGGTGACCTCTGGTCACCTTTTTTTGTTTTGAAATAGTATATTGGGGCAAAGTTCTGTTGTAGTAGGTCGGTGTTACGTCCGACAGTCTGCTAGAATCATTGAAAGTATATTTTTTGTAGGGCATGGATGAGGTTGTAAATGCGGCGTTGGCTGAAGTGGTTATTAATACCGTTGATTCTCATACTGCTCGTGGTGGGCGTACAAGGGTATTATTGGTATCAAGTGAAGTCTGATATTGATAGTTTGATAGCATCAGTCAGGCCTTTTGCGAAGGTTGAATATGGTGATATTTCGGCTTCTTTTTTGGGGCAGGTTTCGCTTGATGAAATCACTATTCAGCCGCACGACGCTAAAGATAAAATTTTTATCCAACAGGCGTTGCTGGCATCCACCTCGCGGGCTTTTTTTCTGACTGCGCATGAACAGCTACGTACGGGTGTACTGGATGACCCTGTCTCTTTGAGCCTGCTGGGGCTGAGTTATGATATTAATGCTGACTATGCAGAAAATCTTCTATTGTTCTCCAGTGATCCGCAAAAAAAATCATTAGATACACTGCTCTGCGGTGAAAGCCGTGTTATTGATCAGGCCGCGATGCAGGCAATGGGTTATCGTTACTTGCAGGGTGATCTGAATCTGCGCTTGGAGTCTTCTGCAAACAAAAAGCTAATGAAAGTTCGTCTCGGAGCTGAGTTAGCTCAGTTTATGAAAGGTGAGCTGAATTTGTGGTTGGCTTTGCATCAAGGTGGGACGCTAAGGCGAGAGGGTCTGGCTAAAACGGCGATTCAGATGTTGGGTATGACCGTTAGTGACCTGGGATATAACAAACGCTGGAAAACTTTTTGTGCTCAGCAGGAAGGTGTTTTGGCGACAGATTATCTGAATCGTTACCGATCCGCATTGGTGGAAAATCTAGGGGGTGGCAGTGCCGAGTATCGCGGCGCTCGTCTGTTCGATGCGCTTGCCAGTGCGCGCAGTGAGGGGGCGCTTATTGCAGCACGCTGGGAGCCTGCGATTCCGTTAGAGATACAGACATTGGCGAGCCCGAAAAGCGGTGATGCTCTGTTTTCCAGTGCCGAATTTGCATTGCAGGTCAATGGCAAGGTGCTAGAACTTCTTGATCAGGAATGGGAAGTGATGCATGACTTGTTTGGTGGGGATCTGCGTCGCGCCGCTTTGGCCGTGGTTGAGAGTAAGGATATGGGTGCTCAGCCAGTAGTGTTGCAAGATGGAACGGCGATGAAGGAGATATTTCCTGGCGTGATGCCAATACGGCCGCCAGAAGTGAAAAAAGCATTTTTGGAAACACCGGTTACTGATCTGGGTAGCTATGTGGGTAGCGCTGTTAAGTTAAGAACCTTTTTTGGTCGCGATATGGAAGGGGTGCTGGTGGATGTGACAGCGGGTGCAATCAGTATCCGCCATCAGGTTGAGCAGGGACGGGCCACCTTTCCTGTCGCTAAAGATAAAATTGCAATGATAGAAGTGTATCGTTAGGCGTGTCTGTGTCGTTGAAAAGTGATGATAAGCGCTTTACACGCCGTGAGCCGCAATCTGATGACGCTGAACTTATTCGTTTGTTTGTTGATGCTATATGGCTGGAAGAAGGCTTAAGCAAAAACACACAGGCGTCTTATCGGCGTGACCTGTCAATTTTTGCTTGCTGGCTGAATGATCAGGGGCAGTGTTTGCTTGATGTGGATACCTTGATGGTACGGCAGTACCTTTTGTGGCGTTTTGAACAGCACCTGAGGCCTGGTTCAACGGCCCGCTTTCTTTCATCGGCACGTCGTTTCTTTCGCTATCTATTACGTGAATCGTATATATCCGCAGATCCGATGTTGTTGATTGAGATGCCCAAAAAAGGCCGCTCTTTGCCTAAGACGCTGACTGAGGCTGATGTCGAAAGTATTCTTCAGGCACCGGATGTTGGCAGTGTGCTGGGTTTAAGAGATCGGGCTATGCTGGAGACCTTGTATGCATCAGGGCTGCGGGTTACTGAGTTGATCTCGCTTCAGCTGGGGCAGCTTAATCTTGAGTTAGGTGTTATACGAGTCGTCGGCAAAGGGGCGAAAGAGCGTCTGGTGCCGCTGGGTGATGAGGCGGTGCGCTGGATTAAGGAGTACCTCGGCGGCGCTCGGCAAGCCTTGTTGAGTCATATGTCAGATGAGACGGTTTTCCCTAGTCAGCGTGGCAGTGTTATGACCCGGCAGACGTTTTGGCATCGGATTAAGCGTTATGCGCTAGCGTCTGGTATCGAAAAAAATATCTCGCCACATGTGCTTAGGCATGCGTTTGCGACTCATCTGTTAAACCATGGTGCGGATTTGCGTGTTGTGCAGATGATGCTTGGGCATAGTGATCTTTCATCAACGCAAATATATACCCACGTTGCCCAGCAGCGTTTACAATCGTTGCATCAACAACATCATCCAAGAGGGTAGTTGAACTTTACGGGTTTAATACCATCTGAAATAAACAATTATTTTTGTATTGAGGGAAGTATGCGAATTAAAATTTTGATGGCAGGTGCGCTGTTGCTGGCAAGCACGTTAGCTGTGGCGGAAGATGCAAAAGATGTCATCATCAAGCAGCTACAGAAAATAGATCAGCGGATCCCGGTGGTGTCTGTGAAAGCTGCGCAGTTGGAAGGGATGTATGAAGTTGAGTTGGGCTCCGGAGAAATTATCTATTCGGATGCCAAAGGTGAATACTTTTTATTAGGTCAGTTGTATCAGCTGTCAGATGAAAATGGTTTTGTGAATCTCACTGAAGCTAAAATGGATGCTCAGCGTACGACGCTACTGAAGGCTGTTCCGGAGGCTGAAAAAGTTTCCTTTAAAGCGGTTGGCGTAGAAAAAGCATCGGTTTATGTCTTTACTGATGTTGATTGTCCTTATTGCCGCAAATTGCATAATGAAGTGCCTAAGCTGCAGGCGATGGGCATTAGTGTCGAATATTTGGCGTTTCCCCGGCAGGGGCCTGACACGCCGACTTTTAAAAAGATGACCAACATTTGGTGTTCTGAAGATAAAGTAAAAGCAATGACGTTATCTAAACAGGGTAAGTCTGTGGCAAATGTTGAATGTAGTAATCCGGTACTGGCTCAGTATGAGTTGGGTCAGAAAGTGGGTGTGACAGGTACGCCGGCGATTATCACAGCGGATGGTCAGTTGATTCCCGGTTATATGCCAGCAGAGCAGTTAGCTGCAAGATTAGGGGTCCAGCCTTGATTGCCTGATGATTACCTTAAAAAAGGAGCTGATGGCTCCTTTTTTAATGATGTTTGTTCAGTGTCGAATAGAGTCTGGAAGAGTTATTCGCTATACTATTTCCCCATTTTCGTTGGTTAATTCAGCTTGCGATTGACTTGTAAACTGCGAGGTATTGGTTTGAAACCGGTAAAAGTTGGAATATGTGGTCTGGGTACCGTCGGTAGCGGTACGTTTAATGTCCTGCATCGCAATGCAGATGAAATCTCTCGTAGAGCTGGACGTCGAATTATTGTTGAGCAGATTGGTTCACGTCGGGATAACCCAAGCTGTGATACAAAAGGGACGCAGGTCAGCCGCGATATTTTTGATGTTGCGACCAATCCGGAAATTGATATCGTTGTTGAGTTAATCGGTGGTTATGATGTTGCCCGTGAGCTGGTAATGACCGCGATTAAAAACGGTAAGCATGTTGTTACGGCGAACAAAGCCTTGATCGCCGTGCACGGAAATGAAATTTTCGAAGCGGCACAACAGCATAATGTCATGGTTGCATTTGAGGCGTCGGTAGCAGGTGGCATTCCCGTTATTAAAGCGATTCGTGAAGGTTTATCGGCTAACAAGATTGAATGGCTTGCCGGTATTATTAACGGCACTGGTAACTTTATTCTGACAGAGATGCGCGATAAAGGGCGTGATTTCGCAGATGTTCTGGCTGAAGCGCAGGCGCTGGGTTATGCCGAAGCAGATCCGACATTTGATGTTGAAGGTATTGATGCAGCGCATAAGCTGACGATTCTTGCTTCAATTGCCTTCGGTATTCCTTTGCAGTTCGAAAAGGCTTATACCGAAGGGATCAGTATTATCACGCCTGCAGATGTCCAGTATGCTGAAGAGCTTGGCTATCGCATTAAACATCTGGGTATTAGCCGTCGCACAGACAAGGGTATAGAACTGCGTGTTCACCCAACTATGATTCCGACATCTGCTTTATTGGCAAATGTTAATGGTGTCATGAACGCCGTCATGGTTGACGGTGATGCTGTCGGCCAGACGCTTTATTACGGTGCGGGTGCGGGTGCTGAACCCACCGCGTCTGCTGTTGTTGCAGATATTATTGACGTTGTACGTACCTTGACGGGTGATCGGGATAACCGTGTTCCTCATCTGGCTTTCCAGCCATCAGAATTGTCTGATAAGCCTATTTTGCCTATGAGCGAAACAGAGACCGCTTATTACTTGCGAATGCAGGCGGCTGAAAAGCCCGGCGTGTTGGCGAGCATTACTAAAATTCTGGGTGACAACGGCATTAATATTGAAGCTATTGTGCAGAAAGAAACAGAGGAGCAGCAGGTGCCGGTTATCTTGCTGACTCAGCGTGTTAAAGAACACAAGATGAATGAAGCTATTACCGCCATTGAAGCGCTTGATAATATTATTGGTCAGGTCACGCGGATTCGCGTTGAGCATTTAAAAGGTTAAGAGGGATTTGACGTGAAATATATATCAACACGTGGACAAGCACCAAAGCTTAACTTTGAAGAAGTGCTCCTGGCGGGTTTGGCAAGCGATGGTGGCCTGTATGTGCCGGAAAGCCTTCCTGTTTTTACTCAGGAAGAGATCGCTGGCTGGGCAGGGCTTTCTTATGCTGAGTTAGCGTTTAAAATTATTTCGCCGTTTGTTAATGACTGCATTGATGATGCAGACCTTAAACAGATGATTGATGAAACCTACGCGGGTTTTAATCATTCGGCGGTGGCTCCGCTGAAAGAGCTGGGAACCAACGAATGGGTATTGGAATTGTTCCACGGCCCGACACTGGCATTTAAAGATTTTGCGCTGCAATTACTGGGTCGCTTAATGGATCATGTGCTGGTTAAGCGCAATGAGCACCTGGTCATCATGGGGGCAACATCGGGCGATACCGGTTCGGCTGCCATTGAAGGTTGCCGCCATTCTGAGCATGTGGATATTTTTATTTTGCATCCGCATAACCGCGTATCGGAAGTGCAGCGTCGCCAGATGACCACCGTTCTTGCAGATAATGTGCACAATATCGCGCTTGAGGGTAACTTTGATGATTGCCAGGAGATGGTGAAAGCCAGCTTTGCTGATCAGAGCTTCCTCAATGGCATGAAGCTTGGAGCCGTTAATTCGATCAACTGGGCGCGGATTATGGCGCAGATCGTTTATTACTTCTCCGCATCATTGGCGGTCGGCGGGCCGCATCGTCCGGTTGCGTTTTCTGTTCCGACGGGCAATTTCGGAGATATATTTGCCGGATACTTGGCGAAGAAAATGGGCCTGCCTATTTCTCAGCTGGTGGTAGCAACGAATCATAACGATATTTTACATCGTGCTATTTCCAATAATGATATGTCGAAAAGTGATCTGGTTCATACCTTGTCGCCGTCGATGGACATTATGGTGTCCTCTAATTTTGAGCGTATGCTGTTCGATGTATATGATCAGGATGGCGCGGCTATCAATGATTTGATGAAACGCTTTAAGACAGAATCCGTCCAGTTAGAGGATTCACGCTGGAATAAAATGCGTGAGCTTTTTGATAGCTGTGCTGTAGATGATGAGGCGACTTGCCAGACGATTGCTGATGTACATGCAGAGACGGGTTATTTGCTCGATCCGCATACGGCTATTGGTGTGAAAGCGGCAAGAGAGTGCAATCGTGATAAGGCAGTGCCGATGATTGTGTTGGCCACCGCGCATCCGGTTAAATTTCCGGAAGCCGTGCTAAAAGCTAAATTGCAGTCACCCGAGTTGCCTGCTCATATGACCGGTCTTTTCGAGCGTGAAGAACGACTGACAGTACTGGATAATGATATCGCTGTTGTGCAGCAGTTTATTGCAGAGCATATCCACAACGAAGCGTAGCATGTCCGCCGGTTTGATTAACGAGTCTTGCGGTTCGATTAACAAGTCTGACGGTTTGATTAAAAAGGTCCGATCTTAATCGGGCCTTTTTTATTTTGCAGTGTGGTTTCCCCTTATTCCGAGAGAAGGAGCGTATGTGAAGCAAGTGAGTATTCATCGCCGCGACGTACCTGACGAGCGCTTTCCGATCTTTGATGAAGTGCCTGCTGCGCTGGCCAGAATTTATGCAGCGCGCGGCATTCAAAGCAAAGAGCAGTTAGGGCGTAATCTTAAAGAGCTGCTGCCGGACACGGAAATGAAAGGGATGACTGCCGCGGTATCCCGTTTGGTCCGGGCGATACGTGCCAATGAGTCGATCATGATTGTTGGTGATTTTGACTGCGATGGCGCCACCAGTACAACGCTGGCTGTATTAGGTCTGCGGATGATGGGTGCCACGAATGTCGACTATCTGGTGCCGAATCGATTTGAGTATGGCTACGGTTTAAGCCCGGAAATTGTTGAGGTTGCTTTCAGCCAGTCACCGCATCTGCTGGTGACCGTTGATAATGGTATCTCCAGCGTAGAAGGTGTCGCGCGTGCTAACCAGTTGGGCATGGACGTTGTGGTTACCGATCACCATTTAGCCGGTCGGATAATTCCGGATGCGGTTGCGATTGTTAATCCTAATCAGCCGGGCTGTGACTTTAAAGCTAAATCGACGTGTGGTGTGGGTGTCATTTTTTATGTGATGATCGCTTTGAGGCGGGCGTTGCAGACTGAAAACTGGTTTGAAGAGAATAACATTGCGCTACCGAATCTGGCGTCTTTGCTGGATTTAGTGGCACTGGGTACTGTCGCTGATGTTGTTGCACTGGAACATAATAACAGGACACTGGTTTATCAGGGGTTGCAGCGTATCAGAGCGGGGCATGCAAGGCCTGGCTTGTTGGCGCTGATTGAGGTTGCCGGGCGACGAAGAGAGCGTTTGGTGGCAAGTGATTTGGGTTTTGCCATCGCGCCGCGTTTAAATGCGGCCGGTCGGCTGGAAGATATGTCGATCGGTATTGAGTGTTTATTAGCGGACGATGAAGAATATGCGCGAGAGTTGGCGCAAACGCTGGATCAGTTGAATATTGATCGGCGTGCTATCGAGCAGGATATGCAGCAGCAGGCGCTGAGCTGGTTGGATAAAATGGATTTCGATAATGATTCACTTCCCTTTGGTCTGTGTTTGTTCGAAGAAGGCTGGCATCAAGGGGTTGTGGGTATCCTGGCTTCACGTATCAAAGAGCGTACCAACCGCCCCGTGATAGCATTTGCCCGCGGCGATAAGGGTGAGATTAAAGGATCAGCGCGTTCGATTCCGGGGTTGCATATTCGTGATGCGCTGGATCAGGTAGCGAGTCGTTTTCCCGGCCTTATCTCTAAGTTTGGCGGACATGCAATGGCTGCCGGGCTGACAATAACTGCTTCGGGCCTGGAGGAATTTCGGACGGCGTTTGATCAGGTGGTGCGTGAACAGTTGAATAAAGAAGATCTGGATCAGCGTTTGGAAACAGATGGTAGTTTGCTTGCGGCGGATATGACATTGTTGTTAGCTGAGCATATCCGGGAAGCAGGCCCTTGGGGGCATCATTTTCCTGAGCCGATGTTTGATGGTGTTTTTCGTGTGTTGCAACAGAGGATCGTCGGCCAGCGTCACCTGAAAATTGTCTTGATGGAGCCGCTATCAGGGTTGGCGATTGATGCTATTCAGTTTAATACCGACCTGTCAATTTGGCCCAATGAAGCGATTAATAGCGTACGAGCGGTTTATAAATTAGATGTCAATGAGTTCAGAGGGCAGCAGTCTGTGCAGCTGATGATTGAATATCTGGAACTTATTGTCGAATAAACAGAGGAAAACAGAATGAATGATTTAACCTTAAATGAGTTGGCTACTTTATTGGCTGTCTTTAACCGTGCTGGTACATCTGACCTGAATAACGCAGAACAGGAGATGCTGACGCGAATTACACAAGCACATGCCGAGCGGGAGGAGTTGGAAAGTATGGATTTTGATGACTGTCTTGGCGGCGCATGTAAGCTTTAACCCGTGAGTTATCAATGCTGAGTTTTAATAACAGAGTTAATCTATGGCTGAATTGAAACCCTATTATATTGGTGCTCATGTGAGTGCGGCGGGCGGTGTTGAAAATGCGCCGCTCAATGCTGAAAAATTAGGCGCGAATGCGTTTGCTTTTTTCACCAAAAATCAGCGTCGTTGGGATGCTAAACCCTTGACGACTAAAAGTATCGCTGTGTTTAAAGAGCGTTGCGCTCGCTTGGGTTTTTCTGCAGAACAGATACTGCCTCATGATAGTTATTTAATTAATCTGGGGCATCCTGAAAACGATGCGTTAACTAAGTCGCGTCTGGCTTTTGTTGATGAGATAAGTCGATGCCAGCAGTTGGGGCTTAAATATCTTAATTTTCATCCGGGTAGTCACTTGCGTGTGTTATCCGAGTCGCAGTGCTTGCAGCGCATTGCCGAGTCTATCAACCTGGCGATATCAGAAACGGATGATGTTGTCGCTGTTATTGAAACAACCGCCGGGCAAGGCAGCAATCTTGGTTATAACTTTGCCCAAATAGCTGAAATTATTGATGCAGTGGCTGATAAAAGCAGAGTAGGTGTATGTATAGATACCTGCCATATATTTGCAGCCGGTTATCCATTAACAACACAGCTGGAATGTCAGCAGACATTTCAGGAGTTCGCGGATCTTGTCGGGTTTGAGTACTTGTGCGCTATGCACTTGAACGATTCTAAAGTGGCCTTAGGTGCGCGGGTTGATCGCCATCACAGCTTGGGTAAGGGGGAGATAGGCTTAGAGGTTTTTAGGTATATCATGCAGGATGATCGTTTTCGCGGTGTGCCTCTGGTGTTGGAAACAATTGATGAGACGGTCTGGGCTGAAGAAATTCAGATGCTTAGAGGTTTTGCTCAGCCTTAGATAGCAGTTCATGAAATAGAAACTATACTAAAGCTAACTTATGATATTAGCGTCGTTTTACATGGTGTTGAAAAAAATTTTCGCTACAGAATGCTGGCGGTATTCTGTATTTTTTTGTCTGTTGTTAGCTTTATTTCCTGCTTTAGCGAAAGCCGAATCACGCTCTGAGTCTGGGGCTGAATTTAAATCTGAGTCTGGATACGGCCACAGCGTTTTGCTGCTTAACTCTTATCATCAGGGGTTTTCGTGGTCTGATGGTATCTATAAAGGTTTTAGTGAGAGGATAGAACCGGCGGGAGTTTCTATCGACCTGCAGGTCGAGTATTTGGATACAAAACGTTATACCGCCGATGAAATGTTTCCTTTGATGGCTATGTTGTTGGCACGAAAAGGAACAAAGCACTTTGATGCCATTGTTGTAACGGACAACAATGCGTTGAGCTTTCTGATGAAATACCGGCAATCACATTTTGCCGGAATTCCTGTGGTTTTTGTCGGTATTAATGCATTTTCACAAGAGATGATTGGCGCTGATAAACTGATTACAGGTATTGTTGAGTCAGCGGCTCCTGATGCGAATTTTCAGCTGCTTCTGGAAATGCATCCTGACCTGACAGAGGTCGTATTACTCAGTGATGCAACGCCGACAGGGCTTGCTGAGCAGTTACATTTCTCGCAAGAAGCTGCTAAATATGCATCCCGCTTTTCCGTAAGATCAATCAGTGACTGGTCATTACCTGAATTAAAAGCAGAGTTAACAGCCCTTGATAGGGGGTCGGTTATATTCCGCTTGCCTTTACATCGGGATAGAACCGGCCTTTCAATGAGCTTGCAGGAGAGTATTTCCTTTCTGTTGGAAAATTCGTCTGTTCCTATCTATTCCGCCTGGGATACCGCTATTGCTGAGGGGCTGGTCGGTGGCTATGTGGCGACATCGACGTTACAAGGAGCGGCTGCGGCTGATTATCTGCTGGATATCCTTAAAGGAAGCGCTATCAGTGAATTACCTATTGTGCATGAACCTCCTGCAGAACCCGTATTCAACCTGGATGCTGTTGAGCGGTTTGCTATCGATCAGGCCCTGATACCGCAAGGTAGCGTTACTCTTAATGCCACGCCAGTGGCAGCGCTATCCGCCTATATGATCATTGCCATTGTATTTTTAGTCGTCGTTTTAGCTGCTGCTATCTTTCAGTGGTGTAGAAAAAAGCGTGAATTACTGTCGTTAAGTGATGAATTTGGTCAAGTGGTTGATGAGACCTTGCTGCTCAGAACCTTGATGGATTCTAATCCGGATCATATCTATGCGAAAGACGTAAATGGACGATATCTTGATTGTAATCAATCGTTTGCCAAGCTTTTAGGTCGCCCCCGGGATGAAATTATTGGCCAGCGTGTTGAGGATTTTTTCAAAGAAACTAATGTCAATCTGACCAATGAGCAAGATGCTCTGGTATTTGAACAAAATGAAGTAGTCGTTAAAAATATTTGGATTCGTCGTAATGATGGAGCTGATCAGCTGATCGAGTGTATCAAAGCACCGCTGAGAAGTGTCGAAGGGAAAGTGATTGGTTTGTTAGCGGTGAATCGCGATATTACCAGTCGCTATTTTGAAAATGCTCTGTTGACGCAGAATACGCATGTACTGGATATGTTGATTCGCGGTGCTTCTCTGAATAATATTTTCGCTGAAATCGTCAGAGGGATTGAAAGCGTTTACGTCAATAGTATGTGTTCTATTTCACTGCTTGATAAAGATAAAAAAAATCTTATGCATGGGGCTGCGCCTAGCTTGCCGGCATTCTTCACGGATGAGATTGAAGGCTTGGCGATTGGTGAAGGTGCGGGCTCTTGTGGTATAGCAGCGACATCCGGAAAACTGGTCATCGTTGACGATATACAAAGCCATCCTTGCTGGAATAGCTTTAAAGAGCTGGCAGCCAGGGCGAACCTCGCGTCCTGCTGGTCACAGCCTATATTCGGCTCGACACAAGAGATCCTTGGGACCTTTGCTATATATCATCCTTATCCGCTGGCGCCCAATAATGATCATATAGCCATGATGGAGCAGGCTTCACAATTGGTGAGTCTGGCGCTTGAGCGCAAGCAGGTTGAGGGTGATTTACAAAAGCTCTCACGTGCGGTTGAGCAAAGCCCTACGATGGTCCTGATTACGGATGAGAAAGGTGAAATCGAGTATGTGAATGAAGAGTTCACGGATGTAACGGGCTATTCACTTGACGAAATAAAGGGACAGACACCCAGTATTTTGAATGCAGGTGAAACAGAACCTGATTTTTATGCAGATATGTGGAAAGTTATTTTATCGGGCCATGACTGGCATGGTGAAATTCGTAATAAAACTAAATCAGGTCAGCCTTACTGGTCAATGCTATCTATCTCTCCTATTTTGGATGATGAACAGAAAATCACCCATTTTATTGGCGTAAGTGAGGATATCTCCACTAAGAAAAAGACCCTGGAGCAAATTGAACAGCTAGCTTTTTATGACCCGCTGACCCGTTTGGGAAATCGCCGCTTATTTAAAGAGCAGCTTGCTGTTGAGCTAAAAAAGGCCTTACGTAACAATACAATATTTGCTTTATTCTATCTTGATCTGGATGATTTTAAGCAGATTAATGACACCTTAGGGCATGATGTCGGTGATGCTTTGTTGCAGACAATTGCTGACCGGTTGCGTAGTGCCTTGCGTAACTCTGACCTTATTGCTCGCATCGGTGGAGATGAGTTTATAGTGATGCTACCCGATGTCAGTGGTTCTGCAGAGGTTGGCTTAGTCGCTACAAAAGTATTGCAAGCTATCAGTAAGCCTATGATCTTGAATGGTGGTGAAGTCAAAGCCACGGTGAGTGTCGGCATTACCATGGCGCCGACAGATGGAGATGATTGGGCCGTCCTGATGAAAAACGCCGATCTCGCTATGTACCGGGCAAAACGTTTGGGGCGCAATAATTTTCAGTTTTTTACTGGCGAGATGAATGATGAAGTTGTTAATCGGGCCAGTATGGAGAAGCAACTGCGTAGTGCTTTGCAGAATCACGAATTTTGTATTCATTATCAGCCACAGTGGACGATTATGGGCGAGTTGCAGCCTATATGCTTTGAGGCGTTAGTACGCTGGGATCACCCTGAACGGGGGCGGGTTTCTCCTGCTGAATTTATTCCGATTGCCGAAGAGCTGGGGTTAATTGTTGAGTTGGGTGAGTGGGTGCTAAATGAGGCTTGCCGTCAGGGACGTCAATTGCTTGATAGCGGCCATTCGATTCGCATGGCGGTTAACCTTTCTATGCGGCAATTCTTTGACCCTCAGTTGCTGTCAAAAATTAAAGCAGCACTGGAAAAATATGACTTCCCTGCTGCATTGCTTGAGTTGGAAATTACTGAATCTATGATAATGGAGGAGGTGGATGTTGTTGTCGATACCTTGCATCAGTTAAAGCATTTAGGGGTTGCGCTGGCGATTGATGATTTCGGTACCGGTTATTCTTCATTGAGCTATCTGAAACGGCTGCCTTTTGATCATTTAAAAGTAGATGGCTCTTTTGTGCGCGATATTCCGCACGATAAAAACGATATGGAAATTACCTCGGCTGTTATTGCTATGGCCCATAAGTTAGGATTGAAAGTGATTGCAGAAGGAATAGAAACGCATGAGCAGCTGGCGTTTTTACGTGAAAATGATTGCGAAATGGGGCAGGGGTATTTATTAACACGCCCGGCTCCGCTGGAAGAAATAATAAAGTTCCTTGATGTGGAGATGGACTCGCACGATGATTAGCTTCGTTTGAATCCGCAGGGTATACCACCTGATTTAGGCGTTCATGACGAATCGTACTATACTGGCGTATAGGTCAATTCCCCCGTATTTAATCTAGTTAATTTCTCTTTGACGCCGAGAACAAGCAAATATCCAGATTTTATATTTTGAATAGCGGAGCATGCTGATGAGTGAGTATTGGAACCCTGAGTTTTCTATTACAGATGTTGATGTTGAGGAAGATAAGGTTATCTGTGACAGCTTTTATCAGATGCGCGAGGTGACGCTGCGACATGAACGTTTCGAAGGCGGTCATGTCCAAATGAAGCGGGATCTATTCTGGCGTCCAGATGCGGTCTGTGTGCTCTTATATGACCCCTGGCTTGATTGTGTTGTCCTGATAGAACAGTTTCGTATAGGGACGATTGATCACCCGCGTAGCCCGTGGTTACTTGAGTTGGTTGCCGGGTTGGTCGAGCCGGGTGAAACCACTGAAGCGGTGGCATGCCGTGAGAGTCAGGAAGAGGCCGGCGCTGAAATTTTACAGTTAGAACATATTAGTCGTTTTACCCCCAGCCCCGGAGGCGCGAGAGAATATATCGATCTGTATTGTGGATGTGTCAATAGCGATGGACTGGGTGGCGTGCATGGGCTGGATGATGAGGGGGAAAATATTAAAGTTCACCTTTTTTCGGCAGATGTGGCTATTGCCATGATACAGACGGGTGATGTGGATAATGCTGCTGCCATTATTGCGTTACAATGGTTGCAATTGAATCGTAACACTATAAAAGAGAAGTGGAGTGTTAACGCTGTATGAAACGTAAGTATGTACCTGATTTGACGCGGCAGATGGCAATATGTGAAGTCAACTATGCGCGTTTGAATAAATTGATGCCCGACCTGGAAGCGTGCGACATGCGCGAATTTCAGCTTGTCTGGGGTGAGCATCAGGTACAGATTCGCTTTGAAGTTGAAGAGCGTTTTGTTTACACCACTACACTGCAAATTTCGCAACAGGAGCAAAGTGGATCCTCGTGGCTGGAATCCCCGGCGCTGGTGGTGCGCTTATATCATGATGCCTGTATGGCAGAAGTAATCTGCCTGAAGCGGCATCGACAGCTCTCTGGCGCATATCCTTACCCAAACCGCGACATGCATCAGCCGGATGAAAAGGTTCAGTTGAACCACTATCTGGGTGAATGGCTAAGCCATTGTCAGCAATATGGCCAGTTAATAGAACCTGTTTTTAGTGCCTGATGGATAAAATGCGGGTCGTACAGGTGACTGATTGTCATCTGCAGGAGAATGCGGATGAGCCCTTTAAAGGGTTGAATCCAGAGCAGCGCTTGCTCAGTACACTGCAGCAGCTGCGCTCTGAGGACGCCGATTCGGATCTGTTGTTGTTGAGCGGTGATCTGGTTCATCATGGGTACGCCAGTGGTTACCAAAGGCTGCAGCGATATACCGATGGGATGGCAAAAGAGATTCGATGGATTCCCGGTAATCACGATGATGCTGTCAGGATGCGTGAGTATCAGACCCTGTCCCAGAAAGTCTTTGTTCAGGGTAATTGGTGCATCATCATGTTGGATTCAACGGCTGAGCCGGATGGAAAGGGTAGTGGAGCCTTGAGTCAAACCGAACTTGATTGGTTGGCGGGTGTTGTTTCAGAGCATTCAGATAAGTACCTGCTGTTGGTGTTGCATCATCCCCCGGTGGCTGTTGGCAGCCAGTGGCAAGATAGCATCATGTTAGCTAATGCTGAGGCTTTCTGGGCGCAGCTTAAGAAGTATAAAAACCTTAAGCTGATCGTCTGCGGGCACCTGCATCAAGCGCATCAGATAGAAATGGAACAGGTCTGCGTGCTGGCGACACCGGCAACCGCTCCACAATTTAAGGTATCCACCGTTGAGCCTGAGATGGAGTCTGACCCTTACTTATCGCAACCTGCCTACCGGGTGATTGATCTGCTGCCTGATGGGAAATTTACAACAAGGGTTAAACGAGTCCCTGTCTGAACTTGCATCCCGCGGTAACCTTAGGTAACTTCTCTCAAACACTGTAAGGATAACCAGTATGTCGTTACCGCTTTTTATTTATGTGCATGGCTTTAACAGTTCGCCTGAATCTATAAAAGCACGTTTGTTGGGTGAGTACTTTAGCGCGCTCGAACAAGAGAATGGGCATAAGTATAGCGAAAATTACTTAGTGCCACAGTTGTCACATGAGCCTGCAGAAGCGATGCGACAGCTTGAGTCGATAGTTACCGATAACCGGCAGCGCCCCATCGTGCTGATAGGTAGCTCGTTGGGCGGCTATTTCAGTATTTGGCTGACCGAGCATTATGAAAACTGCAAAGCGGTGATGGTGAATCCGGCTATCTACCCTTATCGGTTATTATCTGAATGGCTGGGCGATAATGAAAATATTTATACCCATGAACGCTATATCCTGACGCGCGATCATTTGCAGCAGCTGGAAGCGATGGTTGTTGATCAGGTAAAAGATCCTGCCCGTTATCTGTTGTTAGTACAGAGCGCTGATGAGACATTAGATTATCGCGAAGCGGTGGATTTTTTTGATCGATCCATCGCGTTTATACAGCCGGGTGGCAGTCATGGTTTTGATCAGTTCGAAAAACTGATTCCGGCAATCATAGGTTTTTCTCAAGGTCGACTAGAGTTACCTGAAGCAATACCTTTACCCCCTTTTAGCGAGTGACAGGAAAAAGAAACAGATGTCGAAGCAATATACGGCTGATTCGATAGAAGTATTAAGTGGTTTGGATCCGGTACGACGGCGTCCCGGTATGTATACCGAAACTGATCGACCTAACCATCTGGCCCAGGAGGTTATCGATAACTCGGTCGATGAAGCGTTGGCCGGGCATGCTAAGCAGATCGATGTGATACTGCACAAAGACGGTTTTTTGTCTGTGAGTGATGACGGGCGTGGAATGCCCGTTGATATTCACCCGGAAGAGGGTGTCAGTGGTGTTGAGTTGATTCTGACGCGTTTGCATGCAGGCGGGAAATTCAATAATGAAAATTACAACTACTCCGGTGGCTTGCATGGTGTAGGCGTTTCGGTTGTGAACGCGCTTTCTAAATTGCTTGAAGTGCAAATTAAGCGTGATGGGCAGGTGTATAAAATCGTTTTTGCCGATGGTAATAAAGTTTCTGATCTGGAAGTTATTGATACCTGTGGCAAACGTAATACGGGTACAAGCGTTCGCTTTTTAGCTGACCCTCAATATTTTGATACGCCTAAATACAGTGTTAATCACCTGAAGCATAATTTGCGTGCAAAAGCGGTGCTTTGTCCTGGTTTGAAGGTGACTTTTACGGACCAGAGCGGCGCCAAGAACGAGAAAGAGGAATGGTGTTACGAGGATGGTCTCAGTGCTTATCTGCGAGGCACGACACAGGTATTTGATACGCTGCCAACAGACCCGTTTGTCGGTTCCCTGCAGGGAGAAGAGGACGCGGTCGAGTGGGCGGTTCAGTGGCTGCCTGAAGGCGGTGATTTAACCTGTGAAAGTTATGTAAACCTGATCCCCACGGTGCAGGGTGGTACCCATGTAAATGGTTTTCGTACCGGCTTATTGGAAGCGATGCGGGAGTTTTGTGAGTTCCGCAATTTGCTGCCGCGTGGTGTTAAGTTGACGGCGGATGATATCTGGGAGCGCTGTGCTTATATCCTGTCGGCAAAAATGCGTGACCCACAGTTTTCCGGGCAAACAAAGGAGCGTCTTTCCTCCCGTCAGATTGCTGCCTTTATTTCGGGTTCAGCAAAAGATGCGTTTTCGCTGTGGCTAAACAGTCATGTAGAAGAGGGCGAACAGTTAGCAGAAAGCATTATAGCTAATGCTCAAAAGCGCTTACGCTCGAGTAAAAAGGTCATTCGTAAAAAAATCACTCAGGGTCCAGCGCTGCCGGGGAAACTGGCGGATTGTGCCGGTTCAGAAACGATGCGCTCAGAGCTCTTTTTAGTAGAAGGGGACTCGGCTGGTGGTTCGGCGAAACAAGCCAGAGATCGTCAGTTCCAGGCGATTATGCCGTTGCGCGGTAAGATTCTGAATACATGGGAAGTGGACTCGGGTGAAATACTCTCTTCGCAGGAGATTCATGATATTTCGGTCGCTGTCGGTGTGGACCCGGGCTCTGATAATCTGGAAGGTCTTCGTTACGGAAAAATATGTGTGCTGGCCGATGCCGACTCTGATGGGGCACATATTGCTACGCTTATCTGTGCGCTGTTTCTGCGTCATTTTAAGCCGTTGGTGGATGCAGGGCATATCTATGTTGCTATGCCTCCGTTGTTCCGTATCGATGCGGCCAAAGATGTATTTTATGCGCTCGATGAGGCCGAAAAGAACGGCATTGTTGAGCGCCTGCGGGCTGAGCGTAAGAATGTAAAAATAAACGTACAGCGATTTAAAGGTCTGGGGGAGATGAATCCTCTTCAGTTACGTGAGACAACCATGGATCCGGATACGCGTCGTCTGGTGCAATTGACCGTCGATGCTGAAGATAATGCACATGAGATGCTGGATATGTTGTTAGCTAAAAAGCGTGCCTCCGATCGTAAAAGTTGGCTGGAAAGTAAGGGAAACCTGGCTCACCTGTAGTTGTGATTTATAAACCATAATGTGACATTTGAATATCATAAGATGTCATAATTAATTCATAACTTGACACGATCTCCTCTTTGGCTATATTTGTTTAGCTAATAGAGGGGATCTGCTTATGAAAAGAAAAATTCCAAAGAAAAGAAAAATTCGTGACCTGATGAATAAAAGTATCACGAGGTTTCCTGCACGCAAATCAACCAGTTCCTGTATTTATTTAGAAAGTCCCCTCGAAAAAGACTACTGCTATTATCTTGAGTTTGACGAAGAAGTCCGGCTTTACGAGCCTCAGCCTTTAGGTTTTACATACTGGTATGACGAAAAGGAGCATATTTATACGCCAGACTTCGAAGTCTTCTTTAGTTCTAATTCTTGCTACTATGAAATTAAGTACAAAGCAGATATAGATAAAGATGCGGGCTTTTATGTTTGGTTTGAGGTGGTAAAAAATGAAGCTCGAAATCAAGGGAAAGATTTAATTTTGGTTACCGATCAGTGGATTACCCGCCAATACTGCTACGAAAACCTATGTTTGTTATATAAATCAGCCAGTTACGAACTAGACCCGGCTTATGTCGCAATGATTCGTAATGCGTTGAGTACTAGCCCTTCATTAAGCATTGGTCAGTTTATCAGGCAGGACTCCCGTAACGAGGATTTCATAATGATCCATAGGTTGCTCTGGAACAAGCGATTGATTGCTGACTTAGATAGCGATCTACTTAGTACCAACTCTTTGGTTAGGGCAGGGAAATCATTATGACGAATGGGTATAAAATCGGAGA
This sequence comes from Neptunomonas qingdaonensis, assembly GCF_900113275.1. Classification (GTDB taxonomy): domain Bacteria; phylum Pseudomonadota; class Gammaproteobacteria; order Pseudomonadales; family Balneatricaceae; genus Neptunomonas; species Neptunomonas qingdaonensis. Next base: position 638,804 of record NZ_FOOU01000001.1, read on the forward strand.
TTTTATTGTTGTCTCTAACGATGTTGTTGAAAAACAGTTTGAAATAGTGGGCGTAGACGGAAACTTAATTCGTCTTGTGGACGCTTTTAACCTGATTGCTTCTACCCGCACGATCATTGAATTAAATGAATTGGTGTTAAAAGGATCGGCAAAGATCTTACCAAAAAGCCAAAAAGAGCGTGATTTTAAGGATCCATGGAGTTTAGATTTTTCAGGTTATTCAGAAAATGATAAGTCAGAAGCGCGGCGTCGATATAGGTATATTTGTGCGGCTTCTGAAGTTAAATCATTTACATCTGAGTACTTAGATCCTATTCGAGAGGCTGTCGCAATAGAGCTAAGTGAGGTCCCTCCTAGCGCGCGAACTATTGCGCGTTGGCAAAAAAGCTATATAGAAGCTGGTTGCAGTATAAAAGGGTTGCTCCCTAGCACAAAGAAAAAAGGTAATCGCTCGCCAAAAGTTAGCAAAACAGCAGAGATACATATACAGGATGCGATTGATCATTATAAACAGTCAATGTCTCCCTCTTTTTCTTCATCCCACGATTACATGAAGACAAAAATTCATTATGAAAATCGCTTAGTCACTGACGACCAGAAGCTCAGGGTTCCGACACTTCCTACTTTTATAAAAAGAGTTAAGAAGGAAGCTCCAGCTAAAGTACTAGAAGCGCGCCAGGGTAAACGAGCAGCCATGATAGCGTTCAAGCAGTCTAAGCCTGTGCGGGAAGTTAAGTTGATCCTTCAGCGTGCTGAAGTTGATCACACGCGGCTTGATCTCTTTGTTGTTGATAGCGAAACAAGGATGGTTTTAGGAAGGCCGTGGATTACTGTATTTTTAGATTATAAATCGAAAAGCATATTGGGATTTAATATTGGCTTCGAAGACCCAAGTTATCTTAGCGTTGCCCGAGCGCTTCACCATGCAATGTCATCAAAGGCATATGTAAAAGAAAGATATCCCAGTGTTGTAAATGATTGGCTGTGTGCGGGTGTTCCCGCTGTGATAGCGACCGATAGAGGCAAAGAGTTTACAAGTGTTGCTTTTGAAGATGCGTGTATGGATTTTCATGTTACGATTCAGCACAATCCTGGTAAGCATCCTTGGTACAAGGGGTCTATAGAAAGCTATTTTAGAGCCATGAATCAGAAATTGCTTAATGATAAGCAAGGTAGAACGATGGGACGAATGGCTGAAGTTATCGATTATATACCTGAAAAGAATGCAATTATTTCAATGAGCACTTTTCTAGAAATGTTTCACATTTGGGTAATTGATATTTATCAATGCGATACGGTTGCAGGCGGGAAATTGATTCCCAACGAAGAATGGAAAAAAGACCTGGAAATCGTCCCGATTTATCCTGTTGATCCCATACGCTCAAATATAGTTTTAGCTGAGAGCTTTGAAGTTACTATTACAAATCTGGGTATTACAAAAGATAGTATTCTGTATGATGATCAGCACCTCACAAAATATAGAATGAAGCATGGTTTTGGTCGGATGCGTATTAAAAGGAATCGTGATGATCTTGGGTATATCTATGTATACAACGAGCATGAAGAAAAGTACTTTAAAGTTGCTGCTGTCGATCAAAAGTATGCGTCAGGTTTGACTGCTTATCAGCATAGAACAAACAAAAAGTTTGTTAGGAATATTCTCAAAAAGAAAGTTGATCTTGAAGCGTTAGCAGTAGCTAAAATGAAGATAATACAGTTGGTCGAGAATGAATTTTCTTTAAGCCTCAAGAACAAAATATCAACGAAGGCACGAGTAGCTCGTTATATGGAAATAGGTCAACAAAAAGAGGGCGGTGTTAAGGCGTCGGTTCTTGATGAGGCGGCTAGCCAGAATCAAGGAGTGCCAAAACCAGCAGAGCAGCCAGCTAAGGGATCTTCAACTGTCCCAGAATCTGATTTTGATGGTACGGATAACGACTATCCTGAAGAGTTAGAATTTTGAGGCGAATATGGATATAACCGTTAAGAATAAAGTAGTACAAATAGAAAGCTTGTTCGTTCCGACTCCCACATTGAAATCTTTACTAGAAGACATTAAAAGAGTACGGGATATTGCCGAAATGACAGAATACGAGAATGAACCAACTTGTATTCTAGTGATGGGAGAGACGGGGACAGGGAAAACTGAATTCATCAAGCAGTACCAAAAAAAGTATCCCGTCAGACAGGAATCAGAGCGTACCTATAAGCCCGTATTGGTGAGTGGCTTGCCTAAGTCGCGACACCCTAAGCCAGTAGCCGCACAGCTTTTAAGAGATCTTGGCGACCCCTTAGAGGGAAAAGGTGGTGATACTCATGAGCTTACAGACCGCTTAGTGATCCAGCTTAAAGCAGCAGGAACACAGCTCATTATTATCGATGAGTTCCATCATGCTATTCAGACGCAAAGTAACCAAGTGGTATTGGATATAGCCGACTGGATCAAAATGCTGATCAATAAAGCAAAAATTCCTATCGTATTATTCGGCTTGCCATGGAGCCAGTATATATTAGATGTTGGCACAGAACTGGAGCGTAGATTTAACATGCGCTATGAGTTAATCAATTACACAATGGATACGTTCGAGGGTTTTCAGAAATTTTTACAAAAAGTACAAGAAAAATTACCAATCCAACCAGACCAAGATTTGTGGCGTACGGAACAGGCTTTCAGGCTTTTTGCTGTAACCCAGGGTAACGTTTCTAATTTAATGAAGAAATTGATTCGCCCTGCGGCCATTGATGCTGTCTTTGACGGCTCCCAATCGATTACCCCTGAGCATTTTTTGAATGCTTCTAGACGGCAATTAAATGTACGAGATGAAGTTAATCCATTGATTCTAAAGCTTACCGAAATAGTGGCGCAAGAACAGCGAAGTCAGTCTTATTGGAATCGTGATGCTGCACGTGGAAAGAATCGAGTTGTTGATGCCAGGTATAGAAATGTACGGTATGGCGAGTTACAACTGCGCCTGGATGATGTTTTTTGAAAAGTAATAAACTTATTGCTAGGCCTGCCCCAGTGCCGGAAGAGTCACTGCAAAGCTATCTTTTTCGTCTCGCAAGAGCGAATGGTTATGGCTATTACGCGTTGACCATATTGATTTCAAACGCTGCTCCACTTCGCTCATTTAAATTGGACGATAGAATAAAAATTAAAGAGTTGTTGTTGGAATATACAGATCACGGAGCTGTTCTTTCTTTATTTGATCCATGGGCCTGGGCAGATACATATCGTGGTCTTTTTGATTTTTCCAGAATTAAGTTATGTCCGAAGTGTTACCACGAAACGAATGTGCTTCATGCCTCATGGAGCTTTCGCTATCATTTACTGTGCGCTGAACATCGCGGCTATCTTATCGATCGCTGCTCTCAATGTAATTGCAAGTTTACAAATGAGTCACTTCTTTCTGGAAAATGTGAGGGTTGTGGCAAAAAAATTGGTGAAATGAACTTTGAAAGTGTTGATGGCCTCCTTTTCCATGAACTGATTTATCAGGGGGGTAGAAGCTCGTCTACTCAAGAGGAGTATTTAGTTCAGTTAGCTCTTTATACCAAAACACTGGAGCCTTATCTTTGGCTGTTGGGTGATAATGTTGCTAAGTACTGGAACAGTAGACGTCATAGCGAAATACCGAAATTGGCCGGTATCTTGAATGATGTGATTTTACTTCACATGGAGCGAAGCCGAGTGTCTGACGCGATCGTTGACTATCTGAAAATTAACACAGAACGTGAAAGCATTAGCGCTGCAACAATAAAGCTGAACAGGTTTCTAACAAGTGGTGAGTTTGAAGATTTCACGATAGTTTTCAAAGAAGAGTTATTGCGACGGTGTGACGAGTTAGCAGGAATCAAGGTTCCACTGACGTGGATTAAAAAAGTGTATGGTTTGACCGAAGAAGACTTGGTTGGAGCAAATGTACATCGGCGTCAGCGGGGACTAGCCATTGATTGTAAAGATCTTGAGCAAGTCGTGTCACGGAATTTAGCGGCTTGCGGCTAAAAGTTCAGATGTCTAATTGCAATTTCTTAAATTATTAAGGAAGGAAATTATTTCTGGAGTTTCTTCCGGAAAGGCTGATGTATTCTTATTTAACGTCATTTTGAAAATAAGGATACTATCAAAAAGCGCGTGCAGTATCCCTTTACTTAACGTCAGCCCGCTTCTTGCTGCGTATTCTGGTGAAGTTGAACGGTGATTCTGGTCGAACGTGAACACCTGAAGTTTCCCGCATTGGGCTCTCAGTCTTTTTACCCTAAGTGTTCACGTTCAGTCAATTCGGACTGTATTTTCCGCATTGATTCTCCTTTTAAATTAATTCTGTGTGCGTTGTGCATGAGCCTGTCTAAAATGGCATCGGCCAGCGTGTTATCGCCGATAGATTGGTACCATTGATCAGTCGGTAACTGGCTGATGATGACAGTCGATGAACTGCCATTTCTGTCGTCCATGATTTCCATCAGATCGTTTCGATGTGCGGCTTTGAGTGGCTCCAGTCCCCAATCATCCAGGATAAGCATGTCCATGCGGGCAAGCTGTTGTAGCGCCTTACTGTAAGTACCGTCGGCCTTGGCTTGAGTCAGCTCCAGCATGAGTCTGGACAGTCGGTAGTACTTTGCACTATAGCCTTTGGTGCAGGCGGTGTGTCCCAGTGCACAGGCAAGGTATGTTTTGCCGCTGCCACAAGGGCCGGTGAGTAACAGGTTCTGGTGCTTGTTTATCCAGTCACATTGCAGCAAGGAAGCCATCATGGCTTGCTTTAGCCCGCGTGGCTGGCTGTAATCGATATCCCGTGCATGCGCGTTGATTTTCAGTTTGGCCGCCTTGAGTAGCCGCTGTTGTTTGCGCTGTTCCCGTTCATGCTGTTCGCTGTCGGCAAGCAGCTGGATACGCTCATCGAAGCTTAATCCATCGTAGTTACCCGGCTGCTCAGTTTGCATCGCCAGCGCGCTGGCCATACCGTTGAGTTTCAACTGACGCAGTTGCATTAAGGTGTGGTTTATCATGATGTTTTTCCCTTAGTGGAAGCTTTGTGGGCCACGGATGTTTTCGTGTGATTGGGGGAGTAATGAGGCTTGCTCAGGCGTATCCGGATGTAGCTTGTCCTGGTTGCTTTGCAAGATATCCTTGATGTGCTTGAGTCGGTAAAGGCTATGTTGATTAGCAATGCCGCAGGCTTTGTTAATGCGCGACGGTGGATACTGACGAGACAGATTCAACAGTCCTAAACAGACCCGATACGCTTGCTGCTCATGTTGCTTTCGGTTGAGCTGGGCTTTCACCCAGGCAAGCACTTCATCGCCAATATCTTTGGCCCAGTTCATTAGCCTACCTGCTGTCCATTTATGATGCTTTTCATGCGCTGTTGGCATGTGGCTAGGTGTGGTACTCATACCCGCACGGTGTTGTCTTGCGTGACTGGCCACCAGATGGCTTTGGAACACCAGTTCAATCACATTGCGTTTGGCATGCAACTCAATGCGCTCACCCACCAAGTGATGGGGCACCGAGTACAAGTGCTCCTCATACTGGACGTGATAATCGATGTTCACCTTGACCTGTTTGATGTCTGTGTATTGGTAAGTATGTGTCGGTAGTGGGTTCAATACCGGCTTATCAATCGACTCGAACCAGGTGAGGCGACTCCCCTTGAACTGCTTGAAGGACTTGTTGTTAACCTCAACCAGCAGGGCTTTGATGCAGGTGTTCAACTCAGCCAGGGAGAAGAAGCTGTGATGGCGTAAGCGCGCCAATATCCAACGCTCAATAATTTGCACGCCTACTTCTGCCTTGGCTTTATCTTTAGGTTTGTAAGGCCTGGCAGGCATGATCGCCACGCCATAGTGCGCGGCCAGTTGTTGATAGGCGGGATTTACATCGGGATCGTAACGGCAGGCTTTAGTGACCCCACTTTTTAAGTTATCCGGTACCACCATGTGCGGCACGCCGCCTAAAAAGCTGAAAGCACGGGCATGGCTGCCCAGCCAGTCCGGCAGGCTTTGGCTGTAGGTCGCCTCAGCAAACGTATAGTTCGATGCACCCATGACTGCCACGAATATCTGTGCACTGCGCACTTCACCGGTGTTGCCGTTAACAATCGGCACCGTCTGCCCGGCATAATCCACAAACAGCGTTTCACCGGCTTTATGGACTTGGCGCATGGAGCGACGTTGCTTACCTTTCCAGACCAGATAATGATGGCAATATTGCGAGTAGCTGTAGCTACGGTTGGGATACTGCTGGGTGTACTCCTCCCATAACAGATGCTTGGTAACGCTTTTGTGTTTTAACTCCAGATGTACACTGCACCAATCGGGCATCGCAAACACAGAAGATACCCGCGTATCCGCACGGGGATAGAATTGACTGGCAAGGGTGTCATCATCCATTTGCTCAATACTGGACCAGTCAAGCGACAAGGCTTGAGCCTTGTTTACCACATTGGATATGCCGCCTACGCTCACTCGAAGGCTACGTTGAATTTGCCGGATACTCAGGTCGGCCTGCAACTTCAGTCTCAATATCTCTCTTAATTGACGCATTGATATTCTCTTGGCTGGCATCCCCTGTCCCCAAAGCAAAAGGAACAGGTTAGCAATCAAATAATCAATGCAGGAAATCGATTCTGGTATCGTGAACACCTATTCTGGTCATAGACTGAAAGTGTTCACCTTCACGCCAGAATAGGTGTTCACGTTGAACCAGAAACAGTGTTCACGTTCGTCCAGAAGGGGTGTTCATGTTGAGCCAGAATATGCACTTGCCAGAAACGCCGTTTTATACGATAGTTACAGCAGCTAAATCGTTCCTGTTATTTTAGTGTGGTCATTTCTCCTAAAACTCATAATTGACTACAGCAAAAAAATAACAACCCGATAAGTTGAGATTTTTATGACTGAAGAACCGTTTATTACAAAACAGATTTTGGCGGAAGCCGTGGGGTACTTCGGATCCGAAGAAACGGCTCTCAAATGGTTCAGAACGCCATTACTCGCATTAGGTGGTGAGAGCCCAGGTGAATACTGTGCGACTCACTACAGAGGTGATAAGAAGATTATGGAGTTATTAAATAGGCTAAAGCATGGGCTAACTGCATAAGGGCTGTATAGAGTTCTATAAATAATTGTTAAACGACTCAGGGCGTGAAGCGATCATAAACAGTAATCCGAAAGATAGCCGCTATTCAGTGACGAATGACATTTAATACAATAACTGATAAAACATCCTGCAAAGCAAAGTAATGCAAAATGAGACTCAGGATGACCTTCTTTCAACACCCCGCCGCATTTCAAGAAGCACAACGCCGTATTCAATACGCAAGGGAAACCGAAGCAACATTACTTGATTTGAGTAATCTAAGGTTGCGTGTTCTACCTCCATTAGAAGGATTACGTCAGATTGCTTCGCTGGATTTAAGCGGGAGTGACGCTTTAGCCAGCCTGAGCGGCCTTGAGGCACTGACTCAACTGACCTCG